>CAXBKX010000009.1:0-129550 GCA_963976475.1 uncultured Rhodobacterales bacterium
CACGCGATCGACCAAACGCAATTGAAAAATCAATGGGCCGCGGCCGCCGCTTACTCTGGGTGATCTGGCAAGATGGGCTGAACAAAATGTATGAAAAGGGGCACATCGGGCAACCGATTGAACTTAACCCGTCAATTCTGAACCAAAGCCGAATTTTCCGCATTGAATTTCGGGCGGGGAAAACCGCTCTGAAAGAAAAGTGGAACATCACAACATGGGCGGATTTCTTTGACCGCTTCGGCGATCTTTGCCGCCAGATGGGTGAAGCTATCCGATATTGCGACCCCATCCCAAATGACAGCAAACGCGCCCGTTGGCCCAACCACGCACTTTGGGATATTGCGGTGGCGGAAATGAACGATGATTTGTTTGAAATGCGCAGCGGCGTGGACCCGATCTTGATCAAAGAAGTCCATAAAGAAACGCATATTTCCGTAATCTTGCGTGGATTGTCAGGATGCGCACTTACATATGCGGCCTTAAATGGGCGAGAGTTTACCGAACTAGACGCTAGTTTAGACGAATTAAAAGACGAAATCGGTGCACTATGGGCAAAATCACCCGAAAAGATACGCCGCCAATTAAGCGCAACTAAGGACAAATACACGTTTATTACCGCCACCAATATCGAACAATAAGCGGTAATTACGCGCAATAGCTATCAAAAGCGTTCAGTTCCGGCTGGGCGCTTTTTTTTTCACAGCTTCGCTAACCCATACCAATTAACCGCCTTTTCTCCCTGCGATTGTGCAACTACTGTGCTGGAAAAGCGGGGTAACATTTTGTCGGTCATTGCAGATTTCATCGCGGCGGTTCAGCACACATTCGGCAACGACGATGCGACAGAACATTCCTATCGTCCCGCTCTCAAGGCGCTGTTTGAAGCGGTTGATCCGGAGGTTACCGCACAGAATGAGCCGAAACGGTTGACCGATGTTGGCGCGCCAGATTTCTCGTTCAAGCGCAAAGACATCGTGATCGGCCATGCCGAAGCGAAAGACTTGCACATCGGCATCCGCGCGATGAAGGATGCAAACAAGGACCAGCAAAAACGATACAAGGCGGGTCTGCCCAATCTGATCTACACCAATTGTCTGGATTGGGATTTCTACCGCGACGGGGAGTTGATCGCATCGGTCACCATTGCCGACATGGTAATGGGCATTCAGCCAAAGCCTTCGGAATTTGACACGCTCGCGCACCTGTTGCATGATTTTTTCGCGCAGCGCCCGCAATCCATTACATCGCCCAAAAACCTTGCCGAACGCATGGCGGGCAAGGCGCTTTTGATCAAGGATGTTTTGCAGCGGTCCTTGGCCGAAGATGAAAATCTGCAAACCGACCTTTCGGGGCAATACCACGCATTCAAAGAACATCTGATCCACGATATCACCGCCACTGATTTTGCCGATATCTATGCGGAAACCATTGCCTACGGGATGTTTGCGGCGCGGCTGCACGACAAAACCCTTGATACCTTCGACAGGCACGAGGCGCTGGAACTCTTGCCCAAATCCAACCCGTTCCTGCGCTCGCTGTTTGGCTATATCGCGGGGCATGATCTTGACGAGCGGATCAAGTGGATCATCGACGATCTGGCGCGCGTGTTTCGCGCCGCTGACGTTGGCAAAATCATGCAGAACTTTGGCAGGCTGACCGGCCAAAACGACCCGTTTCTGCATTTTTACGAAACCTTCCTTGCCGCCTATAACCCTGCCAAGCGCAAAGCGCGCGGCGTCTGGTATACCCCTGAACCTGTCGTCAATTTCATCGTGCGGGCCGTCGACGAGGTGCTGATCCGCGAATTCGGCCTTCCCGAAGGGCTGGCCGATACCTCCAAGGTCACCATCCCTTGGGACACAGGGCAGACCGATAAAAAGGGCAAGCCTGTCATCATCAAAAAAGAGGTGCACCGCGTTCAGGTGCTTGACCCTGCAACTGGCACCGGCACCTTTCTGGCCGAGGTGATCAAACAGATCGCGCCCAAGGTCAAAGACGTGGCCGAGGGCATGTGGTCGCCTTACATTGAAAAAGACCTGATCCCGCGCCTGCACGGGTTCGAGTTGCTGATGGCGTCCTATGCGATGTGCCATATGAAGCTGGACATGATGCTGACCGAACTGGGCTATGTGCCCACCGGCACACCGCCGCGCCTTGGGGTTTATCTGACCAATTCACTGGAGGAAGGCGAGCCTGCCAACCAGTCCCTGCCCTTCGCGCAGTGGCTGTCCAACGAGGTGAAAGAGGCCAACACCGTCAAACGCGACATGCCGATCATGTGCATCGTCGGTAACCCGCCTTACTTGGGCGAGGGTGGCAAATCGACGGGCTGGATTGGCGACCTGATGGACGACTATAAAAAAGAGCCAGGCGGGCGCGAAAAGCTCAAAGAGCGCAACCCGAAATGGCTCAATGACCTTTATGTCAAATTCCTGCGCATGTCGTCGCATCTGATTGAAAAGAACGGCGAGGGCGTGCTGGGCTTCATCACCAACCACGGCTATCTGGACAACCCGACATTTCGTGGGATGCGCTGGCACCTGCTGAAAACCTTCGACAAAATCTACATTCTTGATCTGCACGGCAACGCGAAAAAGAAAGAAGTGACGCCCGAAGGCAAGCCCGACAAAAACGTCTTTGATATCCAGCAAGGTGTGGCGATTATCATTGGCGTGAAGAAAAAGAACGGCGGCAAAGGATTGGCTGAAGTGTTCCACGGTGATTTGTGGGGGGATCGTGCTGGGAAGTATGAGGCTGTCCGCAAAGGCAGAATTTCAGACATGCTGACCTCCCTCGAAGTTCCCGCGCCGCAGCATTCGTTTGTAAGACGTGATTTCGAGTTGATGAAACAATACGAGGACAGCATGTTTCTGAAAGACTTGATGCCGTTAAGTTCTGTGGGCATCGTGACTGGCAATGACGCGACAGCTATCGGGTTTTCTCCTATTGAACTAATGAACGCGGTCACTGATCAATATGAAATTGACGATAGCTCCGCCATCGAAGACTTGACATTCAGGCCGTTGGATAATCGCTTTGTCTATTATAGCGACCAGACCGTAACTCGACGCAGAGTTAAGGTTATGCGGCATATGCTCCACAGTGACAGCATTGGACTGGTCACAGGGCGTAGCACGGGTAGTCAGCGGATTGATCATTATTTCTGCTCGAATTCCATAACGGAAGCGAAACTTGGGGAGAGCACAAAACAAAGTGCTGTCTTCCCCCTCTACCTCTACCCCGACGAACAAGACCTGGATCAAACCCGCCGGGTGAACTTTGACCCGAAACTTTGGAAACACCTGCAAGCCCGCGCCGCGCACCCGCGGTTTGGCACCCCTGACGAGGTGCAGACCTTCGACTATATCTATGGCGTGCTGCATTGCCCCGCCTACCGCGACACCTATGCCGAGTTCCTGAAAATCGACTTTCCACGCATCCCGTGGCCCGCCACGCCCGATGAATTCTGGGATATATCCGCCAAGGGCAGCGAGTTGCGCAAACTGCACCTGATGGACCCCGCCACCGTGGGCCGCGCCCCTTACGGGTTCAAAGGCGAAGGTGACGGCACAGTGGACAAGCCACGCTATGAAGACGGCAAGGTCTGGATCAACGCAACCCAATACTTCGACGCCGCCCCGCCCGTGTCGTGGACCTTCTACATCGGCGGCTATCAACCCGCGCAAAAATGGCTCAAAGACCGCAAGGGGCGGCAATTGTCGTTCGAGGATGTGAAACACTACCAATCCATCCTGAAAATCCTGTCCGAAACCGACCGGATCATGCAGACAATTACGATGGAGTTGGGGAACTGACCTTTTTGGCACACCGGTGCAGAGAGCATGAAAGAAATCTTGTCGGTGCGCTCTATTCTACCCCCCCCAGCCCCGACTTTGGGGTCGGAAAACTGGTTTTGCAGGATCGCGGATGCAATTTATTTGATTGCGATTTTATTTGGCTGCGATTCCACGCCAACACCGAAATACAGCGCCAAATCGGCTTCCGATAAGCTTCCGGCTTTTCGGGCGGATTTCGACAAAATCCAAAATCACGTAACTGTTTGAATTTTAGGATTTAATGGTGCCCCCACACGGAACCAACCCTTTGTTTTTGCTTGTTCTTATTTGTTCATACCTGAAGTTATCCCCCTTTAAATTTGAGACAATGTGTCCTGATATGTCTTGTGTCGTCCATCGCTATCCAATAAGTTAAGGTGGATATTTAGGTGGATGCAAAATGCGGGCTAAAAACAGACTTACTTCCAGCTTCATAAAGACCGCGCACGTTGGCAAGCATTGCGACGGTGCTGGGCTTTGGCTGGTGAAGCGCGACGACGGGGGCGCACAATGGGTTCAGCGTGTGACCGTTCACGGGCGGCGACGGGAAATGGGCTTGGGTGGCTATCCATCACTAGGGCTGGCTGAAGCGCGCAAGCTAGCAGGCCGCTGGCGCGATATGGCGGCGGCTGGCCGTGACCCCATCAAAGAACGCGAAGCCGAAGAACGGGCCGCGCGGCGTGAAGATATATCGCTGGGAATTATTACCGCTGACGCCTTCGAAGCGCGCAAGGCCGAACTCAAGGGCGATGGCACGGCGGGCCGGTGGCTTTCACCTCTGGCCATTCACGTTCTGCCAAAGCTTGGCAAAGTGCCGGTGACGGACTTAGACCAGCGCGACATTCGCGACACGCTGGCACCTATCTGGCACACTAAGGCCGACACGGCACGCAAGGCTATGAACCGGCTTTCAATCGTCTTGAAACATGCGGTTGCGCTTGGCTTGGATGTGGACCTGCAGGCGACCGAAAAGGCAAAGGCGCTCTTGGGCAAGTCGCGGCATGTGGCAAAGAACATTCCTGCGATGTACTGGCGCGATGTGCCGGACTTCTACGCAAGCTTGGAAGAACCAACCCTGACCCATTTGGCTTTACGGCTTCTAATCCTGACCGGCTTACGCTCAAAACCGCTGCGTACCCTACGGCTGGACCAGCTAGAAGGTGACGTGTGGACCGTACCAGCGGAAGCCATGAAGGGCCGAAAAGGTGCGACCGTTGATTATCGGGTGCCACTCTCGACCGAAGCCCAGCGCATTATTGACCTCGCCCGCCCGCACGCCCGCAACGGGTATCTTTTTCCGAACACGCGGGGCGGTGTGATTAGCGACATGACGCTTTCACGGCATATGGAACGGCGTGGGCTTGAAGCACGCCCGCACGGCTTTCGCACAAGCCTGCGCACTTGGCTGGCAGAAGCGACCGACGCCCCGCATGAAGTGGCCGAAGGGATGCTTGCGCATATCGTGGATGGCGGCGTGGTGCGCGCCTATCGGCGCACTGACTATCTGGAACAGCGTGCCAAGCTTGCTGACCGATGGGCCGACCATGTGACCGGCGGCGCTGGGCAGGTGGTGAAGCTGGCGGAGGTGGTATGAGTAAGAGACGCAAATCCCGTGGACCAATAGCTTCCAAAAGCGCAATCAGACGAGTTAAAGCTGATATCAAGGACGGCGAAATCTTGAGGCTGGCTTATCGTATGGAAGTTTTAGAAGGGCTGAGAAAAGACGGTGTACTGAATACGCCATTCATCGCCCTTGAAGCGCTTGGGGCACTTTCTGGTGCAATGCTTAGTGGACGGGCCGAGGCCGAAATGCAAACCACATGGCCCAAAGAGTGGGGCAACGAGACAATTACGTTGCCGCTTTCACTAATTTTGGCGCTTCGGAGCGGATGGGATGACTACCGGCAAGCTCCGACTGGGCGAAGTTTTGGAGAGGCTTTGCAAATTGAAGGTGGTGGTCAGGGTAATCATTCAATGAAGGCCAAGCTTGCGACAATCGATCGAGCAAGGGGTTTAGCGAACCAGATAGAAATCAATTACATAGAAATTGAAGGCGACCAAACTCCCATGCGTTTAGATAATGCAATCCACGAGGTCGCATTGGCGAATAGCGTAAGCTTCGAAACGGCGAAAGCGGCGCACAAGGCACATCGAAACGATATTCGCGACGCGCTGACAGACCTAGAACTCCTTAAGGGGGTGAAACCTTCGTGAAGTTAGGGGGCTAACTTCACGCAAACGATTTCGGCCAAATCTGTACCATCTGATACAAAATATGGACGGTACAGACGATGAAGACTTATCTAACCCTAAACGAACTTCGCGCTAAGTTGGGCAACCGCTCACGCTCAGCAGTTTATTTGGACCTTGCGGCGGGCCGACTACCCAAACCAGTAAAGCTTGGCGGGCGGCTCTATTGGCCGGAAGGCGAAATTGACGCTTGTCTGAACAACCTTCGCGAAGAGGTTGTTTGATATGAGCGGCGGGCAAAATGAAACCCCGCGCGGCTGGCAGGCCGACACGGGGAAAGAGGGCCGCTATGCGAATGCGGCGGGCACCCTTAACTTACCACATGACAACGGCGACGCAAAGAGCGTTGGGCTTTATCGCGTCACACCTTCCGATGGCAGTGACCTCTTCACGATTGAAGCCAAGGGCCGCGATGCTTGGGCGCTCAACCGATTGATTGAAGCTGGTCCAAAAGGCTGCACCCCCCTTGAAGAACCTGCGCCCCGATGGAGTGCATACGTTCACCGGCTGCGGGAACTCAACGTACCGATTGAAACCATTTGGGAAAAGCATGGCGGAACCTATCCGGGAAAGCATGGGCGCTATGTCCTGCGCGCTGATGTGCGGAAAGGTGGTGCCGTATGACCCGTTATCGCTTGGCAATTTTTGCGGCATCACTCGACCCATTCGCGCTGGCATCGCTTGGAATTGTAAGCGCTCGGATATGGGGGGCGCTCACATGACCGACGCTAATGCACTGACCCTTGCGCTGGGCGGGCGCTGGCATGGCCGATACGGAGCAGCACCTTGCCCCGTTTGCCAACCAGAAAAACGAAAGGGGCAAAACGCCCTGACCTTGGCCGATGGCATAAGCGGGCGGCTGGTGTTGGACTGTAAGAAAAGCGCGTGCGCCTTTCTCGATATTCTGGCAGCGGCTGGGCTGCGCTCGGGGGATTACACGCCCCCGGACGCGGCAATCCTTGCTCAACGTAAAGCCGAACAACTGGCCGAAGCTGAAAAGCGGGCGGCACAAGCCAAACGGGTTTGGCAGGAAGCCCAACCCATCGCGGGCACGCTGGCGGAAACGTATCTGCGCGGGCGGGGTATCACTGCCCCATTGCCTGCAACGCTGCGCTTTCATCCAGCGTGCTGGCACGGGCCAACCGCGCGGCGCTTGCCTGCGATGGTTGCGATGGTGCAAGGCGCGGGTTTGCCTGCGGTGCATCGCACATGGCTGCGTGCGGATGGCATGGGCAAGGCGGACATAGACCCGCCCAAGGCTATGCTGGGGGCAACCGCTGGCGGCGCTGTAAGGCTTGCTGACGGGCTTGGACCGCTGGTGGTGGCTGAAGGCATTGAAACGGCTCTTAGCCTCGCTAGCGGGCTTTTGCGGACGCCTGCGACCATATGGGCGGGGCTTTCAACGTCCGGCATTCGCGGACTAATCCTGCCCCTGCCATCGGCACGGCTGACAATCGCCCCTGATGGTGATGCACCGGGCCGCGAAGCTGCAAACGCATTGGCTGAACGCGCTCACGCGCTTGGCTGGCAGGTGTCGCTATTGCCTGCCCCCGATGGCCGCGACTGGAATGATATTTTGACAAAGAAAGGGGAAGCCGCATGAACGCGCCCCAACCTATCCTTTACAGCCCCGAAGGGCCGCAACCACTGGTGCGTGAAATCGCCCCCGGTGCGGCGTATCCCGTTGCAGCACTCGGGCCGCTGCGCGACGCCGTGCAGGCCGTGCAAGGCATGACGCAAGCCCCTGTCGCCATTCCTGCGGCATCGGCTCTGGCAGTGGCATCGCTGGCCGTGCAAAGCTTTGCCGATGTGCAAACGCTGGGCGGCACGCGCCCCTTGTCGCTTTACGCCCTGACCATCGCCCGAAGCGGCGAACGGAAATCAGCGTGTGACGCACCCCTTATGGCTGCGCTGCGCGAACACGAAAAAGAACGGGCCAAAGCCCAGCGCGAAGAAATGCAAAGCTGGACTAATGCACATGCGCTCTGGAAAGGCGAACGCGACCGCATCTTAATGGAAGCCAAAAAGGGCAAAGGTGAAAAGCGCACGGCGGCACAAGCTGACCTTGAAGCGCTCGGGTCCGAACCCGAAGCGCCCGCATCGGCTGACAGGACTGTGACAGAACCGACCTTTGAAGGGCTGACCAAGCTATTTGCGCTTGGAAATCCCAGCCTTGGGCTTTTCTCGGATGAAGGCGGGCAGTTTCTGGGCGGGCACGCCATGAATAGCGAAAACAGACAAAAGACGCTGGCCGCGTTCAATGACCTTTGGCAAGGCAACCCGATAAGACGAACGCGTTCGGGCGATGGGCACGCGACGCTATACGGGCGGCGGCTGGCGGTACACCTGATGGTGCAACCAACCGTCGCGCTGGGCTTCATGGCTGACCCACTGGCGACTGATACGGGCTTTCTGCCCCGCTTTCTGATGTGCGAACCGCCCAGCGCAATCGGAACCCGCATGCAGGCGAATACAAAGCGGGATGACATGGCGTTGGCGAACTTTTCGGGGCGGCTGCGCGATATTCTCGATACAACGCCACCCATCGACCTAGAAACCCGCGAATTGCAACCGCGCACCCTTGGTTTGACCGCTGAAGCACGCGCGCAATTATCTGCATTTTCGGACGCCATAGAAGCCGCACAAGCCCCCAGCGGTGACTTGGCCCATATCTCGGGCACGGCATCCAAAACAGCTGAACAAGCGGCGCGCATCGCTGGCGTGCTGACCCTCTGGCGCGACCTATACGCCCCAGGAGTGCAGGTTAGCGAAATGAACTATGCAATCATGCTGGCGCAATATTACCTTGCCGAAGCTTCACGGCTCTCCAGCGCTGCGCTTGTTTCTGCTGAAATCGACAAAGCCGAAAAACTGCGACGTTGGCTCTTAGAAAGCTTTCCAGAAACGGAAGTGCTGGTGCGTGATGTCGTGCGACTTGGGCCGAATGCATTGCGCGAAAGTCCAAAGGCTCGGGCGGCGCTAGGCATCCTTGAAAAGCATGGCTGGCTGGTGGCACTGGAAGCCGGAACGGTCGTGCGGGGCGCGGCGCGGGCCAATGCTTGGCGAATTGTGAGGGGCGCAACCGATGTGGTTTGACCCCCATGCAATGCGAGCAGAAAACGTGGGGCACCCCCATGCGACTTCCGCGACAACTGCGACACAAACCCCAGCTGTGCGCCCAGTGTCGCAAGTGTCGCGACTGTCGCAAGCCCTCCAAGTCCAAAAACCCGCCTTTCGTGTCGCGAGTGTCGCGGGTGTCGCACCGCCCCTGCCCGAAGCGGCTAGTAGCGCACTGAATGGACGCGAAGCAGAAACCCGCTTTCCGCATGCCTATTCTGCGCTGGGCGGACCCGTGACATGGACAGGGCGTGTAGTGTCGCTGGATGAATGGCGGAGCCTGACCGACTGGGAACGCCACGGCCCGAAAGACATGCTTTGGTGCGGGAAGCGCAAGCAATGGGTGCCACATGACAGGTGACGACCTAAAGGGTTTTCGCACCGCCGCTCGCCTTTCGCGGCGCGCGTTGGCAGACCTAGCCGACCTACACCCCGATACGGTCCGGTATTGGGAACGCAAGGCACGGGTGAACCTTCGCGGCTGGGCGATGGAACGCATCCTGAACGCCCTAGGCAAGGGCGAACTTGTGCAGCGACATATCTTTCCAGCAAGGCCGATGTTTGGGGATTTTCTGGCAACTATGCGCGCGCGGGATAGGGTCTTATTCGAAAACGGAAAACACAGGCGGCGCCAAACCTGCGGCGCACGCACGCGCAAAGGCACGCCATGCCGCGCAAGGGCAATCAACGGCAAGAAGCGGTGCAAGTTTCACGGCGGCATGAGCACTGGCCCAAAAACGCCAGAAGGCCGCGCTCGTATTGCCGAAGCCCAGCGTAAGCGTTGGGACAGAGTAAGCAAAGAGTCCGGCTGAAAGTCTTATGAAGCGCAGAGAGTTGCGCGATTTAGCTTCCACCTAGTCGACCTACCAAGAAGGCTTAGCTTCTTTTCGGGGGTTTGTCGCAAGGTTGCTCGCTGAATCTCAATTCAAAATGACCGCGCAGTTCGAGGTCTCGTACTTGGTCCGAGCAATCGTGCCTAATAACTCAGGGTCGGTGTGCCAATCATCAATAGCCAATGGAAGGCCCCGCGCGTCCTCTTTAATTATCTTGTCCGACGCATCTGTGATTGCATTTTCAAACACCCTGCCAATCATGAAGTCATCTGAAGGACCGCCCAGCAAGAGGGTTACGATAATTGGAACATTGGAACTGGCTTCCTTGTCTGTAATCAATCCGGCCCGAGCAGCCGACAAAAACTGTTGGCCCGCTTCGTACCCCACTATGAACAGGCCTTCAGCCTCTTCCTTTAGTCCGGCACGATCTGCGTACGAATAGCACTGGAAGGCAGACCACATAATCCTAGCTGCCCTCGCATCGGCGTCATCAGCCAGCCCTTTAGTCGAAAACGCAGAAGTCACCATTAGTGCGATGGCGGTAGCTGAAAGTAAATTCTTCATGAAATTCTCCACTATCTTGGCGCCAGCACACTAGCGGAATTCGGAGTGCCGGCAATAGGTCAAGACTAGGCAAGACACAGACCAAGCCTATGCCGCACTTCTGACGGCTTAGGATGGTGCCGCTTGGTTGTGGTTGCCAACAGGCGTTTAGTTATACACTGCGTTCAGTGAAAAGGCGGATTCCCTGAATGCAGGGAAAAATTCCCTTATGTGGGAAAGGTTATCTCGGCACCTAAGGGGGATAATTAGGGGGACACGGCGATAAGCCTTTCGGCTTTTGTGTAATTAAATCAGTAAGTTATATGATTTAAATGGTGCCCCCACACGGACTCGAACCGCGGACCTACTGATTACAAATCAGTTGCTCTACCAGCTGAGCTATAGGGGCACTTTGTGCGGCGGATATAGCAGGAGGGTTACTGAAAGTGCAATGGGGTTTATTGCGAAAAATCCATGTTTTTTGACGGGTCGGTCAGGCGCGTTTTGGATGTATGATTGGCGTCTGATCGGCGTGCACTGGGCGTATGCCGTTTTGGTCAGCCGAGATGTCGCCTTATCGAGGGGCTGGGGTCAGCGACGCAGGGATTTCATCGGTGTTTGAAAGCCAAGGGTGGATGCCATAGCCGGTTTGCACGCGGCCCCGCTAGCGGTTTGCACGGGCCAGAAGAGCGACGGCGGCAAGGCCGATCACCGAGATCATCAGGGCTGCGGGGGCGGCTTCTGCGATATTTTCCAGGGATGCCTTGGCATGAACACGGGTCGCAAGCGTGTCAAAGTTGAAAGGCCGCAGTAGCAAGGTGGCAGGCAATTCCTTGACCGCGTCGACAAACACCAACAGCAACGCAGACCCGATTGACGCACGCACCAACGGAAGATGCACAGCCCGCAGCGTGCCGCCCGCCGTGCGTCCCAAAGACCGTGCCGCCATCGGAAGGCTGGGTGCCACCCGTCCCAAAGCGGCATCTGCCGTGCCCTGCGCAATCGCAAAAAAGCGCACCACGTAGGCCAGAACCAGGGCTGCGGCCGTGCCGGTGAACACCAGCCCGGGGTCGTAGCCGGTGATGGCCAAAACCAGATCGGCAAACCGGTTATCGAATGCAGCGAGCGGCACCAGTATGCCCAAGGCCAGCACGGCGCCCGGGGCTGCATATCCGATTGCGGTGACAGGCATCAGAATCGCCGGCAGACGCTTGCCGCTCAACCGCACGCCATAGACCATAAAGACCCCGCCGATCACGGTTAAAACCGCAGCGATCCCGGCCACTGTTACCGTGCGTGCGACGGCCAGATGCAGGCCCGGCGCCGCCCATTCGCCAGCGTCCATCGCATAGGACAAAAGCACCGCCATCGGCAAGACAAAGCCGATCACGATGGGTAGCGCGCAGGCAAATGTGGCAAGCCATGCAACCGCGCCCTTTAACGCAGCGGGCGTCACAGGACGCGTATTTCGCGCGGTCATGAAAAACCGGCTTTTGCGGCGCGACAGTTTTTCCAAGGTGACCAGAAAGACGATAATGATCAAAACACTGGTGGCCAGTTGCGCCGCACCACCAAGGTTACCCCCTTGCAACCAAACGGAAAAAATCCCCGTGGTCAGGGTTTGCACGGCAAAGTAATCCACGGTGCCAAAGTCGTTGACAGTCTCCATCATCACCACGGCAACGCCTGCGGCAATGGCTGGACGGGCAAGAGGAAACCCCACCCGCCAGAAGCGCGCAAAGGGCCCTGCCCCCAAGGCACGCGCAACGTCGTAGCTGGCGCCGGATTGTTCGCGAAATGCCGCACGCGCCAGAATATAGACATATGGATAAAGCGCCGCCGATAGCACCACCGTGGCTGCGCCACGCGTGCGGATCGCTGGAAAAGCGTAGTCTTGCGCGTTGGTCCATCCGAATGTCGCGCGCAGTGCGGTTTGCACCGGTCCTGCATATTCAAAAAAGTCAACCAAAGCGTAAGCCCCGACATAGGCCGGAACCGCCAGCGGCATCAACAAGGCCCATTGCAGCCATCTGCGGCCCGGAAATTGATACATCACCACCACCCAAGCGGCCCCTGTGCCAACCAATGCGGCCAAAAGCCCGACACTGCCCATTAAAATTGCCGTATTCGCAAGGTAGCGCGGCAAAGTCGTTGCCATCAGGTGCGGCCAGATATTGTCGGTTGGATTAAACGCGAACCAGATCACCGCAAAAATTGGCAAAAGCACCAGGATTGCAATCACGCCCGCGCCAACAGACCATGGGTCAATCAGCCGGATCCGGCGGGCGCGTTGGTTTATCTGACTGGAATTATCGGGCATTTCAAAACCGCAATTATCGGAAAGCGGTTTAACTGTCCAGAAATCCGACTATGATAAGATAAACAAAACGAAATGACGGCAAAGCACATGCAAATCGCATTCCATATTGGCGCAAATTGCACCGATGATGATCGTATTCTTAAATCCTTGCTCAAAAATGCCGGAAACTTTGCCGAGCAGGGCATAAAAATTCCGGGTCCGGGCAAATATCGCCGCTTGCTGCGAGAAACGATCCAGAACCTGAACGGTGCACCGCCCGCCCCTGATACGCGCGGTATTTTGCTCGACGCGATCATTGACGACGACACCGCAGGGCGGCTTGTGTTGAGCAATGCCAATTTCATCTGCATCGCGAACCGGATTTTTGACCGCGGCATATTTTACGAGCAGGCCGAGGCGAAACTTTCCGCCTTGCATCAGCTTTTTGCACAAGACGACATCGAGATTTTTCTGGCGCTGCGCAATCCTGCGACGTTTCTGCCTGTGGTCTTTGCCGAATCGAAAGCGGCGACCCCAGAGGCCTATTTTCAGGGCCTGCATCCGACACAAGTCCGGTGGTCCGATCTGGTTCGCCGTATCCAGCAAATGTTCCCGCAAACCAGACTGACGGTTTGGTGCAACGAGGACACGCCGCTGATCTGGGCCGAGATTTTGCGGGCGATTTCGGGCGTGGAGCGGGACCAGAAAATTACCGGCGGCTTTGATTTGCTGGCGTCGATCATGTCCGACGAAGGCATGAACAGATTTCTGAACTATCTTCGGTCGCATCCGCCAAAATCCGAGGCGCAAAAGCGGCGGGTCATTGCCGCGTTTCTGGATAAATATGCGGTTGAGGATAAGATCGAAGAGACGGTCGATCTGCCCGGCATGACCGACGAGATGGTCGAGGAATTGTCACAAATCTATGAAAATGACGTTGATTTCATCGAACAACTTCCCGGCGTGACCTTTATTGCGCCTTAAGGTGGCAAAAGGCGCGGGGGTGATCCGCGCCTAGCTGTTTTACATGCCCAAAGCGGCCATGTAAATTTCCATGACCGCCTCTTCTTCAGCCAGATCATTGGCATCGCGTTTGCGAATTGCGATGACTTTGCGCAGCACTTTGGTGTCGTAGCCGCGGCCTTTGGCCTCTGCCATGATCTCTTTTTGACCATCTGCGATATCTTTCTTTTCGGCTTCCAGACGTTCAAAACGTTCGATGAACTGGCGCAGCTCTTCGCCGGCGACATTCGTGGGGGTATCAGTGACGGCATTATCCATGGGGCGCTCCTGTGGCTGGTTTGCGTCTTGACTAGCCCGCAGGCACGGCGCCTGCAACCCTTGCGAAGCGGGGCCAACCGCGCTAGGCGGATGGCGACAAAATGCAAAGGAAATACGATGATTATTCTGAGCGGCGCGGCACTCTCTGTTTTGGGTCTGATCGGCATCATCTATAGCATTGTGGCTGTGGCGCGCGCCAAACGGGCCAAGCTGGATGACGCGGCGCTGCGTGCGCGGCTGGCAAAGCTGCTGCCGGTCAATCTGGGGGCGCTATTTGTGTCGGTTATCGGGTTGATGGTGGTGATTGTGGGCATCGTGCTGGCCTGACGTGTCAGGTAAAACAATCACGCCAAGCGCTTGGGGACCGCAGGGGATGCTGCGCGAGGCGTCAATCACACTTTGCGTAAAGCCGGAAAAATACATTCCAATATTGTAATGTTTGTATCTGCGCATTAAATAGCCGTCACGCGCAAGAAAGCATTGAGGGAACATAATGAACCAGGACTGGTTAATGGGGCTTATCGGCGGTGGGGTGATCGGAACCGCCGCTGCGATCTTTTTGCTGATCAATGGCAAGGTGATGGGCGCAAGTGGCCTGACGGGCGGGTTGATCGACAGGTCGGGCATCGATACATGGCAAGAGCGGGTCGCCTGGCTTGCCGGTCTGATCATTTTTCCGGCGATTTTGACCCTGATCTACGGCATCAAGCCAACAAACATCACGACAAATATTCCGTTGATCATTGTTGCGGGTCTACTGGTCGGTGTCGGCACCCGTCTTGCGAATGGCTGCACCTCGGGACACGGGGTTTGCGGGATTTCGCGGCTCTCATTGCGGGGCATTGCGTCAACGGTTTTCTATATCGGCGCGGGCGGTGTCACGATGATCATTTTCAAACATGTATTGGGGATTATCTGATGCGGAATATTGCAGCATTTATCGTAGGCTCCCTGTTCGGGGCGGGTCTGCTGATTTCGGGCATGACCGATACTGAAAAGGTGCAGGGATGGCTTGATATTTTTGGTGATTGGGATCCGACACTGGCCTTTGTGATGGGTGGTGCGATTATTCCGATGGCGATTGCATGGCGGTTCACCCAAGGCAGAATTCCGGCGCTTGGCGGCCAGTTTCCCACGCAGCCGGACCCGAGTATCGGACGCAAACTGATCATCGGGTCCGTGATGTTCGGCGCCGGATGGGGGCTGGTGGGCCTATGCCCCGGTCCCGCGCTGGCATCGATTTCTTTTGGCGGTATTGGTGGCTTTGTGTTTTTGCTGGCGATGCTTGCCGGCATGTTTATCGCACCGCCGATCCGTGAAAAACTGGACCGGATCAGAAACGCAAACAAGAGGTAAGTTATGGATATCAAGCACATCACCCCCGACTACGCCGTCAGCCCGCAAATCGATGCCAGTGATCTGCCGGCCATCGCGCAGGCCGGTTTCAAGGGGATCATTTGCAATCGCCCCGACGCGGAAGTGCCGCCAAGCCATCAGGCTGATGCGATCGCGGCGGCGGCACAGGCCGCAGGTCTTGCGTTTGTGCGCAACCCTGTCACGCATCAGGGGTTAAATATGCAAATGGTGGACACACAGGCGCAGGCAATGGCCACAGCGGGCGGGCCTGTTCTGGCCTATTGTGCGTCGGGCACGCGGTCATCCATTGTCTGGTCCCTGTCGCAGGCCGGGAAAATGTCGACCGACGAGATCATGCGCGCAACCGCGGCGGCCGGGTATGATCTGGGCGGGTTGCGCGGCCAGATCGATAGTATCGCGGCGCAAAACTAGCCAGCGGTCACGGCGACTTTTTTGGGCGCGGGCGCGGGGCTATCGCGAAGCGAAAGTGCAACAGGTGTTTCAATTCTGATGGCCCGCATTCCGCCCGACTGCCCCAGTCTGGCGGCGCCCACTTCGATACCTTCGGGAGCGTAGAGACGGACGGTGGATACTGTCGCGCCGTAAAGCGGCAAGATGTCACCCACTTGCAGATTGTCAATCTTTCCGATCGGCAGTGTCATCCGGCACAGTATGGCATTCAGCGCGGCTGGCGCGGACTGGACCGCGCGGACCATTTTGGCCTCCCAACCGCTGTCAGCGGGATCGGTTTCAATCGCCGCAAGCTGCGCACTGTGATTGGGCAGCGCCAGAACAATCTCGCCCTGCCTTTCACCAACTGTCAAATCCAGCGTGAGCCGCATCAACCGGAAGCCGGTGTCTTGCAAGGCCAGCCCTGCGGATCGCAGACTCTCAAAGGCATCACCCAGCACAACATCACCTGCCCACCCGTCCAGGTCGGACCCTGCGGTCGTTTCGGGTATCAGTTTGAGCAACATGTCACACAAGGGTGCGGCCAGCATCATATCGGTGCTGGTTGGTGCACGGCCCGTTTGCGGGGTTTTGACAAGGTTGCCGATGGTTTGCATTTCGATGACCGCGGCACGCATTTGTCCGTCAAGGCCGATCAGTCCGATAGTTTCGCCGCTCCGTTCAAGCCCCGCGTAAAGATATTCAGCCGGCAAGCTATCGACAATACCGTCCAGCGCCATGAACTCTTCGCCAACACCGGTGACCGAGAGAGACAATCCAAGCGCCTTGTCCGCAGCACGCGTCATTGCCACACGCAGCGCCCGCGACGATGTCAGCGGCACGTCACTGACGGTCGTTTTTTGCCGGACCGCCATACGCGCAAGAATTGATGTTTGCATGTCCAAGAGTGTCTTCTGTGCCGGTGATCTGATACTTTGGACAATCGTTACCGGTAAACTGTTACCGATTTGCTAAGATCGCCGCAGGTGGCAGGACCACGCGGAATGCAGCGCCGCCCTGCCCGGGTAAATAGCTGATCTGCCCACCCAGCCGCTCCATGATTTCGCGGCAAATCGCAAGCCCGAGACCCGCACCGCCAGCCTTTGACTGATCGGCGATGCGAGAGAACTTCTCGAATATGACCTGTTGGCTGCCCGCCGGAATGCCGGTGCCGTTGTCCATGAAATCAACAACATATTTGTCGTTGATCCGCCCTACTTTGATCCGCAGTTTGGGGTCTTTTGCGTCGCAATATTTGCGCGCATTGCTGATCAAATTGATAAACACCTGCGCCAGCCGGTCCATATCGGTGCGCAAGTAGAGCACCTCGCCTGACGGGTTCCGCAAGATGCGCAATCCCGGCCCCTCGCCGCCCGCCACACTGACGGCGCGGTCCAGAATGTCGTGCAGGTTGCCATGTTGGTCTTGCAAGGTGACCTGTCCATTTGCCAGAACAGACAGGTCCAGCAAATCATCAAGCAACCGTGTCAGGCGCAGCGTCTCATCATGGATAATGCCTGCATAGCGTTCGTGTTCGGTTTGTGCTGTGTCCCCGTCGCGCAGGATTTCGGAAAACGCCCGGATCGAGGTCATCGGAGTGCGCAATTCGTGGCTGATCTGGCTGAGGAACGCGTCTTTTTGCACCGAGAGTGCGGTCAGTTTTTCATTGGCATCGCGCAGGGCGCGCGCGGTGCGGTCCTGTTCGGCTGACTTGGCCTCGAGCTGGTTGGAATATTCCAGAATTTGTGCCGCTTCATCAGCAACAGCGATCAGGTCTTCAACCGAAATGCCGCTGCCTTCGATCAGCTGCCCGATCATCGCATGGGCCGTCGCCGCCCCGACAGAGCCCGCAAGCTCGCGCTCCAACCTTTCGATGAATTCAGGGGTCACATCCGGCAGGTATCCGATTTTTCCTTGGGCTTTGGCCTCTCGTTGAAAGAAGGTTTGCGCCTGTGCGCTGCCGATAATGCGCTGCGACATGATCATCAGATCCTCGGCCCCCGCGGCACTGCCCCGCCATGTCCGCGACCCTGCCGAATGGTCGAAGATATTCACGATCTGGGCCCCTTGCAGGCGTTCCAACGGGGTCGGGAATGTCAAAACAGATCCCATGAAAAACATCAGTATATTCAGCAGCATCGACCACATAATGCCGTGCACCAGACTGTCCATACCTTCGATCCCGAACAAGGCGTAGGGCCGCAGCCATGCAATGCCAAAGGGGCCAAAATCAACAACGCTTTGTGTCATGACCGCATCGGCGCCAAAGCTGGGCAGGAAAAGCGTCCAGCCCCAGACCAAAAATCCGGTGATCAGTCCCAGAGCCGCCCCGACACGGGTTGCACCGCGCCAGAAAATGCCACCAATCAACGCAGGCAAGACCTGCACCGCCCCCGAAAACGACACCAGCCCAATCGCCGCCAGCGCCGTGCCGCCGCCTGAAAACCTGTAGTAGAAATAACCAAGCAAAAGCACCCCGGCGATCGACAACCGGCGCGCGAGCAAGATCACATAGCGCACATCGCCCGACCGGTTTGCGCCGCCTGCCGCCTTTGCATTGAGCCAGACCGGCACCACGATGTGGTTGGAGACCATTGTCGCCAGAGCAATTGTCGACACGATCACCATGGAGGTCGCCGACGAGAACCCGCCCAGAAACGACAGCATCGCCAAGCCCTCGCGCCCCTGACTGAGCGGAACGGTCAAAACAAACATATCCGGGTTCTGGCCTGCGGGCAAAAGATCAAGGCCCACAACGGCGATTGGAATGACAAACAGGCTGATCAACAACAAATAGCCGGAAAATGCCCAGCCTGCGATATTGAGATGCCTTTCGTCGACATTTTCCACGACCAAGACTTGGAACATGCGCGGCAGGCAGATGAACGCGGCCGCAGACAGGAAAATGATGCTGGCCCACCGCCCGCCATTTTGCTGCCACAACGCAATAGGCGATGCGTCGATCTGGGCCAGCATCGGCCCCGGCCCGCCGGCGATGCCCCAAACCACAAAGATGCCGACCGCCAACAGCGCGACCAGTTTGACGACCGCTTCGACAGCGATGGCCATGACAATGCCGTGGTGCCTCTCGTTGGCATCGACTTTGCGGGTGCCGAACAACACCGTAAACACCGCCAGCCCCATGGCCACGGTCAAGGCCGCCCCGTTCAATTCCTCGCCGCCCCAACTGCGCCCGCCCGCTTGGGCAAAAACCGCAAACGAGAGCGTCACGGATTGCAATTGCAGCGCAATATACGGGGTTGTGGAAATCACCGCCATCACGGTCACGATCACCCCCAGAGAGGTTGATTTACCAAAGCGCGAAGAGATCAGATCGGCGATCGACGTAATGCGCTGGGTGCGCCCGATCCGGACCAATCTGCGCAAAATCCACCACCACCCGACCAAAACAAGGGTCGGCCCCAGATAGATCGTCACATATTCCAGCCCCGACCGCGCCGCATAGCCGACCGCGCCGTAAAACGTCCAGGCGGTGCAGTAGATCGAGAGCGATAGCGTATAGACGACCGGTGAGCGCAGCCAGCCGCCATAGCCGCGTTGCGCACGCCGTTCAGCCAGAAATGCAACCGTGAACAGGAAAGCCACGTAGAGCAGCGCCACAGCGACAAGAATGTTGAACGCAACCATTAGGGCGGATCCGCGGGTTTCTGATCTGGCGCGTCACTTTTCACAACACGCGAAATAACGGCCGCCAGGCCGATCAGGAACACCCAGACCGCAAAAACATAAACCAATGCCTGACTTGTGGTTGCCCCTTCACTGCCGGGCGCGCCACGGGTCCAGAGCAGCGGGATGCTCAAAAGCACGGCACCGATAATCGGCACGGCGCGGGCCAGGTCGCGCATCCGCCGCCGTTTATAGGCCTGCCGTTCGAGAAAAACCAATGACGGCGGCCGTTTTGTCATGCCTCAATCAAGCTGCGCACATGGTCGCGCACGTCCGCATTTGAAAACGGTTTGGTCATGAAATGATCAGCGCCCAAGCGCAGCGCCAAATCGCGGTCTTTGGCTTGGCCCCGTGCAGTCAGCATCATCACCGGGATCTTTGCTGTCACAGGCTCGGCACGCAAATCGCGCAGAATGTCAAAGCCGCTGCGCCCCGGAAGCATCACATCGAGAATGATCAGGTCAGGCGGCAGCGCCAGCACCTTGTTCATCGCGGTTTCCCCGTCTTCGTGGGTATGCACGGTAAAGCCGTCGCGTGACAGAATAAAACTGATCGCCTCGATGATATTGGGCTCGTCCTCGATCAACAAAACGCGTTTGGCCATTCTATGTGTTCCCCCCTGAAAGCGATCTTTGCACGATCACATTCAAATACCAGACTATTGATGTAATTTGCGGCCCTGTCAAAGCGCCATATCGGGCCTAGATCACCGAGGGTTCTCTGCGGGCGGCACAATCGGTGCGCGGGCAGATGCGGCACGACACACCCACACCAATCGCCGGAGCGCCACCCGCAGCCTGATCAGAGATCACCAGCATCGTGGCACGCAGGACCTGTGGCACGTCAAACCCGATATCCCCGACCGGACGGGCGACGGCGTAACACAAGAACCGCTGCGCATTTGCGCCGGGCATCGAGACCTCGGCGCGGACCGGTTGATTGGGGCGCGAAAACACCGTGAACACTGGCCACAGCGGGCACCCCGCCCCCGCCCGGGGCATGGTGAAGCCTGCAACCTGTTTGACCAGCAGCATCGCACCCGAGTTATCGGCCACTGCCAGCCCCATCGGCGGGTGCCCGTCGGCTTCGCGCAGACATGAAAGCCTGCGCAGCACCGCGGCCACGTCGACTGCGAACGTTGCAGCCAAGCCCAACGGGTCATAGGCGCAGGCAAGCGCGGCCTGCGTGAAAGCGGCCAATGGCATCGCCGCGGCATCTTTTGCGTATTGTGTCAGATGCGCGTGAAAAACGGTTTTTGCCGCCGAGCCGCGCATGTCGGCACCCGCGACACTGGCGTCGATCGCCGCGGCACCGCCACGTTCGATGTCTGCAAAATGATACCCCGCTTGCACCAAGGCCGCTTCAACCTCCTCGACGGGTGCCAGATGTGGCGCGCCGTCAGCCTTGGGGGAATCGAGATAGTTGATCAGCGCCTCGCTGCTTTCGGCAAGCCGGATACTGTCGTCATAGATATTGCGGTGAAACCGCGATTGCCAATCGGCATCCAGAGCCGCGTCGCCGACCAGAATGGACGCGGTTGATCTGATCGCGGTGACCGCAGAGATGACATCATGCAATGATCCCGCCAACTCGGGGTCATATGTCATTCTGTCGCTCAGAACCTGCACCCGTTCGTCCAGTGACGCCAGGCGCTTGGCCTGTGCAACGATCAGGGCCGCCCACCCCGGATAGCGGCCCGCCATGTCCTCTGTGCGGGCGATTTCGACAGGGATCGACATTTCGGCGGCCGCGCTGCGCAGCCGGTCCAGAACGGCCGTTTCAGCGCCGCGCGTCAACTGCTCGGGCGCGATATCAAGGGCACGCGCGATCCGGGACAGTAGTTTGCCTGCGATTCTGCGCCGGTTGTGTTCGATCAAATTCAGGTAGGACGGCGATATGCCGATGCTGGTGGCAAGGTCAGCTTGGCGGATACCGCGGTCTATCCGGCGCTCGCGGATCCGAGTTCCTGTAATTGCGACGACCGGCATGTTGAATTCCCTCAATGGTTTCAGCGGCTTTCTGCGGATGCAAGAAAATTGATTTACAAAATTGACAGCGAATTTGTAGATTACTTTACTAATTCGCAAGCCGATTGCAATGGCCTGTTGCCCGAAGCGGGCGCTTGCCCCGATGCTAGCCTCACACTGCAAAGTGTCGGCCGTGCGAGCGAGGAGGCTCAATCGGTACTGAAACTTAAGGGAGGATAATAATGTCCATTTCTAATTTCTCACGTCGTGGGTTGATCAAGACCGGTGCCATCGCTGGCGCAGGTCTGGCACTGCCGACGTATCTACGCGCGGCTACCGATAGCGGATTCACCAATGCCCCGACAGGCAGCACCGTGAAGTTCGGCTTTAACGTCCCGCAATCGGGTCCCTACGCGGAAGAGGGTCTTGACGAGTTGCGCGCGCAAGAGCTGGCTGTTGAGCATCTCAACGGTATCGGCGACGGCGGCATGATGAACACTTTCTCATCCAAAACCCTGGATGGCACCGGTATTCTGGGCAAGAAGGTCGAGTTCGTCACTGGCGACACACAGACAAAATCCGACGTGGCGCGCGCATCTGCGCAGTCCATGATCCAGAAAGATGGCGTCATCATGATCAACGGTGGCTCGTCTTCGGGTGTGGCAATCGCGGTTCAGGGTCTATGTCAGGAAGCTGGCGTGATCTTCATGGCGGGTCTCACACACTCCAACGACACAACCGGTAAAGACAAGAAAGCCAATGGCTTCCGTCACTTCTTTAACGGGTATATGTCGGGTGCAGCTTTGGGCCCCGTGCTTGAAAAAGCCTACGGGAACGAGCGTCAGGCCTATCACTTGACGGCAGATTATACATGGGGCTGGACACAGCAGGAATCCATCGCAGCATCGACAGAGGCATTGGGCTGGACCACGGTTCAGAACGTTTTGACGCCGGTTGGCGCGGGCGACTTCTCGTCCTATATCGCACCGATCCTGAACTCTGGTGCTGATACATTGATCCTGAACCACTACGGTGGGGATATGGTCAAC
Source organism: uncultured Rhodobacterales bacterium (assembly GCA_963976475.1). Classification (GTDB taxonomy): domain Bacteria; phylum Pseudomonadota; class Alphaproteobacteria; order Rhodobacterales; family Rhodobacteraceae; genus Yoonia. The sequence goes on from CAXBKX010000009.1 coordinate 22,669, forward strand.
TCTTTGACACAGGCTGTTCAATTCGGTCTGAAAGACAAGCAGGTTAACGGCAAAGACTTCACAATCATCGTGCCGCTCTATTCCGAGCTGATGGCCGCTGGTGCGGGTTCCAACATTCAGGGCGTTTATGGCTCGATGAACTGGAACTGGCAGTTGTCTGATGCGGGCACCGCGGCGTTTGTGAAGTCGTTTGGCGAGAAGTATGGCTTCCCACCATCCAACGCGGCGCACACATGTTATGTGCAAACACTGCTTTATGCCGATGCGGTCACACGGGCCGGGTCGTTCAACCCATGCGCCGTTGTCGAAGCGCTCGAAGACTTCGAGTTCGACGGTATGGGCAACGGTCCAACCACATACCGTGGGGCGGATCACCAGTGCTTTAAGGACGTGCTTGTGATGAAGGGTGCCGACAACCCGACAAACCAGTATGACACACTGGAAATCGTTGAAGTGACGCCGCGTGCGCAGGTCGAATACGACCCCGAGCACCCGATGTTCGCTGGCGGCAATCTGGGCGACTGTAACCCGGGCGCCTAAGCGCATGTCACATATCGGACCGGCGGCCACTGCGCGGCCGGTCCATTTTGCCCCGGGGTTTTGACGGGGCCTTTCCAGCAGACAAGATGGGGCCAGTCCGATGGACGCAATTATTCTTCAAATTCTCAACGGTTTGGACAAGGGCTCGGCTTATGCCTTGATCGCACTTGGCCTGACCTTGATTTTCGGCACTTTGGGTGTCGTCAACTTCGCCCATGGTGCGCTGTTTATGGTCGGTGCATTTGTGGCCGTGACCGTGCAAAAACTCTTTAACCTCAGCTTTTTGACAGTTGATGAAACCAGAACAGATTTCTTGGGAAACCCGTTGAAGGTCGAGACCCCCTACGTTGAAGCCTGGTTCGGCGAAAATGTCGGCAACTGGCTGCAAGACTGGTCGGTGCCTTTGGCCATTATTGTTGTGATCCCTGTGATGTTCTTGTTGGGCTTCGTGATGGAACGCGGGCTGATCAAGCATTTTTACAAGCGCCCCCATGCCGACCAGATTCTTGTGACCTTTGGCCTTGCGATTGTGATCGGCGAAATCGTTCGCGTGTTTTATGGATCCAACCCGATCCAGACCCCGTCGCCTTCTGCCTTTGTGGGCACCGTTGATGTGGGCCGCTGGCTTGGGTTCGAGGCCAATACCATTTCCTACCCGATGTGGCGGATGGTTTACTTTGCGTTTTCGGCTGTGATCATTGGTGGCGTCTTTGCGTTTTTGCAGTTCACCACCTTCGGGATGGTGGTGCGGGCCGGCATGGCAGACCGCGAAACCGTTGGACTGCTTGGCATCGATATCGACAAGCGCTTTACCTTCATGTTCGGGCTTGCGGCAGCTGTCGCGGGCATGGCGGGCGTGATGTATGCGCCGATCCTGTCACCGCATTATAACATCGGGATGGATTTCCTTGTGCTGTCGTTTGTTGTGGTTGTTGTCGGCGGTATGGGGTCGCTGCCCGGTGCGGTTCTGGCAGGCTTTATCCTTGGCATCCTGCAATCATTCGCATCCATGAACGAGGTGAAGGCGCTGATCCCCGGTATTGACCAGATCATCATCTATCTCGTTGCAATTATCATTTTGCTGACCCGTCCTCGTGGCCTTATGGGTCGCAAAGGCGTGATGGAGGAATAATCATGCTCGGTCTCAATTCCCGCGACTTCAAACTCTTCATCATCGTCTGCATCATGGCGCTTGTTGCACCGATCATCCTCAACCCCTTTCCGACCGACTCGGCCTTGGGCCAAAGCTTTAACGCGGGCTACCCTGCGCTGATGCAGCGGTTTGTGATTTTCGGAATCTTGGCGATCGGGTTCAACATCCTGTTTGGCCTGACGGGGTATCTGTCCTTCGGTCACGCCGCTTTTTTGGGTGTGGGGTCTTATGCCGCGGTCTGGATGTTCAAACTGTTGTCCTACAACGTTGTGCCCGCGATATTGCTCTCGGTCATTGTGGCGGGGATATTTGCGGTGGTCATCGGCTATGTGAGCCTGCGCAGGTCGGGGATCTACTTTTCGATCCTGACGCTGGCCTTTGCGCAGATGTCTTACCAGCTTGCCTATTCGGTGCTGACCCCGCTGACCAACGGGGAAACCGGGCTTCAGGTTTACAATGGCGATCCGCAAATCCTGATGAGCGCGGGCGACCCGCGGGTGCCGCACCTCTTCGGGATCACCATGAACGGGCAAACCCAGATTGACATGGGCGGTTGGTCGTTTGTGTTTCAAAACGGCTATTATCTTTCGGCGCTGTTCCTGATTGCCTCTTTCTACCTGTCGATCCGGATTTTCCGCTCGCCCATGGGGCTGATGCTGCGGGCGATCAAATCCAACCAGACGCGGATGTCCTATGTCGGGTTGAACATCAAACCCTATATGCTGGCGGCTTTTGTGATCTCGGGCATGTATGCGGGGCTTGCGGGTGGGCTATTGGCGGCGATGGACCCGCTGACCGGCGCAGAGCGCATGTTCTGGACCGCTTCGGGTGAAATCGTGATCATGTCGATCCTTGGTGGTGTTGGCACGTTGATCGGGCCGGTGCTGGGGGCCGGGCTGATCAAATATCTGGAAAACATTATCTCGAAAATCAACGAGTCTGTTTTGCAGCAATGGTTCTCATTCCTGCCCGATTGGCTGGAGGGCAGCCTTGTGACCATATTCGAACCCTTCGTCGGCAAAGGCTGGCACCTCACGCTGGGCTTGTTGTTCATGGCGGTTGTGATCTTTCTGCCCGGGGGGCTTGTGCAGGGGGGGCAAAAAATCATGGGCCTCTTTCGTCGAAACAAAACATCTGACGCCAAAAGCCGCGCAGATACGCCAGCAGAATAAGGAGAAACGACTATGGGAATCCTTGAAGTCAAAGGCATCAACAAGCGCTTTGGTGGTCTGCAAGCCCTGGGCAACGTGAACCTGAGCGTGCAAGAAAATACAGTGCACGCGATTATCGGCCCGAACGGGGCCGGTAAATCCACCCTGCTGAACGTGCTGGTGGGCAAACTGATCCCTGACAGCGGGTCGGTCATGTTTGACGGGCAATCTGTCTTGGGTCGCAAACCCCACGAGATCGCGCAAATGGGCATCAGCCGCGTGTTCCAGACCCCCGAGATCTTTGCGGATCTGACGGTGATGGAAAACGTGCTTATTCCATGTTTTGCAAAACGTGACGGCGCCTTCCGGATGCATGGCATCGAAAGCGTCGCAGACGAAAAGGACCTTAACGAGCAAGCCGAAAAGATACTAAGTGAGGTCAAAATGCTCGATAAGCGCCATATGACGGGCTCGTCGATGTCGCGCGGTGACAAGCGGCGCCTCGAGATGGCGATGTGTCTGGTGCAAGAGCCACGGCTGCTGCTGCTGGACGAGCCGACGGCGGGTATGGCGCGGGCGGACACTGAAAACACGATCCAACTGCTCAAAGATATTCGCAAAGAGCGCGGTATCACGATGGCGATCATCGAGCATGACATGAACGTGGTCTTTAGCCTTGCCGAGCGGATCACCGTGCTGGCGCAGGGGATGCCATTGGTTGAAGACACACCCGACAAGATCAAGGACCATCCCAAAGTTCGCGAAGCTTATCTCGGCGAAGCACAGGTGTAAGGACCAAACCCATGACCCAACCATTCAACAAACACGCCAATAACGCCGCCACCCACCCTGCTTTTCTGAGCGTCTGGGAAATCGAGGCCTATTACGGCGAGAGCTACATCGTGCAAAACGTCAGTTTCAACATCCATGAGGGCGAGATTTTGGCGCTTTTGGGTCGCAATGGCGCGGGCAAGACATCGACGCTGCGCACCATCGCCCGCATGGACAACCCCGAGCTGCGCCACGGCGAAATCTGGCTCGACCACAAGCCGCTGCACCAGATGAAAAGCCACCAAGCCGCCGCCGCGGGCATCGCCCTTGTGCCCGAAGACCGCTCGATCATTCCGGGTTTGACAGTCGAGGAAAACCTGCAACTGGCCCAGATTGCCCCGCCGATCGGGTGGTCACTGGACCGGATTTACGAGTTGTTCCCGCGCTTGGGCGAGCGGCGCAAGCAAGAAGGCGTGACGCTTTCAGGTGGCGAGCAACAGATGCTGTCGATCGCGCGCGCCTTGGCCCGTGATATCAAAGTGCTATTGCTGGATGAACCGTACGAAGGGTTAGCCCCTGTTATTGTTCAGGAAATCGCAAAAACACTGAATATCATCCGCGATCAGGGCATCACAACGGTGATCGTTGAGCAAAACGCAGTTGCCGCGCTGAAACTCGCGGATCGCGCTGTGATTTTGGACACCGGAACCGTGGTTTTTGATGGATCTGCAAAAGAGGTGCTTGAAAATGCAAAATTACGTGAACAATACTTGGCGATTTAGAAAGAGTTTTTTAACCGGATCGTAAGAAAAGGCGCGTTTAAATGTGCTGTCCTTTAACCTGATCGAAACCGGAGCATGTAAATGGAAATCTCGCTTCAACAACCGGCCGCGCGCCCCCTTGCCTATCCCGAGGATTCGCAAGGGGCGGCCAAACCTGCACCAGATGTGCCTGAAATCAACGCCGAAAAACCGAACCAAATGATAGTCCCTGCGCAATTGAGCGGCGTCGGTGCCGTAAACGAGACACGTTTTGGCAGCTTGAAACCCGTCAAGCCGGTCATCGACGGGGTCGACCGCACATTGAAACCCTATGACACTGTGATGCTGCCATTCACCGTTTCACAAGAAACCAGCATTCGGCGCTTGGTCTGATCGACCTTCGGGGGCGTGCTTGTCTCATTTTCCTCGTTGCCGCGGCTTCCCACGCGGTCGGTCGTGCCCTATAAGTTCTGCAATCCCACCGGCGTGACCGCGCCGCTGGACAATTGTTGGGCAACGGGCCGAGGATAATATGACTAAAAAGACCTCTCATGATAGCGACGTAATGTTCATCCAGTCGCTTGCGGAAATCCTGCGCGAAAATGATTTGACCCAATTGCAGGTCAAACGTGAATACGGCGAAAACGACAGCCTGAATGTGCGTGTCAGTAAACAAGCCCCGGCTGTCATGCAGGCAGCGCCTGTGGCTGCTGCTGCCCCTGTTGCAGCGACTGCCGCACCAATTGCCGCCGAGGCAAATGCCGATCCTGCGGCGCATCCCGGCGCTGTTTCATCGCCAATGGTTGGGACCGTCTATATGGCCGCCGAGCCGGGGGCTGCGCCGTTTATCGCCGTTGGCACCGTGGTCAAAGAAGGTGACACGCTTTTGATCATTGAAGCGATGAAAACGATGAACCATATTCCTGCACCGCGTGCGGGCACGGTGAAGCGCATTTTGGTCGAAGATGGCGGGCCGGTTGAATTCGGCGCTCCTCTTGTGATCCTCCAATAAGGGCGCGGCGTCATGTTCGATAAAATCCTGATTGCGAATCGCGGCGAAATTGCGCTGCGGGTTGTGCGAGCGTGTCGCGAAATGGGGGTCAAATCCGTCGCCGTGCACTCGACCGCCGACAGCGACGCGATGCATGTGCGCATGGCCGACGAGGCGATTTGTATTGGCCCGCCATCGGCAACACAGTCCTATTTGTCCTTCCCGGCAATCATTTCGGCATGTGAAATCACCGGCGCACAGGCCATCCACCCCGGGTATGGATTTTTGTCCGAAAACGCGGCGTTTGTTCAGGCCTGCGAAGATCACGACATCACGTTTATCGGCCCGACCGCCGAACACATTCGCACAATGGGCGACAAGATCAGCGCAAAAGACACCATGAAAGCCCTTGGCGTGCCCTGCGTGCCGGGGTCTGATGGCGGTGTGCCAACACTGAAAGATGCGTTAAAAGTGGGCGAAGACATCGGATATCCGGTGATCATCAAGGCAACGGCAGGCGGCGGCGGCAAAGGTATGAAAGTCGCACAGACTGCCGGTGAAATGGAACGGGCGTTCCATTCGGCGCGCGCTGAGGGCAAGTCCAACTTTGGCAATGATGAAGTCTATATCGAAAAATATCTGACCACACCGCGTCATATCGAAATTCAGGTTTTTGGCGATGGGAAAGGCAATGCGGTGCATTTGGGCGAACGCGATTGTTCGTTGCAGCGGCGTCACCAAAAGGTGTTTGAGGAGGCCCCGGGCCCGTCGATCACACCCGAGCTGCGCGCCCGCATTGGCAAGGTGTGCGCGGATGCTGTGGCACGGATCAATTACATCGGTGCGGGCACCATCGAGTTTCTATTTGAAAATGACGAGTTTTATTTTATCGAGATGAACACCCGGCTGCAGGTCGAACACCCGGTGACCGAAGCTATCTTTGGCGTCGATCTGGTGCGCGAGCAATTGCGCGTGGCCTCGGGGTTGCCCATGTCGTTCACACAAGACGCGTTGAAGATAAACGGTCATGCCATCGAAGTGCGGATCAACGCTGAAAAACTGCCGAACTTCTCGCCCTGCCCCGGGAAAATCACCCAGTATCACGCGCCCGGTGGTTTGGGTGTGCGCATGGATAGCGCGCTTTACGACGGCTATTCCATTCCACCATACTATGACAGTTTGATCGGGAAACTGATTGTGCATGGGCGCGACCGGCCGGAGGCATTGGCGCGATTGGGCCGCGCGTTGGGCGAGCTGATCGTCGACGGGGTGGATACGACCATCCCGCTTTTCCACGCGCTTTTGGCGGAAGAGGCCGTGCAAACCGGCACTTACAACATTCACTGGCTGGAACAATGGCTTGAAGAAAACCTGGATAATTGATCAGATATCGCGCAGCCGCAAAGTGCAGGTTGCGCGACGGCCTGAACAGGCGGTGGATTTAGAAAATGGGGTGTGGTTTACGATTTTTTATCTTTTCGCGCCCCAGTCACAAACAAGCGACAGCCCCAATTTTCACACGAAATGCGACAAGACTGAATGCCGACTTTGATGCTTGTCCCTGTCTTGTCGTCACTGCGCAATTGATCGCCTCTTGATGTCGCAAGACTTTGTTCTCACGCCCGACATTTTGCTTGATGCCTACGCGCATGGCATTTTTCCAATGTCCGAAAGCCGCGATGATCCAGAGATTTTCTGGGTCGATCCACAGATGCGCGGTATCATCCCGCTTGATGGATTTCGCATTTCACGCAGCTTGGCACGGACCATGCGCCGCGGGCATTTCACAATCACGATGAATACCGCCTTTGCTGATGTGGTGAAAGGCTGTGCGGACCGTGACGAGACGTGGATCAACGAGACCATCTTTGATCTTTACCAAGAGCTACATGCCCGCGGTGACGCTCAATCCATCGAGGTCTGGCAAAATGGTGCGCTTGTGGGCGGGGCATACGGGGTTACAATTGGTGCAGCGTTCTTTGGTGAAAGCATGTTCAGCACCGCGACTGACGCCTCGAAAGTTGCCCTTGCTTATCTGGTTGATCACCTGAGACGCTGCGATTTCACATTGCTTGATACGCAGTTTATCACGGCGCATCTGGCCAGCCTCGGAGCGATTGAGATCCCGCGCGAGCGCTATCATCTTGCCCTGAAAGTCGCGATAAAGCAGCCTGGAAATTTTACAAAAATACGCGCAATTTCAACGTATTACGAGGTGATACAGCGCAACGCCCAAACATCGTAGCGCGGATGCTCCATCGCGTTCAGCGCCGGTGCCGAGGCGATCATCCAGCCCTCGAAAACGGGCGTTGGCAGATCACGGTAGAGGACAGTCAGTTTCGTGAAAGCATCACCATTCGGGTTTGATGTCAGATAGCGGCACTCGTTCAGCGTCACTTTCAAATAGCCCAACTCAGCCGTTTCTCCCGTTGCAAGCCGCAAGTCGGTGACAGCACCTGTGACCTTATCCAAAACGCGCACGACGCCAGCCGCTGCATCTGTCGTTTGCTGGGCAGACGCGGTCGTGGCCATAAAAAGACCAACCAAAAGGACAATATATTTCATGGTGCGGTCGTGTCTCCGGTCACAAACTTCAACAATAGAGAAATCAGGCTGACGGCGCCTTGGGTATCTTCGATCTCGGCACCGGCTTCAAAATTATCGAGAGCGCCACCCGGCACGATTTCGACGAAGTTTCCGCCCAACAGGCCTTCGGATGCAATCACCACGGCGCTATCGGCGGGAATGGCGATGGCGCTCTGGATCGCCAAAGTCGTCTCGCCGCGGAATGTGACGGGGTTCAGGTTGATATCTGACACGGTTCCGATTTTCACCCCTGCCAGCCGGATGTCCGAGCCCGCAGTGATCCCCTCGACCGAGCGGAAACTTGCGGTCAATTCATAGGTGCTGCCACCAACGGAATAGCCCGTGCTGCGCAATGTGAAGGCCAGAAATCCGAGGGCCGTGACCAAGACAAGGCCGCCGACGATCGATTCTGCTGTATTTTGGCGCATGATGTCCCGCCCCTTTGAGCTGCCTATTCCGGCGACCATGCCTCGTAGTCGCTGCGTTCGGCAGGTGTTGCGCGGCGCAGAGAGCCCGCGGGTGCATAGGCCCGCGCGGTGCCTGTCAGGTTTTCTTGATGTGGCTTTTCCCAAGGTTTATGGGCCAGGGGTTTGTTTGTCGGCGGCTCATCCCAGGTTTTATGCAGCCAGCCGTGCCAATCGGGTGCGATGCGGCTCGCTTCCATTGCGCCGTTGTAAACAACCCAGCGGCGGCTGTCGTCGGCATTGTTGTAGTAGAGATTGCCCAAGGCATCTTCACCAACTTTGCGGCCTTTGCGCCATGTCCAAAGCTGGGTGCCGAATGTCTGATCATCCCACCATGTGAAAACGCGCTTCATTGTCTTAAAAAGGCCCATGGGACTCTCCTTGCCGCTATTGCATTCCTCTTGCCCGAAATCGGGGCAAAGGTCCAGTCCGCTATGCGTTTGGCGCAAGGGCGGTCAGCTCTATTTCTATCTTATACCTGGGATCGATCAAGGCGGCAGAGATCATCATCGCCGCAGGCGGGTTTTCACCAAAAGTCGCCGCCAAAAGCGGCCAGCAGGCCTCGAAATCCGCAGCGTCGGGCAGAACATAGGTCACCCGCACCGCATCTGCGAAACTGGCACCGGCTTCAGCCAAGGCTTTGCTGATGATATTCAACGCCGATTGGCACTGTGCGACAACATCATCGGGCACGTCCGGCCCTGCAACTGTGCCGGACACATGGATAAAGCCGCCCGCCACAACCGCGCGGCAATATCCTATTTTTGGCTCGAAAACACTGCCAGAGCGGATCCGCCTGATTGCCATCAGCTTGCCGTCGCAGGCGCTTTCTTTTTCTTCGCCTTGCTTTCGTCGTGAATCATCAAGGGCGAGGCATCAGGTCCGACCGCTTCCTCGTTGACCACCACTTCGGTGACGGTTTCCATGCCCGGCAGATCAAACATCGTGTCCAAAAGGATATCTTCCATGATCGACCGCAGGCCACGCGCGCCGGTTTTGCGATCAATCGCACGTTTGGCTATTGCGACAAGCGCATCGTCGGTGAATGTCAGCTTGGTATCTTCCAGCTCGAACAGGCGTTGGTATTGCTTGACCAGCGCGTTCTTGGGCTTCGACAGAATGGTGACCAGCGCAGCTTCATCCAGATCGGTCAGGGTGGCCAAAACCGGCAACCGCCCGACAAACTCGGGGATCAGGCCGAATTTCAGCAGGTCTTCCGGTTCCAGATCGGTGAAAATTTCGCCGATACCGCGTTCGTCATTGTCCTTGACGTCAGCGCCAAAGCCCATGCCACCGCCCTTGCCGCGAGATGCGATGATCTTTTCGAGCCCTGAAAAGGCTCCGCCGCAGATGAACAGGATATTTGTCGTATCAACCTGCAAGAATTCCTGCTGCGGATGTTTGCGCCCGCCTTGTGGTGGCACCGAGGCAACCGTGCCTTCCATAATCTTCAAAAGCGCCTGCTGCACCCCCTCGCCCGACACATCGCGGGTGATCGACGGGTTGTCAGACTTGCGGGTGATTTTGTCGACTTCATCAATGTAGACGATACCGCGCTGTGCGCGCTCGACATTATATTCCGAAGCTTGCAGCAATTTCAGGATGATGTTTTCGACGTCTTCGCCTACATACCCCGCCTCGGTCAGCGTGGTTGCATCGGCCATCGTAAAGGGCACATCGAGGATTCGCGCCAAAGTCTGCGCAAGCAGCGTCTTGCCGCAGCCGGTAGGCCCGATCAGCATGATGTTGGATTTCGCCAATTCGATATCTGATTTATCGGCGTGATTGAGGCGCTTGTAGTGATTGTGCACAGCCACCGACAACACCCGTTTGGCATGAACCTGTCCGATCACATAATCGTCCAGAACGCTGCAAATCTCGGTCGGGGTCGGCACCCCCTCGCCGGCCTTGAGGCCTGCGGATTTTGTCTCTTCGCGGATAATATCCATGCAAAGTTCAACGCATTCATCGCAGATGAAAACAGTCGGTCCAGCAATCAGCTTGCGCACTTCATGCTGACTTTTGCCACAAAAACTACAGTAAAGTGTGTTTTTGCTGTCTGTGCCGGTCGTGGTCGCCATATTTCAAACCTCTTGGCATTACGCCATGTATTAACTGCATTCGGACTGCCCTTGGCCTAACCTAGGGCAGCCCGCATCTGGCTACAATGTCAAAATGACCCATCATACGGTCACCTTGACACGGTGTTTGGTTAGTCGTCCACCTTGTCCCGGTTCGCGACGATCTCGTCGATCAACCCGAAATCCTTGGCCTCCTGCGGCGACATGAAGTTGTCGCGCTCAAGGGCTGCTTCGACCTTTTTGAGGGTCTGACCTGTATGGGTGACATAAATTTCGTTGAGACGATTTTTCAGTTTTTGCGTCTCGGCGGCGTGGATCATGATATCGGTCGCCTGCCCCTGATACCCGCCAGAGGGCTGGTGCACCATGATACGAGAATTGGGCAAAGAGAACCGCATTCCCTTTTCACCGGCCGTCAGCAAAAGCGAGCCCATCGAGGCCGCCTGACCGATCACAAGTGTCGATACCTTCGGGCGGATATACTGCATCGTGTCGTAGATGCTCAGGCCAGAGGTCACAACGCCACCGGGGCTGTTGATATACATGCTGATCTCTTTTTTGGGGTTTTCGGCCTCGAGATGCAGCAATTGGGCCACGATCAGTTGCGACATGCCGTCATGCACGGGGCCTGACAGGAAAATAATGCGTTCCTTCAACAAACGGCTGAAAATGTCATAAGCACGCTCGCCACGCGCGGTTTGCTCAACAACCATTGGCACGAGGTTCATATAGGTATCGATGGGATCTTGCATATTCACTGCCTCACTGTTGGACATTCACGTCCTATAGGGAAATTCCTGACAGAGTCTTAGTGCTGACCGACAGGGGCTTCAAGGTCGCTTTGGCCAATTGCCCCAATTGCCCTCGTGCCCAAGCGGTAGGTGATGCCAAATCGCGATTGTTTTTATCGGGCTGGTATCGTCGGCGCGGCCAAGGGTCTGGTCTGTGGAGAGGCGGTTTTTACAGCAAGACACGGCGCCCTGTGATTGTTGCCGGTAGATGGACAATCTGCGGTCCAGGACGTGAAAATTAAAGAAACGGTTAACAAAACCACCCTCAATTGTGGTCCTTTCGACACCTTTGCCCCTATTACGCCACATTTGACTAAAATTGCCCCGAAATAACCTCCGGGGTCTTGGAATTGTCTTGGGGCTTTCTCAATTCAGACACCCAGTTTCTTTACTTCTTTGCATCAGACCTGTTCGGGCGGCGGCGGTATTTCGGCGTCATATCGAACCGGAACTGATACTTTTGAATGTTAGGGGCTCGTTTTGCCACAGGGTTATCTTGTCACGCTTGGAAATAATTCGCTGGATGCGAATGACTATATCTCTGCGTCGCAATCCACATTTACCACCGCATCCACGATCGGCACAGGATCCTGGACGTGGTCTGGCGTGTGGGCTGGCAACGGCAACACATACAACAACATTACAGACACCGGGGTCTATTATACCGGCACTGACGGCAGCGTCTATTTTGTGCCCGACACATGGTACACCACCAGCGGGGACGCGGTTGCGGTCAATCCGCCCGCCTATTCTGTCGCCACCGACGGCATTGTCACAGGGGGTGCGGGCGACGATATCATTGATGACGGTTTTGTTGACGGTGACGGGGATTCCGTCACCACGGGTGATGACAGTATCGCGGGCGGTGCCGGCAACGACACTATCATCGCAAACGCGGGCGACGACAGTATCGCGGGCGGCAATGGCAACGACTATATCGTAGGTGACCAGTCACTGACCGTTGACGGCAGCGACACGATCGACGGCGGCGCAGGGAACGACACAATCTACGGTGACACCATCGAGACCGCTGACGGCGGGCGGGTCACCGAGTTTTCATGGGCCGACCAAGGTGTTGCCGACGAAACCAGTGTTACTGGCGGATTGACCGGCACAACTGGCAACGGCGAAGTTCAAGTCACGCTTTCGGTCGCGCAAGAGGCAAACTTTACCTCCAGTTCGATGGAAACGACCGATGTGCTGTATGACTACGACGGTCGCAGCGATACCTCGTCAATCGAAGTTTTCGGCGGCAATGCAGGCACCAGCGGCGAGGCCGCGACGCTGACGATCGACTTTACCGATCCGGCGGCAACAACCACGCCGGCCGAGGTCGAGGATGTCACATTCGGCATTTTTGACATCGACGAATTGCAAGGGCAGTTCATCGATCAGGTTATCATTACCGCCTATGACGCCAATGGTGTGCAGGTGCCTGTCACCATCACCGTCGGCAACACGACCACACTGACCGCCACCACCGACGCCGACGGCACGGCAACGGTCACATCGATCGTCAACTCCAATGGCGGCGGCAACGTCAATTCGCAAACCGGTTTTGTGCAGGTCAGCATCGCGGGTCCGGTTGCATCAATTGAAATCGACTATAACAACGTCGATCCGGACTTTGGCAATCACGCGATCCGGATCGGTGATCTGCAAATGACGGTGCCGGCATCAACCACTCAAGGTGCTGCCGACAGTATCAACGGCGGCACGGGTGACGACACAATCTTTGGCCAGGGCGGCAACGATCGTATCGAGGGTGGATCGGGCAACGACAGTCTTTATGGCGGCACCGGCAATGACACAATCACCGATACAGGCACGACCGCAGACTATATCGAAGGTGGGGCCGGCGACGATTCCATCAGCTCTGGTGCGGGCGCAGATACTGTTTTGGGCGGCGATGGCAATGACAGCATCGCCGGCGGCACCGGCAACGACATTATCTATGGCGGCGCGGATGCTGATACAGTTGATGGTGGCGCAGGCAGCGACACGCTATTTGGTGGCACGGGCAACGATGTCCTGATCGGAAATTCTGGCAGCGACAGCCTGTATGGCGGCAGCGGCAACGACAGCCTGTTTGGTGGCACGGGTGCGGACACATTGGACGGTGGCGCAGGCAACGATTCGATCACGGGTGGCACCGGCAGCGACCGGATCATCCTGGGCAACGGCTTCGGGGTCGACAATATCGACGGGTCCGAAGATGCCGGTAACGCAGATGTTGACGTGCTTGACGCATCCGGCTTGACGACCGACACAACGGTCACTCTTTCGGCCACCGACGCCGAAAACGGCACGCTGACGACGGGCGCCAACACCGCAACATTCGACAATATCGAAACGGTTATTCTGGGATCCGGCAACGATTCCGTCACAGGGTCTTCGGGTGCAGACAGTATCACGGCGGGCGCGGGCCGCGATACAGTCAACATGGGTGCGGGCAATGACACCGTCGATCTGGGCGCGGGAGGGCCTGACGGCGACGCCGATGTCGTGGTCTTGCAAGACGGATTTGGCGACGATGTGGTCTCGGGCTTTGATGCGCCGACGCCGAACCTTGACGGCACATTCAACAGCATCGATACGCTTGACGTCACAGCGCTATATGACTTGCCACCGGGTGATCCTGACCGCACGCCGGTGAAAACCAACGACGTGACGGTCACTGATGACGGGGCCGGCAATGCCGTGCTGACCTTCCCGAACGGCGAAACCATCACATTGGTCGGGATCGACCCGACAGAGGCCAACAACCCGTTCTACCTCAATGCGATTGGCATCCCGCTTCCCGATGGCACGGTATCGGGCACGGCCGGAAATGACATCATCGACAACAGCTACCTCGGTGACCCGGACGGGGATATTGTCGATAGCAACGATGCGATCCTGGCGGGCCATGCGGGCAACGATGATTTGATCGAAGCGGGCGCTGGCAACGACACCGTCAATGCGGGGTCGGGCAACGATACCGTCTACGCCGGCACCGGCGATGATACGGTTTCCGGCGGGGTCGGTGATGACCGGATATTTGGCGAAGCGGGCAATGATCTTATCTTTGGCGGAACGGGCACCGATTCCATCGACGGCGGCTCTGGGAATGATATCGTCAATGGTGGTAATGGCGCGGACACACTTTTGGGTGGCGAGGACGCTGACCGCTTCGTGCAAGAGGCCGGTTTTGGCAACGACACTATCACCGGCGGCGAGACCGGGCTGGATGATGACACGATCTGGTCGACCCAAGGCATCGATACTACGACCATTCTGACCGGCAACGAGGCGGGCACCATCACCGATGGCACCTCGACGGCGACCTTCTCTCAGATCGAAGTCATCGACGTCGGCGCGGGCAACGATACTGTTGATGCCTCCGCATCAAATGCATCGATTACCGTTTATGGCAATGCGGGCCGCGACACGGTCACCGGATCATCCGCGGATGACCGTCTTTTTGGTGGCGCGGATTCGGATACTTTGTCTGGGGGCACGGGCGCAGATACGATTTTTGGCGGCGCGGGCGACGACACGATCACCTTCTCGCAAGGCGATAGCATCGATGGCGGCACCGGCGACGACACCTTCACTTATGAAAACCTTGGCGAGCCTACAAATGGCACGATCACCATCGTCGGTGGACAAGGCGGTGAAACACCTGACGATGGCGATCCTCTGACACTTGAAGGGGATACTCTCGATCTGGGGTTCGACGCCGACATGTCGACGCTGAATATCACATCGACAACCGTCAACGCAGACGGGAATACCTCTTATGCGGGCACCGTCACGATGGACGATGGCACCTTGCTTGCGTTTTCGGAGATTGAAAATATCATTTGCTTTACCCCCGGCACGCAAATTGCGACGCCAAAGGGTGCGCGCGATATCGCCAGCCTGAAAGTGGGTGATCTGGTTGTGACCCGTGACCACGGGCTGCAACCGATCCGCTGGATCCAGCAGCGGACTGTGCCCGCAATAGACCGGTTTGCCCCGATCCGGATCCGCCCGGGTGTTGTCACCGGTCAGGACCGCGATCTGCTTGTCTCGCCGCAGCACCGCATGATGTTCCAGGGCTACCGCGCCGAGCTATTGTTCGGCGAAAGCGAAGTGCTGGTTGCAGCCAAGCACCTGGTCGATGGTATCCACGTCACCCAAGATGCCGGCGGCACCGTCACCTACATCCATATGATGTTCGACGAACACGAGGTGGTCTATGCAGAGGGCGCCGCGACAGAAAGCTTTCATCCAGGAGATGTGGGCCTGACGGCTGTAAGCGACCCTGCACGCGAAGAGCTTTTTGCATTATTTCCTGCTTTACGGACCAATGCGAACGGCTATGGACAAACCGCACGTCGCTGCCTGAAACGGCACGAATGTGATCTTTTGGTGTTATAAACTGCGAAAGCGTCGCACCGCCACCAAGCGCGGCACGTTCAAGGTTGAATGCTATGCACGCCGCAAGTGCCCGGACACGCCCTGCTTCCATGCGGCACATGCGGCGCCAAACTGTGCAAACAATGGCCGCGATACCGGATCATTTGCCGCATTCCATTCGGGATGCCACTGCACAGACAATGTGAACCCTGCCGCACCAGCAACATATATTGCTTCGGGGGTGCCGTCAGGCGCGTGACCGTCGACAATGATACGCGGACCCGGATCTTTGATCCCCTGCCCGTGCAAAGAATTGGTCATCACCTTTTGCGCGCCCATGACCCTGTGGAAAGGCCCGTTATCGGTGAACGTCACCGCGTGGCGCAGGGCAAATTTCTCTTCCCATGTGCCATCAGGCGGCATCCGGTGGTTATCGCGTCCGTCAAGATCGCGGATTTCGGGGTGCAGCGATGCCCCCATCGCAACAGCGACCTCCTGGAATCCGCGACAAATTCCAAAAACCGGCTGTCCTGCCGCAACGCAAGCCCGGATCAGAGGCAGTGCGACCGCGTCACGCTCGCGGTCAAACTCGCCATGTGCCGCGGTGGGCGTTTCGCCGTATTCTTCGGGATGCACATTCGGGCGCCCACCCGTGAACAGAAAGCCGTCACAAAGTGCCATCAGTTCGGGCACAGATACTGCGGCAGAATCGGCCGGCACAATCATCGGCATACAGCCGCTGACATGGGCCACCGCATCCACATTCATGTGCCCCACTGCATGGGCGGGATAGTCGCCAAACAACAGATAACTGCCACCAATTATACCAATCACAGGACGCGACATATGGCACTCCTTTTCACATAATTTCGGACCTTTTGCGCGACATCCAAAAGATGAAACGCGACAGATCCTGCCGTCAAAATACACAGATCCATGGAATCATAAACTGCCAATGGACTTGTTTTAAACGATAAAGTGTTAACGATTGTTTTGCGCTTTCAATGCGAGCCTGCGGCGATGCAATACCGGCTCTGTGTAGCCCGACGGCTGCACGCGGCCTTGAAATACCAAATCACACGCCGCCTGAAACGCGATCCCGTCAAAATGCGGTGCCATCGGGCGATAGCTTTGATCACCCTCATTCTGGCGGTCCACTACGGCGGCCATCTTTTGCATCACGGCCAGCACCTCCGGCTCAGAGACAACATCGTGGTGCAGCCAGTTGGCCAGTGCCTGACTGGATATCCGGCAGGTTGCGCGGTCTTCCATCAGTCCGACATCGTGGATGTCAGGCACCTTCGAGCAGCCGACGCCCTGATCGATCCAGCGCACGACATAGCCCAATATCCCCTGCGCATTGTTTTCCACCTCGCGCGTAATCTCGTCGTGCGACCATTGCGGATTGCGCGCAACCGGCGGCGTCAACAGATCATCAAGGCTGCCACGCGGCCCGCCCGCCTTGATCTCGGCCTGACGCGCCAAGACGTCCACCTTGTGGTAGTGTGTGGCGTGCAGTGTGGCCGCGGTCGGGCTCGGCACCCAAGCACAATTCGCGCCTGCCATCGGGTGGCTGATCTTTGCCTCCAGCATATCCGCCATCAGATCAGGCATCGCCCACATGCCCTTGCCGATCTGCGCCCGCCCCTGCAATCCACAGGCCAAGCCGATATCGACGTTGCGATCCTCATAGGATGTGATCCATGCAAGCCCCTTCATCTGGGCCTTTGGCACCATTGGGCCGGCCTCCATGCTGGTATGAATTTCGTCGCCGGTGCGGTCGAGAAAGCCGGTATTGATAAACGCCACCCGCGATTTGGCGGCCCGAATGCATTCTTTCAGGTTTGCCGAGGTGCGGCGTTCCTCGTCCATGATGCCCAGTTTGACGGTATTGCGCGGCAAGCCCAGCGCATCCTCGACCATATCGAAAATCTCGACGGCAAAGGCCACTTCGTCAGGCCCGTGCATCTTGGGTTTCACCACATAGACCGACCCCTGCACCGAATTGCCCCCTGCGCGTTGCAAGTCATGCATCGCGATCAAGGTGGTGCACATCGCATCCATCAGCCCCTCGCCGACCTCGCGCCCGTTGCGGTCCAAAATCGCAGGATTGGTCATCAAATGCCCGACATTGCGCACCAACATCAGCGACCGCCCCTTGGCCACCAAAGGCCCGGCTGCGGTGTCGTAGGTGCGGTCGCCCTGCAAGACGCGGGTAAAGGTTTTGCCGTCCTTTGTGACCTCTTGCGCCAAATTGCCCTTCATCAGGCCCAGCCAGTTTGCATAGGCGACGACTTTATCCTCGGCATCCACCGCGGCGACGCTGTCTTCACAATCCATGATCGCAGACAGGGCCGATTCCAGCCAGATGTCCGATATCCCTGCCTTGTCCTGGCCGGCAATCCGGCTTGCGGGATCCACATGAACTTCGATCAATAACCCGTTGACGCGCAATGCGGTCACCTGCACATCGCCTCTGACGGCGGTGCCTACAAATTGCGTCGGGTCCTTTAACTTCAATGCCTTCAGATCGACATCATCCCAAGAGCCTTTTGCCAAGGGTGCCACCGCATCGAGATGCGCGCGCCCCCATGCAATGACCTGCGCGCCACGGTCCGCATCATAGCCCTTGCCCACAGGCAAGGAGCCCAGCGCATCGGTGCCATATAACGCATCATACAGGCTGCCCCAGCGCGCATTGGCCGCATTCAAGGCAAAGCGCGCGTTTGTGACCGGCACGACCAATTGCGGACCGGGGATCGTGGCAATCTCGGGGTCGATGTTTGCGGTTTCGATCTCAAAATCCGGTCCCTCGGCCACCAAATAGCCGATCCTGGTCAGAAACGCCTGATACTGCTGCGCGTCGCCGTCGGGGTTGGCGATATGCCATGCGTCAATCTGCTCTTGGATCGCTTCGCGGGTTTGCAGCAGTGCGGCGTTGCGCGGGCCCAATAGATGCAGCATTTGGGAAAATTTTTCCCAGAATACACCCGCCTCGACGCCGGTGCCCGGCAATGCCTCGGCTTCCAGAAAATCCACTAAACGGCGGTCAACTTGCAGTCCGCTTTTCTCAATACGCTGGGCCATGTCGGTTTCCTTTTAGGCGGTATACTACTGTGCACCATTATCTTGGTCAGTTAACCTGCTAAGCCAATTGGTTTCACGACGCAATATCGGGCCCCGCTTCCATTTTCAAAGGACTCCGATAACTCTGTTCAAAGAAATCACTGCGCCCCAGATGCGCTTGTGGCCGCAAGGCGCACATCCTAGGGTCACATCAACCCCAGCCCCAAGGACACCTTATGCAAGACCAAAGCCCACAGACTGTTTATCTTGCTGATTACACAGCGCCCGCTTATCTGGTCGATACCGTGCATTTGACTTTCAGGCTGGATGCAAATGCCACGCGGGTGATCTCGCGGATCGCATTCCGGCCAAATCCGCAGGCCACAAGCCGCGATTTCTTTTTGCACGGTGAAGACCTGACACTGATGTCTGCCAAGATAGATGGCACGCCGGTCACACCAAAGCCGGTCGCGGGCGGGCTGGTGTGTGATGCGCCAAATGCGCCGTTCATCTGGGAGGCCGAGGTTGAAATCAACCCCGCCGCCAACACAGCCCTTGAGGGGTTATATATGTCAGGTGGCATGTATTGCACCCAATGCGAGGCCGAGGGATTTCGTAAAATCACCTACTATCCCGACCGCCCCGACGTGATGGCCGTCTTCACGGTGAAGATCGAAAGTGATCTGCCGGTCTTGTTGTCGAACGGCAACCCGTCTGCACGCGGTGAGTGGCACGACCCATGGCCAAAACCGGCCTATCTGTTTGCGCTAGTGGCCGGCGGTCTGGTCGCGCATCGCGATACATTTACCACTATGTCGGGCAAGTCCGTGGCACTGAACATCTATGTGCGCCCGGGCGACGCGCATAAATGTGCCTTTGGCATGGCAGCCTTAAAGGCCGCGATGGCATGGGATGAACAGGTTTACGGGCGTGAATACGACCTCGATATCTTTAACATCGTTGCGGTCGATGATTTCAACATGGGGGCCATGGAAAACAAGGGGTTGAACATCTTTAACGCCAGTTGTGTGCTGGCGTCGCCTGAAACCGCGTCGGATGCGAATTTTGAAAACATCGAGGCCATTATCGCCCACGAATATTTTCACAACTGGACCGGCAACCGCATTACCTGTCGCGATTGGTTCCAGCTTTGTCTCAAAGAGGGGCTGACGGTGTTTCGTGATGCGCAGTTCACCGGCGATATGCGCGGCCATGCGGTCAAGCGGATCAATGATGCGCAGGTCATGCGCGGGGCGCAATTCCCCGAGGATAGCGGCCCGCTTGCACATCCCGTGCGCCCCGCGAGTTTTGTCGAGATCAACAATTTCTACACGGCCACCGTTTATGAAAAGGGTGCCGAGGTGATCGGGATGCTGAAACGGATCGTGGGCGACGCCGCCTATTACGCCGCCTGCACGCTGTATTTCGACCGCCACGACGGGGACGCCGCCACGATCGAGGATTGGATCGCGGTTTTCGAGGAGGTAACGGGGCGGGATCTTTCGCAATTTGCCCGCTGGTATGCGCAAGCCGGCACGCCGCAGTTGCACGTCTCGGACGCCCATGCCGGCGATACCTATACGCTGACCCTGCGCCAGATTTTGCCCGCCACCCCCGACGGCAGCCCCAAAGCGCCGCAAGTCATTCCGGTGGATTTTGGCCTGCTGGCACGCGACGGGACAGAAATTCGCGCCACCCAAACGCTGGAACTGACGGAATTTGAACAGGTTTTCAGCTTTACAGGGATCAAGGCCAAACCGGTGCTTTCAATCCTGCGCGATTTCTCGGCCCCTGTGACCCTGCACCATGCGCAATCTGCGGGTGATCGTGCCATACTGCTGGCCCATGACACCGATCCCTTCAACCGCTTTGACGCAGGCCGCGCATTGGCGCGAGCGGAATTGATCCGCATGGTTGGCACAGATCATGCGCCAAGCACCGCGTTTTTGGATGGGATGTTGGCCGTGTTGCGCGACGAGACCCTAGATCCGGGCTTTCGTGCCGCTGCACTTGGCATCCCCTCGCAGGCCGATACCGCCCAAGCGATCAAGGACGCAGGCGGCATCCCCGATCCGCAGGACATCCATCTGGCCCATGAGAGGCTGAAACTGACGATTGCGCAGCATATCCAAGATATAAGCCCGCGCATCTACGCCCAGATGCAAGTCAGCGGCCCCTACCGGCCCAGCCCCGAAGACGTGAGCAAACGCGCGCTTGGCAACCGGTTGCTTGGCTATATCGCGCGGATCGACGGCGGACGACTTGCGGCGGCGCAATATGGCGCGGCGAAAAATATGACCCAGCAACAGGCGGCCTTTGGCGCGCTGTTGTCCATCGGCAAGGGGCAGTCCGAAGGTGCCGATTTTGCACGGCAATGGCAGACCGACAGGCTGGTGATGGACAAATGGTTCGGGTTGCAAACCGGATGTGCGGCACCTGATATGGCGGTCACTGTTGCCAAGAACCTTACTGAACATCCTGATTTCACGTGGAAAAACCCCAACAGGTTTCGCGCGGTCCTTGGTGGGTTGATCGGGAACCAGGCGGGGTTTCATGCCCCCGATGGCACGGGCTACGCCTTTGTCGCCGATTGCCTGATCAGGCTTGATGCACTGAACCCGCAAACCACGGCGCGCATGGCCACGTCATTCGAGACATGGAGATGGTATGGCCCGGACCGACAAGCGCAAATGCGCAGCGCGTTGCAGCGGATCGCAGGCACCGCGGGGCTTAGCCGCGACACGTCCGAGATTGTCGGCAAAATCCTGGGTTAGCCTTTGGTCGAAATGGCGCCGCTTGAGGCATCCGTGGTCGGGCGGGCCTGCGGGCGCATATTTTGCACCGGCTGGCAGTAGCTTTGCCGCGCGGTCCAACTGGCCATTTCCGCTATCTTTGCAGGCTTGGTCATCGGACCCCAATCTGCGGCCACTCCGCGCCAACGGCTATCGCGCAAGGCCACCGCCTGATCGCGTTTCACCGTCACCGCCATAATGCGGGCTGCACATGACAAATTGTCGACAGGGTTTTTCAGCGCCTCTCCGGTCGTGGCGCGGCAGCCGTACCTGCGGGCCGTATCAGGATAGATTTGCAGCAGGCCATACCATAACCCGCCACCGCCAACCGCACGCGGGTTATAAGTGCTTTCATATTTGGACAATGCCGACATCATGCCGACCCAGAACGCACGGCGCAGGCTTGGGGAATTTCCGACATAGGCGGGGCACCACCGCGCGATGTCGCGCGGCACCACCGAATCGAGCCCGCCCTCAAAGGCGCCAACCGCCACCATCGCCGCGCGGGTCCAGACCTTGGAGCCGCCGTTTGCATCCCAGCGGGTGCGTGGCAAAAACGGCGTCCGGGCCTTGGGGCGAACCTTGGGCGGCACGGTCTCGACCACGACCGGATACCGGATCATGTAGTCGGGGCGCGGCACGACACGAAATGCAGCCAAAGCGGCGTCTTGCGCCTGAAGGCGCAACAGGGCGGCATCGTCACGAGAAACGGGACGGATCGTGGCCTCGGCCGCAGCCGCCCCCGTGATCGCAATCGCCAAAACCCCACCCAGGATTGTTTTGAACATCATCATAGCGCGCAATTTGCCCGTAAATGCCCGCCACTGGCAAGCAAAACGATCGCCGCGTGCCTTGCCGCGCCCGCAGCCTTGGCATAGAACCGCGCATGACATAACGCGCGGAGTTTGCAAAATGCTTGACCTGACCTTTGAAGCCCCCACCCCCACAGTCATCGCAGGCGCGCAACATGACTGGGAACTGGTCATCGGACTGGAGGTCCACGCGCAGGTTGCAACCAAGGCCAAGCTGTTCTCGGGGGCGTCGACGCAATTTGGCGCGGAACCCAATAGCAATGTGGCCTTTGTGGACGCAGGAATGCCCGGCATGTTGCCGGTGATCAATGAGGAATGTGTGGCCTACGCGGTGCGCACGGGCCTTGGATTGAATGCGCAGATCAACCTGACGTCCGCCTTCGACCGCAAAAACTATTTCTACCCTGATTTGCCGCAAGGCTACCAGATTTCGCAACTTTACCACCCGATTGTCGGCGAAGGTGAGGTGCTGGTCGAGATGGGACCGGGGATCGCGGGTGAAAAACCCAAAGCGCGTGTTGTGCGGATCGAGCGCATCCACCTTGAACAAGACGCGGGCAAATCCATTCACGACATGGATCCAACCATGTCTTTTGTCGATTTGAACCGCACCGGCGTGGCCTTGATGGAGATCGTCTCGAAGCCCGACATTCGTGGCCCCCAAGAGGCCGCAGCCTATGTCGCGAAATTGCGCCAGATCCTGCGGTATCTGGGCACCTGCGACGGCAACATGCAAAACGGCAACCTGCGTGCGGATGTCAACGTCTCGATCTGCAAGCCCGGTCAATATGAGAAATACCAAGCCACGCAAGACTTTAGCCATCTCGGCACGCGCTGCGAAATCAAGAACATGAACTCGATGCGCTTTATCCAAGCGGCCATCGATGTCGAGGCGCGCCGCCAGATTGCGCTCATTGAGGACGGCAAAGAGGTCGTGCAGGAAACACGGCTTTATGATCCCGACAAGAACGAAACACGCTCCATGCGGTCCAAGGAAGAGGCGCATGATTACCGCTACTTCCCCGACCCTGACCTGTTGCCATTGGACATAGAACAAGCATGGGTTGATGATATCAAAGCCGCCCTGCCAGAGCTGCCTGATGCAAAGAAAACCCGTTTCATCAGTGATTTCGGCCTGTCGGACTACGATGCTTCGGTTCTGACCGCCGATGTGGAAAATGCGGCGTTTTTTGAAGCCGTGGCCTCCGGTGCCGATGGCAAACTGGCAGCAAACTGGGTCATCAACGAGCTGTTTGGCCGGTTGAAGAAAGACGAAAAAGAGATCAGCGAAAGCCCGATTTCGGCGGCGCGCATCGGCCAGATTGTGTCAATGATCAAATCCGGCGCGATATCGGGCAAAATCGCCAAGGATGTGTTTGACATCGCCTATACCCAAAACCGCGACCCCGAAGAAATCGTCGAAACCGAAGGCATGACGCAGGTCACCGACACAGGTG
Organism: uncultured Rhodobacterales bacterium; assembly: GCA_963976475.1. Lineage (GTDB taxonomy): Bacteria > Pseudomonadota > Alphaproteobacteria > Rhodobacterales > Rhodobacteraceae > Yoonia. The sequence continues at coordinate 46,468 of CAXBKX010000009.1, forward strand.
CAATCGCGGCGGCAGTCGACGACATTATCGCGGCCAACCCTGCACAGGTTGAAAAGGCCAAGGCCAACCCCAAGCTGGCAGGCTGGTTCGTGGGTCAGGTGATGAAAGCAACGGGCGGCAAAGCCAACCCTGCCATGGTCAACCAGTTGATCGCGCAAAAGTTGGGCCTGTGATGCAGCGATGGGTAAAACCCATCCGCCTTTGGTTGCTGTCACCGGATGGGTTTGGAATATGACATGAGCGAGCCCAGTATCACCCCCGTTTGCGCATTCGACATCGGCGACGATGGCGCAGTTCGCCCCGTCACGTCGCGCTGGCCCGGCACCGAAACCACCGACACCTATCGTTGGTTGCATTTTGACCTCAATGATCCCGGATTTGCCGCATGGGCGCAGGCACATCTGCCGCATGTTGCAGCCAAAGCCTTGCTGCAATCAGAGACCCGACCGCGCTGCGAGGCAACGCCCGCGGGCATGATCCTCAACCTGCGCGGGGTCAATTTGAACCCAGGTGCCGATGCAGAAGACATGGTTTCGATCCGCGTCTGGGTTGATGACGGATTGATCGTCTCGGCGCGGCGCTACAAGTTATTCGCAATCGACGCAATCCGGGCCGATATCAACGCGGGCAACCCACCCAAAGATATTCCCGCCTTCCTTGCAGCCCTTGCTTTTGGCCTAACCAAGCGTATCGAAACCATCTCGCTTGGTCTTGAAGAGAACGCCGATGCGTTGGAAGAGCTGGCCTTTGACCCCAGAGCGCCCCGGCTTGAAAACCTGCCTGAAATTCGCCAAAGCATCATCAAGTTGCGGCGTTTCGTGCGCCCCCAAGCCGAAGCCCTCAAAGCCTTGGGTGCGGGTGTCATCTGGCCGCTCGACGAGATCAATGCGACCTACTTGCGCGAGACAATCAACCGCAACCAGCGCACGCTTGAAGAGCTTGATGCCACGGCTGACCGGCTCTCGGCCATTCAGGAACACCAAGACGCCAAAGCGGCCGCCGCGCTGGGACGCAATAGCTATGTTCTGTCAATCATTGCCGCGATTTTCCTGCCGCTGGGGTTTTTGACAGGGCTGTTTGGCATCAACGTGGGCGGGATGCCACTGATCAATTCCGACATCGGGTTTGCCGTCGTCGCAGGCGGGAGCGCGGTAATCGGGATCCTGGTGTTACTTGTGTTTCGGATCTTGCGGTGGCTTTGAGACCACCACATTTGGGCGCAGCTCCCGGTTCGCGCCTCTCGCCATAGCAATTTCTGGAATACCCAGTGAATACTTGGATTTGCGCGGGTTCCTTGATAGAAATACCTGATCACAGCAAAGGTAATCCCATGTCGCAGTTTGAATATAAAGTCGTGCCGGCACCCAAAAAGGGTCTCAAGGCCAAGGGTCTCAAAACAAACGAGGATCGCTTTGCCCATGCTCTTGAAACCGCCATGAACGCATTGGGCGCGGACGGGTGGGACTACCAGCGCTGTGATACGTTGCCCTCCGAGGAACGCTCTGGCTTGACCGGACGGGTCACGACGTTCCAGAACATGCTGGTTTTCCGCCGCGAAATACCACAAATGACTGAAACGGAGACTGCGCCCGAAAAGATCGTCGCGACAATCGCGCCGGTCGCAGACACGCCCGTTGTCTCGGCCAAGCCGCTGGACACCGACCCTGCGCGCCCGGAGCCAAAAGTCGCCGCCCAATAACTACCGGATATCGATCGTCAACGCGTGGATGCGCCCGATAATTGCGGGGCCCAGCGCATTGTGAATGGCACGGTGGCGCGCAACGCGTGTCATTTGCGCAAATTCGGGGGCCGCAATCACAACACGCCAATGGCTTTCGCCTGTGCCGTCATCACCTGCATGACCCGCATGTTGCGCGCTTTCATTCACCACTTCGAGCGTATCTATGGTGAACGCGGCTTGCAAAGCCGCATTTATTTGAATGTCCAGCCCCATTATTTTCACTTTGCCCCCTTCTATCTGACAGTGAGAGGCTTAAAGTCTATTGGCCGAACTGGAAAGGTATTGAGCACAAATGAAGAAAAATGACCCCTTCGGTTTTGACATGTCCGTGTCGTCTTCCAAGAAGAAAAATCCGCGCGGCAGGCGTGGCATGTCAGGCGCATCCGAGACATCAACCCGGGTCTGTGACCATGAGGGTTGCGCGGATGCGGGGAAATACCGTGCGCCAAAATCACCCGATGTGATGGATGATTATTTCTGGTTTTGCCAACAGCATGTGCGCGAATATAACCTCAAGTGGAATTTCTTTGACACCACGTCAGAGGCCGAGATCGCCGCACAAATGGATCAGGATCGCGTTTGGGACAGGCCCACCAAACCTTTTGGCAAGAAATCAGAAGAACAGCGTGCCTGGGCGCGCTTGGGCGTTGATGACCCGCATCAGGTGTTGGGTGAAAACGCGACGATGAACCCGGGCAAAGGGCCCGCCGCCGGACGCCGCCTGCCTGCGACGGAGCGGCGCGCGATCGAGATTTTGGAAGCCAGGGATAACTGGACAAAGCCCGAGATTCGCAAGGCGTATAAGTCGCTTATCAAGGTGCTGCACCCTGACATGAATGGCGGAGATCGCAGCCAGGAAGATCAGCTGAACGAAGTCGTATGGGCGTGGGATCAGATCAAAAGCAGCCGCAGTTTCAAAGACTAGGAGCCGTCAAAGTGACCATCAAGCGGGGCGGTTTGAAATATGCTGTCCCGCTCTTGCCGCCAAACTTTCAACAACAAATGGGACGCGAATAACACGCAGCCCCAAACGACGGCCAGAAATGGCGCCGAAAACAGCGATACAAACAAGGTAAATGGCCCGAACATCGTGCCATAAAGCGGCAATGCCAGTGATCCGCCCACCAGACCGCCTAAAAAGCTGACCCACAGCATTCCGATCATCGCAAAGGCAACGCCGCGCAATCCTGTGTGTCCCATCCAGCTGCGTCCCATATAGAGCCCGCAGCCTGCCCCCACTGCGCCCGAGAAAATGACCCAATAGTCATAGCCCGAGAACGGCGTCATCAAGGAGGCCACGCCGCCCAAAGTCATGACAACATTCATCGCCATTGCCGCGCCGAATAGGCCGACACCAAAAAACGCCAGCACGATGCTTTGCTCGCCCCGTGTCAGGTCAAGGTGCCGGTAAAGCCGCTGGAAGGGATGAAATATGACTAGCATTGTGCAAAAGCACTAGCATACCCTCCCCAAGCTGCCGACCGGACATTCGGAAAATCACTGTTTCGCAGCAGTGCCCAATTGCGGGCTGCAAGCGGTGAGGAGAGATATAAAATCAATGTTGAACAGACACTTGTCCGTCACACTTGGATCATCGTCAACTTGTCCCAAATGGCGCCCGAAGCGGCGGCTCGGCACGGCGCCACAGATGTCAGTCACCGGTCGACAGCAGTGGCCGAAACCGCGCCACCGCCTCAAAGCAGCGTCACCGGTCCAGCGGCCAGAACAGCCCCCGTTGGACCGCCCGTCGGAGAGCCCCCAAGCGGCTCGTCGGTGATTGCAAGCACGCCGCCCGGCATCAGTGCGGCCAAATCCGCGGGCACAACCACAACAGCCTGCGCCTGGCCTTGCGGCCAAACACCCAGCGACACTGGCGCATTTTCGCCGGCAATCAGCCAGAGTTCTTGTGACCGGCCTTGGGTCAAATCACCTGTCGTGCGGGTCATTTGCAAGGTGCTGTCCTGCGGATCAAAACTGGCCTGAATAACAAGACTTGAATCTTCTGCTGCAATTTCAGCAACATAGGCCGGCGCGGTTTCACGCAGAAAATTACTTTGGCCCAAAACCACCAAAACGAGTCCCGCGGCCACCAGCCCGCCCAGAACAGGCCCAATCACACCAAACCGCGACCAGATGGATTTCTTTTCCGGCACCCCGAACAAGGCCTCGGAAATGCGCGTCTCCAGAGCAGGCGGCGGTGCGACCGGCGCGATCTCATCGGTCAATGTCGCAAAATCTTTCGCCCAAGCGGCATAATGATCGCGCATATCGGGATCAACCGACAAGACATCCTCGAACGCAAGCGCCTCGCCCGGGGTCAGCAACCCCAAGGCATATTCTGCGGCAAGGGCAGACCCCTCATATGTGTCATTGTCATCGGTCATCGCGACAAACACTCTTTCAATTTGATCAGACTGCGGCGCAGCCACGTCCGAACGGTGTTGAGCGGCACACCGTAGCGGTCTGCCAACTCTTGATATGTTTCCCCTTCCAGATAGGCGCGGCGCACCGCATCGGATCTGTCCGGTTCCAATTCGGCCATACAGGCCACGATCTGCACCCGATCCGACGCCGCAATCGCCAGCGTTTCAGGCCCCGGTGCGGCACTTGGCAAATCTTCTGCCTCGTCCAAACCGGCACCCTGCGCCGTTTTGCGCGCCCGCAGCTTGTCAATCGACAAATTGCGGGCGATCGTGATCAGCCATGTCATCGGACTTAGCCCGTTGACCTGATAGCGGTCCGCGTTCCGCCAAATCTTTACAAAAACGTCTTGCAAGGCGTCTTCGGCCTCGGCGCGGTTACCTAACACACGCAGGCACACACCAAAGAGTTTCGCCGAGGTTGCAGCGTAAAGCTGCCCGAAAGCATCGCGGTCGCCCAGGGCGCATTTGGCAATGTAGTCTTCTATGTCGATGCGTTCGCTCATGGCACCCCGGTGTTCTGCTCATGGTTACTTTGACATGATCTGGAATAAACGCAACATATGGAAAGCTGGCGCGCGATATCCGCATTTTTGCGGTCTCTGCGCCACGCCCCCTTCCCCTTGCGGTATCCGACGATATGTTGCATCCAAACAGCATGACTTCAGACGCGGAAAACGCACGATACAGGAAGGCGCCAGCATGGCCGAGAACATGATCGACATTCACGCAAAACCAACCGAGGATATCTCTGTGCGCGAGGTGTTTGGCATTGACAGCGACATGAAGATCAAGGCGTTCTCGGACCCCTCCGAACGCGTGCCCGATATCGACAGCACCTATAAATTCGACCCAGATACCACGCTCGCGATCCTTGCCGGTTTTGGCTACAATCGCCGCGTGATGATCCAAGGCTATCACGGCACCGGCAAATCCACCCATATCGAACAGGTCGCCGCCCGCCTGAACTGGCCCTGCGTGCGCGTGAACCTTGACAGCCACATCAGCCGCATCGACCTGATCGGCAAAGACGCGATCAAATTGCGTGACGGCGTGCAGGTCACTGAATTCCACGAAGGTATCTTGCCGTGGTGCCTGCGCAATCCGGTGGCTATTGTGTTTGACGAATATGACGCAGGCCGCGCCGATGTGATGTTCGTGATCCAGCGCGTGCTGGAGGCCGACGGCAAGCTGACGCTGATGGACCAGAACCAGATCCTGACGCCGCATAAATACTTCCGGCTTTTTGCGACCGCCAACACCGTGGGCCTTGGCGACACGACCGGCCTTTACCACGGCACCCAGCAGATCAACCAGGCCCAGATGGACCGCTGGTCACTTGTCGCCACCCTCAACTACCTGTCCCACGACGCGGAAGCCGCCATCGTGCTGTCCAAATCGCCCCATTATAATAACGACAAGGGCCGCAAGATCATCAGCCAGATGGTCACCGTCGCCGACCTCACGCGCACCGCGTTCATGAACGGCGACCTGTCGACCGTCATGTCGCCGCGCACCGTGCTGGCATGGGCCGAAAACGCGCGTATTTTCCAAGACGTAGGCTACGCGTTTCGCCTGTCGTTTTTGAATAAATGCGATGAGTTGGAGCGCCAGACCGTTGCCGAGTTTTACCAGCGCTGCTTTGACGAAGAACTGCCAGAGAGTGCGGCAAGCTTGAGCTTGGGGTGATGGCGGCCTGAACGGCACAGAAAATGAAAGGGCGGGATTGATCCCCGCCCTTTTTGTTGTCGTTTAGCTGCGTGCCGCTTTTGTGGCGTTGGCCCACCAGACGATATCATCCAGTGTCGCTGTGACAGATCCCGCAAGGTGATCTGCAATGGTTTCAATTTCGGCATTGGCACCCAGTGGGTGAACAGCAAAGAAATCACTCCCGCCGATGTGGACGGCGTTACGTGTTGGCACCATCTGGAGTTCAACTGCGATATTGCGCAGGTGTTCAAGTGCGCGCGTGCCGCCGACAGAGCCATAAGCGATCGCCGACAGTGGTTTGTGGTTCCATTCGTTATAAGCCTGATCCAGCGCATTCTTCAGCGCGCCGGTGATAGAGCGGTTATATTCGGCCACGACAAAAATATAGCCGTCGAATTCGTTGATTTTTTTCTGCCATTTCAGGGCCCGCTCGTCAGTTGACGGCATCCACAGATTGCTGGCCATTTCATCGAACAGCGGCAAATCAAAGTCACGCAGATCAACCAGTTCTACGTCCATGTCAGTGCGGGCTTGTGCTTGCTTGAGCATCCAGGCGGCGGGTTTGTCGGCGAAACGCGAGGCGCGTGTTGATCCGATGATGAGGGCGATTTTTGGTTTTACTGTCATGGTGGTCTCCGATTTCATGGGCGGGTTTCTGTTGAGCTCAAATAGCCACGGCGCCAGGTTTCGAAAATACGCATTTGAGCGCAGCAGCTGTGCGCAAATGAAGAGATGCATTGCCACTTGCCCCTGATGCAATCCGGTGCTTTATCGTTTACATGAGCAAACCTTCAGACAACCCAGCCGATCCATTCAAAAAAGCCCTCGCCGAGGCGACCAAAGTCATGGCGGGTGACGGCGAGTTGACGGTCAGCTATTCGGTTGATCCCGCGGGTCAAACCGCCGATACGATCCGCTTGCCGCAAGTCAGCCGCCGCATGACCCGCGACGAAGTGCTGTTGGCACGCGGCACAGCCGATGCCTTTGCGCTGCACCACAAGTTTCACAACCCTAAAACCGCGGCGAAATACATGCCGCAGGGCCAGATGGCCAAGGACCTTTATCAGGCCATGGAAACCGCCCGCGTCGAGGCCGTCGGCGCGCGCCATATGCCCGGCACCGCGGGCAATATCGACGCGAAAATCAGCCATGAGGCCATGCGCAAAGGCTACGACCAGATCAGCCAAGCCGCCGACGCGCCACTGGCCACCGCCGCAGGGTATCTGATCCGCCACCTTGCCACGGGCCGCCCGCTTCCCAAAGGTGCCGATACCGTGATGGACTTGTGGCGCGGCTTTATCGAGGACCACGCAGGTGACACGCTTGGCGGGCTGCAAGACCTGATCGGCGACCAACAGGCCTTTGCCAAATTCGCCCGCCAGATGATCGCCGACCTTGGCTATGCCGATCAATTGGGCGACGATCCCGACGGGCAGGACGACGATCTCGAAAACGAGGCCGAAGAGGGCAGCGACGAGCAAGAACAGCCCGATAGCACCGGCGACGACAGCGACGGCGACGACGCAGAGGCCGCCCCCGAGCAGTCCCAAGAGGACCAGCAAGACGCCTCCGAGGCGCAAATTTCAATGGACGATCAAGCCGACGCAGAGATGGGCGAAGAGGCCGAGATGCCCGAGGGTGAGGCCCCGCTTGACCCGCCAACCCCACAGCCGGTTTCAGACGCGGACCCCAACTATAAAGTCTACACCACTGATTTTGATGAAGAAATCCGTGCCGAAGACCTGGCAGAAGCCGCCGAGTTGGACCGGCTGCGTGCCTATCTTGACCAGCAGCTTGAACCGCTCAAAGGGGCGGTGTCGCGCCTGGCCAACAAACTGCAACGCCGCCTGCAAGCCCAGCAAAACCGGTCGTGGGAATTCGATCTTGACGAGGGCATCCTGGATGCAGGCAGGCTCGCGCGCATCGTGGCCTCGCCAACAACGCCGCTGTCGTTCAAGATGGAAAAAGACACCGATTTCCGCGATACGGTTGTGACACTGCTGCTTGACAACTCCGGGTCCATGCGCGGTCGGCCGATCTCGATTGCGGCGATTTGCGCCGATGTTATCGCCCGCACGCTGGAACGCTGCGCGGTCAAGGTCGAGATCCTCGGCTTTACCACCAAAGCGTGGAAAGGCGGGCAATCACGCGAAAAATGGCTTGCCGAGGGCCGCCCCGTCACGCCCGGCCGTCTGAACGATCTGCGCCACATCATCTATAAATCCGCCGATGCCCCTTGGCGCCGCGCGCGGCCCAATCTTGGACTGATGATGAAAGAAGGGCTGCTGAAGGAAAACATCGACGGCGAGGCGCTTGAATGGGCCCACCGCCGCGTGGCCAACCGCCCCGAGCAACGCAAGGTGTTGATGGTTATATCCGACGGCGCGCCGGTGGATGACAGCACATTGTCGGTCAACCCCGCCAACTATCTGGAAAAGCACCTGCGCGATGTCATCGCCATGGTCGAGAAACGCAAAGCGGTGGAGCTTGTGGCCATCGGCATCGGCCACGATGTGACCCGCTATTACGACCGCGCGGTGACCATCACGGATGTCGAGCAACTCGCCGGTGCGATGACCGAGCAGCTTGCCAGTCTTTTTGACACCGACCCGCGCAAACGTGCCCGCGTTCTCGGGATGCGCAAAATACGCTAAATCCATGCAGGAGCGCGGCCTATGTTCCAGAGTTTTGAAAACAGTTCCAACCCTGCGCAGGGGCCCGCGCGGCTGACGGCATTGCGGGCAAAAATGAAGGCATCGGGCGTTGACGCCTACTTTGTCCCGCGCGCAGATGCCCATATGGGCGAATATGTTGCGCCGCGTGACGCGCGGTTGGCTTGGCTCACCGGGTTCACAGGCTCGGCAGGATTTTGCATCGCAACCCAAGACCACGCGGGCGTTTTCATCGACGGGCGCTACCGCGTGCAGGTCCGCGATCAGGTGGCGGACGCCTTTACGCCGGTGCATTGGCCCGAGACCAGCGCCGCCGACTGGATAGCGCGCAGCTTGCCCAAAGCCGCCATCATCGGGTTTGACCCCTGGCTGCATCCGGTAGACGAGATCAAAACCCTGCGCGCGGCCCTGCCCGAGATGACGTTTGAGCCGATGCCCAATCTGGTCGATGCCATCTGGCCCGATCAGCCGACCGCACCCGTAGCCCCGTTCTTTGCCCATGACGTGACACAGGCCGGCGAAACCAGTGACGCCAAACGCAAGCGCCTCGCCGCTATGTTGACAGCCGATTGCGCCATCATCACCCAGCCCGACAGCATCGCGTGGCTGCTGAATATTCGCGGCGCGGACATTGAACGTAACCCCGTCCCGCAAGCCTTTGCGATCTTTCACAAGTCGGGGACGGCTGATCTTTTTGCGGGCGCGGGCAAAGCTGATCCGGTCCACGCACATTTGGGCGAAAGCGTCACCTGCCATGACATTACCCACTTTGCAGATGCAGTATCATCGCTGACCGGAACCGTGCAACTTGACCCCAAAACCGCCCCCGAGGCGCTGCGTTTGGCGCTGACTGGCGCGACCATCGTTCACGCAGCCGACCCTTGCCTGTTGCCCAAAGCGATCAAAAATCCGATAGAGATTGCAGGTGCCAAGGCGGCAGCCAAACGTGACGGCGCGGCGATGGTCCGCTTTTTGGCATGGCTTGATGATACGGCGCCAAACGGCGGGTTGACCGAAATCGACGTGGTCAAGCAGCTTGAAAAATTCCGCCGCGAAACCAACGCCCTGCGCGATATCAGTTTCGAGACGATCTGCGGCGCGGGCGCGCATGGTGCCATCGTGCATTACCGCGTCACGCAGGCCAGCAACGCCCCCGTCAAGTCAGGCGAATTGCTTTTGATCGATAGCGGAGGCCAATACATCGACGGCACCACCGACATCACCCGCACTATCATTGTAGGCGACCCCACATCCGAACACCGGACCTGCTACACCCGCGTTCTGCAAGGCATGATCGCCCTGAGCCGCGCGCAGTTTCCCAAAGGGGTTGCCGGCCAACATCTTGATGCGCTTGCACGTTTCCCGCTGTGGACTGCGGGTATGGATTATGATCACGGCACCGGTCACGGCATTGGCAGCTATCTAAGTGTGCACGAAGGCCCGCAAGGCATCTCGCGCAAATCCACCGTTCCGCTGGAAACCGGCATGATCCTCTCGAATGAACCCGGGTACTACCGTGAAGGGGCCTTCGGTATCCGCATCGAGAACCTGATCACCGTTGTGGCCGCACCCGATGGTGTGGACGCGCGGGCTATGCGGGCCTTCGAGACACTGACGCATGTGCCATTTGATCGGCGGTTGATCGATGTATCATTGCTGACTTTTGCGGAACGGGACTGGATTGATGCCTATCACCGCGATACAGTCGCCCTGCTTGAAGGGGAGGTAACAGGTGCTGCACGCGTTTGGCTACGTGGCGCATGTGCGCCCGTTTAAGTGATGACCACCAACAGGAGAGTGCCGATGTCTGATAACATTACAATTCGCCCCGCCACCGGCACATGGGTCGTGCGTGCCGCAGGAGCCGTCATTGCGGAAACCAAAGACGCGCTCGCATTGTCCGAGGGCGACTATCCGCCCGTGATCTATATCCCGCGCGCCGATATTGCGATGGCGTTTCTCGATGCCTCCGAGACGACATCAAGTTCACCACACAAAGGCATCGCATCCTTTGTGACCGTTGTTGCAAAAAGCGGCCCGCTCGCAGACGCGGGCTGGTCTTATGAGGACCCCAAAGACAGCCTATCAGCCATCAAGGGGCACATCGCATTCCGGCACGAAAAAGTGGCCGTCGAGCAGCTCTAGGAGTGCTCTTCCCTGGCGGTCGCGGCCAAGGCCCTGTTCATCGCGCGTAGGGCATCGACCTGAAACAATGCCCCCCATAATTCGGGCGGGCTGGCGTCGCCCCCCAAGGTGACAACAGGAATGAACGGGTGGTTGCCCTGCTCGAACATGGGCATCGCTTGTTCCAGCGTCGCATTTCCGTCGATATAAACGCCCTCTTTGACCAGCTCCCAGCACGCGTCTTCGGGTGCGGCACGCTTGGCATCTGCCTTGCGCATCACCGTCGCCACCCGAAATGTCGCCAGTAAATAGGCCTGCGGCCCCGCTGCCAAATGCACATTGCGGCGCTCGAGTTGTGTCAAAAAGAATGACCTGTCCACCAGACCCGAGGCCAGCGCGGTCGATAGTGACACGGAAACCATGACCGCCATTGCGGTTTGCCAATCGCCGGTCAACTCGAACACGATCAATGTGGTTGAAATTGGCGCGCCCAAAACGGCCGCCGCAACCGCCCCCATGCCCGCCAAAGCATAAAGCGTGCCGTCGCCCGAAACAGTTGGAAACATTGCCGTGGCGATCACCCCGAATGCCGCCCCGGTCAGCGCGCCAATCATCAATGACGGTGAAAAAATGCCGCCGCCCATACGGCCCCCCAAAGTGATTGCAACGGCCAGCACCTTGAGGACGGCAAAGACGATTGCTTCATGAAACAACACCTTGCCCGTCAAGGCCGCCGATGTCGTCTCGTAGCCTACGCCGATGATATGGGGCCAGAAAATCGCCATGCCGCCCAGCAAGGCACCAGCCACCGCAGGGCGCAGATAGCGCGGCAACTGCAACCGGTTTTGCACGGTATCAGCCCAGTCATCCGCCAGAAAAACCGCGCGCATCAAGATGACCGCAACCAACCCGCACACAATTCCCAACAATAAAAATGCAGGCAATTCGATGTAGAATGCCAATGCGTTCTGCACCGGTAAAACAAACTCGGTCACATCGCCAAAGGCCAAGCGGTTGATCACCGTCCCCGCCACACTGGCGATAACGATCGGGGCAAAAGCATGAACCGCAAAATGACGCAGCACGACTTCCAACGCAAATAACGCACCCGCCAATGGCGCGTTGAAGCTGGCCGAAACCGCCGCCGCGACCGCGCAGCCCAGCAAGTCGCGCCCGGTAATCCCGTTGGCGCGAATTAGCCGGCTTACCATCGTCGATAACACAGCCGCCAAATGCACCACAGGACCCTCGCGGCCTGCCGATCCACCGGTTGAGAGCGTAATCAAACTGGCCAAGGCTGAGGCAAAACCGCGCCTGACCTCGACCCGTCCCTCGTTCAGCGCAGCCCCCTCGATCACATCACTGACCGACCGCGAGCGGCCATCATCGGTGAAGCGGTGCAAGATCAGGCCCACTGTCAGCCCACCAATAACCGGGATCAGAAAAATCTGATACCACGCCAGCCGCGACACGACGGTTTCCAACCGGTTTACATCGTCGGTGCCATATAAATAGCCCTGTATCCAATCGATCCCGAGTCGGAAAAACAAGGCGGCAAAGCCCGCCGCAATCCCGATCGCAAGCGCAATGAACCAGAACTGCAATTGACTGGGGCCGTGCGTTTTGAGGGCGCGCAACGCGGCCTTTGTCTGCGCCTTGAATTGCAGGGCTGGCGTCGTCATGCCCAGTCTGTCTCCGGCCTTGGGGCACATCGCACGATCAAGAAACGCCCGCGGGTATCACATCAGAAATTGACGCGCTCCTTTCCCTTCTAGGGGATCAGCGCCAAGGCTCCAAGCCCGATTTGAAACTGCGACGCAATCACTGCGGCATCAGCGACCGCGCGGCAGCCCGCGCCGCCTCGGTGATCGTGTCGCCTGACAACATGCGCGCAATCTCGTCAATGCGCGCCTGCGCATCCAGCGGTGTGACCGTCGAGAGCGTTTCTGTCTTGCTCTGATGCTTTTCGACCCGCCAGTGATGACGGCCAAAGGCTGCAACTTGCGGCGAATGCGTCACCACCAGAATTTGACCGTCCCGAGCCAATTCAGCGAGGCGGCGACCAACAGCATCCGCCGTGGCACCCCCAACACCGCGGTCAATTTCGTCAAAAATCATCGTCAAGCCGGCATCGGTTGCCGTCAGACAGACCTTCAACGCCAGTAAAAATCGCGACAACTCGCCGCCAGATGCGATCTTGTTGATCGGCCCCGCAGGCGCACCCGGATTGGTGGCAACAGTAAATGCGACAGCATCGGCCCCGTCAGGCCCCGGCTCGGCCTGAGCAATCTGCGTGGCAAAAACTGCGCGCTCCATTTTGAGCGGCGCAAGTTCAGCCGCCATTGCCTTGTCGAGCGCCAAAGCCGCCTTTCGGCGCGCGCGCGTCAATCGCTCGGCACCCGCATCATATGCGGCCTGTGACGTCATCACATCACCTTGCAACGCGGCCAGATCCTTCACACTTCCATCCAGGAGACTCAATCGTGAACGCAGGTCATCTGCAAATAAACCAAGGTCATCGGGCGCGACGCCATGCTTCCGGGCCAAACCGCGCATTGCAAATAGGCGCTCTTCAATCACTTCGAGGTCTGACGGGTTAAACAACAACTGGTCAAGACAGCTTGCCACCCCTTGCTGCGCCTCATCCAATGCCACGGCAACCCGCTCCAATGCCTCCAGCGCGGCATCCAATCCGCCCTCGGCCTTGCCCGCCACGCCGTTTAGCCACCGCATCGCATCCGTCACCGAGCCTTCGGCGCCTTGCAAACCAATCGCCTGACTGGCGCGCACAACGTCCTCGCGGATTTTCTCGGCGGCCTGCATGAGACGGCGCTGCGTATCCAGATCGGCCTCTTCGCCCTGCTGCGGGTCCAGCGCGTCCAATTCGGCAACCGCATGGCGCAGATAGTCCTCTTCGGCGCGCACCTTTGCGACACGGGCCTCGGCCAGACCCAAGGCTTTGCGGGCGTCAGCCAATGCGCGCCACGCGACGCGCGATTTTTCCAAATGCGGGCCAAGCTGGGCAAAGGCGTCCAGCATCTGACGGTGCCCGCGCGGATTGAGCAGCCCGCGATCATCATGCTGCCCGTGCAGTTCCACCAATGTGTCCGACAGACTGCGCAACACTTCGCCACTGACGCGGCGGTCATTGATCCAAGCGGTCTTTCGACCTTCGCGCGTGTTGATGCGGCGCAAAATAACTTCGCCGTCTTCAACCTCAATGCCAGCCTCGTCCAATACAGCGCGCCCCGGATGGTCATTTGGCACATCAAATGTCGCCGTCACTTCGCCCTGCTCGGCGCCTGCGCGCACCAATTCGGCGCGCCCCCGCCAGCCCAGCACAAACCCCAGACTGTCCAACAAAATCGATTTGCCAGCCCCGGTTTCGCCGGTCAAGACATTCAAGCCCGGCTGAAACGACAGTTCCAACCGGTCAATGATCAGCATGTCACGAATATCTATGTGGCGTAGCATGTTGTCGCAGGACGGGTTTTAACCCATCTCCCTGTCAAAGCCACTCACCACGGACCACTTGGCGGTAAACCGATGCCAACCAACTGTCACCGACCAGTGACATAGACAACCCTTTTCCCGTCAAAAGGTCATAGGCGTCCTGATACCAAGGCGTGGACTGGTAGTTCAAACCAAGTATCGCACCGGCAGTCTGCGCCTCTTGGGTCAAGCCAAGCGCCAGATAGGATTCCACCAGACGATAAAGCGCCTCGGCGGTCTGCGACGTCGTCTGGAAATCTTCGACAACGACGCGGAACCGGTTTGCGGCGGCAGCATAATGCTTGCGCTTGAGATAATACCTGCCGATTTCCATTTCCTTGGCGGCCAGATGGTCAAACGCCAGATCGAACTTCAAAATCGAACTGCGGGCATATTCGGTGTCGGGGTATTGCTCGATCACCTGACGCAAGGCTTGCAAGGCCTGAAACGTCAGACCCTGATCGCGGCCAATCTCGTCGATCTGGTCGTAATAGGACAACGCCAGTAAATATGACGCATATGCCGCATCCTCGGAGGCGGGATAAAAATCGATATAGCGCTGTGCGGCGGCGCGGCTATTGGGATAATCGCGATCCTTTTGATAGGCAAACGCCTGCATGATCAGCGCGCGCTTGGCAAAATCCGAATAGGGATAAAGTCGCTCGATCTCGCCAAAGAATGTCGCCGCACGGTCTGGCTGTCCGCGTTCCAGCTCATATTCACCGCGTTCAAAAATTTGCGCCGCTGTATATTGCTCCAGCAACGCCGGGTTCATCCCCGGATCATTGAAGCTCGCGCATCCAGCCAATAGACCAAGCCCTATAACACCAGCCAACCGGCGGGTTTTCCGTGCAATCTCAAACGTCCGTGCCGACATGCGGGGCCTCGTAACTCAATTTTCACGCCAAAGTGCAGCAAGCACGCAGCATATTGGATATCGGTCTAGCATAGAAAAATCGGGTGCAAAATGCCTTTTGACCGCATGAGCGTGAACTAGGCAAATCTATGGTCACGCAACGGCAAAAAGATCCGCTTTGCTGACCCCGACACCCGGCAACCGCGCGGCGACTTTTGCGTCACATTGCACGTAACGCCACGCCGCAGGATCGGCAAACAGCGCCTGCAACAGGCGGTTGGTCATCGCGTGCCCTGCCCGTGTGCCGGTATAGCGCCCCAAAATCGGCGCACCTGCGGTATAAAGATCACCCAAAGCATCCAGCATTTTGTGCCGCACGGCCTCATCTGCGTGGCGCAAACCACCCGGGCTAAGAACCTGATCCCCGTCAACAACAACCGCATTTTCCAATGTGCCGCCCAGTGCCAGCCCGTTGGCGCGCATCATGTCCACATCGGCGCTGCGGCAAAACGTGCGGCTGTCGCAAAGCTCGCGCACAAAGGCGCCATTGGCCATATTCAGTGTTTTCGCCTGCTGCCCGATCGCGGCATCGGTAAATTCGATATCAAACGCGATTTGCAAACTTGTGGCGGGCGACAATGCCGCACGGGCCAAACCGTCAACCACCGACACGTCGCGTAAAATCTCGATCGCCCGCAAAGGGGCTGCATGGCGCATCAAACCGCCCTCGACAATGCCGCGCACAAACGCCGCCGCACTGCCATCCATGATCGGAACCTCGGGGCCATCAATATCAATCAGTGCGTTATGCACACCCGTGCCCGAAAGTGCGGCCATCAAATGCTCGATCGTCGACACCATCACACCCGCCGCATTGGTCAGGCGGGTGTTCAAGGGCGACAACACCACATGGTCCCAAGTGGCCCGCAACCGGTTATCCACATCCGAAATATCTACGCGCCGAAACACAATGCCCGTGTTGGCAGGCGCAGGGCGCAATACCAATTTGGCGGGGCGACCTGTGTGCAGGCCGGTCCCGTCAAATCTGACGATTGTTTTCAAAGTCGTCTGCACGTGTTTTTCGCCTCGGGGTGATTCATCATTTGTTGTCCATTACCTAAGGGCGCAGGGCACGGGGCTCAACTCACAGATTGTAACGGTCTGAAACATTCCCGCGCGGGACCGTTGCAACACCCCAACCCATTGGCCTGAAACGAAAAAGGCCACCCAAACGGATGGCCATTCTCGATTTTTGGCAGCTCACAAATCGCGCGGCAGGTTCAGTTTGCCTGACGACGCAGAAACGCAGGGATCTCGATGCGCTCTTGCTCGGGGTCGGTTTGTGCCTCGGGTTCATCACGCAATGCGGTCACTTGTGGCTGCGCACGGCTTGGCTGATGGGGTTCCGCGCCGGTGCCTGTCATCCGGTTGATCAGCGAATTGATCCCGAAACGCGGACGCTCGGCCTCGGACGCTGTATGGGCTTGCGGGGCGCGCGGCTGCTGGCCCGGTGCCTTGCTGACTGCGGCTTGCAAACGGGCCAATGCTTCCGGCGACGGCGTGCCTGCTCTTGGGGCGCGGGGTGCAACAAAGGTCTCGATCGCCTCGACTTCAGGCTCGCGACGGGGCGTATAGGCAGGCGGAGGCAACGCGTCGCTGTCATCTTGCGCCAAAGCCTCGTGGATATCGGCAAAATCATCGTCCATCGGCTCGAGCCGACGCTCGTCGTCCATACCTTCGAACAATGTGGGCGACGCGGTGGCAACAGGTGCCGCGCGGGCCGCAACCGGTTGTGGTGCGGGAGCCGGCGCTGTGGGTTTCGCGACTTCAGTCTCGACTGCGGCTTGCGGCTTGAGAGGGGCCGCCATAGAGCGCCGCGGCAGTGGCAAATCAGCAGACCGGACCGCCGCATCGATACCAGTGGCAACCACAGAAACGCGCATCTTGCCTTCCATGGCGGTATCCAGCGTGGAGCCCACGATGATATTCGCCTCGGGATCAACCTTTTCACGGATCTTATTGGCCGCCTCATCAAGCTCGAACAATGTCAGGTCATAGCCGCCGGTGATGTTGATCAACACGCCGCGCGCGCCTTCCAGCGAAATCTCGTCCAGCAGCGGGTTGGCGATCGCCTTTTCCGCCGCCTCGATGGCGCGGTTTTCGCCCTCGGCCTCGCCGGTGCCCATCATCGCCTTGCCCATCTCGTCCATGACGGCGCGCACATCGGCAAAATCAAGGTTAATCAGGCCGGGACGGACCATGAGGTCGGTCACGCCTTTGACACCTTGATACAGCACATCATCGGCAAGCTGGAACGCTTCGGTAAATGTGGTGCGCTCATTGGCCAGGCGGAACAGGTTCTGGTTGGGAATGATGATCAGCGTATCAACGACCTTTTGCAGGGCCTCGATACCCTCCTCGGCCTGCTTCATGCGCTTGGCGCCTTCAAACTGGAACGGCTTGGTCACAACACCCACCGTCAGAACGCCCAACTCGCGGGCCGCCTGTGCAATGATTGGCGCGGCACCTGTGCCGGTGCCGCCGCCCATTCCGGCGGTAATGAAACACATATGTGCGCCCGCAAGGTGGTCGACGATCTGCTCGATGCTTTCTTCGGCAGCCGCCGCACCCACGGTCGCGCGCGCGCCGGCGCCCAGACCTTCGGTGACCTTGATACCCATCTGGATGCGGGCATTTGCTTTTGCATGTTGCAGCGCCTGTGCGTCTGTATTGGCGACGACGAACTCGACACCGTCCAGCTCTTTGTCGATCATATTGTTGACCGCGTTACCGCCAGCACCACCAACACCGAAAACGGTGATGCGGGGCTTCAGTTCATCCTGACCGGGTATGGAGAGGTTCAATGTCATTACTCTGTCCGCCTGTTTTTTGGCCCGTCCCACCGAGCGTTCGTCGCTAATCTGGGGCGATCCTAGACACTTCACCCCGTCAGGTCACGCATAAATCGCAAAATACCCACCAAATATGGATAGTTTCTGTTTGTTTTCCGCCCGATTTAGCCAAATAGGCGACATCTTGCGTATTACCAGTTGTCCTTGAACCATCGCACTGCCCGTTTGAGCGACCGCGAGGGGTGCGTCTGGGCGGGAATCTCGAAATCCCACCACTCGTCTTGTGGATGTGCCGCAAACAATGTCAGCCCGACCGCGCCCGAAAACGCGGGCCCAATCGCCGCTTGTGGCAGGCCCTGCACACGCAAGGGCCGACCCAGCCGCACCTGTTGCCCGAGAATTTTGCTGGCCAACCCGTCAAGCCCCGGAATTTGGCTCGCGCCCCCGGTCAACACAATCTGCTGACTGGGCAAATGCTCGAAACCGGCAGCATCCAGCCGCATACGCACCTCTTCCAGAATCTCCTCGACCCGCGGGCGCATGATGCCAATCAGCTCGGCGCGGCTGACGGTCCGCCTGTCATGCTCGTAATCACCGGTATCGCCGCCGATCTCGATCATCTCGCGGTCGTCCATCCCTGTGGCCACAACACCGCCATAGAACGTCTTGACCCGCTCGGCGGTGGCCATCGACACCGACAGCCCCATCGCGATATCAGAGGTGACATGATCGCCCCCCATGCGCACCGCATCGGCATAGATCATGTGTTTTTTCATAAACACCGAAATACCGGTCGCGCCGCCGCCCAGATCGATACAGGCAGCGCCCAACTCCTGCTCGTCTTCCACCAGCGACGATATTCCGGACGCATAGGCGCTCGAGGCGATCCCCGCCAATTCCAGATCGCAGCGCTTGATACAGTAGAAAATGTTCTGCAACGCAATGCTGTCGACTGTCAGCATATGCATGTCGGTGGTCAACTGGTTGCCGATCTGACCACGCGGATCGGCCATGCCAGAGCGATGATCCAGCGCAAAGTTCACCGGCTGGGCGTGCAACACATCGCGCTCGGCGCCGTAATCGGGCACATCGCAAGCGGCCATCACACGGCCAATATCCCCATCCGTCACCAATCCGTTTTCAATATCCACCGCACCCGCAAGACCGTAAGACTTCGGACGGCCACCCGAAATACAGGCAATCACATGGTCGACACGGACATTGGCCATCTTTTGGGCAGCCTGAACAGCGGTGCGGATAGCGCGCTCGGTTTCTTGCATCGCATCGACTTCGCCAAACTTCACACCACGAGAGCGGGTTGTTGCAGCCCCGATCACGCGGAATGAAGATTGCCCCGCAAGCGACCCGATCCCGTCCGCGGCGCGAAACGATTCCGGCCCGTCAAAGCGCAGCACCAGACAGGCAATCTTGCTTGTGCCTATGTCCAGAATTGCAATCACGCCGCGCTGCATTGCCGCTTTGCGCATGTTCCGCATCGCGCGTTGGCTGTCGTATAAATCGCCCATCAGTTTTCCGCCTCATATTGGCCCACACGACGCAATGCACCGGCAGCTTGTGTATTCATCTTTAATGTTGGTCGGTCCGCGTTGCGCATATCCACAGCCAGCACATCGCGGTCAAGCAGATCATTGGCCTGCTGCAACACGATCACGCGGTCCAATGCGGCCATAGCACCCTTTGCTGGCAACAATATGCGCTGGTCACGGTCCAACACAATGTCCCAACGCCGCTCGCCCATACGCACCATGCCGCGCAAACGGTCGTGCAGCGGCTTTGCATCACGGTATAATGTCAAGGCTTCCGCGATATAGTCCTGCGCGCCCTCTCCCGCGATCAGCGGCAAATCAAACCGGTCGGCGCGCGCGGCAATCAGACCCGCAGACACGCCGTCTTCGTCGATCAGTCGCAAATTCTGGCCGTCGCGCCAGATCGCAACCGCAACACGCGGGGTCACATCAACCTGCAAGGTGCCCGCATCTCCCAAGCGAACCCGCGCAGACCGCACAGCATCCAATGTCTCGACCGACATGCGCATGGCCTCAAGATCCAGCGCGAACGACGAGACCGGAAATTCTATCGGCAAAAGGTCCGAGACCTGCGCCGCCAAGGCCGCGTCCGTGCCTGTCACAACCAATTCGGCGATCATGAACTCAGGGCGCTGCTGCACCGCATTTTTCACCGCCTCGTATTTGGCAACCGTCGCGAGGCGATTGTCCTCCTGCGAATACCAGCTCACCGCGACAATGCCGATCAACGCAAGCGGCACACCAACGCGCAGCAAACCGCGCACACCCGGGGTCAGCATCATGCGCTGAAGCTTGTATGTCCATTTGCTTGGCGCGGGATCACGTGGCAGCGCGCGGTGCCGCCTTGTGGCATTCAACGGTTGCATGAGGCATCCTCCACCATCCAACGGCACAGCGCGGGAAACGAAATCCCCGCATGGGCCGCTTGCTCGGGGGTCAGTGACGTCGGCGTCATGCCGGGCTGTGTATTGGTCTCAAGCAAGATCAACCCCGCAAGCCCTTTGGCCTCGTCCCACCTGAAATCCGTGCGGCTGACACCGCGGCAACCCAAAACCCTGTGGGCTTGCAGCGCATAGGCCTCGCAGGCCTCAAATATATCCGCCGGAATATCAGCAGGGACCACATGGCGCGATCCACCCGCCTTGTATTTGGCATCATAATCATACCAGCCATCGACAATGATATCGGTCACACCCAGCGCGCGGTCACCCATCACGGTGGTCGTTAATTCACGCCCCGCCGCATAGGCCTCGACCATCACCATATCGGGCATGTCACCTGACATCTGCGGCGGACCATTTGCATCATCATGCACCAGATAAATCCCGACACTGGAGCCCTCGTTATTGGGCTTCACAACATAGGGCGGGGGCATCACATGGGCGGCACTGACATCTGCCTTGGGCACAATCACACTTCGCACGACCGGCAGGCCAACTGTCGCATAGGCTGCCTTGGTGCGCTGCTTGTCAAGCGCAAGCGCAGACGACAGCACGCCCGAATGGGTATAGGGCACCCGCATCCATTCCAGCAAACCCTGCACGCAGCCGTCTTCACCCCAGCGGCCATGCAAGGCATTAAACACAACATCAGGTTTGATCTGCTCCAGACGCGCGCATAGATCGGGGCCAGCATCGACCTCGATCACTTCGCATCCAGATACCCGTAAAGCTGCCGCGCATTCGGTGCCCGAACTCAACGAAACCTCGCGCTCCGCTGACGGTCCACCCATCAAGACAACAACTTTCGGGTTTGCCCTGCTCGACATACCCTACCACCTTAAACGCGGGTCTTTTGCGACCCGTCTTTCGCCATGCGGGCCCTGCGTTCAGGACCCTGCCCCTTTTGCGGGGCGTATTTTACTTTAGTCAGACGGTTTTTCACCCAAACGGTTGCCAACCCTCATAATTTCCCACTCTAACGTGATCTCACTGGAATCGTAAACCTTTTTCCGAACCAACTCGCCCAAATCTTCCAGATCGGCGGCCGTGGCCCCGCCCGCATTGGTTAAAAAGTTGGAATGTTTGACGTTCATCACCGCACCACCAAGCGTAAACCCGCGCATCCCCGCGTCATCGATCACTTTCCACGCCTTGAGATCATGCACGTCATCCGCGCGACCGGTGCTGGAAAACCCAGATGGATTGCGAAATGTCGAGCCCGCAGTGCGGTCCCTGGTCGGCTGGCTTGCATCACGCTTGGCCAACTGATCGGTCATGCGTGCTTCCAAGGTCTCGGGCTGCCCTTTCGGGGCCTGCAACCGCGCCCCGACGATCACTGCCCCTTGCGGGAAAACCGACGACCGATAGGCCAACTGCAACTCGCGGGCTGGCATCTCGCGCAGGGACCCGTCACGCATCACGACCGTGACCGACTGTAAAACATCTGCCATGTAGTCACCGTAGCAGCCCGCATTCATGCGCACAGCCCCGCCGATCGTGCCCGGGATCGTGCGCAAAAACGTCAGATCCAGACCTGCCGCCGCCGCCTTGCGCGCCACATGGGCATCCAGTGCCGCAGCCCCTGCCGTCACACCCTGCCCGTCAAATACAATGCCATTAAAACCGCGTCCCAAACGGATCACGACACCCGAAATCCCGCCATCGCGCACAATCAGGTTTGACCCGACACCCATCACAAATACCGGTATGTCAGGGTCCAATGCCGCCAGAAACTGCGCCAGATCATCCAGATCGGCGGGCTGGAACAAGACATCCGCCGGGCCGCCCACGCGCATCCACGTCAAATCCGCCAACGGGCGGTTCAAGGTCAGCGTGCCGCGCACATCTGGCAATGTCCCGATCATATCACACCTCTTATTTGCGCAACCGGCGGCGCAGCATCAGCCACCCCGATAACGCGCCCGCCCCCGCACCCACAAATGCCGGCAACAGGCCGACCAAAGCAATCCCCATCGCGCGCAGCGGATCCATGCCAATTGGCGTGGTGCCCGCAAACACGAAAACCGCAATCCCCGCCGCCAACAGCGACATCACTGTTAACGCGGGCCCAGAGCGCTGCGCCAGAACCAAACGGTGCATCACAAAAAACCCCAGCAGAGCAAAAGCAAACATCACCGCAATGAACGTCATATCGGTCATTCAGCGCCCCGATATGCGGCGCAACCAGCGCGCCAGATACACCAACGGCCAGCGCAAAACCGACGCGCCTGCCGCCAAGGCAATCAACCCGACCCACGGACCGTTCTGATAGGTCACCCAACCCAAAAGCGGAATGCCCAGCCCGATCAGAATATAGGCGCGCTGCCACAGGTTATCTTTCGACGGGATCATCGCCAGCACATTGGCCGCCACCAGCCAAAGCGCCACAAAAATCAGCGACGGCGACATCAGCGCGGAATCTCGGGGCGCTCGCCCTTGGCGCGGGCATATAAATACCGCAGCGGATTACGGAACATCGAGCCAAAGCCCGCCAGCGCCAGAACGCCGTAAAACCAGCCAAAATCATACCCGATCCAGACGATTAACACTGGCGCCATCAACAACAGCGTGACCCCCGGCAGATATTGCCGCCGCATCGGCAAAAACGCGGTGAACGTCGCCAAAATCGCCCAGACCGCCGCTATGATCAGCGAGATACTCATTTTTCCAGACGCGCAGGCAATGCATTGGCCCAAGCAGAAATTGTGCCTGCCCCCAAACACACCACCATATCGCCCGGCTTGGCCTGCTCGCGCACCAGCCGTTCCAGATCATCCTCGGACGCCACAGCGCGCGCATGACGGTGCCCGTGCCGGATCAGGCCGGCCACCAGATCGTCACGGCCCGCGCCGTCAATCGGATCCTCGCCCGCGCTGTAAACATCCGAAATACCCACAACATCTGCGTCGTTGAAACAGGCGCAAAACTCCTCAAAGTGGTGGTGCAGACGGCTATAGCGGTGCGGTTGATGCACGGCAATCACACGGCCCTCGGTCGCCTGACGAGCGGCCTTCAATACGGCTGTAATCTCGACAGGGTGGTGGCCGTAATCATCAATAATGGTCACGCCATTCACTTCACCCACGCGGGTAAAGCGGCGATTGACGCCGCCAAATCCCTTGAGCGCTGCGCGGATTTCATCCATTTTCATGCCCAGATGCCGCGCCACAGCCACAGCCGACAGCGCGTTGGACACATTATGATCGCCTGGCATCGGCAGTTCACAGCCTTCAATCACCAGCCCCTCGGCCTGCAACGCCACATCAAAATGCGCCACGCCAGCTTTGTAGCTCAGGTTGGTCGCCCGCACATCGGCCTGCGCATTAAACCCGTAAGTCACCACACGCCGGTCGCTCAGGCGGCCAACAAGCGCCTGCACCTCGGCGTTATCGGTGCAACATACCGCCAGCCCGTAAAACGGGATACCGGACACAAATTCATAAAAACCCTGCCGCAAATTTTCGATCGTGCCCCAGTGATCCATATGCTCGGGGTCGATATTGGTGACAATCGCAATTGTCGCAGGCAAGCGGTTAAAGGTGCCGTCGCTCTCGTCGGCCTCGACGACCATCCACTCGCCCTGCCCCATCCGGGCGTTTGACCCATAGGCGTGAATAATCCCGCCATTGATCACCGTCGGATCAAGCCCGCCCTCGTCCAACAATGCCGCCACCATGGTCGTCGTCGTTGTCTTGCCATGCGTGCCTGCCACCGCCACATTGGACTTGAGCCGCATCAATTCGGCCAACATTTCTGCGCGGCGCACCACAGGCAATCCGCGCAAACGCGCCTCGTCCAACTCGGCGTTCCCCGGCTTGATCGCGCTGGAGATGACGACAACCTCCGCGTGTTTCAGATTTTCGGCCTTTTGCCCCACAAAAACCTCGGCACCCAGCTTTTTCAGCCGCGCAGTGATCGGCGTCGCCTTCAAGTCAGACCCCTGCACAGTATAGCCGTGGTTCAACAGGACCTCCGCGATGCCGGACATGCCGATGCCGCCGATCCCCACAAAATGGATCGGACCGACATCAAGGGGAAGTTTAGTTGCACTCGCGTTCATCAAGACGTTCTTTCACAAAAGTATTTCATACTGCCAGTTCTTCGACCAGCGCGACAAGGCGGGTCGTGGCGTCGGGTTTGCCGCAAGACAAGGCTGCAAGAGACATCTGCAACGCACCTTTTCCATCGCTCAAGATCAACTCGATTTGCGCCGCCAAGGCTGTCACTTCAAACTGGCTTTCCGGCATCAAAGTCGCAGCGCCCGCATCGACCATCTGGCGCGCATTGGCTGTTTGATGGTCCCCGGTGGCCGCCGCAAAGGGCACCAAAATCGCAGGCCGCCCGATCACCGTCAAATCCGCAATCGTGGACGCACCAGACCGGGTGATCACCAATTGCGCCTCCGACATGCGCTTGGGCACGTCGTTGAAAAACGGCTGCACGTCGGCATCAATACCGTTGTCAGCGTAAAATTTGGCCACGCGCAGCATATCTTCATCACGCGCCTGATGGGCCACGCGGATGTTGCGGCGCATATCATCGGGCAGTGCGGCAATCGCAGGTGGGACAATATCGGACAATATCCGCGCGCCCTGTGATCCGCCCATCACCAAGATCGACATCGGATAATCGCCGGGCGGCATATAGCCCGCTCCGGCACGCTCCAGAACCGCCGCCCGCACCGGATTGCCCACATCAACGCCCACAACACCGTCGGGCAATTTGGTTGGCCATGTGCCGCACGCAACCTTGGCCACCCGTTTGGCAAACAGCTGATTGACGCGGCCCAGAACACCGTTCTGCTCGTGGATCATGCAAGGGACGCGCAACACCCAAGCCGCCGTCATCGCGGGGATCGCAGGGTATCCGCCAAAACCCACCACAACATCGGGCCGGTCGCGCCACATGCGCCATTTGGCACCCGCAATCCCCGCCACAATACGCAGTGGCACAGCCAGCTTTGCCAAAATACCGCCGCGGGCAAATGTGGCCGATTTGACCTCTAGAATCTCGACCGCTTCAGGAAATCCGCCCGCGTATCGGGCCCCACGATCATCTGTTGACAGCTTCACGCGCCAGCCCTTGGCCAACATCGCCTCGGCCAGCGCCTGGGCGGGAAACATATGCCCACCGGTGCCGCCCGCAGCAATCACCAGCAATTTGCTCACCGCGTTCTCCGCATCAGAATATCGCCAATCTCGCCTTGTGGTCGCGTGCGTGTCAGCGCCAGCAACATGCCCATCGCAATGCCGCCCGCAATCAGTGACGACCCGCCATATGACACAAACGGCAACGTCATGCCCTTGGCAGGCAACAGGCGCACCGCAACCCCCATGTTGATCATGGCCTGCACACCAAAGGAGGCCACCAGCCCGGTCCCCGCAAGCCTGATAAACGGATCACGCTCTTTCATCAGGCGCATGACCGAGCGCACCACGATGATACAGTAAAGCAGAATAATCGCCATCACCAGAACCAAGCCATATTCCTCTGCGGCCACCGCAATAATGAAATCGGTATGCGCATCGGGCAGCGACCATTTCACCTGCCCCTCGCCGACACCGACACCAAAAAACCCGCCCTCTCGGATGGCATTGGTGGCATAGCCAAGCTGGGTATTGGGGGCCACATCCGCGCTCAAATATCCGTCGATGCGGCTTGCGAAATGCGGGGAATTGGCATAGGCCAACGATCCCGCCGCCACGACAAACCCTGCCAGAACAAGCAAAATCGTCATCGGCGCACCAGCGACAAAATAAATCACACCCCATGAAAACAAAACCAGGCTCGCCTGGCCAAAGTCGGGCTGCAACGCCAGCAAAGCCGTGATCATAACCATCAAAATGAACGAATACATCCGCCCCGGAGGGCCACCAACCTCGAGCCCCGCTGAAATCAGCCAGGCCGCGACCACCACAAAGCCGGGTTTAAGAAACTCGGAGGGCTGCAACGACGCAAACCCCAGCGAATACCAGCGCACCGCACCCTTGCCAAAATCGGTGCCAAAAAACGGCAAGCCCATCAGGGCAATGAACGACACCAAAAATCCGATCACCGCCAAACGCCGCACCATCCGTGGCGACATCATCGAAACAGCAAACATCACGATCATCGCCATGCCACCAAAGATCGCTTGCCTGGTGACATAATAGAATGGTTCCAGCCCGTTCTTGCTGGCCAGTGGCGGCGATGACGCCAGCCCCAGCAGCAAACCAATCGCGAAAAGCAAAAGAATGCAGGACATTGTCCATTTATCAATCGTCCGCCACCACCGTGGAAGAATAGGGTCACCAGAATAAACTGGAGCCGTGCCATAGACCATTTCCGTCATGGGATCACCGCCAATACTGCCTCAACTCGCCTGATTTTTCAGGTCTAACACCATCTTTAGATGATTCACGCAGGCATTTCCACAACAATTAGCGGTTCGCTGCGCTCATACGCCCAACGCCACCCCTTGCAAATGGACGCAAATCGCGGCACCTGCATTTCATGCAAGTCAAAACCCTTATCATCGGCGCCGGTGCCGCAGGCATGATGTGCGCGGCCCAGGCAGGCAACGACGTGCTTATCGTCGATCACGCCAAAGCCCCCGGCGAGAAAATCCGCATCTCGGGCGGCGGGCGCTGCAACTTCACCAATCTGCACACCACCGCCGCCAATTTCCTAAGCCAAAACCCGCATTTCGCCAAATCGGCGCTGAAACGCTACACCCAATGGGATTTCATCGCCCTGGTGGCCGCACATAACATCCCCTACCACGAGAAAACGCTGGGCCAATTGTTCTGCGACAACAGCGCAAAAGACATCATCGCCATGCTGCACGCGGAAATGAAATCCGCCCGGCTTTGGCTGCAAACAGATGTGGGCGAGATCAGCCATAACGGCACCCATTTCCAAGTGACCCTGACCCGCGACGGCCAAACCCACACCGTCACAACCACCAATCTGGTGATGGCCTCGGGCGGCAAATCGATCCCAAAAATGGGCGCCACCGGCCTCGCCTATCAAGTGGCAACCGGGTTTGGCCTGGCCCTGATCGAAACCCGCCCCGCTCTCGTCCCGCTTACCTTCACCGACGAGCGCTTCAAACCGCTGGCCGGCACCGCCCTGCCGGTCCGTGTCACCGCAAATGACACCAGCTTTGAAGAGGCCATGCTCTTCACCCACCGTGGCCTGTCCGGCCCCGCAATCCTGCAAGCCTCGTCTTATTGGCGCGACGGCTGCGCGATCCACACCAACCTGATTCCGCACACCGACCTGTTTACACTGCTCAAATCCGCACGGCACACCGACGGGCGCAAGGCCCTGACAACCATCATCGCCCAACACCTGCCATCAAAACTGGTGACCTACCTCGCCGACCAGATCGACATGTCCGGCACGCTGGCCGACCAATCCGACGTCAAACTGCAAACCCTCGTTGAGGCCCTGCAAAACTGGATCCAAACCCCCACAGGCTCCGAAGGCTACCGCACCGCCGAAGTCACTCTCGGCGGCGTCGATACCAACGATCTCAACAGCAAAACCATGGCCGCCAAAGCCATGCCAAACCTCTATTTCATCGGCGAAGCGGTCGACGTCACAGGCTGGCTCGGCGGCTACAACTTCCAATGGGCGTGGTCATCGGGGTGGGCCGCAGGGCAGGCAATCACAGCAACCGCATAACCTGCGCGATGAAATCCTCACCGCGTTGCTCGAAATTATCATACTGATCAAAACTCGCACAAGCCGGCGCCAAGAGCACGACATCCCCCGCTTGAGCATCAGCCACGGCCGCCGCAACAGCCACCGCCATCGTGCCACATACCTGCGTCTCGAGCCCGATCAATTGGCGCGCAAAATCTTCTGCCTCACGGCCAATCACATAGGCCTTCGCGACATGACCCAGATGCGGCAACACACCATCCAAACCACCTTCCTTCTGCAATCCACCGCAAATCCAACGGATCTTGCCAAACGCCTGCAATGCCTTGGCCGCACTATCGACATTGGTGGCCTTGCTATCATTCACGAAACGCACACCATCCTTCTCGCCCACCAACTGGCTGCGATGCGGCAATCCGCCAAACGACTGCATCGCAGCCTCGATGCCCTTGGGGCTAAACCCAAGCGTGCGACAGGCCGCATAGGCCGCACAGGCATTCTGGTGGTTATGCGCGCCAGGCAATCCCTTGATCTCACGCAAATCAATCGCGGCGACCTGACGGCCCTTGCGATACTCGCTCAAAAACCCCTTGCGGGCGAAAACAGTCCATCCGGTCGTCTCCAGCTTTTGGCCGGACGACACACGGATCACGCGGTCATCGGCTTGACCTTCCGACATTTGATTGGCCAAAAACTGACCCTCGACCTCATCCACACCAATCACCGCGCGGTCCGGCCCGCCCTCGGCAAACAACCGTCGCTTGGCGGCAAAATACCCGCCCAAACCGCCGTGGCGGTCCAGATGATCGGGGCTGATATTGGTCAAAACCGCCACATCGGGCGTCAAACTGCGCGCCAGATCAGTCTGATACGACGACAACTCCAACACAACAACCTCGCCATCATGCGCAGGCTCGATATCCAGAACACCGCGGCCGATATTACCCGCCAATTGCGACGCGCGCCCGTTCTCGATACAGATATGGTGGATCAACGCCGCGGTTGTGGATTTCCCGTTTGATCCGGTCACCGCAATGACTTTTGGAATGGTTGTAAAGCCTGTCCACTCATCGGTCGCATAAGATTGAAAAAACAAGCCAATGTCATTGTCAACGGGCACACCCGCAGCCCAGGCGGCCACAATCACCTTGTTCGGCGCTGGATATAAATGCGCAATTCCCGGCGATACGATCAACCGGTCAACCCCGTCAAAGCCACCCTGCTTGCTTAAATCACATACCTCCAAGCCATCATCCGACGCCGCCATGCGCGCCTGTGCGGCGTCATCCCAGACAACCGCCCTTGCACCGCCCGCCGTCAACGCACGCGCCGCCGCACGCCCCGACCTGCCCAGCCCCAAAACCGCGACCGTCTTGCCCGCATACCCCTGAACCGGAATCATTCGCCGCCCCTTTTTTCAGTGCCAGACAGGGCAAAACCACCCCGTCTCGCTTTTTTCAAAATACTCAAAATCAACGGCCCGCCCTCGGCCTCTTGACAGACCGCGCGCGCCTGCGGGATCAACCCATCCAACCGCGCGTCACCGACGGGCAGCGTGCAAAAATCATAGGCCCCCGCCCTCAATTCCGGCGACATCCCAACAATCATTGATTTGGTGTCACTGACACGTTCGCTCATTTTGCCACCTTCCGGGTCATACGTTTTGTGCACGCGGTGTGCGCGCAATGTGACCTCGGCAAAACCTCAATAGCAAGCAGAGCAAAAAATTATCTGATTTTCAGGGTCGCGAGGCCAATCATCGCCAAAATCAGCGAAATAATCCAGAACCGGATCACGATCTGGGGTTCAGCCCAGCCCTTTTTCTCGTAGTGGTGATGGATCGGCGCCATCAGAAAAACCCGCTTGCCAGTGCTTTTGAAATAAAGAACCTGAATGATCACAGACAGGGCTTCGACCACAAAAAGCCCGCCAACAATCGCCAGAACAATTTCGTGTTTTGTGGCCACTGCAATAGCACCCAAAGCGCCGCCCAAGGCCAATGACCCTGTGTCGCCCATGAACACCGCGGCGGGCGGTGCGTTATACCACAAAAACCCAAGGCCGCCGCCAATCAGCGCCATGCTGAAGATCAGGATTTCGCCCGCATGGGGGATATAGTGCAAACCAAGATCTTCGGAAAAGTCGGTGCGCCCCACGACATAGGAGATGATCCCGAAGGTCGCCGCCGCGATCATCACAGGCATGATTGCAAGCCCGTCAAGCCCGTCGGTGAGGTTGACCGCATTGGCCGACCCCACGATCACGATAATCGAGAAGGGCACGAAAAAGATGCCCAGATTGACGAGCACGTTTTTGAAAATCGGCACCGCAAGTTGGTTGGCAAGATCTGCGGGGTGGTATTGTGCCGCCCAGTATCCTGCGATGGCAGCGATCAAAACACCTAGCAATAACCGTATCTTACCTGATACACCCTTGGTGTTTTGTTTGGATACTTTGGCGTAGTCGTCGGCGAAGCCGATGGCCGCAAAAGACAGGGTCACAAACAGGACCATCCAGATAAAGGGGTTATCCAACCGCGCCCAAACCAGGGTCGAAAAGGTCAATGCGCCGACGATCAAAAGCCCGCCCATGGTGGGGGTGCCTGCTTTGGCAAAATGGCCTTCGGGGCCGTCACCGCGGATCGGCTGTCCTTTACCCTGTTTGCGGCGCAAAACATTGATCAATGGGGGCCCGAAGATGAAGCCGAAGACAAGTGCGGTGATAAATGCGCCGCCCGCGCGGAATGTGATATAGCGAAACAGGTTGAAAAAGTCGCCACCGTCCGAGAGTGCGGTTAACCAATAGAGCATGTTCAAAACCTTTTTGCGCGTCCAGAGCCTTAGGCCCTGCGATGCCCCAATTTTCGGATAGCGTCAACGACTGTGCTGACTTTACTGCCTTTGGATCCCTTGACCAGAACCACGTCACCTGCGTCAACCAGCCGCCCGATTTGACCCGACATGCTGGCCGCGTCTGGCACCCAAGTGCCGCGCAGGGCATCGGGAAGGGCTGCGTGCAGGTGTTTCATAAGCGGCCCGACACAATGCACAATATCAAGTGATTGCAGGTGTTTATCATGCGCGATGGCGCGGTGCATTTCACGCTCGGATGGTCCTAGCTCCAGCATATCACCCAAGATCGCAATGCGCCGTCCTTTGACGATGCGGCCGACATTGTCGCGCGGTCTGGCACAGGCGAGAATTTCCAGCGCCGCAACCATAGAGCTGGGATTGGCGTTGAATGCATCATCGATCAAGTCGAGCGTGTCATCCTGGCGGGCGGGGTCGAGGGCGATGATTTCGCGGGTGCCGCGTCCGCCCGGCGGCACCCAGCCAAAGATGTCCATCGCCGCTTGCATCGGGTCCGCACCCAGCGCCTGTGTCACTGCCAGAACACCTACCGCGTTCATCGCAAAATGCCGCCCCGGCACGGCGAGTTTGAACAGGTATTCAGTGCCGGCATGGGCAGCAGTAACGACCGTAACCTCGTCGGTGAGACGCACGTCACTGGCCCGCCAATCGGTGTCGGTGGTGCCAAATCCGATATGGCGCACGCCCAATTTGGTCGCCGTGTCACTCAGGATTGCGGCGGTGGGGATGTCGGCGTTCAGGACCGCGGTGCCGCCTGATGTCAGCCCTTGCATGATCGCCGCTTTTTCATGGGCGATGTCCTCCACGCTGGCAAATGCCTCCAGATGGGCGGCAGCAACGGTGGTGATCATGACCACATGCGGGTGCGCCATTTTTGCCAAGGGCGCGATTTCGCCCGCGTGGTTCATGCCGATCTCGATGACGGCAAAATCCACATCCTCGGGCATACGGGCCAGTGTCAGCGGCACGCCCCAGTGATTGTTATATGAGGCCTCTGCGGCATGAACCTTACCTTGCAAACCCAAGACAACGCGCAACATTTCTTTGGTGGATGTTTTGCCAACCGAGCCTGTGATGCCTATGACCTGTGCGCGCGTCCGTTTGCGCGATGCCACACCCAATGCCGTCAAAGCGGCCAGGACATCGGGCACGATCAGCAGTGGCGCGTCTGCGGGCACATCATCGGGGCGATGTGTCACAAGGGCAGCGGCGGCGCCTTTTTCCAGCGCTTGCCCGACAAAGTCGTGCCCGTCGCGGATGTCGGTGAGCGCCACAAACAAGTCGCCGGCCTGGATCGTGCGGGTGTCGATCGAGACCCCGTTTGCCGACCAATCCGCAGTGGGTTGCCCGCCGGTGGCAGCCACCGCGTCGCCAGATGTCCAAAGCGCGGTCATATCCGACCCTCCAGTGCGGCGACGGCCACGCTTGCCTGTTCCACATCGTCGAATGGCAAGGTGACGTCACCCACGGTTTGCCCGCTTTCATGGCCTTTGCCCGCAATCAGTAAGGCATCCCCCGCCCCAAGTGCATCGATGCCGCGCAGGATGGCTTCGGCGCGGTCGCCAATTTCGGTCACCGACGGGGTGCCAGTGCCGTTCAGTGCACCGGCCAGAACTGCGGCGCGGATGCTGGCGGGGTCTTCCGAGCGCGGGTTGTCGTCGGTCACGATCACCACATCGGCAAATTCCGAGGCCGCAGCCCCCATCAGGGGCCGCTTGCCCACATCGCGATCACCGCCAGCCCCGACAATCGCGATGATCCGGCCCATCACATGGGGCCGCATCGCCTTGAGGGCGGTCGCCACCGCATCGGGCGTATGGGCGTAATCGACGAAAACAGCAGCCCCGTTGTCGCGGGTGGCCGCCAGTTCCATGCGCCCGCGCACCGTCGATAGATGCGGCAGGGTTTCGAAGACGTCGTCAGGGTCAGCGCCTGCTGCGATCACAAGGGCGGCGGCCAGAAGAACGTTATCGGCTTGGAACCCGCCGATCAGATTGAGCCGGATCTGCTGCGGTTTGCCCTGCCACAAGAACAGCAGATCCTGCCCTGTCGCGTCATAGCGTTGCCCCGTCAGCCGCAGCCTTGCGTCAGGATGACGCCCGACGCCGATAACCTCTTGGCCACGCGCCGCACAGATCCCGGCCACCTGGTCACCTTTGGGATCGTCGAGGTTGATCACCGCCACACCGTCGTCGGCAAGCACACGGGTGAACAGGCCCATCTTTGCCTCAAAATAGGCGGCAAAAGTTCCGTGGTAGTCAAGGTGGTCTTGGGTGAAATTGGTAAAGGCCGCAGCTGTCAAAAGCACCCCGTCCAAACGCCGTTGGTCAAGCCCGTGGCTGGAGGCCTCCATCGCGACATGGGTGATCCCTTCGGCGGTGGCCTGTGCCAAGACGCGGTGCAAGGTGATCGGCTCAGGTGTCGTGTGTTTGAGCGGGTGGGTCCAGGCGCCCTCGACCCCTGTGGTGCCAAGATTGACGCCTGCGATTTGCAGCTCTTCCCAGATTTGCCGCGCAAAGGTGCTGACGGAGGTTTTGCCGTTGGTGCCGGTGACCGCCACGACCGTGGCGGGATGTGCGCCAAACCACAGGCTGGCAGTGTGTGCCAAGGCCTGACGCGGGTCTTGGGCGATGATCAGGGCGGCATCGGAACCGGCCAGGTCACGCGCTGCGATATCCGCCCCTTTGGCATCGGTCAGGATTGCGGCGGCCCCTGCGGCCAGCGCGGTTTTGATGAATGCAGCGCCGTGCACATGGCTGCCCGGCAAGGCTGCAAATAACATGCCACGCTGCACTGCGCGACTGTCGACGGTCAGCCCGGTGATTTGTGCATCACGACCGCCCGCCGCCGTCAGCCCCAATTGGGCAAGAGATTTCGTGTTTTCGGTCATGTCGCCCACCACACTCAGTTTGAGGTGAGTGTTACACCGATCGGCTCGGACCTGTCTACTTGTGGTCGCAGGCCCAGCAACGGCCCGATGCGCCGGATCATTTCGGCAGCAACCGGCACAGCGGTCCAGCCTGCGGTGCGCCGTGGTGTGTCACCCGAGGTCTCAGAGGGTTCGTCAAAGGTCACGATCAACACATATTTGGGGTCATTGGCCGGAAACACCGAAGCAAAAGTAGCGATCACCTTGTCGTCGTAATAGCCACCACCGTTTTCTTTTGGCTTGTCGGCGGTGCCGGTTTTGCCGCCCACTTCATAGCCTTCGACTTCGCCAAAAGAGGCGGTGCCACGCACCACCACCTGACGCAACATTTCACGCGCCTGCCTGCTGGTTTGTTCACTCACGACCCTCGGTCCTGTCTGCGGTGTATCGCGGCGCAGCAATGTCGGTTCAACCCGCGTGCCGCCGTTCAGCAAGGACGCATACCCCGTGGCCAGATGCAGCGGCGAAGACGACAGCCCGTGGCCGTAAGAGATGGTCATGGTCGAGAGTTCCGTCCATTTTTCCGGCAACAATGGCCGCCCTGTGGGCCCCTCTTGCAACTCGACGGGCGTCGCCTCCATGAAGCCCAGCGAGCGCAAAAAGTCCTGCTGCCGCTCGGAGCCGATCTCCATCGCGATCCGCGCCGTGCCGATGTTGGACGATTTCACGATCACGTCTGTCGTTGACAGCTCTGCCCCGTAATTGCTGAAATCTGTCAGGCTGAAACGCCCCCATTTGAGAGGCCCGCGAATGTCGATGATTGTGTCGGGGGTGACCAGTCCAAGTTCCAGACCTTGGGCGATTGCAAAGATTTTGAACACCGATCCCAGCTCGTAGACGCCTTGCACGGCACGGTTGAACAGCGGGCTGTCGCTTTGATCGCCGGTCAGCAAAACGCGTGGCCGGTTATTGGGGTCAAAATCGGGCAAGGATACCATCGAGATGATTTCACCCGTGTAGACATCCATCAAGACCGAAGCCGCCCCCTTGGCATTCATCAGTGACATGCCGCCGGCCAGCACCTCTTCTGCCGCGGCTTGCACGGTCAGATCAATCGAAAGCTGAAGCGGCTCGCCTTCGTTGGCCGGATCACGCAGATAGTCGTCAAATTTACGCTCGACGCCCGCCACACCGATCACTTCGGCGCTCGAGACGCCTTCACGCCCGTAGGACGCACCACCAAGGATATGCCCCGCGATTGCGCCATTGGGGTAAAGTCGCATTTCACGCGGGCCAAACAGCAAACCGGGGCTGCCAAGGTCATGCACGGCCTGCATTTGTTCGGGGCTTAACTGCCTGCGAACCCAAGCAAATTTACGCTTTCCTGAAAAACTCTTGAGCAGGGCCTCTTCTTCGAGATCGGGGAACATCTTGGCCAGTTCGGAGGCGATGCGCGCCGGGTCGACCATTTCCTGGGGTTGCGCATAAAGCGAATATGTATCCAGATTCGTGGCCAGAATGCGCCCGTTGCGGTCCACAATATCGGCCCGCTGCCCGATGATGGGATTGCCCGCAGTTGCGGTCTGCGGCTCTTGGGCCGGGGTGCCGGCAAGCGCGCCCATGCGCATCCCGATGGTGCCGAATGCCAGCACAAACATGCCCCCCAAGACCAGCAAACGCCCCTCTGCGCGCATACGTGACTTGTCGCGCCCAGCTTCGTGGCGCAGGCGCAGGTTCTCGGCCTCGATGGCACCTGTATCCTCACCCTTGTCACGGGCTTTGAGGATACGGGCAAGCGGGCGAAGCGGTGTGCGGATCATAGCGGGTCCTCGTCTGGATTGACCGGTGCACTATTGACCTCGATAGGCACAACGATCGGCATGATTTCAGGCAATGGATAGATGATTTGGTCGACCCGTCCAAAGGCATCGGGCATCAGTGGCAAAAGCCCCAAACGGTCAAAATTCAGCTCGGCCAGATCAGACAGGCGGTCGGGACGGTTGAGATAGGCCCATTCGGCGCGCAACATGCCCAGGCGCTGGTAGTTGCGCCCGATTTCGGCATTCAGGCGGCGCACTTCGGCCAGCGCATCGCGGGTTTTATAGTTTTCCTGATACGACCAGAACGACAGCCCGATGACCGCAAGACCAGCTAAAACATAAAGAATACTGCGCATCTATTTGCCCCCTTTGTGCATCATCGGCATCCCCAGCGTGGCGGGATCAATTGCGGCGGCCGGCGCGTCGGTGCGGACAGCGACACGCAGTTTCGCGGACCGCGAACGTGGGTTGATCGCCAGTTCATCGTCGTCCGGACCAATGGCCTTGCGTTTTTTGACCGCGAAGGCGGCGGTATCCTGCACGATTTCGGGGGCGTAGCGGTTTGAATTTGCCATGCCACCAGACCGGGCTTGTAAAAAGCGTTTGACCATGCGGTCCTCGACAGAATGGAAGGTCACGACGGCCAGTTGTCCACCCGGTTTCAAAGCGCGTTCGGCGGCCATTAGCCCCTCGGCCAGTTCGCCGTATTCATTGTTGACCGCGATGCGCAGGGCTTGGAATGTGCGGGTTGCGGGATGGCTTTGGCCCGGTTTGGAGCGCGGCAGGCAGCCCGAAACGATGCGGGCCAGTTGCAGGGTGGTGCTCAGCGGACGTGCGGCAAGAATGGCTTTTGCGATGCGGCGCGAGGCGCGTTCTTCGCCGTAAAGATAGATAATCGCGGCAATCTCGGCCTCGTCTGCGTCATTGCAGATGTCAGCGGCAGACAGCCCTGACTGCGACATGCGCATATCAAGTGGGCCGTCGCGCATAAACGAAAAACCGCGCTCTGCCATGTCAAGTTGCATGGAAGAGACGCCGAGGTCGAGCACCACACCGTCAAGCCCGCTTGCATATTGATCCAGCTTGGAAAATTCGCCCTGCACGGTCTCGATACGGTCACCAAAATCTGCGATCCAGCCAGCCGCCATCTCGAACACCACAGGGTCGCGGTCGACGCCGATCACCTTGTCTGCGCCTGCGGCCAATAACTCGCGGGTATAGCCGCCATTGCCAAAGGTGCCATCAAGCCAGATGCCGGTGACCGGGGACACCGCGGCAATCAACGGGCGGATCAGAACGGGGATGTGGGGGGATGTTTCAGTGGCAGCTGACATCTGTTTCCTCCTAGCTTTCGCCCAAGAGCGAGAGCGGGTCAAAATCATCGCCCTGACTATCGAGCCAAGAGGTCATATCCTCGACAACGGTCTGGGTAAATGTCTCGGACTTCCAAATTTCAAAGTGGTCACCCACACCGCGAAAATACAGCTCGCCATCTTTCAGGCCAAGCTTTTCACGCTGCCGGATCGGCATCACCGTGCGCCCGTCCTTGTCGATCTCCATCTTCATGGACTGACCGATATAGAGGTGCGAGAGTTTCTTTTTGGCATCCGAGCCTTTTGGCAGCGCATTGATCATCTCGACCAGATTGCCAAACTCGGTAACAGTATAGACGTGCAACTCGTTCTTGAGGTGATCGCCATACAGCAAATACATGCGCGGGTTCAGGCCGTCGGTCCAGTCGGGATCTTGGGATTCGAGAACGCGACGAAAATCGGCAGGGATCGACATGCGCCCCTTGCCGTCCACCTTTTGGGTGTGTTCGCCTGTAAAACTCAGAACCACTGTCCACTTGGCCTTTCTTAGCCGTCTTCTAAAATGCGTAACCCTGAAACTGAAAACGGCGGATCGAGTTAGCTGCCACTACTCGATCCGCCGCCATCATCCCGTTTCCGGGTATGTCCAGCTGCGCGCGCCACCTGGGGGGATGTCTGCTCGCTCGCGCGCCGGATCTCTTCGTTGGTAAAAACAAGGCCTGTATGAAACCTGCATTTTGCCGTGGGGTTCTTTTGCGCCCCTTGTTGTCATGTTCTTGTCGTTACCTGTGCATCCTTAGTGACAGCAGATACCGCCCCGATCAACAACTTTTTGGGAAATCATGGAACTAGATGGTGTTTTCCACCGACTTATCCAACAACATCTGGTGTTATCCACAGCCAACTAGGAGACAATACGGTAGTTAACGCAATATTGGTCACAACATATGGTGTCAAAATCGGAAATTACGGCGCGCGCCATAAAATCCCAAAAAAGTTATCCACAGGGCTATTCCCCACAGGACATAACAGGAACATTTTACATTGCAAGCTCCCCGGCCTTCTGGATCCATGAGAATCGGCCAGAATCAGCCGGTGTTTCCCAAATCAACCGTCAGATTCCATCTATTCCCAGATTGGATGGGCTTTTGCGTCGTCGAGCCACTTGAACATGACGTGTGCGCCCACCAGCCCAAGCTTGGGATGCGCAAAGCTGCGCGGGATGACACCAATGGTCGCGAATCCCAGGCGGTGCCAAAGCTTGACCGCTCCCACGTTGCTTTCCAGCACAAAGTTGAACTGCATCGCACTATAGCCAAGAGCGCGGGCTTGCTGTTGTGAAGCGATGCACATCTGCGCCGCCAGCCCCCGCCCACGCGCCGCTTCGTCTACAATATACCCGCAGTTGCACACATGCGCGCCGCCGCCCTGCTGGTTGGTCTTTATGTAGTAGGTGCCGACAATCGCGCCTTTGTCTTCGACAACGTAGGTCGCCGCAGGCTGCTCCATCCAATAGGCCAATGCATCCTCGCGGCTGATCGCTGGATCAATCGCATAGGTCGTC
This sequence comes from uncultured Rhodobacterales bacterium, assembly GCA_963976475.1. Classification (GTDB taxonomy): domain Bacteria; phylum Pseudomonadota; class Alphaproteobacteria; order Rhodobacterales; family Rhodobacteraceae; genus Yoonia. The sequence continues at coordinate 84,906 of CAXBKX010000009.1, forward strand.
CCGTCGCGAAAAACAGGCTGCAACAAGGCCCAGACCCGATCCGCGTCCGCCCCTGTTGCCGCCCTGATCTGCATTCAGGCCATGCCGCCGTCGATAAAGCGGCGCGCCATCGCACGGTAGGCGTCGGCCATTGGCCCCTCGCCCGCAGCAATTGGCGTGCCTGCGTCGCCTGCCAACCGTGTGTCGAGGTCAATCGGCAAGGCCCCCAAGAAGGGGATGCCCATTTTAGTGGCTTCCGCCTGCACGCCGCCATGGCCGAAGATATGCGCCTCATGCCCGCAGCTTGGACATATATATGTCGACATATTCTCGATCAGCCCCAGCACAGGGGTCTTGAGGGTGTTGAACATATCCAGCGCCTTGCGCGCGTCCAGCAGCGCCACGTCTTGCGGGGTCGAGACCACAATCGCGCCCGTCAGTTCGGTTTTTTGGCAAAGTGTCAGCTGCACATCACCGGTGCCCGGCGGCAGATCAACAATAAGCACATCCAACTCGCCCCACTCCACCTGGCCCAGCATCTGTTGCAAGGCACCCATCAACATGGGGCCACGCCAAACGATTGCCTTGTCGGGATCCATCATCAGGCCGATCGACATCATGGTGACGCCATGTGCCTTGAGCGGAATGATGGTTTTGCCGTCGGGAGACGCGGGGCGCTTGCTGACCCCCATCATACGCGGCTGGCTGGGTCCGTAGATATCGGCGTCAAGCAGCCCGACGCGGCGGCCTTCACGCGCAAGGGCGACGGCAAGGTTGGAGGAGACAGTGGATTTGCCGACGCCGCCCTTGCCTGATCCGATGGCCAGGATCCGGTCCACGCCTGTGATCTTTGCCGCCCCTGCCTGTGGTTTGGGATGGCCACCGATTTTCAGGCCGGGGGCAGCCGGTGCCTTTGCGGCGGGACCATGCGCGGTCAGCACCACCGAGACGGATGTGACGCCTGCAAGGGCTTGCACCGCTGCAAGCGCTGCCTGGCGCTGCGGTTCCATTTTGGCGGCCAGCGCGGCATCGGGGGCCTCGATGACGAATCGCACCACGCCGCCGTCAATTCCAAGGGCACGGATCATGTCGCGGCTGACAAGTGTGCCGCCATCGGGCAAATCCAAGCGCGCCAAAGCGCCTATAATTTCATCACGGGTGACAGCCATCGTGGTCTCTCCAGTTTTCTAGATGCCTTATTTGCACGCACCATGTCGCGGATATGCCCACCGATGCAAGGCGACAATACGTCCTGCATAATTAATCAACAATTTTATGACGTTAGGGAAACTTCACCCATGCAATTGCTGCATAGCAGCATTGACCAGACGAGGTATTGTGCATTTGCAGCGTTAGCGCCATCTTAGTCTCAACGAAGCGGAATACGCCGTGGAGTTAACGAGTATGAAAAGAGAAACGACATGACATTTATCACTGACACCCGCACCGGCGGCTGGAACCTTTCCACACGCTTTGCAGCGTTGCGCGCCGATTTCGCAGCAGCACGCGCCAAGCGTAAGATCTATACAACCACCCTCAACGAGCTGGAAATGCTCTCGAACCGCGACCTTGGCGATCTGGGCATATCACGCTCGATGATCAAATCCATCGCGCTTGAGGCCGCATACGGCAAATAATTAAGAATTAGATGCGTAATCTCCTCCCGATACGCGCATCTATGCCGGTCCGAGCACTCAGCCTCCCCTGAACGCAAGGACCGCTGTGAAAGGCGGCGGCACCCACCTCCTCCCGGGTGTCGCCACCACCACACACGACATTCGGCCCTGTCACCTCCTCCCGACAGACGCCGAACATACCGCGACCGGTCAAGCCCACCTCCTCCCGGGTGAAACGGTCGCGAGGAAGCGCCCCGCCTCTTCTCCTCCCGAGATGCGATGTGGGCGCTGAAAATAAAGCGGTCATGCCCACCTCCTCCCGGGCATGGCCGTTTTTTTATGTCCGATTGCGACGGAAATGCGCGGTGCCTGCGTTCAACTTGGGTAACCCTAAAGGATCAAGCAAATGCGCGCCCTACCCTATATTTTCCTGTCCATTGCCGGTGGTTTGAGCATCGCAAGTTTTCTCACCTCGCAGCCGTTTTTGACAGCGTTTCTGTAAATCCAGCAGCGCGCGGGTTTTCGGACTATCAAAGCTGGATGAGCGCCCTATAACCGGCTGATGACCTATGCATTATTCATCGGACTTGTCGGCTTTGCTTTCGCCTCCTCGATCACACCGGGGCCCAACAACCTGATGTTGATGGCGTCGGGAGCCAATTACGGGCTACGCCGCACGGTGCCGCATATGCTGGGCGTGAGTATTGGCCATGCGTTTATGGTGTTGATGATCGGCATTGTGTTGCTGCGCGTCTTTGAGGCTTATCCGGTGTTGAACCTGATCCTGAAGGTCGCGGGCGGCAGTTATATGGTCTGGCTTGCATGGAAGATTGCCAATGCCGTGCCGCCCGCGGCGCGTCAGGTGGAAGGCAAGCCGTTTACATTTCTGCAAGCCGCCGCGTTCCAGTGGGTTAACCCCAAGGCCTGGATTATGGGGATCACCGCGATTAGCGGCTATGCTCCGGACCGTTTCGGGGTGATCGGCGGCGCGGCGGTGGTCGCGGTCATATTCTGCGCGGTCAATCTGCCGTCGGTGACAATCTGGGCATGGATGGGGGTGCAATTGCGCCGCTGGCTGGGCACCGCGCGCCGCTTGCGCACATTTAACGTGACGATGGCGCTGTTGTTGGTGGCGTCACTCTATCCGATGGCGATGCATTAGACCTCGGTATGCCGTTTGAAATTGTCCAGAATCGCCTGCCACCCCGCTTTTTGCATCTCAACCGCGTTCTCTTCCTCGGCATCAAAAGTTTCGCGCACAGACACACCGCCTTCCACTTGCGAGAATTCGACCAGCAAGGCCCGCTCGCCCATCATGGCCTCAATCAGGCGCATCGGCTCGACGCGTGTATAGACCCCGTGAAAATCAAACCCCTGGCTTCCATCCCTGGCTTCCATCCGGCTTGAAAACGTGCCGCCCTCACGCAAATCAACCGTCGACAAAGTTGTATGCCAATCATCCGATGCCGCATTCCACGCCATGATATCCGCAGGCGTCGTCCAGCTTTCCCAGACTCGCGCCAAAGGTGCGTTCACGGTTGTTTCAATTGTGATTTTCATAGCCCACCTGCTTTCTTGCTTAAAATGGCACGTCGTCTGCATCGCTGGCCGCGACGATAAAGCGGGCGACAACGTGTTTGGAGCCGGCTTTGTCAAATTCAATCACCAGTTTGTCCCCCTCGATACCCATCACTTCGCCGTAGCCGAATTTTTGGTGGAAAACGCGGTCGTTTTCGGTAAAAGCGCTGACGGCTTGCAGGTCGATGACGTTGTTTTTGGCTTGTGCAGGTTGCGCCATGCCGCGGTGCTGGCTGCGGCTTTGCAGGCGTCGCCAGCCGGGTGAGTTATAGACATTTGCGTCGGCTGCTTTTTGGTGCAAATCAGAGCCGATACCCTCTTGTGCGGCCGGATTGGCGGAGGCTGCCATGCCTGCCGCGCCAAATCCGCCGCCGTAAAGCCCCGGCGGGGTGAGGATTTCAACGTGATCTTCGGGCAACTCGTCGATAAACCGCGAGGGCAAGGCCGATTGCCACTGGCCGTAAACGCGCCGGTTGGCCGCAAAGGAAATGGTGCAGATCGCCTCGGCGCGGGTGATGCCGACGTAGGCCAGGCGGCGTTCTTCTTCCAGGCCCTTGAGCCCGCTTTCATCCATCGAGCGTTGCGAAGGGAAAAGCCCGTCTTCCCATCCGGGCAGGAAGACGGCGGGGAACTCCAAACCTTTGGCCGCGTGCAGGGTCATGATCGAGACTTTTTCGCCGTGCTCTTCGGTCTCGTTGTCCATGATCAGACTGACGTGTTCGAGGAACCCTTGCAGATTTTCGAAGTTTTCCAGTGCCTTGACAAGTTCTTTCAGGTTTTCAAGCCTGCCCGGGGCTTCGGGGGTTTTGTCGTGCTGCCAGAACCCTGTGTAGCCGCTCTCGTCCAAGATCATCTCGGCAAGCTCCATGTGGGTGTCGGCCTCGGCCATCACCTGGGCGTGCCAGCGGTCCAGCCCTTGCACCAGAATGGTCAGTTCTTTCAACCCCTTGCCGCCCAAAAGCTTGCCTTCACAAACCAAGCGCGCGCCCTCGATCAGGTTGACGCCGTTGTCACGCGCGGTGCGCTGGATGGTTTGCACAGCCTTGTCGCCCAAGCCCCGTTTAGGGGTGTTGACGACACGTTCAAACGCCAGATCGTCGTCTTGCGACACGGCCAGACGGAAATAGGCCATGGCATCGCGGATTTCCAAGCGTTCATAGAAACGCGGGCCGCCGATGACGCGGTAGGGCAGACCGATGGTCAAAAAGCGGTCCTCGAAGGCGCGCATTTGATGCGAGGCACGCACCAGAATGGCCATGCTATCAAGGCCGACTTTGTCCAACTGCCGTGTGCCGCGTTGCAGGGCCTCGATTTCCTCGCCGATCCAGCGCGCCTCTTCTTCGCCGTCCCAGTGGCCGATCAGGCGGACTTTTTCCCCCTCTTCGCGGTCGGTAAACAGGGTTTTGCCAAGCCGTCCCTTGTTGGCGGCGATCACGCTGGAGGCGGCGGCAAGGATATGCGGGGTGGAGCGGTAGTTTTGTTCCAAGCGCACCACGACAGCACCGGGGAAATCTTTCTCGAAGCGCAGGATATTGCCGACCTCTGCGCCGCGCCAGCCGTAAATAGATTGGTCGTCGTCGCCCACGCAGCAGATGTTTTTATGCCCCGCGGCAAGCAGGCGCAGCCAGAGATATTGTGCGACATTGGTGTCTTGGTATTCGTCCACGAGGATGAATTTGAACCGGCTTTGGTAGAGCGCGAGGATATCACTATGGGTTTGGAAAATCGTCACCATATGCAGCAGGATATCGCCAAAATCGACCGCATTGAGGTCGCGCAGGCGTTGTTGGTAGGCGGTGTAAAGGGCGATGCCCTTGTGGTCATAGGCGCCGCTGTCGGCCACCGGCACAGCCGAGGGGATGAGTGCGCGGTTTTTCCACCCGTCGATAATGCCCGCGAGCATACGTGGCGGCCAGCGTTTTTCATCAACATCAGAGGCGCGGACCAGTTGTTTCATCAGGCGCAGCTGATCGTCGGTATCAAGGATGGTGAAGTTGGATTTCAGCCCCACCAATTCGGCGTGACGGCGCAACAGTTTGGCGCAGACCGCGTGGAACGTGCCCAGCCATGGCATGGCGACAACCTGACCGTTGGACAGCTTTTCCACGCGGATTTTCATTTCGCGGGCCGCTTTGTTGGTGAAGGTGACCGCAAGGATATCGTGGGGCCGCGCAGTGCCAGTCGCCAACAAGTGCCCGATACGCGTGGTCAGCGCCTTGGTTTTGCCGGTGCCCGCACCCGCAAGCATCAAAACCGGGCCGTGCATCGCCTCTACCGCTTGGCGTTGCGCGGGGTTCAATCCGTCAAGATACCCAGGGTCCGCACGCCCCGCCATCGCCCGCTGGCTAAGGGGAACGGCGGCGGCCTCGAAGGCGTCATCTTCACTAAATCCTGTCATGGTTTCCTTCTTAACGACTAATGGACAGGCGTGAAAGGGGTGTTCACACTCTGTTCCAAAGCTTTCTGTCACTGCACCAATCAGTGTAAAACGGTATTTTTACCGCATCACACCGCATATTTTAGCGTCGTGCCCGGGAAAATTGACACGATTGGCCTGTTACCGCTAACAAGGGTCGTTTAGCGGCTGTTTACTTCCTGATTTTTGCCTCTAACAATGCTGCAACTGCAAACACCGTCGAGGACCTTGTTATGGCTGACTTTCAAAAAATCTTAATTGCGAACCGTGGCGAAATTGCGATCCGCATTATGCGAGCCGCCAATGAAATGGGCAAAAAGACGGTCGCGGTCTATGCCGAAGAGGACAAACTGGGCCTGCACCGGTTCAAAGCCGACGAGGCCTACCGCATTGGCGAGGGCATGGGGCCGGTGGCGGCCTATTTGTCGATCGAGGAGATTATTCGGGTGGCCAAGATGGCCGGTGCGGATGCGATCCACCCCGGGTATGGCTTGCTGTCGGAAAACCCTGAGTTTGTTGATGCCTGCACCGAAAATGGCATTACGTTCATCGGTCCCAAGGCCAAGACAATGCGCCAATTGGGCGACAAGGCCTCGGCGCGCCGCGTGGCGGTAGAGGCAGGCGTGCCTGTGATCCCGGCCACTGAAGTGCTCGGCGATGATATGGATGCGATCAAGAAAGAAGCAGCCGAGGTGGGCTATCCGCTGATGCTGAAAGCATCTTGGGGCGGCGGCGGGCGCGGGATGCGCCCGATCATGAATGAGAGTGAGCTGGAAGAAAAAATCCGCGAGGGTCGCCGCGAAGCCGAGGCCGCGTTTGGCAATGGCGAGGGCTATCTGGAGAAGATGATCCTGCGCGCCCGCCATGTCGAGGTCCAGATTTTGGGCGATAGTCATGGCCAAATCTATCATCTGTGGGAGCGTGATTGTTCGGTGCAGCGCCGCAATCAAAAAGTGGTCGAACGCGCCCCTGCCCCCTATTTATCCGAAACCCAGCGCGAGCAGATTTGCCAGTTGGGCAAGAAGATTTGCCAACACGTCAATTATGAATGTGCAGGCACCGTCGAGTTCTTGATGGATATGGACAATGGCGAGTTTTACTTTATCGAAGTAAACCCGCGCGTGCAGGTCGAGCACACGGTCACCGAAGAAGTAACCGGCATTGATATTGTGCGCGCGCAGATTTTGATTGCCGAGGGCAAATCGATTGTCGAGGCCACGGGATGTGCCTCGCAATATGATGTGAAACTGGATGGCCACGCCTTGCAATGTCGGGTGACCACCGAAGACCCACAAAACAATTTCATTCCCGATTACGGCCGTATCCAGATGTATCGATCGGCCACGGGGCCGGGTATTCGTCTGGATGGTGGCACCGCCTATTCGGGGGCTGTGATCACGCGGTTTTACGACAGCTTGCTGACCAAAGTGACCGCGCGCGCACCGACCCCCGAGATGGCGATTGCCCGCATGGACCGCGCATTGCGAGAGTTTCGTATTCGCGGGGTGAGCACGAATATTGCCTTTGTCGAGAACCTGCTGAAGCATCCGACATTTTTGAACAACGAGTATCATACGAAATTTATCGACGAGACACCGGGGCTGTTTGATTTCAAAAAGCGCCGTGACCGTGCGACGAAAATTCTGACCTATATTGCGGATATCACCGTCAACGGGCACCCCGAGACGGCGGGCCGCGTGAGGCCTCCTGCGGATGTGAAACTGCCCAAACCGCCGGTCAAGCCACAAGTGCAGTTTCCCGCGGGCACGCGCACCTTGCTGGATGCCAAAGGTCCCAAGGCTGTGGCCGACTGGATGTTGGCCCAAAAGCAGTTGTTGATTACCGATACAACGATGCGCGACGGGCACCAGTCGTTGCTCGCCACGCGGATGCGGTCGATTGATATGATCAATGTGGCCCCTGCCTATGCCACAAAGATGAACCAGTTGTTGAGCGTCGAATGTTGGGGCGGTGCCACGTTTGATGTGGCTTACCGGTTTTTGCAGGAATGTCCGTGGCAGCGTCTGCGCGACATTCGCGCGCGGATGCCCAATATCATGACGCAGATGTTGCTGCGGGCCTCCAACGGCGTGGGCTATACCAATTATCCCGACAATGTGGTGCAAGCGTTTGTGGCCCAAGCGGCGACATCCGGCGTTGATGTGTTTCGCGTTTTCGACAGCCTGAACTGGGTTGAAAATATGCGCGTCGCGATGGATGCAGTGATTGAGGCGGACAAGGTCTGTGAGGGCACGATTTGTTACACCGGCGATATGCTGGACCCGGATCGCGCCAAATATGACCTTAAGTATTACGTCGGCATGGCCAAACAGATGGAGGCGGCGGGCGCGCATGTGCTGGGTCTCAAAGACATGGCTGGCCTGTTGAAACCTGCCGCAGCCACAGCTTTGGTGACGGCGCTGAAGCAAGAGGTTGGATTACCTATTCATTTCCATACTCATGATACGTCCGGGGCGGCGATTGCTACGGTCTTGGCGGCCTCTGCGGCGGGTGTCGATGCGGTTGATGCGGCGATGGATGCGTTTTCGGGCAATACTTCGCAGCCGACGCTCGGGTCGATTGTCGAAAGCCTAAAGGGGTCCGAGCGCGATACCGGTTTGGATGTAAAGGCCATTCGCGAAATCAGCAATTATTTTGAGCAGGTACGCGCACATTATTCGGCGTTTGAAAGCGGCCTTCAGGCCCCCGCGTCGGAGGTGTATTTGCACGAAATGCCCGGCGGGCAGTTCACCAATTTGAAGGCGCAAGCGCGCTCATTGGGCCTGGAGGATCGCTGGCATGAGGTCGCCCAGACCTATGCGGATGTGAACCGGATGTTCGGCGATATCGTAAAAGTCACGCCATCTTCCAAGGTTGTGGGTGATATGGCATTGATGATGGTAAGCCAGAACCTGACCCGCGCCCAAGTCGAGAACCCGCAAGTTGACGTGGTATTTCCCGACAGTGTGATCGATATGATGAAAGGCAGTTTGGGGCAACCGCCAGGCGGGTGGCCCAAAGCCATTCAAGCGAAGATTTTGAAGGGTGAAAAAGCGTCAACCGATCGTCCGGGCGCGCATTTACCCCCAGTTGATTTGCAAGCTGCGCGTGCAGATTTGTCGGCCCAGCTTGAGGGGCGCCAGATTGATGACGAGGATCTGAACGGGTATTTGATGTATCCCAAGGTGTTTCTTGACTACGCGGGCCGGCACCGCAAATACGGTCCTGTGCGCACCTTGCCGACCAAGACGTTCTTTTACGGGATGACCCCTGGCGAAGAAATCAGCGCCGAGATTGATCCGGGCAAAACGCTGGAGATCAGGATGCAGGCGGTGTCGGAAATCAATGAGGACGGCGAGGTCAAGGTGTTCTTCGAGCTGAACGGCCAGCCGCGCACTATCCGCGTGAAAAACCACGCGGTCACAGCGACCAAGGTCAGCCGCCCAAAGGCCGAAGCGGGCAATCCCGACCACATCGGCGCACCGATGCCCGGTGTTGTGGCAACAGTCGCGGCAATGGCCGGTAAAAAGGTCAAGGAGGGTGATCTACTGCTGACGATTGAGGCGATGAAGATGGAAACGGGCATTCACGCCGAGCGCGATGCGGTGATCAAGGCCGTGCATGTCGGTGCCGGTAGCCAGATTGATGCCAAGGACCTGATGATCGAATTGGCGTAATAAAAAGATGTGCCCCGCGCTTTTGCTGCGGGGCATCACCCCGCTAGCGGTTACTGTCGATCCAGCGCGAAAGCATCCCCTTGTCGCGGAAATACTCGTCTGGCACATGCCGCCGTTTAATCATCGCAATACGTTCTGCATAGGCAACTTGTTTTGACGTGGGTCGGCTGTCGCCTTTTGGCTGACGGAGCTGCGCTTGCGTTTGTATCCACGCGCTTAACCCTTTGCGATCGGACCGCAGGTCGGTAGGCAGCGGCACATGGTTTCGCAATGAGAGCGTGCGTGCAAAAGAAAGTTGCTTTTGGGTCGGCGGTAAAACTGTGTGTTCCATTCTAGAACCTCGCATGATCGATGCACAATAAATAGAACAAAGACAGAACATTGTCAAGGTGCCTGTTGTATTTACGGGATTGTCTGCGCTGCCAGCCTGTCACAAACTGATGCAAGAACAACCGTCAAAGGATTTGCTAAATGACCAAGATCATTGTGATGACAGACATTCATATCACCAGTGAGGGCACTGATATTATTGGGTTAAATCCTTTGGACAGGTTTCAAGATGTGTTCAAATCGGCGCTGACTGATCATCCCGATGCCGCCTATATGATTTTGATGGGCGACTTGACCCATCTGGGAGAGTGCGATCAATATCTGCGATTGCAGCATGTGCTTGCCGACAGTCCCGTGCCCGTCATTGCGATGCTGGGCAATCACGATATACGCGAAAAGTTTCGCGAGGTCTTTGTGGATGCCCCCCGTGACCAGAATGATTTTGTGCAGCATATCATCGACTTACCACATCATCGCATCATCACGCTTGATACCAAGGATGGACCGTTTGGCCATCATGCGGGGCGGTTGTGCCCGGCGCGGATCGCGTGGTTGCAGGCGGCGTTGGACGGAGCACAAGGCCGCATTCCGCTGGTGTTTATGCATCATCCGCCGTTTGAGACCGGGATCGTAGGCATGGACGCGATCAACCTTGAAAATGGCGCGCAAGTGCTTGATTTACTTTCAAGGTACCCATCGGTTCATTTGTTTTGCGGCCATATTCACCGCACTATTTCGGGCAGCACCCGCAGTGTCGCCTGGACCATGTTCAAAAGCCCTTGCCATCAGGGCGTTCTGGACTTTGTTGATCCTTGCTCGTCGCTTTGTGTTGATGAGCCAGGCGCCTACGGACTTTTGCTGCTGGGCCCCGAGGGTGTTGTGGCGCATAGCCAAGATGTTGGTTTCAAAAATGAAATCGAGCGCGATACCGCATCTATGACGGATTAATTTGGAAAAAACGGACCCGCGCGCTTTTTTGCCCTTGCGGCCTCGCGCAACTCTTTCTAAATACCGCTTACGAAACGGATGCGGGCGTAGCTCAGGGGTAGAGCATAACCTTGCCAAGGTTAGGGTCGAGAGTTCGAATCTCTTCGCCCGCTCCAGTTTCGCAACAATAGGCCGCTCAGAAATGAGCGGCCTTGTTTGTTTTCAAAACGCCTTAAATGTCAGGGTTGTCAGTGTCCGCTCGATACCGTCAACATCCATCAGGTGGTCGTTGAGGTATTTGCCTACATCTTGGCCTTCAGGGATGTAGAGTTTCATCAGCAAATCATGCTCGCCGCTGGTCGAATAAAGCTCGGAGTGGATTTCTTTGAGGGCGATGCCATCGGCGACCAGATAGGTTGTGCCGGGCCGGCAGCGGATTTGGACAAAGACACAAGTTGTCATGCGGGTTTCCCTTTTATTGCTGCTGCAAGCTGGCACGGCGGGCACAGGTCACGCAATCCCCCAAACGAGACCTTGGCGCATCCCGCCCCGCCCCCTATAAGCACGCACAACAGCTTTCGGAGATGAACCATGCGCACAGCTACTATCACTCGCAAAACCGCCGAGACCGCCATTACGGTGACACTGAACCTGGATGGCACGGGGGTTTATGACAACCAGACCGGCGTTGGTTTTTTTGATCACATGCTGGACCAGTTGTCGCGTCATGCGCTGATCGATATGACCGTGCGTGCGCAGGGCGATCTGCACGTTGATGACCACCACACTGTCGAAGATGTGGGCATCGCCATCGGGCAGGCGTTAACGGCGGCTATGGGCGATAAAAAGGGCATCGTGCGCTATGGATCGTGTCATCTGGCGATGGATGACGCGCAGCTGCGCTGTGCGCTGGATCTGTCGGCGCGGCCCTATCTGATCTGCAATCTCGATTTGCCGTTTGGCAAGATCGGCACGTTTGACACCGAGCTGGTGCGCGAGTTTTTTCAGGCGCTTAGCACCCATGGCGGCATCACACTGCACATCGACAAACTGCACGGCTTTAATGCGCACCACATTGTGGAAGCGGCGTTCAAGGCGGTGGCACGCGCGCTGCGTGACGCGCTGGCGACCGATCCGCGCAAGGCGGACGCGATCCCCTCGACCAAAGGTATGTTATGACCACGGTCCTTGTTGATTACGACAGCGGCAATCTGCATTCGGCGCAAAAGGCGTTCGAGCGCATGGCGCGCGAGACCGACGCAGGTGGCGTGATCGTGACAAGCGACCCGGAGGTTGTGGCAAAGGCCGACCGCATCGTGCTGCCGGGTGACGGGGCGTTCCCGCATTGTCGTGACGCGCTGTTCGGGCGCACAGCTCTGGCCGAAGCCATCACCGAGGCCGTGACCCGTCGCGCCGTGCCCTTCATGGGGATCTGCGTCGGGATGCAAATGCTGGCAACAACGGGGCATGAATACGCACAAACCGCGGGCTTTGGCTGGATCGCAGGGGATATCCGCAAGATTACCCCGTCCAACCCTGCGTTCAAAATCCCGCATATGGGCTGGAACGATCTGATCATCGACGCACCGCACCCCGTGCTCGCAGGGATCAGTTCGGGCGCGCACGCCTATTTTGTGCACTCTTACGCCATGCAAGTAACGCACCCTGCCGAACGCCTCGCCCATGTCGATTATGCCGGAGATATCACCGCTATCGTCGGGCGCGACAACATTATCGGGATGCAATTTCACCCGGAGAAAAGCCAGGATGCCGGTCTGCGCATGATCGGTAACTTTCTGCGCTGGAGACCCTAATTGGATCTTGGCGCGATTGTGACCCGCATCGGGGCCGATATGGCCGCGATGCAGGATCGTGGCCGCGTCGCTGATTATATCCCCCAATTGGGCGGTGTTGACCCCGATCAGTTTGGCATGGCCGTGGTTACCAAAGACGGCGAAACCTATCTGACGGGTGACGCCCTGATACCCTTCTCGATCCAAAGCGTCTCAAAGGTCTTCACGCTCGCCATCGCCTTGGGTCGATTGGGCGAGGCACTATGGAAACGGGTGGGGGTTGAGCCCTCGGGCCATGCGTTCAATTCGATCCTGCAACTCGAGACCGAAGCCGGCATTCCGCGCAATCCGTTCATCAACGCTGGCGCACTTGTGGTCACTGATTCCATTCTGGCAGGCCACGCCCCGCGCGAGACATTGGGCGAAATCCTGCGCTTTGTGCGGATGTCCGCCGGTGATGACGACATCCATATCAACCAGTCGGTTGCACGATCCGAGGAAGAAACCGGTCATCTCAACCGGGCTTTGGCGCATTTCATGACCAGCCATGGCCGGTTGCAAAATCCGGTCGACCTGACCTGCGGCACCTATTTCCACCAATGCGCCATCGAGATGAATTGCCTGCAACTGGCGCGCGCGGGCCGGTTTCTCATGGGGCCATCAAAGGACGCCCCGTCCCTTGTAAGTGCCCAAAAAATACGCCGTATCAATGCTTTGATGATGACGTGTGGACATTATGACGGGTCGGGAGAGTTTGCGTTTCGCGTAGGCTTGCCGGGCAAAAGCGGCGTTGGCGGCGGCATTTTGGCGATTGTCCCAAACACCGCCGTGGTGGCCGTTTGGTCGCCGGGGCTGAACACAAGAGGGAACTCTCAACTGGGCACACTGGCGATGGAGCGGTTGGCCCATGCAACGGGCTGGTCGGTCTATGGTTAAATTCACCCTCTGGACAGCGGCGCGACACCTGCACACTCTGCGCCCAGTTTCACAAATTCGGTCTGTCCCATGTTTCCAGTTATCCGCACTGCCATCCTCATTTCCGCCACCGCACTGCTTGGTGCTTGCGCGAGCCCCACAGCATCCGCGCCGCCCATGGTCACAAGGGCGGCCTTCGCACCTGCGCTTTATCCCGGCGAAACACCCGCCATGCGCGGCCTGATCGTAAAATATGCCGCGATTTACGACATGCCCGAAAGCCTGCTGCACCGTGTCATTCAGCGCGAAAGCGACTACCGCGCAGGAGCCCGCAATGGCCCCTATTACGGCTTGATGCAAATCCTGCCACAAACCGCCCGCACCATGGGGTTCAAAGGCGCGCCCCGTGACCTGTTGAATGCGGAAACCAACCTTGAATATGCGGGGAAATACCTGCGCGGGGCGTGGCTTTTGTCCAACGGCGACGAGGCAAAAGCCGTGGGCTGGTATGCGCGCGGCTATTACTACGAGGCAAAGCGGCGCGGCATGTTGGTCGAGACCGGCTTGCGTCCCGGCGCATCAGGGTGACCCCCGCCTGATGAGCCGGGGGTGTCTGTGACTGTTACTGCACGCGCGCCCAGCCTTGCGCCGAGCAGATCAGCCCACCGGCAACGCAGCCCTTGAGGGTCAAAGCATCGCCAGACACCGACATTTTACCAATATAGGTTTTATTGTTGGATGGGCGCCAAACCCGACCTTCGTAATTGCCATCGCCCGCAGGGACCATGCCGATCACGATCTGTTTGCCCCTGTTCTCGGACACATATTCGGTCCCGCCATCCTTGAAGGTTCGCGTGATCGTTCCGCAGAACGCCGCATCACATGGGGCAATCGTGACATAGGCAAAGGCGCCATCGTCAACTTCGGTCTGCCAGATGCCTTCAGCGGGATCTGCGAAGGCGGGTGACGCAAGTGCGATCAGCGCCGCTGCGGTGGTGAATATGGATTTCATGGTTGTCTCTCTCCCTTGAGTGGTGACTTACCCTGCGCGAGGCGGTTGATTCCAATCAAGTCTGACGTTGGGTCCGTTGCAATTTGCCCGCGCCCATGCATAAAGCCTTTGACCATCCGTAACGACAGGCAGCAATATGATCCTCTATCCCGCAATCGACCTCAAAGACGGCAATGCCGTGCGGCTTGTGCATGGTGATATGGACCAGACAACGGTGTTTAATGACGACCCTGCCGCCCAAGCCCGCCTTTTTGTCGAGGCGGGCTGCGAGTGGCTCCACCTTGTGGACCTGAACGGCGCCTTTGCGGGCGCACCGGTGAATGCCGCCCCTGTAGAGGCGATATTAAAAGCCTGCCCCGTGCCCGCCCAGTTGGGTGGCGGCATTCGCGATATGGCGACGATTGAACGCTGGATCGACCGTGGCCTCGCCCGCGTCATCCTTGGCACGGTGGCTGTCGAAAACCCTGATCTGGTGCGCCAAGCCGCTCGCGCATTCCCCGGCAAAGTCGCCGTCGGATTGGATGCCCGCAACGGGTTTGTCGCCACACGCGGCTGGGCCGAAGAAACCGATATCCAGGTCGTCGATCTGGCCCGCAGGTTCGAGGACGCAGGCATCAGCGCGATCATCTACACCGACATCCTGCGCGACGGCGCGATGAAGGGGCCCAATATCGACGCCACTGCCGCGCTTGCGCGCGCCGTCAACATCCCCGTCATCGCCTCTGGTGGCGTGTCATCAATGGCCGATTTAACGGCACTGAAAGACACCGGCGTGATATCGGGCGCAATTTCCGGACGTGCGCTTTATGACGGGGCGATTGACCTCGCCTCCGCCTTGGCACTATTGAAATAACATGCTGAAAACCCGCATCATCCCCTGCCTTGACGTTGCCGAAGGGCGCACGGTCAAAGGCGTCAACTTTGTTGACCTGATCGATGCAGGCGATCCTGTTGAACAGGCCATCGCCTACAATGCGGCGGGTGCCGACGAGTTGGTATTTCTCGACATCAAAGCGACACATGAAAATCGCGGCACCATGTTTGATCTGGCCACGCGGACGGCCGAGCAGTGCTTTATGCCACTGACCATCGGCGGCGGTGTGCGCACGCATCACGACGTGCGCGACCTGCTACTGGCAGGGGCGGATAAGGTCAGCTTCAACTCCGCCGCCGTCGCCAACTCCGATGTGGTGGCCGAGGCCGCCATGCGCTTTGGCAGTCAATGCATCGTCGTGGCGATCGATGCCAAAACCGTGGCGCCGGGCAGATGGGAAATCTTTACCCATGGCGGCAGACGCGCCACGGGCATTGACGCGGTCGCATTCGCCCGCACAGTTGTCGAAAAAGGGGCCGGTGAAATCCTGCTCACATCAATGGACCGTGACGGCACCAAAGCAGGGTTCAACCTGCCCCTGACCCGCGCAATCTCGGATGCAGTCAACGTGCCGGTCATTGCCTCTGGTGGCGTCGGCACCCTTGACCATTTGGTCGAGGGGGTGACACTTGGCGGCGCGTCCGCCGTGCTCGCCGCCTCGATTTTTCACTTTGGCACCTATACGGTTGCCCAGGCCAAGGCCCATATGCAAGCGGCCGGAATTCCTGTGAGACTGTCATGACCCTGAACGACCTGGAAACCATCATTGCGGCACGCAAATCGGCCAATCCAGACACAAGCTGGACGGCAAATCTCTTGTCCCAAGGCACTGCAAAATGCGCCGAGAAATTCGGCGAAGAATCGATCGAGGCCATTATCGAAGCGGTCAAGGGCGACAAAGCGGCGCTCACGGCTGAGGCCGCAGACGTTCTGTATCACTTGATGGTCATGCTTGCCGCCGCCGATGTTGCCCTTGCCGACGTGATGGAGGTTCTCGACCAACGCCAGTCACAATCCGGCATTGCGGAAAAAGCGTCGCGGTCCTAGTTTCTTGCGAGCCTAAATATGCCGGGGTTTGGGGCTGGCCCCAATCACTCTTTGATACTCAATCTTCGGGCAACGGTTTTGCACAACATCAACCCCGCGTGCCCGCGCAAACCCTGCGGCGACATCATGCTGCACGCCAATCTGCATCCAGATCGTCGGCAACTTCGGCCAGCGCGCCAAAGCGGCATCCACCACGGGCGGCACGTCTTGGGATTTGCGGAAAACATCGACCATCTCCACCTCATCGGGGACACTGTGCAGGTCAGGGTAAACCAATTCACCAAACATAATTTGCCCCGCCAGACCCGGGTTCACACCAATCACGCGAAACCCGCAATCGACCAAGAAATGTGCAACGCTGTGGCTTGGGCGGGCAGTGTTTGCCGACAACCCCACAACCGCAATTGTATTTGTTCGCGCAAATATGGTGCGCAGAAAATCATCCCGATACTCCATACCGCCACCCTACCCCGCCAATTGATCGAAAAAAAGCGCCCGGGCCGACACCCGAGCGCAGTTTTGGAACGAGGGACAATTTTGCAAACCGGATCTGTTCCAGAAAATCCGGCTCATACACTAGACCTAGGATTGCAAGGTCGTGGTTCAATATAGATCAGACAATTGTGAACCAAACCCTAAGCTAACCTGTCAATATGTCAGGCCAATACCCATCCGCCCGTAAAATATTGCCCGGGATGTCACGCCGCCAGATATCCCGCACATCCTGGGAAAAATTCAAATACAATTTACCCTCATAAATTGTCCAGGCGTCAGGCACACTTGTGGCAATCGCGCCTTTCGATGCGGCATAGGCACAATAGCCGCCATATTGCGGCGCATAAGCCATCGGGTCAGCCTCGAACAGGTCGCGGTTGGCCATGCTTGCAAAGCGCCAAGTCGCACCGCGCCACATCAAGCTGTGGGCAGGGTCTCCCGCCACGGGACCCTGCTGTGCGAAGTAGGCCACAGGATCGGTGCCGCGAATAGCAAGCCCGCCCACCGCAAAAATATCTGGCGAGGCGGCCAAGGCAGGTGTCGCCAAAACCGGCAGGGTCGTCACAAGGCAAATAAAGGAACGGCGGTTCAACATGGCATGGCTCCGAGGGTTATACAGGGGCTTGTGCGATTGAAGATGAACGTAATCATGCACCAATCCAAGCCGCCTCGCCAAGGTGTGACCAGACAGGTCGAAATGTTTCAGTCAAAAATATCTTCGATCACGTCCCATACCCCGTCAAAGGCCTTTCTGCCCAATCGACTGAATTTGCTCTTCTTTTTAGGTCTATTGCGGCAATACTTTTTTGGCTTTTGCGCGGGTTTTACCGGTTTGGGACCGCTGATTGACGCGACAGACCCGGTCGCCTGCCCACCCGCTGCCGGAAACATTTTCATTGCGTGAAGTGGTGCCCCGCAACTGCCACAACTTAATTCATGGCGCTCTTTACCTGCCAGAATCAGCGCCGCACGCGTGCCGCAGAAACAACATGTCGCAATTTTCACCGCACCCATTCATGGCTCCAATGATTAACCCTTGGCAGCATATAGGGCGACAGCGGCCGCATTCGAGACATTCAGAGACCCAAATCCACCGGCTGCGTCAATGCGCACCAGTGCGTCACAGGTCTCAAGCGTTTTTTCCCGCAGACCGGGTCCTTCAGCCCCCATGACAAGGGCGATGGCGCGGTCGCGTTTACCCTCTACCGCTTGCTCGATGGTTTGCTCGGCTGTGCCATCAAGGCCCAAGACAAGATAGCCCATGTCTTTGAGCGCATTCATCGTATCGGCCAGATTGCGGACCCGCAAATAAGGCTGACGCTCTAGCGCGCCACTTGCGGTTTTGGCCAAGGCCCCTGTTTCGGGGGCGGCATGACGCTGCATCGCAATCACTGCGCGCGCGCCAAAAACTTCCGCCGAGCGCAAAATCGCGCCCACATTATGCGGATCTGTCACACGGTCCAACAGCACTAGCCGCGCAGGCGCGTCACTGGCCCCTTTGCCCAAGGCAATATCTTCGACCGATCCCCAATCCAGCGGTTTGACCTCAAGAGCCGCACCCTGATGCACGTTTTGCGGATCAAGGGGGGCTGCAAATTTACGCGGATCGCTGATTTCCGGCTCCATGCCACTGGCTGCCACCGCATCACCCAGCTTTTCAAGCGCGTTGCGTGTCACAACCAGACGCACCCGCTTGCGTGCAGGGTTCAAAAGTGCGTCGCGCACTGCGTGAAGTCCGAACAACCACACGGTTTCATTGGCCGACACACGCTTGGCTTGTTCCTTGGCGATGACCCACTTTGGTTTTTCCATGTCGCATACCCTTTTTGCAGCGTGGCCATCCCACGATTTGAGCCCCGCGATAGCCTAGTTTTTGCCCGCTGTGAAGGACCGTGCAAATGTTGTGCATTTTGCGGTTGACGCCCAAAGGGGCCACGTTTAATCACCCCCTTGTTGGGCGACAGGCCGCAAGGTGTGGCAGGAGACTGTAACTCTCTCGCGGAGACGCACGCCTGGTTCGATTCCAGGGTCGCCCACCATTTTCCTCTGATATCATTCGGTAAATTACTGATTTCGGGCTGATGCCCAAGTATTGCCTAAGCTGGATATCTCGTTAAATCGACGCTGAATTTGCGCCCGCGGGTTCACAGTAACGTGAACAGGTGCCACAACTTTGCTTGTTGCTGGGTGGTCAGTCGGCAAAACCTTGCTTTCAAAGCATCACACAAACACGGTATCCGTGTTAGGCTTGCGGCGGTGAATGGGTATCGGCGACAAAGACTTGGACGAAAATATTGGGTTCGACTTGGCAATGGCGCTTGGGTATGTGGTTTCTTTGGTCGGGGTTATCGGTCCCTGCAAACCGTTCTAAAAAACGGTCTGTCGCGCGCGTTTCATTCATTGCCTTTTTTCGTCCCAACGGGTGTCTTTGCCCCAAAACCGGCCATTTCCGAGGCCGCGACGCCCCACCTCGCCCCGGCTTGAACCAGGTGACAGAGGTGTATGACAGCAAGTGAACACTAAAATCGCCACATTTGGTCACTCTTTGTCGTCAGTCTCAGCATCCGGATCGCCCTGACCGATCCCCAAGAACACATTCTTGAACGGCAAAATCCAGCCAACCCCAAGCACCACGTAGATCAACAGCTCGATCACAAAGGGGGCACGCGCCGCCGCGCTCATAATCGCGACCGCCACGATGATATAGATCGGTAAAAACACGATCAACAGCACCAGCGACCAACGCCGCTTTTGTTTGTAAGTTAACGCCATCAGTCAGCAAACGGATCGGTGACAAGAATGGTGTCTTCACGCTCGGGCGATGTCGATACCAATGCGACGGGGCAATCGATCAATTCCTCGATCCGGCGCACATATTTGATCGCCGCCGCAGGCAATTGCGCCCAAGACCGCGCCCCTTCGGTCGATGCGCTCCAGCCTTCAATCTCTTCATAGATCGGCGTGCACCGCGCCTGCTGGTCAGCCGCCGTTGGCAAATAATCCAAAACCTTGCCGTCCAGATCATAGCCTGTGCAGATTTTCAGGGTCTCGAAACCGTCCAAAACATCCAGCTTCGTCAGACAGATACCGGTGATACCGGAGGTCGCGCAGGTCTGGCGTAGCAATGCCGCATCAAACCAGCCGCAGCGCCGTTTGCGCCCCGTCGTGGTGCCAAATTCATGGCCGCGCTCGCCCAGGCGTTGCCCGTCCGCGTCGTCCAACTCGGTCGGAAACGGCCCCTCGCCAACCCGCGTCGTATAGGCTTTCACGATCCCGAGCACATAATCAATCGCCGTTGGGCCAAGACCCACGCCCGTCGCCGCTTGCCCTGCAATCACATTCGACGAGGTTACAAACGGATAAGTGCCAAAATCGATATCCAACAGCGCACCCTGCGCCCCTTCAAACAAGATCCGCTTGCCCGCTTTGCGCTTTTCGCTAAGGACCTTCCAAACCGGAGCGGCAAACGGCAGGATTTTTGGCGCAATCTCTTGCAGTTGCGCCAATAGCGCGTCGCGGTCAATCTCGTTAAAACCCAACCCCTTGCGTAACGGATTATGGTGCTGCAACGCGCGATCTACACGGGCTTCCAGCGTCGCAGGGTCCGCCAGATCAGCAACCCGAATGGACCGTCGGCCCACTTTATCTTCATAAGCCGGCCCAATGCCGCGCCCTGTCGTGCCGATTTTGGTGCCTTTGCTGGCCGCCTCTTCGCGCACCCGGTCAAGCTCGCCGTGGATCGGTAAAATCAGCGGCGTGTTTTCCGCAATCATCAGGTTTTCAGGGCTGATCGACACGCCCTGCGCCTCGATCGTGGCGATTTCCTGCATCAGATGCCAAGGATCCAGAACCACCCCGTTGCCGATCACCGACAGCTTGCCGCCGCGCACCACACCAGAGGGCAACGCGTGCAATTTGTAAACTTTCCCGTCAATCACCAGCGTATGGCCCGCGTTGTGCCCGCCTTGGAACCGCGCAATCACATCGGCGCGTTCCGACAGCCAGTCCACGATCTTGCCTTTTCCTTCGTCACCCCATTGGGCGCCTACGACGACGACGTTTGCCATGAGCATTTGGTCCTTTCAGAATCCCGTCACCGCTATATCGGTGCAACCCGATCTGTGAAACCGCAAATTTGACGCAGCCCAGGGGTGGACAGCCATGCGCCCACCTTGCAAAGGTGCAATATCACGAAAAACAAAGGTGAAATATGGGATTTCTTGTGCGTTGGCTGTTTGCCTTTGGTCTGTTGGGAGCGACTTATAATCCGACACAATGGAATTTTGTGCGCTGGTCGATGGCCAATTATCAAAACATGTTGTCGGTGACTGTCTTGATCGGCCTCGTCTTGCTGGTGGGATACATCATTTATTTGCGTGCCACGTTGCGGTCTATCGGCCTGTTCGGGATGCTTTTAGTGCTGGCCGTGGCGGGCACATTGATCTGGGTGTTGTTTGATCAAGGCGTCATTAACCTGTCCAACCCGACGGTAAACACATGGCTGTCGATCGTGGTTTTGTCACTGGTGCTGGCGATTGGCCTGTCGTGGTCGATTGTGCGCCGCAGGCTTTCCGGTCAAGCCGATGTTGATGATGTCGACGCATAGCGCATTGCCTCTTGCGGGGTTCCGCCCAAAATCATAGATACCCTCGAACCCGAATTAACCGTTAGGCTGTCCGTTCATGGAAAATGTTGTCCTTGTCATCCATCTGATCCTTGCACTTTCCTTGATTGGAATGGTGCTGATGCAGCGCTCCGAGGGCGGCGGCTTGGGGATCGGTGGCGGCGGTGGGGCCAATGGCAGCCGCGCCGGGTCAACCGCAATGGGCAAGGCCACATGGGTCTTGGCCATCGGATTTATCATCACATCAATCGCCCTGACCATTATTGCGGCGGAAAAATCCGCAGGTGCCTCGGTGATCGACCGGCTTGGCGCGGCACCGGCTGTTGTCGAAGATGTCGTCACTCCTGATCTTGGTGACAGCTTGTTGCCACCCGCAGCAGACGACGCGCCATTGGTGCCTGCGGGACAATAACCTACCAATTCTGGCCACTTAGCAGTTTTTACCCACATGATCTTGCGTCAGCGGTTGCGCTGACGCGCCGAATCCACTAAGAGATAAATCCCGTAGTGATGCGAATTTTTCGGTTCGGGTTTCCACATATCTTGATGTTTTGAACCACGCACACGGGGGCGATTGCGCTATGGCACGTTATATTTTCATTACTGGCGGCGTTGTCTCTTCGCTTGGCAAGGGGCTTGCCTCGGCGGCCTTGGGGGCATTGCTGCAAGCGCGTGGATTTTCGGTGCGCCTGCGCAAACTGGACCCTTACCTGAACGTCGACCCCGGCACGATGTCACCGTTCGAGCATGGCGAAGTGTTTGTCACCGATGACGGCGCCGAGACCGATCTGGACCTCGGCCACTACGAGCGGTTTACCGGCGTTCACGCGCGCAACACTGATTCCGTCTCTTCGGGCCGGATCTATTCCACCGTGCTGGAAAAAGAGCGGCGCGGCGATTATCTGGGCAAGACCATTCAGGTTATTCCCCATGTCACCAACGAAATAAAAGATTTTTTGAAAGTCGGCGACGATGAAGTCGATTTCATGCTCTGCGAGATCGGCGGCACCGTGGGTGACATCGAAGGCCTGCCGTTCTTTGAGGCAATCCGGCAGTTTTCCCACGACAAACCACGCGGCCAGTGTATTTTCATGCACCTGACCCTGCTGCCCTATCTGGCCGCCTCGGGTGAATTGAAAACCAAACCGACGCAGCACTCGGTCAAGGAATTGCAATCCATCGGCATCGCGCCTGATGTGCTGGTGTGCCGGTCCGAGCATCCGATCCCCGACAAAGAGCGCGAGAAAATCGCGCTGTTCTGCAACGTGCGCAAAGGCTCGGTCGTTGCGGCCTATGATCTGAAATCAATCTACGAGGCCCCGCTGGCCTATCACGAGCAGGGTCTGGATCAGGCGGTTCTGGATGCCTTTGACATCTCGCCCGCACCCGCGCCCAAACTGGACATGTGGCACGATGTCTATGATCGTATCCACAACCCCGAAGGCACCGTAAAAATTGCGATCGTTGGCAAATATACCCAGTTGGAAGATGCCTATAAATCCATCGCAGAGGCCCTGACCCACGGCGGCATGGCCAACCGTGTGAAGGTCAAGATCGAATGGGTCGATGCCGAATTGTTCGACCGCAACGATGCCGCCCCCTACCTTGAAGGCTATCACGCCATTCTTGTGCCGGGCGGGTTTGGCGAACGCGGCACCGAAGGCAAGATCAAGGCGGCGCAATTTGCCCGCGAAAAGGGTATCCCCTACCTGGGTATTTGTCTGGGAATGCAGATGGCCGTCATCGAGGCCGCGCGCAATGTCGCGGGCATCAAAACAGCGGGCTCTGAAGAATTTGACCACGAAACAGGCAGCAAGCGCTTTGAGCCGGTTGTCTACCATCTCAAGGAATGGGTGCAGGGCAACCATAAAATCGCCCGTGCGGCCACCGACGACAAAGGCGGCACCATGCGTCTGGGTGCCTATAATGCAACCCTGACCGAAGGATCCAAAGTCGCCGAAATCTATGGCAGCACCCAGATCGAGGAACGCCACCGCCACCGCTATGAGGTGGACATGAAATACCGCGAGCAGTTGGAAAAAGTGGGCCTGACGTTCTCGGGCATGTCACCTGACGGCAAACTGCCCGAAATTGTCGAATGGAAAGACCATCCGTGGTTTATCGGCGTGCAATTCCACCCCGAGCTCAAGTCAAAACCATTTGCGCCGCATCCGTTATTTGCCGATTTCGTCCGCGCCGCGGTCGAGAACTCGCGACTGGTCTAGGCCACCGAGGGTGCTGTCTTATCAACACGGGTTTCATGCGGGCAATCTGGCCGATGTGCATAAACACGCGCTTCTTGCATGGATGCTCGATTACCTGACCCGCAAGGATAAGCCGCTGTCTTATCTCGAAACCCATGCCGGTCGCGCGCTTTATGATCTGTCCAGTGATGCCGCCCAAAAGACGGGTGAAGCGGCCCGCGGGATCGCCTTGGCGGAAAAATGGTTTGCGCCGGATCATCCCTATGCCCGCGTTCTGACCGCCCTGCGCGCCCAAGAGGGCCCCAATGCCTATCCCGGATCGCCCATGGTGGCCGCACATCTGTTGCGCGACATCGACCAGATCGATGTGGCGGAACTGCACCCTGCCGAAATTACCGCCCTGCGCGATGCAATGGCCCATCATGCAGTTGGGTGTCATCATCTGGACGGCTGGCAAATGGCCATGTCACGCTGCCCGCCCGATCCGCGCCGTGGCATGTTGCTTGTTGATCCCTCCTTCGAGATCAAATCCGATTACGATGACATTCCCGACTTCTTTCGCAAAATCCACCGCAAATGGGGGGTCGGCATTTTGACGCTTTGGTATCCGATTTTGGTGGATGAGCGTCACAGGCCAATGACCGCCGCCTTGCGCGCCCAATTCCCTGACGCGTCGTTGCACGAAGTCCGCTTTGCGCCCGCGCGCGCAGGGCATGGCATGGTAGGCTCGGGGATGTTTGTCATAAACGCGCCCTACGGGTTCGACGCACAGGCCGCCTGGCTGTCTGATAAATTCAATTCCTTGAAATAACGACATCGGGGGGTTTTCGCGCCCTGTGTCTCGCTTTATATCCAAGAGATGTTTGCAGACCTCATCCGGCGCTTGACCGCCCCCGCCCCTGATCAATTGCCCGACACCGATGCCCGTTTGGCACTTGGTGCCCTTCTGGTCCGCCTTGCCCGCGCTGATGGCGACTATGCAGCGGTCGAAATCGCGCGCATCGATGCGATCTTGGCCAAGCGCTACGGGCTTACCGATCCCGCGCCTCTGCGCGCCCAATGCGAAGTTCTGGAAAGCGAAGCCCCCGACACGGTCCGTTTTACCCGTGCCATCAAGGCGGCCGTGGCCTATGAAGACCGCCGCGCCGTGATTGCGGCCATGTGGGAAATCGTGCTGGCCGACGGCGTGCGTGATGCGGATGAAAACACAATGATGCGACTGGTGGCCCCGATGCTGGGCGTGGAAGATCAAGACAGTAATGCCGCCCGCATCGCGATCGAAGCCCGCCAGACATGATCGCCAGCCTGCCGATGTATGACCGGCCCTATACCCGCGCGGCCCATGATGCCCTGTGGGATCTAATCCGCGACGGCTTGCGCGCAAACGGGATTGATGCGCCCGAAACTCTGGACCGTGATACCGATCATCTGGCCGGATGGGCGCGGGCCGATCTGGTGTTGGGGCAGATTTGCAACCTGCCCTACCGCGCAAAATTTCGCGACAAGGTGACGGTGATCGGGGCTGCGGACTATGATCTGCCCGATTGCCCCCCCGGTCACTACAACAGCGTGTTTGTCGTGCACAAAGATGCCACCGGCCGGACCCCGCAAGACTTTGCCACATCGCGGTTTGCCGCCAATGCGCTGATGTCGCACTCGGGCTATGGCGCGCCGATGGCGTGGGCTGCCGCGAACGGTGTCCGCTTTACCGCGCCGATCATCACCGGCGCACATGACCGCTCGGTTCAGATGGTCGCTGACGGGCACGCCGACATGGCCGCGATTGATGCGCAAACATGGCGTGTGCTTGCCCAAGACTTTGCGCCGACCCGCAAGCTGCGCGTGCTTGGCACAACCCAGAGCTCGCCGGGCATGACCTTCATCACCCGATCAGGACAGGATCCGGTGCCCTATTTCTGCGCAATCCAAACCGCCATCGCAGCACTGCCCGCAAAACACGCCGAAATTCTGGGCCTCCGTGGCATCGTAGCGCTTTCGCAGGCTGATTACGATTTGCCGTTTCCGCCATTGCCGCAAACGATTGGCACGTAACGCTAGGTAAAGTCGCGACAGGGCGTTGCCAAACGGTCCAAAATACGCCCTACTGCGCAGTGCAACAACAAAAGTGGCCCAACGTGACCTCTGAATTACCTGTCATCGAAATACGCGACATGCATAAATCCTATGGATCGCTGGAGGTGCTCAAAGGCGTCGATATCACCGCGCCCGCAGGCCATGTAGTGTCACTCATCGGCTCTTCGGGGTCGGGCAAATCGACACTGTTGCGCTGCGCCAATTTGCTCGAAGACAGCCAGCAGGGCGATGTTCTGTTTTGCGGCGAACCCGTCACATGGAAGGGCACAGGCCTGAACCGCAGACCTTCGGACCGCGCCCAGATCACCCGCATTCGCACCAATCTTTCGATGGTCTTCCAGCAGTTCAACCTCTGGGCGCATATGACGATTTTGCAAAACGTGATGGAAGCCCCCGTCACCGTGCTGGGCCGCGACAAAGCCGAAGTCGAAGCCGCTGCACGCAAATATCTCGACAAGGTGGGCATCGGCGACAAATGCGATGCCTATCCTGCAATGCTTTCGGGTGGCCAACAGCAACGGGCGGCGATTGCGCGCGCGCTGTGCATGGAGCCCAAGGCATTGCTATTTGACGAACCGACAAGCGCCCTCGATCCTGAACTGGAACAGGAAGTTGTCAAAGTTATCAAAGATTTGGCCGCTGAAGGCCGGACCATGATTATCGTGACCCACGATATGCGACTGGCCGCCGATGTCAGCGACCATGTCGTTTTCCTCCACATGGGGAAAATCGAAGAAGAAGGGCCGCCAACAGAGCTTTTTGGCGCTCCGAAAACTGATCGGTTGCGCGGGTTCATTTCCGCAACCGTGCCGGCATAATCACTCATCAACTCGGGAGAATTCTGATGAAAAACCTTATCCTTTCTACGGCCGTTCTGGCATTGACCGCAGGGGCCGCTTTGGCCGATGCCGACGGCGTTGTGCGCCTTGGCACCGAAGGCGCCTACCCTCCGTATAACTTTCTCAATGATGCCGGCGAAGTCGACGGTTTCGAGCGCGAAGTCGGCGATGAGCTATGCTTGCGCGCAGAACTGACCTGTGAGTGGGTCACCAACGAATGGGACAGCATCATTCCAAACCTCGTTTCGGGCAACTATGACGCGATCATCGCCGGCATGTCGGTCACCGACGAGCGGATGCAGGTCATCGCATTCTCCGAGCAGTATACCCTGCCCGACCCGTCGGCCTACCTTGTGCTGAACGACGCCACCGACCTCACAACAGGTGTGATTGCGGCACAAGCGGGCACAATCCAGGCCGCCTATGTGGCCTCGACCGGTGCTACCTTGCTTGAATTCGCAACCCCCGACGAGACCGTGGCAGCCGTCAAAAACGGTGAAGCAGACGCAGTTCTTGCCGACAAAGCCTTCCTTGAACCGCTTGCCGCCGCCGACCCTGATCTGTCGCTGGTCGCGCAAGAAGTGATGATCGGTGGCGGCATCGGCATCGGCCTGCGTCAGTCTGACACCGACCTGAAAGCCAAACTCGACGCGGCGATCATCTCGATGAAAGAAGACGACACCTTGAACGCGCTCATCGCAAAATGGCTGCCGGAATCCGGCCAGTTCGAATAACATCAATCGCGCCTCGGCCTGCGGGTCGGGGCGCACCCTCTTGCCCTCGCTTTGTCTAAAATCCTCAAAATTCAACCCAACAACGGGTGTTACCATTTTTCAATATTGTGCCGATCCATCAACCCTAGACAGCGCCAAATGGTTCACTTGCTACCTGACCACAGGCAAGCATATGGGGCTCTATTGGTCGTTTGGCACCGTGCTTTTGCTGCTGGCCATCACCGCCCCTGTTGCCTTGGCCTTCGGCTTTGGTGGGGCATCGGCGGCGCGCAGCCATATCGCCCCGCTGCGGTGGTTCGGCAAAACCTATATCGCAGTGGTGCGCGGCGTGCCCGACATCGCGTTCTTTCTATTCTTCGTCATCGCCTTGGATCAGGGCATCGAATACCTGCGCCACAAGATCAAATGCCCCGATTGGGATCTGCCCATCCGGCAAGGCAACGACTTTGTTGTTTGCGCACAAGCCAAGATGCCGCTTGGGAATTCGCCGCAATGGGTCCATGAAACCTACGGCTTCATGCTGGCGGTTTTGACCTTTTCGATCGTCTTCGGGGCCTTTGCGGCCAATGTTTTGTTCGGCGCCATGCGCGCGGTGCCGCAAGGCCAGATCGAGACCGCCGAAGCCTATGGCATGTCGCGCCGCCAGACTTTCTGGCGCGTTCTGGTGCCACAGATGTGGGTCTTTGCATTGCCCGGCCTGTCAAACCTGTGGATGGTCCTGATCAAGGCCACGCCGCTGTTGTTTTTGCTGGGCGTAGAGGACATCGTCTATTGGTCGCGCGAACTGGGCGGCACCAAAACCCCGAATTTCACCGACTATCCACATGGCGACTGGCGCATATACTACTTTGCCTTCCTGCTGGTGTTTTATCTGTGCTTCACCAAAGTATCCGAAGTCGTGCTGGGCCGGATCATGGCCCGCCTGACCCATGGCCAGGCCACTGCCGCCGGCGAAGCCCAACGCAAGGCCGCGACATAATGGAAGACTGCATCCAGACCATCATGGACTACGGGCTGCGCTCGCAGGGGATCGGCGAGCGTCTCTTGCCCAGAACCGATTTCACGCTTTGCCAACAATTCACCCTGATCGGCTCTGGCATGATCTGGAACATCTACTTCGGGGTTGTGGCGCTGATGACCGGCTTCTTTTTCGCAACCGCCTTGGCGATGGGCAAAGCGGCGCGCTCTGCGTGGCTGCGCAAACCGGCCGAATGGTTCATCTTTTTGTTCCGTGGCTCGCCGCTGTTTATTCAGTTCTTTTTTGCGTATTTCCTATTCATCTCTTTTGCGCGAGATATCGCTGAATTCTTTGTCTGGATATCTCCATTCCGATGGCTGGATTTCATCATTGCAAAATTCGCAAGCGGCCTCTCATCCGCTTGGCTTGGGGCGCTGATTGTTCTGTTTTTTAATACCGCCGCTTACTCCGCCGAGATTTTCTATGGCGCCCTTCAATCAATCCCCAAGGGCGACACAGAAGCCGCCGACGCCTACGGGTTACAAGGCTGGTCGCGGTTTCGCCGCGTGATCTGGCCCACCATGCTACGTCTTGCATGGCCCGCCTATACCAACGAGGCGATCTTTCTGTTCCATGCGACAACACTGGTGTTCTTTAGCGGCTTCCCCGCCACCCAGCAGCGCGGCGATGCCTTGTATTATGCGAATTATTTTGCAGACAAGACGTTTAACCCCTTTGTGCCCTACCCGATCCTCGCTATGTATTTCATTATTCTCACGCTGATCGTCATTACGATTTTTGGCGCCGTCAACACCCACCTGAACCGGCATCTTCCGCAAGACAGACGCGTCAAGATCAAGGTTCGCCCACAGATTATCAGGTAAAAATGAGCTGGCTCGAAGAAAACCCCGAAGTGCGCAACGTCCGTTGCGGCTGCGCAGATTTGAATGGACAGGCACGCGGGAAACGCGTGCCGCGCAAATTTGCGGCCAAACTGGAAAAGGAAGGCACGCGCTTTCCTCTCTCGGTGCTCAATCTCGACATCTGGGGCGAAGATATCGACGACAGCCCGCTGGTGTTTGAAACCGGCGATGCCGACGGCGTTTTGCTGCCCACAGAGCGCGGCTATGTGCCGATGCCGTGGCTGTCGACCCCTTCCGCGATCTTGCCCTTGTGGTCGTTCCACGAGGATGGCACCCCGTTTGAAGGCGATCCACGTCATGCGCTCGCCTCTGTTGTTGCGCGTTATAAGGCGCTTGGCCTGACCCCTGTTGCGGCCACCGAGATGGAGTTTTACCTGATCGACGACAGCGGCAAGGAAATCCGTCAGCCAAAATCACCGCGCACCGGCAAGCGCCGTGCAGGTGCCGAAATCCTGAGCCTGCGTGCGCTTGACGCATTCGACCGTTTCTTTAACGATCTATATGATGCCTGCGATGAGATGGGCATCCCAGCGGAAGCGGCGATTTCCGAGGGTGGTTTGGGCCAGTTCGAGGTCAACCTGGAACATGTGCCCGATGCGCTCAAGGCCGCCGATGATGCGTGGCTGTTCAAAATGCTGGTGCGCGGCATTGCGCGCAACCACGGCATGGCGGCGTCGTTTATGGCCAAACCCTACGAGGATTACGCAGGCAACGGGCTGCACACGCATTTCTCGGTGCTTGACGCGGCCGGCAACAACGTCTTTGCCAATGACACCTACGAAGGCACCCAGATGCTCGCCCACGGCATCGCCGGCTGTTTGGCCGGAATGCACGATCTGGCGCTGATTTTTGCCCCGCATGACAATAGCTATGACCGGCTGGTGCCCGGCCAACATGCGCCAACCTCGATCTGCTGGGCCTATGACAACCGCACCGCCTCCGTGCGGGTCCCAGGCGGCAGTTTCAAGGCGCGCCGGATCGAGCACCGCGTGGCTGGCGGCGATGTGAACCCCTATCTGTTTCTCGCCGCTGTTTTAGGATCGGCTTTGGTCGGTATCGAAGACAAGTTAACGCCACCGGCCCCGATCACCGGCAGTGCCTATGAACAAAAGCTGCCGCAATTGCCCACCACTTGGGCCGACGCGATCGAGGCCTTTGATCAAAGCACGCTGGCGCGCCGCATCTTTGACCCGCAATTGGTCGAAAACCTGCTGCGCACCAAGCGTCAGGAAATGAAATATTTCGCCGAACTCAGTCCCGAAGAGCAGCTTGATCTCTATCTCGACACAGTTTGACACCCGCGCTAGGCTGCATCACTCCAACCACACGGTGATCTATGAAAATCGGCATCCTGCAAACCGGCCACGCGCCGGACGAACTCCAAGGCACGCTTGGTGACTATGACGCTATATTTGGCCAGCTTCTAGCGGCACAAGGGCTCTCGCATGAAGCCTTCAGCGTGGTTGATATGGTTTTTCCCGACAGCGTGACCGCCTG
Source organism: uncultured Rhodobacterales bacterium (assembly GCA_963976475.1). Classification (GTDB taxonomy): domain Bacteria; phylum Pseudomonadota; class Alphaproteobacteria; order Rhodobacterales; family Rhodobacteraceae; genus Yoonia. The sequence continues at coordinate 115,438 of CAXBKX010000009.1, forward strand.
CGACGGCTGGATTTTGACCGGCTCGAAATATGGCACCTATGAGGACCAACCGTTCATCGCACCGCTCGAAGACTTTATCCGCAAGGCTTACGCCGCAGACGTGCCCTTGGTCGGCATTTGCTTTGGCCATCAGATCATCGCCCAGGCGCTGGGGGGCAAGGTCGAAAAATTCAAGGATGGCTGGGCGGTCGGGCGCACGACCTATGACTGGCAGGGCGAAGACGTCGCGCTGAACGCATGGCATCAAGATCAGGTTGTGACCCGCCCCGCAGACGCGCAGGTTGTGGCCAGCAACGGGTTTTGCGAAAACGCAGCACTGATTTACGGCAAACGCGCCTTTACCGTGCAGGCCCATCCTGAATACAGCGACCAGATGATCGACGGCTTGGCCCGATTGCGCGGCCCCGGTCTGGTGCCCGACCCGCTGCTTGCGGCCGCACATGCCAATTTTGGCAAACCCAAAGCGAACCAGAAACTGGCCGCGATGATCGCGCGGTTCTTCCGCGAAAGGCGCATCGCATGACGTGGACCGACCATATCCCAGAGGCCGCCCGCAGCTATCTGGAAAATAACCGGCTCGACGAGGTCGAATGCATGATCCCCGATCTTCCCGGCATTGCGCGCGGCAAGGCGGTGCCTGCCGCAAAATGGGAAAAACAGGCAGATTCCCATTTCCACCTGCCAAACTCGATCTTTTTCCAAACGATTACAGGCGATTGGGGCGAGGCCGCTGGCCCTGACGGATTTCTGGAACCCGATATGATCCTCAAACCCGATCTGTCGACCACGACCGCAGCCCCGTGGGCGGAAGATGGCACATTGCAGGTGATCCACGACGCCTTTGACCAAAAAGGCCGCCGCGTTGGGGCCAGTCCGCGCAACGTGCTCAAACGGGTCTGCGACCTCTACGCGGCAGAAGGCTGGACCCCTGTCGTGGCCCCCGAGATGGAGTTTTATCTCGTCGGGCGCAACATTGATCCCGCCTTGCCTATCGAGCCAATGATCGGGCGCACGGGGCGAAAATCCGCGCGGCAGCAAGCCTACTCCCTGACCGCCGTTGATGACTACGGCCCTGTCATCGACGATATCTACGAATTTGCCGAAATTCAGGGCTTCGAGATCGACGGCATCACCCAAGAAGGCGGCGCAGGCCAGCTCGAGATCAACCTGCGCCACGGCAACCCTGTCAAACTGGCCGACGAGGTGTTCTTCTTCAAACGCCTGATCCGGGAAGCTGCGCTCAAACACGACTGTTTTGCCACCTTCATGGCCAAGCCGATCGAGGGCGAGCCGGGCTCTGCGATGCATGTTCACCACTCGGTGATCGATGCGCAGGGCCGCAATCTGTTTACCGGCAAAGGCGGCGGCGAAACTGATGCCTTCTTCCATTTTATCGGTGGATTGCAGGAACATATGCCAAGTGCGATTGCCGTCATAGCACCTTACGTCAACAGCTACCGGCGCTATGTGCCCGACAGTGCAGCCCCGGTGAACCTTGAATGGGGCCGCGATAATCGGACCACAGGCATCCGCATCCCGATCAGCGATCCGGCGGCACGGCGCATCGAAAACCGCTTGCCCGGCATGGATTGCAACCCCTATCTGTGCATCGCCGCATCGCTGGCCTGTGGTTATCTGGGCATGAAAAACGAAATCCGCCCCGACAAACGCTGGCAAGGCGAGGCCTATAATTCCGAGGCCGAGATTGCCGCCTCGCTCTGGGACGCGCTGGATCTGTTCGACGAGGCCAAAGAGCTGCACGAGGTCCTCGGCCCCGAATTTGCCCGCGTCTATTCCATCGTCAAACGCACCGAATACACCGAGTTCCTCCAGGTCATCAGCCCTTGGGAGCGTGAACATCTTTTGTTAAACGTATGAACCCGCTATATCGCAATGACCGCGCCGGCCAATTCCCCAAAAGCTGGTATGCCGCAAACACCGACATCCCCGCCGAACGCCTGCCGCTTTACGGGCATACCACAGCAGATGTCTGCGTCATCGGCGCGGGCTTTACCGGCCTGTCGGCGGCATTGCATCTGGCACAAAAGGGGCTCTCGGTTGTTGTTCTCGAGGCGCATCGTGCTGGATTTGGTGCCTCGGGGCGCAACGGCGGACAGGTCGGATCGGGGTATAACAAATCCCAACAATGGCTGGCAAAACGCTTGGGCGATGGGGCCGCGCGCGCGCTGTGGGACATGGCCGAAGAGGCCAAAGCCGACCTGCGCGAAAACGTCGAAACCTTTGCCCCCGATGCCAACTACAAATCAGGGGTGGCACACGGCACCTATTCGGCCCGCGACCTGGCCGCAGAACACGCCAATGCCAACTATCTTGCACGCACTTACGGCTATGATAAAATTGACCTTCTGGATAAATCGCAGCTCTGCGACATCGTGAAAACCCCGCTTTATCAAGGTGGCACGCTGGACCACGGCGCCGGCCACCTGCATCCGCTGCGCTATGTTTTCGGGCTGGCCCGCGCCGCAGAAGCGGCTGGCGCGCAAATCTACGAGCGCTCCGAAGTGCACCACATCGCCAAAGGCACCCGCGCCCAAGTGCACACCAACAAGGGGCGCGTTGACGCCAAATTCGTGGTGATCGCGGGCAATGGTTATCTGCCCGGAATAGAGCGGAAAATCGCGGCAAAAGTCATGCCGATCAACAGCTTCATTGGTGCAACCGCGCCATTGGACGAACAGGCCGCACAGGTTCTTACCCGCGATATCGCTGTCGCCGACAACAAATTCGTCGTCAATTACTACCGTATGTCCGACGATAACCGCCTGCTGTTCGGTGGGCGCGAAAGCTATGCCATCGGGTTCCCCAAAGACATTCAAACCGCCCTGCACCAGCGCATGGTCAACCTTTTCCCGCAACTCGCCGGCGTGGGCTTCGACTATGTTTGGGGCGGCACCTTGGGCATCACCGCCACGCGGCTGCCCGCAGTGCAACGGATCGCGCCCAATATCATCTCGGCTGCGGGTTTTTCGGGGCATGGCGTGGCGCTGTCAGGCTTTGCCGGCAAGATCATGGCAGAGGCTATCGCGGGTCAGGCGGGCCGTTTTGATGTGCTTGCTTGCCTGCCAACCCCCAGCTTTCCGGGCGGTGGCGCCTTGCGCGCACCGCTTCTGACGCTTGCCATGACATGGTTTGCGATGCGCGACCGGCTTGGATTATAACCCGGATCGGGGTATGCGCCGCCAGTCTATTTGCCCATACGCGACAGTTTTTCCTGCATTGCCGCAAGCTGCTCTTTGATGGTGTCTAGATCATCGCTTTGTGATCGCTCGGCTTTGGGTTCAGGGGCCGCACCGCCGACCAAACCACCCGTCATCGCCTTGAAGAACGCCTGTTGCTGCGCGTGCATCGCTTCCAGCCCGGGCATTTTGCCCAGCGGGCTGGCCTTGGTCATGTTTTCCATCACCTTGGATTGGCCGCCGCGCAACATTTCGAAACTGGCTGCCAGAAATTGCGGCACCACCGACGAGGCCTGCGTGGTATAGCTGCGCACAAGATCGGTCAGAATATCAACGCCCAAAACACTTTCACCCCGGCTTTCGTGCTCGGCAATGATTTGTAGTAAATACTGGCGGGTCAGATCATCGCCGGACTTCAAATCAACGATCTGCACCTCGCGGCCCTCGCGGATGAACAGCGCGATATCTTCCAGCGTCACATAATCGCTGGTCTCTGTATTATAGAGCCTGCGGCTTGCGTAGCGTTTAATCAGCAGCGGTTTATCGGGTTTTGCCACGACGGTCCCTCCCAAGACATGTTGCATTGCAGAAAGCCTATGCTGCACCAGCCCAAAAGGGAAGGCCATAGCAGCCAATATGAAAAAAGCGGCCTGCGTTTACCGCAGACCGCCTATCAGACCTGACCATCAGGGAGGAGAAAAGCCAGTATTGAAGTGTCACTTACTTTTTAGCAGTGGCTTTCTGAACAGCAGCGGTTGCTTCTGTTTGCACTTTTTTCGCAGCAGTTGTCATGTCCTCGGACATGTCTTTGCCAGCTGCCAAAACCAGTTCCATTGTTTGTGTCTGCACTTTTTTCGCGATTTCAGCGAATGCAGCCATATGCTCGGACGCAGCTTCTGCTGTTGCAGTTGCGAAATCAGTTGCAGACTTTGCGTAGTCGGCAGGCTCGGATTTTGCGGCTGCGACAGCTGCGAATTTGCCCAATGTGTCTTGTGTCCATTTTGCGGACAGCTCAGACGACTTGTTTGCAGCTTCCAAAGCAACAGTGGACATTTTTTCAGCCAAAGTTGTCTGCGACTTGAAAGCTTCTTCCATTGCTTTTGTATCAACAGGGAATGCGCCCATCATGTCTTTGAAAACGGCGGTGAAATCAGGTGTGGTTGTCATGGTATCAATCCTTCGGGTTCAGTGTTGGAGGGAGGATCCAACGGGTTATCTTCTGCACCCTAGATACATGCTGCACCGCAGCATTTCAAGTGTTTTTCGCGTCCGCAGCATAAAAAATGCTGCAAGCGCGAATAACCTTTAAGTTGTCGGCACTTAGGACACCACATAGGTGCCCGGTGCCGCACATAGCACCGGATGGCGCGCATTTCCCGCAGGTCTCGCCGGCACTTTTCCGCCTGATTTTGCGGATAACCAATCGTCCCAGCGCGGCCACCACGACCCGGCGGTCTTTTCAGCACCCGCTTGCCAGTCCTCGGGCGACAGCCCCAAATCGCGGTTCGTATAATGCCCGTATTTGTTCTTGCTGGGCGGATTGATGATACCGGCAATATGGCCGGATTCAGATAGAATAAACGTCTTGTCAGTGGATCCCATCTTTTGAACGCCACGGTAGCTGCTTTTCCACGCGGCGATATGGTCTGTCTCGCAGGCAATCGCACAGACCGGCACCGTCACATCGGCCAGCGTCACGGAGGTATCCGCAACCGCAAAACCCGTCGTCGCAAAAGCGTCGCCCTGGCAAAGGCCGCGCAGATACTCGACCGCCATTTTTGCAGGCAGATTGGTGCCGTCGCCGTTCCAATACAGCAAATCGAACGCGGGCGGTGCCTTGCCCATCATATAGCTTTTGATCGCAGGCCCATAAATCAGATCGTTGGAGCGCAAATAGCTGAACGTGCGCGACATATAAAATGACGACAACATGCCGCTGGTCCCGACCTCGGCCTCGATCCCGTCGACAAAATCATCGTCAAGGAAAACACCAACCTCACCGCGATCCGAAAAATCGGTCAACGTGGTAAACAATGTGGCGGATTTCACCGATGTATCGCCACGCTGCGCCATCACCCCAAGCGTCAGCGACAGTGTCGTGCCCGCAATGCAATAGCCGACCGCATTGACCTGCTTTGTGCCGCAAATATCCTTGACCTGCGCAATCGCCGTCAGGAACCCGTCCTCGACATAATTGGTCATCGTGATGTCACGGTAGGTCTCGTCAGGGTTGACCCAGGACACGACAAACACGGTATATCCCTGATCGACCGCCCATTTGATCAGGCTGTTTTGCGGCTTCAGGTCAAGGATGTAGAATTTGTTGATCCACGGCGGAAAGATCACCAGCGGGGTCTCGTGCACCTGCTGCGTTGTGGGCGCATATTGGATCAGCTCGAACATCGGGTTGCGAAACACAACGCTGCCCTCGCTGGTGCCCAGATTCTCGCCCACCTTGAACGCGTTCTTGTCGGCAAGCGTCACCACCAGATCACCATTGTTGGCTTCCAGATCGGCAACAAGGTTTTCCAGCCCCGCCACCAGACTTTCGCCGTCTGTTTGGGCCGCCAGCGCGAGGGCTTCGGGGTTTGTCGCCAGAAAATTGGTCGGTGCCATCATATCGATGATCTGTTGGCTGAAAAACTCCAGCCGCTTCTTTTCGCCCGCATCAAGTGTATCAAGGTCGGCCACTGCTTGCTGCACCGCGGCGGCATTCATCAAATACTGCTGTTTGACAAAATTAAAGTAGGGATTCGTATCCCACATCTCGTTTGCAAACCGCTTGTCGCGCGGCGTGTCATCACTGGGTGCCTTGATCTGGCCTTGCGCCAAAATATGCTGGGCCTCGACGTAATGTTTGACCGACTTGCCCCAGAACGCAACCTGATGTTCGATCAATTTGGCAGGGTTGTTCATCATTTCAGTGACATAGGCACCCGCAGCTTTGACATAGAGGTCCTGACTTGGCCCCTGAAGCGCGGCAGGCACCTTGCGCGCCTGCCCCATCGCCGCCAACATGCGCTGGCTCAATTCCTCTATCCGCGCAAGATTTGTCTCCAACTTTGTCACATCTTGATCTGATTTTTCGCCTTCGCCTGAATCATTTGTTGTCATATTAACCCCGAGACCCTAGTTTGCAGTTGCAGCATTGTGATTGTGCAGTGCACCCCGCCACGCTTTTATCGGAGATGCTACAGATGAAGTATATGATGACCTACGACCTGATGGAAAGCGTGCGCAACACAAATCAATGGCTGGGGGCCACCGCACGGTCTTTTGCAAGCTACCCGATCATGTCGATGGGCGCCAATCCGATGATGGACTGGTTGCACGCATGGGGTGAAGTCACAGAGCGCACATTCAGCCGGATGATCATGAAACCCGATTGGAACATCCCGCCGGTCACAGGGCAAAACTGCAAAGATTTCCGTGTCGAAGTCGAAACCATCGTCAGCCGCCCGTTTGGCGACCTGATCCGGTTTCGCATGAAAGGCCGCAATGAGCGAAAACGCCGTGTGCTGCTGGTGGCGCCAATGTCAGGCCACTATGCCACATTGCTGCGTAAAACCGTGATCAGCTTGCTGCCCGATTGCGAAGTCTACATCACCGACTGGCACAACGCCCGCGACATCCCCGTCAGCGTTGGCAAATTCGATGTCGAAGATTACACGCTTTACCTTGTTGATTTCATGAAGGAATTGGGTAGCGACATCCACGTCATTGCGGTCTGCCAACCGGTGCCGCTGGCCTTGGCCGCAACCGCCTATCTGGCCGAACAGGACCCCGGCGCGCAGCCGCTCACGCTGACCCTGATCGGCGGGCCTGTCGACCCAGAGGCAAACCACACCGAGGTGACAGATTTTGGCCGCTCGGTCACCATGGGCCAGCTCGAACAGACCATGATCCAGCGCGTCGGGTTCCAACATGCCGGCGTCGGCCGCATGGTCTATCCCGGGCTGTTGCAACTTGCCTCCTTCATCTCGATGAACGGCGAAACCCATGCCAACGCCTTTCGCGACCAGATCATCAAAGTCGCCAAAGGCGAAGCCTCCGAGCACGACAAGCACAACGCGTTTTACGATGAATATCTGGCCGTGATGGATATGACGGCAGAATTCTACCTGTCGACAGTCGACCGCATCTTCAAGAACCGTGAAATTGCGCGCAATGACTTTGTTGTGGCAGGCCACAAGGTCGATTTCGGCAAGATCACCACCGTGGCCGTGAAAATCGTCGAAGGCGAGAACGACGATATCTCCGCCCCCGGCCAATGCCTTGCAGCCCTTGATCTGCTGACCGGCCTGCCCGACAGCAAGAAAGCCTCGCACCTCGAGCCGGGCGCAGGTCACTTCGGGATTTTCGCAGGCGGCAGCTGGCGCCGCAATATCCGCCCCTTGGTGTTGAACTTCATCGACGCAAACTCGGGCGCGGCCCCTGCGGCCCTAGATATCAAGCCAGTGAAAAAATCAGCCGCATCCTGACCACCTTGCGGGCGGCAATCGGTAAATCCGCTTTTGCCGCCCCGAATGGTGCCGCGCGTCGGGGTCGCCTCTAACCTGGATCACGCTCATCGCAACACCAACGGCTGCTTTAGCCAAGCCCGCAGCGCGCGCGTCACCGCATCGGGGTTTTCCAGCGTGGGCAAATGACCCGCATCGTCAATAACTTCCAGCCGTGCATAGGGGATAAGCTCCGCAATAAACTCGTGCCGGCGCACCGTGTTCAGACCGTCATGCGCGCCGCACATCACCAGCGCCGGCTGTTTGATCCGGCGCAGGATATCTTGCTGGTCTTTGCGGCGTTGCATGGCGCGCGACTGGCGCACATAGGCGTCAGGACCCAGAGCGCGCGCCATATCGCTCACCAATGACATGACATCCGCACGATACGGACCGGGGGCCAGCCACGACGGCTTCAACTCGCCGCGCACCGCATCATCGAACCGTCCGGTTTTCGCCGCCACGATCAACGGCTCCCGCAAGGCCGACACCTCGGGGGAATCGGCTTGGGCGTTTGTGGATATAAACGCAACCCTTGTCACGCGGTCGGGTGCGCGGCGTAGAATCTCCATCGCAACCATGCCCCCCATGCCCATGCCTGCCAGCGCAAATTTATTTGGCAGCCACGACAAAATCGCCGAGGCCATTTCCTCGATCCGCTCACCGCGCGTGATCGGCACAAAGGTGATGGGCAGTTCCCCCGAAAGCGCCGCCAATTGCGCATAATAAACCCGTGCATCACAAAGCATCGGCGGAATCATGACCAGCGGCTCGATCATCGCTGTGGCCTGACCGCAAACATCATGGAAAATCGCTTGATCATAGACACATCTTTGGCCAAAGCGCCCCGTGGCTGCAAGCGCTTTGGCCATCTGCCAGCGCAAAGTCGCATGTGATGCGTTTCGACACATCCGCTCTAGGTTATTTGCGCAACAGTCGCGGTGATCAGATCAAGGCACGCCACATCCGAGAACCGATGATCTGCCCCGTCTACAAGCGTCAACCGCATGTCCGGCCCCTGCGCATGATCCAACAGCCGCAGCGCCACGTCCATCTTTACATCCGCATCCGCCGTGCCTTGCAAAAACCGCACCGGAAACGGCAGATGTAGCGGTTGGCGCAGCACCAGCCGGTCCCGCCCCTCCTCGATCAACCGCTTGGTGATGATATATGGCTCGCCGTAGTCTGAAGGCAGGGCCACCTGCCCGGCTTCCAACTGCGCCTTTTGATCCGGCGAAAACCCCGCCCACATGCTGTCTTGGGTAAAATCCGGTGCTGCGGCGATGGTCACAAGGCCCGCAATCCGCCCTGGCATCTCGCGCGCCAATAGCAGCGATATCCAACCGCCCATCGACGAGCCGACCAGCACCAGTTTACCCGCCACCAACCCCACTGCCGCCTGCGCATCCTCGAGCCAATCGCCAATCGCCCCATCGGTAAACGCCCCCGCGCTCTCGCCATGCCCCGAATAATCGAATCGCAAAAACGCGCGGCCTTGCGTGCGCGCCCAAGCCTCCAGATGCACCGCTTTTGTGCCGCCCATATCGGACTTGAACCCCCCCAGAAACACAATCGCAGGACCCTGCCCATCCGTCAGGTGATAGGCAATGCGGCGCCCTTGCGGTGTCATCAACGTCTCGGTCATCTGGCTCTCCTTATGTGTTGGCCCATGTTTAATGGCTCACGCTTGACAGCGCAGCCCCCCCTTGCCATTTAGGCCCCACATAACCCGCAACCGGGCGCTTGGTAGGCGCTAAACAGACGAGGATGCCGCAGATGGCCCAAATCTCCCTGACATTTCCCGACGGCAATGCACGCCACTATGACGCTGGCATCACCGCCGCCGCCGTGGCCGCCGATATCTCCAGCAGCTTGGCCAAAAAGGCAATCTCGGCCACTGTGAACGGCGCCCATTGGGATCTGCAATGGCCAATTGACGTCGACAGCACCATTGCGATCAACACCATGAAAGACGAAGCCCCCGCGCTGGAACTGGTGCGCCACGACCTTGCGCATATCATGGCACGCGCGGTGCAAGACTTATGGCCCGACGTGCAGGTCACCATCGGCCCGGTGATCAAGGACGGCTGGTATTACGACTTTGACCGCCACGAGCCCTTTGTGCCCGAAGACCTCGCCGCAATTGAGAAAAAGATGAAAGAGATCATCAACAAACGCGAGCCCGTGCGCACCGAAATCTGGGACCGCGCCCGTGCAATCGCGCATTACCAGGACAAGGGCGAGCCCTATAAGGTCGAGCTGATCGAGGCCATCCCGGGCGACGAGCCGCTGCGCATGTATTGGCACGGCGACTGGCAAGACCTGTGCCGCGGCCCGCATTTGCAGCACACCGGCCAAGTGCCCGCCGATGCGTTCAAGCTAATGTCGATCGCGGGAGCCTATTGGCGCGGCGACAGCGACCGTGCCATGCTGCAACGCATCTACGGCACCGCTTTCACCAACAAAGAAGGCCTCAAAGACCATCTGCACCGGCTGGAGGAAGCCGCCAAACGCGACCACCGCAAACTGGGCCGCGAAATGGACCTGTTCCATATGCAAGAAGAGGCTCCCGGTCAGGTGTTCTGGCACCCCAATGGCTGGACCATCTACACCGAACTACAAGACTACATGCGCCGCCGCCAACGCGCCGGCGGCTATGTCGAGGTGAACACGCCACAGGTCGTGAACCGCAAATTGTGGGAAGCCTCCGGCCATTGGGACAGCTATCAGGAAAACATGTTTATCGTCGAAGTCGACGAAGACCATGCGCGTGAAAAAACCGTCAACGCGCTGAAACCGATGAACTGCCCTTGCCATGTGCAGGTCTTCAACCAAGGCATGAAATCCTACCGCGAATTGCCACTGCGCATGGCCGAATTCGGCTCTTGCAACCGCTACGAGCCATCCGGCGCGCTGCACGGGATCATGCGTGTGCGTGGCTTTACCCAAGATGACGGGCACATCTTTTGCACCGAGGACCAGATCGAATCCGAGACCAGGATTTTCATCGAATTCCTGTCAGAAATCTACGCCGAGCTTGGCTTTACCAATTGGGCGATCAAACTCTCGACTCGCCCTGAAAAGCGGATCGGATCGGATGAGGTTTGGGACAAGCTGGAAACAGCGCTTGGCAATGCTTGCAAGGCGGCCGGCTACGACTATGAGGTGCAGGAAGGTGAAGGCGCGTTTTACGGACCCAAGCTGGAGTTTGTGCTGACCGACGCCATCGGGCGTGATTGGCAATGCGGCACCTTGCAGGTCGACAGCAACATCCCCGAACGCTTGAACGCCAGCTACATCGGTCAAGACGGCAACAAGCACACGCCGTTCATGCTGCACCGTGCAACGCTTGGCTCTTTCGAGCGCTTTATCGGCATCCTGATCGAGGAACATGCAGGCAAACTGCCGTTCTGGCTCGCCCCGCGTCAGGTGGTTGTCGCCACAATCGTATCGGACGCCAATGACTACGCGCAGGACGTTGTCGCCGCCCTGACAGCCGCAGGTGTGCGCGCCGAGCTGGATACCCGCAACGAGAAAATCAACTACAAGGTCCGCGAGCACTCGCTTGGCAAGGTTCCCGTGATCCTGGCTATTGGCGCGCGCGAGGTTGAAGACCAGACCGTCAGCGTGCGACGCTTGGGCGAGAACAAGACATCTGTAACATCTCTGGCTGAAATTGTTTCAGAGTTGAAAATCGCCGCGACTCCACCTGACAAGCTGTAACATTCCAGCACTGGAAGCTGTAACAAACCCGTAGGTCGACCACCTGCGGGTTTGTTGTTTTTCAAGGGTTTGGCATCTGTGGCAGCATGTCGCAGCGCAGCAATCTTTCACTTAAGCACACGGAAACGCGAGACACGCTGACGTGAGTAGAATGCGCCGCAGCTGATCATCTAACCTATGCTCAACGCCGAGACGCGTTATGCTTTAACCTAAAGAAACATAAGGGAATATTCACATGTCCAACGTCACAAAAACGCTCGTCATCGCAACTGCCGTCGCCTCTGCACTGTCCGGCCTTGCCACCTCTGCGGCCGCCGGTTCAGACACAGAAAAGTGCTTCGGTGTGGCCCTTGCCGGCGCAAACGACTGCAAAGCAGGCGCAGGCACAACCTGTGCAGGCACATCCACGGTTGATTATCAGGGTAACGCATTCTCCTTGGTTCCGGCCGGCACATGCACAACCATCGACCTGCCCGCAGCCGCTGATGGCACCCCACGCATGGGCTCACCGGTCGAGCTGATGCGCGACATGCCTGCATAAGCGAAACTATGCCAGGGTGGGCGCAATCCCACCCTACACCCCGTCCCAGACTTTTCGGTGATCTTCATGCTAGATACGACCAGCGACAACCGCCTGCCCGCTACTGTGGGTGTCGGGTATAAACCACAGCATTACATGGATATCATCCAAGGGCCTGACCCGCTCGGCTGGTTAGAAATCCACGCCGAAAACTATATGGGCAGCGGTGGCCGCCCTATCGCGCAACTGCGCCAACTGGCTGAAAAGTTTCCGTTTTCTGTGCACGGCGTCGGCCTGTCGATCGGGGCAGAGGGCAATCTGGACGCAGACCACCTCGCGCGGCTCAAGCATCTTTGCGACTGGCTGAACCCTGCCAGTTTTTCCGAACATCTGGCATGGTCGACCCATGACAGCCACTTCCTCAACGACCTTTTGCCCCTGCCCTATACCGACAAAACGCTGGCCCGCGTCGCCGCCCATATCGATCAGGTCCAAGATGCGATCGGCAGGCAAATGCTGCTTGAAAATCCCTCCAGCTATCTGGCCTTTTCCGAAAGCGATATGACCGAGACGGCGTTTCTGGCTGAGATCGTCAAACGCACCGGCTGCGGGCTCTTGCTCGATATCAACAACGTCTTTGTCTCCGCCACGAACCTGCAAACTTCGCCACAGACCTATATCGACGCCTTTCCACTGCACGCGGTGGGCGAGATGCATCTGGGCGGCCACGACGCGGACGAGGACGAGACCGGCGCGCCGCTGTTGATCGACAGTCACGGCAAAGCGGTCGTCGACCCGGTTTGGGCGCTGCTGGACTATACTTTGGCCAAATCGGGGCCGAAACCGCTGTTGATCGAATGGGACAACGATGTGCCCGACTGGCCGGTTCTGGCCGCCGAAGTGACCCGCGCGAATGCGGCACTGGCGCTGGTATGACTGTCACGCAAACCCAGTTTCGCGCAGGGCTGCTCGACCCCACGATCCCCGCCCCCACGGGCCTTGTGAACCCCGACGGCACACAAGCTGCCAAACGCTTCGATGTCTATCGCAACAATGTGGCCGTCAGCCTGACAGAGGCCTTGCAGGCCACATTTCCGGTGATCCACAAACTGGTCGGTGACGAATTTTTCCGCGCAATGTCAGGGGTTTACCTGCGCCAACATCCGCCCACATCGCCAATGCTGAAGCTCTATGGCGACAAGATGCCCCAATTTTTGCGCCGCTTTGGGCCCGCAAAAACGCTGCCCTATCTGTCCGATATCGCTTGGGTCGAAGACCTGATGCGCCATGCCTATCATGCCGCAGATGTCACCCCGATTGACGCCGCAGCCCTTGCAAAACTGACGCCCGAAAAACTCATGGCGACGCGGTTTGCGTTTGCACCCGCGACCTATGCGCTGACCTCGGATTATCCGATCTACAGCATCCACCTTGCCAACACGGCGAAAGACGCACCCAATCCCGTGATGCGGCCCGAAGCCATGCTCATCACGCGGCCCAGATTTGACCCACAGCAAACCCTGATCAGCCCTGCCATGGCCTCCTGCATCACCTCGTTGATCGCAGGAAAATCGCTTGGTGTGGCCATGACAACAGCGGGCGACGATCTTGATCTGGGGGCCACGCTCGGTCTGCTTCTGGCGCAAGGATGCATCACCGCATTAACCTGAAAGGCATTGAAATGTTTGCACTTTATGAGAAAATGACCCCGCGCCTGGACCTGTCCGGCGACGCCATATTGCCGACCCTGTCGCGGCTGGTTTTTGCCGGCGTCCTGCTGGTGTATTTCTGGAATTCGGGGCTGACAAAACTGGGCGAAGGGGTTTTTGGCTTTCTGACGCCACGGTCCGGCGCCTATGCGCAGATATTCCCCAAGGCGTTCGAGGCCGCCGGATACGATACCGCGCAACTGTCGGTGTTTCATTGGGCCGTGGTGACCGCAGGCACCATCGCGGAATTCGCTTTGCCCCTGCTTATCATCCTGGGGTTAATGACCCGTTTATCCGCCCTTGCGATGATCGGCTTTGTGGTGGTGCAATCGGCTACGGATGTGTTTGGCCACGGCGCGGAATTTGGTGGCTGGTTTGACCGCATGTCGGGCGGATTGATCGCCGATCAAAGAGAGTTATAGCCGAAAGTTGGTGACGGCCCGGATGGGCGGCATATCATGGCGT
>CAXBKX010000010.1:0-129381 GCA_963976475.1 uncultured Rhodobacterales bacterium
GGCACGTCACGCGTCAGGAACACATCAAATCAATGGGCTGGAAACCGCCGCATACACAATGCCGGGAGATCGCAGCATTGAAGTTTTCGACATCATTCAGGGATCTCGAAACCCGGTCCGGGCCAACCATCCGGTGCAGATCGCGGTCAACAAAGTAATGAATCGTGCGATCAACGAAATTCGCCATGAACTCCTGCGCCATCGCTCCGAACTGTTCGGTCGAATGCAGGCTCGCTACTGTAGACCGGATGTCATCCGGGCTCGCCTCCCATAGCGAGGGCAGGTTTTCCGCTACACGGTTGCCGAAGGCAGAAAGCGCCGCCTGACGGGCCAATTCCCCGAGGTCTCCGGTATCTGCGTTGGGTGTTCGCTGGGCACGCTCAAGGTTATTGTTGAAATCTACCAGCACATCGGCAACCGACGCGTAATTCCCACCGTCCAGACCAATAGCTTGCAAGGCGGCCGTCGCGTTCTCATCGGCCATGGCCTGCGGAATCCGGACCAGCAGCCACAGAGCGCGAATGAACACGGGGTCCTTGAGGGCTTCTTGTAGAGCATCCTTGCCGAAGTCGGTGATCTGGTCGACCAGATCATCCGTTGGCGTACCACCGGTTACCAGAAACCGGATGATTTCCGGCAGGCTGCTGTGTGCCGGCAATTTGCCCAATCGTTGATGGCCCATTTCAACCCTCTTAAGAAAGTATGACCGCAGCAAGACCTGCCCTGTCACTCCGAAATTGCGGAACCTTTCGTTAAAAATTCGACAAAGAAACGATTCCTAGATATCCTTTAGCAAACACATTGCCAAAGAAAGGCGCAAAGCACAACCATGGCGATATCTAAAAGTTCGTCTCGTCTCGGAAAACTCGTCAAGATTTCAACCGCCGGAGAGGTGGCGAAGGCATTCATCCCGCCTGCGTTGCCGCCTGAACCAATGGTTAAGATGGACAAGCTCTATGGCCCGCTGGAACGGGCCAACCGGGCGCTGGGGCGGCTCGACGGGATCGTCTCGATCCTGCCGGATACACCGTTGTTTCTCTACATGTATATCCGCAAGGAGGCGCTGCTGTCCTCGCAGATCGAGGGCACACAGTCGTCGCTCTCGGACCTGCTGTTGTTTGAAAACGAAGAGGCCCCAGGCGTGCCGATCGACGACGTGGTCGAGGTGTCGAACTATGTAGCGGCCATGAACCACGGGCTGGAGCGCATCCGGGGTGGTTTCCCGATTTCCCTTCGCCTCATGCGCGAAATCCACGAAATTCTGCTGGCCAAGGGGCGCGGTGCCACCAAACAGCCCGGCGAATTCCGCCATTCGCAAAACTGGATCGGCGGCACCCGCCCGGGCAATGCGCTGTTCGTGCCCCCGCCACCGGAATCGGTGCTGGATCTGATGTCCGATCTCGAGGCTTTCATCCATACCGACACGCCCGCCGTGCCAATGCTGGTCAAGGCCGGCCTGATCCATGTGCAGTTCGAAACCATCCACCCTTTCCTTGATGGCAATGGCCGTCTCGGCCGCCTGTTGATCACGCTTTTGCTCTGCGACAAGGGCATTCTGAAGGAGCCGATCCTCTATCTCAGCCTCTATTTCAAAACCCACCGCCGGTATTATTACGACCTGCTGCAACGGGTGCGCGAGGATGGCGACTGGGAGGCCTGGATCGAATTCTTTCTCGACGGGATCACGGAAACCTCATTGCAGGCCGCTGATGCCGCCAAGCAAATCCTGTCGCTGTTCGAGGAAGACCGCGCCAAGATCGAAAGCCTCGGGCGACCGGCGGCCTCGGCCCTGCGGGTGCATCAGTTGCTTCAGCAAAAACCGATCATCGCCATTCCCGATGCGGCGCGCGAAACCGGCATGTCGGCCCCGACCGTTGCCAAATCCATCCAGCATCTGCGCGACCTTGGCCTGTTGCGCGAAATCACCGGCAAACAGCGTGGCCGCATGTTCGTCTACAGCGACTATCTGGGCATCCTCAGCCAGGGAACGGAACCAATCTGATGCGGGGGAAGCCATGATAGAATTTGTAACCGTAAATGACGACGATCCGGCGCTCGTCCATTCCCCGATGGTGCGCGCCATCGGCAAGACCTTCACCTATATCGCCGAGAACGGCCCGATCGGCCTGACACCCTCCAAAGCCTTCAAACGGGTATTCGTGCATTGGGCGGCGGCAGAATTCGACTGGCCCCGGCTGTCCGAGGCCGAGCTGTTCAGCGTCAACAAGGTGCTGAACGAAATGGATTTCTGGCCGCTGATGGATATCCACGACACGCTGATCGCGCTCAAGATCGGACGGCATTACAAGGGCAGCTTCCGCCTGACCAAAGCGGGCCAGTCGCTGGTTGACCATCCCGGGCGGCTGTTTGGCATCATCACCCCGTTCTATCTGTTCGAGTTCGATCACCTGCGCCTTGCCCGCATAGCCGAGAGGCCACTTGGCAACTGGGATGTTTTCCTGAATGTGCTGAATGTCGAGGCCGAAAACGGCATCACTGGCCGCGACATCGATCGCGTATTTTATGGCACCGATGCGAAGGCGCAATACAACCGTGATTTGGCGAGCCTCTACGCCCAAATCCTGCGCCCCCTGATCTGGACCGGTCTGCTGGCGGAACACCGCGACAAGGGGAATTGAGTCGAAGACGCCGTGTTTACCAAAACGCCGCTTTGGCATGCCACCCTGCGGCTCGACACGGACGACATTGTGAAACCGGCGATGCGTCACTGACCGGATACTTGGGCGAATCAATTCGGATGGAAAATTCGAAAGAAGAGTCGCCCAACCTTTGATCAGCTTTCTAATGTTTTCGCCCCACCACGCGCCATTGCGTCAACCTATTGATATTGCTTGATATACTCTCACACATCCCTTTCATACGACAAAACCAACTCACTCTCTGGAGGTCGTTATGGAAGAACAAATCGTGGGGCCGGACCCTTTTCCGGTGGACAGAATGGATACGGAGGAGCGGCTTGCCGATCTGGGCCGTATCCTGGCGGCGGGGATCCGGCGGATGCGTGGTGCAGAGCCGGAATCGGATGCCTCGGCAGCAGATTCGCCCCGCTATGTCGAGGTAGTCAGCAGGAGCCGCCGCGGTCGGCGCACCAAGATACGGATCGGGGGTGGCGAATGACGTCTGTCCCTTCATCCCCGCCCAAGCCGGGTGAAAATCCCGCCACCGACCAGACCGTTCTCTCCCGCCTAGCGGCCCTGAAAACCATGAGCGTGAACGAGCTGAAGGAGGAATGGGAACGGCTCTTTGCCACCGGCGCGCCGAATAACAGCCGGTCCTACCTGGAAATCCGCATCGCCTACCGCATTCAGGAACTGACCCATGGCGGGTTGTCCAAGAAAAGCCACCAGATGCTGAAGGCGCTTTCGGCCGAGATGAACGGCAAGCGGATAGGCGGCCATCCCAAAATGCTTGACGATCGAAAACCAATCCCCGGCACCCGCCTGATCCGTGAGTGGCAAGGCGTCACCCATGTGGTCACCGTCCAACCAGACGGGTTCGATTATGACGGCCAGCATTACAAATCGCTCTCGAAAGTGGCCAACACCATAACCGGTAGGCACTGGAACGGATTTGCATTTTTCGGCCTTGGCCGCGCGCAGAAAGGTGGGGCATGATGGACGGATCATTGCAAGGCACCCGTAAACTGCGCTGCGCCATTTACACCCGCAAATCCACCGAGGACGGGTTGGAGCAGGAATTCAACACGCTCGATGCCCAGCGCGAGGCTTGCGAGGCCTATATCACCAGCCAGCGTTCCGAGGGCTGGGTCGCGGTGCGCGAGCATTATGACGACGGTGGTTTTTCCGGCGGCACGCTGGAGCGCCCCGCGCTACGCCAGATGCTGGCAGATATCGAGGACGGCCTGGTCGATGTGATCGTGGTCTACAAGATCGACCGCCTCAGCCGCTCGCTGATGGATTTCGCCAAGCTGGTGGAGATTTTCGACCGCAATCAGGTGACCTTCGTTTCGGTCACGCAATCCTTCAACACCACCACCTCGATGGGGCGGTTGACGCTGAACATCCTGCTGAGCTTCGCCCAGTTCGAGCGCGAGGTCACAGGCGAACGCATTCGCGACAAGATCGCCGCCTCGCGCAGGAGGGGCATGTGGATGGGGGGCAGCGTGCCGTTCGGTTATGTGCTTCAGGATCGCAAACTGGTGCCCCATGATGTCGAAGCCCCGATCGTGCGGACCGCGTATCATCGCTACATTGACCTCGGCTCCAGCACACTGCTGGCACGGGAGCTGCAGGCCAAGGGCGTGACCACCAAGGCGGGCAACCCGCCGAACGCGCAATTTGTCATCCGCATGCTGCAAAACCCGGTCTATGTGGGCATGGCGCGCCACAAGGACAAGGCCTTTCCCGGCGAGCACGAAGCCATCGTCGATCAGGTCACATGGGACCGTGTGCAGGAGAGGCTCAAAGTCAACGGCGGGAAGCATGGGCGTGGTCGGCGGCCGAAAAACCCCGCCTATCTGCGCGGGCTGATCTTCCATGAAAACGGTGTCGCCATGACCCCGCATGACACCGGCAAAAAACACAAAGAATACCGCTATTACGTCTCGACCGACTACCTGAAGGTCCGCCACACCGAACCATCGGCCGCACCGCAGCGCCTTGCCGCCGGAATGGTCGAGGGGGCGGTGGTGCGCGAATTGCGCCGTGTCCTTCGGTCGCCAGAAATTGCGGCCCGCACGGCTGAACAATTGGGCAACCGCACCGACACCGCAGAGGTCGCCACCGCGCTGCAGGATTTCGACAGCCTTTGGGCCCAACTTTTTCACACCGAGCGCGCCCGGATCGTCCAGCTTCTGGTGCAACGCGTGACCGTCACCGGCGAGGGGTTGTCGATCGACCTGCGGGCCGGCGGGCTGAAGGAGCTGACAACCGAATTGATGAATCCACCAGAGGCAAACATATGACCACCCCCGATACCATCCGCGTTTTTGTGCCGCTCGAATACCGTCGCCGCAACGGCCGCACCCAGATACTGCCACCTGAAAACCGGCTCGATGCCGAGGACCGCCAGCAGGACCCCCATATCCTCCGTACCCTGGCCCGCGCATGGAATGGCGGCGAAAGCTGGAGACCCGCGAGGCGAACACGGTCAGCGATCTGGCCGCCGCCGAAAACCTGTCCGACCGCTTTGTCAGCCGCCAAATCCGGATTGCCTATCTTGCGCCCGCAGTTATCGAGCGCATGATGGTGAAACAGGAAATACCGGCCGTCAGGATCATTGATCTGATCGATGCCGTATCATTGCCATGGGCCGAGCAAGAGGCCGCAGTGTTTGGTGTATCCAAATTTCGCCCTTGATGTTCTTTGTTCACGGCGACGCTTGCAAACTAAAGAGAAATAATCTGCCTCATTGATTTCAGCCAACTCTCTGGATAAATTCATGGAAAACAATTTGTTGAAGAGGTTATCGTGTGAAGGATTTTCTTTCGGGTTTCCCTGACTGGACCGAACTTGGCCAGGATAGCGGTCTTGATCCCTTGGGGATGCAGCGCCCGATTGAAGCTCTATTTCAGTCTCTCATACCTGGAATCAGCACCATCACACTTCGTTTTCGCTATTATTCGTTCTTTGCCTGGATACTTGAAGCTTATGCGAAGAATGAGGGAAATACGGACCCATCAGCATTTCGAGTTTTCCAACGGCGGTGCGAGACGTTGTTCGCGCTCATATCCTGCTCTGGCGAGAAAGAGCTCGGTATTGCCGGATCAGACTGGGCGACCATTCAGCTACGCACTGATGCCGAATTCATCGATTTCGCAAATGGCGCTGATCCGGATGCAGACGAGGGTCAGCGATATCTGCGCAATAAGGGCGGGGCGTTTGGCGGCATTTACAGCACTCAGATGGCAGAAATGGGATTGCTGCTGCTAAAAGACCCGAAACATCAAATACCAGTCTGCACCAGCCGCGCCTTGCCACTCGCCGAAACTTTTACCGATGGAAATGGCGAACTACCCGACATTTTTTTTAATGCTGTGAAAAATGGGCGAATATCAAAAAGCGAATTGGACCGGCTACATCCGTTAAAACCATCGTCCATTCTCCTTGGAAGCGCCGAGCACGAGCATTTAACCAAGATCCTGCTCGGAGAATTTGAAGACGCCTCGACCTCGGACGTCATGCGCCGAAGGACGATGTTGATGTTATTGCGCCTCACTGACAGCTTTGGCTCCGTTCCACCCGCAGAGGAGGCGAAATGGGACTGGTATTCCACGAGTAAAAAAAGCAGTCCTGATGCGGAAACCCAAAATTTGTGGGCCCTATATCAAGCCAGTGACCTGATGCGGCTTGCTTACGAAAGCATTCTGCATGCCGCACTGTCGATCTTGCGCGGTGCCCCATCCAAGCGCGTGACGCTGGACGGCATCACCAATCAACTCGTCGAATACGCACAACCGAAGGAAACTGATTGGGGACAATATTGTTCCGACCTGAGGGCCGGACAAGGGTCAACGCATGATTCTTTCGAGAAAATGCGGGACTCAATAAAGGATGGCTCCATCAGTAAGCAGATAAGGTCCACCATTGTTTTGATATCGTCCTTGATCGAAAAAGCACAGGAGCTCGCGAGCCCGCTGGAAACCGCGCTCAATGCGGCTGATTATTTTCAATCTCTTCGCACAGAAGTTTCATTCTTGAATGAGAGGAGCAATTTACCTGCACGAGACGTTCTCTACGACATGATCAGTTCGCGCATTCTAAAGCGGCATTTGTGGGTTGCTTCGCGTAAATTTCGCCACCAGAAAGCCTATACGTTTCTGATGGAGCCTGAGGACGGTCAAATCAGATATCGAAATGATTTCACGGTCGCCCCCAGCAGTCCCAGGATCACCCAAGCGCTAAGATTTCTGGAAGATATGAAGCTGATCGATGAGCATGGGCTGACGGATTACGGTCGTGCTGCGGTAAACAGGTCATGAGGTACTTCGAGGCGTTTGGCGAATCTGGATTTCACACGGCTTTCATGACGACTTATTCGTTTGGCGCCCAAGCCTTCGAAGACGTGCCGCTCCCCAGGCTCCGAAGCGCAGGTTGTCGAAACATCTGTGTTCTTGTGGACCGCCAGATGGCGAATTTGGCATTTACGGAAACCGGACCGCCGATGTTCGCCGGTAGCAGCTATCACCTGATCAAGATTGATGCTCCGGCCGCCTTCCACCCGAAAATCACCCTGTTGCTTGGGGCAAAAAAGGGACGGTTGATGATCGGGTCGGCCAATCTCACGGCCCCAGGCTTGGGCGGCAACAAGGAATTGATCGCAAGCATAGCCTACAGCACCGAACAGCCGGATTTTGTCCCACTTTTTGCGCGGGCGCTTGAATACATCAGCAGATATGTTCCGGATGATGACCCTTGGTTCTCTTCCAGCTTGGATCGAGCCCGGCGCTGGACGCCCTGGATCAACACTTCTGACCCGAGCTTTGAAATAGCGCCAAACCCGGCAGACAAGATGGCAATCATCCTGGATCGTCCAGGCATTGCGATCAAGGATCAGATTGCAGGGCATATCGGCGATGATCAGATAGAGCGCCTTATCGTGCTATCCCCGTTCTGGGACAAAAAGCTCGAAGGCTTGAGGCAGCTTCGCGAAACCTTGGGAGGCCCACCAACGGATTTGTTGATCGAAAACGAACGAAGTGGCTTTCCCAAAAACAAGCTTGGCGGCCTGCAGAATACCCAAGTATTTGACGCCGCAAGTTTTTCTGACAATCGCCCGATTCATGCCAAGCTGTTCATCGCCCTGGGTCAGCAATGGGATCATGTAATTTCCGGAAGCATCAATTGCTCATATCCAGCTCTGTTGGGGTTAACCGGGCAGAGCGGAAATGCTGAAGCTGGGGTTTATCGCCGGGTCCCCAGAGGAACCACCCTGGACGCTCTTGACCTGTCCGGATACACCACGGCCCGCCTTGAGGCCGATGAAATCAACGAGATGGTATTGGATGCTGCTGATCAGACCAATGAGAATAATAGCATAATTGACGGCGGAGAGATGATCATTTCCAGCGGTCAACTGAGATGGGCGCCCCCCAAGACGCAACGACACAACCCGGATTCGATGGCGCTTTTCATGCGGGACGGCGAAAGATTTTCTGATCCGATCTCAACCGAGAAGCTCGCCAAAGGTCGTGTGACGGTTGATCTCGAGGTTAATAGGCCAAAATACGGAATCTTGCATTTCTCAAACGGTTCATCGTCAGCACCGGTGCAAATCGTTGATCTCGATATTTTGCCGGCCCGGACTCAAAAAATACATGGCGGACGTAAGAAGAAACTTCTCGATTCCCTTGATGAAACGCAATTCGAAGATCTCGCTCTGATCGAAATTCTGAGCCAACTCGAAACCCTTGATTCGGAGGAGGAACCCGATCCGTCAAAAACTCATATTATAGGACGGGGCAACCAAACCAACGAGGACAACCCAAGCGAATTCAGCAAGCTCCCCTATCAAGAGTTTGTTCGCGCTCGTGTTTTGGCCCAGAACAACAATCCCCATAGCGTTGGTGGTTCCATTCAAGCATCCCCAAACTCGGCCAATTATGTTGGCATGACACTTAACAGATTGATCGGCTTGGTGGGGCCGGACCATGACGTAGACAAGGATGACGATTTAATTGCAAAATCTGAAAGTGATTTTTCGTTGATCGAACCTCAAATTCCCGAAGACACAAATGACGATGATCATGCACTTCCCCAAGAAAACGCAAAACCGTCCTCTGCAATAAAAACCGCAAGTTCTCGCGCAACGGCTGCCAAAATAAAGCAAGCTGTCGATGCCTTTGATAAACGCTGCCAAACCAACTCTGAAGAACCAGTCGGAACGGCTGAGCTCGTACGATTGCGCGCATTGCTGCATATCATTCTAGCCTACGCACAACCAACCGTTGGGGAACCCAGACCTAGTCAGGTACTGCCGCCCTACACTAAAGAAGGCTCAGATTGGCCACGGCTCATTGGGCGGCTGCTGATGCAGCATTTTGGAAATTCACCGCTCGTTCAGAGATTGCATGTTACACCTGACGAAAACGAACAGCGTCGGGTCGTCGAATACTTCGCAACAGCGTCATGGGCAGCAAAAGAAGCTGTTTCCTCTGTGAAAATCAATAGTGAGGCATCAGTCCTAAGAAAACCAATTGAAAGGTTGGCAGAAGGTATCGAAGCGCACGTACAGCGATACATTTCGTCCGATGCGGCTGACAGTGAATACTTCCAAGAGTTGACCGAAAAAATGGGCAGTCGATACGGCTGCAAAACCTGAGGCCGAATGGGTGAATCAGCGAAGAGAGAACGCTGCATCATTTCTCCCAGTTTCCCGTAGGATTTCGCTCCAGAACGTCTCCTTCGGGTTTCTCTTGTCGAGCGAGAGGGTTTGACAGCTCTGCAACCAGTCGGGCACTAATTTCACGAAAAACCCTTGTTTTGTTGGAGCTTTCGCGACCGACCTCAAACGCCCCGAAGGTCGCTCGAATAGAGAGAAACGGGGGTAAGAGAGCTATCAGCGGTGTTCCTGCATTCTCGCAAGTTCGGTCGCCAGACCTAAACCCCTTTGAAACATAGGGAAAATCACCCCCGCGTCGGGGCACATCCGTGTTTCAATGAAGGCAAGTGGCGGAGGGAACGGGACTGGCGTCGAACCTTCTCCACATCAAGTCATTGATTTTAAATTATTATTTTTCGCGCAATGCACCCCACGAGCGCTTCCAGCACTGCAAGCGTCTCACGTGGTGATGCCGTCTGGTGAGAGCGGCATCCTCATCACCTCCAGCAAGTAGGTGGCTACTGTTACCGCTGGACCGTGCAATCATTGACGATTCCACGCTGCGCAAATCTGATGCGCCGTGAAAAGGCGTCCGATCAGCAGAGCCCAAAGTCATCCCGGAAGCGGTCGATCTGATGCATGCGCTCATGCAGGATGGTCACGATCCCGATGTCGCCATTCGATAGATGACGCCAGTAGACGAAATGACGCTCGTATCGAAAGAAGAACCCTTCAACGCCGAATTCGGCCGGGATGGGTTTTGACGCGACACCGTGGGCAGCGATCTTGTCGAAGGACGCGAACAGGCCGGTGATGTATTTCTCGGCCTGATCATCTCCCCACCTGTCACGGGTGTAGCGGTAGATGTCATCGAGGCGATGGGACGCTCCTTCTTGAATACGAATGGCGGCCACGGAGTCAGGTCCGGTTCCGTGCAATCACCTCGGCTGCCGTCAGCGCCTGATACGACTCCTCCGGGGCCGCGAAGGCATGGGTCAGCTCGCCCTTCAGCCGATTGAAGGCTTCCTGCTCCGCCCTCTCTTTGTCACGCCGGATCAGGTCACGGATGTACTCGCTGACGTTCTCATAGGACCCGTCATCGCCTACGTTGGCCGACACGAAGTCACTCAGTGCCCCACCAAGGCGGACGGTCATCGTGGTCGTTCGGGACATGGCACGGCACCTCTCATCTCGCATGTATTCAATATAACCAAAAACGCACACAAAACAAGAGTGAGCTGCGCCCTGCTCCTGCCGATCATCGTTCGCCCCTTAATCGTCTGGGGATGGCGGCGAACCCGCTCGGAGCCCACCAGGTCGGCTGAGGTTTCGCCGACCGCGCGACCACGCATGTGGTTGCGACATTTGCAGGCGTGCCGAGGGTTGGCGCGGATCGGCACGCCTGCTTGGTTTATCGTTCGTTCTCGCCAAAACGGGTCCTGCCCCAGCAAACTCCCGTAATTACGCAGGATTTTGATTGAACACGACATGACTCCCCGCTAGCGTGCGATCAGCACATAAAATGGGCGCGCATATTAATTGAACGCGCTGAGTCGGGAGTGCGAAGTGGATAGTGACAAGTCGGAGCTTCGTTGGGGAGTCGCGCAGCGCCTCGAATTTATCGAGTTCCGATTGTTTTGGGAGGGGCATGTAAACCGCAGCGACTTGATGGAGCAGTTCGGGCTGTCGGTGAACCAGGCGTCCGCCGATCTGAACCGCTATATCGGTTTTGTACCGGACAACATGGTCTACGATAAGAGTGCGCGGACATATGTCCGGGGACCGGAGTACGCCCCACACTTCCTGAAACCTGACGCCAGCCGCTACCTCGCACAGCTGCGGTCTTTGGCTGACGGCATCATGGACAGCGACGATACCTGGATCGCAGAACTGCCATCCTACGATGCTGCACCAACGCCCGCCCGCGGTGTAAATCCTGTCACTCTGCGATCAGTTGTCGGAGCCATCCGCCGTGCAGAGTCGATCGAGGTGAAGTATCAGTCCCTCTCACGCCCCGAGCCGACATGGAGGTGGATCGCGCCTCACGCGATCGGGTTCGATGGCTTTCGATGGCACGCACGAGCGTTCTGTAAGACTGACGAGGTCTTCAAGGACTTCCTGCTTTCTCGTATCCTCAAGACGCGCGGAGTTGAAGCCAGCGAAGTCACAGATGCAGCCGATTCCGACTGGCAACAACATGTAACGCTTGAGATCGGCCCCCACCCTGAGCTCTCCGAGAACCAGAAGAAGGTAATCGCGCTGGACTATGGGATGAGCGGTGAAAAGGCGCAAATCAAGGTTCGACGCGCTCTGCTCTACTACGCGCTCAAGCGTCTCGGACTCGATACCGACCCCGGCGCAAGGAAGCCTCAGGATCAGCAAATCGTGCTTCTCAACCGGGAGGCCGTTCATGAAACTACTGGATAAATTGTCCCGTATCCTCGGCAGTCGTGCCCAGCCGATGAGCGAACCCGAAAGCCATATCCTTGACCCTTTCGAGATCCGGCTGATTGCCGAAGGAAAGCTCGAGAAACTTGCCGATTTCGTTGCATCTGCTCGCCTATATTCGGCTGACCCGAAGGGCGACACTCCGCTCCACCTGGCTGCACGAACGGGCAGTCTTGCACTTTGCGATCTGTTCATTCGGTCTGGCGCAGATCCTAATGCACTGAACCATGAACGGCAGACCCCAGCTGACGTGGCGCATGCAGAGGGCCACAAGCTCGCATCGCAGCTTCTGTCTTCGCTTACTACCAACTCGCAGGAGATCGCCAGCCTCGACGCGTGCGAGGAGAGCCCGATACTTGAGACCACTGCGGACATGATCGAGGCCATTCCCGCAACTCATCTCTCAGTAGTCAAGGAGACTGAGCCGGATGACGATGATTGGAATCGCCAGGAGAGGAGCGCTGAAACCTCTTGGACTGATGACCGGGTCGGGCTTCTGAGATGGATGTGGTCCGAGGGCCGGAGCGCGAACCAGATATCGAGGGAATTGGGCGGAGTCAGCCGCAATGCAGTGCTGAGCAAGGCGCACCGTCTCGGCTTGTGGGAAAAGAAGAATGCGGACACTAGCAGCTCCGAAATAATAAGCGAAGTACCCCCGTATGTTGCCGCGCAGCCCTCTGCGGGGCCAGAGCAACGGCCTAGCCCGGAAATTGCGCAAACTGCGGCGGTGCCCAACCAGCTGGATGACCTTGACGATTTGCTTAGTTTCGAGGCCGAGGAAGAGCCAGAGGAGTTCTTCGGCGAGTCCGCGAGCGAAACGGTTTCGGGGACATTCGTCGCGCTCGTCAGTCCGGCACCTGTGGTTTCGGACGATGAGGACGGAGATTGGGATCTTGACCTTTCACCTGCATCGATTGCCGGAGAAGGCATCGGTGCCGCCGCCGCCGTAACCACGGATCATGGCGCAGAGCATGACTTCCTGAAGGTCCGCAACCGCGGGCGCCAATCGGTCAAACGCGCCGTCGTCCAGACCGGCACGCGACTGTCGATCGATCCGGAGATTTGCATCACTTGGGCCGAGGAAACTTTGGCAAAGGGGTGGTGCTCATTCAGCGATATCGAGAGCCTCGTCGCACTTTGCGAAGGCAATGGCGATCTCGAGGAATTACGCACCAATCTCTTGCGCAACCTGGAGGCTGCAGGTTTCGACCCGGTCGATCAGAGTTCCGCGCATATTGTCGGGCTCTGGGACGCCAGATCGGACATATCCTCCGACGAGCTGGCTGAAGCAATCGAGGCAGCCCTAACGCGATCGACGCGGCTGCCTGGAACGCAACGCTTCGTCATGGACAAGTCCGACGAACTACAACTGCTGGAGCCCATGGTCCGGGCAAAGCAAGAGCTTCAGCTGGGAATTCTCGCCTCCGAAGCTGCTGTCCAAACGATCCTCGATGTCGTCGACAGCATCGGGGGTGGGGTCCGAGACCCAGGTTCTGTCTCACTGAAGACCATTATCCCCTCACGCCCAGGCCACGCCGAGACGGCCGAGGTCATGGCAGCTGCGGAAGCCCTTAAGTTCTGGCAGGCAAATGGTCGCGTGTTGGACGGTAAACGGCGAAGGCAGGCACTCGCCGCGCTCGAGTCGCTCGATCTCTCTCTGGCTTTCCACAAGGAGCTCGTCAGCTCGCTCGAACAAAGCAAGGCTAACCCAGAGCATGCCAACTGGCTGGATGCACAGATCTCGGTTTTTGAGGCCGCCAACGAGCGCCTCATCCACGAGCACCTGCCTTACGTGCGGCGCTTTGCTGCACGGAACGTGGAGGAAGGCGAAGACCCTGAGGACGTCTTCCAAGTGGCTTTCATGGGTCTTCAGCGTTCCACACGGCGCTTTGATCCAGAACGCGGTTATCGCTTTGTTGTTTACGCCTCCTACTGGATGCGGCAGGCCATCATGCGATGGCGCGCTGACGAAGGCGCAGCGATCCGTATCCCCGTTCATCGGAAAGAGAAAATCGCGAGGCTTGATCTCGCTATGGAAAAGCTCGACGTCCGGGCTGACGGCACTGTTTCCGACAACGATCTCGCCGTGGATCTGGAATGGACCACTGACGAGGTGAGTCAGTTTCGCGCGATCCCCCGCGAGGCTGAGTATCCCGAAAGCATCGACGACTGGGACGAGGTATTGCCCGAACAGGAGGACGCGAATGCCTTCGATCAGGCAGAAACCGAAAGTATCATTACGGACGCCCTAGCTGAGCTGCCGGAGCGTGAAGCTGATGTGATCCGGATGCGCTTCGGGATAGGACGCGACGCCGACATGACCCTTGAGGAGATCGGTCAAATCTATGGAGTGACACGCGAGCGCATTCGACAGATCGAGGCAAAGGGCCTCGACCGTCTTTCCCATCCCGGTCGCAAGCGGCGCCTCCAGGAATTGCTAGGGATTTAATGGCATGGGTGTAAGAAATGCTCCTCCTCATCCTGGCTCGTTGCTCGAATCCCTTCGGGGGCTCGGCTACGCGCCTCCTACTGCACTTGCCGATCTGGTCGACAATTCCATAGCTGCGAACTCAGGCGAGGTGGCCATTCATCTCGAATGGGCTGGTCCGGAGAGCTGGGTAAGGATCGTTGATGACGGCGACGGCATGGACGACGCGGCTCTGGAGGCAGGGATGCGGCTCGGCGCACGCGATCCGCGGGCAGAACGCGCCGCCAGCGACCTCGGGCGCTTCGGGCTGGGCCTGAAGACAGCGAGTTTCTCGCAGGCTCGACGACTGACTGTAGCCAGTCGGCAGAATGGCGGACCTGTCGTGTGCCTGCGCTGGGATCTTGACCTCATTGGTCAAGAGCCGGGCGCCGAATGGCCACTCTTTGAAGGGCCTGCGCAAGGATCTGAGCATCTGCTTGCGCCGCTTGAGCAGATGGACCACGGCACCATCGTCCTCTGGGAGAAGCTGGACCGTATCGTGACCGATGGCTTCGCCGCCACTGACATGATCGAGCTCGCCGATCGTGTCGAGGCGCATCTTGCGATGACATTTCATCGTCTCTTGGATGGCCAGCAGCCCAAGCTTCGCCTCCTTCTCAACGGTAGAGGTATGAAGCCTTGGGACCCATACCTGACGGGACATCCTGGCAAGGCACTTGAAAGCCCCGAGTATCGCATCCTCCACACCACGGGTGTGACGGTTCAATGCCACGTACTGCCGCATCGCGACATGCTTAAGTCCGCCGAACAGGAAATCGCCGCTGGGCCCGGAGGTTGGACGCAGCAGGAGGGTTTCTACGTCTACCGCAACAAGCGTCTCCTTCTCGCTGGGGGCTGGCTGGGCCTGGGCGATGGAGGCAAGCCATGGCCGCGCGATGAAGCCCACAGGCTTGCCCGAATCCGTCTCGACATACCGAACAGCGCGGACGCCGAATGGAAGATCAATGTCCTGAAGTCGACAGCCAGTCCTCCGGTACGTCTGCGGTCTCAGCTTCACCGTCTGGCATCAGAAACGCGAGATACCGCGAGACGGGTCTTCGCCCACCGGGGTCACATCACGCCTGTTTCGGGCACGCGCTCGAACGCTGTTGCTGAAGCTTGGCAAGTGCGGCGCTCCGCACAAGGTACATCCTACCGGATTGCCCGTGACCATGACCTCGTCGCCTCGATCCTGAACCGCGCCGGATCGCTCAAGCCGGACATCCTCGCTGTTCTCAGGCTCATCGAGGAGACAGTTCCAGTTCAGCGCATCTGGCTGGATACCGCAGAAGACAAGGAGACGCCGAGGACAGGCTTCGCCGGGGCACCCGACAACGAAGTGATGGAGACGCTGTCCTCGATGTTTGAAGCACTCGTGGAATTTCGTGGTCTCAGTCCTGCTGAGGCGCGCGAACGGCTCGGTCGCACGCCCCCATTCGACAGGCACCTCGATCTGGTTTCATCCCTTGAAGTGAAAGATAAACAATGACGATTTCCAATCAGAAGGCTTTTGATTCAATACTCTCGATGGCGCAGAATATGCTTCGCCTCGCCGCAGAGCGGGCTCAGAGCCCAGTCACGCCAGAAATGATCGAAAAGGAGCTGACCAAGCTCGCGATTATGATGGAAGACGATTTTGACCTCGTCGATCGGGACGCGCTCGTTGACGAACTGATCCGTCGATCAAGCCGCACCGTTGGCCAGAATGCCACCCTCTCAAGCGGAGAGAACCATATTCCCTGGCTCGACGCTGAAAGAAAAAGGGGCTGGACATACTGGCAACGCTACTCCGAATACATGGAGACGCGTATCCCGTGGACGGCCCTCGACGCCCTCGACGTTGCCACCGATGAAGTCCTGTCAAACCTCGAGGATCCGATCCGTGAAGGCGCTTGGGATCGTCGCGGTCTGGTGGTCGGCCACGTGCAGTCTGGAAAGACCGGGAACTACACTGGTCTGATCTGCAAGGCTGCCGACGCCGGTTACAAGATCATCATCGTGCTTGCCGGTCTGCACAATAACCTGAGAGCTCAGACCCAGATCCGTCTTGACGAGGGATTCCTCGGCTTTGCCACGATCGCGGATGCCGATGAGCTTCCCGCGGTCGGGGTCGGGCTGATCGACAACGACACATCCGTCCGTCCCAATGCCGCAACTAATCGAAGTGACAAGGGCGACTTCAATACGGCTGTCGCCGCCAAAATGAATATCAGTCCAGAACAGCGACCGTGGCTGTTCGTGGTCAAGAAGAACAAGACAGTCCTGGAGCGCTTGCTACACTGGATCCGCAATCGCGTCGCCAATCACATCGATCCCGTAACAGGTCGCAAGCTGGTCACCAATTTGCCAATTCTTGTGATCGACGACGAGTCCGATCATGGTTCAGTGGATACGGGCGAAGACGTCGTGGATGATTTTGGCAATCCAGATCTCGAACATCAACCGAAAACCATCAACAGGCTCATCCGGGCGATTCTGCACCACTTTGCGCGCAAGGCATACGTCGGCTACACAGCCACACCCTTTGCAAACATCTTCATTCATGAGCGCGGTGAGACGCAGGAGCATGGCCCCGACCTGTTCCCGTCGGCATTTATCACCAACCTTGCCGCACCATCGAACTACGTCGGACCGGGGCGCGTGTTCGGGTCCGCTTCAAGCACGCCAGAAGACCTGCCACTGGTGCGCACACTATCAGACGATGAATTCCAGCCTTGGATGCCTAGCAAGTCGACAACTTCACCTGAAATGAAGCCGCACAAAAACGGGCATCGACCACGCTGGAAGGGCGAAGATCGCGTGCCGGACTCGCTCGCGGAAGCGATCCGGTCATTCGTTTATGCCTGTGCCATACGGAAACTGCGCGGACACGGCGACAAGCACTCTTCCATGCTAATCCACGTGACCCGCTTCACCTCAGTGCAGAATGAAGTCTTCAATCAGGTAGCCTCCTACGTGAGGGACATGAAAGGCCGATACACCCGCGGTATCGAACTCGCTTCCCTCGAAGAATCGATGCGCGAGGAATATGAAGCGGCCTTCCTACCCGGCATGCGAGGGATCCGAGATGCCCTTGTCGAAGGAGAGACGCTGGAAGACTTCTCATGGACGGATATTCGTGACGTTCTGCCGGACGTTCTGTCGGACATTCGCGTGCGCGAGATCAACGGCACGGCGAAGGACGCTCTTGATTATGCCGAGAATGACGCCACAGGCCTGAAGGTTATCGCCATCGGTGGCGACAAGCTGGCGCGTGGTTTGACGCTCGAGGGTCTCTGTACAAGCTACTTCCTGCGAACCGCACGCATGTACGACACACTTATGCAAATGGGTCGGTGGTTCGGTTACCGTGACGGCTACCTCGATGTCTGCCGCCTATATACATCCCAAGAAATGGTGGAGTGGTTCGGTCATATCGCCGATGCAGCCGAAGAGCTACGCCAAGAGTTTGACAATATGGTTGCGGCCGGTGCTACGCCCAAGCAGTTCGGCCTGCGCGTGAAATCCCACTCCGTGCTGACCGTAACATCGCGGGCAAAGATGCGGAACGCGCGCGCGATGCAGCTAACCTATTCTGGCGATCTGCTGCAGACCATCGTGTTTCCGAATCGGAAGGACGACATCGCGGCAAACTTCAATGCCGCGGATCGCTTCATCAGCGCACTTGGCCCATCGACGGACCTGAACCACCAGCACTTCGTGCCCGACGGTCAGAAGTGGAACGGTCACCTGTGGCGAGATGTGTCGGCACTCAGCGTGATCTCGTTCCTCCGTGAGTACAGGACCCACGCGGCCAGCTTCCGGATCATGAGCCCACTGATCGCAGACTTCATCGAGGAAATGA
This sequence comes from uncultured Rhodobacterales bacterium, assembly GCA_963976475.1. GTDB lineage: Bacteria > Pseudomonadota > Alphaproteobacteria > Rhodobacterales > Rhodobacteraceae > Yoonia. The sequence goes on from CAXBKX010000010.1 coordinate 18,060, forward strand.
ACAAAGATCAGGAACTTACGAACTGGACCGTGGCCCTGATCGGAAAAGATCAGCCCGGAACAGAAAAGTCGGTTGGTGGCGCCTCGGTCAAAATGTTGGATCGCCGCAGAGCAGCTGAGCATGCGGATCGATACTCTATCAAAACTCTCATTTCCCCCCGCGATCAAGCCATAGATCTGACAGAGGCAGAGTGGAAGGCCGCCCTCGAACTCAGCCGAAAAACCTGGCGCAATGATACGGATAGAAACGAAGGTAAGGAACCACCGTCCGAACCCAGAGGTCCGCAGATCCGTCACGTTCTCGGAAACGGCGTGGTTGAAGCGAGTATTCCGGCTCGACGAGAACGCGGCCTGCTGATGCTCTACCTGCTCGATCCTGCCGGTGCTGAGGTTCCAGAACTCGCAGATGCCCACCCCGTAGTAGCCTGGGCAATCAGTTTCCCATCGAGCACTTCCGAAAGAAGGGTCTCTAACTCGAGGTACATCGCCAACAGCGTTCTCTGGGGAGGCCTCAATGACTGGGTGGACTGAAGAGGGGCTTGCACGGGCATGGAGAGCGCTCGCGCGCCAGGAAGCCAGTGAAGACTGGCGCTTTGTTCACCTCACCGGGATGGGCGCTGTCTCGGTTGAGGCAGGCTGCCACTTTCCCCTTGGACGAGAAGCGTTGATTGTCTCCTTTCCTAGCTCGTGGTCAGTGAACCCGGCACGGCTGCCTGAAGGCAAGGGATTCGATGTCGCCATTATCGAGGGTCAGACTGTCGTTGCCGGAAAGACGGCCATCGCCTTGATGAGACGGCCGGAAGGATCGCCGGACATCTTCGCAATCATGGTCATCGATGTCTTGCGAACACTGGAAGCCGCAGCCGGCACGCCCAGTCGTGATGTGATAGAGGCCTTCCTTGAACGGGTCCGGGAGTGGCAGGCGTTCATGGCGCGAACGCACCGGCCTCTCTCACCAGATGCACAGATCGGCCTTCTCGGCGAATTATGGATGCTCAGATTGCTCGCGGACACCTCCTTGGGAGCCGGTGCTCTCGACTGCTGGCAGGGACCATTGAGGGCGGCGCAGGATTTTCACGTACGGGGCGGTGCGATCGAAGTGAAGAGCACGGTTCGGACCGGCAGCTTCCTTGCCCGGATCAATAGCATCGAGCAGCTGGATGGTAATCGGGCGCCCATTTTTCTTTGTGGGTTTCGATTTGAAGAAAACACGGACGGTTTTTCGCTCGTCGATTTCGTCTCCGAACTCCGCGAGAGATTTAAGCATGCTGGAGTGCAACGCGGCTTCGAAGCCTTGCTGATGGTGATGGGGTACCTCGACGAGCATGCGCCGCTCTATGGCCGAACGCTGACATTGAAGGATACGAGGGGATTTCGCTCGGAAGGTGACATGCCGCGCCTCACGCGTGCTGCCCTGCCAGTCGCCATCCGTTCAGCTGCATATGTGCTCGATCTCGATGCTCTGGAAGTCGCCTCCGTCGGCATTACCGATCTTATCAACGAATTTGGACTGGAATAACATGAGCCTTGAAGAATTTCACCACAATTTCCGATCTGACCTGCAGACGATCATCGCCGAACGCGTGGCGGATGGTGAGGGCCCCTTTCCTTCGGAGGAACTCGTCTTTGCAGAAATGGTGATGGAGCATGTGGCGGAAACCGGGATATGCGACGCGCCGACCGTTTGCCATTGGAACGGCAAGGTCGGTAACGCCAGACTGCGCATCACCGGTTATGCCCTCAGCTCAGATGAAACGGCGCTCGACCTGTTCGTGACCCACTATTTCGGGACTAACGAATTGAACGATCTCCGCGACTCAGATGCCACTGGAACCGCCAGTGAAGGCGTGCGTTTTCTCTTTCGCGCTGCAAGCGGCCAGCTCGACACGAAAATTGATCCTACCCACCCTGTCAGGGACCTCGTTGCAACCATCCGTTCCCGATGGAACGACATCGATCGACTTCGGGTGTTCGTGATCACAGACGGGCGAACCAAGACCAAGCGGTTCTCGAACAAGGAGGTTCATCAGAAGATGGTGGCCGTCGAGGCGATGGACATCGAGCGGCTGTTTCGACACACCGAAGGAAAACCAAGGGATGAACTTGCAGTCAGTTTCGTTCAGTCGCTAGGTCGACCGCTGCCCTGTGTCCACGTCCCTGACCCTGACGCAGATTACGAATACGCCCTGACGGCTATTCCCGGGCAACTTATTCGGGATCTTTATCTTCGTTACGGTACGACGCTGCTCGAAGCCAACATCCGCACTTTCCTGGGAAACAAACGTGCGGTGAACAAGGGCATAGTCGAAACGCTACGAAAGGAACCGGAGCACTTTCTCGCGTTCAATAACGGCCTTGTCCTGGTTTGCGACGAAGCTGCGTTCGAGCGTTCCGATGACGGCAATCTGGGTCTGTCATTCCTGAAGGGGCTGCAGATCGTGAACGGTGGCCAGACAACCTCGAGTATCTATTTCGCGTCGCGCGACGACCGTACCATCGATCTGAGCCATGTCATGGTTCCGGCCAAGATCATCATTCTCAAGGGCTCTCAAGACGAAGCGCGTGAACGGTTGATCAGCAACGTCTCACGTTATGCCAACAGCCAGAACGCAGTGAAAATGTCGGACCTCTCGGCAAATCGCCCATTCCATCGAGAGCTCGAAAAACTTGCGAACGACACTTGGTGCCCGGATGGCGCTACCCGTTGGTTCTACGAGCGGGCGGCTGGCGCCTACAACGTCATGCTGCTGAGAGAGGGCACTACACCTGCCAAACGGCGCAAGCTGAAGGAGATGATCCCACCTAGGCGCAAACTGACCAAGACAGATATTGCCAAGTACCATGAAGCTTGGCGAGGTAAGCCCAATCAGGTCGCTCTTGCTGGCGAAAAGAATTTCAAAGCACTCATGGACGCACTCGATGACAATCCAAATCTCGTTCCTAGTCCACTTGATGCAAATTGGTTTCGCGCGATGATTGCGAAAGTCATCGTTTTCAAGACGATCGAAAGCATGATCAAAACAAAAGATGCAAAAGAGATTTTTCGTCAAGGCTATGTGAACATTGCGACCTATGTCGTTGCCGTTGTTTCGGAAAAGCTCGGCGACAGGCTCGATCTACAGCAGGTCTGGATGCGGCAGGGGATTTCCGGCGGTTTGCGCGACCTGCTCTGGGACTGGGCGGTGATCGTGAACGCGGAGTTCAACCGGATCGCCCCGGGCCAGCAGTTCTCGGAAGTGGCGAAACGGGCGGATACGTGGGTGAAGGTCAGATCGGCAGATTACCCTTCACATTCCGCTTCCATCCCCGAAATCAAGTAATGCAAGCTTTGCGGTCAGAATTTTGATGACAGACATTCGGGAAATAGGCGAGCCGCAGAAACGGTCCGACGAAATGATCTTGGTCGGGTACTTTCTTTCGCGTTGCACGGATTTTTCCGATGGCAAGGTGCCAAGACCCCCAGTTGCCTTGAACATCGATAGCTGGAATGGAGCATACGACCTGTTCTTTGACAGACTGTCGGACGGCCGCACTCAACAGCAGTTTCGACATACGCTGAGGAATACACGTGACATATTCGACTCCCTTTTCGACAATGGTCGAAAGGGCTGGTCTGATGGTCAAAAAAGGGGAGCCGAACTAAGCGAGCGGGACCGTGCAGTTCACCAAGATTGGGAAGACCGAAACGACGAAGAGCTAGCTGAGTATGTCTTGGGAGTGACCTCTATTGCGGCAGAATTTGCGTCTGATAGAGATTCAAAGAACGATGTTTCCGGCAAGGTTCTGAACAGCATGATTGGAAGCTTCTTTCCCGTTTATGAAGTGGCCCCTGACCCTGCAGAAGCCGATTGGGTTCCGCCGATTGATCTGCCGTCAGAGCATGAGGTCCGATTAGTGCAATCGGGAGACACTATTCGACGCCTGGCTTACAAAGGCGCTAGTTCTGCGGCGAGGGATACCCCTGCGTCTAAATTGAACAGAAGAACGAGAAAAATTAAAAAGGATGGGCGTGGAATGCATAACGATCGAATTACGTCCACCCTTGAAAAACTAATTGATGACCTCGAACACGAAATTGCACATCTCAATACAGAAGGCGCACATCTATTTGGTCTGTCTCAGTATGAAGAGGCAATGAAGAGAGCCGAGCTTGGAAGAAGGCTGCAGACGTTTCGTCAGAAGGTCGTCGAGCTTAGATCCGATTGGAGCGGGATTTCAGAAATGGTCCCTATACTCAGTGAGGCGGAGGAGCTTGAATCAAATGAGGTTTCAAGCGATACACCTAGGAAATCGCCCAGAAAGAGCTTAATCGTAATCATGGATGATGGTCGCGTCATCAGCAGCAAGACGGCAGCGGAGACATTCGCAAAAGCAATAATCGGAATGGGCGTTGAACAGGTAAAAAGTCTCGGACTTGAAGTAAATCGTGAACCTTTGATTTCAGATACTCCGTCTGAACGATACAATACTGCAAATATCGACGGATACTATGTGATGACGCACTCAAGTACTTCCCAAAAAAAGGATTTACTTACACGAATTGCCGACGAGCTCGGCGTAAAGTTATCTGTGAAGGTTTCAGATTAGTCTCGCTGACCTGTCAATGCAGCTAGCAAAAGGTCAGCAATCTGCCGAGCAAGAAACGGCGGCACCGCGTTTCCGACCTGGACATACTGCTGGGTCCGGTTGCCGAGAAAGAGGTAGTCATCAGGGAAGGTCTGCAGCCGGGCCGCCTCGCGTACCGTCAGGCTGCGGCACTGCATCGGATCGGGATGGATGAAGTAATGTCCATCCTTGGAGATGTGGCTCGTTACGGTAGTCGCGGCCGCGTCGGCCAGTTGGACTCGAAAACGGTCATTGAAGACGCCGCTGTGCCAGTTCCGATGATCTGGGCTGAGCGCGAGGGGAAAATCGGCAGCCTTCGGGCTGTAGCCGCGCACTGCCCCGAACACAGCGGCGAACAGATACCGTCCCAGATCCGAGGGCATGTGTCCGCGCGTCTCATGTTGGGCAACAGCACGCAGGTTCGGCCGCTCGAGCCAACGCAGCAGTTCATCGTTCGAGGTGCCATAGCCATCCGGCAGGCATGACGCCGTCCGACGGCTCGGCGCGCCCGACTTCATTCGCTTGGCAACGGATGAGAACGCCTCCCTAAGCGGGCCGTCCTCCTTACCCTTATGGATGCTCGCCAAGAGTTTCGCCGCTTCGACAACCTCGTTTCGCCAAGCCGATGAATCGTCTCGACCACGACTAATGCCGCTGCGCAGGTCCGGCATAGTCCCGATCACGTCACTGACCGTTCGCGTCAGGCCCGAGACGGCAATCTCGGCGCGCGCAGCCTTGCCCGCAAGGTCGGACCGAATTCCGACGATGATGACCCTGTGGCGTCGTTGCGGTACCCCGAACTCCTCGGCGCGCACGATGAAATCAGACGGTCGCCCTGCTTCTTGCAGGCTGGCTTTTCCATCTTCCACGCGGACTGCCAGCAGATCGTAGTGATGACCTTGGCCCGTACCAAGCGACGACAGGTCTTCCATCAGCATCTCGAAGACAAGTCGACTTTCGACAGTCGAGGACAGCATGCCCTTGACGTTTTCCATCACGAAAGCGGCGGGACGAAGCCTGTCGAGCACGCGGATGTACTCTCGGAACAGGTAGTGCCGCTCATCCTCTTCAGGCACATAGCCGATCTTGCCCTTCGCCCGGGCGCGCCCCACCAGGGAATAAGCCTGACAGGGCGGTCCGCCGATCAGAATCGTATCGTCATAGTTTTTGCGTAGCTTCGCGATGGCACCGTCAATCGCCGTCGCAGCAGCCTCAGTGCCGAGTTCGAGTGCACGAGCCTCATCAATGGCAAGTTGCCACGCTTCGGCGTCGACTGCTGACCAATCCGGCTCGGGGACAAGCCCCGCATGGAAATCGATGAACTGGTCGGGCAAGGCGCCGTGAAGAGCTTGGTATTCACGAAGGAACGCGCGCAGCGTCAGCGTGCGATGGGCCGATGCCTCCTTCTCGACCGATATGTCGATCCGGAACGGCGCATGTCCGTCCTCGACGAGGGAGGCAAAGCCCTCGCCAAGTCCGCCTGGACCGGCGAACAGATCGACAATGCCGAAAGTGGCTGACAAATCAAGCTCCTGACGAAATTCATTCAGTCGGTGTATACCAGGTTCCAGATCGAAGACCAGGGTGCATGTGACCGATATCGTAGACAAACAGACCCGCTCCCGGATGATGGCCGGGATCAAGGGGAAGGACACGAAGCCCGAACTAGTGCTTCGGCGGGCACTTCATGCGCGCGGCTTCCGTTACCGGAGCTTCGAGCAGTGTCAGCACCGCGATGCCGTCAGTCAGGTCATGTGCGATGATCTCGGCGCGCCGACCGGCATTCGTGCCGTTTGTCCATTCGACTGTGCCGAAGGTGAACCAGCCGGAGGCAAAGCCGCCGAGGCCAGAGGCGGTGAACGCTCGGTCGCGCAGGAGATCGAGGACGGTGCCGGTGCCCTTGAAGGCAGGATCCTCCAGATCGACCCCACATCGGACGTCGCCGAGCGCAGCATCGCACGTTCCCTGGAACGTCCGCCCCACCGTCTGGCCGAGAACATGAGCCAGTGAGCGGACCTCAGCCACGAACGCCAGCCGCCCGCGCCGGATCTGACCGATGGCTCCTCTGCGCATCAGAACCCGTTGTTCGGGATCCGCCCAGTTCACCCGCCAAACCTCGACCTCGGCATTGTCCCAGCGGCCATCGAGGATGTCGGTCTCTGAAATCCGGTCCGAGGTCAGCACGCCTTCTGCGTCCTGCGCGTCGACGGAAAGGTCAGAGCCGGAGCGGACCTCGGAGGCGGTCAGCCCGCTCTCCGGCTCGAAGGTGGTGCCGTCGAAGCTCAGCGTCACGTCATGATCGGTGAACCCAAAGCTGACGCCGTCGGCGCGCGCAATCCGCCAGCACCAGGAAAGCGTCGTCGTGCCCCCGTCGAGATGGGCCTGCAGGTCAGGGTTCATATCTTTCATCGGCGCAGTTCCAGCAATGGAATGGAGGTGATCGAGCCCAGTCGCTCGATGTCGTGCGTCACATCGAGCGCGTCGCTGTCGAAGCGGACCGGAACGTCGAACGCAAAGCCAGCAGTGACGGCGACGCCAGAACCCGGCGCGGAGCTAAAGGTGAGGAGGCCAGTGGTCGTATCGACCGACCAACCGGAGGGCTGCTCAACCCCGCCAAGCGCAATCCGCACAGTTCCCACCACTGGCTTGGCGATGGCGCGCGTCCAGGACTGCGCCCCGGAGGCGTAGCGCTTCACCAGCTGGAACGCGGTCGTCATGCCGTCGCCGGTGCCGATCGCTTGGTCGCTGGGTGATGGCGTGCCCGACGGCAAGCAGGACTTGTGGTCGCCCCAGTCCTTGAACCGGAAGCCATGCAGCCGCCCATTGCGCGCCTCGAAGAAGGCGACCACTGCCGCTAGGTCGTCCGCGCGGCGGATGCCGTAAGCCACATCGTAGCGGCGGCGCGAATTGGCCCAACTGGCGTTGCGCTCCTCGTCACCCGAGGCGAGCTCAACGATCTGCGTGCGCCGTTCCGGCCCGCCGCGCGCGCCCCGGCTGATATTGTCGGGAAAAAGGACCTCGTGAAACGCCATCACATGCCCCTCCGCCCCAGCGACACGGCGCGAGCGATATCGGCGGCGACCTGCGTGCGCGATTGTCGGAAGTTTTCGGCGTCGCGGGCCATGATGGTGACATTGACCCCACCGCCGCCGTGGCTCTGTGCTTCACGCCGCGACAGCACCCGTTCGCCCCGCTGCAGGATTGCAGGCACCTCGTCGTGGCGGAGCCCTGCAACGCCGCCGGAGTGCATCCGGGGCGCGGCCGCGAAGGCCATCGCCGGGACCATCCGCGAGGGTCCAGTCGCTCCGACCATGCCGCCTGCATGCAAGATGTTCGCGAATATCCCGCCCGCACCCCCAAGCGCGCCGGAGAGCGCATTGGCGATCGGTCCCAGGATGAACCGTCTGGCCGCCAGCTTGGCGAGATCGGCCAACAACGAGGTGACGAGGTCGCGGAAATCCAGCTTGCCAGTCTTCACGAACGTGGCCACCGCGTTCTCAGCCGACTGAAACGCGCCAACCAGCGCCTGGCCGATATCGCCGCCGATATCCCGGGCCTTGCTGGCATAGTCGCTGAGCGCTGCGGTGACCGCCTGCCAGCCGGTGACGGCGGCTTCGGTGTTTGGTTCGGCGGCAGCGATAGCAGCCCCGGCTGCAGCACCGGCACCAGTGGCCGCCCGTCCGGCATCGCCAAGGGTGGTCTCCAGACGCCCCGCCGCGTCCGTTGCTTCGGTCAGCGCGTCTGCGCCACCCTCATTACTGCCCTGCACCGCGTCGCGCAGGGCCTGCCAGCTGGCGAGTGGCGCACGCGCGCCTTCGGCCAAATCCTGCGCGGCACCGCGATACGTGTTGGCCGTGGCAAGTGCAGTATTGGCCGCCTGGGTGAGCCCCAGATCGGGGGCTGTGAGCGGGTTGTTCTCGAAAGCCCGGTCAAAAGCGGATTGTGCGGCGGTGGTTGCGGCTGTCGCAGCACCCTCAAAGCGGTTCTCGATCTGACCCACCTTGCGGCGCGAGGTAATGCCCGCTTCCATGGCCAGCACCTGCGCCTGGATGTCCTTCAGCGGATCGACCCAATCCCAGCGTGGCGGGATCCATTGCACCGGCCGCGCGACGGCGGGATTGCCGATATCCAGCGCCCCCGACAACACGGCCGTCTCAAGCCAGCGCCGCCAGATCGGCCGACACAGCTGGTGCGCCATCACCCCATGCTGCAGCTGGCCGATGCGGCGGCGGAACTCGACCAGCTCTGCCCGCAAGCTCGAATAGTTCGCCTGGCGCACATCCCCGGTTACAAGGTGGTACGGCAGCCCCAGCGAGGCTGATACCGACAAGAGCGTCCGATATTGAAACGCCTCATAGCCGCCCCCAACATCTGCAGGACTGGAGAACTTCACATCTTCGCCCGGCAGCAGCACCTGCATCGTGCCAGGCTCGAGGCTCGCAATGGCGGTGCCATCGAGATCGGCCTCGGACTCACCCATCATCGGGTCTTCCGGCGCGGTCTTGGTGATGAACCCAGCGAACATCGCTGCGGTTTTCTTCCGGTCCAGTTCAGCGTCGTCGTACTGGTCCAGCAGAAACAGCCGCACCATGGCCGGCGCCACATGCGGCAGGCCGCGGATCTGGCCTGCATCGATGGGTCGGTAGATGTGCAGAACATCTTCGGCTGGCACGCGCACCGTCTCCGGGATCACAACCCCTTGGTCGGTGCTGTCTCCCGGATGGCGTCGGCGGAAGTGATAGGCCACGCGCCGTCCGATGCCGTCAAATTCAATCCCGCAACGGATGCGATTGCCGTTTCCCGACGTTTCCGTCTTCTCGAAGGGCAGCATTTCCGACTGCAGGAGCTGCAGTTGCAGCGGCACCAGCAGACCATCCTCTGACCGGCGGGGCCGCAGACGCACGAAGCATTCGCCCGCAACAAACATTTCCCGCGCCACCATGGCCTGCAGGCCGTAGAAGTCCGTCAAACCGTCGGCATCGGCATCGTCAGTCCATGCGAGCCAGAGCTGCTGAACACTGTCACGCAACGCCGCATCGGTGATCAGCGACGACGGCTTGATCCCGTCACCGATCATGTTCGACGCAAATGCCTCGCAGGCATTGGCGGCATAGCCGTTGGTGACGACCAGTTCCCGCGACCGCGCCAGCAAACGCGGGCCGCCCGAGGCGACCAGCGAATTGATGTTCTCTAGCGGCGGGTTCCAGCCGCGAAGCCGCCGACGGGCCATCGCGCCTTCGAGGCGCGCGGACACGGCGGCGGGACCGCCCGGGACCCGGCGGCGAAAGCGGTCAAACAGGCCCATGGATCAGAGGCCCTTCGTCGTCGCGACGCGCACCTGCCGAACGATCCGTCGACCCTCGGCAGCCGCAATCTCGCGGTCGAGCGCCTCGATGGCCCGGTCGATTTCCGCCACACTGCGATAATCCACCGTCTTTCCGTCGTAACTGACACGCGCCACGCCAGAGGAACGCTGAACGGCCAAGGTCTCGCGGCGGGCACGGAGCTCGGCAATCGTAGACATCAATTCACCTCATATAACTTGAGCGCACGGTTCGCCGCTGTGGTCCCGCGCGCCGAGAAGCGGGTGTCGTGTTTCCCGCCCCGTCCTCAGCCATGTCCTCCGCTGTGATCCCGACCTGTGCTTCCAGATCGGCCCAACGCGCCTCAGACCAGCGATCGGCCCCAAGGATCCACGCGGCGGCGCGGGCATAGACCCGACAGTCAAGCGCTTCATTGCGTTCGCGCAACTTCTGCCATTCGAGCCGGGCAAAGCCGCGTTTGGTGCGCACCGTGACCAGTTGTTCGGCCGTGAATTGCTTCAGCCACTCGCCGTCAGCCCAGTTTGGCAGATGGATCGTTCCGGGCGGGCAAAGGTGCCCAGCCTCGATTTCCTCCCGCGTCGGCCGGTCCTGGCGCAAATAGCGATAGGTCTCGGTCTTGAAGGTCGACGTGGCGACCGTCCAAAGCCGCGCACCGCGCCGCAGCCGTTTGCCTGCGATGGTCGCGTCCACATATGTCGGGCCGGTGACCGGGCTCGAGCGGTTGAATCCTTCGACGCCTTTGACCGGAGCCACCTGCGCGAAGCCGACCTGTCGCGACCAGGCATAGACAGCACTTGTCTCGTAGCCGGTATCGATCGCCAGCCGTGCCAACGTCATCGGTTGACCTAAGGCATGCTCCCAGGTCTGACCAAGCAAATTGGTCAGCTGCTGCCAGCACGCCGGATCGCCGGGCCCGCCCTCAATGACCAGGTGATCGATCAGCCAACTCTCCAGCCCGCGGCCCCAGGCCCAGACATCGACCTCAATGCGATCCTTTTGAACGTCCGCCCCGGCGGTCAGGAACAAGCCCCGCTCTAGAACAGTGCCTCCTTCCCAAGTCTCGCGCTGGTCCGCCAAGCGCTGCCAGTCCGGTGCTTCGCCAGTTTCGACCCATGTCTCTCCGAGGATCGTGTTGCGGAACGCCTTGATCGCCTCGTCCGACCCTTGGGCCACGTCCCAGGCCCGCACGATCCGCTCCCAACTCAGCCAGCCGATCGGCGAATAGAGAGCCGAGAGGTGATAGCCGAGAGTGCCAGGATCGGGGGCCGTCGCAGTCGCGCGCCATTCGCCTGCCTCCAGCATCGCCGTCTTGTTGTGTTCGGCGATGGGTGTCTCACAGCCCTCGCAGTGATACTCCGCCGTTTCCGGACGACCCTTCTGCCAGCGCAGCCGCTCGAACTTCAGCCACTGTTCCTGACCGCAGTGCGGGCATGGCACAAAGAACCGCCGCTGATCGCTTGCCTCGAACTCGCGTTCGATCCGGGAGAGCCCCCGGATTGTCGGGGTCGAAACCAGGAACACCTTGCGCCGATGGGCAAATGTCAGCGACCGCGCTTCGGCCAGCGTGACCGGATCGCCTTCGTCGTCAGCGGATGCCGGATAGGCGTCGACCTCATCGAGAAAGATGTAGCGCGCCGGGGTCGAGCGGAGCCCGACCGCCGAGTTTGCCCCGGTCATGATCAGAATGCCACCCGCGAACTCCTTCGAAAGCATGGTGTTTCCCGCGTCGCGCGAGCGCGCCGGTTTGACCCGCTCCCGCAGTTCCGGACTCTCGTCGATCAGCGGATCGATCCGTTGCCTTGAGTTCCGTTTCGCCAGTTCCACCGTTGGTTGGACCGCCAGCATCGGGCCCGGTGCCTGGTGGATGGCAAAGCCGATCCAGTTGTTCCCGGCTTCAGTCGCGCCGACCTGCGCCGCCTTCATGAACACGATCCGTTGTGTCGGATCGCCGGGCGAGAGCCGGTCCATGATCTCGCCCATGTATGGCGTGCGGGCGGTGCGATACCGCCCCGGCTCGGCCGAGGCGCGGCCGGAAAGCATCCTGTGTCGATCCGCCCATTCAGACACGGTCAGGTCCGCATCCGGCGTGAGGCCAGCACCCCAGGCGCGCAGAATCTCTGCCGCGCCATCGAACTCGAATGTTTCATCACCGGAGATCGGGTTTGACCTCGGCAAGATCGTCGAGTTGGGCACGGACATGTTTCTCCAGAACTTTCTGCATCGCGGCTGGCTCGACGCCCAGATCGGCCGCCATCAGCGCCGCCGCGCGGGCGGGCCAGTTGACCCAGACGTCGCGCTCTTGCCGCGCCAGCCGGAAGACCAGCGACAGCGCACGGGCCCGGTCGATCAGTTCGCCCTTGAGCTTCTGCAGCCGGAGGCGGCGTTCCTGCGCCTTCAGCACTTCGTTCGCCGTCTTGGCCTGCAGGAACGTGGTGCCGCTGCCGACGGGTGGGGCGGCCAATCCCTGTTCGCGCAGCGTCTCACCAACGGCGGAGACCGCCGCCTCCGGGACAGGTTTGAGTTTCGGCTGGGGCGCTTTGCGGGTCTTCGACGGATCGGTCGCTTCGGCGCGCAAGGCATCGCTGGCCGCCGCGTCGATGCTGCCATCGCCGTGCAGAACCAGCCGTCCTGTCGCCTTGGCCTTCTGGATTGCGCCGCGCGAGAGGCCAACGCGGGCAGCGTATTGGCGCTCGCTCAGACCCTGCATCGACGACTCCGGTATCATTCAGATTCGTGCGCTTATCGAGCGAATAGGCGTCGACACTGGATCAGGTCAATCAACCTGCCAAGTGACTCGATTGGTCTCAATCGACACGAGACAAGTGTCGGGATCAAGAATCCGCTTCAATGCACGTCGGTTAGCAATTGTAGAAACTCATTCGCTAAAGTTTCATTGGACGCAACGAAATACTTCAGCCTCGTATCCTGCGAGCAAGGACGCATCGCAAACTCGATAAGGTCGTTAGACTGAAGCCTCCGTGCCGGTTCACCGGGGAAGTCATCTAAAAGATACATGACTGCACCGGCCTTGAGCGCAATAAAAGCGCCAGGCAAGACATCATGCGCGGCTTGGCCTGCCAAGTCAAAGACCAGATCGACCTTCCCCTCAACCATCCGGCAAAGCGCGGGATTTCCGGCAAGATTATATATCCGAAGGTCTTTCGCCTTCACAATTTTTTCTGCCACTCTATCGTGCAGAAGAAAATCCGAGAGCGCGCGAAAGTTCTTCAGCTTCTGTCCGTAGGAAAAAATGCCAGCTTCTGCGAGCTTTCTTCGAGCAGACGGCTCAAAGAACGAGCGCGCATAAACCTGATCATCCGTGACAAACTCAAATTCCTCACGTTCAAACTTGACAAACTCTTCATCATTCAAAGGGAACACATATGTCCTATACTCGGAGAGATGGGAACCCTCTTTGTCGACAAAAGCGCTGTAAAGCACATCTACGCCCCGATCCACTACATACACGTGAGATGCCAAAATCTGGCGCGTAGATGGCTCGAAAGCGATAAAAGCAGAGCACCAATTCGACAGCCCACGAACGAGCAAATCTGTTCCATCAATCATATCGCAAAGAATATGGATCAGGTTGCTGCCCGAATAATCGACACCGGTTCGTGGTAGGCTTTCCTCACCGGATACTGCGACCGCATCTCCTAAGCTGGCCGATATTGACTTGGAAAAGCTTTCCTCGGCAAAATGATCTATTGCTAAGAGTTCTTTTCCTTGGGAGTTTTGGAATTTCTGGTAACATTTTTCGGCGTCAGTATTAATTGCCGTTCGCATATCTTCATGCAAGCGGTGCAAAATGTCGATTATCTCAGAGGCATTTCCAAATCGGAGCTTTGCTCGTCGCTCAGAAAGACTTACTACTTCCATGAATACTCCAAAAGGGCGAGCTTCTATTGTGTCGATTAAATTCTAGATCACACTTCGACCTTCTTAGTTACATTTGAAAAAGCGGAATTTCGAAGCCAGATTTCGGAGAAAAAACTTGCATGCTCGGGTGGCAAGCCCGACTGTTCCAGCTTAGCTTTCAAATCGTCACCATCCTTCTTAAAGGATTGCTTCGCTGTTTCCAGTTCGGAAACCAGCCGAGCGTCAAGGGCGGGCTTCTTTTGCGCGAATTGAGACATTGGTCTACTCCGACGTGAAGATAAATTGATAACGGAAGATAGTCCGTCGGTGCAACCGAAGCAAGCCACACTTCGAGCACGAAACTCTAGTCAGCGCGGTGTTGCCGTTTCGTCTAAGAATTCAGCTGCGAGAGTTCGCAGCGCATGCGCCGCAACCAGGGGGACCACGCCGTTGCCACAGAGGCGAAGCCGGTCCACCCGGTGGGCCAGCCCATCAGCACCTCGACGAACAGCGGGTTCAAGGTCCGGCGCTGCTCTGAGGTATCGCTCCCAGCCATCGGCGTCACCAGGACCTGGCGGCCAAGCAGGCCATTCACAGGTGTGTTCGCCAATGTCGTCGCCCCGTCCTTGTGATCCCGCGCCGTCGGCGTCATCCACATGCGGCTGGCATGGGTCAGATCGGCCGTCTTGCGATTGCCCGCGCTCGGCTTGCAGCCGTCGTTCGCCATCGGCGTCGGCCAGTCCCGCGCCATGCCATCCAGACCCTTTTCGTGTTTCCGGCTGCCGCCCCGGCTCCGGAAGCTGTCGGTTTGCGGCGTGGGCCACATCGCAGCGCTCGTTGCCAGGTTCATCCCATGCTTGCCCGCTTCCTGCGAGGGCGTTGGTTTCGTCTGCCGGTTCTCGTTCGCACTCGCCCTCGGCGTCGGCCACATTCGAAGCATTTCCGTTCGGTTCCCACCGCTCGAGCGGGTCCCAGAGCAAGCGCGCGGGGTCGGCCAGTTCGCAGCCTTCGCGGATGGCGAGGATGAACAGGCGTTCGCGCTTGTGGGGCGCGCCGACTTCCGCCGCTGTAAAGAGGCCCGCCGCAAGGCGGTAGCCCATGCAGACCAGTCCGCTGGCGACTTCGGGGAAGCCGAGGCGGAGATGATGGGCGACATTCTCGAGGAACGCGAAGGGCGGTTCGACTTCGCCGATGATGCGGGCGACATGCGGCCAAAGGTGGCGCGGGTCGTCCGCGCCCCGGCGCTTGCCCGCGACGGAGAACGGCTGGCACGGATATCCCGCAGTGACGATGTCCACCGCGCCGCGCCACGGGCGGCCGTCGAAGGTGGCAACATCGTCCCAGTCAGGCGCGCGATCCAAGGCCGCGTCTTCCATCCGCGCCACGAGAGTGGCTGCGGCGTAGGTTTCCCGTTCGACATGGCCCACAGTTCGATATCCGGGGATGGCGATGGTAAGCCCAAGGTCGATGCCGCCTGCCCCGGAACAAAGGGAGAGGCCGAACAGGCATGCGTCTTCGGTTCCGGAAGTGCGCCCGGAGGAAAATAGAGCCAAGTCATGCACGCCTCAATCGTCTTTGATCTTGATTTCGTTGAACGTCTCATCGGAGCCGAAGAGAACGGCGTCCTTCCCCGTGAACTGTTGCCACCGCTCCACGGCGACATCGACGTAAGCCGGATTGAGTTCGATCCCGTAGCAGACGCGACCCGTCGTTTCGGCCGCGATCAGCGTGGTGCCGGACCCCATAAAGGGCTCGTAGACCGCTTGACCCGGGCTTGAGTTGTTCAGGATTGGCCGACGCATGCATTCGACAGGCTTCTGTGTCCCGTGCACGGTTTCCGCATCCTAGTCCTTGTTGGCGATCTGCCACAGCGTCGTTTGTTTGCGATCACCCGCCCAATGGCCCTTGCCGGTTTTTTTCACGGCATAAAGGCACGGCTCGTGCTGCCAGTGATAATCGCCGCGGCTTAGAACCAGACGGTCTTTTGCCCAGATGATCTGCGACCGGATGTTGAAGCCTGAGGCAATCAGGCTGTCGGCGACCGTGGTCGCATGCAGCGCACCGTGCCAGACATAGGCTACATCCCCGGGGAACAACGCCCAAGCCTCGCGCCAGTCAGCACGGTCATCGTTGAGCACCTTGCCCGTGCGCTTGGTCGCGGCTGCCCCTGCTTTGTTACGCCAGCCGGGATCGTATTCCACGCCATAGGGCGGATCGGTCACCATCAGGAGCGGCTTCACGTCGCCCAGCAGATGGTCCACGTCAGTGGCCACGGTTGCGTCACCGCAGAGCAGCCGGTGCTTGCCCAGCACCCAGAGATCGCCGGGACGGCTGATCGGGGTCTCGGGGGCCTCCGGAACATCGTCCTCGCCCTCGCGGGAAGCAGTTTCAGGATCGACATCTCCGGCTAACAACGCGTCGAGTTCAGCGTCATCGAAACCGATGAGCGACAGATCGTAGTCCTCGGCCAGCAGGTCGTTCAGTTCGGCCGAAAGAAGCGCCTCATCCCAGGTACCGAGTTCCGTCAGCTTGTTGTCAGCGATGCGATAGGCCCGGCGTTGCGCGTCGGTCAGATGGCCCAGAACGATCACCGGCGCTTCGGTCAGCCCGAGCTGCGTAGCGGCCAGCACGCGACCATGGCCCGCGATCAACTCGCCGTCTTCCGCGACCAGGCATGGCACGGTCCAGCCGAACTCCGCCATGCTCGCAGCGATCTTCGCGACCTGGTCGGCCCCGTGCGCCTTCGCGTTGTTCGCGTAGGGCTGGAGCCTGTTTAGCGGCCAGGTTTCGATCGCGTCCGGGGCAAAGCTCAGGGTCATGCGGGTCGGTTCGCCTCAATCGGGTGGACTCCGGACACCGGCGGCCAGCCTGGACTCCAAGAGGGGTCCAGCGGCCACCAGGTGTATCTGGTGCCAAAGGTTTGTTTTGTTGTGGTTTTCAGCGGATCTCGGGTGGATGCTCGCCGGGGTGGCTTCCCAAAAATCCGGCCCTGTCGCTGGCGATATTGCGCGCTTCGCCCGCCCGTATACGTTTAGAGCCAGGAAGGACCCGTACAATCGCCCTGCCACCCACTTCTCTCGCGAGTATATCGAACTTTTACCGCTCAGCGCCGGATTTGTCTCGCCTCGCGATGTCTCACCGAAAAATGTCTCACGGAGTCAAAACGGGTTGACAAATGCGCGTTGGCAAGGCCCGACGGACAACAATCCTGTTTGTCAGATCGGCATCTTGCTCGTAGCCTTACCCTTGGGTTCATGAGGTATTTCGGGAAACATGGTCAATCTCTTCATTTCCAACACAGATAACCGATGGTTCGATTTTCTGTATCGGAGCTCTCCACATTCCGAAGTGAACTTCTGGCAGCCAAGCGCTACGAATTTTCGAGCAATTACCCCCGGCGAATTCTTTGTTTTTCGATTGAAATCACCGCGAAATGTTATTGGGGGCTTCGGCGTCCTATCGACGGCAACCATTTTGCCAATCAAGATTGCTTGGGACGCGTTCGGGCAGGCAAACGGCGTTGCAAGCCTGACCGATTTCGTCGCGTTCATTCAAAACTATCGAAAAGATGAACGCGTCAGCCCGCAAAGCTTGATCGGATGCAGGGTTCTGACGCAACCGGTATTCCTCGACGAACGGAACTGGTCAGAGCTTCCTTTATCCTGGTCGAAAAACATCGTTGGCGGCAAGACATTCTCGACAGGGGAGCCAGAGGGCGCGGCCCTCTGGAACAAACTGGATCAGCTTTTGTCTTCTCATCAGGTTGCAAGCGGCATGGCTGAGGCGGCCGAACGGTTCGGTGGTCCCCATCTGGTCTTGCCGCGCCTGGGACAGGGATCGTTCCGGATCTCTGTCATAGAAGCCTACAAGCACCAGTGCGCGTTGACAGATGGCCGAGTTTTACCTGCTCTGGAGGCGGCGCATATCAAGCCCTATGCCGAAGGAGGGCAGCACACTCGATCGAACGGTATTCTTTTGAGGCGAGATATTCACAGCGTGTTTGATGCCGGTTACGCGATGATTGATGACGACTTCCGCTTTGTGGTCAGCGACAGGGTTCGAACGGTTTTCAACAACGGAAACGAATATCGCCGCCTTAATGGGCAGAGGCTTCGTTTGCCCGACAATCCCACCGATTTTCCAGACAAGGGTTTCCTGCGATGGCACGCAGAAAACCGTTTTGAGGCGAGCTGACATCACTTCAAGCTTTAGAAATGACATGTTGGCGCGATAGCCTTTCATGAACGCTTTTTCCGTTCAGCCTCCAGACCATGACCGCAATTCCGTACTGCCACCTGCGGTTCGCGGTCGCCCGGCTGATCCCCATCTCCCAGCATATCGGTTTCCACGGCGTGCGTTCGGCACGCAGCCAGACGATCCGGGCATCATCCCGCTCCAGCCAGCGCAGCCAGAGCAACGCCTCCTCGGCCTGCGTGATCTGGCGCGGACCCGGCCGGGGCTGCCGCATCTGCGGCTCCTGACCGACTTTGTCCGCGAAGCTGTGGAAATACTCCGGCCATGCGTTGAAGAAACCCTGCGGCATGACGCCCGGCAAGGTGCGGAAGACGTCGGCCGCGCTCTCCAGCCGGTCCTCCACACGTGTGGTTGTCCAATCACCCATGACGTGCCTCCCGTTCCAGTTTGCCGTAGAGACGCTCGCCAAGCTGGCGCACCAATTCGCGTTCGGGCCAGGTCAGCCGGTCATCGTCGATGGCGACGGCCAATAGCCCTTGTTCTTTCCAGCCGTCGCGTTTGACCTCGTCGGGGTGGCGACGATGGCCGCCATAGCCCTTGGGTGTGAAGCGCATTCCGGTCATTGCGCACCTCCGTGGGTTTCAATGGCCCAAAGCAGGATCGCGATGGCATCGGCCTCATTGTCATCAACTGGGCTGAACCCGCGCGCCCGGGCGGCGGCGATCATGGCGTCCTTGTTTGCGTTGCCCTTGCCGGTGGCGTGACGCTTGATGGTGCCGACAGGAACGCCCTGGTAAGGGACGCCGCGCAGCTCAGCCCATGCGGTCAGGGTGGCCATCAGGCCCCCATAGACGTGGGCTGCGTCAGTGCCCGCATGGCGCCGGACCTCCTCGAACCAGATGGCGGCGATAGGTCCGGACAGACGCTCCAACTCGCCCAGCCAGTTCGTGAAGCGCAGGTATCGCATCCCACCACCATCGAACCGGCCATTGCGGAACGATGCTGTGCCGCTGGTAATCAGCCCGTCAGCGCGATGCAGCGCCCAGCCCGTGGTTGTGCCAAGATCGAGCGCCAGCAATGTGCGCTGGCCGGTAAACGCGGGAGGCACATTTCGGACGGCGTTCTGATTGGGGTTGGTCATGGTCTGGTCCGCCATGGGCTTTCTCCTTTTGTGATTGGCTGCTCGAGGGGTGGAACGGGTCAGACTGCGACCCGAGAAATTGCCCAGGGGTAGGTGGTGGCTCTCCCCGCCTGTAGCGGGGAGGACACCTACCCCTTTAGGGGGGACTTTTCTGAAATCTGAAATCTGGCGTAGGTCACTGATTTTGTTGACCAAATCCAGATTGCGGAGCAGATTTCGGAAACAACCTTCCGAAATCTGGAAAGGACCTTTCAAACCCTTGAAACAAAATGGAAAAAGCCAGATTCCAGATTTCGCCAGGATTCCAGATTTTGCAAAATCTGGCCAGATTTCGGGATTCTGCACCCAGATTTCGGAGGGCAAAACGACGTGTTTCATCATGCTTCCTCCACCTCGCGATAGACCCAGACGGAGGGGTTTTCGACGGGCAGAACAGCGCCGGTCTGCGGGCATTTGTAATGGCTGGGCAAGACATCGATCAGCTCCGGTGTGACCTCTCCGGTGCCTGGATCGACATGCTCCCGGCTGGTTGCAAGACGCATGGTCTCGACGCAGAGATAGCCGTATTTGCTCCGCTCGGTCGCCAGATCCAGCGCCGCCGCAGCGGCCCCGCGAACGAACTTCACGTACCCTTTCGTGGTCAGCACGTTCAGCCGTTCGCGGATGATCGATTGCCCACCGAGCCCCCCTGTGTTCTCGAAGGTCTCAGCGAAATGGGTCATCGTGTACATCCGACCCTGAAGGGCCTCTTCATAAAGCAGGCCGCAGATCACCTCGCCCTTGCGATCCCGTTCTGCATCGTGCTTCACGCCGACGTCCTGGCGCACCAGACGCTCGTTCATTGGGTTGATCTCGACCCATTGGCCGCCGACCTTGTCGATCACCTTCGGCGGCAACGCGGGACCATTGCGCAGCTCGATCTCCAGTTTGCGCTGCGAGCAGTCCTCGTCCGGCCGATGCAGGATCAGGCCGGAGGTGTAGAACCCGCGCAGCGCGCTGGCGCCGGAGAGCGCGAGGAAGGGATCGTCCTTCACCTGCTGCTTGCTGAGCTTCTTGGTGTGATGGATAAGGATAACCCCGCAGTCGGGGTCGATATGATCGCGCAGGACCTCGACCCGTTCCTTCAGGAAGAACATCATGGCAGTGTTGTCGTTCTCGCCGCCGCCATCCGGTCCGCCGTCGAAGAGGTTCCTGATAGGGTCGACGCAGATGATGTCCACTGGCGCATCCGGGAAGGCGGTCTGAACGGCACGCGCCACGCGCACGCTGCCCTCGTTGTCGAGCAACATCTTCAGTTTTGGCGTGGCGACGAAGGTGTCTCGCGCGGCAACCAGCACCTCTGGCGGCAGGGCGATCTGCTTCAGCCGTTCCCGCAGATAATGATACTGGATCTCGGCCTGCAGATAGAAAATCCGAAGCTGCCGTGGCGGCGTGAAGCCGAGGAATGGCACGCCTGCAGCCATGTGGACGAGCCATGAGATCAGCAGATCGCTCTTGCCAACCTTCGGCGCGCCACCCAGCACCAGGAGCCCGCCAGGCGTCAGCACACGCGGCGCAATGATGTCCTCCGGCATGGGGTTCTGGTCGTCCAGCAGCGCGCCGAGTGAGAAAGCGGGCATTTCCTCCGGCCCCGGTGCGCCGGAGTCCAGCCGGGTAAGCGGCGGCCCGTATTTCTCGACATGCCGGTTCCAGAGCCGCTCGGACTCGCGCTTGAGCCGCTCTACCGGCCATTGCGGCCGCAACATCGCAGCGTTGTAACCGCAGATGCCTTCCCAGCCCTCGTCCTTTGTCATCCGGCCCTGGTGGACCATGCGGATGAAATGGCCGATCGCGGCGGACGCACCCTCGAAACGGGACCAATCGTCCTGCGCGCCCTCGCGCACCGGGGTCACCAGCACATCGTCCATGGCGGGTTTGTCGGGATGGGTGAACTCGGGCTGTAAGGACACCCCCGGCGCGGGCGGCATGTCGGTCACCGCTTCGATGAACTCGGCCAGATCGCGTTCGCGGTCGGCGTTCAACTCGACGATCCGAACCTGCGTTTTCAGACTGTTCTTGTAGTATTCAGAGCCCGCCACGCGGATCGGCTGGTGGGCGGAGCGGAAGTGCATGTCCCCACCGACCTTGGCGGCAATGTCACCGCGCAGTCGGCAGACGCGTCGAATGTCATCTCCCTCGGCGGGCTCGGTCAGCGCCCACCAGACATGGCACTTACGCTGCCCCTCGGGTGTCACGCCACCGCTCTCCACAACCATGGTTGGCGCACCGAGGTGGCGTTCGAGATGGGCGCGCTTGGCGGCGATATCGCCGGTGTCGAGATCAACCACGACGGTCTGCATCTGCAGGATTTCGGCGGCCTTGGCTTGCCCGGGTGCCGCGACTGTGCCGGGGATAACGTAGACCGCTGCCCCCTCCCGCGAGGCCCATGTAGCGAAGGTCGCCATCTTTTCGGGCGCGGCCTGATCCGCCTCGAGCCAGATGTTGTGCGGGCGGCCATCGATGCCCTGACCCTTGTCGATAAAACTGCGGACCGGGATCAGCCCGTCGCAGTAGCCGAAGACGACCTGCATGAACTGCGCGATCTGCTCGGGATCGGGCTCGTCGCCGAAGACGTCGATCTGCGGCGCGGCATCGTTGAAATCGCGCCACGGATTGAAATGGACGA
Organism: uncultured Rhodobacterales bacterium; assembly: GCA_963976475.1. Classification (GTDB taxonomy): domain Bacteria; phylum Pseudomonadota; class Alphaproteobacteria; order Rhodobacterales; family Rhodobacteraceae; genus Yoonia. Next base: position 39,846 of record CAXBKX010000010.1, read on the forward strand.
TGTTTTCCTTGGGCGTTTCGGGCGTCGTGTCGTCGCGCATGGGTGTGTCCTGGTCGGGAGCTGATGGATCGGTGGGGTCGTCGGTCACGCAGCCAGCCCCCAACACCGCTCGGCATGGGCGCAGAACCGGCATTCGAAGAAGTCGCGGTTTGCGGCGATGCGGGGCAGCAGATCACCCGCGTCTGTGGCCTGCAGGATCCTCACGGCGCGGTCGGACATGCGCTGCGCGAGATCGGCATCGAAGGGGACGAGCTCATGGTGCAGCTCGGCCGTGTCCTTGTTGATCGCGGTGAACAGCGCCGGTGCCGTCGATATCCCCGGCACCGAGGGTTCCATGTAGGCCTGGTAGATCGCGATCTGGGCGGCATAGACAGGCTTGGAAACCGTGACACCGTCCTTGACGCAGGCGCGCCAGTTCTTCGCGTTCATGGTCTTGCATTCCCAGAGCGCCGGGGCGCGCATGCCAAGTGCCGCCGGGGCATCAGCGATGATCCCGTCGACATGGCCCCGGATGCGACCGCCCGCGACGGAGAAGCCGAACTGGCCGCCATCGCGTTTTTGGGTCACCAGATCGACCCCGGCCGCGCGCAGCCAGCGGATCGCCAGGTCTTCGAGCTGATGACCAATCGCGAAGATCCGCAGCGTCTGGCCGCTGAAATCAGCCCCCTCATCCTTGGGCGCGCCGACAAACTCGAACTGAAGCGCGCGTTCGCAAGCATGACCCAAACGGGATGCGCCGAGATAGGTCCTGGGCGGCGTGGCCTCGCGTTCGGCGATGAGGGCGGCGTCGACCAGCGCGTTGATCCGCTCGGCCATGGAGGGGCGTGGGTTGAAGTCCAGCATCAGAACGGCACCTCCGGTGTCTGGGCCCGGGCGATGTCGGACATGGCCTCGCGGAAGCCCTCGACGGCCTCTTCGATCAGGGCACGCACCTGTGCCTCGGTCAGATCGGCAAATGCGGTCTGCCAGCCGATCTCGTCCATCAGCAGTGCGACGCGTTTCATGGTGACGGTCACGGCGGCGCGTTCTTCTTCTGTCAGGTCAACCATGGCAAAACGCTCCCGCGCCAAACGCGTCCAGAAACCTTGGCAGGGCATCGAGCAGAACCAGACTGACGGCCGGGGCCGCCCCGTGCGCGGACGCGCACATTTCGATGATCGTGGCGGCGAAGCCGCCGGGCGGACCGGATCGCGCCAGCCAAAACCACGCGTGGGTTGGTGAATGCGGTATGTTTCATCAGCATGGTCTCCTTCTCTCCCCTCTACTCACGCGGCCCGAAAACCGTCCCACGCCGGGCCAAGGCCGCGCGCGGTCAGATCGAGGCGCAGTTCGCCCGTACGGCGGTAAAGGGCGGAGCGTGACCCGACCCCTCGCGTCACCAGGTCGCGCAGCGGGCATTGGCCGAGAGCGGCGCAGAAAAGGCGGGCGGCTGGTGCCAGTTGGCCGAGCACGCGGGCCAAGTCACGGCGCAGGATGGTGCGGGCGAGATCGTCGCCATCCTGGCCGTGCCAGCTGGCCAGTCCGTCCGACTGGCTGAGGGTTTCGCCAAGGGTATCGGTGCTGCCCGGCCCGCGAGGGGCATCGAGCGAAACCAGCGCACCACCCCGAGAGCACCGGTCGCGGTGATGTTTCAGGGCAATGCGAGATGATTGATTGCGCAGAACGATCCCTGCAAAAGCGCCGATGCTGCCACGAGAGGCATCGAAGGCAGGAAGGCGGCAGATCAGGTCGATCAGCAGATCCTGACGCAGATCGTCCAGATCGGCGGCGGGCAGGCCAAGGCGACGGTGCAGACGGCGGGCGGCGACATCGGCCTCGCCAAGAATGCGGGCCAGGTGGTGCCGGGAAATCGGGGGGTGCATGGGTTTTTGCCTCGGTCATCGTTTCTGATGATCTCAGCATCGGTGATCGCCGCGCCGCGCAGGTGGGACGGCCGTGGGAAAGATGTGGGGGGTTTGTGGGAATGCCCGGTCAGGAGCGGAGCGAGATTTCCGAAGGATCAAGACCGATGCGATAGCCACGCGGGCTTACAGTCACGACCAGCGCGTTCGTTTCGGCCTTGCTCAGCCCCTGCACCACAAGATTGGCACGCAGGTCTCGGATAAGGTCGCGGGACTCGCGGCCGGTCGCGCCGCCGATCACCTGATGCGACAGGATCGGGTCCTTGGTAAGCGCCTGCTGGGCCAACATCAGCACCAGCCGCTGCAATTGCGATGGAAAATGCAGATGTCGATCATCCAGCATCACGGTCTGTGCGGTTTTCGCGATCACAAGGCGCGGGGCATGGGCGGGCGTTTCCAGCGCAGCGACGTTGATCACGTCAATTCCAGAACTTGAGGGCGACAGCACGGAGCGCAATATCGCGACATCGATGCCGGCCTCGGAAAAGCGCAGTTCAACGGCAGGCGAGATTTCCGGGACAAGCAGAGTGGTTGGCGCGCCGGTAGCCGCAGCACGCAGGGCAAGGACCATCCCCGGTTGTTCGACGGCATCCTCATGCAAGGCCAGAAACACCACTCGTCCCGAGGCAAGCCGCCCCATTTGCCAAAGCCCTGGCAAGATGAATGCCGCGTTATCGAAGTCACTGGCCTCGGCCAGCACCGTCACAAGGCGCTCGGAATCGATGCGAAAACTGCGCGGATCGTCGGGCGCGAGTGTCTGGTCGGCGCGATGATCATGCGGACAGGCCGCAACGAGTTTCCCGTGCACCTCGACGATCGGCCGCGCATCGAGGCCGCAGTCGCAATGGGCGCATGTTGGCCACATCCCGGTGTGCGGGCGTTCCACCAGAACCCGCTTGCGCAGGAGGCGGTCAAAAACTGGCCCGAAATGCGGTCGGGCCGCGCGGCCCCAGAGAACCGCGTCGGGCCCGGCTTCACTCAGCCGCGTCAATAAGGCGAAGATCGTCCCGGTCGATGACAAGCTCGTTGCGCTCCAGAAGGGTCATGATCTGCCGCTCATACCGCGTGCGGCGGAAGGCGACAGTGCCGCGCGGCTTCAGGCGCACCGTCACCTGCGACGGACGCTTGCCTTCGCTCTTGAAAAACACCCGAAACACGATTTCGCCAAGCCGCCAATTGCGTCCGAACTGCACCGGGGTCTGGGTGAAATGCGCAAGTGCTTGGCCCGAGGCGTCTTTCGAGCGCAACGACCGCTGCAGCCGCCACTCGCCTTTTTCGTCCTCGCCATAAAGATCGGCGGCGGCCTCGGTCAGCAGCACCTGCAGGATGTTCGGATTGAAGGCGTGGTCGAAGGTGAAACCGCTGCCTGCGCGCATCACCGGCTCCAGCGTGTAGAGGTCCTGCGCATCATCGCCCGCGAAAAAGCCGCCACGTTCCAGAATGGTCATGGCGAACAATTCGGCGATCTCGGCCTGGCGTGCCTTCGGCACCCCGCCGAGTTTCAGCACCCCGGTGGTCTCGGAATAGCGCAGCACCGCGTATTTCACGGCTCGCAGGCTGATCACGCGCTCCGCCCCGCCATCGACCACCGGCATGGTGGATACAGTTGCGCCATGGCTGATCACCATGTTGATCTCGTCACCGTCCTCGTAAGGACCGAGGCGGCAATAATCGCCTTGCAGATCGGCGCGGAAGATCTCTGCAATCCGTGCACGGAATGCCTCGACCTTAGCCTCGGTCAGATCGGCCCCGACGCCACGTTCGGGCCCGGCAAACTCGGCAAGCGCAGGTGGTGCCTGCAGCGCCCTGAAATCCGCCGCCGCCTCGAAGACTGCTGGGTGGTGCAGATAGACGCGTAGCGCCACATGCTTGGGTTCATGGCTTTGCGGCAGCGGGTCGTCCTGATCCGGATCGGTCGCCGCGAATAGCATGACATTGGCCCGATGCGCCTGCTGCAAGATCAGCTGCAGCCCGTCGGCATCACCCAGTTCGGAAATGCGGTGCAGGTCCGCCACCAGCCCCTCGGGCCAGTGCCCGGCCGGTCCCTTGAAATACTCGGTAAGTTGGCCGCGCGCACTGGTGATATCGCCATCGAGCATGGTCAGGTCGAACCCGTCAGTTGCAGCGGCATGCCGCTCCATCAAGTCCCGCATCAGGCCCAGATCGATGGTCTTGAGGAATTTGATATTCACGAATTTCTTGATGTCTTTCCCCATGAATGCACTCCGCGGCAATGAATTGATGTTCGCGTTGCGTTCTATCCGGAAATGCAACCATGAGTCGAGCCCCGAAATCCATATGCACCGTTGGGACAGTTTCGGAACCGGGTGAGTAGAAGCCTTGGGAACGACCTCGATTTTCAGGGCCCACCGCATGAAACGTCCCAATCCCTTGCCGTCAGACCGGATGAGCCCTATCGCCCGTCGCGCCGAATTATGTGGGCTGCTGGCGCTTGGCCTGATCCGGCTAAGGATGAGGGAACGCGGCGAAGTCTCTGACCAGAATGGAGAAAGTTGCCTACACTGTCCGCCCGACCAATGCCTTCATGCAACTCCAACTCACCGGAGCAACGCATGACAAAGACCGATCCGATCCCCGCACGCCTGGCCGCGCTGAAGACCACACCGACGCCTGATCTGAAGCAGCAGTGGCGGGAGTTGTTCGAAACCGAACCGCCGCCGTTCAATCGCCGGTATCTCGAAAGCCGACTGGCCTACCGCATCCAGGAACTCACCTATGGCGGGCTGAAGCCCGAGACAGTGAAGCGGCTGGAAGCCTTGGGCGAACAGCTTGACGGCGGCAATATCATGACACGGCGCATCCGGGCCGATCTGAAGCCTATCGCCGGAACGCGGTTGATCCGCGATTGGCAGGGCGTCGAACAGATCGTCACGGTGACGCAGGACGGGTTCGAATGGCAGGGGCGGCCGTACCAGTCGCTGTCCGCCATTGCCCGCGCCATCACTGGCACCCGCTGGAATGGCTGGGTGTTCTTCGGCCTCAAGAATCACCGGAGGTCAGCATGAACAAGCCCCTCAATCCCACGAAGATCGTCCGCAAGCTGCGCTGCGCGGTCTATACTCGGAAATCCTCCGAGGAAGGGTTGGAGCAGGAATTCAATAGCCTGCATGCCCAGCGTGAGGCCTGCGAATCCTACATCGCCAGCCAGCGCTCCGAGGGTTGGGTGCTGGTGCGCGATCAGTATGACGACGGCGGCATTTCCGGCGGCACGCTGGAACGGCCGGGACTGAAGCGGTTGCTCGAGGATATCGAGGATGGGCTGGTTGATGTGGTCGTGGTCTACAAGATCGACCGGCTGTCACGCTCGCTGATGGATTTTTCCAAGTTGGTCGAGGTGTTCGACCGGAACAGCGTGACCTTCGTCTCGGTGACCCAATCGTTCAACACCACCACTTCAATGGGGCGGCTGACCCTGAACATCCTGCTCAGCTTTGCACAATTCGAACGTGAAGTAACCGGCGAGCGCATCCGCGACAAGATTGCCGCCTCCCGCCGGAAGGGGATGTGGATGGGCGGCGTGCCGCCGCTGGGATATGTGGTCAAGGACCGGAAACTGGCAGAAAACCCCGGCGATGCTGCACATGTCCGATGGGTCTTCACCCGCTTTATCGAGATCGGTTCGGGAACAGAACTGGCGCGGGAACTGGACGCACGGGAAGTCACGACCGCGCGCGGTCATCGCATCGACAAGAAGTTCATCTACCGGATGCTGAACAACCGGGTCTACATCGGCGAGGCCGTGCACAAGGGAACCAGCTATCCCGGCGAGCATGCGGCGATCGTCGACCGCGAGGTCTGGGACAAGGTCCATGCCATCCTGACGGAAAGCCCGCGCAAGCGCGCTGCAAACACACGGTCCGACTCACCGGCGCTTCTGAAAGGGCTGCTCTACGGCCCCGATGGTGCAGCGTTTTCCCCAACGCACACCCGTAAGGGCGGGCGGCTGTACCGCTACTACGTCAGCCAGACCGTGCTGAAGCACGGCGCAGGTTCCTGCCCGGTCGGCCGGGTTCCCGCTGGTGAGATCGAGGTTGCCGTCATTGACCAACTCCGCACCGTGTTCCGCCAGCCGGAAATCGTGGCCGGGACTTGGAAGGCGGCGCGGGCACAGGACGGCGACATCACTGAGGCAGAGGCGCGGGACGCGCTCACGCGACTCGATCCCCTGTGGGACGAACTCTTCCCTGCGGAACAGGCACGCATCGTGACGCTGCTGGTCGAACGGGTCGACATAGGCACAGACGGTCTGAACGTGCGGCTGCGAATTGACGGGCTTGCCGCGCTGGCGCGCGAAATGAGCGCCGAAGTGGGAGAGGCGGCATGACAAGAAACTCGCCGATCCCCGAGACGATCACGGTTCACGTGCCCTTTCGCATCGTGAAGCGCGGGGGGCGTAAAGAGATCCAATTGCTGCCCTGTGCACATCAGCCGAGACAAACCGACGACACCCTCATCAAGGCGTTAGCCCGCGCCTTCCGGTGGCAGAAAATGCTGGAGAAGGGTGATCATACCACGATCACTGAGTTGGCCGATGCGGAGAATATCAATCACTCTTACCTAAGTCGAGTGCTGCGACTCACCTTGCTTGCACCAGACATCGTTGAGTCGATTATTAATGGAAACCAGCTACTTACGCTGAAGGACGTGCTGCACCCCTTTCCTCTGGTTTGGGATCAGCAGAGCGACCTGCGGAATTGACCAACCAAGAAAAACACACGTTTTGCGCGGCTTGAAGCGCTGTATGATAGATTACAGCAAAAATCTTTATTGACGCCGCGCATAGGGACGCCTACTTCTGTATGATCTGATACAGAGGAATCGGCCGTGCTACTGCCCAGCATTTGTGAAATCCGTAGCGGCTACACCGCGAGAGGCCGCCTTGAAGCGGCGCAGAGCGGTGGCGTGCTGGCAATTCAGCTGGGCGATGTTGCACCGGAAGGGCGTGTCCAGGTTGGGCACCTCACGCGTCTGCTGATAGATGCCCCGCCGGACCGCTATTTTGTGCGAGCTGGCGATGTTCTCTTTCGCTCGCGCGGGGAGAAGACGACGGCTGCGGCAATTCCGCAGGAATTTCCCGAGGCCGCGCTCGCACTTCTGCCCTTGATTGTGCTTCGGCCCCAACACGGCTCGCTCCTGCCTGAATATCTTGCTTGGGCCATCAATCAGGCACCCGCCCAGCGCCATCTGGAGGCATCTGCGCGAGGCACAAGCATGCGCATGATCCCGAGATCAGCGTTTGAGGATCTCAACATTGATGTCCCCGACCTGCATGCTCAGCGACTCATCGTGGAAACGGCTGAACTGGCTGGCCGCGAGCGCAAACTCGCTTCGGAAATCGCCGACAAGCGGTATCGACTGGTGCACGCGGCGCTAGTCGCCGCAGCCACGCATCCCGCCCATCACGTTGAAAGGAAAATGAAGTGACCGACCAACTCACACAACAACAGGTCAACCAGACGGCATGGGCGGCATGCGACACCTTCCGTGGCGTTGTCGATGCCGGACAGTACAAGGATTACATCCTGGTGATGTTGTTCCTGAAGTACATTTCCGATCACTGGAATGACCACGTCGAGACGTATCGAAAGCAATATGGTGGCGACGAAGCCCGTATCCGCCGTCGGTTGGAACGCGAGCGCTTTGTCCTCCCCGAGGGCGCTAGCTTCTATGATCTCTACGCCGCGCGGAATGAGGCCAACATCGGCGAGCGGATCAATATCGCGCTGGAGCGGATCGAGGATGCGAACCGCGCGAAGCTGGAAGGCGTGTTCCGCAACATCGACTTCAACTCTGAGGCCAATCTCGGGCGCGTCAAGGACCGCAACCGGCGGCTCAAGAACGTGCTGGAGGATTTCGCCAAGCCCGCGCTCGACCTGCGCCCGTCGCGCGTGACCGAAGACATTATCGGAGAATGCTACATCTATTTGATTTCCCGCTTCGCTTCGGACGCGGGCAAGAAGGCTGGCGAGTTCTATACGCCCTCAGCCGTGTCCCGCTTGCTGGCAAAGCTGGCTGCCCCCAAGCCGGGTGACACCATCTGCGACCCCGCCTGTGGATCCGGCTCGCTGCTGATCCGTGCAGCTGAGGAGGTCGGCTCCGAGAACTTCGCCCTCTACGGCCATGAAGTGAACGGCGCGACATGGGCGCTGGCACGTATGAACATGTTTCTGCACGCCAAGGACGCCGCGCGCATCGAATGGTGCGACACGCTCAACAGCCCCGCTCTGGTCGAGGGCGATCATCTGATGAAATTCGATGTTGTGGTGGCCAACCCGCCATTCTCGCTCGACAAATGGGGCGCAGAGGACGCCGCGAGCGATCAGTTCAAGCGCTACTGGCGCGGCATCCCGCCGAAATCCAAGGGCGACTACGGCTTCATCACCCACATGATCGAAATCGCAAAGCGCCAGAGTGGCCGCGTTGCCGTCATCGTCCCGCACGGGGTGCTGTTTCGCGGCGGGGCCGAAGGCAGGATCCGGCAGGCATTGATCGAAGAGAACCTGCTCGACGCGGTCGTCGGCCTTCCGGCCAACCTCTTCACCACCACCGGCATCCCGGTTGCCATCCTGATTTTCGACCGTTCCCGCGAACAGGGCGGCGCGAATGAAACCCGGCGCGATGTACTGTTCATCGACGCCAGCAAGGAATTCACGTCAAGCAAAACCCAGAACGTGATGGACGAGGCGCATGTCAACATGGTTCTGAAGACCTACGCCGCCCGTAGCGAGGTCGACAAATACTCGCATCGCGCCAGCCTGGAAGAGATCGCCGAGAACGACTTCAACCTCAACATCCCCCGCTACGTCGATACTTTCGAACCCGAGGAAGAAATCGATGTCGCCGCCCTGCAAAAGCAGATCACCGCAATTGAGGCCGAACTGGCCGATGTGCGCGGACGCATGGCGGACTACCTGAAGGAGTTGGGCGTCGATGTCTGATGGCGAAATCATCCTCTACAGCACCGAAGACGGCGCGGCCGAGATCCAGTTGCGCGCAGTTGACGGAACCGTCTGGCTCAGTCAGATCGAGATGGCCGAACTGTTCCAGACCTCCAAGCAGAACGTCAGCCTGCATGTACGCAACATCCTTGCCGACGGCGAGCTGGACCCCGAGTCAACTGTCAAGGAATACTTGACAGTTCAAACCGAGGGCCCCCGTCAGGTGAAGCGGTCAGTCACCCTTTACCGGCTCGAGATGATCCTCGCCGTCGGCTACCGGGTGCGCAGCCCGCGCGGCACGCAGTTCCGCCGCTGGGCAACCTCGGCGCTGAAGGAATACCTCGTCAAGGGCTTCGTCATGAACGACGAGCGCCTGAAAGACCCGAAGTGGGACTACTTCGACGAGCTTCTGGAACGCATCCGCGACATCAGGGCGTCCGAGGCGCGGTTCTACCAGAAAGTGCGCGACATCCTGGCGCTGAGCGAGGATTACGATGCGCGGTCGCAGGCCATCCCCACCTTCTACGCCACGATCCAGAACAAGATGCTTTATGCCGTCAGCAGCCATACGGCGGGCGAGTTGATCCGCGCGCGGGCCGATGCGGACAAGCCCAACATGGGCCTGACCACCTGGAAGGACGCGGGCAAGGGCCGCGCCCTGCGCAAGGCGGATGTGGGCACCGCCAAGAACTATCTGGGCGAGGCCGAGATCAAGGAGCTGAACCTGATCGTTGAAACCTTCCTGAACACCGCCGAGTTGCGCGCAAGTCGCCGCCAGACCATGCGGCTGGCCGATTGGGAAGGCGTGCTCGACACCTTCCTGACCAGCAACGAACTGCCCCGGTTGCAGGGCGCGGGGTCGGTGTCGGCCAAACAGGCCGAACGCATCGCGCATGACCGCTACGACGCCTTCGATGCGGCGCGCAAGGCCGCGCAGGCGCTTGCGGCCAGCGAGACCGATGAGTTGGAGGAGTTGAAGCGCATCGCCGACGCCACCAAGGGGCGGAAGAAGGGTGGCGGGGATGCGTGAACGTCACAAGCGTGTTGCTGTCGGTGATCTTTGCGAGTTCGTCAACGGGAACGGATTTCGTCCTCCCGATTGGAAGCCTGCAGGACTACCCATTATTCGAATTCAGAACCTGAACGGTTCAAGGAACTTCAACTATTTTGATGGCGAGCCGAAACAAAAATGGATCATCGAACCGGGTGATCTCCTATTTGCTTGGGCTGGCGTAAAAGGCGTTTCGTTTGGCCCCACAATCTGGTCGGGGCCACGCGGAGTGCTTAACCAGCATATTTTCCGAGTGGTGCCAAAGAGTGGAGTTGACAAATATTGGCTTTTTCTTGCGCTAAAGTTCGCAACAGCGCGCATCGAGTCAAATGCACACGGCTTCAAATCGTCTTTGGTCCACGTCCAGAAAGACGACATCACAAATCAGGTTGTTGATCTCCCCTCTCTCCCCGAACAACGCAAGATCGCAGAAATCCTGCAGACATGGGACGAGGCCATCGAAAAGCTGGAGGCGCTGATCACGCAGAGACGCAATCAAGCTGCCGCGTTACGCCAGAGGATTTTCGAGGCGGACTATGCATCGGACAACAGGCTCTCCCGGGCCCGCGACCTGTTTGAGACTGTCTCGGAGAAGGCACGACCCGATTTGCCCTTGCTTGCCGTCATGCAGGATATCGGAATTGTCCGCCGCGATGAGCTTGACCGAAGGGTTGCCATGCCCGATGGCGACACCTCGTCTTACAAGGTCGTTCGACCCGGCGATTTTGTCATCAGCCTGCGTTCTTTCGAGGGCGGACTCGAGTATTCAGGGATCACCGGACTGGTCAGCCCCGCCTATACAGTTCTGCGCCCGACACAGAAGATCGACTGCAGTTACTATCGACATTTCTTCAAGTCCCGAAGCTTTGTCGGCCGACTGGATCGCCTGATCTTTGGCATCCGCGACGGAAAGCAGATCGCGTTCCGCGACTTTGGCGATTTGCGCATCCCAAGCCCGACATTGGATGAGCAATCTGCACATGCCGAACTCATGGATTTGCTGGAACGTGGAATCTCCATCGAGACGAAACGCAAGGAAACCCTCACCCGCCAGAAACGCGGCCTGATGCAAAAGCTGCTGACGGGCGAGTGGCGCGTGGATGCCGCAGCCCCCTCCAATCCAGCCAAGGAGACAACCGATGCCGGATGACAAGAATTACTGGACCCAGCAACGCGCTGACGGGAAATGGGAATCGAAGCGCGAGGGAGCCGACCGGGCCAGCAAGGTCACGGATACGCAGGCCGAGGCATGGAAGCACTCAAAACAGCGGGCCGCCGACACGAAGGGCGAAGCGCTGCTCAAGGGCCGCGACGGCAAGATCCGTGAGCGCAACACCTACGGGAAAGACCCGTATCCGCCGAAGGGGTAAAGCATGATCCAACTCCGCACTTTTGATGAAGCGATTGAGCATTCGGCGCAGTTCAAGAAGCGGCACCTGCTGCTTGGCAACGGATTCAGCATTGCCTGCCGCCCGACGATTTTCACCTACGGCTCACTCTTTGATCAGGCCGATTTCTCGTCGGCCCCGAGGCTTCCTGATGTGTTCAAGGCCGTCGGGACCACCGACTTTGAACACGTCATCAAATTGCTGGAAGATGCGTCGCGCGTTGTCCCCGTTTATTCGAGCACAGCGGGAGCCGCCGCAAAACAGATGGCGGCCGATGCGGAAGCCTTGAAGGACATCCTCATTCAGACCGTGGCCAACAATCACCCCAACATCCCGAACGAGATCGCGGATGAACAGTTCTGGGCCTGCCGCCGGTTCCTGTCGCATTTCCTCGGCGATGGGAACAAGGACGGCAAGGTTTACACCCTGAACTATGACCTTCTGCTTTACTGGACGCTCATGCACGACGACATGGGGTTCGATGACCCCATCGCTCTTGCCGCCAATGACGGGTTCGGCAGGGATGAAGACACCGAGCCAGAATATGTGAACTGGATGGGCGAGAGCAGCGCGCACGGGCAGCGCGTCCACTATTTGCACGGGGCGCTCCATCTATTTGACGCCGGTGCCGAACTCCAGAAATACACATGGGTGAATACAGGCAAGCCGCTGCTGGAACAGGCGCGGGAGGCGATGGGGGCGAACAAGTTCCCGCTCTTCGTGGCTGAAGGCAAAAGCAATCAGAAGCTCGCGAAAATCAAACACAGCGCGTACCTGCATCATTCCTACAAGAGCTTTTCTTCGCAGATGGGGCAGCGCAACGATGCTCTCTTCATCTTCGGCCACAGCCTAGCAGACAACGACCAGCACATCCTGAAAAAGATCGCGCGCGGCAGGATAGGACAAGTCTACGTGGGTCTCTATGGCGATCCTAAAAGTCCGGGGAACAAGCAGATTCGAGGCGCTGCGACGGCGCTGGCACATTCTCGCGATGACGGTGTCGCACTAGACGTCGCCTTCTTCGATGCGGCGTCTGCACAGGTTTGGGGGAGCTAATGCACCAGGAAAGTGGCTTCGATGCGCGGGAAAAACACCAATCCCAGATCCCTGCGCTGCAAATGCTGGTGGCACTCGGCTTTACGCCGCTCTCGCAGGCCGATGCGTTTCGACAGCGTGGCGGCCGTTTGCGCAACGTGGTGCTTGACGACGTGCTTGCCGATCAGCTTCTCAGGATAAACAGCTTCACCTACCGAGGTCGGGACTACCAGTTCGATCTTGAAGATGCGCATGAAGCCATCCGGCGGCTGAAGCCTACGCCCGACCGGCAAAAAGGGCTGCGCGGCACAAATCAGGATATCTACGACACGCTCGTCCTCGGCACGACCATCACCAAGACGATCCAGGGCGACTCCAAATCCTATTCGTTCCGCTACATCGATTGGGAACGGCCTTCGAACAACACCTTTCACGTCACGGCCGAGGTCTCGGTCGAGCGAACGGCCAGCACCCAGACCAAACGCTGCGATATCGTCGCTTACGTGAATGGTATCCCGTTTCTGGTGATCGAGAACAAGCGGCCGACCGAGAGCCTGAAGAAGGCTGGCAGCCAGCTCATCGGGTATCAGAACGAAGACAACATCCCGCAGCTGTTCCACTTCGCGCAACTTTTGTTGGTGATGAACCGCGTCGAGGTTCGCTACGCCACGGTTGGGACCCCTCGGCAGTTCTGGCAGACTTGGCGCGACGAAGAAGACAACGACAAGACGATCGATCCTCTGGCGAACCGGCCTCTGACCGCCGCCGAAGCGGACGCAGTGTTCTCCGGCGACTTTGCCATTGCGCGTGCCCATTTCGAGGAGCTGGCGGCCGAGGGCGCTCGCGCGATCACGGCACAGGATCGAACAATTCACGCGCTCTGTCGGCCGGAACGGCTGCTGGACCTGATCCGCCGTTTCACCGTGTTCGATGGCGGCGCACGCAAAATTGCCCGCCACCAGCAATTTTTCGGTATCCGCAAAGCCGTGGAGCGCGTCCGCCAGTTCAATCTTGATGGGCGGCGAAAGGGCGGTGTGATCTGGCACACACAAGGATCGGGCAAGTCGCTGACCATGGTCATGCTGGGCCGTTCGCTCGCGCTCGATAAGGCCATCCCGAATCCGCGCATCCTGATCGTCACCGACCGGGACGATCTCGACAAGCAAATCAAGGACACGTTCAAGTCCTGCGAACTTGAACCTGTTCGTGCAAATAGCGGCACCCATCTGATCGACCTGATCCGTAACAAGGCACCGCTCGTCACAACCATCATCAATAAGTTCGACACCGCGGCTAAAGCCGCCGAGGATGTGGATGACGACGCCAATGTGTTCGTCTTGGTCGATGAAAGCCACCGCTCCCAGACCGGCCGTTATGGTGGCCACAGCCAGTTCGCCACCAGGATGCGCCGCCTGCTGCCGAAAGCCTGCTATCTCGGCTTCACTGGAACGCCGCTCCTGAAAAAGGAGAAGAACACGCTCTCGACCTTCGGTGGCTTGATCCACAAATACGCAATCGATGAGGCCGTCGCTGATGGTGCCGTCGTGCCGTTGCTCTACGAGGGGCGGTTTGTCGAGCAGCAGGTCAACGGCGGCGTGATCGACAAGTGGTTCGAAAAGATCAGCGAAGGGCTCACCGATAGCCAGAAAGCCGACCTGAAGCGCAAGTTTTCGCGTATGGACGCGCTGTCGAAGACGGGCCAGGCGATCCGAGCTAAGGCCTTCGACATATCGGAACATTTCCGCCAGCACTGGCAGGGGACCGGATTCAAGGCGCAACTCGTTGCGCCGTCCAAGGCCGCCGCAGTCCGGTTCAAGGAGGTCCTAGACGAGATCGGGCACATCACCAGCGAAATCGTCATCTCTCCGCCCGATGACAACGAGGGCAATGAGGAGGTCGACAAAGAGTCGAAGGACCTCGTGCGCGGCTTCTGGGCACGCATGATGGCTCGCTTTAAGTCCGAAGACGAATACACCCGGCAGATCATCGACGCGTTCAAGGGCTCTGGCGATCCGGAAATACTCATTGTCGTCTCGAAACTGCTCACCGGCTTCGATGCGCCACGCAACACCGTGCTCTATGTCTGCAAGTCCCTTCGCGAGCATAACCTGCTGCAAGCGATTGCCCGCGTGAACCGGCTCTATGAAGACGGCCCGACCGAAAAGCAGTTCGGGTTTATCATCGACTATGAGGGGCTGCTAGGAGAGCTGGACACAGCACTGACGACCTACAGCGCTTTTGATGGCTTCGACGCCGCCGATCTGGTCGGCACGGTCCATGACGTCCGCGAGGAAATCCGGAAGCTGCCCCAACTGCATGATCAGCTTTGGGATTTATTCAAGCCAGTAAAAAACAAGAAGGACATGGAGCAGTTTGAGCAGTTCCTGGCTGATGAATCTATCCGGCAGGAATTCTACGAGCGGCTTAAGGCTTTCAGCCGCTGTCTGCATATTTCACTCTCCTCAGACAAGCTGTTCGACGTGTTCGATGAGGCGAAAATCGACGCTATGAAGCGCGACTGGAAGCAGTTCTCCGAACTGAGACGCTCGGTCCAGCTGCGCTATCAGGAAACCGTCGACGTCAAGGAGTTCGAGCCAAAGATACAGAAACTGCTCGACGACCATGTGGTCGCCATGCCTGCCGAAACTATCATCGAGATGGTCAACATCAACGACCCCGATGCGCTCAAAGCCGTCGTGGAAGAAACTGGCATCACCGAAGCCTCAAGGGCCGACCGGATCGCCAGCGCGACGCGGCGAACCATCACGGAAAAGATGGACGAAGACCCGACGTTCTACCGCAGCTTCTCGGAGCTGCTGGAGGAAACTATCCGCGACTACCGTGCCAAACGGATTTCCGAGCGTGTCTACCTCAAGAATGTAGTCGATCTGGCGAGCAAGGTCGCGCGCAAGGACCGAGGCCGGGCTGTGCCGGATGCGATCAAGGGCAACGACGACGGGCAGGCATTTTTTGGGATCCTCGAGGGGGCACTCGCGAAGACTGACGGAAAGCCGATCGAAGCGGATGAGGTTGCCAACATCGCGGTCACGATAATCGACATCATCAAGACTCATCATATTGTCGACGTTTGGTCTAACGACATCGCCCAGAACAAGATGCGAAATGCCATCGACGATTATTTCTTCGATGTCCTTCGCGATGAGCGCCGTGTCGTATTGCCCGTCGAGGTAATGGATGACCTGGAGCTCAAGATCATGGACCTTGCCCGGGCTCGGTTTCCGGGATGACGACAGCACAACATAGTGTGTTATACGGTAGACACAGCATCGTTTTCGCCATTGTGCGGCGCGAGCGTAAGACGCTCGAGATCGCCGTTGAGCCCGACGCTTCGGTTCTCGTCGCTGCCCCGCAAGACGCTACGCTGGAGGCGATTAAGAAGAAAGTGCTAATGCGCGCTGCGTGGATACGTCGCCAGCAGCACTATTTCGTCCAGTTCCTTCCACGGACACCAGACCGCCAGTTTATCTCGGGCGAGACCCACCTCTATCTGGGACGCCAATATCGGCTGAAGATCGTGCCCCATGTTCAAGCAACGGTGAAGTTGGTTCGGGGCTATATTGTGGTTCAAACGCACAGGCCAGAACGGACCGAGGTCACCCGTGGCCTCGTCGAACAATGGTACCGAGAGCGGGCTCACACAAAGTTTGCCGAGCGATTGGACGTGAATGTTCGGCGATTCCCCGTCCCAGATGACTTCCGCCCAAGGGGCTTGATTGTCCGGCAACTAAGGCAACGTTGGGGTTCGATGTCACCGGGGGGACGACTATTGCTCAATTGGCGCCTCATCCAGGCACCTCTGGATGCCATCGACTACGTTATTACTCACGAACTCTGTCACATCGCTGTGCCCCACCACGGCCCCGAATTCTTCGATCTACTTCGAGTTGTCCTGCCAGACTGGCAGAAGCGGAAAGATCGCCTCGAACGCGTACTTTCATGAGATTTAGTTTCGCAGCCAGTCGCGCTTCCGCATCGGTCGCATTTTCTAAACTCAACGGAACCAACATCAGAAAAATCATTTATAATCAGATGTATGCGTGACCGTACCAATTTTCAACAGTCAACAGCTTCAGAGAATTGCGGGGGGAAGAGAGACCAAAAGTCCCTTTTCGACCGTGAACCAGTCACAAGCCAAGATGCCATAACCCTTGAAAACAACGAGAAATTCTGGCCGCAGGTGGATCGGGAGAAACGTTTTACAAGGGCAAGTGGCGGACAGACAGGGATTCGAACCCTGGAGACGGTCTCCCGCCTACACACTTTCCAGGCGTGCGCCTTCGACCACTCGGCCACCTGTCCGTGGGCGGGGTTTAGCGCGGGTCTAGTGCGATTGGCAAGGCCCGAAATTTATGTTTTCGCTTGCCGTTGTCACTCTCTTGCGTTCGGCCCATACTCAGGGAAATTTAAAGCCAAAGATCAAGTCCATGAACAAACCCGACCGCCCCGCTCTCTTGACTGCAACGCCGACTGATCTTCAACGGATGCAAACCGGCGCGTTGATTATAATCGCATTCGCAGTGGTGCTGTTTTTGCTGGTGCAGGCGCGGTTCATGTTGATCTCACTGGCCAGTGCCATCATCCTTTTTGCGCTAACGTCCGACATCATCAGCTTTATTGCACGCCTGCGGATCGGTCCGTTTCGCATCCCCAATGTGCTGGCCAGTTTTGCGGCCGTTATCCTGATTGCAACCGCATTGCTGGCGCTGACATCAATCCTGTTGGCACAGGTCAACACCGTGCTTGTCACAACATTGTCCTACGCTGAACGTGCGCCCTCTGCTGTCGCGTCGCTGTTCAGTTTCATGGGCCCCAAGACGGAAAGCGCGATCCTGAACTCCCTGCAATCGGTCAACTTCTCCAGCTCGCTGCGAACAATGGCCGGACAAGCAGGCAACTTAACCCAAGGCACCGTGCTTGTTATTCTCTTTGTGGGCTTCCTTTTTGGAGAGCGCATCTGGTTTGGCACCAAACTGCATAATTTCATCGGTGACCGGACGCAGGCCGAACGGGTCGGGCGCATTATTTCCTCGATCATTCACAAGGTGAACTATTACCTGCTGGTAAAGGCGATTATTTCCGCGATCACAGGCGGACTTATTTTCATCTTGGCCAAACTCTTCGGGCTCGAGCTGGCAACGGCCTTGGGTGTGATCACGTTTGTTCTGAACTTTATTCCAAACGTCGGATCAATTGTCGCGACTGCCCTGATTGCCCTCGTGACCCATGTGCAATTGGGCGATGCGACAACAACAGGCATTATCTTCCTATTGGCCGGCATTATCCAGTTTGTGAACGGCAATATTATTGATCCATTGCTTATGGGCCGTGCGCTGCGGCTGTCGGCCTTTGGCATCATCTTGTCGCTGGCATTCTGGGGGGCGGTTTGGGGCATCCCGGGCATGTTCTTGTCTGTGCCGATCATGGTAATGTTGATGGTCGTGTGTAGCCATGTGCCGGCACTGCGGCCCTTTGCAATTCTGCTGTCGCGCGAAGGCCTGCCCGAAAGTGAACAAATGCTGGATCAACAGCGGCAACGGGATTTGTTTAACTAGCGCGAAACGCCCGGACAAATAACGCCGCAAGACCAAATTCTGCAACAGCCGCGACCAAAATGCGGGCATCTGCAATGCCGCGCCAATACTCGAAAACACTCAACGCGCCGATGCCTGCAAAGGTAATAATCATCGCCCAACAAATGGCATCCCGCAGATCCGAGCGTTCCGCGCCACGCGCCAACCACAACAAAATGGCAAACCCCGCAAACATCGGCGAGGCACGGCGCGCCATAAAGTCGGAGCCTGTGCCCGAAACGATGCCGTAGGTCCCGACATAGGTCGCAGGCAAGACCAACAGCAAGACAAAGAGCAACGCGCAAACCAGCGCCACGCTCATCGCCACAATGCGAAACATCAGTTGTCCTCAATATGCAGATAAACCCGGCGGTTCTGTTTGCCCTTTTTCTCGATCTTGCCAAGACGGACACGGCCGATTTCAACGGTATTTGCCACATGGGTTCCGCCACAGGGCTGAAGGTCGGTCGTCTGTTCGCCCTCACCAATGCGCACCAAACGGATTTGTCCGTGCCCCTTGGGCGGCTGCACGGACATTGTTTTCACAAGACCGGGGTTTGCATCCAATTCTGCTTGCGATATCCACTCTTGGGTGACTGCAAAATGACACGCGATCAATTGATTAAGCGTCTGTTCAAGGGCCAATTTGTCCTCAGGCGCGTCAGGCATATTAAAGTCCAGCCGCCCCTTTTCTACAGCAATAGATCCGCCAGACACAGGCAACGGAATAACGACTGACAGCAGATGAAGTGCCGTATGAACCCGCATATGCCGATGGCGGCGGTCCCACGCTATTTTTTGAAAAACAACCTGACCGACGACCGGCATTAAGGCCGGTTCTGCCGGCACCAGCACCACATCATCGCCCCGCCCCTTGATAGCCGTAGCGATCTCCATGGCACCACCATCCCAGGAAATGACCCCATTATCACCGGGTTGACCGCCCGATGTCGGGTAAAAGACAGTGCGATCAAGAACGATGCCACCCTCGTCGGTGATGGCCGTCACAACTCCCGTTGCTTCGCGCAAATATGCATCATCGCGAAACAACATCTGTGTCATTCAGCGGCTCCTTTCGGGTTCAGAACCTCTGGGTTGCGCAGCCAGATATCACGCTGAGCAAAGGGTATTTCAATGCCTGCGGCGTTAAACCGGGTGACAACATCGTGCAAAATTTCGGATTTTACAACCATCACAAAATTCACATCACGAATAATCGCCCTGATCTCGAAATCGATGCTATCGGCGCCAAACTGGATCAGTAAAACACCCGGCGGCGGATTCAACAAAACCATCGGATGCGCCTCGGCGGCGTCTTGCAGAATTTTCGCCACTTGCTTGGTGTCGGACCCGTAAGCCACTCCAACCGGTATGATCGAGCGGCCGACGGAGTTGCCGCGGGTCCAGTTTGTCACCTGATTGCTGATCAGATCCCCGTTGGGCACAATAACGTCTGTCCGGTCAAAGGTTTCGATCCGCGTCGAGCGCACCGATATATCGCGCACATAGCCTATTTGACCGCCAACCTCGATCATATCGCCTTCACTCACCGGGCGCTCGATCAGCAAGATAATTCCCGCCACAAAGTTTTGCACGATATTTTGCAAACCAAAACCAATTCCCACCGACAAGGCACCGGCAACAATAGCAAGCGATGACAGATCAATGCCAGCGATGGTGAACGCCGCCAGGGCCGATAAGATGATCCCGACATACCCGATGCCCGCCACGACGGCATTCTGCCCGCCCAAATCCAACTTCGTTCTAGGCAACACGGTCGTTTTCAAACCGGATTTTATCGCACCTGTCAGAAAGTATCCAAGCACGAGAACCACGATAAATGTGACAAAACTCGAAGGAGATATAGTCACCTGTCCGATGCTGAATCCTGCAAGAAAACGGGTCCAGACATCAACCATACTGGCGGCGCTTGCGCCCCAGATCAAGGCAAGCACAGGCAGGCAAACCGCAATCAACCCTATATTTATCGCAACCGGCAACAACCCTTTGGACTGTTCAACCGGCGCAGGCTCTGCATCGCTCAAAACGACAGCTTCGGCCGTCGTCATCGCAAAGCTCAGGCGTTGGAACACAACGATTGTCGCAAACAAGGCAAGTGACAAGACCGCCGGACCAGTGATTGATTGCGCAGCCGCAGCATAGCCCAGCATCGACGCCATCGGGCCCAGAACTGCCAGCACCTGCGCCATGCGCCCGATAAGTTTGCGCATCCGGTTGCGCTTGAATATCGCCGTTGTGTCAGGGCGCGCAAATCTTGCAATCTTGCCGCCAAGTTGCCAAAGCAGAATACCAACGAGAATCTGGAACGGAAGGCCCACGACCTCTGCCACAAGAGCATTGTCGTTGGTTTGCCCCACCAATAACACAACCATTGCCCCGACCCCAAGCGTCCAGCCCAACCCGACAACCAGACGGCGCGATCTGATCCGCGTCAACTGGTCATATCCCAACAGGCCGTCATCGTCACCTGCGGTCGGAAAATACCAGTCGGCCAACCACTTGGCCAAAAAAATAAAGCCCCCCGCAACCGGCAAAGCACGCACCAGTGCACGGCCTGAAAGTCCGACAAAACCCGATACCATCAAAATACCGCTTAACAGCGAAAGCCCCAAAACCGGTAGAATAACACTCCCCAGCGACAGCACAAACCGGATAGCAAATGCGCTGCGCACCGTCGTTGGCAGTGGTCGCGCCTTCAGGGTCGCCACCCAGGCGCGAATTCGCATCACAAAAATCAAAGCGGCCAATGTGCCCAAGACGGCCATCACCGCGCGTGTCCAAAAAAGACCCTGGTTTGTCAAAGCGACCGAGGCGGCCACGGTTTCGCGACCAACAAGAGTGACAGCCTTGCCAAGCCCGTCAACCGCATCGCGCCAATAGGCCGGATTTGCAGGCGATTGGCTGCGGGTCGAAAGCCGCGCGGCCTCGCGCTGCCTGATCTGCGCATCAACTTCTCCGATCAGACCCGAGGCATGAATATAAGCCTCGTTGGCCAATACATAAGGGCGGCGCAAACGTGTTTGCTCCGCTTTGAGCGTCGTCATGCGTGCGAGCAAGACAGGATCGGTTGGATCCGTTCCATCAGATGCGGCAAGTGCCGTGATCTGTTTTGCAACTGTCGCCAAGCGCGCATTGTTGATATCGAGTGCATCAAAAAATTGATCGCGCCAAACTGCCAATTCCACGCGAATGCGGGTCAATGCAAAAGCAGACGCAGTGCCGGTCTCGACAATGCCTTCGGCACGTTTCGCAAAAATATCCCACGCAACAAAATCAATGCCCGGAATGACCGCAACCTCTGGCGCGGGTTCATCAACCGCCACTGGAGCGGGCACATCAATGCTCAACACGCCTTCATTCGCCAATGATTGCGCACTCAACGGCCCGATTGTAGCGCAGAAAACGGCAACCGCGCAAAGAACGTGCCGCAGGATCATTGCTCTACAAACATCGGTGGACGCAGCGGCGCCACAGTGTCCATCCACGCAGGAACAGGTAGGCCCTTTTCGCGCAAAAACGCCGGATTATACAACTTGGACTGATATCGGGTGCCGTAATCACACAAGATGGTGACGATGGTGTGGCCCGGTCCCATGTCCCGCGCCATACGCATGGCCCCCGCGATATTGATGCCGCTTGACCCGCCCATGCACAGTCCTTCGTTTGCAAGCAGATCGAACACAACAGGCAAGGCCTCTGCATCGGAGATATTATAACTGAAATCAGGGGTAAAACCCTCCAGGTTCTTGGTAATCCTGACCTGCCCGATCCCTTCCGCGATTGAACCGCCCGACATGGCGATTTCACCCGTGGTATAAAAACTGTGCAAACCTGCTCCGTCGGGATCAGCCAATCCGATTTTGACGCCTTTGGGCTGCAAGGCCATGCTGACCCCCGCAAGCGTGCCGCCAGAACCCACGGCACAGATAAAGCCATCGACCTTACCGCCGGTTTGTTCCCAGATTTCCGGTCCCGTCCCTTCAACATGGGCCTGCCGGTTCGCCACATTGTCAAACTGGTTCGCCCATAACACACCATCATTGGTTTCGCGTGCCATCGCTTCGGCCAACCGGCGCGAGTAATGGATGAAATTGTTCGGATTTCTGTAAGGTGCGGCGGGCACTTCGATCAGTTCAGCGCCTGCAAGGCGCAACATATCTTTCTTTTCCTGGCTCTGGGTTTCGGGGATCACAATCACCGTCTTGAACCCCATCGAGGCCCCGACCAAGGCCAGACCAATGCCGGTATTGCCCGCCGTGCCCTCAACAATCGTCCCCCCCGGGCGCAAGGTGCCGCGGGCAACCGCATCGTTGATCATGAACAGCGCTGCGCGGTCCTTGACCGATTGGCCGGGGTTCATAAACTCGGCTTTGCCCAAAATCGTGCAGCCGGTGGCCTGTGACGCCGCGCGCAATTTGATAAGCGGTGTGTTCCCTACGCTTGCGGCCAAGTCGGATTTAATATGCATGTTTTGCCCTCATTCCAGTCCCACAACATCTAGTGGGTCAACCTGTTGCGCGCAATGTGCTGCGTTCGGCGGCAAGGTAAAACAACATCGTGATGAGCGGCCCCGCATTGATCTCGCCGCTTTTGACCAAAGCCATCGCCTGATCAAAACGCAAGATATGTAACCGCAAATCTTCCGCCTCTTCTTCCAACCCGCCAAACGCGGCGTGATCGTCGGGCAAGTCACACAGGCCAAGATAGCTGTGGAAATAGTCGGTGGACGATCCGGGCGACGGATAAAACGCCGCAATCTCGACCAGCTCCAGATCGCTCAACCGGGCCTCTTCAAGGCTTTCGCGCAGGGCGGCATCACGCGGGGTTTCGCGTGCATCCACCATGCCTGCAACAGGTTCAAGGATCCACGGCTGCGGATCATCGCGCACGACGGGCCCGACCCTTAACTGCTCAACCAGCAAAACGCGGTCCCGGCTGACATCATAGGGCAACACCAAAACTGCATCGATCCCGACAAAAACCTCTCTTGGCAATACCTTGCTGCGCTGCCCGTCAAAACGATGATGGGTCAGTTCAATTGCCTGCAGACTGTAAAAATAACCCTGCGGTGGCGCTTGCGAGACAAGCGTAACATCATCAGGTCCTGCGGTATGGCGCAAAACCCCCTGCCCGTTTTGGGCTTTGGCCCGCGTCTTGGCCCATGCGCGTTTCTCGAACATATGCCATCGCTGCCGGATCTCAGCACGGCTCAATGCCGGCTGATAGGCGAAAAGCTCCGTCGCCGCCAAAACGGCCGGGGACTCGTGATGCTGCGCCCATGCCTCCAGCGACCAGTCGCCCGCCCCCACTGCACTATCTTGCGGGGGCAAATACATCGCCACATCGCGCAGACCTGCCGCGGTGCGCACCGCAACCTCGATCAACCGATACCCGAATGCGCTCTCATAGGCATCCAGGCGCGCGCGCTGTGCTGCGTCAATATCAAGCATGATCTGGCCCGTCGTGCGACCAGCCGGTGCCGCACGGATCAGCGGAACCACATGTCCCGCAGCCGGCAAAACCTCGTATCCGTCCAGTTCAGCAGCAACAGTGCTGATTTGCGCGCCACCCGCAACGGCGCGGCGCAAGTCGGGCGACATCAATGTGCCGTAAATAAAGATATCCATCAGCGCGGATACCGTTTGCCCATCACGCCTGTCAAAAAGCCCGCGATGAAGCCCCCGGCAAGCAACGTGACGCCCATTTCAGGCGTCGCAAACATCATGACATTCTCATACATCAGTGTGAAAACATCCACGATCGCCTCCATTGGTCCATCGTAGCGGCGACGCAATGACAATTGGATCATTTGCACAAAGGACAAGATGAACATGATCAAAAACACCATCCCCACAATCGCGGTAAATCCGGTGCCAACCCCCGACCGGACGCCATGTGCGTTTGGGCCACATAAAACCCATCCCGACCAAAGTCCGGTCCCGATAGACAACGGCAACAGGTATCGCGGAATGACGTCATCGCCAAAAGACGGCACCATCGCTGTAAAAATAAAGTAGCCCACAATCGCAAACAAGATTGCAGCCGTTAGTCGTGCAGCGGTTGGCATAGCCTGCTCCTTATAGCCAAACAGACCACGCTGGCGTCTTAAGGCGCGCGTGTCACCGTGATCTGTGTTACGTCACAGTTTCCGCTATGAAACGTAGCAGCACAAGAGGTTAGGTAAAAGTTCCACATGCGGCGAAACCGGTCATCAAACCCCAAGGCCTGCACGTCCGGCCATTTATCGTTGAAATCAACAAACCATTTGCGCAGGGTTCGCGAATAGCTTTCACCAAATTCAATTGAGCCCGCGACCGTCAGACCCGCCTTTTCAACCTGCTCACGCAGCACGACCGGACTGGGTAACATCCCGCCTGGGAAAATATACTTCTGTATGAAATCAACGCCGCGCTTGTAAATATCCCACCGCCGATGATCTACGGTAATGATCTGCAAGGTGGCGTTCCTGCCGGGTTTGAGACGCTCGCGCAGGGTTTGAAAATATACCGGCCAATAGGTCTCGCCCACAGCCTCGAACATCTCGATGCTGGCGATCCCGTCATATAAACCGGTCTCGTCGCGGTAATCCTGCATCTTGATATCGACCATATCCGTGAGGCCCAAGCCTGCAATGCGTGCGACCGCAAAGTCATGTTGCTCTTGTGAAATCGTAAGACCGGTCACCCGCAACCCGCGTTCTTTCGCGGCATATTCGGCAAAACCACCCCAGCCACAGCCGATCTCAAGCACATGATCCCCCGCACTGACACCCATCTGATCGACCATCGATTTGTATTTTGCTGTTTGCGCCGCGGCCAAATCCATCTGTGATCCTTCAAATTTCGCCGAAGAATATGTCATCGTTTCATCGAGCCAAAGCCTATAGAAGTCATTGCCCAAATCGTAATGATAGGAGATATTTTTGCGCGCCTGCTTTTTGGAATTCCGCCGCATCCAAAACCGCGCACGCTCGTAAAACCGCACCAGAGCCTGACCGGGGAACCCGTCATAGATGTCTTCGGCGTCGTCATGGATCAAATCCATCAGTGCCATCAAATCAGGCGTCGACCACCAGCCATCCATGTAGGCCTCGCAAAACCCCATGTCACCTTCGCGCACGGTGCGGGCAAACAAATCTGCGTTATGGACCTGCAACGTTGCCTCGAACCCTGCTTGGGCACCTGTGGCACGAAACGTCCGGCCATCGGGCAGCACCACATCGATGCGCCCCCGCTTGAGGTTTTGCATCATATCAAACATCGCAGAAAAATATCGTGGCAGGTTTTCTTGGCCTGTGGTGGTGGTCAGGGTCATCCCTACTCCTGCTGTTTTATCCGTTGCTACCAATAAATAACGCGGCAAGTGTGAAAGTCACGGCCCGCTTTGCACAAAGTTTCAAAAGCCGCGGTTTTCATAGGCCGCCAAGGCCCGCTTGCGCCCCACTGCCACATCGACAACCGGCTGCGGATATAAATCGCGCGGCGACAGCCCCCAGCGTTTTGGCACCGCATCGAAATACGCCAAAGCCGTTTGCGATGGGTCCATCTGCCCTTCGGCGATCCAGCGCTGCGTATAGACCCGCGCGCTATCAAATTTATCAAGCTGGGTCACCGGGTTGAAGACGCGAAAATACGGTGTCGCATCGGGGCCGGACCCTGCCGACCACTGCCACCCCATGGCATTGCTCGCCGGATCCCAGTCAATCAAACACTGGGCAAACCAATCCAACCCGACCTTCCAATGGGTCATCAGATGTTTGGTCAGATAGGACGCCACAATCATGCGGCCCCTGTTGTGCATTGTGCCCGTGACATACATCTCACGCATCGCCGCATCGACAAAGGCAATGCCTGTGCGCCCCTGCTTCCACGCCAGCACCTCGGGGGTATCATCCTCATTCCATGGGAAATCATCCCAAACCGGTTTCCAGTTCCGAGAGGTGATCTCGGGGGTATGATGTGCCAGATGATAGGCAAATTCGCGCCAGACCAGCTCTTTGAGGAACACCTCCGCATCCGCCTTGCCCTCATGCAAGGCCCGCCACCCCGCGTGCCAGCACCGCAATGGCGATATCTCGCCATACGCCAGATTTTCAGACAGACGCGACGTGCCATCGACGCCGGGCAAATCACGGTTGGCCTTATAGTTTGCCACACGTTTGTGCATGAATTGATCCAGGCGCGCCGCTGCCGCCCTTTCGCCGACACAGCAATGCGGGCGCAAAATATCCGCCCCGCGGTGCATCGGGGCCTCCATCTGCCACTCGGCCAGATCATCGCAAGCCGGCCAACGGGCCACGGGCATCAGCGCATTTGGCGCCGCAAGACATGCCGGCAGATCCAAATTGCGCACATTCTTCCACAGCGGTGTAAAGACACGGTAAAAGCCACCGGTCTGGGTTTGGACTGTCCATGGCTCGAACAGGACATGGCCCTTATGGGATTTCACAGCAAAACCCGCATCTTGCAATGCAGATTTCACCTCTATATCGCGCTGCTTGCTGGCAGGATCATAGAGCCGGGACCAATGAATTTCGCGCGCGCCCAGCTCGGCCGCCAATTCACGCAAGACCTGTAACGCCGGTCCGCGCCGCAAGATCAACCGGCTTCCCAAGCCCGCCAGATCAGCCGCCAATGCGGCCAAGGACAACGATAATCGAAACTTTGCCGCAGCCCCCAAACTTTGCGTCAACGGATCATAAATAAACACAGGGATCACAGGCCGCCCGCTTTGGACTGCGGCGCTCAGGGCGCGATGGTCAGCCAGCCGCAAATCCCGCCGAAACCACAAAATAGCCGGTGCCTGTTGGGTCAAATCAATCTCTCGCTTGTTGCCATGATGGCTCGGGCCCGGGCAACCCTCGCCCCGTCATATCACCTGATCTAGCGCAGAAATCAGCTTATCAACCTCTTGCGCCTGCGTGTCATGCACAAAACTGACCCGCAGCCCCCCTTGGACATAGTGCTGCCAGTGCGCGGCCCGCATAAAAATCGCCACCGCCAGCCATACCCCGCAATGGCGCAAGCCTCGCCGCCATTCTGTGCATCGCTTTGCAAAGCCATTGCAACCGGTGGCGCGCGCCGCATGAGCACGCGCCGGAGCCTTTAATTTTTTTGGCCTTTAGCCCAAGGTTTTACTCTTTCGCGCGGATTGTATCGCGCAACAAGGCTTTCAAAACCGAAATTCCCATCAACGCCATCACAACCGAGAACGGTAAAGCGCCAATAATCATCGCCGTATTGATCGCATCCAGTCCACCAGCCAGCAGCAATGCACCAATCACCAAGGTCAAAATGACACCCCATGTGATGATGTGAATTCGCCCCTTGGGGCTTTCGTCACCGGCCGCAGCAATCGTATTGATGATCAAAACCGCCGAGTCAGCCGAGGTCACAAGATAGGTCAGCAACAAGACAACAATCACAACCGACATCAATTTGGCCATAGCCGGCGACAACATATAGTTGATCATCGAGAACAACTGGCTCGACAAGCCAGACCCGGTGATTGCATCCCCCGCACCGCCATTCAGTGTCAGATCAATCGCCGTGCCACCAACAAAGGCGAACCAGACAAAACTCATCACAGATGGCACAATCATCGCGCCGATCACATATTCACGGATCGTGCGACCCTTGGAAATACGTGCCAGAAACAGCCCCACAAACGGCGCGAACGCAATCCACCATGCCCAATAGAAAATGGTCCACCCCCCTTGCCAACTGGCAAGCTGCGTGGCCACACTATCGGCAACACCGTCGCCTTTGAACACGGTCAACGACATGGCTGGCAACGCAATAATATAATCCCACATGCCTACGAACAGTGCCTTCAACGCAAAGACTGTCGATCCGAACGCAAGGAAAAACGCCAGGATAAAAAACGACAACCCCATATTGATATTCGACAACCACTTGATGCCTTTGCCGACGCCGGACAGCGCCGACAGTGTCGACAGGACCATCACAATCACCAAACTGAAAATCATGGCAATCGCAGTGGGCGTGCCATCCAGCGTCATCAACCAGTCCATGCCGGTAATATTATACAGACCCGCCGCAAACTGCGACACGCCATAGCCCAAGGTGACAGAAACGCCCAAGATGGTGGCAATAACAGACACAATATCAATGATATGACCCAAAGGGCCTTCCAGATGGCGGCCAAACAACGGGGTCAAACCTGACCGGATCGTCAGTGGCAAACCGCGGCTATAGCTGAAAAACGCCAGCGCCAGTCCTACAATCGCATAGCTGCCCCATGCCGAAAAACCCCAATGCAAAAACGACCACTTCATCGCCGCGCGCACATTGTCCGCACCCGATCCGGTCGTATCCCCCACAATGACATCAGGGTTGGTGCCAAAATGGAAAATCGGCTCGCCAGTCGCATAGGTCAACATGCCAATACCGATCCCGGCGCCAAACATCATCGAAAACCATGAAAAGCTGGAAAACTCCGGCTTGCTATCCGCGCCGCCAAGCCGAATTTTACCCGTCGGCGGATACAGCGCGACGACCAAACTTACGACGATATAAAATGAAACCACATACATATACCACGACCCGGTATTGGCATCTATCGCACCGCGAATGGACGTCAGCGCGGCCCCTGCGGCATCGGGAAATACCACCGCCCAAAGTATCAACACCCCAATAGAAATCTTGGAACCGATGGTTACGAATTTAGAAAACCCTTCGTAAAACCCGCTGGTCGCGGTCGTAATATCCAGGTCTGTCAATGGTGGCTTGATCGCCATGTTTAGTCCCCCTGACTATGATTATTGTGCGACACTACGCCACATCTTTCCGATTACAGACCCGTTAAAGGCACAATCGCCACAAAATACGACACCGATTTGCCTCCAACTCTGGCGCTTGGGCAGCAAAATGGGCGCTAGATATGCGAGCGCCCATCCAAATTTCCACAAAATTTAGTCGTTACGCGTTTACATCAACCACAACCCTGCCCTTGACCTGACCCTTCAGGATATCCGCACCCAGCTTGGGTAAATCAGCCAGGCGCGCAGGGACAATCATCGCCTCCAATTTGTCCATCGGCAAATCCTTGGCAATCCGCGCCCATGCACGCACACGGGTCTCATAGGGTTGCATCACACTGTCGATCCCCAACAGGTTCACACCGCGCAGCAAAAACGGAATGACCGTCGCAGGCAATCCCGCGCCACCCGCCAGACCGACCGCCGAAACGCTTGCGCCATACTTCAGTTGCCCCAACAGACGCGCCAACATCTCGCCGCCCACCGCATCAACACAGCCGCCCCAAACCTCCGCTTCAAGCGGACGCTTCACGGTCTCGTTGATCTCCTCGCGAGCCACAATCCGGGTCGCGCCCAAGGCCTTCAGATACGCCGCCGTCTCGGGACGTCCCGTCACCGCAGCCACCTCATGGCCCAAATGCGCCAGAATCGCCGTAGCCACAGACCCGACACCACCCGCAGCCCCGGTCACAAGCACAGGACCATCTTTTATCCCGTGATCCTCCAACGCCATAACGGCCAACATCGCCGTGAGACCCGCCGTGCCCACTGCCATCGCTTGCCGCGTATCCAAGCCCTCGGGCAATGGCACCAGCCAATCGGCCTTCACGCGCGCCTTTTGCGAATAGCCTCCCCAATATGCCTCGCCAACACGCCAGCCCGTCAGCACAACCTTATCGCCCGCCTTATACCGCGGATCATCCGACGCCTCGACGGTGCCTGCAAAATCAATGCCAGGCACATGCGGATAAGTGCGCACCAAACCACCACCCGGCCCGATACATAACCCGTCCTTGTAGTTCACGGTCGAATACGCGACCGCCACCGTCACATCGCCCGCCGGCAGATCATCTAACCCTATCTGGTGGACAGCCGCCGACGTCTTGCCCTCTTCATTCTTCTCGACAACCAAAGCATTAAACATCAGCTCTTCCTTCCAGTTTTCTATGTCTCTTCAAACTCCCGCCGGAGGCTCCGACGCGGCATCACACTCTAAATCCAGAAATTCTCGTGCACAATCGCGGCCCGCATTCCATCAGGCGTCTCAACCTGCAACGGCGTCCCCTCGTCCCAATGGGTCATCTTGACCATGCCAATCGCAACGCCTGTGCCAAAATCGGGCGATTTTGCCGCCGACGTGACCTGCCCTACGCGCTTGGAGCCCGCCATGATCGGCCAGGCGCGATCACACGCAGGCATGTCACCGTCAATCTCAATCGCACGAATTTGCTGGTTCGGCCCCTCTTTCGCGACCCGCAACAAGGCATCGCGACCCACACATCCAATCGCCGTCTGCGTCGAGCAAAACCGGCCCAGTCCAGCCTCATGCGGCGTGTTATGGCTGGTCATGTCATTGCCATACGACAACAATCCACCCTCGACGCGCTCGATCCCGTTCGGACAGCCCGCAAAGACATCCAGATCCTTGCCCGCTTCCATCAGTGCATTCCACAACGGCATCCCGTTCGCCGCGCCATCGACATAAATCTCGAACCCGCCCTGTTTGGAATAGCCTGACCGTGCAACCGCCATGCTCACACCTTGAAAATCAAACCAGCCAAACCGGAAGAACTTGATCTGGCGCACGCCGTCGCCAAATACCCGCGCCATCAACGCGTCCGCCTTGGGGCCTTGCACCGCCAAGGGCGACACATCAGGCTCGTCCACCAATACGTCCAAGCGGTATCCATATGCCAAGCCCTTGACCCATAACAATAAATCACTGTCAGCAATCGATATCCACCACCGGTCCTCTGCCAGTTTCAACGCGACCGGATCATTCAACATGCCCCCCGTTTCATCAACGATCGGGATATAGAAACACTGGCCCAACTGCATTCCGCGTAAATCCCGCGGGGTCAGCATCTGCATCAATCGGGCGGCATCGGGCCCGCGCAATTCGATCTGACGCTCGCAGGCGACATCCCAGACCTGCACTGCATTTTTCAGATGGTGATAATCCTCGACCACAGACCGGAACACTGTCGGCAGCAACATCCGGTTGTAAACGGTATAGGCTTTGACGCCCGCGGCTTCGACACCGTCAGAAAAAGGCGTGCGACGCAAACGCCGCGAAGGAGAGATTAAAGCCATCTGTTAAGCCTCTGGCATAAAAGGTAAATCGGTATCCTGGGGCTTGAGTCCCAGGCTGGTGAGCATCGCGTGAACCTGCCCGCGATGATGGGTTTGATGGTTGAACATCTGCATGACGCAAAGCGCCTTTGGTTTGGTAAATTCGCGGTTCATACTGCCCGAAAACCAGACCAGATCGCCTGCAAGATCATCGTCATGCACCGCGATGGCCCAGTCGCCGATCCGCGCATCCAGCTTTGATCGTGCCACCGCCCACAGCGCTGGCGTCGACACCAGATCGATACTGTCAGGGATCGTGACCTCATAGAAACGACCGCCATCAAAGCGGCTGATCCATAGCGCATCCCCCCACAGCAAATGGTTCAAAGTGCCCCAGATCGAGCCGAAAAACGCGCCACGATCGGCACGCAAATCAGCCTCGTCCATCGCTTGAACTACGGCGATTAAACCATTGTTCTGCCACGTATTATACGCGGCCATTTTGCGACAGTATGCAGGCGTGATCACTTTTTGGCGGCCCCCGACCAATCAATCGGGCAAATCTCGGCAGACTTGCCGCCGAAGTCCCAGACACGGCCATAATCGCGCACCTTGGACTTCGTGCCCGTCGCCGCAATAATATCCGGCCCCATCCAATACTTGGAATTGGTCACGACAACCGGATGGTCTGGCTTGGCCCCGGCGAGCATCTCGATCTCGCCTTGGATTTTGCGGCCGATCATGATCGAACGCTTGTTGCCTTCGCGCAGGATCTCGACCTTCTCACGCTCGGCTCCAATGATCTCGGACACCAGGAAGGTAAACAGCCCCGTCGTGCCACCTGCTGCGCCAGAGAAAATCTTCAAAATACCGTTATAAGCTTTTTGCGTCGACCGCTCGTCAACATAGGCCGCAACGCGCCAGTTGCCCTCGCCCATCCGGCCCGGAATATCGACCAGCAGGCCAATATTCAGACCGGATAAATCCTCACCCTCAAAATGCCCTTCATCAATCGCAATCGCCATCCACGCGTGGCAATGCCCCTCGGTCGGCGGATGCGCACCTAGGCTTACAACACAGGGGCAAAACACGGTGCAAGAGCAGTTCAGAAACAGCTCGCCCTTGATTGCCCAATCGGTCGGGTTCATCTTGCGGCGCAGCGGATGGCTCGCCATGCGCGCGTCAATCTTTTGCGAAATCGGCAACCGGTCGCTCGGCGCCCGCTCTGTCTTGTCAGCCATTTCTCAACTCCCTTATTTACAGTGCTGTGACACCCACCACGAGCCCTGCCGCAATCAGCAGCACACCCATCGGTTTCATCACCTTATGCCCGACTTGGGGCAGTTTCTCCAAAATCATAAACAGCGTCGCCAAGCCCATCCAGCCAAGGTTCATCACCCCGCCGGCAAAGCCCAGTGCCATAAACCCCCAGCAACAGCCCACGCAAAACCCGCCAAGCCCAAGCCCCATGCGCATCCCGCCGCCAAACCCGGTTTTCCAATGCCCGACAAAATACATCATCGGACTATGACACACACCGTGGCAGATATCCTTGGCGCGGCTGAACTGGAATGCCCCCACACCAATCAGCAATCCCGCCGAAATCCAGCGCGACACAGCCATGCCCAGCAAATCGATCACACCGGTAAACAACAGCGCCAATTGCACCGCCGCAATCAACGCGGCAAAACCAACCCAAACCACAAAATAGCCCAGCAATACGCCAAACCAGCCTGCGCGCGTGCCATCGGCATTGGCCATCAGGTCCTCATAGCTCATCAACGTCGGCACCATTGTCGGCAACATCATCGCGGCCATCATCAAGACCCACATGCCAAACAGCGTCTGGAACTGCGCCATCGGCATATTCATACCCATCACCGGATCCATCTGCGCCATGGCCTGCGCCATTGCATTGGGACGGCCAATAAAATCCAGCCCCATGCTCAAACTTGTCGTGGCCAGAAACCACCACGCCGCCAAGATTGCCGCAAACAAGCCAAGCCAGCCGATTGTCCGAAGCGGAATGCGCATCTGCAAGTTTGTCACAATTTATCCTCCCGGGCGACTCGGTTGTTGCAAAACATATGTCAGACGTTTAATTGTCTGACAAATGAAAATTGATCCAGACAGCGCATCCGACCTTTCTGCCCAGATTGCCAAGGCAATTCGGGACGCCATCATGTCAGGGCAGTTGATTGTCGATGAGCGGCTTCCGTCAGAGGCCGAACTCTCCGAGCAATTCAACGTCTCGCGACCCACAGTGCGCGAGGCCCTCAAGCGTTTGGGCGCGCAATCCCTCATTCGGACCCAACGCGGTGCGACAGGCGGGGCCTTTGTGAACCGCTTGCGGTTTGAAGACGCCTACGGCCAGCAAATCACCACCTCTACCCTGCTGTTGTCGATGAATGACGTGAGTTTTGCGGTTGCCTGCGAGGCGCGCTACGCCTTGGAACGCGCCTGCGCACCTCTGGCCGCCGAGCGCCGAACAGCCGACCACTTGGCGACAATGCGCGCCGAAGCGCACAGACAATCGCAACCGGGTCTGACCGACGAAGCCTTCTGCGCCTCCGACGTGGCGTTTCACCGCGCCCTGGTTGATGCCGCAGGAAACCCCGTGATCTCTTACCAATTGGCCGGCGCGGTCGAGGCCATGCAGCCGCTGATGAATATGATCACCTTTAGCGCGCGATCGCGCGAACGCATCATCGGCATTCATGGGCAAATCGCCGATGCTCTCGCAGCGCATGACGGTCAAAAAACAGACGCTCTGCTGTCAGATTTGGCCCTTTATACAGAAGAATTAGCGCGCAACGTGATAGATGCGCGCCTGGCTGCGCGGCAAAAAGATTGAGGCTTGCAGGCGCTGCAAACCCGCCCTAACCTGTTGAACAGCACGCTAAACGGGAGAACTTAGCATGAAATTTACAACCCTTTTGGGTGCCGTTTCCATTGCGGCCCTCACAACCGGCCTGAACGCGCAAGACGCGGATCTTTTGGTATTTGACTATTCCGGTTTTGAATTGCCAGAGCACCATGCCGCCTATATTGCAAAATACGGCCAATCCCCGACATTTGCATTTTTTGGCGACGAGGACGAAGCATTCCAGAAAATTCGCGCAGGCTTTCAAGCCGATGTGGCGCATATCTGCGCGGGGTCGGTGACCAAATGGGAAGACTCCGGCATTCTTGAGCCTTGGGACACGTCAAAGCTGACCTTCTACAAAGACCTCGACAGCAACCTGACAGGCACCGATGTGGGCGCAGGTGACACAACCTATTTTGTGCCAACAGATTTTGGCTCGACAGCGGTTGCCTACAACCCAGAGCAAGTGACCGCGCAAGACGTCGCATCGCTTGATGTGTTCAAAAATCCAAAATTCGCCGGACGCATGACGCTGCCCGACAATGTGGATGATGCCTATGCTCTGGCCTATCTGGCAACAGGGGTCGACAACTGGCAAAATGCGACGGACGCACAATTTGAGGCCGCCTCCAACTGGTTGCGTGAAGTGCACCCGAACCTGCGCACATATTGGACCGATGCAGGCGAGCTGGCACAGCTTATGGCCTCAGGCGAAATTCTGGTCAGCTGGGCATGGAATGAAACCTACCCGACCATGGTCGAAGAAGGCCGCCCAATCGCATTCCAGCGCGAAGCGACCGAAGGGTCATCGCTGTGGCTTTGCGGTTATGTGAACCTGAAAGACGGTCCCGGCGTGGAAGAGAAAGCCTACGATTACCTCAACGCATTCCTCGCCCCCGACAACGTGCTGCCGCTGCTTGCAAACGGCTATGGCTCTGCCAACAAGGTGGCGTTGAACGATCAGGTCAGCCTTGAAGAGCTGAAACTTGCAGGGCTCGAGCCGATCACAGCACCGGTTTTGGCGCAGCTTCCCATGAGCAACGAAAAGCGGGAACGTCAGGTCGAAACCTTCGAAATGATCAAAGCGGGTTTCTAATTTAAAATCGCGACCTAGGTAACGGGGGGCGGCACGTTTGTGTCGCCCTTTTTACATCCGCATGGGGAAATCCCCCTGCACACAGCCCGGGAGTTTCACATGGACCTGCTCAATCTCATCTTCGGCCTGCTTTCTATCGGGCTAGGCGCCTTTGGCTGGCTTTTGCCGCGCTACACGCTGGACACCCTGCACCTTACCGCCCACACCGACAGTATGGGCCTGTCGGAAATTCGGGCCTCGGCAGGTGCCCTTTTCGTCGGGATGGGCGCTGGTGCACTGTATCTGAATTCTCCGGATGGCTATGTTTTGCTCGGGTTTTGCTGGGTTGGGGCTGCGATAGGGCGCGCAACATCACTCTTGCTCGACGGGGCAACGCGCAAAAAGCTGGGGTTTTTCGCGGTCGAAGCCGTCGTGGGTTTGGCGGCTGTGGCGTATAACATTTAAAACCTCTGGGACAATGTAACCCCGACAGACCCGGAGGCGTCAGACTGCCAGACAAGATTGACCCCGACATCCATCTGCGCGGCAACAGCCATGCGCACCGAGAAACCGACCTGCGTTCTCTCTTGCGTGGACGACGACAAGGCGGCGGCACGTATCTGCACCGTTTTGGTCAATTGGTTCTGCCCCGCGATTTCCCAATAATCCTCTTCCCCATTCGCTCTGGGCACAAAATAAGCTACTGAAATCGGCCCCTTGCGCAACGCCAGTTTGGCATTCAAACCCCAGTCGTCGTGCCGTCGGACAGCCTCGATTGCGCCGGACAGCGCGATTGCACCAAAATCCCTCTGACCCGCAGCACTCACTATGGTCGTGTCATACTCAGGCACGCCGTGCACCGATACAGCCCAGTCAGACGCCACAAAACTGGCCCCATAAGGCAAATATTTCCCCTGCGTCATCGCCCCTTGGGTGGCGCGGCTACGTGAAATGCCCACATCAGGCAAACCCGTGGCCGGAAAAAACTGCAAGAACCGAGATGCTGCAAATCGGTCATAGGCAGGCACCGGAAAGCCCAGCTCCAGCACGCCCTTATCAGCCATGCGAAAATTCAAGGCCGCGTAGGTTTCATGCAATCGCCCAACTGTGCCAAACATGCCCAAACTGGCACCCATGCCGTCCGCTTCCAGGCTGATCACAAAATCGCCGAAAATATAGCCGGTGTCGCCACCGCCAGCGTCACGGCCCACAACAATTTCCCCTTGCGCCGCACCACTTGTCGCAAGTCCCATCGCCATAATCAGTGCAAAAACTCTATGCATTCTCGACCTCGGCCTGCACATGAAATTTTCTCTTAAACCTTGATCTCCCAAGACCCAAGCCCAAACTTCAACCCACCCGATCCGGTTTCACCACTTGCGCCACAAGGATTGCTGCCCTATCTATAAGGTGTCCTTCGGGACTATGAACATAAACGCGCTCGCAATAAGCGGATCGGACCCGGGGGCGGTACCCGGCGACTCCACCAACACCCTGCTCATTTGGCAGCTGTGGGGTCGAAATAGGATCGACGAACGTCTAAAGGGGTTAGCTTTGTTCCGGCGATATACCACCGTTATCGGTTCAAATTGTATAGTTGCAAATGACAACCGTGCTCCGGCTATGGCTTTGGCTGCGTAAGCAGTCCAAGTTGCCGAAACTTAAGCCCTTGCGTTTAGCGACGTAAGGCGGGGTTCGCAGGTACCTGGCAACAGAAACCTGCACTTTCCCCATCTCAAAAAACCCTTGATCAAAGTGCCATTCCAGCGCACCCTGACGCATGTCAAAAGCTGCTATCCTATCCCTAATTCTATCAACTTTGCCAGTCATTTCAAATGCTTGCGAGACGGCCCTCATACTTGCAATTGACGTCTCCAACTCGATTGACCCCAGCGAATACCGCCTGCAAACCGATGGGCTTGCCGCAGCCTTGCGCGACCCCGACATCATCGATGCGATGGTGCGCCAAGAGGCCGCAATTGCTGTAGTGCAATGGTCGGGCCAAGACCGGCAGACCGTTTCCATTGACTGGACCCGCGTGCGCACCGCCCTTGATGCGGCACGGCTTGCCGAGCGCGCGCAACTCATGCCACGCGCCTTTGTGCTGTCCGATACCGCCCCCGCCGAAGCGATCATGTTCTCCATGAGCTTGTTCCCCCAAGTCTTTGATTGCAAATACAAAGTGATAGATGTCTCGGGCGACGGCACGCCCAATGCCGGCGCTGAAACCCGTGACGCGCGCAACGCGGCACAGCGGGCCGGCATCACCATAAATGGCATCGCAATTGAAAGCATGGGATTGGCGATCACCAATTTTTACAAGGCGGCGGTCATCACCCGAAACGGCTTTGTCATCACCGCCCGAACCCACCGCGAATACCCCGATGCCATCCGGCGCAAAATCATGCGTGAACTGAGCCAAGTCCTTGGCTAGTTGCTTGACCACTCTTGCAAAAAACCGCATCGGGCTCTGATAATGACAAGTTACCGCAGTCTGTTCCATGTTTTCGGTCGCATTGGCCTGTTGTCTTTTGGCGGCCCCGCGGCGCAAATCGCGTTGATGCACCGCGAACTTGTCGAAAATCGCGCGTGGCTGACAGAGCCGCAATTCCTGCGCGCGCTTTCGTTTTGTATGCTGCTTCCGGGCCCCGAAGCCATGCAACTGGCCACCTACGCGGGCTGGAAACAACGCGGAATACCCGGCGGTCTGATCGCCGGGTTGCTTTTTGTTTTGCCCGGTGCCGCCGTTATCATGGGTCTTGCTTTGGCATACGGCATGTATGGCGCGCTTGACTGGATGCAGGCGGCGTTCTTGGGCGTCAAAGCGGCGGTGGTCGTCATCGTCCTGGAGGCCTTGATAAAGGTCTCGCGGCGCGCGTTAAAATCCACGCGGCACGCGATCATCGCGGTGCTGGCCTTTGCGGCATTGTTCCTATTTGCGGTGCCCTACCCGATCGTCATTTTGCTTGCAGGTGTGATAGGCATGTTTGGCACCTCCGGCACAGCGCCACCCGCCGACCGGCAGCTGCCTTGGAAAGCAAGCGCGCAGATCATCGGCTTTGGCGCGCTTGTTTGGGCCGGCCCACTTGTTGTCGTCGCAGCCGTCTCTGGGGGGGTCTTGCTGCAAATCGGCCTGTTTTTCGCTAAACTGGCGCTTGTCACCTTTGGCGGCGCCTATGCGGTGCTTGCCTATATGACCCAAACGGTCGTCACCGATTTCGGCTGGGTTACGACCGCGCAACTCATGGACGGTCTCGGGCTGGCGGAAACAACCCCCGGGCCGCTGATCCTTGCGACACAATTTATCGCGATGATAGCCGGTTACGCCCAAGGCGGCGTCGGGCTTGCCATTGTTGCAGGGGCGCTCACGCTCTGGGTCACCTTTGTGCCGTGCTTTATCTGGATATTTGCAGGCGCACCCCTGATCGATTGGCTTGAAGGCAGACCAAAAATAACGGGCGCATTGGCAGGGATCACCGCCGCCGTGGTGGGTGTTATCGCAAATCTGTCGCTCTGGTTTGCAACCCATGTCTTCTTTCGCGAGATTTCCGCGGTTAATCTGGGCCCGCTGCGCACCATCCTGCCCGAGCTTGGCACGTTACAAATCCTGCCCGTCACCATCGCCGCACTTGCCGCCATCCTGCTCTTGGTGCGCCATTGGGGGATCGTTTGGGTCTTGGTGATTTGCAGCGGATCAAGCCTTTTGGTGCTAACGCTCGGACTGCCCCTTTAATCCCGCATCGAATCTTATATGCTGATTACAAAGCCCCCAGAGGAAGTTGATC
This sequence comes from uncultured Rhodobacterales bacterium, assembly GCA_963976475.1. Classification (GTDB taxonomy): domain Bacteria; phylum Pseudomonadota; class Alphaproteobacteria; order Rhodobacterales; family Rhodobacteraceae; genus Yoonia. Next base: position 78,590 of record CAXBKX010000010.1, read on the forward strand.
TGTGACCGAAACTATTGACTACGGAAACCTGATGCACCGCGCCATGCGGGGCTTGATCCAAGAGGTCCTGACGGGCATTGCAACCAGTGGTTTGCCCGGTGAGCACCACTTCTTCATCACATTCGACACCATGCACCCGGATGTTGAAATCGCCGATTGGCTCTCTGACCGTTATCCGGGCGAAATGACCGTTGTGATCCAGCATTGGTTCGACAACCTGATTGTGACTGATGAAGGGTTCACCATCACGCTTAATTTCGGCGACAATCCCGAAACACTTTATGTGCCCTACGATTCGATCCAGACATTTGTAGATCCATCGGTCGAATTTGGCCTGCGGTTCGAGACCCAAGACTCCGATCAGGACGACGATGCGCCCGAAGCCCCGATGGATGAAATGGTCCAAGCGGCCCCCGCGCCAGAACCACGCCATGACGCAGAAGTGGTCAGCCTCGACAAATTCCGCAAATAAGACCCCTTTGTGTTGCCCGACGCGCCGTGGCGCGCTAAACGGCATACAACTGCATACAAGTAGGTGATTATTATGACCAAGACCCGCACAGAATCCGACAGCTTTGGCCCCTTGGACGTTCAAGCAGACCGCTATTGGGGCGCGCAAACCCAGCGCAGCTTGATGAACTTCCCCATTGGTTGGGAAAAACAGCCCGTTGCAATCGTGCGGGCCTTGGGCGTGATCAAACAAGCCTGCGCCATCGCAAATATGGAACGCGGCAAACTGGACGCGGACAAGGCCGAGGCCATCATCGCAGCGGCCGCCGAAGTGGTTGCAGGCAAGCTTGACGATCACTTCCCGCTGGTGGTCTGGCAAACCGGGTCTGGCACGCAATCCAACATGAACGCCAACGAAGTCATCTCGAACCGCGCGATTGAAATGATGGGCGGCACGATCGGATCAAAAACCCCTGTGCATCCCAATGATCACTGCAACATGGGCCAATCGTCAAACGATACGTTTCCCACAGCAATGCACATCGCAATCGCGACCACCGCCCATAACGTGCTGATCCCGGGGCTTGAAAAACTGCATGCCGCCTTGCTGGCGAAACAAGAAGAATTTGATGATATCATCAAAATCGGCCGCACCCACACCATGGATGCAACGCCGCTCACGCTGGGTCAGGAATTTTCCGGCTATGTGCATCAAGTGGCCATGGGCATCCGGCGCATCAAGGCCGCATTGCCCGCCATTTACGAGCTGGCACAAGGCGGCACGGCCGTTGGCACAGGGCTGAACACGCCGCACGGCTGGGGCGAAACCGTGGCCGCCCATATGGCCGATATCACCGGCCTGCCGTTTGTGACCGCCCCCAATAAATTTGAAGCCTTGGCCGCACATGACGCGCTGGTCGAAATGTCCGGCGCGATCAAGACCTGCGCCGTCAGTATCTACAAAATCGCCTGCGATATCCGCTTTTTGGGCTCCGGGCCGCGCTGCGGTCTGGGCGAATTGATGTTGCCCGAAAACGAGCCGGGCTCGTCGATCATGCCGGGCAAAGTCAACCCGACACAGGTCGAGGCGATCACCCAAGTCTGCGCGCATATCATGGGCAATGATGCCGCCGTTGGGTTTGCAGGTAGCCAAGGGCATTTTGAGCTGAACGTGATGAAGCCAATGATGGCCTATAACGTCTTGCAATCCATGCAACTTTTGGGCGACAGCGCGGTCGCGTTCACGGACAATTGCGTCGTCGGTATTCGCGCCGACCGGACGCGGATCGAAAAACTGATGCGTGAAAGCCTGATGCTTGTGACTGCTCTTGCACCCACAATCGGCTATGACAACGCAACAACCGTGGCCAAAACCGCGCATAAAAACGGCACAACCCTCAAGCAGGAAGCCATCGCGCTGGGATTTGTCGATGAGGCAACATTTGACAAGGTCGTGCGCCCAGAAGACATGATCGGCCCGAAATGAGCATCACCAACCTCAATAAGGCGCGCAAAGTGAAATTGCGCGCCGAAGAAAAAGCCAGTGCCGATGAAAACGCCGTGCGTTTTGGACGCACCAAGGCCGAGCGGGTTCTAGAGGCCGCAAACATCGCAAAAACAAGCGCGCGGCTCTCGCAATTGAAATTTGAAGACGAATGATCCAGCGCCCCGTGAAACGGTCGCTTACATTGCGCGGACACCGCACCAGCGTCTCATTGGAAGAGCCGTTTTGGCAGGCGTTCCGCGACATTGCTGCGGCGCGGGATCAAACAATCAACGGGCTTGCAGCACAAATCGACACTGCGCGCGGCGACGTCGGTCTCGCGTCTGCGATCCGGTTATTTGTGCTGAAATCGCTTCAGGATCAGGCGTGATCCGGCGGATATAAAATATTGCGCAACGTCCCAAGAGCCTGATGCTCGCTGGCTTCACCCGAAGAATAGCTCTGCCGGTCTTCACCGCGATAGTCAGGCGTGCCAGTCTGGGACAAATCACTGCGGTTCACAGGTGTCCGCTCATACGGGTCAAACCCGCGATCAGCGTCGCGCAAACCAACCAACGACTGCCATAGCCCGGTTGCTGCATTTCTCGCTCGTTCAAATTTCACAAATTGCATGGCCGTATCCACTGACTGCGGCCCCCACCCATGACCTGGATACCACATTTTGGACATATTGCAGCACGCAAAGCCCGTGATGCTGTCCAACAGAGCAGCATACTTGCCCTAACGCACTGAATTAAAGCGCGAATATACACAATTCAATTATGACAAACTGAAGGCACGGCATTTTTACTGTATCGCGGTGGCGCCACTATCAGGCACGCCACGCGGCTTCATTGCCCAATCCGAAACAATCAGTTTTCCCTCGGCACGAATCGCAGCCAGATTCCGTCCTTTGATCGCACCGTCAAATGGGCAACCGGTTCGGGTGTCTGATCTGCCACAATTTCAAACCGGAATGCGCGCACCAGCAGCGCCAGCAACAAGACGCCTTCGATCATCGCAAACCCCGCGCCAGTGCAAACACGCGGCCCCGCCGAAAACGGCATATAGGCCTCTCTCGCACTCGTCTTGCCAACTGGCGTCGCCCAACGGGTCGGATCAAAGCCGTCGGGATTGTCCCACAACCGTTCATGCCGGTGCAGGTGCCATGGCGATAAAACCACCTGTGCACCAATCGGCACCTCACGTTTGCGGAATGTCTCGGGGACAGTGGTTTCGCGCACCATCATCGGCACCGGCGGATACAACCTAAGGCTTTCGCGGAAAACATCTCGGGCGACGCGCAATTTTGACACCGCCCCAAAGTCCTGCGTCAAACCATTCGCCTCTGCGGCAACCTTTTCCTGCCACTCGGGATAGAGCGCCATCAAATACAACGTCCACGCCAGCGCCGATGCACTGGTCTCGTGGCCCGCAAGAAAGAAAATCGCAACCTGATCAACCATTTCATCAACACTAAAGGTCTCGCCGGTCTCAGGTTCGGCCGTTGTCATGATTTTTGTCGCCAAATCATCGGGTGCTGCCCCAGATTTGATCTGCGCCAAACGCGCCGTCGTCAAATCCGTGATAAGCCCGCGAATTGCCTTCGCCGTCTGCCTGGTTTGGGATCTGAAAAACCGCGGCATCCATTTGGGCCCTTTGACAAAAGCGGCAAGGTTCAAAATCGGCTGGCTGCGCTGATAGTTGCGAAATTCGTCAAAGACGCGACTTGCGATGTCATCCTCGATCGGGATCGAAAACAAGGTCCGGAAAATCACATCAGCCGCCGCATGGCTGGTCTCGGCTTCAATTTCGCGCGGCGACCCATCCGCCAATGCGGTCAAACGCGCCACCGATGCCTCGCCCGCGGCCCACATCGCAGGAAAGGTGTCGCGCGAACGGCCGCCCTCGAATGATGGGTCGATAATGCGCCGCTGTCGCTTCCAAACCGCACCATTGGTCAGAAATACGCTCTCGCCAAGCAATGGACGCAGCCCCGCACCAATCCGGTCGGACTTGGGGAAATCACCCGGTCTTTCATTCAAAACCCTTTTGATCAACGTCGGATCATTGATCAAATAGCTGCGAAAAAACGGGGTCCGAAACTCTGCCATCCATGCGCGATACAGCTTGGCAGGTTGCGCCGACAAAATGTCCTGACGAAACAGCCGCACATACCGCAGCAATGACACCTTTTCGGGCCGCGATGGCGGCTTGGGCGGCATCATGGTGCCACACTCGTATATTTTGAGGTCGGCGTGACGATCCGCGACGTCGACGCCACCCTGCCCGCAAACCGGTCCGCCAACGTCATCGGCCCCGCGGTGATCTGAAAATAGTCATAATCCTTGGGGCGATCAAAGGCACAAAGATACTGAAAGTGCAGCCGGAAAAACCGCCAGCGCAGCGCCTTCCAGGTCTCGGGTGCCAGGGACTGGGTAAAGGCTGCAGAAATCACCAAGGGCCATTTGCTACCCGCCGTCCCGACGCCAGAGACTGCGACCGGATCACACAGCGCAAAGGCGCAGCCGTCGCCGGGTGCGGTGACATCCACCCAAGCAATCGCGTCTTGCGCGCTCAAATCCGCAAGATCCGCGCGCAAGCGGTAGGCATCGGGTAAAAAGGACATCATCGGCACGACTTGCCCCAACGACAAAAATCCCAGTGCAGGGCCATCCGCTGGCACCCTGCCCGCACGCGACAAATCCGCCAGTATCGACACCGCCAAATGTGCGCCCGACGAATGACCAACCACAAGAACCTCATCCACATCCGTCATCATCGCGCCGGCAATAATGTCAGCAAACCCGGCCATGCGGGTTTCTAGCGCGGCAGGGTTCGCACCGCGCCAACGGGCGGAAAACGCATAATCATGCATCAAATAATAGGCAAAGAACTTGCCGTCTTTCTTTTTGAACCATCTCAAGATCAGACCCATACCGACCAACCCGATACCCGCCCCGATCACAGCCCCAAAACCACCCGCCAAAATGCGCCCTGCCCATAGCAAAACAACGGGTGCTGCAATCGCTATCAAAAGTTGCACCAGCAACATGCCAACGGGATAAAGCGCTGCAATCACCGGGCCCTTGCGCAACCGCATCAATCGGCCAAGCGCGCCGGTCGTGATATAGATCCAAGCCGTGCGCAGCAGTTGCAGATAGGTGGCCGGCACCGAACTTGCCATGCTGTCGCGCACGATATCGGACCACAAAAGCACCTCGACATCCGCCCTGACAGCCACGCCGTCAATGCTGGCCTCGACGTGCCAGCCATACAGACCCTTGCTCTGTTTGGGCGTCTGACCGATCTGATAGCCGCTCACCTTTGCCTGTGCCGCGCTTTCGGTGCGATACAGCTCGCGGTAGCGGCGCGGATGAACAGGATCGTAGCCCGGAATGTAAAACACCCGGCGGGTCCGCACCACATTTTCTGTCTTGATCTGTCGCATCAGGCGCCCGCTATTCTTACCGCTAAACCCTAGCGAATATTTTTGGCAAAAATAAGCCCTCCGCCCAATGTTCCTGACCGCAGTTTATTCCTAAATATAACGCCGCAACCCTGCGGCGGATCACCACAGCCGTGTTTACCTGCGCAAATATCTGCGCTAGCGATATGCCATGAAACATGAACTCGACGCACTCGGGCTGCTGTGCCCGCTCCCGGTTCTCAAGGCGCGCAAGCGGCTCGCTGGCTTGGCTGTGGGCGATACATTGCATGTTGCGGCCGACGATCCGGCCGCGGTCATCGACATGCCGCATTTCTGCGCCCAAGCAGGGCATACTCTGGTCGATATGACCGATGCAGGCGCGCACCAAATCTACGTCATACGCAAAGGGTAGCATCTGCAAAAAAGGCCGCACCCGAAGATGCGGCCCTGATGTGCTTAGCGGCCCAACGACCACCAACCTTTTCGTTTCGGCTTGTCACTTTCCTCGGGCTCAACCGCCTCAGGTGTCGCCACAGGCGCATTCACTTGCTCCACCACAATCGGCGCTGGCGCAGGATCAACAGACTTCGCCTCCGGCGCTGGCGCGGGTGTCACGGCCTCGGCTACAACCTCGACCGCCGCATCCGCCTCGTTGGCAACGTCCTTGGGCTTTGCGCGGCTCTTGCGCTTGGGCTTGGGCTTGGGCTTGGGCTTGTCTTGCACAACGGCATCGGCAGCAACCTCTGCTGGCTCCGCCGCAACCGCGGGCTCGACCTTTTTGCGGCTGCGCGTGCGCTTCTTTGGCTTTTCCGCATCCACGGGTGCCGCATCGGCAGCAGGCGCAACCTCGGCGTCACCTTCGGGCGCGGCCTCTGCTGGCTCTTCTACTTTCTTGCGACTGCGCGAACGGGTCCGCTTGGGCTTCTCGGCGGGGGCCTCTTGCGCACTTTGCGGGGCCGCGTCAACGGCGCCCTCGGCATCAGCCTGCTGGGTTTCGGCGTCTGCATCGTCATCGCCCTCTGCCTGCTGACCGTCGCCGTTGCCTTCACCATTACCGGCACCGCCCCGACGACGCCTGCGACGCCGACGCTTCTTCTTGGGGCGTTCCTCGCCATCCGCCGTCTCGGCTGCAACCGCAGTCCCGGCCTGTGGCACTGTTTCTTCCTCATCTGGTGTCTCTTCAACGATATCGTCATCGTCGTCGTCCATCATGATGGTGCTGGTCACAATCGGGGCCGCATCAGGGACAACTCGGGTCGCCGTCTTGAACTTCTCGATCGCAAAATCAGGCGACACAAGCGTCGTGTCACACTCAATGCGCACCGACATGCCATAGCGGGCCTCGATGTCGCCGATATGCTCGCGCTTGCCGTTCATCAGGAAATTGGCAATCGAGATAGGTGCGCGCACCAGAACCTCTTTGGACCGGCCGCGCACGCCCTCTTCTTCCAAGGCGCGCAGGATCGACAAGGCCACGTTATCGTCAGAGCGCAGCAGACCCGTGCCATGACAATGGCTACACATCTGTGTCGTGGCCTCAAGCATCCCAGGACGCAGCCGCTGACGCGACATTTCCATCAAGCCAAAGCCCGAAATACGCCCGACCTGAATGCGCGCACGGTCCGTCTTGAGCTTGTCTTTCATGCGCTTTTCAACCGCGATGTTATTGCGGCGCTCGTCCATGTCGATAAAATCGATCACAATCAAACCCGCCAGATCGCGCAGGCGCAATTGACGGGCCACCTCATCGGCAGCCTCCAGGTTGGTCTTGGTCGCAGTCTGCTCGATCGAGCCTTCCTTGGTCGCGCGACCGGAGTTCACATCGATCGCCACCAGCGCCTCGGTGATCCCGATCACGATATAGCCGCCAGAGGGCAGTTGCACCGTCGGGTTGAACATCCCCGCCAGATAGCCCTCAACCTGGAACCGCGCATAAAGCGGCAGTTGCTCGGTATAGAATTTCACGTTTTTGGCGTGCGACGGCATGATCATCTTCATAAAGTCTTTGGCCGTGCGGTATCCGCCCTCGCCTGCGACAATCACTTCGTCGATATCCTTGTTATAAAGATCGCGGATCGACCGTTTGATCAAATCGCCCTCTTCATAAATCTTCGCAGGGGCAATCGACTTCAACGTCAACGCACGGATTTGTTCCCACATCCGCTGTAGATATTCGTAATCGCGCTTGATCTCGGCCTTGGTGCGCTGCGATCCAGCCGTGCGGATAATCAGACCGGCACCCTCGGGCACCGTCATGTCATTGGCGATGTCTTTCAACTTTTTACGGTCAACGGCATTGGTAATCTTGCGGCTGATGCCGCCACCGCGTGCGGTGTTTGGCATCAAGACACAATAGCGCCCGGCCAGCGAAAGATATGTGGTCAGCGCCGCACCCTTATTACCGCGCTCTTCTTTGACAACCTGAATCAACAGGATCTGGCGCACCTTGACGACTTCTTGGATTTTATAGCGCTTCGGACGTGGCTTGCGCACAGGGCGCACCTCGTCAGTATCATCCTCTTCGGCGACACTTTCGATCTCGTCGTCTTTCTCGGCGGCAGATACCGCCTCCGCATCATCTTCATCCGCATCGTCGTCATCAGCGGCTGGCGTCTCGACGGGGGTCTCGGCCACCATCGTCATTGGCGACGACCCCTCTTCATCGTCGTCGTTCAAATCAATGGTTTCCATGCCATCAACTTCACCCGTTGCAATCGCATCTTCGCCCTCGACATCAGACGCTTTTACGCGGCTGCGCGACCGCGTGCGGCGGCGCTTTGGCTTGTCTTCATCCTCGTCCTCGGCCTTCAGGCTCTCGGCATAGGCCTTTTCCTCGGCCAACAAGGCTTCACGATCCGCCACCGGGATCTGGTAATAATCAGGGTGAATTTCCGAGAACGCCAGGAACCCGTGGCGGTTTCCACCATAGTCCACAAAAGCGGCCTGTAGCGACGGCTCGACCCGTGTCACTTTCGCAAGGTATATATTCCCAGCAAGCTGTCGCTTGAACTGGCTCTCAAAATCAAACTCTTCGACTTTGTTCCCGTCGACCACAACAACGCGGGTTTCTTCCGCGTGTGTGGCATCGATTAACATTTTCTTTGGCATTGTATCCGTTCACTCGCGCAAGCGCATCCCTCCCCGGAGGGGCGGCACATCGATTGGCGATTTCTAAATTGGCGATCTCGGCACGGGCAAACGTCAGGTCCCTCAGGGCCTCTGCGTCATTGCCTATATTGTGCGCGCTTTGCATCGCGTTGCTACTCCGACCCCATTGCTGAAGTCCGTTCATGACCCGGCGCATTGAAATTTCACGCGACCTGGGGCGTTCCTCTGGCCGTTTTAGGACCAAATCAGCTACTTCACCGGCAGGAAAATCCTGTCATCCAGATAAAGCAGAGAATTCAAACCGGACGACACCACGCACCAACGCATGGACACCCGTGCCTCCTACATAAGGGGGAATATGCCCAATAGACAAGTAGCTGCGTGCGTCCTTGACCGATTTTACAGATAATCCGACCGATGCAGGGTATATTTCGCCATTTTCTCGTTCAATGTGCGGCGCGGCAGGCATAACTCTTCCATGACCGCGACAATGCTGCCCTTGTGACGGCGCATGGTATTGTCGATCAGCATCCGCTCGAAAGCTTCCACAAATTCCTTCAGCGGCTTGCCCTCGGTCGTCATCGCGGGCTTGATGTCATCGCTATCGGCCATCAAAAGCGAGGCAATCGACCCCGTGCCACGCCGGTTTTGCAAAACCGCGCGCTCGGCCACATTGATCAACTGGCGCACATTGCCGGGCCACGGCGCTTGCAACAATTGCGCCGCCTCCTGCGCCGACACAACGGGCGCATCACAGCCGTATTCTTCTGAAAACTGCTCGGACAACCGGGTGAACAGCGTCAGGATATCCTCGCCACGGGTGCGCAGCGGCGGGACCGTGATGCGCAGTGCGGCAAGGCGGTAAAACAGATCAGGGCGCAGCACGCTTTCACAGGTCTTGTCCTGCTCTTGCAGATTGCAAATCGCCACGATGCGGGTCTCGGCTGGCGTGCCCTGCTCATTGATCGCTGTCAATAAACGGGCCTGCAACGCATGGCTTAGCGCCTCGACATCCTCCAGCACAAGCGTGCCACCGCGGGCCTCTTCAATCGCGGGTATCGGCTCGTCGTCTTGCGCCGGGCCAAAAATGCGGCGCCCCAGACTGTCCTCGTCAAACGCGGCACAACTGACCAGCACAAATTTCTTTGTCGCGCGCGCACCAACCGCATGTAGCGCGTGCGCCACAAGGGTCTTGCCCGTGCCCGTCTCGCCTTCGATCAGCACATGGCCATCGGCCTGCCCCAAATCCAGAATATCTTCTTTCAACCGCTCCATCGCAGGCGAATTGCCGATCAATTTCTTGATCAAGGCGGTGCCATCGGACAATTCACGGCGTAACGCGCGGTTATCAAGCGTCAACCGGCGGGCTTGGGTCGCCTTCTTGGCCAACTCGGTCATGCGGTCCGGATTGAACGGCTTTTCCAGAAAATCAAACGCGCCAATCCGCATCGCCTCCACCGCCATCGTCACATCGCCATGGCCGGTGATCATAATCACCGGCAACGAGCTGTCCAAGCCCTTGAGCTTTCGCAAAAACTGCATCCCGTCCATGCCCGGCATCTTGATATCCGACACCACGATACCGGGGTAATTGGTGCTAAGCCCCTTGAGCGCATCTTCGGCACTGGCAAATGTTTCGGTGTCAAAGCCCGACAAGGCCAGCCACTGGCTGATCGACTGCCGCATATCTTTTTCGTCATCTACAATCGCGATTTTCATGGCCTTGCTCATCGATGATATCCTCATTCCGCCGCTTCGGTCTCGACACTCAAGATAGGCAGTTGCACTTCAAATACAGCCCCCCCGCCTGCCGCATTTCGCGCCGTGAGCCTGCCCCCAAGGTCGTTGACGATCCCCGACGAAATAGCAAGCCCCAAGCCCACACCGTCACCGGGCTGCTTGGTGGTGTAAAACGGCTCGAACAACTCGTCCAAATCATCTATCCCGTGGCCATTGTCGCGCACCGTCAAACTCACCGTCTCGCCGGTGGCCAGAATGATCTCGATGGACGGATCGCGGATGCCTTTTGTGGCATCAAGCGCATTGCGCAGCAGGTTGATAATCACCTGCTCCAGCCGCATCCGGTCGCCCAAAACCATCACCTCGTCTTCGGGCAACGTGCGGGTAATCGTGATGTCGCGGGTCTTGAGTTGCGGCTCCATCATCGACAAGGCAGATGACACCGCAGCCCTTGCATCTATGGGCGAAAATGCATCCGCGCCCTTGCGGGCATAGGACTTCAACTGCTTGGTAATCGCGCCCATGCGCTCGATCAGATCATCAATGCGCTGGAACGATGACAGCGCCTCTTCGGGGCGTTTTCTTTGCAACAACAACCTCGCACCTGCCAGATAGGTTTTCATCGCAGCGAGGGGCTGGTTCAACTCGTGGCTGACCGCCGCCGACATCTCGCCCAACGCGGCCAGTTTCGACGATTGGGCCAAGGTCTGTTCGGCCACTTGCAGGGTCTTTTCAACCTTCTGACGTTCGGCGATTTCCCGCTGCAAACGGATGTTCAATGCGCGAAGTTCGGCTGACTCGCGCTGCACCAGCACAATCCGCGACGCCGCCCTGCGTGACCACAGCCAGAACATCAGCGCCAAAAGGATCGCAAAGCCCATCACCTCCAGCGCCAAAATGCCGTTCACCCGCTGCCGGACAGAAGCGTAGGTCGTGTAGCTGACCATGCGCCAGCCCTGAAACGGCACGCGGGCCTCGCGGCGCAACACGGCCTCGCCGCGCAAATAGGCATCAATCGGCAATGCGGCCCAGTCTTGGGTGGCGCGCACCGCGCGTTCGATGGCCGATGGCGCCGATTGAATGTCCAGCGCCGAACGCTCGTCCAGCCCGCGCCACCGCGGCTCGGTCGACATCACGATCGTGCCCTCGCTGTCGGCCACAAAAACCGCGTCAGACACCCCCGCCCAACCGCTTTCCAGTTTCTGCAAATCCACCTCGACCGCCAGCACACCCGCCGTGCTTCCCGCGACCTCGACCCGGCGCGAATACACAAAGGAATATGCCCCGTTTTCCAATTGAATCGTGGTGAAGATCGTGGTGTTGCTGCGCAGCGCATTGATGAAGTAGGGCGAGGTCTTGTGCAACTCGCCCAAACGGTTGCGGTCCGTCGCGGCCACCGTGCGCCCGTCGCTATCGAGCAACATCAAAGAGGCGGCACCGATTTCGTCGACAAATGACAACAGCCGCGCGGTTGACAGTGAATAATCTTTATAATCAAGCGCCGCAATCAATTGCGGGTCTCTTGCCAACAGCTGCGGCACAATCGAATTACGCTGCAACTCACTCATCAAGTTGGCGACATAAAGCGTCAATCGCAGCTCGGATCTGTTGCGGGTGGTCTCGGTAAAGCGCTCGGTCAGCAACTGGTTGGTGACATAGATACTGACAACCGCCAGGGCACAGACAACCGTCACGGCGACCCGAAGATACCAGCGCGATTGCTCGCGGCGCTTGGAACGGATTGACGGGTTTCTCATCAGACTACTTTACGCCGTGGCCCGCAGCCTCACAAGCGGCGCAAGTCACGCAGCGGTCAACTCACCCAGCAATCCGCGGAAAAGCGCCTGTCCGTCGGTGGCACCGTGACCCGCATCAACCGCTCTCTCTGGGTGCGGCATCATGCCAAGCACGCGGCGATTCTCGGACAAGACACCGGCAATATCGGCAATCGAGCCATTGGGATTATTCTGATATGTAAACGCAACACGGTCATCACCCAGCAACGTCGCCAATGTCTCGGCGTCAGTGGTATAATTCCCGTCGTGATGCGCCACCGGATACTGCACAATCTCGCCAGCCTGATAGGTATTGGTGAACGCACTGGCCGTCGTTTCAACTTTCAGCGCGACAGTCTTGCAAATAAACTTCAGCCCCGCATTGCGCATCAAGGCGCCGGGCAACAGGCCGGTTTCGGTCAAAACCTGAAACCCGTTACACACCCCAAGCGCATAACCGCCGCGTTCGACATGACCAATAACAGCTTTGCAAATCGGCGAGCGGGCCGCAATCGCGCCACAGCGCAGATAGTCACCAAAGGAAAACCCGCCCGGGATCGCCACCAGATCCAACCCCTGCGGCAAGTCGGCGTCCTTGTGCCACACCATCTGCACGTCCGCACCGGCCGCCTTTAACGCAACTGCCATATCGCGGTCACAGTTGGAGCCCGGAAAAACAATAACCGCCGCGCGCATTACAACACCTCGATCTTGTAGCTCTCGATCACCGTATTCGCGAGCAGCTTTTCGCACATCTCGCCAATCGTGGCTTGGGTGGTGCCCTCCGCCAGATCCAACTCGATGACCTTGCCCTGACGCACACCCTGCACGCCCTCAAAGCCAAGCGAGCCGAGCGCGTGCTGGACAGCCGCCCCTTGCGGGTCCAGAACACCGGCTTTCAACATCACATGAACACGGGCTTTCATCGTCTTGATATCCTTTAGTTAATCAGCGTAGGCTTGGTTGGCGTATGGGTCACGTTCGAGGGCAACACGCCCAAGCGTTTTGCCACTTCGGTATAGGCATCCGTCAGGTTCCCCAGATCGCGGCGGAACACATCCTTGTCCAGCTTGCGACCGGTCTCGATATCCCACAAACGACAGCTGTCGGGGCTAATCTCGTCGGCCAGAATCAAGCGCGGAAACTCGTTGTCATACACGCGACCGACCTCGATTTTGAAATCGATCAGCTTGATCCCGACACCGAACATCACGCCCGACATCCAGTCGTTGACCCGCAGCGCAAGGCTGACAATATCGTCCATTTCCTGCTGCGAGGCCCAACCGAATGCGATGATATATTCTTCCGGCACCAAAGGATCCCCTAGCGCGTCGTCCTTATAGGAAAACTCGACAATCGGACGCGGCAAGGCGGTGCCTTCTTCCATGCCCAACCGCTTGGCCATCGTGCCCGCGGCAAAATTGCGCACGATCACTTCCAGCGGCACGATTTCAACCTGACGGATCAACTGCTCGCGCATGTTCAGCCGCTTGATAAAATGTGTCGGAATACCAATCGCCGACAACCCTGTCATGAAAAACTCGCTCAAGCGGTTGTTCAACACGCCCTTGCCTTCAATAACAGCCTTTTTCTCGGCGTTAAACGCAGTGGCGTCATCCTTGAAATACTGCACCAAAGTGCCCGGCTCGGGGCCCTCATACAGGATTTTCGCCTTGCCTTCATAGACCAACTTGCGGCGTGCCATGATAACCTCGCTGATGCGCAGGCCCCAACCCCTGGGGCGCGTCTTATGGGCCTGATACGACAACCACCCCTTGCGAGCAAGCCAAAGGACAGCCATATCTTATGCACAACGACGCAATTGCCCAAGGGACCCAGAAAATGAACACATTCAAAGACCGCGAAAACGCATTTGAAAGCAAATTCGCCCATGATGCAGAAATGCAATTCAAGGCCGAAGCGCGTGCAAACAAACTTTTGGGCCTCTGGGCCGCTGACCTGTTGGGCAAGTCCGGCGACGCTGCCGCCGCATATGCCACCGAAGTGGTCAAATCCGACTTTGAAGAAGCCGGCCACGAGGATGTCTATCGCAAAGTATCCGGTGATCTGGGCGACAAGGCAGACGAGGCCACAATCCGCGCCAAAATGGCCAGCTGCATGTCAGAGGCCAAAAGCCAGTTGTTGAGCGAAATCTAGACCCGATTGCACGCCAAGGCCGAAAAGGCGTGCCCGAACGGCGCGCCTTTTTGCATATCCCCATCCTGCATTTGCATTGCAGGCCACCTGTGCCCATGCGAAAAGCAGCCAACCCCACATAAGGACGCCCACCATGACAAACCCATTGCGCAAGCTTCTGCAAACCCGCGACTGGCTGCTGGCCGACGGCGCAACGGGCACAAACCTGTTCAACATGGGGCTAGAGGCCGGCGAGGCCCCCGAAATGTGGAACGTGCAACAGCCCGACAACATCCGCAAACTCTACCAAGGGGCTGTTGACGCAGGCTCCGATATCTTTCTGACCAATACCTTTGGCGGCAATGCCTCGCGCCTCAAGCTGCACAATGCGGTCGATCAGGTGCATGAATTAAACCGCATCGGTGCTGCCATCGGTCGCGACGTAGCAGACGCCGCAGGCCGCCCTGTGATCGTTGCAGGCTCGGTTGGTCCCACGGGCGAAATCATGGCCCCGATGGGCACCCTGACCCACCAGATCGCCGTCGAGATGTTTCACGCGCAAGCCGAAGGCCTCAAAGCGGGCGGCGCGGATGTTCTCTGGGTCGAAACCATCTCGGCCCCCGAAGAATTCGCCGCCGCCGCCGAAGCCTTTGCGCTGGCAGGCATGGACTGGTGCGGCACCATGAGCTTTGACACCGCAGGGCGCACCATGATGGGGCTGACCTCGAAAGACATGACCAAAATGATCGGCAAACTGGCGCATCAGCCCATTGGCTACGGCGCAAACTGCGGCGTTGGTGCCTCTGACCTGTTGCGCACCATCCTCGCGATGTCGGAGGTCGATCAGACTTCAATGCTGATCGCCAAAGGCAACGCAGGCATCCCGAAATACCACGACGGGCACATCCATTACGATGGCACGCCAGCCCTGATGGGCGACTACGCGGTTCTGGCCCGCAACGCAGGCGCCACCATCATCGGCGGCTGCTGTGGCACAATGCCCGAACACCTCAAAGCCATGCGCGCGGCCTTGGAAAATAGCGAAGTTGGCCCCCGCCCGTCCCTTGACGACATCACGTCGGCCATGGGCGCGTTCTCTTCCGTCTCTGACGGCACCGACGGCGCTGGCCCAGCGGCCGCCCCGCGCCGTGGCCGCCGCGCACCGCGCACTTGAGGATCACGCCCTAAAACTGGCTCATCTGATCACCCGGCTGCGGTGGCACAGAAAACAAATCGGACCGCAGCGCAGGCAGCTTGCGGTCCAACGCCAACCGCCTTGTCGCCAGTTGAAACCGCTGACGCATCAAATCCGCCCATTTCCCCTGCCCCGTCATGCGCTTGCCAAAGTCAGGGTCGTAATCCTGCCCGCCATGCAATTCACGCACGCGGGCCATCACGCGGGCGGCGCGGTCCGCAAACGCCTCTGCCAGCCAATCCTGGAATAATCCCGACACCTCGCGCGGCAAGCGCAACACAATCGACGAAGCCGCAACCGCCCCTGCTTGTGCTGCTGCCGCCAAAATCGCCTCCAACTCATGATCGGTCAGCGCCGGCACCACAGGGGCCACCATCACCCGCACAGGTATACCCGCATCCGTCAGTCTGCGTATGGTGCGCAACCTTGTGGCAGGCAACGGCACCCGCGGCTCCATCGCGCGCGAGGTTTTTTTATCAAGCGTGGTGATCGACATGCCAACGCGCACAAGGCCCAAGGCGGCCATCGGCGCCAGAATATCGATGTCGCGCTCGATCATCGTGCCTTTTGTCACAATCCCCACCGGATGATTGAACCGGGCCAGCACTTGCAAAATCCCGCGCATGATTTGATGTTCTTTTTCAATTGGTTGATATGGATCGGTATTGGTCCCGATCGCAATCATCGCAGGCTTATAACGCGGATTGCGCAGCTCTTTCTCCAAAATCGCGGGCGCAGCGGGACGGGCAATCAAGCGGGTCTCAAAATCCAATCCCGCCGACAGGCCCAGATAGGCATGTGAGGGACGTGCAAAACAATAAATACAGCCGTGCTCACAACCGCGGTAGGGGTTGATCGAGCGGTCAAACGACAAATCCGGCGAGGTGTTCTTCGATATCACCCGACGCGGCACCTCGAGGCTCACTTGGGTGCGCAAAACCGGCAGTTCCTCGTCACGGTCCCAGCCGTCGTCTACATGCTGTGCCGACAACCGGTCAAAGCGCACCGCAGGATTCGACGCCGCACCGCGGCCCCGCATTTGCACATTGTTCTGATCAACCAGTCGCGACATGCCGCCACTCTGGAACAAAACATAAACATCTGCAAGCATTGGTCGGTCACGATTGCACAAATGTCGCGAATAGTTGCGTGCCATCTTCCATTCAAGCGCATTACAGGTAAAACAAACGCGCAACCACGCGCCAAGGAGTTTCCCCCAATGTCCGACGAAGATGACATCATCCTTTCCGAACTCAACGACGATGATCTTGTCGCGCAGATGTTCGACGATCTTTACGACGGCATGAAAGAAGAGATCGAGGAAGGGGTGAACATCCTGATCGCGCGCAAATGGGCGCCCTATGACGTGCTGACAAAGGCGCTTGTCGGCGGCATGACAATCGTCGGGGCCGATTTTCGTGACGGTATCTTGTTTGTGCCAGAGGTTCTTTTGGCTGCCAACGCGATGAAGGGCGGCATGGCCATCCTCAAGCCGCTGCTGGCTGAAACCGGTGCACCGCGCGTCGGCAAAATGGTCATTGGCACCGTCAAAGGCGACATTCACGACATCGGCAAAAACCTTGTCGGCATGATGATGGAAGGGGCCGGTTTTGAAGTTGTCGACCTTGGCATCAACAACGCCGTCGAAGGCTACCTCGCAGCGATCGAGACTGAAGGCCCCGATATCCTTGGCATGTCCGCCCTGCTGACAACAACCATGCCCTATATGAAAGTTGTGATCGACACATTGATCGAAAAAGGGATGCGTGAAGACTATATCGTCCTTGTCGGTGGCGCGCCGCTGAACGAGGAATTCGGCAAAGCCATTGGTGCGGACGCCTATTGCCGTGATGCGGCCGTGGCCGTGGAAACCGCAAAAACCTTTATGGCGCGCAAACATAACCAGGCGGCACACGCCTAGAATTTGAAAATCTCATGACCCAAGGCCCCGCAGCACCCTGCGGGGCCTTTTCTTTTGCGTGCAATCACCCCATCTTGAAGCAAAGGAGCCCGCCCATGCCACTGTCCCGCCTGTTCACCATCCTCGCCGCCGTCATTGGCGCGGCCGCTTTGACCGTCTGGGCGCTTTTGGGCAATGAAACCGCAAACCCGCGCTGGATTGCCGTCGGGCTCGGGGTGGCCTTGCTTGTCCGGTTTACCGCGAAACCGCGCAAATGACCGACCTGCCCTCTGACAACACCCTGACCACCACCGGTTTTGCAGCCCACACAGGCGGCAAGGTCTTGCTGCTGGCTTGCGGTGCTTTGGCGCGTGAAATTCTGGCCATCAAAGACGCAAACGGCCTCGACCACCTGGATCTGCAATGCCTGCCCGCAATCTACCACAACCACCCCGACCGGATCATCCCCGCAATTGAGCAGGCCGTCGCAAAACACCGCGCCGGTTACGACAAAATTTTTGTAGTCTACGCCGATTGCGGCACAGGGGGGCAATTGCTGCAAAAGTGCGGGGACCTTGGGATTGAAATGCTCCAAGGGCCACATTGCTATTCGTTTTTTGAAACCAATGACATCTTTGCCGCCCGTGACGAAATGACAGCCTTCTACCTGACAGACTTTTTGGTTCGCCAATTCGACGCCTTTGTCTGGGAGCCGCTAGGCTTGGGCAAACATCCCGCACTTCGGGATATGTATTTCGGAAATTACACTAAATTGGTCTACCAAGCACAAACTGACGACCCCGCCCTGCTGGCAAAAGCCGAACACTGTGCTGCGCGTCTGGGCCTTGCGTTCGAGTACCGCTTCACAGGCTACGGCGACCTTCAAACCGCTCTGAACGATCTTTAAACTGCCGAGACCCTGATGCGCTCGACCATCGCTCTGACACCATTGGACCGCTGTGACGACAGATGCTCGTGCAATCCCAGCCGCCCCAATTCGGCTTGGGCATCTACGGCCTGCACCTCGGGTATGGTCAAACCGTTATAGAGTGCCGCCAGGACAGCCACCAAACCGCGCACAATCATCGCGTCACTGTCGCCCTGAAACGAAAACACACCGCCCTGCACCTTTGGCACCATCCAGACCTGCGACGCACAGCCCTGCACTTTGGTCGCAGGCACGCGCAGCGCCTCATCCAGCGGGTCCATCGCCTTGCCCATGTCGATCACATGGCGATAGCGGTCTTCCCAATTATCCAAAAATTCGAAATCCTCGACGATTTCTTCAAATGCGGCGCTGGCCATCAACATATCTCCTGTCTTTGGGTCCGATGTAGGACTGAATGGGCGGCAGGTCCAGAGGATGCTTTTCAAGCGGCCCGTGATCCGCTACCCAAGACCAAGTGATTTGTCGAAAGGCCAAAATGATGCGTGTGACCCTGCCCCTGATACTTGCTGCCACTTTGACAGCGACCGGTTGTGCCCAAATCTCACAATCCCGGATCAACCCTCTCAACTGGTTTGGTCCTTCGCAATCCACCCCCGTCACGGCAAGCGGTGCTTTGCGCCCTCTTACACCCGAAAACCGCAAAACCCGCGTCGTCGACAGCCGTGGCACAATCGCTTCGGTCAGCGCATTGGTCTTGGAACGCACATCCAACGGGGCCATCGTGCGGGCAACGGGCATCGCCAGCACTCAAGGCCAGTTCAATGCGCAATTGGTCACCGCTGGTCGCGAAAACGGCGTCCTGACCTTTGCCTTCCGGATTGAAACCACCTCCGGCGCCACTGCCCCAACAAGCGCCTTTGCGCGGCAGGTCACCGTTGCGCGGCAACTTTCGTTTGCAGAGCTTCAGGATATTCGCACCATCCGCGTGCAAGCGGCCACAAACACGCGCAGCGTTTCGCGCTAAAGCGAAACAGTCACAACCTTTTGTCCTTTAACTGCAAGTGCGATTTTGCCGTCGCACAAGCGCAGCGCTTCGTCACCAAAAAACTCTTTGCGCCAGCCCCGCAAGGCCGGCACATCGCGTTCGCCCGCCGCGATCGCATCCAGATCGGCGCTGGAGGCAATCAATTTCGCCGCCACCGATTCATTCTCCGAAATGGCTTTCAGCAACACCCGCAGCATATCCGCCAAAGCAGGGTTCACCTGCAACTTGGCGCGGCTCAAATCGGGCTTGGGCAAGCTCTCGTTTGGCGCCTCCACTCCGGCCTTGATTGCGGTCAGAATACCTGCGGCAATATCGCCGCGGCGCGCCTCTCGCAGCAAAAGCCGCGACCGCCCCAAATCCTGCTCGCTTTGCGGCTTTGTCGACGCAATCTCGACCAGCGCATCATCTTTATACACACGGCTGCGCGGAATATTGCGGTCTCGGGCATAGGTCTCCCGGAACCGCGCCAATTCGCGCACAATGGCCAAAAACCGGCCCGAATTTGTGCGGGTTTTCACCCGGCGCCAGGCTTCATCTGGATCCATCAGATAAGTGGCCGGATCATTCAGAACCGCCATCTCTTCGGACACCCACTTTTTCCGGCCGGATTTCGCAAGCCGGGCCGACAGATACTCGTAGATATCGCGCAAATGGGTGACATCTGCGACCGCATATGTCGCCTGCGCATCGGTCAACGGACGGCGTGACCAATCGGTAAACCGCGATGATTTATCCAGATCCGCCTTGCAAATCTTGCGCACCAAGGTCTCATAGCCAACCTGCTCGCCAAAACCGCAAACCATGGCCGCGACCTGCGTATCAAACAGCGGCGTGGGGATTATCCCCTCATCAACAAAGAAAATCTCGAGGTCTTGGCGTGCGGCATGAAACACCTTGACCACACCGGCATCCGCAAACAGATCGTAAAGCGGCGCAAGCGACAATCCCTCCACCAACGGATCAACCAGACAGGAATCCTCTCCCGCCTCATCCTGATAGGCAAGTTGGATCAAACATAGCTTGGAATAATACGTCCGCTCTCGCAAAAACTCTGTATCAACAGTCACATAGGCGCGTTTGGCGGCTTGGCTACAAAACGCGGCCAGCGCGTCGGTCGTGGTGATGGTCTTCATAAATGATCCGCGTTCTTGCTCTTGAGCCTCAAAGTTGGTTCCTCATATGCGATAAGCCACCCCATTGAAAGGATTACGTCCCAAGCGCCACCATCCGCCGGTCGCCAACCGCATACCGCCGCAACACAGCGGGGTAAAGCAGGTGCTCGAAGGGCAGAACTTTCGCAGCCAATGTCACGGCCGTGTCACCGTCCTCGATCACCACATGGGCCCGCCCCAAAACCGGCCCGCCATCCAACTCGGACGTCACCTCATGCACCGTGCAGCCATGCAGATGATCCCCCGCATCCAGCGCGCGTTGATGGGTGTGCAGCCCGCGATATTTCGGCAATAGCGAGGGATGGATATTCAACATCTGCCCCGCCCATCGTGCCGTGAAATCCGCCGACAAAATCCGCATGAACCCCGCCAGACAAATGATATCGGGCTGTGCATCTACCAATGCAGCATGAAGCGCCGCCTCGAACGCCCCACGATCCTTGCCAAACGGCTTGTGATCAATCACCTGCGTGGCAATCCCGCGCGCCTTGGCCTTTTGCAACCCACCTGCACCCGGCACATTCGACAGCACCAGAACCGGGCGACACGGATGGTCACCCACCATATCGTCAACCAGCGACACCATATTCGAGCCGCCACCCGAAATCAGCACCGCGACCCGCTTCATTCAAGCAGCGCTCCGGTATAGTGCACGCCCTCATCATCACTGACCGTCCCGATCTCGAACACCTCATGGCCCGCATTGGCGAATGCGGCCCATGCCACACCAACCTTTTCAGGGCTCACAATGGCGACCATACCAATGCCGCAGTTGAATGTTTTGAGCATCTCCGCCTGATCCAGGCCACCCTGCGCGGCCAACCATTGAAACACCGGCAACAACGGCCACGCATCCAGATCGATCCGCGCGCCAAGCCCCGCAGGCAAAACCCGCGGCAGATTTTCGGTCAACCCGCCGCCAGTGATATGCGCCAGCCCGTGCAACGCGCCCGCTTGCATCGCGGCAACCGCACCTTTGACATAAAGCGTCGTTGGCGCCAAAAGCGCGGCACCCAGCGTGCCGCCGGCAAATGGCGACGGATCATCCCAGCCCAGCTCAGACCGCGCGACGATCTTGCGCACAAGACTATAGCCGTTCGAATGCACCCCGTTGGACGCGATCCCCAGCAAGACATCGCCTTGGCGCACATCAACTGGCAGCTCCGCGCCGCGCTCCATCGCGCCCACGCTAAAGCCCGCAAGGTCGAAATCGCCTGCCGGATACATGCCCGGCATCTCTGCGGTCTCGCCCCCGATCAAGGCACATCCCGACAGCGCGCAGCCCTCTGCGATCCCGTTGATAATCCGTGTCGCCTGATCCAGCTCCAACTTACCCGTCGCAAAATAATCCAGGAAAAACAAAGGCTCCGCACCTTGACACACCAGATCATTGACGCACATCGCCACCAGATCAATGCCCACACCGTCCACCAGCCCGGTGTCAATCGCAATGCGCAGCTTGGTGCCCACGCCGTCCGTGGCCGCCACCAAAATCGGGTCCTTGTATCCGGCGCCTTTCAAGTCAAACAGCGCCCCAAACCCGCCAAGCCCCGCCATCACACCAGGCCGCGTGGTGCGCTTGGCCGCAGGCTTGATACGCTCCACCAACGTATTCCCCGCATCGATATCCACACCCGCATCGGCGTAAGTCAGGCTCTTCTTGGTCATCGCGATCATCCCCGGCTGCGAAAATTTAGTCAGCCCTTAGCCCAACATCGCGTGGGGCGCAACGAAATGCACAACCAGACCCCCAGAAAGACGCAGCTTTCCGACGTGGTTTCACATCCAGCCGCTGCGCCCCCCCCAAACCAGCGCCACACAACTGATGAATAGGTCTTGACCACACAGCCGCGCCTGCTATCCCTCCGCGACAGGGGGCCTGTAGCTCAACTGGTTAGAGCAGAGCGCTCATAACGCTTTGGTTGCGGGTTCAAGTCCTGCCGGGCCTACCACCCCGCCACCTGCCGCGCATACAACTGTATACAACCCCTCTTTCACCAATCCTTAAACTGCGCTATTGCATGACCAAATTCATACATATCGCGGAGGGACCGATGTCCAAGATCAAGGTAGCCAACCCAGTCGTTGAACTCGACGGCGACGAGATGACGCGGATCATCTGGGATTTCATCAAGCAAAAACTGATCCTGCCCTATCTCGACATCGACCTGAAATATTACGACCTCGCCATGGAGGTCCGCGACGAAACCAACGACCAGATCACCGTTGATGCGGCCCACGCGATCCAGAAATACGGCGTCGGCGTCAAATGCGCGACCATCACCCCTGACGAGCAGCGGGTTGAGGAATTCGGCCTCAAGCAGATGTGGCGCTCGCCCAACGGCACGATCCGCAATATCTTGGGCGGTGTCGTGTTCCGCGCGCCGATCATTTGCAAAAACGTGCCCCGCCTTGTGCCCGGATGGACCAGCCCGATCGTCATCGGACGCCACGCCTTTGGCGACCAGTATAAAGCCACCGATTTCCTGATGCCCGGCCCCGGCAAACTGACGATGAAATTCGTAGGCGACGATGGCACCGTGATCGAGAAAACCGTATTCGACGCGCCCTCTGCGGGTGTGGCGATGGGCATGTATAACCTCGACGACAGCATCAAAGATTTCGCGCGCGCCTCGTTCAACTACGGGCTCAACATCGGCTGGCCGGTCTACCTGTCGACAAAAAACACCATCCTGAAAGCCTACGATGGTCGCTTCAAAGACCTGTTCCAAGAGGTTTTCGATGCCGAATTCGCCGATAAATTCAAAGCGGCAGGCATCTATTACGAACACCGGCTGATCGACGACATGGTGGCCTCGGCGATGAAATGGTCGGGCAAATTCGTCTGGGCCTGCAAAAACTACGACGGCGACGTGCAATCCGACACCGTGGCCCAAGGGTTCGGCTCGCTTGGCCTGATGACCAGCCAGTTGATGACGCCAGACGGCAAGATCGTCGAGGCCGAAGCCGCCCATGGCACCGTCACGCGGCACTACCGCCAACATCAGGCCGGTCAAGCCACCTCCACCAACTCCATCGCGTCGATCTTCGCTTGGACCGGTGGGCTCAAGCACCGCGCCAAACTCGACGACAACGCGCAGCTGATGGGTTTTGCGGACACATTGGAAAAAGTCATCGTCGATACCGTCGAATCCGGCTTTATGACCAAAGACCTCGCACTTTTGGTGGGTCCCGATCAGCAATGGCTGACCACCACTGGTTTCTTGGAAAAAATCGCGGGCAACCTCGACGCCGCGATGTAATCTCGCAAAGATATATTTCCAAAGGGGGTGCCTATAGGTAGCCCCTTTTTTCATCACACCACAAACAACCGGACTTCTTATGACCGACGCTACGACCCGGACCAAACACACGCTCGTCGAAGACCTGCAAGGACTGTCGATGGGGGTCTTCTTTTGCGGCCTTAGCGTTCACCTGCTCACCAACCTGGGGCTGCTTACGGGACAAACCGCAGGCTTGGCCGTCATCATTTCCTACCTGTCGGGATGGTCGTTCGGGGTGGTCTTCTTCCTGATCAACATCCCGTTTTACGTCCTCGCATGGATCCGCATGGGACCGATGTTTACCCTGCGCTCGCTGTTGTCGGTCTCGCTGCTCTCGCTCGTCACATTGCTGCTGCCCTACGGCTGGACTCCCGGCACATTCAACCTTGGCTTGGGTGCAATCATCAGCGGCAGCCTGGTGGGCGCAGGCCTGCTCATCCTGTTCCGGCACAACGGCTCGATGGGCGGCTTTGGCATTCTGGCGCTCTTGATCCAGGACCGGACCGGTTTTCGGGCAGGCTATGTTCAACTGGGCGCGGATCTGGTAATTTTCAGCGTCGCTGTGTTTATTTTCCCGCTCCAGATTGTCGCGTGGTCGCTGGTAGGTGCTGTGGTGACCAATATGGTCATCGCCGTGAACCACCGCCGAGACCGCTACATCGCAACCTAAAGAAAGTGCGCGCCATGCCCACGCATTACATCATGCTCGTCTTTGCCATCATTACAGAGACAATCGGCACCACCGCGCTGCAAGCCAGCGAACAATTCAGCAGGTTCTGGCCTTCCGTGATCGTCGTGGTCTCCTATGCGGCCTCGTTCTACCTGATGGCACTGGCGCTGAAAATCATCCCCGTGGGCATCGCCTATGCGATCTGGTCAGGGCTTGGCATCGTGTTCATCGCACTCATCGGCTATAGCGTTTTCGGGCAAAAACTGGACCTGCCTGCAATCATCGGCATGGGCATGATTCTGCTCGGAATCCTCGTGATCCATCTCTTTTCGGCCACGTCCACGCATTAAGACCCCTCGCTACAATCGCTTCGGGCGCATTTAGACTTCCCTTTCACACCATGCCGCGCTATCCGCGCGCTAAATCCGTGTCTTTGACACGTCCAATCCGCAGAAAGCAAAGCACATGGAAATCCGTAACGTCGCTATTATCGCCCACGTTGACCACGGCAAAACGACCTTGGTCGACGAACTTCTCAAGCAGTCGGGTGTCTACCGTGAAAACGAGGCCACCCAAGAGCGGGCGATGGACAGCAACGACATCGAGCGCGAGCGTGGCATCACCATTCTTGCCAAAAACACCTCTGTGGAATGGAAAGGCGTGCGCATCAATATCGTCGACACGCCGGGCCACGCCGATTTCGGCGGCGAAGTTGAACGTATCCTGTCGATGGTTGACGGTGTTGTGCTGTTGGTCGACGCCGCCGAAGGGGCGATGCCCCAAACCAAATTCGTGACCTCCAAAGCCCTGGCTCTTGGCCTGCGCCCGATCGTTGTGGTGAACAAGGTCGACAAGGCCGACGGTGACCCGGACAATGCCGTAAACGAAGTGTTCGACCTGTTTGCAGCGCTTGAAGCGGACGATGACCAACTCGACTTCCCGACCATGTTCGCTTCGGGGCGCGCCGGCTGGTGCGATGTCGAACTCGACGGTCCGCGCAAAAACCTCGATGCATTGTTCGACATGATCGTCTCGCATGTCCCGCCTCCCGCACAGCTATCGCGCCGCGATGAGCCGTTCCAGATGTTGGCGACAACACTCTCGGCCGATCCGTTCATCGGCCGCATCCTGACCGGCCGCGTTGAGGCAGGCACATTGCGCGCAGGCGACACGATAAAATCGATGACACGCACAGGCGAGAAAATCGAACAATTCCGCGTCTCCAAAATTCTCGCGTTCCGTGGCTTGGGCCAACAGGCCATCGACGTTGCAGAAGCCGGCGACATCGTGACCATTGCAGGCATGACCAAGGCGACAGTTGCAGACACGTTGTGCGATCCGTCCATCAACGTGCCGCTGCCTGCACAGCCAATCGATCCGCCAACCATCACCGTGACCTTCGGCATCAACGACAGCCCGCTGGCCGGCAAAGACGGCAAAAAGGTGCAGTCGCGCGTGATCCGTGACCGTCTGGCCAAAGAATGCGAAGTCAACGTGGCGATCAGCATCAAGGACACGCCATCGGGCGATGCGTTCGAGGTCTCTGGCCGCGGCGAATTGCAGATGGGCGTCTTGATCGAAAACATGCGCCGCGAAGGGTTCGAGCTGTCGATCTCGCGCCCGCAGGTGATTTTCACCGAAGTGGACGGCGTGCGCCACGAGCCCGTGGAAGAGGTTACTATCGACGTTGATGATGAATACACAGGCTCGGTTGTCGAAAAACTGACCGGCCCGCGCAAGGGCGACTTGATGGAAATGAAACCGGCAGGTGCGGGCAAAACCCGCATCATCGCGCTGGTCCCGTCGCGCGGCCTGATCGGCTATCACGGCGAATTTCTGACCGACACCCGCGGCTCCGGCGTTCTGAACCGCCTGTTCCACGGCACCACCCCTTACAAAGGCCCAATTCAAGGGCGTCGTCAGGGCGTTCTGGTGTCGATGGGGGCCGGCGTGTCGGTGTCCTTCGCACTGTGGAAGCTGGAAGACCGCGGCAAGATGTTCATCGGCGCGCAAGCCCCTGTCTATGAGGGCATGATCATCGGCGAACACAGCCGTGAAAACGACCTCGACGTGAACCCTCTCAAGGGCAAGCAGCTTACAAACGTGCGCGCCTCCGGCACCGACGAAGCGGTGCGTTTGACAACACCCGTCACCATGTCGCTGGAACAGGCAATTGCCTATATCGACGATGACGAGCTGGTGGAAGTGACGCCAAACTCGATCCGGCTGCGCAAACGCTACCTCGACCCGCACGAGCGCAAGCGGCATTCGCGCGCTGGCGAAAACTAGGTCTCAAACATATAATAAGGGCCGGTTCACTTGCGTGCACCGGCCTTTTTGTTTGCAAGGTCGAAAACGTTACTCAATTTCCTCAACAATGCTCAACTCGCGCTGACTTGCGCCTTTGGCAAACCCCAACGCCTCTTGATAGGCGTCCGAATGATAACAGTCATGTGCCGCTTGCAGGCTTGGGAACCGGGCCACCACATTGCGCGGCCGCTCGGGGCCTTCCAGCTGTTCAAACTTGCCACCACGTGCCAAAAACACGCCACCATGACCTGCAATCGCAACAGTCGCCCGCTTGGCATATTCGCCGTATGCGGCCTCATCCGTCACCATGACATGGGCTATCCAAAGGGCGCTCATGCTTTTGTCTCCAGAAATGTCTCTGCGTCTGCAATGGCTTGTGCGGCATTCTCTACAGAGGCACCTCCGCCTTGCGCCATATCTGCACGACCACCGCCGCCCTTGCCACCAAGGGCCGGCACCGCCGCGCGCAAGATATCGACCGCAGACACTTTACCCGTCAAATCGGCCGTGACACCCGTGGCCACCGCAGCCTTGCCGCCCGCATCCGCAATCAACAAAACAGCACCGCTGCCCATCGCCGCCTTCATCTCGTCAATCAATGCGGGCAAATCCTTGCCCGTCACGCCTTGCAAAACCTGCGCCTGAAACGGCACGCCCGCAATTATTTTCACCGCTCCCGCGGCCTTTGCACCGCCCGACATCGCCAGATCGCGGCGCAATTGCGACACCTCGTTGGCCAGCGCCTTGCGCTCATCCATCAGCGCTTTCACGCGCTCGGCCACATCCGCCGCAGGTGCCTTCATCAGCCCCGCAATCTGCGCCAACCGACCGCTTTGCACGGCCATATGATCCAGCGCCGCCTTGCCCGTCAGCGCCTCGATCCGACGCACACCCGCACTCGACGCACTGTCGCCCAGCAAGACAAACGCTCCAATCTCGCCCAAACGGGTCACATGGGTGCCACCGCATAGCTCTAAACTGTAGGTCTTGCCGTCGGTGCCTTTGCCGGACCCGGGTTTTTCACCCATCGAGACAACGCGCACCTCATCGCCATACTTTTCTCCAAACAATGCCTGCGCCCCCAGTGCGCGGGCATCGTCAGGCGTCATCACGCGGGTCTCGACCTTGCCGTTCTGACGGATCATCCCATTGACCTCGTCGTGCACGCTGGCCAATTCCGCCGCACTCAACCCCTTGTTATGGCTGAAATCAAACCGCAAACGATCCGGCGCATTGAGCGATCCGCGCTGAGCAATATGGTCACCCAAAGTGTTACGCAGTGCTTCGTTCAACAGATGCGTCACCGAATGGTTCGCCTCGATATGTGCGCGCCGCGCGGCATCCACCTTCAACTCGGCCCCTTGCCCGGTTTTGATCTCGCCCCTGGTCACTTCGGCCACATGCACATAGACACCCGCAACCTTCTTGGTATCGGTGATCTTTGCGTCACCGGTCTGGGTGCGCAACAGGCCCGCGTCGCCCACCTGCCCGCCCGCTTCCGCGTAAAACGGGGTCTGGTTCATCACAATCTCGACCTTGCCACCCGCAGCGGCCACCGATGTGCCATCATGCATCACCAGCGCCAAAACCTGACCCTCGGCTACCGTCGTGTCATAGCCCAGAAAGTCGGTGGTGCCGTGTTTGTCAGCAATATCAAACCACACTGACGCATCCGCCGTCTCGCCGGTGCCCGCCCAGGCCGCGCGTGCCTTGGCCTTTTGCGCGGCCATGGCTGTGTCAAACCCGTCGGTATCAACGCCGCGCCCCTTTTCGCGCAGCGCATCCTGGGTCAGATCAAGCGGGAAACCATAAGTATCATACAGTTTGAACGCCGCCTCACCGGGCAGGTTCGCACCCTGGGGCAAATTTCCGACTTCATCGTCCAACAACTTCAATCCGCGATCAAGGGTCTGCTTGAACCGGATTTCCTCGTTCAAAAGCGTCTCTTCAATCAACGCCTTACCCTGCACCAGCTCCGGATAAGCCGCGCCCATTTGCTTGATCAGCTCGGGCACCAAACGGTGCATCATCGGGTCCTTGTTGCCCAACATATGCGCATGACGCATCGCGCGGCGCATGATCCGGCGCAGCACATACCCGCGCCCGTCATTGGATGGCATCACACCGTCGGCAATCAAAAACGACGTCGAGCGCAAATGGTCGGCAATCACGCGGTGGCTGGTGTTCATCGGTCCGTCAGGATCAACACTCGATGCATGGGCCGAGGCCTCGATCAAGGCGCGCATCAAATCGGTGTCGTAATTGTCGTGCTTGCCCTGCAACAGCGCCCCGATCCGCTCCAGCCCCATGCCGGTATCAATCGACTGCATATCCAGCGCGCGCATCGAGCCATCCTCGAACTGCTCGTTTTGCATGAAAACAAGGTTCCATATCTCGATAAAGCGATCCCCATCCTCCTCGGCAGACCCCGGAGGCCCGCCCCAGATGCTCTCGCCGTGGTCATAAAATATCTCGGTGCACGGACCACAAGGCCCCGTCGGCCCCATCCGCCAGAAATTATCATCGGTCGGGATGCGAATAATCCGGTCATCCGACAGCCCCGCCACCTTCTTCCAGATTGCGGCAGCCTCGTCATCGGTGTGATAAACCGTGACCAACAGCTTGTCTTTGTCGATGCCAAAATCTTTGGTCAACAACTCCCAGGCAAAGGCAATCGCATCAGCTTTAAAGTAATCGCCAAAGGAAAAATTGCCTAACATCTCGAAAAATGTGTGATGGCGTGCGGTATAACCGACGTTATCAAGATCATTGTGCTTGCCGCCTGCACGCACACATTTCTGGGCCGTTGTCGCGCGCTGATAGTCGCGGCGCTCTACCCCGGTAAACAGGTTCTTGAACTGCACCATGCCCGAGTTTGCAAACATCAGCGTCGGGTCATTGCGCGGCACCAGCGGGCCAGACGGCACAACCTCATGGCCATTGCGTTTGTAAAAATCTAGAAAAGTCGATCGGACATCAGACAGGCTGGTCATGGGCTGCTTTCGGGGTTGAATTCAAGTTGCCCCAGAAATAGCCCCCCGATCTCGCAGTGTCCACCAGCCATGCAAAAAGGGCGCCGCATGATGCGCGCCCTTCCCGTTTTCATCACTTTACCCGCGATCAATCGTCAAGCAGCGCCGCATCATCAGCATCCGCACTGCCATCAAAATCCAACCCATGGGCCGCACGGATTTTATCCTCGATCTCATGGGCAATATGCGGGTTCTCTTTCAGGAAAATCTTGGAATTTTCACGCCCCTGCCCCATGCGCTCGTCACCATAGCTAAACCATGCACCGGATTTCTCGACGATACCCGCCTTCACGCCCAGATCCAGCAATTCACCGGTTTTGGAAATGCCTTCGCCATACATGATATCAAATTCGACCTGCTTGAACGGCGGCGCCACCTTGTTTTTCACAACCTTCACGCGGGTCGCATTGCCCACAACCTCGTCACGGTCCTTGATCGCACCAATACGGCGAATATCCAAACGCACAGAGGCATAAAACTTCAGCGCATTCCCGCCTGTCGTGGTCTCGGGGCTGCCAAACATCACACCGATCTTCATCCGGATCTGGTTGATGAAAATCACCATACAGCCGGACCGGTTGATCGATCCCGTCAGCTTGCGCATCGCCTGTGACATCAGCCGCGCGTGCACCCCAACAGAGCTGTCGCCCATATCGCCCTCAAGCTCCGATTTCGGCGTCAAGGCGGCCACCGAATCGACAATCACCATGCTGACCGCACCGGACCGCACCAGCGTGTCCACAATCTCCAGCGCCTGCTCACCGGTATCGGGCTGCGAAATCAGCAACTCGTCCAGGTTCACACCCAGTTTTTTTGCATAAGACGGATCCAGCGCGTGCTCGGCATCAACAAAGGCACAAACGCCACCTTTTTTCTGCTCTTCGGCAATCGCGTGCAGCGTCAGCGTGGTTTTTCCTGACGATTCCGGACCGTAAATCTCGATCACGCGGCCCTTTGGCAAACCACCAATCCCAAGGGCAATATCAAGCCCCAATGACCCCGTTGATGTCGCCTCGATCGCAGGCATCTGGTTCTGCCCGCCCAGCTTCATGATAGAGCCCTTGCCGAACTGACGCTCGATCTGCGCCAGGGCACTTTCCAGCGCTTTCTCTTTTTCCGCCGTCTTTTTATCTGTCATTTTGAAAAGCTCTGCCGTTGCCATTGTTCTTGTCCTTATTCCACACCCAGCCTCGGGCGACAATTGATGGTTTGTTCTACTTACGTTCCCGTTAACCAATGCGTCCAAAACAAGAACATTGCAACCGAAATCTTCTATACGCATTCTTTATCATTGGTGGTTAATTTTAGATAAATGGATTAGTTTGCTCATGAAACGCTGCGAAAGGTGCCCGTCAAATGCTTGTTTTCTGGAAAGAAAACCTTGTTTTCCTCGCTGTTCCCAAAACCGGAACAACGGCAATAGAGGGCGCATTGGCGCCGCGGGCATCGATGGTTTTGCGCGATCCACCGATCCTGAAACACTCGGCCGTCTACCGCTACAACCGATTCCTCAAACCCTTTTTCGTGCAAGCAGGCGGCCAAACCCCCGAAACCTGCGCCGTGGTGCGCCACCCGGTTGACTGGCTGTCCAGCTGGTATCGCTACCGGCACCGCGACGATCTGCTGGGCCACGAAAACAGCACGCGCAATATATCCTTCGACGATTTTGTGCTGGAATACTGCAAAGGCAAACCCGCCCCCTTTGCCGCCGTCGGATCACAGGCCAAATTCATCCTCACCGGCGACGGGGACTGCGGCGTCGACCATTTGTTCCGCTACGAGGCGCAAGACAAACTCATCACCTTTCTGGAAACCCGTCTGGCCATGGACATCTCGCTCAAACGGCTCAATGTCTCACCCACCGTCGCGCTCACGTTGTCCGATAAAGTCGAGGCAAAGCTGCGCAAAAAATGCAGCCCCGAATTCGACGTCTGGGAGATGGGCCAAGCCTAAATCGCCAATCTCAACTCAACGTGCGCCTCACCGCATCTTGCCAGCCCGCGTAACGCCGGTCCCGCGTGGCCGCATCCATCTTTGGCTCGAACCGCCGGTCCAGCGCCCATTGCGCCGCAAACCCCGCCTGATCGGGATAGATCCCCGCGCGCATCCCCGCCAGCCACGCAGCCCCCAAGGCCGTGGTCTCCAAAATTTTCGGGCGGTCCACAGGCGCGCCGATAATATCGGACAAGAACTGCATCGCCCAATCAGAGGCGCTCATGCCGCCATCAACCCGCAAAATCCCTTTGTCTTGCGCATCTTGCCAGTCGTCCTTCATGGCCTCCAACAAATCACGGGTCTGAAACCCGACGCTTTCCAACGCCGCGCGCGCAAACTCCGCCGGTCCCGAATTACGCGTCAGCCCGTAAACCGCCCCGCGTGCCTCGGCATCCCAATGCGGCGCGCCCAATCCGGTAAACGCAGGCACCAGATACAACTCCTGCCCCGGATCGGCCTGCTCTGCCAGCGGCTGGGTCTGGGACGCCTTGTCAATAATCCCAAGCCCGTCGCGCAGCCACTGCACAACAGCACCCGCAATAAAGATCGACCCCTCCAGCGCATAGGTCGGCTTGCCGTCAAACTGATAGGCAATCGTGCCCAGCAAACGGCTTTGCGACCGCACCAGCGTATCGCCTGTGTTCAACAGCGCGAAACACCCCGTGCCATAGGTCGACTTCAACATGCCCGGCGCAAAACACGCCTGCCCGATGGTTGCCGCCTGCTGGTCGCCCGCAACACCCAAAATCGGCACCGCCGCCCCCAACAACGCCGGCTGGGTCGTGCCAAAATCAGCGGCGCAATCGCGCACCTGGGGCAACATAGCCCGCGGAATATCCAGCCTGTCACAAATCTGCGCATCCCATTTTCCGTCACGAATATTATATAACATCGTGCGCGCGGCATTGGTGGCGTCAGTCACATGCGCCGCGCCGCCGGTCAGCTTCCAGATCAGAAAACTATCAACCGTGCCAAACATCAGTTTGCCTGCTTCGGCCTTTTCCCGCGCGCCGTCTACCTCGTCCAAAATCCACTTCAACTTGGTCGCCGAAAAATACGGGTCCAGCAAAAGCCCTGTCTTTTCAGTGACCTCCGGCTCGAACCCTTCTGCCTTTAACGCTTGGCACATCGCAGAGGTGCGCCTGTCCTGCCAGACAATCGCATTATAAACCGGCTTACCTGTATCCTTGTCCCACACCAACGTCGTCTCGCGCTGGTTGGTGATCCCGATCGCGGCAATCTCGCTGGCTGAAATCCCCGCCTTGGCAATCGCCTCGCGGCATGTCGCGATACAGGTCTCCCAAATATCCGCCACCTCATGCTCGACCCAGCCCGATTGTGGAAAATGCTGGGTAAACTCTTGCTGCGCCAAGGCGATTACTTGCATCGCGCCATCAAAGATAATCGCGCGGCTCGATGTGGTGCCCTGATCAATCGCCAGAATATATGTCATATTAGTCCCCCGCGCCGCGCCCTTGGGCCGCTTTCATATAGTCATCAATCTCGGCAATCTCGGTCGGGGTCAAACGTAACCCCAGCTTGGTGCGGCGCCAAACCACATCTTCGGCCCGTGTCGCAAACTCAAACTCCATCAGCCGATCAACCTCCCTTGCGGTCAAAGTCGCGCCAAAATGCGCACCCAAATCCGCCTCGGCCTTTGCATCACCCAACATCAACGCCGCCTGCGTGCCATAGGCGCGCACCAGCCGCAGCGCCCAGCTTTCGGCCACAAACGGATAGGCCGCCATCAGCGCGCGCACCACATCATCGCGCCCGTCAACCGCAAAATCACCGCCCGGCAGTGGCACACCCGCCGTCCACGGCCCCCCATGTCCCAGCTTCTTCAACGCAGTCTCGGCCAACTTGCGGTAGGTCGTGATCTTGCCGCCAAAAACATTCAACAGCGGCGGCCCCGCGTCATTCAGCGTCAAAACATAATCCCGCGTCGCCGCCGTCGCCGACTTTGCCCCATCATCATACAGCGGTCGCACTCCCGAATACGACCAGACGATATCGGCCTGCGAAATCTGCGCTTCAAAATACTGATTGGCAAAGTTGACCAGATAGGCCTGCTCGTCTCGGGTCGCGACCGGCTTGAGGTTCACATCGGCGTGGTCCGCATCGGTGGTGCCGATCAGCGTGAAATCCGTCTCATAGGGAATGGCAAAAATAATCCGGCCATCCTCGCCTTGAAAGAAATAGGCTTTCTCGTGGGAAAACAACCGCTTGGTCACGATATGCGAGCCTCGGACCAAGCGCACACCCTCGGTCGCTTCTACATGTGTCTTCTCGCGGATCACATCCTCGACCCACGGCCCCCCCGCATTCACCAAGCACCGCGCCGTGACAACGGTCTCGCCCTGGGGGCCTTCCAGCGCAATGCGCCAATGGTCACCGTCACGCCGGGCCTGGGTTACCTTTGTCTGCACCATAATCTGCGCACCGCGCTCTTTGGCATCGCGGGCATTCAACGCGACCAAGCGGGCATCCTCGATCCAACAATCGGAATACTCATAGGCGCGCTGGAACTTGCGCTTCAACGGCTCTCCCGCCTGATCAACCCGCAAATCAAGCGTCTTTGTGGCGGGCAATATCTTGCGCCCGCCCAGATGGTCATACATGAACAGGCCCAACCGGATCAGCCACGCCGGCCTGCGCCCGCGCATCCACGGCATAAACAGCGTCATCAGCTTTGATGTGGGGGTGTCACCCTCGAACCGCATGTCCTTGTGATACGGCAGCACAAAGCGCATCGGCCACGAAATATGCGGCATGGCTTGCAGCAAAACCTCTCTTTCGATCAAAGCCTTGCGCACCAGTCCAAACTCAAAAAACTCCAGATACCGCAGCCCGCCATGAAACAGTTTGGTCGATGCCGACGACGTGGCAGAGGCCAGATCGTTCATCTCTGCCAGCCCGACCTGCAAGCCGCGCCCTTGCGCATCGCGGGCGATACCCGTGCCATTGATGCCGCCGCCAATAATGAAAATATCGGAATCCGCTGACATATGCCATCCTCTGGGTTCACTTGACCCTGTCTTAATCCAACGCGCGCCCCTGGACCTCGGCTGAGCTTTGGCCCTTAAACCCTGTGGCTACAACAAATTTTTCGGAACTATCGGCGCGTGACGATGGCGGCTTCACATAGGCCACCTTCTTGAACTTCATCTTCAGCATCAGGTTCAAATCGGCCTCCGCACCGCCCGCCAAAACCTTGGCCACAAAGGTGCCGCCCTCGGCCAGCACATCAAACGCAAAATACGCCGCCGCCTCGCACAACGCTATAATGCGCAGGTGATCGGTTTGCTTGTGTCCGCAACTCGACGCCGCCATATCCGACATCACAACATCCGCCTGACCGCCCAACCACGCGATCACCTGCTTGTCGGCATCATCAGCCATAAAATCAAGCTGGTGCAGCGTCGCGCCCGCTATCGCTTCCATCTCTTGCAAATCGACACCCAGAAGCGTGCCGATCTCCTTGCCCTTTTTCTCACCCAGCGCATTGATGCGCGGCACCGCCACCTGACACCACCCGCCGGGCGCTGCACCAAGGTCCACCACCCTTGCGCCATTGGTCAGGAAATGAAATTTATCGTCCAATTCCATAATCTTGAACGCCGCGCGCCCGCGAAACCCTTCGGCTTTTGCGCGCACAACATAGGGATCGTTCAACTGGCGCTGCAACCACATGGTCGACGACATCGACCGGCCACGCGCCGATTTCACCTTTATGTGCAAATCGCGTTGGCCGCGCCCCGATGTATTCTTTGTTGGTTTATTCGCCATTTCGTCCGTTCTCTTTCCGCGGCACCTGGTGGCACCGGCTCCCCTCAATAGGGGGTATCTTCCAGCACACCATCCGCCGACATCTGGGCATATAGCAGCCCTTCGCGCAAACCGCGATCCGCAACCGACAATCTGTCCGTCGGCCACAGGCGCATCAACGTCTGCAATATCGCCGCACCAGACATGATCAACGCCTGCCGGTCCTTGCCAATGCGCGGATCATTGCGCCGCCCGACCGGGCCCAGCGACAGATAGGTCTGGATCACCTCGTCAATCTGGTCGGTCGTCATGCGCAAGCCGTCCACCTTGGTGCGATCATAGCGCTTCAAGCCCAAATAGCTGGCCGCGACCGTCGTGACCGTCCCGCTGGTGCCGACAATCTGAAACCCGTCTCTGGCCTGCGCTGCGGCATAGGGCGAAAAGTCTTCCAGATTCTCCTCGAAAAACCACGACATCAAGGCAAACCTTGCAGCATCATCATCCACATCGGCAAACTGGTCGCGCAATGTCGCCACCCCCAGCGGCACAGATATCCAGTCCACAACCTTGGCCGCCGCAAACGGCCCCGGATCGGACTTGAACCCCGCATGAAGGCGCATAATCGCGCGAGGCCGCTCTCGGGGCGGCACATGTGTCAGGTCGATCCAGACCAGCTCGGTCGATCCGCCCCCGATATCAACCACCAGCAATTGCTCGGTCGTCGTGCTGACCAGCGGCGCACAGGAAATCACCGCCAAACGGGCCTCTTCTTCGTTTTTGATGATCTCAAGGGTCAAACCGGTCTCGCGGCGGACCTGGGCCACAAAATTTTCACCGTTACGGGCACGCCTGCAGGCCTCGGTGGCCACCAAACGCATATTCTTCACACCATGTCGGTCCAGCTTCTGGCGGCAAATACGGATCGCATTGATCGTGCGGTTCATCGACGCGCGTGACAATTTCCCCGTGCTTTCAAGGCCATGCCCCAATTGCACCGACTTTGAAAAACTGTCCACGACGTGAAACTGACTGCCCTTGGGTTGGGCAATCAGCATCCGGCAACTATTTGTGCCCAAATCCAGCGCTGCATATAGCGCGGTCGGATCAGGCAGATGTGGCGCGAGACGTTCTACCGCTTTTGGGAACGCGCCCGCACCGTTAGGACGCTTCGGCGTCATGATCACGCCTTCCATTTCGAGTTACCCCCAACGTAGGTTGCAACCCCGCTGCGTGCAAGCGCCGTGATCAGTCAAAATGAATGCGCCTCAGGTTAAACATGAAAACATCTGCACTGCCCGCCACTGGTGCTTTGGCGCGGCACGCGCCATATCTGTGCCCGTCGCTGGTTGCGTCCACCATGTCGAAAACCGACATCGGTTCGGGCGCGCCTGTGCGTAAAAGGGTCCAACAACAGGCTCCGGCCTCAGGGGAGAATCACATGGCAGATGTCACAATCGTTTACTGGCGCGATATGCCCGCGCAAGTTATCGTCGGCAAAGGACGGCGCGGCACCAAATTGCCACTGCCTGAACGGTTCGAGCAAGCCATCGACAGGGCGGCGATGAAATCAGGCGCGGCTGGCTCCGACGCCTACCTCGAAGGGTTCCGCAAAGCGGCGCCCTACCCCGTTGAGGGCGCCGACGCGGATGTGGCCGCCGCCGAAGTGGCCCGCATCGACGCCGAATACGACCTCGCAAAGATCAAAACCCTCATTGCAAACGACGGCTGGGCTTAACCCTTCCCCTTTGTCGGAGACACACCATGTCCCTCCTGCCTTTCTCCAAGAAAAAAGCCGACGCGCCGCTTGTGGTGGATGCAAACGTCGTGGCCTTCCTCAAGGATTATTCCATCGAGGTCATGCCGCGCACCGCTGAAAAGGTCGAAAATTTCCGCGACCTTCTGCCCGCGGCCACCCGCGTCTATGTGGCCCACATCGAAGGCACCCCCATTGCGGACATGGTGGCAACCGCCAAACGGCTTAACGCGGACGGCTTTCGCGTCATGCCGCATTTCCCCGCGCGCATCATCAAGGACGCGGCCATGCTGGGCGACTGGATCGCGCGCTACCAAGGCGAAGCGGACGTTGACCAGGCGCTCTTGCTGGCCGGCGGCGTGGCCAAACCCCACGGCGACTACCACAGCTCGATGCAACTTCTGGAAAGCGGGCTGTTCGGCAAAGCGGGCTTCAAACGGCTGCACGTCGCAGGCCACCCCGAGGGCAACAAAGACATCGACCCTGACGGATCCGACAAAAACGTGATGGACGCCCTGCGCTGGAAAGCCAGATTCGCGGATACCTCCGACGCGCAAATGGCGCTGGCCACACAATTCGCCTTTGAAGCCAAACCCATCATCAAATGGGCCGACAGTTTGCGCGACGCAGGGATCGACATCCCGATCCACATCGGCATCGCGGGACCGGCCAAATTGCAGACCCTGATCAAATTCGCCATCGCTTGCGGCGTTGGTGCCTCTCTCAAAGTGCTGCAAAAACGCGCCATGGACATGACCAAACTGCTTATGCCGTTCGAGCCCGATCAAATCATCACCGACCTTGCCGCCCACAAGGCCGCAAACCCCGACTTCAACATCTCTCATGTGCATTTCTTCCCGCTCGGCGGGATCAAGACCAATGCCAACTGGGCCATCTCGCACGGCGGCAGCTCTGCCGTTCCAGCCAATCAATCCTAAGGACCGCTGAATATGACACGCACAATTGTCGAATCCAAAACCAAAACGACTGTTATCGGGTTCGACCAACCCTTTTGCGTGATCGGTGAACGGATCAACCCCACAGGGCGCAAAAAACTGGCCGCCGAGCTGGAAGCAGGTGACTTTTCCACCGTCGAGGCCGACGCAATCTCGCAAGCGGCGGCCGGTGCCAGCATTCTGGACATCAACTCGGGCGCTGTGTTTTCCAACAAAATGGCCCAAGACCCGCGTTATGCCGACAACAACTTTGTTGAACCGCCTTTGATGAAAGAACTGATCGAGCGGGTGCAAGCCATCGTTGACACACCGCTGTGCATCGACAGCTCGGTGCCCGGCGCGCTCGAGGCAGGGCTTGCCGCATGTGAAGGCCGCCCGCTGTTAAACTCGGTGACCGGCGAAGAAGAGCGCCTCGAGCTGGTGCTGCCACTGGTCAAGAAATACAACGTGCCCGTCGTGGCCATCTCCAACGATGACACCGGCATTTCCGAGGACCCCGACGTGCGCTTTGAGGTTGCCAAAAAGATCGTGCAGCGCGCCGCAGATTACGGCATTCCGGCCCATGATATCGTCGTTGACCCGCTGGTCATGCCAATCGGTGCCATGGGCACGGCTGGCCTGCAAGTCTTTGCACTTGTGCGCCGCTTGCGCGAAGAGCTTGGCGTCAACACCACATGCGGCGCCTCCAACATCTCGTTTGGACTGCCCAACCGCCACGGTATCAACAACGCGTTTTTGCCCATGGCCATGACCGCAGGCATGACCTCGGCGATTATGAACCCGATCGCCCTGCCAGTAAAACTCGCTGATATTGCCGCAAAAAAACTGGCTTTGGCCGAGGCCGGCATCATCCTGCCTGAAGATATCGATCTTGAAACCTTCTGCCAATTGACCGGTCTGGGATCGACCAAAGCACGCGCTGGCAAAGAAATGGAAGCGATCCGCGCCGCCAACTTCCTGACCAACAACGACCCGTCAGGTGCCGACTGGATCAAATTCAACCGTCCAGCCGTCAAGGCCGGTGAAGGCCGCGCGCGCACAGGCCGCCGCAGCCGCGGCTAGCCTCTCGCACAAATGCGCCACCCGAAGTCCAATTTCAGGTGGCGCATTTACGTCTGAAATGAAGCTCCGGTTTTACCGGTAATACAGCGACCGGCCATTGTTGAAAATCTGCACCTTGGCAGGCTCGGCCGACATGCGCACCGCTTTGCCGCGCAGATCGGTATGAATACCCGGCAGCTTGCCAATCACGGATGTATTGTCGCCGACCTTGTCAAAATACAGCAGGGTCACTTCACCCAAGGCCTCGGAAATCTTGACCTTACCTTCAAAGATATAATCTTCACCCGTCGTCTCCAGTAAATCCTCTGGGCGCACTCCGACATTCACCTTTAATCCCTTGTCGGCTGCCTGCGTAGGCACCGCAGATACAGCCGTGCCACCGCCGTCCAGCTTGACGGTGGTCTGCTTGCCGGTCTTGATGATCTCCCCCGCCAACAGGTTCATCGCAGGCGAGCCGATAAACTGCGCCACAAACTCGTTCTCGGGACGCTCATATAATTCCAGTGGCGTGCCGACCTGTGCGATGCCTTTGTTGGCCAACACCACAATCCGCGTCGCCAGCGTCATCGCCTCGACCTGATCGTGGGTCACATAAATCATCGTGCTGTTGGGCATCGATTCCTTGAGCTGGGCAATCTCGATCCTTGTGGCCACCCGCAACGCCGCATCAAGGTTCGACAGCGGCTCGTCAAACAAATACACCTTGGGGTCGCGCACAATCGAGCGGCCAATCGCCACGCGCTGCCGCTGCCCCCCCGACAAGGCCTTGGGCAAGCGGTCCAGATACTCGTCAAGCTGCAAAATCTTCGCCGCGCGCCCCACCGCTTCTTCAATTTCCGCAGTGGACTTCTTCGCCAGTTTCAACGCAAACGACATGTTGTCGCGCACCGTCATATGGGGGTAAAGCGCGTAAGACTGGAACACCATCGCAATGCCGCGCTGCGCTGGTGGCACATCATTGACAACCTGACCGTCAATCTGCAATTCGCCGCCGGTGATTTTCTCCAGCCCCGCAATCATGCGCAAAAGCGTCGACTTGCCACAGCCCGACGGGCCAACAAAAACAATCAACTCGCCGGTCTTGATATCCAGATTGATATTCTTGAGAACATCCACCGTGCCGCCATATGTTTTCGCGACATCGGTTAGTTTGAGATCAGCCATCGTCGTCTCCCCTTTTATCTTGTTATTGCGCGGTCTTGCGCCGCTGCGCCAAACATACCTGCCACGGACCCAGATGCAGGTGGCCATCGCCGGGCAAATCCACCGCTCCCAATGCGGCCCCGATCGGGGTCCAGTCACCGGCTGGAATCGCGATCGCGGCGGCTGTGTCACTGACATTAAACGCACAGAAAATCTCTGATGCAGCGTCACTTCGGGTGAAATGCACAACATCGCCACTTGCCGTCACCGCCGTATGCGCGCCGGTCCTCAAACCCGCATGAGCCTGACGAAACGCAATCGCGCGGCGGTAGTGATGCAGCAATGCACCGGGATCATCCTCTTGACTGGCCACTGACAAGCCAAGATGCGCGCGCGATACAGGCAACCACGGCGCGCCACTGCTAAACCCGCCATTGGTGTTGCTCGGCTCCCAGACCATCGGTGTGCGACAGCCATCGCGGCCCTTGAACTCTGGCCAGAACTGAATGCCGTAAGGGTCTTGCAAATCCTCAAACGCCACATCGGCCTCGGGCAATCCCAACTCTTCACCTTGGTAAATACACACCGATCCGCGCAAACACATGATCAGACTGACAAACATGCGCTGGGCGGCATCGGGCAGGTTCCAGCGGCTGGCATGACGCACAACGTCGTGATTGGAAAACGCCCAACAGGCCCAGCCATCGGCGGCCACGCGGTCCACATGGGCCATAACATCGACAATACGCGATGCAGTCGGCTGCTCGGGGGACAAAAACTCAAACGCATAACACATCTGCATCAGGTCATCGCCCGCGGTATACTCTCCCAAAATCTCCAACCCGCGCTGGGCATCCCCCACCTCACCCACGGCAGCCGCACCATAAGGCTCCATCACCGCGCGCAATTTGCGCAAGAAATCCAGATTCTCGGGCCGGTTCTTGGAATAGATATGCTCTTGATGGTTATAGGGGTTCACCGCAGGGGCCGTATCGGCATTGCGGCGCTCTTTTGGCAGCGCGGGATTGTCGCGCAGCTCTTTGTCATGGGTGTAAAAATTGATCGTATCCAGCCGGAACCCATCGACGCCGCGGTCCAACCAGAACCTTGCCACATCCAGCAAGGCATCATGCACCTGCGGACAGTGAAAGTTCAAATCCGGCTGGGCTACCAGAAAATTATGCAAATAATACTGCTCGCGGCGGGTATCCCACTGCCACGCAGAGCCACCAAAAATCGACAACCAGTTATTGGGCGGCGTGCCGTCGGGCTTGGGGTCCGACCAGACATACCAATCGGATTTTTCATTGGTCTTGTTGGCGCGACTTTGCACAAACCACGGATGCACCTCGGCGGTATGCGACAAGACCAGATCGATCATCACACGAATGCCCAGACCATGCGCTGTCTGCATCAGCGTATCAAAATCCGCCAGCGTGCCAAACATCGGATCGACATCGCAGTAGTCACTTACATCGTAACCAAAATCTTTCATCGGCGAGGTAAAGAACGGCGAAATCCAGATCGCATCAACCCCAAGGCTGGCAATATAGGGCAAACGCTGCACGATACCGGCCAAATCACCAACACCGTCACCGTTGCTGTCTTGGTAACTGCGCGGATATATCTGATAGATCACCGCCCCGCGCCACCAGTCCTTGTCGATTGCACCCACCGCAACGGGGGCTTTTGCCACTGCCGAATTCATCTCGTTTCCTTATTTCACAGAGCCGGCCAACAGACCGCGCACCAAATATCTTTGCATCGTGAAAAACACGATCAACGGCACCGAAATCGACACAAATGCAGAGGTCGCAAGGATCTCCCAATTGCCGCCACGGGTGCCCAACAATTCGACAATCTGCTTGGTCATCACAGTGGTTTCGCCGGTGCTGTCGATCAGGAACACCAGAGAGACCAACAGATCATTCCAGGTCCATAAAAACTGGAAAATCGCAAATGAGGCCAGGGCAGGAAACGACAGCGGCAGGATAATCTTGGTGAAAATCTGAAAATCTGTCGCGCCATCCACCCTTGCATTCTCGATAATATCTCTGGGCAACCCGACCATATAATTGCGTAACAAATATATCGCCAAGGGCAAGCCAAAGCCGGTATGCGCCAACCAAACCCCCAGATACCCCTTGCCGATGCCGATATCATTGTGCAGCTTCAACAGCGGAATAAGCGCCAGTTGCAACGGCACCACCAACAAGGCCACCACAAAGGCCACCAGCAGCGCGCGCCCCGGAAAATCCATCCATGCCAGCGCATAGGCTGCAAAAGCCGCAATCAAAATCGGAATGATCGTCGCAGGGATCGTCACCGTCAGCGTATTGAAAAACGCCTTGGTCATGCCCTCGCGGTTATTTTCGTCAAACAACACATTGCGGTAATTATCGAGCGTAAACTCCGGCGGCGTCACCGCTGTGACAAAGGCGCGCTGCCCCCTGCCGGTCATCTGCGCCTGACCGGTCCAGACATAATCACCATTGACCTGCACGGTCATCGTCTCACCGCCCCCCAGATCCGCCGTATCACCAGGCACATAGGCCGATATTTCGCGGCTCGTCGTGCCCCAGACACTGATCTCGGCCTCGCTTGCGCCCACATCGGCACCGGCTTGCACAAACAGATTGCCCGCCACCACATAGACACCGTCGCGCAGAACCTGCGCACCGTCGTCATCAGGATCAGCACTGCGCAACGTCAGGTTCTGCTCTTGCGGGAACATCGATTTCCACCAACCCGAGCTGGATATCTGGTCTGCGGTGCGAAACGACGACACAAACAACCCCAGCGTCGGGAACAGCCACAACAACACCAAGGCAACGACAGAAATATGCACAGCCCATGTCAGGCTCGACTTGCTCCCAGCGATATTATCCATCAGCGCATCTCCTTGCGGGCGTTATAGACGTTCCAAACCAAAATCGGCGTGACCAGCAACATGATCACCATGGCACCCGCCGACCCCACGCCCCAGTCATTGGCGCGGAATAACTTGTCATACATGTAATTCGCCAAAACCTGGGTTTCCCACTGGCCGTTTGTCATCGCAAACACGATGTCAAAGACCTTGAGCACAACAATCGTAATCGTCGTCCAGACCACCACAATGGTGCCCGCAATCTGCGGCATCTTGATCTTGAAAAACACCTGAAACGGATTGGCACCATCGACAATCGCAGCCTCGATAGTTTCCTCGGGGATACCGCGCAATGCCGCCGACAGGATCACCATGGCAAAACCGGTCTGGATCCAGACCAGCACCACCATCAGGAAAATTGAATTCCACAGCGGGATCGTCAACCACGTCTGCGGCACTCCGTAAGGAAAGCTAAACGTCGCGATACCAAAAATGCCGCGCAGCACCAAAAACACCAAGACGGCAGATACAAGCACACCAAATGCGATCAACACCTTCATCAGCGCCGTCGGGTGCACATGTCCGGGCGATATCAACCTGCGGGCCATCGTCAGACCGGCAAAGCCCACCAAGGCGCCAAACGCGCCCAGCAACAGCGCGGGCAGAATGCGCAACATCAACGCCG
Source organism: uncultured Rhodobacterales bacterium (assembly GCA_963976475.1). GTDB lineage: Bacteria > Pseudomonadota > Alphaproteobacteria > Rhodobacterales > Rhodobacteraceae > Yoonia. The sequence continues at coordinate 122,440 of CAXBKX010000010.1, forward strand.
ATCCGGCACCGCCATTAAACTGCAACCACACCGCATTGAGCACACCAATCTGGTTACTATCCACAGGGCGGGTGTCGTAAATCAGCTTGAAAATCACCGCCGCACCCACAAAGGAAATCGCCATCGGCATAAAAATCAACGACTTGGCAATACTGCCCCATTTGATGCGGTCAGTCAGTTGGGCCGCCAGCAAGCCAAACGCCGTCGAGGCCGCAGGCACGATAATCAGCCACAGCATGTTATTGCGCAGCGCCTCCCAGAACTTGGGGTCATCAAACATCTGACGGTAATTGGCCAAGCCGACAAAGGCATTGCCTTGGTCACGGTCGGTCAGCGAATACCACAGCGTGGCAAACACCGGATAGGCCAGATACAGGCTCAACGCGGCAAGTGCAGGGGCCAAAAACAGCCAGGGCCGGATCATATTGGCGCGGTTGATATTGCGACCGGCGTTCACACCCTTGGCGGGGAACAGCACCTTGTCGAGAAATTGATTGGAGAAGTAAAAGTAGCCGACACAGCCACCCACACCAACAATGATCGTAAACAGACCGAGTAACGCTGGCTGCATAGGTTCCCCTCCCAAAAGACATGCAAATGTGGTGGGGCTGCCCGATGAAATCCACCAGGCAGCCCCATCGTTTTTAGCCGCTTACTTCAGCGCGTCCCAGGAATCCTGGATCGCCTGTGCAACGTCGCCTGCATCTTTGCCACCGGTATAGTCAACCATACCCGTCCAGAACGATCCGGCACCAACACCGCCCGGCATCAGGTCGGATCCGTCAAAGCGGAATGTTGTCGCCGCCAGCAGAACATCGTTCATCTTCTTTGTGGCCTCATCAACAAACTTGGACGTATCAACACCCTTATGTGGCGTCAGGAAACCACCCTTGGCCATCCAGATCTCGTTTGCATCGGTCGACCGCAAATAGGTGATCAGGTCTTGCGCCTCGGGGCTGTCGTTTGTGATTGTCCACACTGTGCCCGCGCCCAGAACCGGGGATCCAAGATCCTTGCTCTCATAGGCCGGGAAGTAGAAGAAATCGGCGTCTTCGCCAACAACCGTGCCTTCAGGGAAGAACGCAGGAATGAACGAGGCTTGCTTGTGCAAATAGCACTGCGGTGGCGAGGTGAACAAACCCTTGGGGCTGTCGCGGAAGTCTGTCGTGGCAACCGCACCGGCGCCACCGGCAACATATGCATCATTACGGGCAAATGCGCCGAACTCTTCAATCGCCGCCACAACCGCAGGGTCGGTAAACGGCATCTCGTTGGACACCCAACGGTCATAAACGTCAGGCGCTTGGGTGCGCAGCATCATGTCCTCGACCCAATCCGTCGCAGGCCAACCTGTCGCGGCGCCCGATCCCAGACCGATACACCACGGCGTGCCGCCATCAGCCACGATCTGGTCTGACAAGGACTTGAGGTCTTCCATCGATGTCGGGATCTCGTAACCGGCATCTTCAAAGTTCTCGGGGCTATACCACACCAGCGATTTCACGTCGGCCTTGAAGAAAAACCCGTAAAGGTCATCGGTGCCGTCTTTGCCGGCATATGTGCCCAGATCGACCCAGGACTGACCGGCGGCATAATTGTCGACAATCCAGTCGGCAGTGCCATCAGCCAAGGGCGTCAAGAAACCGCGCGACGCCATGTCAGCGGCCAGACCGGGCTGTGGGAACACCGCGATGTTTGGCGCAGACCCGGCCTCTGCATCGATCAGAATCTGCTGCTCAAAGCTGTCAGACCCCGTGTAGCGCACATCATAGCCGGATTTCGCGGCAAAATCGGCCAAAACAGCTTCAACAGCCTCTTGGTCGGGGCCAAGCCATGTGCCAAAAACCGTCACCTGCTGTGCCTGTGCCGCTGTGCCCAAAGCCAAAGCGGCAACACCCAAATAGAGTGATTTTTTCATAAGTCGTCCTCCCTAGTGCGCAGTGCTGCGCGTCCTCACAATACGCGTATTCCGCGCATAATCTACCACACATTTCTGTGCACCAATGCAAGACCGGCACAAGGCCGGATCACACAATCCGCAGCGCCCAGAATCAACTCAAAGCGCTTTGACAACCGCAAGGTCTGCCAAACAGGCCCATGAGTCAATCATATGTTGGCGCAACAACGCGCAAAATAGTCCTCTCAATTCCCTGCCACGATTATACTGGCCTTTGACGTTTTTATATCCAGGCCGTAACATATGACAAAATTGAAAGCGCTTTGAAGACAAAATGGACCTGAAACAACTGTCAAAAAACCTCGGGCTTAGCCAGACAACCGTGAGCCGCGCGCTCAACGGCTACCCAGAAGTGTCCGAGGCCACCCGCAACCGCGTGCGCCTTGCCGCCGATCAATTCGGCTACAGCCCCAATAACCGCGCCAAAGGTCTGGCCACCGGCAAAGCGCTCGCCATCGGCCACGTCATCCCTGTGTCCTCGCAACACGAGGTGGTCAATCCGATCTTTGCGGACTTCATTGCGGGCGCGGGCGAAACCTATTCGCGCAACGGCTATGAGATGACGCTATCGATGGTCGACGACACCAACGAGGAAAACATCTACCGCGGCATGAAATCGCGGCGCTCGGTTGACGGCGTGGTGGTGCATTCGCCGCGCATGAACGATACGCGGATCCCGCTGCTGAACGCCATTGGCCTGCCGTTTGTCGTGCACGGGCGCGCCACCGGCACCACCGCCCGCTACTCATGGCTCGATGTGAACAACCGCCGCGCTTTCCACCGCGCCACCCAGTTCCTGCTTGACCTCGGGCACCGGCGCATCGGGCTGCTGAACGGTCTCGAGGTCATGGACTTCGCCTTCAGGCGGCGCTCCGGTTTCGAGGACGCATTGCGCGAAAACGGCTTGCCCGTCGACCCCGACCTGATGCGGTCCGGCGAAATGACCGAAAATTTCGGCCACAAACACGCCCATGACTTGCTGCAACTGCGGCACCCGCCAACCGCCTTCCTGACGTCTTCCCTGATCGTCGCCATGGGCGCACGGCGCGCCATTGAAGAGGCCGGCCTGGTCATGGGCCGTGACGTATCAATCATCACCCACGACGACGTGCTCTCCTATCTGGGCAACGGCGACGACGTGCCAATCTTCACCGCCACGCGGTCCTCGGTGCGCGACGCAGGGCGGCGCTTGGCCGAAATGCTGCTGGCCGAAATCGCCTCTGCGCAGCAAGGCACCCAATCACACCTGCTCGAAGCCGAGCTGATGGTCGGTCAGTCAACCGGTCCCGCTCCTTCATTTTCCGCCCTCACGCCCTAAGGACATCCCATGCACTTCAAACGCGCCGACTTTCCACAAGGCTTCCTCTTTGGTGCCGCCACCGCGGCCTACCAGATCGAAGGACATCAATTCGGCGGCGCAGGCTCGACCCATTGGGACACGTTCGCTGCCACCCCCGGCAATGTGATCCGCGCCGAAAACGGCGCACTGGCCTGCGACCACTACCACCGCTTTGGCGCCGATCTGGACCTGCTGCGCGACGCGGGCATGGACGCCTACCGCTTTTCGACCAGTTGGGCGCGGGTCATGCCCGACGGCAAAACCGTGAACCCCGAGGGGCTCGATTTCTACGACCGGCTGACCGACGCCATCCTCGCGCGTGGCTTGCAACCCTTCCAGACCCTCTACCACTGGGACCTGCCCTCGGCGCTGGCCGATCAGGGCGGCTGGATGAACCGCGACACGGTTCTGCGCTTTGGCGATTACGTCGATGTGATCACTGATAAAATCGGCAGCAGAATGACATCCATCGCCACCATAAACGAGCCGTGGTGCGTGTCATACCTGTCGCACTTCCTGGGACACCATGCGCCCGGATTGCGCGACATCCGGGCCACCGCGCGGGCGATGCATCACATCACCTTCGCACACGGCGAGGCCATGACGCGGCTACGGGCGCAGGGCATGAAAAACTGCGGCATCGTGCTCAACTTCGAATACGCCCAGCCCGCCGATGACAGCCCCGCCAGCGCATCCGCCGCCGCCCTGCAAGACGCCATCTACAACCGGTGGTTCATTCAAGGGATCAGCCAAGGCAGCTACCCCGCAACTGTCACCGACGGCTTTGGGCAGCATATGCCGGCAAACTGGCACGACGACATGGCCCAGATCAGCCAACCCATCGACTTTCTGGGCGTCAACTACTACACCCGCAACAACATCGCCCACGACACATCCGCACCTTGGCCACACATCAAAAGCGTCGCAGGCGATCTGGACAAAACCCAAATGGACTGGGAAATCTACCCCGACGGGCTACACCACTTCCTGACCCGCATGGCGCGTGACTATGTGGGCGACCTGCCGCTTTATGTCACCGAAAACGGCATGGCCTGGGACGATCACATCGAAAACGGCGCGGTCTATGACCCTGAACGGGCCCAATTCGCCTCCGACCATATCCTTGCCACAAAACGGGCCATCGATGACGGGGCCAATGTGCAGGGGTTCTTCTACTGGTCACTTCTGGACAATTACGAATGGGCCTTCGGCTATGAAAAACGCTTCGGCATGATCCATGTCGACTTCGAGACCTTGCAGCGCACGCCCAAATCATCTTATTACGCGCTCAAATCCGCGATTGCGCGCGCAGAAAGTTAACGATTATGACCCATCCCGATAACAAGTATTCCCTCGTCGCAGATATCGGCGGCACAAATACCCGCGTGGCCCTCGCAGACGGACGTCAAATCGTATCAGGCACCATCCGGCGCTACTCGAACGCTGACTATCCCGGGCTCGAAACCGTCCTGCGGCGCTATATCAGCGACGAACATGACGTGAACCCGATTGCCGCCTGCGTGGCCGTGGCGGGACCGGTGCGCGACGGGCGCGCCTCGATGACCAATCTGGATTGGACCATGGACAAGGATACGCTGCGGCGCGCAACCAACGCCCAAACCGTCGCGATCCTGAACGATCTTCAGGCCCAAGGCCATGCGCTAGGCCACATTGATCCGGCCAACCTGCGCACCGTCATAGACGGGCCCGAGAGTGCCAGAAACGCGGCTATGCTTGTCGTTGGCGTCGGCACCGGCTTTAACGCAGCGCCGGTTTTCGACACCGAATTCGGACGGCTCGTCACCCCATCCGAAAGCGGCCACGCAAACCTGCCGATCCGCACTGCGCGCGAATTGCGGCTCTGCGAATATGTCTCGAACGCGCACGGATTCCCTGCGGTCGAAGACGTGCTTTCGGGTCGGGGGCTTGAACGGCTCTACGCCTTCCTTGGCGAAGAAGCACAATCGCCACGCGAAGCCTCTGCACAAGATATCATGGCCGCCTGCGCCGATGGATCAGACCCGCGCGCCATTGAAGCTGCGACGCTTTTCACACGGATCCTCGGCACCGTGTGTGGCAATCTGTCGTTGATCCAATTGCCCTTTGGCGGGGTCTATCTGGTGGGCGGGGTGGCGCGTGCTTTTGCCCCCTACCTTGCCCAATTCGGCTTTGCGGATGCCTACCGCGACAAGGGGCGCTTTGCCGGTTTTATGGGCAATTTCAAAGTCAGCGTCATCGAAGACGACTACGCAGCCCTCACAGGCTCCGCCGCCCACCTCGTCTCTCTCAAAGAAACCTGACCCACAGCCATCCGCCGCACGCGCCAAATCACGCCTCCCGCGGTTGCCAACCGCTGCGTTGCGCCCAAAGCCACGAGAGGTGCCCTGCCGATGATACGGCGGGCGCAGAGATCAAGGTTAACGGCCAGACACAGCCAACCCTCTGTGATCCAGAAAATCCTGCGCTATATTGAAGCCATGACTGCTGGCGGTTGTCGCAGTCTATGTCTGCGATCCGACAATCTTGGTGCCACTTTCGCCCATTAAACGTCCGACCCCGCGATAGCCCAATTCTTGCGAATCTTCGGCCCAAACCAGTCCGGGTTAACCCAAGAGCATCGCGCTTGGAAGGTAAGTCATGACCAAAGGAAATTCAGGGAACCGTTTTTCAACAGAAGTGCGGGCGCGGGCGGTGGGTTTGGTGTTTGCGAATGAAGCGGATTATGAGATGCGATCTGCGTGTTTCAGATCGATTTTGCAAAAGATTGGATGCAGCCCTCAAACGCTGCGGGACTGGGTCAACAAACAAGCAGTTGAGACAGGTGATCGGGAGGGTCTGACGCAGTCTGAGCGGGTGCAGATGAAAGAGCTTCAGCGCGACTTCCGTGAGCGTCGCCAGGCCAATGACATGCTTCGCAAGGCGTCGGTTTTTTTGCGGCGGCGGGGGAGTATCCGAAACTCTGTGTATGCGTGTCAGCCCATGCGGATTTGATGGGTCATTTATTGAACCGTTCGCGGTATAGGATAGCGAATTGATTTCGGGCGGCACCCCAGTCTCTTATGCGGCGGCCAGAGGTCTCAAAGCTGCGGATGGCCAGATAGATCAGCTTTGTCGCGGCATCGTCGGTTGGAAAGCTGCCGCGTGTTTTGGTAGTTTTGCGGATGACGCGGTTCAGGCTTTCGATGGCGTTGGTGGTGTAGATGATTTTACGCACCGCTGGTGGGAAGGCAAAAAACGGGATAACTTCTTGCCATGCCCGCCGCCAGCTTGGGGCGATTGAGGGGTATTTATGGCCCCATTCCGCCTCAAAATCCGCCAGGGCTTTCTCGGCTTCGACATCATCGGTGGCTTGATAAATCCGCTTCAGATCCTTGGCGACATTCTTACGATCCTTCCACCCACAGAAGTTCAGGGAGTGGCGCACCGAATTATTGTCAAATCTGGTGTTTGAGACTTGTCGGTCATGCGGCGACCTTACCTTTATGGGTGGTTTCAATTCCGTCTTGGAACGTGATGCCCGTGATGACTTTGGCGAGGCAGTCAAAGCCGCGTAGCTTCCTCCAGTTTTGATCAGCGCATTGTCCCCACTTTAACGTAAGCGTCCGGCGTCACTGCTCTGCCGCTGAGAGAGAGTGATTGATAGTGT
>CAXBKX010000011.1:0-126513 GCA_963976475.1 uncultured Rhodobacterales bacterium
CACTGCGGTCATTGCTGTCATCGTTGCCACTGCGGTCATTGCTGTCATCGTTGCCACTGCGGTCATTGCTGTCATCGTTGCCGCTGCGGTCGTTGCTGTCATCGTTGCCACTGCGGTCGTTGCCGTCATCGTTGCCACTGCGGTCGTTGCTGTCATCGTTGCTGCTATTACTGCGTGAAGACCCGTCGTCTAGTGAGACCTCCTGGCTAAGAATTTCACCCGTGGCCGCATCATAAACAGCTTCCAACTTCCTGCCGCCGCGGGTCGCTTCAACGCGGACTCGTCCGCGACTTTCCTTGATCTCGATGGTGTCATAGCCCTGAGCCGTCAATTGGGTCGTTACCTGCTCTGCAATGCTCTGTGCCTGGGCAACAGATGCGGAGAGGCCAAGGACAAGTGCGGAGATGCTGATCATACGTTTCATGTTGTATTCCTTTGGGTCAAGCGAACCGCACCGTGCAATCCGCTTGCCTACCGGACCACCGTCAGGCTCGCGATGATATTGACCTGAAGTTGATTTGCCGCGCAATAAACCCCGGTGCAACGCCCCTACACAATAGGTTTAGACAGCCATATCAAAGCCCAATGCCTTGGCAACGGTGAAGATGTCCTTGTCGCCGCGCCCGCACATGTTCATCACCAGCAGGTGATCCTTTGGCAAACCGGGTGCAATTTTCATCACATGGGCCAATGCGTGGGAGGGCTCGAGCGCGGGAATGATCCCTTCAAGCTTGCACGACAATTGAAACGCCTCTAGCGCCTCGACATCGGTGATCGAGACATATTGCGCGCGACCGATTTCGTGCAGCCATGCATGTTCCGGCCCGATACCGGGATAATCGAGGCCAGCGGAAATAGAGAAGCCTTCGAGGATTTGACCGTCGTCGTCTTGCAAAAGGTAGGTGCGATTGCCGTGCAGCACGCCGGGCCGGCCACCTGTCAGCGAAGCACAATGTTCCATCTTGGCGTTCACGCCTTTGCCGCCGGCCTCGACCCCGATGATATTGACGCTGGTGTCATCAAGGAACGGAAAGAACAGACCCATCGCATTCGACCCACCCCCGATGGCCGCGATCAATGTGTCGGGCAGGCGCCCCTCGGCGGCGTGCATCTGCTGCTTTGTTTCCTTGCCGATGATAGCCTGAAAGTCGCGGACCATGGCGGGATACGGATGCGGACCTGCGACCGTGCCGATGCAGTAAAACGTGTCGCGCACATTGGTGACCCAGTCGCGCAAGGCATCATTCATCGCGTCCTTCAGCGTGCCACGACCCGAGGTCACAGGCACCACTTCGGCGCCCAGCAGACGCATCCGGAACACGTTGGGGGCCTGGCGTTCCACGTCATGCGCACCCATGTAAACGATACATTTGAGGCCGAATTTGGCGCAGACAGTGGCGGTCGCCACGCCGTGCTGACCGGCACCGGTTTCGGCGATAATACGGGTTTTGCCCATGCGGCGAGCAAGGATGATCTGGCCCAGCACGTTGTTGATCTTATGCGCGCCGGTGTGATTCAGCTCGTCGCGCTTCAAATAGATTTTCGCGCCGCCCAGATGCTCGGTCAGGCGTTGTGCATAATACAGCGGCGACGGGCGGCCAACATAATGGGTCCACAGATCCTGCATCTCGGCCCAAAAACTGTCGTCGGTTCTGGCAAAGGTGTATTGCTCTTCCAACTCAAGGATCAACGGCATCAATGTCTCGGACACAAAGCGCCCGCCAAAGTCGCCAAAACGGCCATTCTCGTCAGGGCCGTTCATAAAACTGTTGAAAAGATCGTCTGCCATGTCTCTCGTCCCCTGATATGCGTCACCGTTTCCTACGCTGATTGCGCGCCGCCTTCCAGATGGTTTTTAGCCCTGTGCGGCGCGGATAAACTGCGCGATCAAGGCAGGGTCTTTGACGCCCGGCGCAGATTCGACGCCTGATGATACGTCCACCTGCCGCAGCCCTGTCAGGGTCATTGCCTCTGCGACGTTGTCAGGCGTCAGCCCGCCCGCCAACATCATCGGGATAGGCCAGCGCCGTTTGGCAATCAGCCGCCAGTCGAATGACACCCCGTTGCCGCCGGGAAGTGCGGCATCCTTTGGCGGCTTTGCATCAACGAGAATTTGGTCGGCGACTTGCAAATAGCTGACCAAAACGTCCAGATCAGCGGCATCAGCCACGCCCACGGCTTTCATCACGGGCAACCCGTAGCGGGCTTTGATCTCGGCTGTGCGCGCGGGGGTTTCCGCGCCATGCAATTGCAGCATATCAATTGCCACATCCGCGGTCAGGTGATCAAGGAAATCGTTATCTGCGTTCACCACCAGCGCCACTTTGGCTATGCCCGCAGGGACCGTGACCGCAAGTGCGCGGGCGGTCTGGATCGACACGTTGCGCGGTGATTTTTCAAAGAACACAAAACCCACGTAGTTGGCGCCGGCATCAACCGCGGATGTCAGGCCCGCTTGATCGCGCAGCCCGCAAATCTTGACCCGAATACCGCTTGGCATCAGGCCTCCAGCAATGCCAGAACATCATCTCTCTTGGGGGCACCGGACGATTTCAAAGCTGCCAGCTCACGACGCAAAGCTTGCAGTTCACGTGTAATCGCCCGCGCCTGTGCACGTTGGCGGTATTCGCGGATCCATTCCCAGACAAAACCGATCAAAAGCCCCGCGCCCACACTCAAGAAGATCACAACAAACAGCGGCAAATCGACGTTCGGCGACAGGCCCAGCAGGTCGCTAAAAGCGACAGGCATGGCCTGCACGGTGACAATGCCGCGGTTCGCCAGGCCGACAAGGATCAGACCCAGCGCGACAATCGCCCAAAAAGCATAGCGTAGCGTTTTCATAGTATACCTTTTAATTTCCGTTCAGACGGTCGCGCAACAGCTTACCTGTCTTAAAGAACGGAACGTGCTTTTGTTCAACCGCGACACTTTCGCCAGTGCGCGGATTGCGGCCCATGCGGGCTTCGCGTTTTTTCACCGAAAAGGCACCAAAGCCGCGCAATTCAACACGGTCTCCCTTGGACATGGCCCCAGTGATTTCTTCAAAAATCGTATTCACGATATTTTCGACGTCACGTTGATAAAGATGCGGATTTTCGTCAGCAATTTTCTGGATCAGTTCGGAGCGGATCATGGCAGTGTCCCTATTGATAATTTCACAATTATAGCAGTGGGTTGGTCCCACGATTAAATTGACTATAGGCATTTTGCACGGTTCGGGAAACAGTTTCAGCGGCTTGAGTGCGACAAAACGCCGTCATTGTCGCCCCAAATTCGCTGGCCGCCCGCATTCTGGGATGATGTGACAGGTGCAGCCCTGTGCGCCGGTCACATGGATTGACCCGATTCGCTCTCGGCTGGAGCATGAAAAAACCGGCGCAGTTGCCCGCGCCGGTTTCAAATTCAGTCCGGTATAGCGAAAGACTTATTCGTCGCCCTTGAGTGCAGCACCCAGGATGTCGCCCAAAGATGCGCCAGAATCGGATGACCCGAACTGCTCGACCGCTTCTTTTTCTTCCGCGATTTCGCGTGCCTTGATCGACAGACCCAATTTACGTGTCTTGCTGTCGATATTGGTAACGCGCGCGTCAACCTTATCGCCAACGCCGAAACGCTCCGGGCGCTGCTCTGCGCGGTCACGCGACAGGTCGGAGCGACGGATGAACGATGTCATGCCTTCGTAAGACACCTCGATGCCGCCATCTTCGATCTTGGTCACTTCGACAGTGATCACAGAGCCGCGCTTGACGCCGCCAACTGCGTCCGCAAACGGATCGCTGTCGAGCGCCTTGATGGAGAGCGAGATACGCTCTTTCTCGACGTCAACTTCGGCAACTTTGGCTTTCACGATGTCGCCCTTGCGGAAATCGCCGATGACGTCTTCGCCGCGGCCTTCCCATGTCAGGTCGGACAGGTGCACCATGCCGTCGATGTCGCCCTCAAGACCGATGAACAGACCAAATTCAGTGATGTTCTTGACTTCACCTTCAACTTCGGTGCCCTCGGGATGTGTCTCGGCAAAGACGTCCCACGGGTTGCGCTGTGTCTGCTTGAGACCAAGGGACACGCGACGCTTGGTGCTGTCGATTTCCAGAACCATGACTTCAACTTCTTGGCTCGTGGACACGATCTTGCCCGGATGCACGTTCTTCTTGGTCCAAGACATCTCGGAGACGTGCACAAGACCTTCAACGCCCGCTTCCAGTTCCACAAATGCACCGTAGTCGGTGATGTTTGTGACGCGGCCCGTGTGCACAGTTTCAAGCGCAAACTTGGCTTCAACAGCATCCCATGGATCGTCCTGAAGCTGCTTCATGCCAAGGCTGATGCGGTGGGTTTCTTTGTTGATCTTGATCACCTGAACCTTGATGGTCTCGCCGATGGCAAGGATCTCGGATGGGTGGTTCACACGGCGCCATGCCATGTCTGTGACGTGCAGCAAGCCATCAACGCCGCCCAAGTCAACGAACGCACCGTATTCGGTGATGTTCTTGACAACGCCGTCAACTTCTTGGCCTTCTGTCAGGCCGCCGATAACCTCAGCGCGCTGCTCGGCACGGGACTCTTCGAGGATTGCACGGCGCGATACAACGATGTTGCCACGACGACGGTCCATTTTCAGAATCTGGAACGGCTGCTTGAGACCCATCAACGGGCCCGCATCGCGCACAGGGCGCACGTCCACTTGGGAGCCTGGAAGGAACGCAACAGCGCCGCCCAGATCAACCGTAAAGCCGCCTTTGACGCGACCAAAGATCGCACCATCAACACGCTCTTCGTCAGCATAGGCCTTCTCAAGACGGTCCCATGCCTCTTCACGGCGGGCCATCTCGCGCGAGATAACCGCTTCACCGCGTGCGTTTTCAACCTGACGGAGGAACACTTCGACAGTATCGCCGACGTTCAACTCTGGCTCTTCGCCCGGGTTTGCAAATTCTTTAAGATCGATGCGGCCTTCCATCTTGTAGCCGACGTCGATGATCGCTTGGCCCGCTTCAATCGCGATGACCTTGCCTTTGACGACAGAGCCCTCTGCGGGCGTGTCCATTTCGAAGCTTTCGTTCAAGAGTGCTTCAAACTCTTCCATTGTATTTGCCATGTGGCGTCTATTTCCTAATCGTTTGTTTTATACGGGCCGTGCGGTTGTCTCCGCCGGTCTTTTGGGTTTCCATTGGCCGCAGTGCCGATGTGAACATAAAACAACAGGGCCGATAAACACCGACCCCGCTCAAACTCTCATGCTCACGTCTGTTTCGACGCTTCAACACCGCCCCTATAGGCTGAATTTCCCATGTCTGCAAGGGGTCGAGACGGTCGCGTGCGCGACACAGCACTTGCACCCAACAGCGGTCACAGGCGGCAGATTTTGCGACTGTAATCGGGGTGCGCCGGGCACATCCAATGCTGCTCCCCATCATGATCAGCTGCACAGGGCCCATCTTAGATCACAATCCGGTCCAATTTCCGGCGCGATTCCCTGCGATTCAGGGATCATCACAAACCCGAGGCTGCCAATGACCCTTCATTCAAACTCCAAATCAACCCAGGACGCTCCGCTCGAGCTTCTGGATATGCTGTCAGACGATCCTACCGATATTATCGCCTTTATCACGCATTGCACCGGCGATGACCTGCATTGCCTGCGCACTGTGCACGGAATTGCCGGGGAGGTCGAAATCTTTGATGCGATCCTGCACCATCCTGCCTGTGACCGCGCCACCGCCTTGCAGATATTCGAAGCCTGCAATCCGCATTACTACGAGGCCGAACTGCGCAAGGGTCGCGCGCTGGATTCTTATGACGACGAAGAGGATCAGGTCTTTATCGCGATCATTGATATCGCGCACGGGCTACTGAACAAGCGTCTGGATTGGCGTGGAAAATTCGACTGTGCCGCGCTGCGGGCATGGGCGAAATATCCACATACCGCGCCGACGCATTTTGATCACTGGACGCTGCCCGCCGCGGCCCTTGCCCCGACAGAAGGGCAAACACCGGTCAGCGCCATTGAATACCGCTATTCGTCGATCCGGCTGAACCAGACAGCCGCAACGCGCTTGATGTAGCTCAGCTCAAGCGGCTCTGCACAAAGGCAATCGCCGCCGCAACTGCTTGCTCAATCGTCATGTCCGACGTGTCAATCGGCTGTGCATCGGCTGCGACCAGCAGGGGTGCGGTGGCGCGCTCGGTGTCGCGTTTGTCGCGCGCAATCACGTCGGCCAGCACGACCTCCAGGGTCACATCCATGCCCTTGGCTTGCAGCTCCTTGAACCGACGCTCGGCACGACACGCAGCAGAGGCCGTCACAAATAACTTGGCTTGGGCGTCGGGACAAATCACCGTGCCAATGTCGCGACCATCCAGCACCGCACCGCCGTTTCGCTGTGAAAAACTGCGCTGGAAATCAGTCAGCGCCGCGCGAACATCTGCGTCAACCGCAACCCGACTGGCCGCCTGCGCCACTTCGGGACGACGCAGCGCATCGCTGTCCAGATCTTTCGGGTCCAGACTGCGCGCCGCCGCAACAGGATCGGCACCCGCCAGAACTTTTGCACCCACCGCGCGATACAGCAATCCGGTGTCGAGATGCGCAAACCCGAAATGCGCCGCAACCGCCTTGGAAATCGTGCCCTTGCCCGCCGCCGCAGGCCCGTCGATTGCAACCGTAAATATCATCTATCGTCGCGCCGCAATTGCGCGCCCAGATCAGTCATCAAGGTCTCGAAAATCGGAAACGAGGTTGCGATCGGGTTGCCGTCATCCACCGTCACCGGTTTTTGCGCAGCCATGCCCATCACCATAAATGCCATCGCGATCCGGTGGTCCAGAACACTCGCCACCGTCACGCCGCCGGGCACATTGCCGTGCCCCAGCCCCGTGACCCGCCACCAATCGTCGCCTTCTTCAACCACAACGCCCGCCGCGCGCAGCCCCTTGGCCATCGCATCGATGCGGTCGGATTCCTTGACCCGCAATTCCTTGACACCCTGCATATCCGTCACACCTTGGGCGAAAGCCGCAACAACCGACAACACAGGATATTCGTCAATCATGCTGGCCGCGCGTGCAGGCGGCACAACAACACCCTTCAGATTTGGCGAAAACTTCGCGCGCAGATCCGCCACAGGCTCGCCGCCCTCTTTGCGCATATTCTCATAGGTCAGATCGGCACCCATATCTTGCAGCGTCGTGAACAGCCCCGCCCGCGTCGGGTTCAACCCGATATTGGGCACCAGAACATCAGAGCCGGACGTAATAATCGCGGCACACACCGGAAATGCAGCCGACGACGGATCACGCGGCACGATAATATCCTGCGGGATCAACTCCGGCTGACCTGTCAACGTGATGCGGCGGCCCTCGGGGGTCTCTTCAACGGTTATGTCCGCGCCGAACCCCGCCAACATGCGCTCGGTATGATCACGGGTCGCTTCTTTTTCGATCACAACCGTCTGTCCGGGTGCATTCAACCCCGCCAGCAAAATCGCCGATTTCACCTGCGCAGACGGCACCGGTGTGGTATAAACAACCGGCACCGGATCCGCCGCCCCCACCAAGGTCATCGGAAGCCTGCCGCCCGCGCGCCCCACCGCCTGCGTGCCAAACAGGGCCAACGGATCAGTCACGCGGCCCATCGGGCGCGCATTCAACGAGGCATCGCCTGTAAACGTCACCGTGATCGGCGTCGTGGCCATCGTGCCCATGATCAAGCGCACACCGGTGCCGGAGTTGCCGCAATCAATGACGCCATCGGGCTCGGCAAAGCCACCAACACCCACGCCGTGCACCGACCATTGCCCGCCACCGTGATCGGTCACCTGCGCGCCAAAAGCGCGCATCGCCTTGGCGGTATCCAGAACATCCTCGCCCTCCAAAAGCCCCGTGATGTTTGTCCGACCAACCGCCATCGCGCCCAATATCAACGCGCGATGCGAGATCGATTTATCTCCGGGCACATCGGCCACGCCTTTCAGCGGGCCACACGGGTGGGATGTCATCGGGGTTGGGGTGCCGTGGCCGGACATGGGCGTCTCACTTTTTGCTCAGTTGCCCATGTGATAAGTCACCCTTGCGGCAGGGTCCATCGCCCCGCCTCGCTTTTTCTGAAATACTCAAGGCGAAACGTCTAAGGCCGCCGGAACGTCAAATAATGCGGCGTGCGGCCCTCGCGCAGCGCCTTTTGCTCATAGCGCGTCGAAAGCCAGTCACCCCACGGGCGACGCCAGTCATCTGGGCCTACAGCCAACCATTCAAACCCCGCCTTTGGCACCTCTTCCAGGGTCTGGCGCACATAGTCCTTGATATCCGTCGCAACCCGCAATTCCGCGTCCGGTGCCATGACCTCAAACAATGGCTGCAAATGCTCCTGGGTCACAAACCGGCGGCGATGATGGCGCTTTTTCGGCCAGGGATCAGGGTAATTCAAAAACACCTTGGACAACGTGCCTGCGGGCAAAACATCAAACAGGTCACGCGCATCGCCGGGATGCACAGCCAGATTGGTCACACCCGCCTTGCGGATTTTCCCCAGTAACATCGCCACACCATTCACAAAGGGCTCGCAGCCGATGATGCCAACATGCGGATAGGTCTTGGCCATATGAACCAGATGCTCGCCACCACCAAACCCGATCTCGAGCCAGATCTCGCGCTTGCCAAAATAACTCTCCACATCAATCGGACTACGGTCGGGGTTTTCATCCCATCCGATCGGACCACAGGCCAACCCGTCCAGATCATTCTCAAGATAATCGTTCTGCGCAGGGCGGATCGTCTTGCCCCGAAAACGGCCATAAAAATTACGCCACGGCGCTCCGGAAGGGTGTTTTGTATCAGTCATGGGCGGCCATGTAGCAAAGCCATGTCGGCAAAGCAACGCCAGCGCAGGATGGGTTTTACCCCATCCGCCTTAAACAGCCGCTTTCAGCGCATCAATCAGATCGGTGCGCTCCCAGCTAAATCCGCCGTCTGCATCGGGGTCGCGCCCGAAATGCCCGTAGGCCGCCGTGCGCTCGTAAATCGGGCGGTTCAACCCCAGATGATGCCTGATCCCGCGCGGGGTCAAATCAATCACCGTGTTTACAGCGCGCTCGACAGCGGCAGGATCAACCTCTCCCGTGCCGTGCAAATCCGCGTAAATCGACAGCGGCCTGGCCACGCCAATGGCATAGGACAACTGGATCGTGCAGCGCTCTGCCATACCGGATGCGACCACGTTTTTCGCCAGATAGCGCGCCGCATAGGCCGCCGAGCGGTCCACCTTGGTCGGATCTTTACCCGAAAACGCACCACCGCCATGCGGGGCTGCACCGCCATAAGTATCAACGATAATCTTGCGACCCGTCAGGCCCGCATCCCCGTCAGGGCCGCCAATCACAAAGGTCCCTGTCGGATTGACCCACCATTTGGTATCGCGCGTGATCATGCCATCGGGCAGCACCTCGCGAATATATGGCTCCACAATAGCGCGGATATCGGCGCTGGTCTGGGTCTCCAGCGCGTGCTGGGTCGACAACACAATCGACGTCACCTCAACCGGCACGCCATCGACATAGCGGAACGACAACTGGCTTTTGGCATCAGGACGCAGGGTCGGTTCGGTGCCATCCTTGCGCACCTCGGCCAAGCGCTTGAGGATAGCGTGCGCATATTGGATCGGCGCGGGCATCAACTGGGCGGTCTCCGTCGTGGCATAGCCAAACATGATCCCCTGATCGCCTGCGCCCTCTTCCTTGCCCTCTTTGGCATCGACGCCTTGGGCAATATGCGCGGACTGCGGGTGCAGGTAATTGGAAATCTTGCATGTCGCGTGGTGAAACGCATCCTGCTCGTAGCCGATGTCCTTGATACATGCGCGCGCGATACCTTCAACGCGGCCCATATAGTCCGCCAACATCGCCTTGTCCGACAGGCCGACCTCGCCACCAATCACGACACGGTTGGTGGTGGCAAAGGTTTCGCAGGCCACGCGGGCCTCGGGCTGCTGGGTCAAAAACGCATCCAGAACCGCGTCCGATATCCGGTCACAAAGTTTATCGGGGTGGCCTTCGGAAACGGATTCCGAAGTGAAAATATAGTCTTTGCGTGTCATTGATAGTGCTCCATTCCATATGATCCGCCACGTCAGGAAGCCGTTGTGGCGGTGATTATCCCACTTACTGGGTCATTTTCGGGTCGTCAATTTGAATACCGTCTTGCCCTTGCGGCAATCGCAAAAAGCGCTGCGAGCAACAGACCCAGAATGGGCCAATCCCCGTATCTGCTATATATTGTGGCAGGCAAGGCATCTGGCAAGGGCGCGTCAATAAAACCCGCCTCGTTCATGCCGATTTGCGCGGTCACCCGTCCGCGGGCATCAATCATCGCCGTGACCCCGGTATTGGCCACCCGCACCATGGGGATGCCTTGCTCGATCGCGCGCAACCTCGCTTGGGCCAAATGCTGCAACGGGCCTGCGGCTGCACCAAACCATGCGTCATTGGTGATCAGAACCATCAGGCGCGGGCGCTCGGCTGCGCCGATTTCCTCTGCAAAAATACCCTCATAACAGATCAGGGGACGCGCGATCCCAATGCCCTCAATCTCGATGGTGCCTCCCTCTTGCCCAGCAGTAAACCCGCCGCCTGTCATCGGTGAAAATCCGTCAATCCCGATTTTGCGCAACAGATCGCCACCGGGGATATATTCGCCAAACGGGACAAGATGCGCCTTGTCATAGACCGATGAAACGGTGCCACCCTGCCCGACCACAACCAACGCGTTGTAGTAACGCGTCCCCTCATTGCGGTTGATGCCCAGCACGGTGGGCGCACCGCGCGCGGCCTCGGACACCTGCGTCAATACAGGACCGGCATATTGCAACAAATAGGGGACTGCCGTTTCGGGCCAGACCACAAGATCGGGAACATCGCCCTGCGCGGTAAACCCGATCAACCGGTCCAGAAAAATCTGGGCTTTCTCGGGGTCCCATTTTTCCGATTGCTTGGCATTTGGCTGCACCATCCGCACGATCGGACCCTCACTCTGCGCCGCAGGGTCCAGCGCCAAACCGACCCAGCCGACAACCGCCAAAACGGGCCCGACGGCCGCCACATAATGGCGCTTGAACAGCCATGCCCCGCAAGCCGCCAATCCAACAGTGATCGCCGTCAATAGATGCGGTCCACCAAATGCGGCAACCTGTGCCAGCGGCGTGCCAATCCAGATATGACCCAACAGCGCCCATGGGAACCCTGTAAAAATATAACTGCGTGTAACCTCGGCTCCGATCAACGCAAGCCCGGCCATAGCAATGCTTTGCGGCGCCAAGCGGTGCGCTATCCAGCGTGCGATGCCCCAAAACAATCCAGCCCCGACGGCCATCAACAAAATGGCAAACGGCGCCATCCACCCGGTCGCGGCAGGATCAACCAGAAATGGCGATACGATCCAGCGCAGCGTCACCGCAAAATAGCCCAAGCCAAACAACCAGCCGTGCAAAAACGCAGCACGCGGCGTCTTTATATCGCGCTGCAACCAATAGGCAGCGGCCAACACCGTGACAATCCACCAGCCTTGCGGCGCCTGCCCCAATCCAGCCACAGCACCCAACACCACAATCATCACAATGTTAATCACTTCTAGCTCCCGGCATCCTGATCCGCAGACGCTTGATCCGCCTCGGATCGGCGTCAAGCACCTCAAACTCTGTTCCATCGGGGTGTAAAATGATTTCGCCGCGCGCAGGAATAGACCCGGCAAGCATGAACACCAGACCGCCAAGCGTATCGACCTCTTCTTCGTCTATCTCGTGATGCGCCGTCAAATCCTGACCAATCTCGGCCTCGAAATCCTCAAGCGACGTGCGCGCCAGTGCCAGATAGACACCGTCACTTTCGCGGGTAAAGCTTTTGGCCTCGTCAATGTCGTGTTCGTCGGCAATAGCCCCCACAACCTGCTCGATCAAATCCTCGATCGTCACCAGCCCATCGGTGCCGCCGTATTCGTCGATCACCAGCGCCATATGGATGCGCTCGGCCTGCATCTTTTGCAACAATACACCCAGCGGCATGGATGGCGGCACATAGATCAACGGGCGCAACATCGCGCGCAGATCAAAAGCGCCCTTGCCATTAAACCCGTATTTCAGCGCAAAATCTTTCAGGTTCGCAATGCCGATAGGGGTATCCAACGTGCCGTCATAAACCGGCAGGCGTGTCAAACCGCTTTCGCGGAACAACTCGACCAATTCGGTCTTGGTTACGGTCATGGGTGCTGCAACAATATCGGTCTTGGGCACGGCCACATCTTCGACGCGCATCCGGCGCAGGTTCAACATGCCCTGCATCGGGGATGGCATCTTCGGGCCCTGATACTCGACCACCTCCGGCTCTGTCGTCTCCCCCGAGCTAAGCGCATCAAAAAGACGGCCCATAAAGCCGCGGTTGGGTTGGTCCGTGGGATCGTCCTGCGCGCTTTGCGCTGCAATAGAGGATCCGTCGCTTGTGTCGCCCATTGTGTCCTTACCTAAATCCATTCCCGGCCCGAAAATACCGTGCCTACGCCCTATATGGGTCCGTCATGCCCATATTGCCAAGTATCGCCGATTCCAAGCCCTCCATACGGGTGGCGTCAAGGTCACGGTCGTGATCATAGCCCAAAAGATGCAAAATGCCGTGAACCACCAAATGCGTGCTGTGATCGGCCAGCGATTTTCCCGCGGCCTCGGCCTCTGCGGCACATGTCTCATAGGCAATCGCAATATCGCCCAACTCGGGATCATGCACAGTCGGTGCCAAAGGACGCCCTCCATCAGCTTGCGCCCCGCGCTCGTCAGATGGCCAGCTTAGCACATTGGTCGGGGTCGGCTTGCCGCGAAAATCAGCATTCAAATCGGCAATGCGCGCATCATTGCAGGCCAAAAGGCTGATCTCGAAACCGGCGATACCCAAGTGTTCAAAAGTGGCAATCGCTGCCGCCTCTGCGCGGGCTTCCAAATCCACGGCGAGCCAGCGCCGGTCCTCCACCATACAATCGACAATCATAGCCTTTTTGCGTCCTCTGCCTCATAGGCCTCGATAATGGCTGCGACCAACGGATGGCGCACCACATCTTTGGAGGTAAAATAGTTAAAACTGATCTTGGGAATATGCTTGAGCAAACGCTCCGCATCCCAAAGCCCCGAATTCACACCGCGCGGTAAATCAATCTGGGTGCGGTCGCCCGTAATCACCATACGCGAGCCCTGACCCAAGCGCGTCAAAAACATCTTCATCTGCGTCGAAGTGGCGTTCTGCGCCTCGTCCAAGACGACAAAGGCATTCGACAAGGTGCGCCCGCGCATAAAGGCAAGCGGAGCAATCTCGATGACCTTTTCTTCCATCATCTTGGCCATCTGCTTGCCGGGCAGAAAATCGCCCAGCGCATCGTAAAGCGGCTGCATATAGGGGTCGACCTTGTCTTTCATGTCACCGGGCAGATAGCCCAGTTTTTCGCCCGCCTCGACCGCAGGGCGCGACAGGATGATCTTATCGACCTTGCCGCTGATCAGCATATTCACCCCGACAGCCACCGCAAGATAGGTTTTGCCCGTGCCCGCAGGTCCGATCCCGAACGCCAGTTCTTTCTCAAACAGGCTCTCGACATAGGTTTTTTGCGCCTCGGTGCGCGGCTCGACCAGTTTCTTGCGGGTCTTGATCTCGACGCGCTCGGTCAACTTGCCCTTGAACAGTTCTTTCTGATCCAACGGCCCGGGCGGCGTGGCAACAGCCGGCCCCCCCATGCGCAATTCGCGATCAATGTCGCCCGCTTCAAAACTGCGGCCCGCCTCCAGCCGCTGATAGAGCGCCTTGAGCGTGGCCACGGCCTCTTGTCGCTGACCCTCTTCGCCCACCACCGAAAGCTGATTTCCACGGCGCAATATCTGCACCTCATAGAACTGTTCCAGCGTGGCAAGATTGCGATCATATTCACCGCAAAGATCGATCAGCAGAAAATTATCAGGAAATTCCAATGCGGATTCCGAAACCGTGTTGATGTCTACAGCCAATCATCTCTCCTGTGGCATGGGTCCCATATGACCTAAGTGGCGTGGTGGGCGGGCGCTGGCAAGCACAAGCACGCCAAAACGGCAAAAAGGCCGCAGATTTCGCTGCGGCCCCTTCGCATTTCAAATCCAGATCACGCCTAGAGCGGGTCAGGAATGTCAGACCCCTCACGGAACGGACCAACCACCGTGTTTGGTGGCGCAACGCCCGAACACACAGGGCGCCCGTCGGGTGTCAAACGGTCCGACAGATACCCCTCGAAACCGTCATCAATCAGCCAGAAGTCACAGCCATCGGGCGAAACCCATACCCCTGCAACAAGCTGGCTAAGGCTCTTGCTGTCACGGCCAGCATCAACAGAGCGTTCCGCGCCCGTGCGCTCGCCACCCTCAATCGAGGCGCAGGCACTTAAAAACCCGCCAAGGGCAACATATTTCGCAATAGTCATCATTTGCATATCGTCTACTCCCTAGCGCACACAGTAAATTTCGACACGGCGGTTCTGCTGCAATGCCTCGGGTGAATTTCCAGACGCACGCGGCTGACGCTCGCCAAAGCCCTTGACGTCCACGACACGAACACCGGCCGCGCGCGCAATGTCTGCCACCGCATCTGCGCGGCGGTCTGACAAGGCCATGTTGTATTCATCAGAGGCGCGCGAATCGGTGTGACCATAAATCAGGAACCCGAAGGCATTTGCCGTCTTGAAGAATTCGTCAAGCTGCTTGCGGCCGTTTTCATTGATGTCGGACTTGTCAGTCTTGAACAGCTGGTCCGACGGGATCACGCCACAGATTTGCGAACGGCGGCACACCGGACGCCCGTCACGGGTGCGCCTTGGCGCCATATAGCCCTCGAAACCGTCATCCATGACCCAGTGCTCGCAACCATCGGGATCGACCCAGATCGTTGGGGTATATTCCTCGCCAACCACGGCGCGCGGCTGCGCGTGCGTTTGCGCTTGTGCGGACTCTGCAATCAACGCCAACGACATCGCTCCGGCTGCAAACCCGACCGCCAACATGCGCAGCGTATCTTTAAATGATGTTGCCACTTCCCTATCCTTTGCTTTTATACCGTCACTAGAATGTTTCGGCCAATTTTTACCAATTATGGGGACTCTAGCAAATTAGAGCGATAAAGAAAGAAAAAAACACTACATATTGTGTCGCGATTCGCAACAATATGGCCAAATTATGACTTATTGGTGACAGAATTTTCGCTGCTGCCACCCTCTTGGACAGTGGACGTCAAAGACCCTCGCCTAGGTGATCAGCTCGCCACCAAGCGAATTCGTGCCCGATTGCGTGATTCTGACGCGACGTAGCTGGCCCAGAACATCCTCGGGCGCATCGGCAAACGTGGCGTGCAAATACTCGGACTTGCCGATCATCTGCCCTTGGGTGCGGCCCTTTTTCTCGAACAACACATTGACTTCACGACCAACCATGGACTGCTGAATGGCGCGCTGCTGCTCGGTCAACAGCGCCTGCAATCGCTGCAAACGGTCGTCCATCACATCATCGGGCAACTGCGGCCTTTCCGCCGCCGGCGTGCCCGGACGGGTGGAATATTTGAACGAATAGGCCTGCCCGTATTGCACCGCGCGGATCAAATCCAATGTCGCCTCGAAATCAGCCTGTGTTTCGCCCGGGAACCCGACGATAAAATCACCCGACAGTAAAATGTCGGGGCGGGCTTCACGAATGCGCGCAATCAGCTTGATATAGCCCTGCGCGGTGTGCTTGCGGTTCATCGCTTTCAAAATCCTGTCCGACCCCGATTGCACCGGCAAATGCAGATAGGGCATCAACTTGGGACAGCTGCCATGCGCTTCGATCAACGCATCATCCATGTCATTGGGGTGCGAGGTGGTGAACCGGATACGCTCCAGCCCGTCCACATCGTTCAGCGCCCAGATCAGCCCCGCAAGCCCGCCGTCATGGCCATGATAGGCATTCACATTCTGCCCCAAAAGCGTGATTTCGCGCACGCCGGTTTCAACCAGTTCGCGCGCCTCACGCACAACCCGATCGGCAGGGCGGCTGACCTCCGCACCACGGGTATAGGGCACGACACAAAAGGCGCAAAACTTGTCACAGCCCTCCTGCACCGTCAAAAATGCGGTTGGGCCCCGTTTGGCCTTGCTGCGCGATTTCAGGGTTTCGAATTTGTCATCTTCGGGGAATTCGGTGTCCAGAGCCTTGGCGCCCGTTTGGATCAGATCGTCCATTGCAGGCAGGCGGTGATAGGATTGCGGACCAACAACCAGATCTACAAGCGACGAACGGCGCATGATCTCCTTGCCCTCGGCTTGGGCCACACAGCCGGTCACGCCGATCTTCAAATTCGGATTCCCGTCCTTGAGCGGCTTGAGACGGCCCAGATCGGAATAGACTTTTTCGGCTGCTTTTTCGCGAATATGGCAGGTGTTCAGCAAAATCATATCCGCGCCATCGGCCATGTCTGTCTGGACATAGCCCTTCGCGCCCAGCGCTTCTGCCATGCGTTCACTATCGTAAACATTCATCTGGCAACCATAAGTCTTGATAAACAGCTTCTTGGGATCGGACATGGGGCACCTTCGGGCAGGATTTCGGACAAGGTCGGGGTTTAGCCCCCTTGCTGCCCGCTTGCAATGGAGAGCCGCTTCACGCATTTTACACCAAATAGCAGGAACCTGTCAGGCATGAAGCACTACCCCTCCCTCGACGCCTTTCTTAGCGACGCGAAAGACGCGCTCGCCAAAGGGCCGATCGCCCTGATCTTGCTGGAAGACGATGTCGAAGCCGCCAGCACCATCCGGCATTGCCTCGCGACAGGGTTTTGCTGCGTCGCAGCCTTCGGCGTCACAGACATTGCCTTGCCCGACGACCTGCCTGACACAGTGCACCGGGTGGGTTTTGATATGTCCGGCGCAAATGCCCTGACCCGTGTGGTCAACGCGGTGATTGAAAAAGCCCCCGCGCAATGGATCTATTACGGCTACAACACCGAATACATCTTTTTCCCGTTTTGCGAAAACCGCACAATTGGCGAAATGCTGGCATTCCACACCGAAGAGCGGCGCGATGCGGTGCTGACCTATGTGGTGGATCTCTACGCTGGCGATCTGACGGCGCACCCCAATGCGGTCTCTCTGGATGACGCCTATATGGACAAATCTGGCTACTATGCACTGGCGCGCAAGGACAAAGACAATACCTTCGCCGAGCGCCAGCTGGACTTCTTCGGCGGGCTGCGCTGGCGCTTTGAAGAACATGTGCCCATGCCGCGCCGCCGGATCGACCGGATCTCGATCTTCCGGGCAAAACCAGGGCTCCGGCTGAACCCTGATCACACCTTCAATGATCAGGAATACAACACCTACGCCTGCCCTTGGCACCATAGCATCACCGCGTCACTGTGTTCATTCCGCACCGCAAAGGCGCTCAAACGCAATCCGGTCAGCGCCGCGCAGATCAGCAATTTCCGGTGGCATAATTCAGCGCCATTTGAATGGCACTCGCAGCAATTGCTCGACTTGGGCCTGATGGAACCGGGACAATGGTTCTAAGCCACCGACATACTGCGTGATGCGGCAAATCGCATCCTGCGCTTATAGGCAGAACACAGCGGCCAGTCTGATCCATCACGGGTCAGACCCGCACGCAACGGCGCGGTTGCGATCAAATGGTCATGCAGCG
The DNA here is from genome assembly GCA_963976475.1 of uncultured Rhodobacterales bacterium. Taxonomy (GTDB): domain Bacteria; phylum Pseudomonadota; class Alphaproteobacteria; order Rhodobacterales; family Rhodobacteraceae; genus Yoonia. Next base: position 17,714 of record CAXBKX010000011.1, read on the forward strand.
CGTAATCATCCTGATCCCGGATCAGATGCTCCTGAAACCGGCGCTGCCAAATGCTTTTCTCACCGCGCCTGATCATGCTCGCGCCGCGGACAGACGCGACAGGCAGATGGCGTGAAAACGTCGATTTAATCATCCGCCAGCGCGCCGCATAATCCGCGTCATCAGGTGGCAAGGTCCAAATCATCTGCACTTGCGCCGGTAAAACCACAGCCGCGTTGATCGCAAAAGGGCGTTGCTTTTGGCACAGGCGGACCGCATGGCGCAAAAGCTGGACCTGATCGACCAACAGCGTGCTCGCCGGGTCCGCCAAACAGGCGTTAAAATAATAGGTGCCGCCGGGCACACATGCGCGTCGATATTTTGTCATACTGAAACGCTAGGCGGATTCTGGTAAACAAATGTTAAACAAAACCCTGCTTTAAACGGATCGCCTTAGGTGCGCCGCAACCTGATCACAACATCCACCGACGCAATCTCGGCCCCCGCAGGCACATCCGGCAAGCGGCGTATTTCCAACTGCTGCACCGGCGCATCGGTCAATTCGGCGGTATCTTCCCAATAGAAATGCGGATGATCCGTCATATTGGTGTCAAAATAGCTTTTCGCGCCATCAACGGTAATCTCACGCATCAATCCGGCCTCACAAAACGCGCGCAATGTGTTGTAAACCGTCGCCAGCGACACTTTCTCGCCGACACCCGAGGCCGCATCAAACAACCCTTCTGCGGTCACATGCCGGTCTTGACCATCCCCTACCAACAACGATGCCAGCGTCATGCGCTGCCGTGTGGGGCGCAATCCGACCCCCGCCAGCCATGCGGTGCTGCGTGATGTTTGTGTGTCCGCCATAAAACCTCGTCTCCCTCACCCCTCTTCATATGGGGGAAACCGCGGCGGGATCAAACGAAAACGAAACCCGCCGCACTTGCCCCGCGCGGGCGCGCGGTGCTAAACCAGCACGAAGCACTTGAATCCATGCAATAAGAAAGCAGCTCTCATGTCCAACTATCCCAGCAGTTTCGACAAGGAAGGGCTGCTTGCTTGCGCCCGTGGTGACCTTTTCGGGATCGGCAACGCACAACTGCCCGCACCACCCATGCTCATGATGGACCGGATCACCGAGATTTCGGGCGACGGCGGCGCGCATGGCAAAGGCCACGTGATTGCGGAATTCGACATCACGCCTGACCTGTGGTTCTTTGACTGCCACTTCCCCGGCAACCCGATCATGCCCGGCTGCCTTGGGCTCGACGGGCTATGGCAACTCACCGGCTTTAACCTTGGCTGGCGCGGCTGGCTTGGGCGCGGCTATGCGCTGGGTGTGGGCGAGGTGAAACTAAAAGGCATGGTGCGCCCAGACCGCAAAATGCTGACCTATAAAATCGACTTCACCAAAGCGATCCAGACACGTCGTTTGACAATGGGCGTCGCTGACGGGATCGTCGAAGCAGACGGCGAAGTGATTTATGAGGTCAAGGACATGAAGGTCGCGTTGAGCGAGAGTTAAGAAATTGCAGCCTATGCGATGGCAGAATATCAGAGCCATCGCATATCAAAAATGCCCCATATTGAGTAAATAGTTTTCTTAAATCGCTGACGCCATCTGAACATTTCCAGCATATGACCCAGCCACGAAAACATGAAAATTGATATTCACGCCTGTGATGGTGCCACCAATATTTTGAACAATTCTAACTTCACCGTATTTTGAAGGAATTGGCTCGAACGCCACCGCAGAGTTCATACCAGATGCTGAAGTACGGCCAATTCTTTTCGCGGTCCCAATAAATTCGTTGTTTATTATGATGTCCATTCCATCAACCAATACTCCGCTCGGCGCGTTTTCCCGGATCTCCACTTTCGACGGAACACCACCAATCGAAACCGCGCCAGTACTAGTCGACTCGCAACCAGACAGAAATAGACCGAAAAAAATCGCAATCATCACTTTGTGCATTGAACGCTTAAACATATTTACTCCAAAATGTTACTATTTGTAAATTTGTAGACTTAGGATACGAAAACCGCAAAGAAATTAGCGGGTCGACTTGCGAAAACATCGGGCAATTCTAAACGCCTCACCCACTTGCACCTCCGCCCATCCCCATCCTACAAAGACCCAACACTAATACAGGAGTGCGCTCATGCGTCGTGTCGTTGTCACAGGTCTCGGAATTGTCTCCCCTATCGGGAATAACGCAGACGAGGTTCTGGCCTCTCTCAAGGCGGGCACCTCCGGCATCGTGGCCAGCCCGGAGATGGCCGAACATGGCTTCCGGTCCCAGATTGCGGGCACTGTGAAACTCGACATTACCGAGCATGTTGAAAAACGCGCCCTGCGCTTCATGGGACCGGGTGCGGCCTATGCCTATATCGCGATGGGTCAGGCGATTGCTGATGCGGGGCTGGACGCGGACACCGTGTCCAACCCGCGCACCGGCCTGATCGCGGGCTCTGGTGGACCCTCCACCTCTGCCATGTTTACCGCACATAACATCGTGAAAGACACAGGAACGACAAAGCGGATCGGGCCTTTTGCGGTGCCAAAATGCATGTCGTCCACGATCTCGGCCAACCTGTCGACCCAGTATAAAATCAAAGGCATCAACTATTCGATCACCTCTGCTTGTTCCACGTCCCTGCACTGCATCGGCTCTGCGGCGGAACAAATCATGATGGGCAAGCAAGACGTGATGTTTGCGGGCGGCGCGGAAGAGCTTGACTGGACACTGTCGTGCCTGTTTGACGCGATGGGCGCGATGTCGTCCAAATATAACGACACGCCCGAGAAAGCCTCGCGTGCCTTTGATGCCGACCGCGACGGCTTTGTCATCGCAGGCGGCGGCGCGATGCTGGTGCTGGAATCCCTTGAGCACGCGACAGCCCGCGGCGCAAAAATCTACGCCGAGGTCACAGGCTTTGCCGCGACCTCCGACGGCCACGACATGGTGGCCCCATCGGGCGAAGGCGGCGAGCGGGCCATGCGTCTGGCGCTTGGGTCCCTGCCCGAAGGCCGCAAGGTCAGCTACATCAACGCGCATGGCACATCGACGCCTGTGGGCGACGTGGGCGAGATCGAAGCGGTGCGCCGCGTGTTCGGTCAAGGCACCACCCCGCCTGTCTCCTCGACCAAATCCATGACGGGCCACTCCCAAGGTGCTACAGGCGCCTCCGAGGCGGTCTATTGCCTGCTGATGCTGCAAAACGACTTCATCGCGCCCTCGATCAACGTCGAAACGCTTGATCCTGCCCTCGCCCCCGAAGAGATCGCCACAACCCGCGTCGATAACGCAGGGCTGGACACGATCATGACAAACTCGTTCGGGTTTGGCGGCACCAACGGGTCGATGTTGTTGAGCAAGTTTGCTGGGTAGGTTTTAGACACCCGTGCGCTTGCCGGGCGCGCCAGCGAACTGCTGAATGTGTAGCCGATCACGCGATGAATGCGTCACAAAGCCCAATCGCGACAATAAATGACATTCTCGAACGAACCAAAAAAAAGGCCGCGCCGCATTTTCCAACTACTTACCAACAGACTGCATCGAGAAGCTGCGACCTGCCCACACTGAGGCACCTCAAACATGGCCAGGGTCAGGACCTGTCGATCTTGCCCCGCTGGTTTGGTGCCATTGTGCAAACGCACCGCACGACACGACTACCTATCTGGAAAGCTCCGGAAAACCGTTCTAGCTCAGTGCGGTAACAGCGTCTTCGGCAGGGTGCAAAAATGCGGTCGCTCCGAGTTCAACCCTTGGATAAAGCTCGTTGATATGGGCCATCACCATCCGGACACATCCAGAGCTCGCGCGCGACCCAATCGACCAAGGTTGCGGTGTGCCGTGAATTCGCAGGTAAGTGTCGCGCTCTCCGAGATACAGATAGAGGGCGCGCGACCCAAGCGCGTTCTCGGGTCCGGGAGGCATACCATCGGCAAATTTACTATAAATTTCCGGTTCACGCTCGATCATGGCGCGGGTTGGCACCCAGTGTGGCCACCTCACCTTGCGCCGTATCCTAAAGGTGCCCGCCTCGTATAGATCGCCGCGCCCGATCGCGACACCATAGCGCATCGCGGTTCCGCCTTCCTCGATAAAATACAGGTATCGCGCGATCGCATCTACATGGATGTCGCCGGGGACAAGCCCGTCTTTTGAAGCCACGCGAGCGGGCATGAGGCGTGGATGGATGCCCCATGGATTGGAGGTCATTAGATCGAAATCAGGCGGTGTCACCTGCTCATCCCACGCCTGCTTCTGCGCTTCGCTCGACCAGGTGCTCGCGAAAGCAGGACCAGCAATCGGCGCTGAGAAAAGGGCGGTGGTGGTCATGACGAAATGGCGTCTTGTCAGCATGTTATGCTTCTCCATTTTTCTATGGCAAAGGCCGTTGCGCAAGAAGCGGCCGCTGGATTAACCTTAATCCATGCAGCAAACCGCGCGGCGATGGGTTTCAATAGGGAGTTAATGGTTTTCTTGCGTTTTAAACCCTGACAATCGGCTCGTCGGCAAAAATCCGCGCATCCATAGCCATTTGGCCGCAATTTTTGCCACCCCGGGTAAAATCAATCGCCATCCTCCCAACTGATCTAGGATCAGGACCCTCGATATTTGCTTCACCGTCCTGAACGCGGAAATTCCACAAAAACTTGACGCCACGTCCCAAACCGTTCACCTAGATAAAAACCAACAAGGGACAGCACATGACCATTTCAATGCACGGCAAACGCGGCTTGATCATGGGGGTCGCCAACGAGCGTTCCATTGCTTGGGGCATTGCACGCGCGATGGCCGAGGCGGGTGCAGAACTGGCGTTTACCTATCAGGGCGAGGCGTTTGGGTCGCGGCTCAAACCGCTCGCAGCTTCCGTTGGCTCCGACTTCATGGTCGATGTGGATGTGACCAACGAGGCCTCGATGGATGCCGCTTTCGCAGCCCTTGGCGCACGCTGGGACACCATCGATTTTGTCGTTCACGCCATCGCCTATTCCGACAAGAACGAGCTGACAGGGCGTATTTCGGATACCTCCGTGGCCAACTTCAAAAACTCCATGGTCATCTCGTGTTATTCGCTGATTGATGTGTCCAAACGCGCGATGGCGCTCATGCCAAATGGTGGGACGATCCTGACCCTGACCTATCAAGGCTCCAATCAGGTCACTCCGAATTACAATGTCATGGGCGTGGCCAAGGCCGCACTTGAAAGCGCCGTGCGCTACCTCGCCAATGACCTTGGCCCCGACAAAATCCGCGTGAATGCGATTTCGCCGGGTCCGATGAAAACCCTCGCAGGGGCGGCGATTGGTGGGGCGCGCAAGACCTATAAGCACACGGGTGAGAATGCACCGTTGCGGTCAAATGCAACGCTTGAGGCTGTCGGTGGCACGGCGGTTTATCTCGCGTCCGATGCAGGCGCTTGCACCACCGGCGAGATTATCCGTGTGGATGGCGGCTATCATGTGCTGGGGATGCCACAGGCGGAAAACCTGTAAGCAGGGCAAGGGCCTCGGCGGCCCTCGCCCCGTTTCACCTAAGCGGCGTCAATACCCACAACTTCAAAATCAAACGTCAGGTCTTTGCCTGCAAGCGGGTGGTTGGCGTCCAGCGTCACTTCGGTTTCGGACACATCCACAATCGTGACGGGAATCACCTGACCTTCGGGGCTTTGCATCTGCAACTGCGTGCCCACTTGGGTGGGAATATCATCGGGAAATTCGCTGCGCGGCACCGGTTGACGGGCGGCGGGATTGATCGGGCCATATGCCTCGGCACAGGCAATCTCTGCCACCTTCGTTTCGCCCACAGCCATGCCTTGGATCGCGGCATCAAGCCCGCCGATAATCATGCCTGACCCCAGCGTGAACTCCAGCGGATCGCGGCCCTGCGAGCTGTCGAATACCTCGCCTGATTTCAAGGTGCCTGTATAGTGAATGCGGATCGTATCGCCGGATTTTGCTTGGGTCATAGGTCTGTGCTCTCTGCTCTTTGGGTTTCAGGGCGACACGCTATGCGCCGCGGCCAAAAGATGCAAACCGCTTTGCCTCTTTCGGACCACCGCAATGCGTGGCAATCTGCAAAACAACCACACCGAAGGGACCGCAAGATGCCCAAATCAGTTTACGTGTTCGACGCTTACGGCACGCTGTTTGATGTGAACGCAGCAGCACGCCAAGCCAGCCATGACCCCGACCATGCGGCACTTGGCGCACGGTGGCCAGAGCTTGCGGCCAACTGGCGCCGCAAGCAGTTGGAATATGCGTGGCTTCGGTCCATCTCGCACCGGCACAGCGATTTCTGGCAAGTCACCCAAGACGGGTTGGACTGGGCATTGGAAGCGGCAGGACTTGCCACCCCCGTGATCCGCGAACGGCTATTGGCGCTCTACTGGGAACTGGCCGCCTACCCCGAAGTCCCGCAGATGCTGGCAACCCTGAAGGCGCGCGGCGCGCGCACCGCAATATTGTCAAACGGGTCGCCCGACATGCTTCATGCTGCCGTGCATTCTGCCGGAATCGCCGCATCGCTAGATGGCATCCTCTCGGTCGAAACCGTCGGCGTTTTCAAACCGCACGACCGGGTCTATGACCTGGTCGAAGAGCATTTCGACTGCACAAAATCCGAGGTGCTTTTTGTGTCCTCAAACGGGTGGGACGCCGCAGGTGCTGCGGGCTACGGCTTTGACACCGCGTGGATCAACCGCGCGGGCGACCCCGTTGACAGGCTCTACGCCACCCCCACCCACATCCTGACCGACCTCACCACGATACCGGAGCTGCCATAATGCCCTTTTTCAACGCCGCCGACGGCACCAAACTGTATTTTGAGCAAAGCGGCACCGGCATCCCCGTGCTCGCCCTGTCTGGGCTGACGCGCAACACCGCCGACTTTGACCACGTCGCCCCGCATTTACCGGTGCACCTGATCCGCATGGATTACCGCGGGCGCGGGCAATCCGACTGGGCCGACTACAAAACCTACACAATCGCGCAAGAGGCCGCCGACGCGCTGGCCCTGCTCGACCATCTGGGGCTGGACCAAGCGGCGATCTTGGGCACCTCTCGGGGCGGGCTGATCGCGATGCTGCTGGCCGCAACCGCAAAGGAACGGCTGCTCGGCGTCGTGCTCAACGACATCGGCCCCGAGATCGACCCCAAGGGCATGAAAGTCATCGCAGGCTACATCGGCACCAACCCGCCCGAGACGAACCATGAGGACGCCGCGCGGGCACGGGCACGCAATTGGGTGCAGTTCAAAGGGGTGCCTCACGCCCGCTGGCTGGCCGAAGTGCGCGCGCATTACGCGCAAACCAGCGACGGTCTGGTCGCGCGCTACGACCCCAAACTGCGCGACGCCGTGCTTGCAGGATTGGCACAACCCGCCCCCGACCTTTGGCCGCTCTATGATGCCTTGGGCGGGCTGCCGCTTGCGCTGATCAGGGGCGCCAACTCTGATCTGTTGTCAGAGGCCTGCGCGGATGAAATGCTGCGCCGGCGGCCCGACATCATTCGCGCCGACATCGCAGATCGCGGCCATGTGCCGTTTCTCGACGAAGACGACGCGCTGGATGCGCTCACCGAATGGTTGGAGGACCTGCATGAACATTGACATGATCCGCGCAGCGGCCCTGCGCTTGCAAGGTCATGCCCGCGTCACGCCGCTGCTGTCATCGCCGTTTCTCGACAAGATCGCGGGGCGGCGCATCCTGGTCAAACCCGAATGCCTGCAACACACCGGATCATTCAAATTCCGCGGTGGCTGGGCCGCGGTCTCGATGCTGTCGGACGCGCAACTGATGAACGGTGTCATCGCCTACTCAAGCGGCAACCACGCGCAGGGCGTAGCCCTTGCAGCCAAGGAACACGGCGCACCGGCAGTTATCGTCATGCCGTCGGACGCACCCAAAATAAAGATAGACAACACGCGCGCCTTGGGGGCCGAAGTCATTTTATATGATCGCGCAACCGAGGACCGCGACGAAATCGGCACCCGCATTGCTGCCGCCCGCGGGCTGACCCTGATCCGCCCTTACGACGAACCTCAGGTCATCGCAGGCCAAGGCACTGTCGGTCTGGAAATCGCAGCGCAGGCGGCGGTGGTCGGCGTGACCAAGGCCGAGGTTGCCGTGTGTTGCGGCGGCGGTGGATTGACCTCGGGCATCGCCCTGGCGCTTGCCGCCGATGCGCCCAAAATGCGCGTGCGCCCCGCCGAGCCGCGGGGCTTTGACGACGTAACAAGGTCGCTCGAGGCAGGCAGAATCCTTGCCAATGCCGACCTGAGCGGGTCGATTTGCGATGCAATCATTACCGCACAGCCGGGCAACCTGACCTTTCCGATCCTGCAAACACATTGCGGTGCGGGCGTCGTGGTCAGCGACGATGATTGCCTGCGCGCAATGGGGCTGGCCTTTGAGCGGCTCAAGATCGTTGTGGAACCCGGCGGTGCGGTGGCGCTTGCAGCGGCGCTGTTTTATCCCGACAGTTTCCAGGGCGATACGGTCATCGCGGTGACCACCGGTGGCAATGTCGACACCGCCACCTTCGCGCGTGCTCTCGACACACTTTGATCCGTCTCTCACTCGCTCCCATGCAATTTTGCGACCCTCACCGCCACAGACATGGTTTTTGTTGACACAGGCGCGCGAATTGCATTTTGTGAACGCCGGGAGGGTTGCTCCGCGTCCCGCGCAAGCGATGGATCGGGCAACAAGTGAGAGCCGCGCGTGGGAAACCAAAAGCGCGGCTTGATCTTTTCTTGAGCGGGATATTTTTGACGATGCGTGAAATCAAGACCGACAATAACGGGGTGCAACTCCATGCGCGGCTCGACGGGGTCGACCACAAACTGGCCCCGACACTTGTATTTGCAAACTCGCTGGGGACCACTCTGGATCTGTGGCAAAAAGTCGTGCCACTTCTGCCTGACGGGCTGCGCATCATCCGCTACGACCTGCGCGGACACGGACAATCGGAGGTGCCCGACGGGCCTTACAGCATGGGACAGATGGTCAGCGATGCACAAACGGTTTGCGATGCATTCGACGTGCAGGACGCGATGTTCATCGGCCTGTCGGTCGGCGGCATGATCGCACAGGGGCTTGCAGTTAAACGCCCCGATATCATTCGCTGTGTTGTGCTGTCCAATACCGCCGCAAAAATCGGCAACCCGCAGCTTTGGCAAGACCGGATCGATGCGGTGCACGCACACGGCATGGCGGCCTTGTCGGACAGTATCATGCAACGCTGGTTCGGTCGCGATTTTTACGGCACACCCGATATGGCCCCCTGGCAGGCCATGGTCAGCGCGACCAATCCCGCAGGCTACGCCGGTGTTTGCGCGGCCATCGCAGGGACCGATTTCTACACCCCCACATCGGGCTTGCGCATCCCCGCCCTCGGGATTGCAGGCGGCCAAGATGCGGCAACACCCGCCGATCTGGTGCGTGAAACCGTCGACCTGATCCCCGGATCACAACTCGAAGTGATGCCCCGATGCGGACATCTGCCCTGCGCCGAAGACCCGGTCACCTATGCCGACATCCTGACCGACTTCATGCGGGCCACCGGCCATGTCTAGGGTCCTGCTGATCCACGGGTCATGCCACGGCGCGTGGTGCTGGTCCCCCCTGATCACACAACTCTCCGCTCTGGGGCATGACGCCACAGCCATCGACCTGCCCGGCCACGGCGCGGACACAACACCGGTAGGCTGTGTCACGCTCGACCTTTATGCGCGTGCCATCATCGACGCGATCGACGCGCCCGTTATCCTCGTCGGGCACTCGATGGCCGGCTACCCGATCACAGCCGCCGCCAATATTGCACCCGACAAGATAACCGCGCTGGTCTACCTCTGCGCCTATGTGCCGTTTGCGGATAAAACACTGGGCGAGATGCGGCGCATGGCCCCAAGCCAACCCCTGCTGGAGGCAGTGCAAATCAACGCCGACAAAACCAGCTTTACAATCAATCCCGCCATGGCCACCGACAAATTCTACCATGATGTGGACCCCGATCTTGCGGCTTGGGCGGTGGGACAGCTCGGCGTGCAACCGATCAAACCACAAGAAACCCCGCTGTCTTGCCGCCACCGCGTGCCCTCGCATTACATCCGCTGCCTCGATGACCGGACCGTCCCGCCGGCCATGCAAATCACCATGAGCCATGACTGGCCGCCCGACACGCTGCACAACATGCACACATCACATTCGCCCTTCCTGTCCGATCCGTCAGCGCTTGCAAAAATCCTGTCTGCTATTGCACAGCACGCTGAACGAGTTAGGTGCTAGTCAGCACCCGCGGAGCGAAGCCATGAATAACCGTCTGCCGATGATCTTTATCTTGCTGACGGTCGTGCTGGACAGCATGGGCATCGGGTTGATCATGCCCGTCATGCCCGACCTGATCCAAAGTCTGGAAGGTGGCGACCTGGGACAAGCCGCGCTCTGGGGCGGCGTCCTGGCCACGATATTCGCGGTCATGCAATTCATGTTCGGACCCACGATCGGATCAATCTCCGACCGGTTCGGACGCAGGCCAGTCTTGCTGATCGCACTTGTGGTGATGTCGCTTGACTACGTGCTGATGGCCGTCGCGGGCACCATCTGGCTGCTTGTGCTCGGACGCATCATCGGCGGCATCACCGCGGCGACACAATCCACAGCCTCCGCCTATATGGCCGACATTTCCGCACCCGAGGAAAAAGCCGCCAACTTCGGACTGATCGGGGCCGCCTTCGGGGTCGGCTTTGTAATCGGTCCGCTTTTAGGCGGGCTATTGGCAGAATACGGCACCCGTGCCCCGTTTTGGGCGGCAGCCGTTCTGGCGGGACTGAACGCCATCTTCGGCTACTTCGCCCTGCCCGAAACCGTCACAGACCGGATCAGGCGCCCGTTCTTGTGGCGCCGGGCAAACCCTTTGGGGGCCTTCAAAAGCATCAACAAACTGCCCGGCCTCGGACGGCTGATGATCATCAGCTTTGTCTATAGCATCGCGTTTTTCGTCTACCCCAGCATCTGGGCCTATTTCGGCAAACTGCAATTCGGCTGGGGGCCGGGCATGATCGGGCTTTCGCTGGGGGCCTTCGGCATCGGGATCGCCATCACCCAAGGGCTCTTGATGCGCCCGATCCTCAAACGCATCGGCGAACGCAACGCAGTCATGCTCGGGCTCGGGATCGACGTGGTGGCCTTCATCTTGCTGGGCTTTGTGACCAACGGCTGGATTGCTCTGGCGCTGACCCCGCTGACCGCCCTCGGCTCCATCGCAGGACCCGCCTTGCAAGGGATCATGTCGCGCACCGCCGCCGACGACCAGCAAGGCGAACTACAAGGCGCGCTGACCTCGATCAATGCGGTCGCCGCGATTCTGGCACCACTTGTCATGACGCAACTGTTCTTCTTCTTCACCCACGATAACGCGCCTGTCTCGCTGCCGGGCGCACCATTCCTGTTCTCTGCACTGTTCGTCTTGGGGGCGATGGCGATCTTTGTGCCGGTGCGGCGCAACCTCCCCCCCAAGGACCAAAACGACAGATAAGGTCGGGATGGGACTTGCGCTTGGCGCAATCAGTGACAGTGTGTGGGCAACATATGCATTCACAGGACCACGCCCATGACCACTATCAAAGCCGCCGTTTGCCACGCCTTCGGCACGCCCCTGACAATTGACACCGTGCAGCTTCGCGCGCCGGTTCTGGGCGAAGTCGAAGTCACGCTGAAAGCCTGCGCCATCTGCCATTCGGACATCTCTTTTGCCGAAGGCGGCTGGGGCGGCACGCTGCCCGCCGTCTACGGCCACGAGGCCGCAGGGCATGTCACATCCATTGGCACCGGCGTGCGCGGGGTCGCAATCGGCGATCCGGTTGTGGTGACCTTGATCCGTGCCTGTGGCACCTGCCCGTCCTGCGCATCGGGCAAACCGGTGATCTGCGAAACCGGCGCGCCACCTGCCGGCCCGCTGACCACCGCAGATGGCGCGCCTCTGGTGCAGGCGATGAACTGCGGCGCTTTCGCTGAAAAAGTCGTCGTCGACCAAAGCCAGATCGTCAAAATCCCCAGCAATATGGACATGAAAGCCGCCTCGCTCTTGGCCTGCGGCGTCATCACCGGCGTCGGCGCGGTGGTCAACGCGGCCGCCCTGCGTGCAGGTCAGGACGTTGTGGTCATTGGCGCGGGCGGCGTCGGGCTTAACGCCATCCAAGGCGCGCGGATCGCAGGCGCGCGACGCATCGTCGCCGTGGACATGTCACCCGAAAAACTCGCCATCGCCAAAGACTTCGGTGCCACTGACGGCGTGCTCGCCTCGGACCCCGCGCCTTGGGATGCCGCGCGCGCCATCATCGGGCGCGGCGCCGACGCCGTTTTTGTCACCGTGGGCATCGTGCCGGTCTATAACCAAGCGCCAAAATACCTCGCCGCGGGCGGCAAGGTCGTGATGGTCGGAATGCCCCATATCGGCGCAGACGCCACCTATGACCCGGGGTCGATGGCCTCGGTCGGCCAAGGCATGATCGGCTCCAAAATGGGCGATACGGTGATCTCTCGTGACATTCCCTGGATGGTCGACCTCTACCAGCAAGGCCGCCTGAAACTCGACGAGCTGGTCTCGGGCACATGGACGCTCGATCAGATCAACGAGGCCATCGCCGATACCAAAACCGGCTCTGCCAAACGCAATGTCATCGTCTTCGACTAAGCCCTCGCTTTTTTCGAAATACGCAAAAAGGACGCACCATGAAACTCGCTGACCTCGATATCATCGTCACCGTCCCGCCTGCACCCGGCTGGGGCGGGCGCTACTGGATCTTGGTCAAGGTGACATCAGACACAGGCGTAGTGGGCTGGGGTGAATGCTATGCCTCCTCCATCGGGCCCGCCGCAATGGGCCATGTGATCCGCGATGTCTTCGGGCGGCACATGGCCGGCGAAAACCCCGAAAACATCGAACTGATGTTCCGCCGCGTCTACTCTTCGGGCTTCACCCAACGCCCCGACCTGACCGTCATGGGCGCATGGTCTGGCCTTGAAATGGCCTGCTGGGATATGGTCGGCAAAGACCGCAACCGCCCCGTCCACGCCATGATCGGCGGGCGCATCAACGACCGCATCCGCGCCTATACCTACCTCTACCCGCAACCACATCACCCGCTGCCCGCCTTCTGGGCCGACGCCGATATGGCCGCCGAATGTGCCCTGGCACTCGTCGATCAAGGCTACACAGCCGTCAAATTCGACCCCGCCGGCCCCTATACGATCCGCGGCGGGCATATGCCCTCGATGCACGATATCGATACCTCTGTCACATTCTGCCGCAAAATTCGCGCGGCTGTTGGCAACCGCGCCGATCTGCTGTTTGGCACCCACGGTCAGTTCAGCACCGCAGGGGCCATCCGCATGGGGCAAGCCCTGGAGCCCTTCTCGCCGCTCTGGTATGAAGAACCGACCCCGCCAGACGCCTGTATGCAGGCCGTCACCTCCGCCATTCGCATCCCCGTGGCCACCGGGGAGCGGCTGACCACCTTACCCGAATTTGCCGCCGCCCTGAAATCAGGCGTGCAAATCCTGCAACCGGCCTTGGGGCGCGCAGGCGGCATCTGGGAAGCCAAGAAAATCGCGATCCTTGCCGAGAGCCATAACGCGCAAATGGCCCCACATCTTTACGCGGGTCCCGTTGAGTGGGCGGCCAATATCCAGCTTGCCGCCTCGATCCCCAATATCCTGATGGCCGAAACCATCGAAACACCGTTCCACTTCAACCTGATCAAAAACAGCCTTACCGTCGAAAACGGCTATATCCCCGTGCCAACAGGGGCCGGCCTTGGCATTGACGTTGACGAAGACCTTGCGCGCGCTCACCCTTACGACGGCGACGGTCTGCACCTGCAAATGCAAGAAGATCCGATCAGCTATCATGGCGTGAACACCTTTGCGGGCGGCGCACCAGTCAAAATCTGACCCCTTCCCTGTCGTGGCTTGCAGACCTGGAATGATCTGCGTTCAATCAAGGGAGGCGTCACGGCAGACAACGTGGCAGCGCGGCGGCGCGTTGATCAACATCGCAAAGACACCAATCGCCCGCGACGGGCTCTCGGGATTGCGGGCACGCGATCTGGCCCTGAGCAAATCGCCGACATTGATGCTGAGGTTGATCGCCTGCCAAGCTCCGGCGACACGCCGGCGCAGTCAATGAAAATTCCTCGCTCATTTCCGGCATCGGTGGCGTCTGTGCTGCCAGCAATCTGATAGTGCTGCCCGGGATCGGGGACATGGATCGAAAGCAGGTAACCCAGGTAGACCGGCCTGGCCCCGATGACGCACCAATCTGGACAGCGGCGTGGCACATCATGCGTTCCCGGCCAATGCCGATACAAATCAGCCGCTCATTTACTCTTCACCCGCCGCCCGCAATCGTCACGATCACCGCGAAAACGTCATACGCAAATCATACGCCGGTCATACGCGGATCAGACAGTATTTTATGACCAATCCCCCCCTTGCCTGACCACCCGCATCGGCCTATACGACCCCTACCTCACCCGCTTGCGGATTCGGGGTGCTGGTTTATGGAACCACTGGATTTTGCCGGTCCCTTCGTTGGGACAAAACGCACCAGACAGGCCGGACAGCCACAACGAACAAACGATGACGGCATCCTCTGGCGGGCGCAACGCGACCCCGATAACGACACAGAGCTCTGCAATCACGCCAACAAGTCTCGGGAAAACCCGTGCTATATCAAGGAGCTATCAGATGAATCTGATTGCACAAATCGACGCGGCGCAAATCGCCGCGCTGGGGTCCACTATCCCCGATTTCAAAGCGGGTGACACCATCCGCGTTGGTTACAAAGTAACCGAAGGCACACGCAGCCGTGTGCAAAACTACGAAGGCGTCTGCATCGCTCGCAAGAACGGCAAAGGCATCGCCGGCTCGTTCACAGTGCGCAAAATCTCTTTTGGTGAAGGCGTAGAACGCGTATTCCCGCTGCACTCCACCAACATCGACGAAATCACCGTCGTGCGCCGCGGCAAAGTCCGTCGCGCGAAACTGTATTACTTGCGTGATCGCCGTGGTAAATCCGCGCGTATCGCAGAAGTCACCAACTACAAAGCGCCAAAGGCGGAAGGGGACCTGTCATGAAAAAAGATATTCACCCAGACTACCACGCGATCACTGTCAAAATGACAGACGGGACCGAAGTGCAGATGAAATCCACCTGGGGCAAAGAAGGCGATACAATGTCGCTTGACGTTGACCCATCTGTGCACCCTGCATGGACCGGCGGCGGCACGCGCCTTATGGATGCCGGCGGCCGTGTGTCGAAGTTCAAGAACAAATATGCAGGCCTTGGCTTCTGAACCAACTCTCTGTTTTTCCAAACGAAACGCCGCTCCATTTGGGGCGGCGTTTTGCATTTACAGACGCGGGACGTTGGCGCCGGCGACATCTTGCACATAGGTTTCCAAACCAAACCGCAACCCCTGCCCGATCCGGTGCGCCAGTTCTGACCACGCCCGCGCCTGATCCGGCGTCAGCGTCTCACGCAACACCGCGTCAAACATCGCGAGCCACTGCGGAAAATGCGCGCCATGCACATTTCCTGCAGCCATATGGGCGCGCATCGGATTGCCCGCATAGGACCCCTCAAGCAAAATCGCACTGCGCCAAAACCTCGCAATCTTCGCCTCGTGCTCGGGCCAATCGGTCACATGCGCGGCAAAGACCTCGCCCAGAACAGAATGTTTGCGAATGCGGGCGTAGAATACCGCAACGACCTTGTTGATCTCGCTGGCAGTAATCGGAAATCGGGGCGGCATCGTCATGCAAGGATCGCCCAAAGCACCGCAAGTGCAACAAATAGATAAAACAACGTGTTGAACATCCAGCGGATCAATCCCGCGTCACTTTTTGGATCAACGCCAAACCATTCGCACATCTTTGTGCCCGGCCATAAAAATAGTTCCGCCATCGTGGGTCCGCCCATAATTGGTATTTTTGATGCGTATTTATTAGCACTTCTAAATACGTATTTCAAATGCTAGTTTTCACCATGCAACTTGATAAATTCACCGACTATGGCCTGCGCATTCTGGTGACGCTTGCCGCCAAATCGCCCGCCCGCATCCCGACCTCTGCAATCGCTCAGGTCTTTGATCTGTCCGAACACCACCTCGCCAAAGTAGCGTCTGAACTGGTGCGCGGCGGCTTTGTCACCTCCGAGCGCGGACGCGGCGGCGGGCTGACGCTTGCGCGGGGTGCCAGCGACATCACCCTCGGCGCCGTTGTGCGCAGCCTGCAAAGCGAAAAACCCGTGGTATCGTGTTTTGGAACAGATAAATCCTGCCTGATCCTGCCCACTTGCGGCTTGCGCAACCCGCTGGCCGCAGCACAAGAGGCGTTCTTTGCCACCCTCGACCACTATACCCTTGCCGACGTGACCGCGCAAAAATCCGCCCTTGCGGCCCTACTCCCCATGCCCCACGATCTGGTGGGCCGACCATGAACATTCTACTCATTGGCGGCACTGGACTGATTGGACCGCATGTCATTTTCGGGCTGCGCGGACACGTGGTGACACCCCTGACCCGAAGCGGCAAGCGCCTGTTGACCGAGACAAATCGCACCCGCCATGAGCGCAGCAGAATGCACAAGTGATTGGTTGGGCTGGTGACATCATCGCGGGGCCGCCGCACGGATACGCGGCACCAATCCCGCATATCGTTGTGGATACCGCAAAAATCAGGCGCGAATTGGGTTACGTCGAACCCCACGACCCAGCAATTGCACTGCGCGACAATGTCATGGTCCATGCGTATCAGCGTATGAACAAGCCTTATATCAAGGGCTACTGATCGCCGCCGCAATCCCGTGGCAAAACGCAAAACGGCCCGCCAAACAAGCGGGCCGTTTGTGTATTTGCTTACGCCGCGTTGCTGCGCCCGCGCCCTGTCGGTGGTTTGCCGCGGCCGCGATTGCCGCCCGATGGCTTGCCGCCACCGCCATGCTTGCCAGCACCCGCCGCCGCACGACCACCGCCGCCGCTACGCGGTGCGCCGCGTCCGCGACCGCCGCCACCACCATTGGGCCGCTTTTTCTGGCCTGGCAGAATTTCCCACGCGCGGCCCGATGCGACAGGAATTTCTTCCTTCATCGCCTTTTCAATATCCTTGAGATCAATCATCTCGTCAGGTGCACAAAACGCAATCGCCGAGCCTTCGGCCCCTGCGCGCGCTGTCCGGCCAATCCGGTGCACATAGTTTTCCGCGACGTTTGGCAGGTCGTAGTTATAGACGTGGCGCACACCGGGGATGTCGATCCCACGGGCTGCAACGTCCGTGGCCACAAGCACGCGCACCTTGCCGGATTTGAAGGCCTCGATGGCCCGTTCGCGCTGCCCTTGGGATTTGTTGCCGTGGATGGAGGCGGCGCCAAAGCCTTTGGATTCGAGGTATTTGTAGAGTTTCTCGCAGCCGTGTTTGGTGCGGCCAAAGACCAGCGCCAATTCGTCGCGATGCGCGTCGAGGAGTTCAACCAAAAGGTCGGATTTGGCGGCTTGGGCCACATAGTGCAACGACTGGTTAATCTTTGCGACGGCCTGACCCGGCGGGTTGACCTGCACGCGCACGGGGTCGGACAAGAAGGCGTCTGCCAGTTCTGACATCAGCTTTGGCATGGTGGCCGAAAACATCATCGTCTGGCGCGGTGTTGCCAAAAGCGGTGCGATACGGCGCAGCGCGTGGATGAAGCCCATGTCGAGCATCTGGTCGGCCTCGTCGAGGACCAGATAGATGGTCTCGTCCAAACGCACGGCGCGACGGTCAAGAAGGTCGATCAGGCGGCCCGGTGTCGCGACCAGAAGGTCAACGCCGTTTTGCAGGCGCTTGATTTGGGACGCGATACCAGCACCACCCACCACAAGCGCCACTTTCAGGTGGCTGCCCTTGGTATAGGCGGTCAGGTTATCGGCGATCTGTTTGGCAAGCTCGCGTGTCGGCGCCAAGATCAATCCGCGCGCTGTTTTCGGGTTCGGCTTGACGCCCGTTTTCAACAGCGCGTCGATCATCGGCAACCCAAAAGCTGCGGTTTTACCGGTGCCTGTTTGCGCCAGACCCATCACGTCGCGGCCATTCATGGCGTGCGGGATCGCTTGGGTCTGAATTGGGGTCGGGTCGGTGATGCCCTGTTCTTTGAGAATAGTCACCAGACGGGGCGCGAGGCCCAGCATATCAAAATCCATAGTCGTCTTTCTGGCGGGGATTGCCCCGCGCATAAGGTTCGGCGATCCGCGATATGCGGACAAGCCATTGCAGGTTGCGCCCATATGCTGACGGCCAGAGCCACATGCCCCGACGCCGATCAGGCGCTGGACCCCCTGCGTGATGTGGGAACCGGAAAATCAATCGATGCCTTGCGGACTATCTCGTCTCGCTCTGCTCACGCGGCAGGATGCATCGGTTATGGTGCAGATGGTGGATATCGCCGCGCAAGTCAAGAGGGGGGTGGCAGGATCTGCCTGAAGGCGTCGGTCTTAGCGCCACCACCGCCGGCACTGGCGCGGCGGCGATTGGCACAGCTATGATCTGACCGCGCAAACCTACCGCATTATGCCCCAGGTCTGCGGCGCGGATTTGACAACAGGGGTCGCAAGCCCCCCGATCGGCAAAATGCCGCCCTATACATGCGGATATAGCGCCCTAAACCGCAGCTTACGGCACCCTGCGTAATCCGCCGATCAATGGCCGCGCGTGGCGGTCTGGTGCCAGGTCTGTCCCGTGCCAAGCATGTCGCTTGCACCTGAACATCAGACACCTAGGAGACCCCATAATGAAAAAGATCATCTTCGCCGCCATCCTGTCAGCCGCGGCCGCCCCTGCCTTTGCAGAACCTTCTTGCAACCCGGGCAGCGAAGTAACCCCGGTCTGGCAGTCCCTTCAGAAATTCGAACAAGCCGGCGGCCAGGTTGTTTCCTTCAAGATCAACAGCGGCGGTTGCTACGAAATCTACGGCAAGGTTGATGGCGTGAACATGGAAATCTTCTTTGACCCCAACACCGGCGAAGAACTTGAGCGCATCGCTGCGTAACCCATAGCAACAAGGAGGTGCATCATGGCACAAGTTGAAATTACCACATCTGCAACGCAGGTCCGGGTCTGGGATCTTGGGGTGCGCCTCTTTCACTGGTCACTGGTCAGCATGGTCGCAGCGGCCTATATTTTTGTCGATCCGCGCCCGGTTCACCTGACACTGGGCTATATCGTGATCGGGCTGATCACGTTCCGGCTGATTTGGGGGCTGATCGGCGGCAAATACGCCCGCTTTTCCAACTTTGTCCCCGGCCCCCGCCGTCTGCTGACCTATCTGCGCGATATGCGCAAGGGCCGTGAGGCACGCTATCTGGGCCATAACCCTGCGGGTGCGGCGATGATCATTTTATTGCTCATCACGCTCTCGGCCGTCGGCATTTCGGGATATATGATTGGCATGGACAGATATTTCGGTCAGACATGGGTTGAAGACCTGCATGAAGTGTTTGTCAATTTTTTGATTGTTCTTGTTATCGGTCATGTCGGAGGGGTCATCTTTTCCAGCAGACGACACCACGAGAACTTGGTAAAATCGATGGTCACTGGTAAAAAAGAGACCACCATAGATGAGCAAAACACCCGACGATAAACTCAAACTGCGCAAAGTCATGTTCCTGTCCGCTGTCGTTTTGCAAATCGGCAGCGGATTGATCTTTCTTGTCGATGTCGTTTTCGAGCTGACTGAATTTACCCGGCACACATGGTTCGAGTTGATCGGCATTGTCGGCCTTGCGATCGGTGCCGGGTTTACCTTTAACCAATACCGCCAGCTTTTGCACCGAAACACCAAGGTGGAACAGGAACTGGGCGCCGTCAGCGGGGCGTTTCAGGAAATGATCGAAGTGCATTTCCGCAACTGGGGCCTGACCGATGCCGAACGCGATGTCGCCCTTTTGTCAATCAAAGGGCTGCCCATTGCCGATATTGCCACGATGCGCGCCACCCGTGCGGGCACGATCAAGGCCCAGAGCGCCGCAATCTACCGCAAAGCCGGCGTGTCCAGCAGGGCAGAACTGATTTCCGTGGTGATCGAGGATTTGATCATGGGGTTGGATTTGACCCTAAGCGCGCACCCTGTCACCGCTTAACTGCGACACCTGCGCAGAAAATGCATCTGCCTGTTTGCGATTGCTTCCCCTCGGCGAATTGTCGCCATATAGAAGGGTAACAAACGCAAAGAGGGCAGTTCAGTGGCGCATATTATCGTCGTAGGCAATGAAAAGGGCGGCGCGGGGAAATCCACCGTCTCGATGCATGTGGCAACCGCCTTGTCGCGCATGGGTCACAAGGTCGGCTGTCTGGATCTGGACCTGCGCCAAAAAACGCTTGGCCGCTATATCGGCAACCGCCATACCTATATGGAAAAGGCGGGACTAAGCCTGCCGACACCCGGTTATCACGACCTGCCCGAAGTTGACCAAACGACACTTGCCGAGGGTGAAAACCCCTATGACCACCGCCTGTCGATGGCGGTGGCAGGGTTGGAGCCGGAAAGCGACTTTATCCTGATCGACTGCCCGGGCTCGCATACACGCCTGTCCCAGGTCGCCCATAGCCTTGCCGATACGCTGATCACGCCGCTCAACGACAGCTTTGTCGATTTTGACCTGCTGGCCCATGTCGACACCGAAGGCGAAGACATCACCGGCCCCTCGGTCTACTCTGAGATGGTCTGGAACGCGCGTCAGCTGCGCGCGCAGGCCGGTCTCGTGCCGATCGACTGGGTCGTTGTGCGCAACCGCATGGGGGCCCAAGCGATGGTGAACAAGGAAAAGATGGAGCGTGTGATCGAAAAGCTGTCCAAACGGATCGGCTTTCGCACGGCACCCGGCTTTAACGAACGGGTGATTTTTCGCGAGTTGTTCCCGCGCGGCCTGACCCTTTTGGACCTGCGCGATCTTGGCGTGAAAGGCCTGAACATTTCCAATGTGGCGGCGCGTCAAGAACTGCGCGACCTGATCAAAGCCCTGAACCTGCCAAATGTGACGGCGGATTTTTAGGCCTTTGGTTACACTGATCTGGCACAGCGATGCGAGGGCGCAGGTGGTATTGGCGCAAAACCAATACGGTCCTGCATTCACCATGTTTGAAACAGGGCTTTGCAGTAACAGAGATTTTTGACTTTGCCACGCAGTGGTGCCCTTCGCGCGGCGTGCCAATGGGCGAGGATTGCATTTCATTCGCCGCGCATTGCGCGTTTTCAACACCGGTTGAAATGCTGGCAATTCCCGGCCAATTGGGCAGACTTTCAAATGGAAAATCTGCTGGTTTCAAACTGTGCGGGGTAGTGCCCGCTGGAACCATGCAAAAGCAGAAAGTTTCGGCGCGTCAATCGTCCATACGCGCCACTGTCGGTAGGGCACGGGCGGTCGTGAACTGTGTATCCAGATGCATGGCGTCCGCGACATTGCGCCCCTTGAGCGCGGCAAGCTGGTCCAACCCCATCAACTGCGCGGGCACCGTAATCGCCATGCGCAGGGCCGCCTCCGGCGCGATACCGAGCTTGCCCACAAGACGGGCGACCCCTTCCAGCTGGGTGATATGTGCCCCCGCAAGACTGCCCTCCTGGTTCAGCAGTTGCCCGTCGTGCAGCGATATGGTTTGCCCGTAAATCTCGAAGCTCTCGGGCCCGCCAACCGTCGGCATCGCGTCGGACACCAGAAACATGCGGTCCGCAACAGGGCGCGCCCGAAACGCCAGTTTCAACATCTCGTCTGCCACATGGTGGCCGTCGCAAATAAAACCCGCATGGGCTTGCGAATTGATCGCAGCCCCGACAACCCCCGGCGCGCGGTTCTCCATCTGCGACATGGCGTTGAACAGATGGGTAAAACAACTGGCCCCCGCCGCAAGGCACTGATTTACCGTCTCAAAACTGCTGTCCGAATGCCCCAGCGCTACAACCGCACCCAGCGCTGAAAGCTCGCCAATCTGCGCCGGGGTTACAGCCTCGGGGGCCACGGTAATCATCACCACAATCCCCGCAGAGCGAAGCCTTGCAACATGAGCCATCGTGACCGCGTCCATCGGGCGGATAAATGCAGCCGCATGAGTGCCCCGCCGCGCCACCGAAATATGCGGCCCCTCGATATGCAGCCCCGCAATGCCCTGCACATCTTTGGCGGCAATCGCGGCCGCCACGGCCTGCGCCAGAACCTCGGGCCTGTCGGTAATCACAGTGGGCAATATCGCAACTGTCCCGAACCGCCGGTGCGCCGCCGCAATCGCCTGCATCCCCGCAACGCTTGGCGTTTGGTTCAGCAAAACACCACCACCACCGTTCACTTGCAAGTCGACAAACCCCGGCGAAATGACACCGGATATGCGCTGCACCATAGCGCCCTTGGGCAGATCACGCGCCAGTTCAAGAACCTGCACACCATCGGTCAAAACCGCCATGTCACGGTGCAATCTCGCGCCATCAAACACCGCATCGGGCACGATCCATTGTTGCGTCATGTCTGGTCCCTTGCCTGATCGGCTTGCCACGCAGTATACGCAGCCCCGCGCGCACCGCTGATCTCGCCGCCCTGCGCCAAGGCAACCTGCGCCGTCTCGAACCCGGCAAATTGAAGGGCACCCAGCCCCTGCTGCAACGCAGCCACCACACCCGACATCTGTGACAGCCCACCACCCAGGACAATGATATCAGGGTCACAAATCCGCGAAATCGTGTTCAGCAAATCAACCACCAAGCTGACCCAAATATCCCAAACCTGCGCGACCGCAGGGTCACGATGGCGCTGGGTCGCGATCTCTTTCGACCCCATTCTGCGGCCCAGTTTGACCTGTGCAATGCGCGCCAAACCGGCACCGGCGATCAAGGTCTCGATACACCCGACCCGCCCGCAGCCACAGCGCACAAGCGGCAGCCCGTGCTGCACCACAAGATGCGCAGGCGCCGCCAAATGCCCGAATTCACCACTGATCTGGCGCCCGCCGGGATGCAGCGCACCCGCCGTCGCAAGCCCGCCGCCCACACCGGTCCCCAAAACCAGCCCCGCAACCACGCGGTGCCCACGCCCCGCTCCAAAAATCGCCTCCGACAACACCAGCGCACGACAGTCGTTCATATAGGTCACTTCCGCGCCCGCCGCCCGTGCCACATCCGCAGGCAACGGCCTGCCATTGGCACAAAGATTAGCCGCAAGCGCAAGCCCGCTTGCGGGGTTCACCAATCCCGCCGCACCGATGCCCACGGGGATATCCGCGCGCGCCTTGGCCCAGCGCACCTCGCCTGCCAGTGCCGCAACAAGCGCGTCATACTCTTTCGGGGTCGGCACACGGCGCTGATCAATGCACTGCCAATCGGCGTCAAAAATCTGTGTCTCTATCTTGGTGCCACCCAGATCAATACCCGCCGCAATCATTGGCTCACCGGATATAGCCGAACGCCCGCAATCTGCGCAAAAGCAATCGCAAGCGGCGCGCCCCATGTATCGCCACAGGGCATATCCAGCCCGATGTCGCAGCCCGCCCCAATGGTGATCACCTGCGCTTTGGGGAACTGGTCGCGCAATTCCTGCGCCAGATCCGGATCATACCGCGCCGTATGGGTTTCAGAACTTACAAAAACCGTGATCAAGGTGCCGTCAGTGCCAAAGGATTTGGGCCCATGCCGAAACCCCAGCGTGCTGCCCCACAGCGCAGGTGTCGCCCCCGCAGACGGATCCATGACCTTCAACGCAGCCTCTCTCGCGGCATAGGCCAATGGCCCCTTGCCCACAAAAACCGCGCGCTCGGGGCGCGCCGGCACCGCCGCATAAAACCGGGGCCGCGCTGTTTGTAATATTTGCGCCATCGGCTCGAGCACATCAATGTCAGTGCCCGACCGGTCAAAAACCGCAAGTGCGGTCAGCAACATCGCCGAAAAACGACTGGTCATGGCAAAGCCTTTGTCGTGGCAGATATCGGGCAAATCCACGGTCTTTTGCGCCCCATTGGCGGGCCGCAGGGCCAAGGCCCCCTGCACATCCAACGAATTGGCCCAAGAGTCCCAGGTCGCGGGTT
This sequence comes from uncultured Rhodobacterales bacterium, assembly GCA_963976475.1. Classification (GTDB taxonomy): domain Bacteria; phylum Pseudomonadota; class Alphaproteobacteria; order Rhodobacterales; family Rhodobacteraceae; genus Yoonia. The sequence continues at coordinate 41,800 of CAXBKX010000011.1, forward strand.
GCACAGGGCTGTCCTGCCACGTTGCATAGTTTTCAAGCGCTGCATCGGTCATGTTGTTCGGGACACTTTCGACAAGGTTTCCGGCTGGTCGGACTCAAACCCCAACGCCAGAGCCACGTTTGAGATGATTGAATAGATCAGATAGAGAGAAATGCAGCCGCCGGCGCAGATGTCAACGCCTCAACCGTTGGTCTGGACGGGCGCAACCGGATCACCATGCCACCCGCACAGCGATACCGGGCCCCGGCCATATCAAAACCGGTCCGTAAATCCGGCGACCCCGCATCGCAAAAAAAACCATGGCCTGCTGGCACCCCCTGCTCTGTGGCGGGGATCATATTTTACCGGGGTATGGCCAATAAAAGACGCCACAAGCAACGCGTCACCGCTCCGCACTCTGGCCGCCATTCCCGCGTGATATTTGACCGCATCGGATGGGCGCTCACAACAAAGCTCAACGCTTGAAAATCTGGCGCGGTGGAATCGCACCGGCTACCCGCATAAACAGACTGATCCGCGGCGTGGTGCCGGTTTCGCCGCGCGACCGGGTGCGCAACACCGGCGTATTCTCGGACGCTCCCGCGCGGCTCTCTCGCAACACGATATACATGCCGCTGACGATGATAATCCCCGCACCAACCGCCGTGGTCATATCGATGCTTTCGCCAAAAAAGAACGCGCCATAGGCGGTGGCCCAAATGATCTGGCTATATTGCATCGGCGCGATAATCGCCGCCTCACCGGTCTGATAGGCGGTGATGATCATGCGACTGGCAATCCACGCAAAAACCGCCACAACGCCAAGCAGGCCCAAATGCTCGATCGGCATCGGCACATAGACCAGCGGCAACAAGGCCGCCATCACCACAAAATTGGTCATCATCGGATAGAGCAGCATCACAACAGGGCGTTCATCCGCACCGATTTTACGCACCACAATCGATGCGATCGACCCGCCAAGCGCGGCAACAAGCGCAGCCACATGCCCCAGCGTAAGATCGGTCGATCCGGGCCGCAACACGACCAGAACACCAAACAACCCGACCAGAACCGCAGCCCACCTGCGCAACCGCACCTTTTCCCCGAGCACAGGGATAGCAAGCACCGTGATCATCAAGGGTGCCGCAAACAAGATCGCATAGACCTGCGCCAAGGGCAGCACCGTAAACGCATAAAACGCCGACACCCCCGTCGCGACCGCCGCGACCGTGCGCAAGGCCATCCACCATGGATGCCGCGGGATAAGCGTGCCCGCGGTACTGTCGCGCATCAACATCACCGTCGCCAAAGGAAACGACAAAAGCACCGAAAAGAACACAATCTGGATCGGCGAATAGGTCGCGCCCAAAATCTTGATCGCAATGTCGTGGGTCGCATAGATTGCAAAGGCTAAAAGCGCAATCAACGCGCCACGGGCATTGGGTGACATCTGCAATCTCTCTTTCCGGTCAACATCAAAGCTGTTGCACGGGGCAACTTAACACAGCCCTTACAACACCCAGATTTCTCTACAACGACGCGTCGAGCGCCGCCAAAATCACATCACCCATCTGGGTCGTGGTCAACGGCACGCCGCCCTCGGGGCCCATCAGGTCGCCGGTGCGTGCGCCATCTGCCAGCACCTTTTCAATCGCCGTTTCCAGACGGGTCGCCTCTTGGCCCTGATCAAACGAATAGCGCAGCGCCATCGCAAACGACAAAATACACGCAATCGGATTGGCCTTGCTTTGACCGGTGATATCAGGCGCGGACCCGTGCACCGGCTCATACATTGCTTTGGGGCGACCATTGGCCATCGGCAGACCCAGCGACGCAGAGGGCAACATGCCCAAGCTTCCGGTCAACATCGCGGCACAATCCGACAGAATATCGCCAAACAGGTTGTCGGTGTAGATCACGTCAAACTGCTTGGGCGCGCGCACCAATTGCATCGCGCCATTGTCGGCATACATATGCGACAGCGCGACCTCGGGGTAATCGGCGTGCACCTCGGTCACCACATCGCGCCACAAAATGCCCGATTCCATGACATTGGCCTTTTCCATCGAACACAGCTTCTTGCCGCGCTTCATCGCCATATCAAACGCCGCCCTCGCGCCGCGTTCAATCTCGGCCTCGGTATAACGCTGCGTGTTGATGCCAACGCGCATGTTGTCCTCGATATGAATGCCGCGCGGCTCGCCAAAATACACACCCGACGTCAGTTCGCGCACGATCATGATATCAAGACCCGCAACCAGCTCTTTCTTCAGCGACGAAAAATCAGCCAGCGCATCAAAACACTGCGCCGGACGCAGGTTGGCAAACAGGTCCATCTCCTTGCGCAACCGCAGCAAACCGCGCTCCGGCTTGACCGAAAAATCAAGATCGTCATAGGCGGGACCACCCACAGCACCCAGCAGAACCGCATCCACCTCTTGCGCCTTCGCCATCGTGTCATCGTGCAATGGCACGCCGTGCTTGTCATAGGCCGCGCCACCCACAAGGTCCTCGGAGACATCAAAGTTCAGGCCGCGCTTATCGCCATACCAGCCGATAATACGCTTCACCTGATCCATGACTTCAGGGCCGATACCGTCACCGGCGAGGATCAAAAGAGAGGGGTTGGACATGTCTCGGTTCCTTGGCTGAAAACTGTTGCCCTTGCCCTAGCGGTTTGCGCCCCAAGGATCAAGATGCCTAGGGGGCTGGCGGATGCGCCACATCGACCCAAACCAGATGATGCGGACCCGCCGCCAGTCCATCCGCCCCCAAAAGTGCCGCCAGCGGATCGTCCGGTGCCGGCCAAAACACCCCCGCCCCTGTCACCCGCCAATCGGCACTTGGCAAAACGTAACTCACCCGCAAATTGCCCGGCCCATCTTGCGGCCAGCTTGCTGTATCGTTTTGCGCGGGCCCGACTTGCGCCGCATCGGTAAATCCTGCGGCCCCTTGGCTTTGCGGCGCGGGGTCCTGAATCGCGGGATTGATCAGAAACTGCGCCATCGCCGCCGACAGCCCTTCGCCGTCAAACGGATCCAGATTGGCATTGCCGACCACAAAAAACGGCGCCTCGCGACCCTGCGCAATCACATTTTCCCAAAGCCGCAATTCATCGCGGTTGCGCAGCCCGTTGCGGTCCTCGGGACCATCAAAAACCGGTGGTGTGGCCGACCATGCCAACAGATCAAATGCTGCGCCATGATCGGGTTTGACCGGCACGATCCAATGGGCGGTATCGGACAAACGCTGCACCGCATAGACCGCGGCATCGGGAAACGGCGCTCCCTCCTCACCGGGTAGCACCGCGCCGGGCATATCGCGCCAGAGCAATCCCGACAGATCGGTCACCGCCGCGGTGTCAATCGGCCAGCGCGACAAAACCGCCATCCCGCCGTCACCGGCAAACCGGCCATAGCCTTGGGCATCGCGCGCCTCTCCTGTGCGCCCGTTGCCATCCATATCGCGCCCCGTGGACCAACCCGAATTCGGGCGCGCGGCAAAGACATAGGGATACGTCAGGCCGCGTGCTGCAAGCATGTCGGAAAACGCCCTCAGCGCCAGACCATCAAGGTCATAATCAAAATCGGTCAACAGCAACACATCTGGTGCCGCCTGCACGATCACGGCGGCAATGGCCGCAATCTGCGCGTCTTCACCTTTGACCAGATCGCGCAACAACAGCCCCGGCCCATCTCGGCTAAGCGGCGCGGCATAGGTCGCAATGCGCAGAGGTTCCGCAACGGCCATGCCCGCAAACAATATGACTAGGCCGGCAGCAACCCATCGGCGGCCGCTTTGGCATAGGCGCGCTTGCGCTGGACGTGGATCATCTGTGCGACGCGGTTCAACGCAACACCGCGCATCAACAAGCTGGCTGGCAAAAAAGCCCATGCGGTGACCGCCCAAATCAAGGTCTGCGGATCATTCAGCGGAATTGGGCCTAGCATCAGGGTCATCAACTGCACGATCGCTGGCACTATAAATGGTAAAAGAAACCCTAATATCAGGTTAATTTGGCTGTCACGATTAAGTCGGGCCACAACATCGCCACCGGCTGTGGGATCAAAGGTCGGCAGGTTGACCCAGACATTGAAAGCGGTGCTCTGGCGCGGCCAGCCGTGCAGTCGCAGCAACACCACAAAGGCGCCCAGCGACAACAGCGAAATCAGATAGCTCAGGCCCGCAGCGGTGCGGGCGCGTTCCAGCTCGGCCAGCGTCATGTCGGCGGGCATCACCAGCAACAACAGGCGCACCGGCGAGTAGGGAAAATCGATCGAAGCACCGATCCGTTCGCCGACCTCTTGGAAAAACAGTGTGACCGTCGAGGCCTGCTCTGCCTCGCGAAAGATCACCGACAGCGTGAAAATCGTCATCAACAGCGCCCCGAAACGCAACCGGTTAAACGGCGGCGCAGAGCGGAACTCCACAAGGCTCGGACTATTGGCGCTATATTCGACAATCGTGAAAATCGCCGCAAAAATTGCGACCAGCGCCACAATTTGACCAGCGTCAACATTCGACACCGGCAACATGGCCGATGGCATGACGATCATCAGCACAACAAGTGCGGCGCGCACAATAGCCCCTGGCAGACGTGAAAACACTGCGATTTTACCCTCATTCCGGCCGGGTGCGATACGATGCCGCGCCCTTGTTCCGTCTTGATCCTGCGCAATTACGGCAGGCTGCCTCATTCTTGCCATAGTTCTGCCCAACTTCGTCTCGCCCTGCAAGTCATTGATAGACATGACGAAATAACTTGGGCAGTTTTGCGGCAGAGGTGGTGCGAGATTGCAACCATTTCGCATCGCAACCGTGGCGATGCGGTGTGGTATCACAACATGTGGTGAAAAGTGCCTCAACACCCCACAAGAAATCTTAAGGGACTGTTTACCAACAAGGCACAAACGAGGGGCGCGCGGCCCATTGGTGCGGGCCGCGCGCGACCAGACCTAGACCCAAGGGCGCGCCGTTGCGGCTGCGGCTTCAAACGCATCAATCGACGCTGCCTTTTCCATCGTCAGGCCGATATCGTCGAGCCCGTTCATCAGGCAATGCTTTTTGAAAGCGTCCACCTCAAAGCTGAAAACCTCGCCGTCCGACGACGTGATGGTCTGGGCTTCCAGATCAACCTCGATGCGGGCGTTGGCACCCTTCTCGGCGTCCTTCATCAACACATCGACCTGCTCTTGCGGCAAGGCGATGGGCAGGATGCCATTCTTGAAACAGTTGTTATAAAAGATATCGGCATAAGACGGTGCGATGACACAGGTGATGCCAAAATCCGCAATCGCCCAAGGCGCATGTTCGCGCGACGAGCCACAGCCAAAGTTGTCGCCCGCCACCAAAATTTGCGCGTCGCGGTAGGCTGGCTGGTTGAGAACAAAGCTTGCAATCTCGCGGCGGTCGTCGTCGTAGCGCATTTCGTCAAACAGGTTCACGCCCAAACCAGAGCGTTTGATTGTCTTCAGGAATTGCTTTGGAATGATCATATCGGTGTCGATATTGACCAAATCGAGCGGGGCGGCGATGCCGCTGAGTTTCGTGAACTTTTCCATATTCCGGTCCTTGTTCAGCCCCAAGTGGGGGGTCTTTTGTTCATCTCTTGTAAACTTGATCTTAACGATCAAGCCTGTATGATTTGCGCGCACAGCGCGTATGACACGCGTATGCCACAAATCATCACATCAGGTCGCGCACATCAGTCAGACGGCCGGTAATCGCCGCTGCCGCCGCCATCGCAGGTGACATCAGATGGGTGCGTCCGCCGCGCCCTTGTCGGCCCTCGAAATTGCGGTTCGATGTCGCTGCACAACGCTCGCCCGGCTTCAACTGGTCGGGGTTCATCGCCAGACACATGGAACAGCCCGCAAGCCGCCACTCGAAACCTGCGTCGATGAAGATTTGCGCAATGCCCTCTTGTTCTGCCTGTGCACGCACAAGACCCGATCCGGGCACGACCATGGCGCGCATCCCGTCTTTGATCTTTTTGCCCTTCAGGATGGCTGCCGCAGCGCGGAAATCTTCGATGCGCCCGTTGGTGCAGGACCCGATGAAGACCGTGTCGATTGCGATGTCGGACAGTTTCTGACCGGCCTTGAGGCCCATGTAGTCAAGCGACCGCTGCGCGGCACCCACTTTGCCACCGGTGAAGGACGCAGGATCAGGCACAACATCGGTGATCGGCAGCACGTCTTCGGGTGATGTGCCCCAAGTGACCAGTGGTGCAATATCTTCGCCACGGATGGTCAGCACCTTGTCGAAATGCGCGCCCGCGTCGGTGAACAGCGTTTTCCAATAAGCCAACGCCGCTTCCCATGCGGCACCCTTTGGGGCGTGTGGCCGGCCCATGCAGTAGTCATATGTGGTCTGGTCGGGGGCGATAAGCCCTGCGCGCGCGCCGCCCTCAATGGCCATGTTGCAGACGGTCATGCGCCCTTCCATCGACAGGCTTTCGATCACGTCGCCGCAATACTCGATCACATAGCCGGTGCCGCCCGCCGTGCCGGTCAAGCCGATCACCGCCATGGTCACGTCTTTGGCGGTCACACCGGGGGCGAGTTTGCCGGTGATCTCGACCTTCATATTTTTGGATTTCTTCTGGATCAGGGTCTGGGTGGCCAGAACATGTTCAACCTCCGACGTGCCGATCCCATGCGCCAATGATCCAAACGCGCCATGTGTGGCCGTGTGGCTGTCGCCACAAACGACGGTCATGCCCGGCAAGGTCCAGCCCTGTTCGGGGCCAACAATATGCACAACACCCTGACGCACGTCCGTCACAGGATAGTAGTGCAGACCAAATTCGCGCGCGTTGGTGTCCAGTGCTTCCACCTGAATACGGCTGTCTTCGGTCATGGTGGCCGCATTGGCGCGGTCCAGCGTGGTGGGCACATTGTGGTCCGGCACAGCGATGGTTTTTTCAGGTGCACGCACGGTGCGCCCTGTCATACGCAGCCCCTCAAAGGCCTGCGGGCTGGTGACCTCGTGCACAAGGTGCCGGTCGATATACAGCAAACAGGTGCCGTCATCGGCCTGATGCGCCACATGGGCATCCCAGATTTTATCATAAAGCGTTTTGGGGGACATGGTCCTCTCCCGTATAAAGATGTGTTGATGGGTGGGCAGGCGGCAGGGTCCGGCGGTTAGCCGTTCGCGAGAATTGTGCAAGACGCGCCAAAAAACCGCCAAGGCAGTCGCGCGCGATCATCCATATCAAAAACCTGTGTCATACCCGCCCAGATATAGATCAAGGGGCCATCTCGCAAGGGCATTGCTTGATCGGCTTCAATCGGCGTGCGACACTGCAAAAAACCGGGCAGGGCAGAGATGGCACAACACACTATCAGCGCAGTCGAGAACAAGGAAATCATCTCTACCGTGCCGATCACGCAATTGGTCGATGCCGGACAGTCGCTGCTGGCGCAGGGTGAATCCTTGCTGATGACGCTGTTTCGCACGTGGAACCTGTATCAGATCGGGATCGCGGTCGGATTGTTTGCAGTGGCCCATATCCTGCGGCTGGTGTTCGGGCCACGGATCAGGGAATGGATGGCCAGCCGTGAAAACTGGCCAAAGTGGCGGATGCGTATTCTGGTGGTGATCCATCAGCGGTTGCGCGCGATTTTCTATGTGGCGCTGATCTGGGCGACCTATGCGATTATGCAGGAAATCACATGGCCAAGCCGCAGTTACCTGTTGGGCATCATCGCGACGCTGGCCTTTGCATGGTTGTTGATTGTGTTTGTGACCCGCCTGATCAAAAGCCAGTTCCTGCGCAAACTGGTGCGTTGGGCGGCGTGGACCTATGTGACGCTGGATGTTCTGGGACTGCTGGAAACGGCAGCCGCCTGGCTTGATAGCGCGGGGTTCAGTGTCGGTGATTTCCGGTTTTCGCTGTTGCTGCTGATTCAGGCTATTGTGATTGTCGGGGTGTTGATCGCCGTGGCGCGCTTTGCCACAACGACCACCGCCAGCAAGATTCGCGCCAATGATGACATCAGCCCATCGATGCAGGTGCTGATCGTCAAGGCGTTGCAAATCGGGCTGTATGGTGCTGCGTTCTACGTTGGGGTCAAGGCCATCGGCATTGATTTGACCGGCCTTGCGGTGCTGTCGGGTGCGATTGGTGTGGGTCTTGGTTTTGGTCTGCAAAAGGTGGTCTCGAACCTTGTGTCGGGCGTGATCATCCTGCTGGATAAATCCATCAAACCCGGCGATGTGATCAGCCTTGGCGATACCTTTGGCTGGATCAATTCGCTGGGCGCGCGTTATGTGTCGGTGGTCACCCGCGACGGCAAGGAATATCTGATCCCGAACGAAGACCTGATTACGGGTCAAGTGGTGAACTGGTCGCATTCCAACGAATTCGTGCGGCTTGATATCTATTTTGGCACCGCCTACGGCGACAACCCGCATGAGGTGCGCAAACTGGCCATCGCCGCAGCCCAAGGCGTGCCGCGCGTGTTGTCGACGCGCCCGACAGTTTGCCATATCGTGGGCTTTGGTGACAGCTCGGTGGATTACATCCTGCGGTTCTGGATCAGCGACCCGACCGGCGGTTTGACCAATATCCGCGGCAACGTGTTTTTGGCGCTGTGGGATACATTTGCCGAAAACGGCATCTCGATCCCGTTCCCGCAACGCGAGGTCAGAATGCTGGGCGAACCGGACGCCGCCCCCCCCAGCCCCGATTGACCCCCGCCAAAGCCGTGTTGAATTTACCCGCCTGCGTTGTTACTTTGGATCAAGCCTTGCGTTTGCCGTAAAAACTTGCGCAATACCTCTTTCGCCAGACTGCTGGCACCACATTTCATGGCCGTGATTGCGGCGCTTACAGGGACGCCCCAATGACCATCTCTAAAAATGCCAATAGCGAAAGCATCTTGGCTGCTGTGTTGAAATCCCTTGATGACGACAAGGCCGAAGAGGTGGTGCAGATCAGTCTCGCGGGCAAATCAGCCATGGCCGATCATATGGTCATCGCCTCTGGCCGCTCGACCCGTCAGGTCACATCGATTGCCGAAAAACTGGTGGACCGGATCAAGGCCGAGTTTGGCGTGATCTCCAAGGTCGAAGGCCGCACCACCGGCGACTGGGTTCTGGTCGATACCGGCGATGTGATCGTGCATGTGTTCCGCCCCGAAGTGCGCGAATTCTACCAGCTGGAGAAGATGTGGCAGCCCGGCATCGGCCCCGCCTCTGGCGCGTAATGCGCGTGCATATCTGCGCCGTTGGGCGGTTGCGCACAGGCCCCGAGCGCGATCTTTATGACGATTACCTGACCCGTTTTGACCGCACAGGGCGTGCGCTGGCCCTGGGCCCCGCGCACTTGATCGAGGTCGAGGACAAAAAGGGCGGCGGGATGCCTGCCGAGGCCGCACTCTTGGAGCGCGCTATTCCCGCAGGGTCGCTGATCTGTATCATGGACGAACGCGGCAAGGTGCAAACTTCGCCGCAATTCGCCACGACTTTGGCGGGATGGCGCGACCAGGGTCGGCAGGATATCGCCTTTGTCATCGGGGGTGCCGATGGCATCGATCCCGCCCTGCGCGCCCGCGCGGATGCGTCCGTTTCATTTGGTAAAATGGTCTGGCCGCATATGTTGGTGCGGGTGATGCTGGCCGAGCAGCTTTACCGCGCCGCATCTATTCTGGCGGGTGGGCCGTATCATCGGGTGTAGCCTCCGGCGGGAGTTTGATCAGACATAGAAAATCGCGGTGAGAAAATCGGTGCGCGAAAATAGGGGTGTTCCGTGTTTGGATCAAATGGGATAGATCGGATACACGCCTTGAGGAGACCTTTGACATGACCACCCCTAAGCCTGTTGTTCTTTGCATTCTGGATGGCTGGGGTCTGCGCGATGACCCGACCGGTAACGCGCCTTTGCTGGCAAACACCCCGAATTTTGATGCTGTCATGGCTGGGCCTCATGCACAGTTGTTGACCCATGGCAATGATGCGGGCCTGCCAGCCGGGCAAATGGGCAATTCCGAGGTCGGGCATACCAATATCGGCGCGGGCCGCGTGGTTGCGATGGATCTGGGCCAGATCGAGCTGTCGATTGAAGACGGCAGTTTTTCAACCCAACTGGCGCTGGTGGCGTTTATAGCGAAGATGAAAGCTGCGGGCGGCACGGCGCATTTGATGGGCGTTGTCTCGGATGGCGGTGTGCACGGCCATGTGGCGCATATTATTGCGGCGGCCAAGGGGCTGGATGCGGCGGGCGTGCCCACGGTCGTGCACGCGATCACCGATGGCCGCGATGTGGCGCCGCAAAGTGCCAAACATTTCATGACGATGCTGTTGGACGGGCTGCCCGAGGCGGTGAAAGTTGTCACCGTGACGGGGCGGTATTTTGCGATGGACCGCGACAATCGTTGGGAGCGGGTGCAAACCGCCTATGATGCGATGGTTCTGGCCAAAGGTGACAGGGCTGTGGATCCGCAGGCCGCGATTGACGCGTCATATGCCGCGGGCAAGACCGACGAGTTTATTCCCGCGACCGTGATTGCGGGCTACGCGGGGTTTGCGCCAGATGACGGGCTGTTTTGTCTCAACTTCCGCTCCGACCGTGCCCGCGAAATTCTGGCGGCGATTGCCGACCCCGGATTTGACGGCTTTGCCCGTGATCTGCCGCGCCTGACCGCAAGGTTGGGCATGGTCAGCTATTCGGATGCCCATGATGCATGGTTTGAGACCGTGTTTCCCAAGCGAGATATCACGAACACGCTGGGCGCGTGGGTGGCCAAACACGGGCTGCGCCAGTTCCGCTTGGCCGAGACCGAGAAATATCCGCATGTGACATTTTTTCTGAATGGCGGCATCGAGGTGCCCGAGGTCGGCGAAGACCGGTTCATGCCCCAATCGCCCAAGGTGGCGACCTATGATTTGCAGCCCGAGATGTCGTCGGTCGAAGTGACTGCGGCGTTTGTGAAGGCGATTGGCGCGGGCTATGACCTGATTGTCACCAATTACGCCAATCCAGATATGGTCGGACATACCGGTGATCTGGCGGCGGGCATTGCGGCGTGTGAAGCGGTTGACCGCGGTTTGGGCGAAGTATTGGCGGCGCTCGAGGCGGTGGGTGGTGCGATGATTGTGACGGCGGATCATGGCAATTGTGAAACCATGATTGATCCCGAAACCGGAGGGCCGCATACCGCGCATACGCTGAACCCTGTGCCGGTGGCTTTGGTGGGCGGGCCCCAAGGGGCGGGTTTGCGCGATGGCAGGCTTGCCGATCTGGCGCCGACGCTGTTGGAGTTGATGGGGCTGGATTTGCCGCCCGAGATGACCGGACGGACATTGATCACCAGATGATCCGCCTTGTATTCATCCTGACACTGGCGGCCAGTAGTGCGGCCGCCCAAAGCACCGGCGAAGCGGCAATTGCAGCGGCTGAGCGGCTGGCCTTGGCGGGCGAAAGTCTGACGGCGGCGGCCAGTGCCAGCGACCGTGTGTCGGCATTGACCGAAACCGTGAAAGCCTATGAAGACGGATTGATTGCCATGCGCGCGGGGTTGCGCCGTGCCGCGATCCGCCAGAAGACAGTCGAGGCCGAGCTGGCCGCGAAATCCGACGAGGTGGGTCGGTTGTTGGGTGTGTTACAAACCATGGGGCGCGCGCCCACGCCGCTGTTGCTGTTGCATCCCAGCGGGCCGACGGGGACCGCGCGCGGCGGCATGATGCTGGCGGATGTGGCCCCCGCAATTCAAGCCGAGGTCATGGTTTTGCGGGGCCAGTTGGAGGAGGTGGCACTCTTGCGCGGCCTGCAAGAAACCGCCGCCGCCAAACTGCAAGAGGGGTTGGATGGCGCGCAGGCCGCGCGCACGGCCCTGTCGGCTGCGATCTCGAACCGCAGCGATCTGCCGCTGCGGTTTACCCAAGATCCTATTCAAACAGCGCTTTTGCTGGCCAGCACCGAAACGCTTGAGGCCTTTGCCGGCGGGTTGACCGAGGCGTTTATCGACGGCGAGACCCCCGTTGACGCGATGGGGCAAAAAGGCGCGCTGACGATGCCGGTGCAGGGCCAGTTGTTGCGCCCCTTTGACACCCCCGACGCCGCAGGCATCCGCAGGCCCGGTGTGATTGTGGCCGCGAGGCCGCGCGCGCTGGTGACGGCCCCCGCGGCATCCACGATCCTGTTTCGCGGGCAACTGCTGGACTACGGCAATGTCATCATTCTGGAACCCGCCGCAGATGTGCTGTTTGTCATCGCAGGGCTGGCAGAGGTGTTCGGCGAGGCCGGTCAGGTCATCCCCGAAGGCTCTCCCATCGGGCTTTTGGGCGGAGAAGTGCCGAGCGCTCGCGCAATTTTGACCGAAAATGGGGCAAACTCGGGCGCTGTAGCGTCACAAACCCTTTATCTTGAGGTCAGAGAAGGGCAAAGTCCCGTCAACCCCGCCGACTGGTTCGTGCTGGATGCCAATTAGGACAGGAAAAACATGAAAAAGCTGATGATCGCCGCCGCAAGTGGCACAATTCTGGGGCTGGTTGCGACAACCCAAATCGCGGGCCCCCTGATTGCCCAAGAGGCCGACAATAGCGCAAGCGTCTACGAGCAGCTTGATCTGTTTGGCGATATTTTCGAGCGGATCCGCAGCGGCTATGTCGAACAGGTCAATGACAAGGACCTGATCGAGGCCGCGATCAACGGGATGCTGACCTCGCTTGATCCGCATTCAAGCTACCTGTCGGCCGACGATGCCGCAGCGATGCGCGTGCAGACAAGCGGCGAATTTGGCGGGCTGGGCATCGAGGTTACCCAAGAAGAAGGCTGGGTCAAGGTTGTCTCGCCGATGGATGGCACCCCTGCGGATGCCGCGGGTATTTTGGCGGGCGATTTCATCACCGCCGTGGACGGCGAAAACGTGCTGGGCCTGACGCTTGACCAAGCGGTCGAATTGATGCGCGGCCCTGTTGGGTCCGAAATCATCATCACTGTGGTGCGCGAAGGCGAAAACGAACCGTTCGAAGTCTCGATTATCCGCGACACTATCAAACTGACCGCCGTGCGCAGCCGGACCGAAGGCAACGCCGTTGTCCTGCGCATCGCGACCTTTAGCGACCAGACATTTTCCGATCTGGAAAGCGGTTTGAAAGAACAAGTTGCCGAAGCTGGTGGCATGGACAATGTCGACGGGTTCATCCTTGATCTGCGCAACAACCCGGGCGGTTTGCTGAACCAGGCGATCTATGTGTCGGACGCGTTTCTGGATGCCGGCGAGATCGTCTCGACCCGTGGCCGCGAGCCAAACGACAGCGACCGCTACAACGCTGAACTTGGCGATCTGGCGATGGGCAAACCTATCGTTGTGCTGATCAACGGCGGCTCGGCCTCGGCCTCCGAAATCGTGGCAGGCGCGTTGCAAGACCAACGCCGTGCCATTGTCGTGGGCACCAAATCATTCGGCAAGGGATCGGTGCAAACGGTTGTGCCATTGCAGGGCGACGGGGCCATGCGCCTGACCACCGCGCGCTACTACACCCCGTCTGGCCGCTCTATTCAGGCACTGGGCATTTCACCCGACATCATCGTCGAACAACCGCGCCCGACCCTGCCGGTTGACGGCGAAGAAGACGCCGCACCATCACCGCGGTCAGAGGCAGACCTGCGCGGATCATTGAATAACGATAGCCTGACCGAGGACGAGATCCGCCAGATCGAAGCCGACCGCGCCCGCGCCGAAGCCGCCGCCGCCCTGCGTGTGGAAGACTATCAACTGGCCTATGCGATCGACATCCTCAAAGGCCTCAACGCTTTGGGTCCAAAGGACTAACATCTGGGCGTCAAGCCTCGCCACACCCTCCGGCCTGACCGGAGGGTGTGGTCCAATCGGCCAATGTTGGAGACAAATGTATGGACAACATCATTTTCTTCACCACCCATGATTAATTCTATAGTTGGCTTGCGGAAAATCACACCAAAGCCGACGCAGTCTGGGTGGGTTACTGGCGGAAAAGCACAGGGCGGGCCAGCCTGACATGGTCGGCGTCCGTCGATGCTGCGCTTTGCTTTGGCTGGATCGACGGGGTGCGAAAGACCGTCAATGACCAAAGCTACAAAATCCGTTTCACGCCGCGCAAAAGCACTAGCATCTGGAGCGCACTCAACGTGCAAAAGGTTCAGGCCCTCATCGCCGCGGGCAAAATGCAACCTGCCGGACTTCACCCCTATCACAACAGGCGCGACGCTGTGGGCTATACATCCGACGACCGCAACATCCCGCTATCAAAGGACTACGAGGCGCAAATGAAAGCAAACCCAGCAGCGTGGGACTTCTTCGATTGCCTCGCACCATCTTACAGACGCGACTCAATCTGGTGGGTCATGAGCGCCAAGAAACAAGAGACGCAATTGCGACGGCTCGGCATCCTGATTTCGTCCTGCCAAGAGGGATTAAAGATACCAAGCCTTCGCAAAAAGTAGGGCGCGATCAGACCTTCGCACGCGCCCCCGTCGGGTCATAAAACGGCTTCAGGCTCGCGTCCGCCTTGACCCGCACACCCATCACATCGATCTCGTAACTTGATGCCAGCACCTCCGCCGCGCTTTCACCCGCGCACGGAATATAGGCCATGCCCATCGCCGCCCCAAGGTGGTGCCCGTAAACGCCGGACGTCATATAGCTGACCACCTCGCCATTGCGCATCACCGGCTCGTTGTGATACAACAGCGGCTCCGGGTCGGTCAGTTTGAATTGCACCAACCGCTTGGACAGGCCCGTCTCTTTCTTGCGCAACACTGCATCACGACCAATGAAATCGGGTTTGGAGGTTTTCACCGCAAAGCCCAAGCCCGCCTCCAATACATGGTCCTCACAGGTAATATCATGGCCGAAATGGCGAAAGCCCTTCTCGATGCGCCCCGCGTCCATCATATGCATCCCGCAGAGTTTCAGCCCCATATCCTGCCCCGCAGCGTGCAGTGTCTCGAAGGCATGGCCGGCCATATCGGATGACACATAGACCTCCCAGCCCAGCTCGCCCACGTAAGTCACGCGGTGCACCCGTGCCATCCCCATGCCCAGCTCGATCTGTTGCGCGGTGCCAAACGGGTTGACCTCGTTGGAAAAATCATTGGGCGAGACTGCTTGCAAAAGCTGGCGAGCGTTCGGTCCCATCACCGCCAAGACCGCCTCGCCTGCTGTCACGTCGGTAATCACCACGTTGAAGGCGCCCGCATTGCGCCGCATCCAGACCTCGTCGGCCAAGCGCGTAGCCGCAGGGGTGACCACGAAAAACGCAGTTTCGGACAGACGCGTGACCGTGACATCCGCCTCGATCCCCGCACGCGAATTGAGGAACTGCGTATAGACGATCTTGCCCACTGGCACGTCGTATTGGCCGCCGCCGACATGGTTCATAAATGCGACCGCATCGCGGCCTTCAACGCGGATTTTGCCAAATGACGACATGTCATACATGCCGACATTGCGGCGCACTGCATCCAGTTCCGCGCCGACGTTGGCAAAGAAATTCTGCCGCGTCCAAGCGTAGTCATAGGCCGGTGTCTGGCCCGCATCTGCAAACCAGTTGGCGCGTTCCCAGCCCGCAATCTCGCCCATCACAGCGCCTTGGTCCAGCAGGTGTTGGTGGAACGGCGTGCGCCGAATTCCGCGCGCCGTGGCCTTCTGCCGGAACGGGAAATGGTCGGCGTAAAGCAGGCCCAAGGTCTCTTTCGAGCGCTCGAACAGGTAGTGTTTGTTGCCCTGAAACGGCTGCATCCGGCTGATATCCACATCACCCAGATCAAACGGTTTTTCGCCCGCGTCCATCCATTGCGACAGCGCCATACCCGCACCACCCGCCGACTGGATGCCGATGGAATTAAAGCCCGCCGCGACCCAGACATTGTCCATCTCGGGGGCCAAGCCAAGGTGGTAGGCGTCATCAGGGGTGAAGCTTTCAGGTCCGTTAAAGAACGTATGGATACCCGCCTGTGCCAGCATCGGCAGACGGTTTACGGCAGCCTCAAGGATCGGTTCAAAATGGTCAAAATCTTCGGGCAGTTGGTCAAACTCGAAATCCGCAGGGATGCCGTTCATCGCCCAAGGCTTTGCATTCGGCTCGAATGCACCCAGCAGAATTTTGCCTGCGTCTTCCTTGTAATAGGCGCATTCATCCGGCACCCGCAGCACCGGCATCTGGGTCAGGCCTGCAATCGGCTCGGTCACGATGTAGAAGTGTTCGCAAGCGTGCAGCGGCACGTTCACCCCCGCCATACGCCCCACCGCGTGGCCCCACATGCCGGCGCAATTCACGATCATGTCGCAGTCGATCTGACCGGTCTCGCTGCCGTTGTTCCACTCAACAGATGTGACACGGCGACCCACGCGGTTGATCGCTGTGACAGCCGTGCGTTCGATCACCTGCGCACCGTTTTGCCGCGCGCCCTTGGCCAGTGCCAGCGCGATATTGGCAGGGTCCCCCTGCCCGTCCAGCGGCAGATAAACCCCCGCCGTGACACCGTCGATGTTGAGATGCTCGTAACGCGCTTTGACCTCGGAAGGGCTTATTTCCTCGACCTCGACACCAAAGGCACGCGCCATACCCGCTTGGCGGAAAATCTCTTCGCGACGCGCTTGGGTCAAGGCGGCGGTGATTGATCCCACCCGTTTGAACCCCGTGGCAACGCCGGTTTCACCCTCGAGATTGCCATAAAGTTCTTGGGAGTATTTCGCGAGCTTGGTCATGTTGGCCGTCGCACGCAATTGCGCGATCAGCCCTGCCGCGTGCCATGTGGTGCCAGAGGTCAACTGCTTGCGTTCCAGCAGCACCACGTCTTTCCAGCCGAGTTTGGCCAGGTGATAGGCCACCGAGCAGCCAATGACGCCGCCGCCGATGATGACGACGCGCGCGTGAGATGGGACGTTTGCCATGACGGATCCTTATTTGAAACGGGCGGCGAGTGCCGCGATATGGGCGGGTCCAACCTCGCAGCAGCCCCCGATGAAAGTGGCACCTGCATCGACCCAAGTTTGCGCGAAATCGGCGTAGCGCGCGGGCGACAGATCAGTGCGCGCCTTGAGACTGTCGACCGTGGCACCGATATGATCGAAATCAGCCGCAATCCCTGTGAACCCGTTGGCGTAGGCCCCAAGCGGGATACCGGCGGGGCCCAGAAGCGGGAGGCCGACACTGATCGCTTCGGGGAACGAGCAGTTGAGAAGCAAGGCGGCCGGAGTGTAATCTGCAAGCAGCGGCAGAATGTCGGTCAATGGCTCGCCCGAGCGCAGTTTTGTCCCGTCGGTATCGTCTACGGATACCGCCAGCCACACCGGTTTGCCGGTCACAGACGCCCCCATCAAAGCGCCGCGCGCCTGATCGACCGAACACATGGTTTCCAGCAGATGCACATCGACGAATTGCGCATGAATGCGCGCAAGATTGGCATAGATTTCCGCGGCTTGATCGCTGGGCGGTGCTTTGTCAGGCTGATAGGAAAACCCCAGCGGGCCAAGCGAGCCTGCGACAATACCCGCCCCATGCGCATCACGCGATTGGCTGGCGATTTCGCAGGCGCGCGTGGCAAGCGCGGTCAGCATTTGCGCGATCCCATGCGTTTCCAAGCGATCCGGCAGCACCGAATAGCTGTTGGTTGTGGCCACATCGGCACCCGCGGCAAAGTAATCGTCATGCACCGCGCGCACCACCCCCGGGTCGTCAAGCAGCGCCTGGATCGACCACAGTGATGTGGCCTTGCCCGCGCGCGCGATCAACTCTTGGCCCATGCCGCCATCAAGTAGGGTGATCATGCACGGATCCTCGCGTTTTCAGGGTCCCAAAGCGGTGCGTCGGCTTGCACGGTCGCGGGATAATCGGTGCCGAAAATATTGATCGTCACTTGGGTGCCGGCAACCGCCAGATCGGGGCGCAGCATGCCGAGTGCTATGGATTTGCCAACGCGATACCCGAATGCGCCCGATGTGGTCTCGCCCACGATTTCGCCGTTGTGAGAAATGGTCGACATGTAGGGTGCGTCGGCGGGTGGGGCCGTGTCGAGTGTGAGAGTGGTGAATTGTTTGGTCACACCTTGTTGTTGTTCGGCGAGCAGGGCCGCTTTGCCCGGAAAATCGCCCTTGTCGAATTTGATGAAGCGGGTCAGGCCGCCTTGCAGCAAGGTGTAGTCGGTGGAGAGGTCGCCTTTCCACGCGCGGTAGCCTTTTTCGATGCGCAGGGAATTGAGTGCATACATGCCGAATGGTTTCAGGCCATGTGCGGCACCTGCCGCCATCACCGCATCGTATACGGCGGCGGTGTCTTCGGTTTTTGTGTGGATTTCCCAGCCAAGTTCACCCGCGAAGGAGACCCGCACCAGTTGCACCCAGATGCCCGCGATTTTCGCCGACTGATGCGTGAGCCAGCCAAGCGAGAGGTCCCCGTCAGAGCAATCTGCCAAGATATCGCGCGACTTTGGTCCGGTCAGGATTTCGCAGTTAAAGTCGGTGGTCACATCGGTGATGGTAAATTTGGCATCCGCAGGCATACGGGACTTGAGAAAATCCAGATCATGCCACTGTGCGCTGGCCGCTGTGATGATAAAGAATGTGTCTTCGGCCAAGCGCATCGCAGAGACCTCGGTCACAATACGCCCACGGCTGTCGGCGAAATAGATCAGACCGATGCGGCCCACCTTGGGGATGCCGCCGGTGCCATTGTCGCGCAGAAATTGCGCGGCACCCGCACCGTCGAGTTTGTAGCGCGAGAAACCGGGCAAATCGAGGATGCCAGCCGCGTCGCGCACCGCTTCGCATTCTTGCTTGATGCGCGCCTGCCATGGGCCAGAGCGGTCCCACGTCTGGGTCGCCGCCTCGGAGGTGTCATCGCCGTCCTGCGCATACCAATTGGCACGCTCCCAGCCGTTGTAGGCCCCCATGACGCCACCCATTGCGCGGATTTTACTATCCACAGGCGAGAGTTTTTTGTCACGCGCCGCAGGCCATTCGTGATGCGGGAAGTGCATGGCGTATTCGTGGCCATAAACCTCTTTGGCCTTGCGGTCGCAGTAATCCTGATCGGTGTAATCGGTGTAGCGGCGTGGATCGACCGCCCACATATCCCACTCGGTTTGCCCTTGGGTGATCCACTCGGCCATGACCTTGCCCGCGCCGCCGCCTTGGGTGATGCCAAAGGTAAACACACAAGCCTCATAGGCATTTGGCACGCCGGGCATCGGGCCCATCAGCGGCAGGCCGTCAGGGGCATAGGGGATCGGGCCGTTGATCACGCGGCCCACGCCGCTGGTGCCAAGGATCGGCACCCGCGCCATCGCGTCCTCGATATACCATTCCAGTCGCTCCAGATCGTCGGGATATAGCTGGAAGCTGAAGTCGTCGGGCATCGGGTCGTCGGGGGTCATCCAGTGACCCTTGCAGTTGCGCTCGTAGGGGCCGAGGTTCAGGCCGTTTTTATCTTGCCGCAGGTAATAGGAACTATCGACATCTCGCAGCAGTGGCACCTTACGGCCATTGGCCTCGGTCCATGCCTTCAACTCGGGAATTTCCTCGGTCAGGAAATACTGGTGTGACATGGTCGCCATCGGCACCGTGCGCCCGCCATATGGCTTGAACCATTCGCCGACGCGCTGGGCATAATAGCCCGCCGCGTTCACAACCTTTTCGCAGCGGATATCGCCTTTTCCCGTATGCACGATCCATTCACCATTGTCGCGGCTGACACCAGTGGCAGGGCAGAACCGTTCAATCTTGGCGCCCAGCGCACGGGCACCTTTTGCAAGCGCTTGGGTCAATTGCGCAGGGTCGATATCGCCGTCGTCAGGATCCCAGAGCCCGCCCACCAGATCATGGGTTTCCAGAAACGGATAGGCCTCTTTCATATCCGCAGTCGACATCATCTCGACGCTGAGACCCTGATAATTGGCCATGGCGCGGGCGCGTTCGAACTCTTGCATCCGTTCTTTGGAATGGGCCAGTCGGACGGAACCCGTGACGTGGTAATTCATCGGATACTCAACGGCCTCTGCCAAGCCCGCATATAGCCCCAACGAATAGCGCTGCATGTTCATAATCGCCCAGGATGTGCTGAACGACGGGCAGTTCCCCGCCGCGTGCCATGTGGACCCCGCGGTCAGCTCGTTCTTTTCCAAAAGCACGCAATCGGTCCAGCCCGCCTTGGCCAGATGATACAGCGTGGACACCCCCACGACGCCGCCGCCGATAATGACCACACGGGCGGTTGTTGGAAAGTCTGCCATGGTTTAGCTCCCTTGTTTTGTTGGCTGAAACCTTATCCGCGGATAGGTTTGGCCATGTTCAGTAGACCGGCGGCGCAATGACCCAGATTGCCACGCAGGGCACATCATGGGGATTGGACCACCGGTAATGGTGTCCGCGGATACGAAAACTATCGCCCGCCTTGAGATGAAAAACTGTGCCGTCAATCCAGATATCCAACTGCCCCGAGGCGATATATCCGACCTCTTGCGTAGGCCGGGCGATGACTTCGACCATCCGGGCTTGTGGCTCGAATGTGGAATGCACCACTTCGAAATCATCGGTCAAATCGGGTGACAACAAGGCCTCGACCAACCCCGCCTCGCGCGACCCGATTGGCCTGCGCGCATCGTGACGCACGATGAAGCCTTCCTCGCCCACCGCAGACGCGGTGCGGAACAGGCTGGATATCGACACATCCAAAAGCCGCGCCATGGCGCGCAAATCGTCGATCGATGGCTCCGAGATATCGCGCTCGACCTGGCTCATCCAGCCCACCGATTTTCCCAAGCCATCCGCCAGATCCGCCAGCGTCAGCCCGCGCGATTTACGCAGCGCACGCAGGTCCGCACCCAATGTCCGCGCGTCGGTTGGCAGGTTATGTTGCATCCGGGGTCCGTGAAAAATGAGCCACAAATTTCACCTTCACTGATTCGAGTGAAATCTCAAAGCCTTTTTTCACGTAAGATCTGCGGGTGTCGTGATGTCTATCTCTGCCAGCGCGGCGGCCTTTGGGATAGGGATCACCCCGTGAAAGGTTGTGATCGCCCCAAACGCCCGCGTCACGTCGCGTTGCAGGTAGTGTTCCACCGGAAAATCGATCTGGTTGTTGCGCATTTTCCTTGATCGGAAACGATGTGTCAGTGATGGATTACTGATGTGTTTTGCCGGTGCAGGCAAGCCCCCTGCCCGCTAAGTTAAGACAAAGGGATGCCACGATGACAGCTTATTTTGACCCCGACGCCTGTGACCTTGCCGCGTTCAAGGGACTGACAGCGCGAACTCTATCATCCAGCGATGTGCCTTTGGCGGCTGACATTCAAGACAACGCCCCGATTTATGATGTGTCAAAGTTGGACGATCATTTGGCCGATCCCAAGCTGCGCCGTATTTTGATGGCCGAATGGGCGCAGGGGTTGCGGGGTGGCGCGGGGATTGTGGTGTTGCAAACCGCCTATGCCGATTGCGCCCCGATTGATGCGGCGACACGGGTTTATAACGATGTCATTGCCGCCGAAAAACTGGCCGACGCGGGGGGTGCGGATCATTTTGCTGCTGCTGGCAATAACGACCGTGTCTGGAATTCGCTACAAAAGCTGTGTTTGAGAGAGCCTGCAACCTTTGCTGCGTATTTTGCCAATCCCGCCATTGATGCGGTTTGCGAGGCATGGTTGGGGCCGAATTATCAGATGACCGCACAGGTCAATCTGGTGCGCCCCGGTGGGGGGGCGCAATTGGCGCATCGCGATTATCATCTGGGGTTTCAGACCGCCGGGACATCGGCGCAATACCCTGCCCATGTACATGATCTGTCGCCGGTTTTGACCTTGCAGGGGGCGGTGGCGCATAGCGATATGCCGGTGGAGAGCGGGCCGACCAAGCTGTTGCCATTCAGTCAGACCTATGCGGCGGGCTATGCGGCGTGGCGGCGTGATGATTTTCGTGCCTATTTTGAGGAAAGTTATGTGCAATTGCCGCTGTCCAAAGGCGATGTGCTGTTTTTCAGTCCGGCGCTGTTTCACGCAGCGGGGGCCAATACCAGCAAGGATGTGCACCGGATGGCGAATCTGTTGCAGGTGTCGTCGCCGTTTGGGCGCGCGATGGAAAGCATTGACCGTGTCGCCATGTGCAAGGCGGTCTATCCAGAGGTGGCCAAGTTGCAAAGTGCCCGCCGCCACGCCGCGATTGCGGCCTGTGCGGAGGGCTATGCGTTTCCGACCAATCTGGACCGTGATCCACCCGTCGGGGGGCTTGCGCCGCAAAGCCAGGCGGCATTGTTTCATGCGGCATTGGAGGCGGGGTGGTCGGCAGCAGAGTTTGCAGAGGCATTGGACGCGCAAACCGCCCGCAGGCGTGCCTAGGCGAAAGCCGCATCAAGGATGCGGGTCAGGTGATCGGCGTCGGTTTGGGTGAAGGCCGCGGGTTGATTGCTGTCGATGTCAAAGACCCCCAGCAGCGTGCCGCGCCCATCGCGCACCGGCAGCACAAGTTCGGACCGTGTCGAGGAGGCGCAGGCGATATGGCCCGGGAAGCTGTCAACGTCATGCACCAGTTGCACTTGGCCAGTGCGCGCAGCCGCCCCGCAGACCCCGCGCGAGAACGGGATCACAAGGCAGCCGTGCCCGCCTTGGTAGGGCCCGATTTTGAGAAGCTCGGGGCCGGTGACGCGGTAGAACCCTGTCCAGTCAAAACGGTCGTCGCTGTGGTGGATTTCGCAGGCGATGGTGGCCATCAGCGCCACCACGTCGGTTTCGCCCGCCGTGAGAGAGGCGATGGTGCGGGTCAGGGTCGGGTAGTCAACGCGCATGATGGGGTCTCGGGTCAGGGATATGCCACGAGGATTAGCGCGGATCGGGGTGTTGTGCCAGCATCGTCTTGCCAGCATCGTCTTGCCAGCATCGTCTTGCCGGTGCCGGTTGCCCTGAAATGGTCATGGTGTGAGCATTGTCTTGCCCCGATCGGGGGATAGATTGCGGGGATAGCTGCATAGCTTTCCTCGGTGCGCCGCATTTTTAGCCCCCACCCAGTTGCGGGGCATCGAGGGTCATTCCCCCCAAAATAAAGCAGGGCTGTCCTGTCAAACGGGCTGCACTGTTGGCAAAGACGGCTGTGGCGCGGTCACAAGGCAGGATGGAGTTTAACCCGGTAGCCTAGTTAAGCTGGACTTGCAGCGGGTATTGGCCGTCTTCAAAGGGGCCAAACAGGTCGTCGAGATCGGGGTGTTCGACCGGTTGGCCCGAGTAGTCGGCGACAAGGTTCTGCTCGGACACATAGGCGACATAGTAGCTTTGGTCATTTTCGGCGAGCAGGTGATAGAAGGGTTGATCTTTTTTGGGCCGGCTATCCTCTGGGATGGCGTCATACCAGGCGTCCGAATTGGAGAACATGGCGTCCACGTCAAACACCACGCCCCGGAAAGGGTGCTTGCGGTGACGGACCACTTGGCCCAGGTGATATTTGGCACGCGTTTTGAACATATACTTCTGTCCCCCGCTTGCTTATTAACCGCTCCGCATAGGCAGAGTCTATGCTTTGTCATCCAAATTGAAGGAAACAGTCTGTGAACCTTGCACTGACAGTTCTGAACATCACCGCGCCGGTGTTTATTTTGGGCGCTGTCGGCTACATTTGGGTCAGGCTGGGGTTTGAATACCGCGTGGAGTTTGTCACGCGGCTGACCATGACCCTTTCGGTGCCTTGTCTGATTTTTGTGGCCTTGATGACCGCCCAGATTGACCCCACGGCGCTGGCCGCTTTGTCGATTGCAAGTTTTGTAGCTTATGCGATTGTTTCTGTTGTATTTATTGTGGTATTAAAACTGCGGGGGCTGCCGTTTTCGACCTATCTGGCGCCGCTGGTATTTGGCAATACCGGCAATCTGGGGCTGCCACTGGCACTGTTTGCCTTTGGCGAGGCCGGGCTGAGTTATGCGGTGGTTGTCTTTGCGGTCATGGCGATTTTGTCGTTTACGATCGGGGTTTGGGTGGTGTCGGGCGGTGGGTCGCTGATGCGCGTGGTCAAAGAGCCGATTGTCGCCGCCACCGTGCTGGGCGCGCTGTTTTTGTGGCAGGGCTGGAGCACGCCGGTGTTTTTGACAAATGCGCTGGAGTTGATCGGGCAAATGGCGATTCCGATCATGTTGATCACCCTTGGCGTGGCGGTTGCCCGCCTTGAGACCCGCGATATGGGACAGGCGGTCTGGTTGTCGGTTCTCAAGGCGCTGGTCTGTGCGGCGGCGGCATGGTTTGCGGCCAGATGGATGGGACTGGCCCCGATCCCCACGGCGGTTCTGATCGTGCAAATCTCGACCCCTGTGGCAGTGACGTCGTATTTACTGGCCGAGAAATACGGCGCCGAGGCCCAGCCTGTCGCAGGCATGGTGGTTGCCTCGACGATTTTGTCGGTGATCACTTTACCGCTTATTTTGGCATTTGTGATCTGACCGCTGCGCGCAGACGGTTCACAGGCTTGCGAAATTACGCTATCTTGTAAAAAAATAAACGAAAAAAGCGAGAGGCATATGAGCAGAATCTTTCGCGCAGTGTTACTGTTGGCGGCGTTAAGTAGCTGTGGGACACGGAATTATTCCGCGCCGCGCAACCTTGAGAACGCCTGTTCGATTGTATCGGAGCGCCCAGAATATTTACGCGCCTTCAAGGCCACGCAAAAGAAATGGGGCGTGCCCGTGCCTGTTTTGATGGCGATTATTTATCAAGAGAGCAAGTTTATCGGCAACAACCGCACGCCGCATCAATTTGCGTTGGGTGTGATTCCGATTGGCCGCCAGTCGTCGGCATTTGGCTATTCCCAAGCCCTTGATGGCACATGGAAAGAGTATCAGCGCGCCGAGGGTGGCCGTGGTGCCCGCCGTGACGATATCAAGGATGCGTCTGATTTTATGGGCTGGTATATGGCCCAGACCAAAGAGGCGACCGGCGTGCAGTTGAACGATACCCGTAACCAGTATCTGGCCTATCACGACGGGCGCACCGGATTTTTGCGCGGCACATGGAAGAGCAAGGCGTGGCTGATCCGCATTGCCGACGGGCTGGAAGATCGTGCGATAACTTATGATGCCCAGTTGCGGGCCTGTCGCAAGATTTGAGCAAAAAGGGCGCCGCAATCAGGAGCCCTTTTTCATGTGCGCCGATTAGTTGTTCCACGTGCGCATGACGCTTGTGATGTTGAATGTGGCGTCGCCGATTGAGCCGCCCGATGTCAGCTCGTTCAGGATCACGGTGGTTTCGCTGCCCACGGTGTCGGTCACGATCCATTGCCGCAACTCGACCGGATTGGCGGTGAACACCAGTTGGATATTGCCGTTTGCGGGGTTGTCGGGGTCTTGGGCCGTCACGGTGGTTGTGGTCCCGTCAGAGGTTTGCCCCGTCACCATACGCGCCGCCCCCAGATCGACATCTCGCGCGAGGATGAGCGAGAGCGGTGTCTGGCTAAGAGGATAGCGGTCGGGGCCGGTGTTGGAGCGCGGATCAAAGATCGCCACCTGCCCGCCGCTGGCCAAGACAAGCGAGTTGTCCGGCGCGTTATATTCAAACCGGATCCGTCCGGGCCGTTTGATGTAGATTTGCCCCGTCGATAAAGTGCCGTCGGCGTTGATCTGGGTAAAGCCGCCTTGGGCTGTTTGCAGCCCGTTGAGATACTGCGAGATGTCGTCCAGCGACAATTGCTGCGCCATGGCGGGCAAACTGCCAAGCGACAGGGCCGCGGTCAGTGCCAAGAAGAGACGTCGTTTCATCATTGTCTTACCTTTGTTGCGCAGGGGCGTCGTTGTTCCCTGACAGATAGGCACCAGATGCCGCCATGACCAGATGTTAAGCAATAACAGTGGGCGCGTCGGCGGATAACACGCGCGCCGTGCTACTGGGTCCGGCAGACGCCGACGACGCCGGCGCAGTCGCCCATTTTGATCAGCCCCGGAAAATGTCGCGCGATCAAGATCCCGCTGCCTGCGGCGAGCAAGGGCTGCGGGCGCGCACCAGTATGGGCGATGTCCCAGATGTTGGCGATGGGCTGTCCTTTGCGCACCGGACTAGCCAGATCGACCAGCGGCTGAAACAGCCCTGCCCGCGTGGCGAAGGTGAAGCTTTCGCCCTCGGGCATGTCGATGAAAGTCGTAGGAGATATGTCCAATGTGCCGTGCAGGATACCCGCGTGGATCAGCAGGTTGCGCACGCCTTTCTTGGCGATGTTGATGGATGTCGCGGTGGCCGTGCCGCCGCCGCCAAGTTCGGTGGAGACAAAGATTTTGCCCATGTCCTCGACTGCGGTGTCATACATGCCCACGTTGTCGATTTCGCGTAGCATGACCGAATAGGGCGCGTTGAAGGCAGTCATGGCCGCCACGCAAGCCGCCTGTTGGTCCGCGTTATCCAGCAAATGTGCGGCGGCAAAGGGCACAAAGTCGAGCGTTTTGCCGCCCGAGTGGAAGTCCAGAACGATGTCCGCCAGAGGCACCAAGGTGGTCTGGAAATAGGCCGCGATTTTCTGGGTGATGGTGCCGGTGGCCGAGCCGGGGAAGCTGCGGTTCAGGTTGCCTGCGTCAATCGGAGAGGTGCGGGTGCCTGCAAGGAAGGCGGGGTGGTTCATCGAGGGCACGATGATGACGCGGCCGGTGATCTGGTCAGGTGTCAGGGTGGCCGCCAAGGTGTGCAGTGCGACGGGCCCTTCGTATTCGTCGCCGTGGTTGCCGCCTGTCAAAAGTGCTGTGGGCCCTGCCCCGTTCTGGATCACGCTCACAGGGATCATCACCGCGCCCCAAGCGCTGTCATCGCGGCTGTGTGGCAGTTGCAGGTGGCCGTGGTGGATACCGTCGCGGTCAAAGGGAATAGTGGCGTGCATGGCTAGTCCTTTACCACCAGTTGACGTGGCACATCGGCCAGACATTCGGGACCGTCCGCAGTGATGCGGATGCTTTCGGTGATCTCGAAGCCCCAGTCGTCCATCCACAACCCTGTCATGAAGTGGAAGGTCATGTTTTCGAGCATCACGGTTTTGTCGCCGTCGCGGATCGACATGGTGCGTTCGCCCCAATCGGGCGGGTAGCTGGACCCGATCGCATAGCCGGCGCGGCTGTTTTTCTCGATACCGTGTGACTTGAGGGTGGCAAAGAAGGCGTGGGCGATATCTTCGCACAGGTTGCCTGCGCGGGCGACGGCAAGGCCAGCCTCCATGCCTTCGAGGACGGCGTTTTCCGCGTCGATGAAGGTTTGCGTGGGTTTGCCCAAGAACACGGTGCGCGACAGTGGGCAGTGGTAGCGGTGGCAGGCGCCTGCAAGCTCAAAGAAGGTGCCTTCGCCCGATTTGAGGGCTGTGTCGTCCCATGTCAGATGCGGTGCGCTGGCATCGGCACCCGAGGGGAACATCGGCACGATGGAGGGGTAGTCGCCGCCGCCAATGTCGTCGCGGTAGCGCAGGGCGGTGTCATAGATTTCGGCGGCCAGATCGCATTTGCGCATCCCGGGTGTGATGATGTCAAAGACGCGGGCGTGCATCGCCGAGACCCGTTTGCCCGCGATGCGCATATAGTCCAGCTCGGTGTCGGATTTGACCGCCCGCTGCCAGTTGACCAGCCCTGTGGCGTCGTGGAATTTGGCGTCTGGCATGTGGTTTTGCAAAGATGCATAGGCGGCGGCGGTGAACCAGTAGTTGTCCATCTCGACGCCGATGTGCCCCCTACCCATGGCGCGGTCGATGAGTTGTGCGCTCAGGTAGTCCATCGGGTGCGCTTGGGTCGATTGCACATAGTGGTCGGGATAGCCGATGATGTTTGCAGCGCCCATGAAGCAGGTCCGCCGCGCGCCGTTGCCGTCCATGCCGCGCCCGAACCAGATCGGGTCGCCCGACAGGCCCAAGACCACGCATTGATGCACATAGAACGACCAGCCGTCATAGCCGGTCAGCCAGTTCATGTTGGTCGGGTCTGTGACGATCAGGACATCGACACCCGCCGCTTGCATGGCGCGCCGGGTTTTGCTGATCCGCGCGGCGTATTCGGCGGGGCGAAAGTAAAGCGTTGGCTGCGCCATGATCTGTCCTTTTTCATGCGGGCGGGTTGCGGGTTACAGGGTGCTGGTGACCTCGTGCACGGCGTCTTTGGTCACGGCGATCACGTGGTCGATTTCGGACTGTGTGATACACAGGGGCGGGGCAAAACCGACGATATCGCCCTGGGGCATGGCGCGTGCGATCACGTCGCGTTTGGCCATGGCGGCCACAATCGCGGGGCCGATTTTGAGAGCGGGGTCAAAGAGCGCCAGCGGGGATGTGCTGGCGGCCAATTCGACCGCAGCCATCAAGCCTTCGCCGCGCACTTCGGCTACGTATTTATGCCCGTGAAACGCCTCTTGCAGGGCGGCGATGAGATACGCGCCGTTGACGCGCGCGTTGTCAATCAACCCCAGATCATCGACAAGTTGCAGGTTGGCAACGCCTGCGGCGGCCCCGATGGGGTGCGCCGAATAGGTCCAGCCGTGCCCGATCGGGCCATTTTCGTCGGTGCCTTGTTCCAGCACTTTCCAGACTTTGTCAGAGATGATCGAGCCTGACAGCGGCGCATAGGCGGAGGTCAGCCCTTTGGCGATGGTGATGATATCGGCCTCGATCCCGTAGTGGTCGCAGCCGAATTTACTGCCCAGACGCCCGAAGCCTGTGACGACTTCGTCAGCAATCAGCAGGATGTCATATTTGCGCAAAACCGCTTGGATGGCGGCCCAGTAGCCTGCGGGCGGCGGCACGATGCCGCCGGTGCCCAGAACCGGTTCGCCGATGAAAGCCGCGATTGTGTCGGGCCCTTCGGAAAGGATCATCGCCTCTAATTTGGCGGCGCAATCGGCAGAGAAGTCTGCCTCTGACATGTCGGGATCATCGCGGCGCAGGTAATAAGGCGCTTGCGTGTGCAGCACATTGGCCAGTGGCAAATCGAATTTATTGTGGAAGAAGTGCAACCCTGTCAAAGAGCCGGTCATCAGCCCAGAGCCGTGGTAGCCGCGCCAGCGCGAGATGATTTTCTTTTTCTGCGGCCGCCCGAGGATGTTGTTGTAATACCAGACCAGTTTGATGTTGGTTTCGTTGGCGTCAGAGCCGCTTTGGCCGAAGTAGACTTTGGACATATTGGCCGGCGCGCGGTCGATGACCATTTTCGACAGGGTGATCGAGGCTTCGGTGCCGTGGCCGACATATGCGTGATAATAGGCCAGTTCATGCGCTTGCTTGGCGATGGCCTCGGCGATCTCGGGGCGTCCGTAGCCGACATTCACGCAGTAGAGCCCTGCAAAGGCATCCAGCATCCGCCGCCCGTCGCGGTCGGTGATATAGACGCCTTTCCCCGAAGACATGACCCGCGTTGGCGTTTCGCCGCGCGCGTGTTGGGCCAGATGGGTCGAGGCATGGAAAAAGTTTTCGCGGTCCCACTCGGTCAGTTGGTCGTTGTTGAGCATTGATATTTCCTTTGGAGAAGAGCGGTGAATTTCGCGGCGGCTTGGTGCGAGTCTATTTCGCAAGCCGGAGGGATTACAAGTCTTGTGATTTCAGTGCGCTTGACGAATCTTGTATAAGATTTGTATACAAAGTGTGTGAAGGAGATTGCCCGTGTCGAAAAACAAAAAATCAATCTGTGCAGAGGATTTGCGGAATCGCATTTTGTCGCAGGATATTGCCCCCGGGTCTGATCTGGATGAGGCGAGCCTGTCGGAGGAATACGGCATTTCACGCACGCCCTTGCGAGAGGTGCTGCACCGTTTGGCTGGCGACGGCTATGTGCGTCTAGAGGAAAACCGCGGCGCAAAGGTGGCCTCGATGGACGTGTCGGCGTTGCGGGTGTTTTTCCAGACCGCACCGTTGATCTACAGCTCCATCGCCCGTCAGGCCGCCGAGAACCGCACCAGCGCGCAGATTGCCGAGCTAAAGGACATGCAGCGCCAGTTTGTGCAGGAGATCAAAGGTGACCGCGCCGAGCAGGTGGCCTTGTTGAACCACGCGTTTCACCAGCAGATTGGCGAGATGGCGCAGAACCCGTATCTGATGGCCGCGCTCAAGCGCATGTTGATTGATCACACAAGGTTCAGCCAGACGTTTTTTCGCCCGCAATCCGAGGCCGATGCTGACCGGATTGCCAAGGCGATTGCCCAGCATGATGCGATGATTTCGGCCATTGAAGCGCAAGAGCCCGCGCTGGCGATTGATCTGACGTTGCAGCACTGGGACCTGTCCCGCGACCAGCTTGAAAAATATGTGCGTCCTGATCCTCTCCCACTTGATGTGATTTCATTGAAAGACCGCCGCAATGCAGTTTGAAGGTATCTATACCCCGATTGTGACCCCGTATCACGACGACTTTTCAGTGAACGAGGATGCGCTTGCGCTGACGGTCGAGCATCTGATCGCATCGGGTGTGCACGGCATTATCGTGGCCGGATCAACCGGTGAGTATTACGCCCAGACCACCAAAGAGCGGCTTTGGATGATGACCCGCTGTGCCGCGTTGATCGCGGGTCGTGTGCCGATGGTTATTGGCACGGGCGCCATTCGCACCGAGGACAGTGTGATGTATGCGCAGGCGGCCAAGGCTGCGGGGGCGGATGCGTTGCTGGTCGCCACCCCGCCCTATGCCTATCCAACGGGCCGCGAGATTGCGCTACATGCGCTGGCGGTGGACCGCGCGGCGAACCTGCCTGTGATGTTATATAATTATCCGGGCCGTATGTCGGTGAATATGGACGAGGAGACGTTGGATCGTTTGGGTCGGTCTCCTAATTTTTGCGCGATCAAGGAAAGCAGCGGCGACATCAACCGGCTGCATATGCTTGCCCGCGACTATCCGCATATTGCGATGTCATGTGGCATGGATGATCAGGCGTTGGAGTTCTTTGCATGGGGTGCGCGGTCGTGGGTTTGTGCGGGGTCCAACTTTGCCCCAGAGGCGCATATCGCGCTGTATCAGGCCTGTGCGCTGGAGGGGGATTTCACCAAGGGCCGCGCGATAATGAAGGCGATGTTGCCGCTGATGAGCGTGCTGGAACAGGGCGGCAAATTTGTGCAATGTATCAAATATGGTCTGACACTGCGCGGTATTGATGCGGGGCCACCGCGCAAGCCGCTGCAACCGCTCGATAAGGATGACAAACGTCAGTTGGCTGAAGTTATCCGCACCATGAACACCACCATTTCCAGCATTACCGGAGTGCCGCTATGACCGATCTTTTGACCCATGCCGAGTATCGCGCGATTGCTGCCGATCTCGATTTTCCGCGCACGGCGTTTATTGATGGCAAGTATCGCGCGGGCACGGGTGTCGCGTTTGACACGGTGAACCCTGCGACGGGCAAGGTTCTGGTCAAGATTGCGGGTTGTGGTGCGGCGGATGTGGACTTTGCCGCTGGCAAGGCCCGCGCTGCGTTTGAGCAGGGCCATTGGTCGAAAATGCACCCGTCGGCGCGCAAGGATGTGTTGATCCGGCTGTGCAAGTTGATGACCCGTAACCGCCGCGAGTTGGCGGTGATGGAGAGCCTTGAGAGCGGCAAGCCGATTTCGGATTGTGAGACGATTGATGTGCCCGAAACCATTGAGTGCATCAAGTGGCACGCCGAGGCCGCCGACAAGATTTACGACCAGACCAGCCCCGCGGGTGATGATGCCATTGCGATGATCGTGCGCGAGCCGATTGGCGTTGTGGGCGCGGTCCTGCCGTGGAATTTCCCGCTGATGATGCTGGCGTGGAAAATCGGCCCTGCGCTGGCGGCGGGGTGTTGCGTGATCGTGAAACCTGCCGAGCAGACGTCATTGACGGCCTTGCGCATCGCGGAATTGGCCCATGAGGCGGGCGTGCCGCGAGGGGTGTTTCAGGTGTTGCCCGGCGATGGGCTGTCTGTGGGCGAGCCGTTGGGCCGTCATATGGATGTGGATATGGTCAGCTTTACCGGCTCGACTGAGACGGGGCGTCGTTTCCTGCATTATGCCGCAGACAGCAATTTGAAAAAGATCGTGCTGGAGTGTGGTGGCAAGAACCCTGCGGTGGTGTTTGATGATGCTGAAAATCTGGACCATGTGGCCGAGCATGTGGTGAATGCCGCGTTCTGGAATGCGGGGCAGAATTGCTCTGCTGCGTCCCGTTTGATTGTGCACAAGGCTGTGAAGGTGCCCTTGCTGGCCAAGATCGCGGCCCGCTTGCGCGATTGGACCACCGGTGATCCGCTGGACCCCAAGACCCGTATTGGCGCGTTGATTGATGCCGAACATTGCGCCAAGGTGCGCAGGTTTCTGGACAAGGCTGACAAGGGGGAAGGCCCGTTTGTGTCGCCGGTGATATATGAGGTTCAAAAGGACGATCCGCGCGCGAGGGACGAGATTTTTGGCCCTGTGTTGTGCGTGATCGAGGTCGCCAGCAACGACGAGGCCGTGGCGGTTGCCAATGACACGGTTTACGGGCTGGCAGCTTCGGTTTTCACCGCAAATACCCGTCAGGCGATCCGTGCGGCGCGTGATATTCGCGCCGGCACCGTGACGGTCAATTGTTATGGTGAGGGCGATATTGCCACGCCGTTTGGCGGCTATAAGCAGTCCGGCTTTGGCGGTCGCGACAATGGTGTTCATGCCCATGACCAGTTTACCGAGGTAAAGACGATCTGGATTGACTTGACGGACCCTGCCCAAGGGGACCGCATCACATGAGCGTCGATGCAGTAGGGTCAGTCCGGCGCGGGCGCGGTGCCCGCACGGCGTTAAGGCAGACCCGCGATATCACGATGTTGCCTGCGCTCAAGCGCGGTATTCCGTTGATGGAGCCGATGTCGGCGGAGCGTGTGGCGCAGATTGATACAGCCTCGATGGATATTCTCGAGCAGGTCGGCGTTGTGTTTCGCGATCCGATTGCCTTGGAGGATTGGAAGCGGGTCGGGGCCGATGTGCGCGGCGAAAGGGTCTATCTGGACCGTGCTTTGGTGCGCGGCTTGATCAAGTCTATCCCGTCGTCGTTTACCTATCACGCAAGGAACCCTGCCAATAATCTGCCCTTTGGCAAGGATCACGCGATTTTTGTGCCGATGACCGGCGCGCCGTTTTTACGCGATCTGGATGATGTGCGCCGCAACCCCACGCTGGAGGATTTGGCGAATTTTCACAAACTTAGCCATATGTTGCCCGCGATGCATTCAAGCGCGCATCATATTGTCGAGCCCTATGACCATCCGATCAGCCAGCGCCATTTGCGCATCACTTATTCGTCGATGAAGCATTCCGACAAGACATTTATGGGCATGACCACCAGCCCCAAAAACGCCGAGGATGTGCTGGAGATGTGCGCCATTCTATTTGGCAAAGACTATATGATGACCCATCCGGTTGTGACCGGAAATTGCAACGGGAATTCGCCGCTGGTGTGGGATGAAACCATGCTGGGCGCGATGCGTGCCTTTGCCCGTTATAACCAGCCTGTGCTGTGTTCGCCGTTTGTGTTGGGTGGGGCCAATACGCCCGCCAGTGTTGCGCCCACGGTGGCGCAGTTGAACGCCGAGGCGCTAAGTGCGCTGGCCTATACCCAAGTGGTCAACAAGGGCACGCCAGCGATTTACGGGCATTATCTGGCCACTGTGTCGATGAAGTCCGGCGCGCCCATGGCGGGCACCCCCGAGATCAGTTTGATGAACATGATGATCGGGCAGATGGCGCGGTTTTATGATGTGCCGTGGCGCACGTCCAATACGCTGGGCGGATCCAAGACGTTTGACGCGCAGGCGGGCTATGAGAGTGCTACGACGCTGATGGCCGTGCTGATGTCGGGGGCCAATTATATCTGGCATTCGGCAGGCTGGAACGAGGCGGGGATGCATTGCTCGATGGCCAAGTTTGTGGTCGATGCCGAGCAATGTGCCATGGGGTATCGCATGGCCCAAGGTGTCAATTGGGACGATTTCGACGCGGGGATGCAAGCCGTGAGGGATGTGGGTCCGGGGGGGCATTATCTGGGCCATCCGCATACGCTTGAGAATTTCCAAAAGGCATTTTTCATGCCCGAGTTGTTTGACAATAATTCGGTCGAGCAATGGCAGGCGGATGGATCGGTCGAGATAAACCAGCGCGCATTGGGCCGTGTGCGCACCCTGCTGGGTGAATATGAGGAGCCAAAGCTGGACGCGGCGGTGAATGATGAATTGCTGGACTATATTGCGCGGCGCGAGCGTGAAATACCAGTCGCTGATGCGCTTAATCAGGACCATTGAATGACCACGATCAATGTCAGCCAACTGCCTGTCGATCCCGGCCCTGCGGCATGGAATTGCCTGTTGCCGGACGCGGCCCCTGCGCGCAGGGTGCAGGGTGATATCAAGGCCGACTGGATCGTGATAGGTGCGGGGTTTGCCGGGCTTGCCGCGGCGCGCCGGTTGTCGCAGTTGCGCCCGTCCGACCGGATTGTTGTGCTGGAAGCCAGCCGTGTGGCCCAGGGCCCTGCGGGTCGCAATTCGGGCTTTATGATTGATCTGCCGCATGATCTTGCCTCGTCGGATTACGGCGGAGCGTTGCAAAAGGACGTGGTGCTGACGGCGGACAATCGCCAGGCCATCGCGTTTGCCGCCCAGATGGCCGCCGATTTCGGGTTGGGCCGCGATGTGTTTTCGCGCTGCGGCAAAATCAATGCGGCAGCGACCGAAAAAGGTGATCGCCACAACCGCGATTATGCCCGGCATCTGGAGCGGATGGGCGAGCCGGCGCGGATGCTGGATGCGGCGCAGATGCGCAAGTTGACGGGGATCGGGTATTACAAGAGCGGGTTGTTTACGGCGGGCACTGCCGTGATCCAACCTGCCGCGTTTGTGCGCGGGGTGGCAACAGGGCTTGCGGCGCGCGGCGTGCAGGTTTTCGAGAACAGTCCTGTGACGCAGTTGCGCAAACACGCGCAGTGGCACGCCAAAACACCCGCAGGGTCGGTGACAGCGCCCAAGGTTATTCTGGCCGTCAACGGGCATTTGAACAGTTTCGGATATCTCAAGGGCCAGTTGATGCATGTCTTTACCTATGCCTCGATGACCCGTGTGTTGCACGGCGACGAGCGGGCGGCATTGGGGGGCGAACCGGTCTGGGGGCTGACCCCTGCCGATCCGATGGGCACGACCGTGCGCCGGATCAGGGCGGCGGACGGGGACCGTATCGTGGTGCGCAACCGCTTTACCTTTGACCCGTCGATGGAGGTAGATCAGGCCCGTATTATGGAGGTGGCCCGCGACCATGACCGCGCGTTTCGGGCGCGTTTTGGGATGCTGGGTGATGTTGGTATGCAGTATCGCTGGGGTGGCAGGCTTTGTCTTAGTCGCAACAATGTCAATGTGGTGCGCGAACTGGATGACGGGTTGTTTTCAGCGTGCTGCCAGAACGGATTGGGCACGACGCGGGGCACCTTGACGGGGATGTTGGCGGCGGAATTGGCGACGCAGACATGCAGTGATGCGTTGCAAAGAGCGATGGCACAGGCGGCCCCGTCAAAACTGCCGCCGCGCCCGATTGCGGCGCTTGGGGCCAGGGCCGTTTTGCGCTGGCAGGAACGACGCGCCGGTGCCGAGTTGTGAGTAGCGGATAGCCAAGTGCGCATGGGTCGTTTGCGTAAGTCAGTGCAGGCCCCGCGATGATCCCGCGCGCATCATGTCGGGCCACGTTTGGCGGATGCTGATCAGAGCGATATACGCACAGCCGGTTGTGGCAAACCGATCTGGTGGAGCCACAATCGAATGCCGCGTGAAATTGCGTCTATCAATTTGCGCAAAGAAGACTTTTACTGGCGCGAATGGCACATGCGCATCCCTCTTTGAAGTGGTTGACCACGTTTCGCACGCTGGCGCATTGCGGGTCGGTGCAGGCGACAGCACAGCAAAGGGGATTATCGGTCAGCACGGTGTCGCATCAGGTGCAGTGTCTGGAAAAGCATCTGGGAATCGCACTGGTCGATCATGGCTGCCGCCCGATGGTGTTGACCGCGCAGGGGGTGGTTTACCTGCGCTATGCCGAGGATATTCTGGAGCTATCGGCGCAGGCGACCCGCGATGTCACGCAGGCAGCACCAAGCAATCTTGCGCGGTTGCGGTTTGCCATGATCGAGGATTTTGAAAGCGATATCGGGCCGGAGATTACCCAACTTTTGGCAACGATGCTGCCAAAATGCAGCTTCACCCATTATACCCGCGTCAGTCGCGATATTCTGGATATGGTGCGCAAACACGAGGTGGACATTGCGATTGCCACCCGGCCGCAGGCGCCCTTGGACGAGGTGCGCGAATATCCGGTGTTGCGAGATCCGTTTGTGATTGCGGTGCCTGCTGCGTCGGGTGTGACGGCGCAGGACTGTATGACGGGGCAGTCGGGGTTGCCATTTTTGCGCTATATGCGAACACAGATCATGGGGGCGCTGATCGAGGCACAATTGGCCCGGATGCGGGTGCCGTTGGAAAACACCTTTGAGTTGGACAGCACGTCGTCGATCATGTCGCTGGTGGCGAGGGGTAGCGGCTGGGCGATTACGACGCCGAGCAATTATGCCCGCAGCAAGCGGTTTCAGGCGCAGGTCCGGCTACTGCCGTTGCCCAGGAAAAGCTTTGCCCGCACGATTTCGATGTTTGTAGCAGAGCCGCATCTGGAGGATTTGGCCCAGGTTGTGGCGACCGCCCTGCGCAGTCATTTGTCGACCCAGACGATTGGCCCGATTGTCGAGATGTATCCGTGGCTGGTAGGAAATTACCGGCTGATTTCGGACGAGCGTTAAGTCAGAATATTGAATTGCGCCCTGATGTCCGCGTCTTGTGCAGCACTCAGGTAAGTCGGATGGTGACGTTCAAGCACCTGTTTTGCAGTGGTTTTTGCGCGTGCCCAAGCGTCTGTTGCGCCCTCTTGGGCCCAAACGCGGGGCTGGGCGCGGTCGGCGAGTTTGGGGTAGTGATAGTCGCGCTCCATCGCCTGATAGGTGGCCACCGCCCCCAGGAAATGCCCGTCGCCCAAGACCGATGCGCAGATCGCGTCAAAGCCGAGGTTGTCATCGCTGACTTCGATCCCGCGCAAAACGCGGTAGGTCATCGCGTGCATTTCATCGTCAAGGATGAAGGCTTCGAAGCTGACCCCGAGCAGGGCCGCGGTCATGCCAGAGCTTTCATAGATCAGGTTGCCGCCTGCCAGCGCTGCGGCCAGACTGGTCATGCCTTTTTCCACGCCGTATTGCGCGTCGATGGCTTTAGCATCGGTCATCGAGCAGGCCACACCTGAGGGCAGATCCAGCCAGTTGGACAGTTGCGCCGAGGCCGCATTGAGCACCGCAGTCTCGCCGTTGCCGCCCGCAAAGGCCCCTGTGCGCAGGTCCACCACAAGTGGCCAGTTCGAGAACACCATCGGAAACCCCGGAGAGATCACGTTGACCATCACAAGGCTTGCCAAGGTTTCAGCCAGCGATTGCGCCAGAAAGCCCGCCAAGGTCGCGGGGGCGGTGGCACCGGCTTGGGCGGCAGTGATGCAGGACATCGGGATGTTATGTTCGATGCATTTATAGACCACATCCACCGCATCCTCGCCGTAGCGCATCGGAGAGATCACGGGGCTGATATGCGCCTTGACGAAGGGCCGCTTGGCAAACTCACCGACCCCACCCGCGACGATATCGAACATGCGCACGATCGGATCAACATGGGCCGCGATGGTAAAGGCGGTGGCCACCGGTTTGGTGGTGTTGCGCATCAGCGCGTAAGCAGTGTTGACGTCCAGATCACACATATCGGGCACGTCGGTCGCGATGCAGCAGCGCGTGAACCATGCCACATTATCGAGCGTGTCTTGCAGCCGTGTGAAGGCGTGCAGATCGGCAAGGGTGGATGGCCGGTAGCGTGCGGTGTCCAGCTCAAGGGTCATGACTGCAGCACCGCCTGTGCCGAAATAGACGCGGTCGCCGCCCACGGTGATGTCGCGGGTCCGGTCGCGGCCATAAAGAGTGAATTCTTTTGCAGCTGTTTTGATGGCACCTGTGACCATAGCGCGCGGCAGTCCGATCCTGTTATTGCCCAGATCGACGCCGCCAGCCGCAAGCAGGTCAGCCGTCAGGCGCGCAGGCACCTCGCCCATGCCCAGTTCGGCCAAGAGCCGCAGCGCTGTGTCGTATATCTGTTGCAACTCCGCCTCCGACAGCGGTTTATAGCTGCCACCTGCCGCACCCGCAGGCGCGGGATTGATCGCAAGCGGCGCCGCGTGGTGGGCGTGGCGTGCTTTACGACCCGAGCGGGTTGGTTTTGCGGGGATTTGCGCCATCTGTGACCTTCAATGTCAGTGCATCTGTGTCACAGGACTGCGCCGGAGGGCGTGGCGCAAACAAAATATATGCGATACAATATTTCCGGAACCTGTTTCCAAATTATCAGGAAGTATGGTTGGCGCATTGACCGATAGACGGATTTCTTGATCTCTTTGGCGGCAAATAGAGGGCATGTTATGAAATCGCAAACACGGGTTGTTGTCATTGGCGGCGGGATCGCCGGTTGTTCGACGTTGTATCATCTGACGCAGGAGGGCTGGAGCGATGTTGTGTTGGTGGAGCGCAACGAGTTGACGTCTGGCACGACATGGCATTCGGCGGCACAAGTCACCAATTTCGGCATGAACCAGACCATGGTCGGGCTTAAGTCGCATTCGATCAGCTTGTATAAAGAGCTGCGCGATGACCCTGATTATCCGGTCAGTTACAACCACGGCGACGGCGGCATCAGGCTGGCCAATACCCAGGCGCAGATGGACGGCTACCGCCATTTTGCGTCGATTGCGCGCGGTATGGGGGTCGAGTTCGAAATTCTGGATGCGGCGGAATGTGCGCGCCGGCATCCGCTCATTTCCACCGATAACCTGCTGGGCGGTCTGTGGGATGCAAGTGACGGTGATATTGATCCTGCCAGCCTGTGTCAGGCCTTGGCGCGGCGGGCACGCAAGGCGGGCGCAGAGGTGTATCGCAACACGCCCGTGACGGGGCTGACCCAGCACAAGGACGACAGTTGGACGGTGCATACCGAACATGGTGATATCGACTGCGAAATTGTCGTGAATGCCTGCGGTTACCGCGTCAATGAGGTGGGGGCGATGATGGGGGTGCACCACCCTGTGATGTCGATGGAGCATCAGTATTTTGTCACCGATGATATCCCCGCGATTGTGGATGCAGGCCATAGGATGCCGTTGTTGCGCTGTCCGATCAGCGACTATTATTGCCGTCAGGAAAAGAACGGGCTGCTGGTGGGGTTTTACGAGCAGGGTTGCCGCACTTGGGGCATGGACGGCATCGATCCGCATTTTGTGAATGCGCTGTGTCCCGACGATCTGGACCGGATCACGGATGTGCTTGAGGGTGCGTTCGCGCGGATGCCTGCGCTGACCGAGGTGGGCATCAAAACCATCGTGAACGGCCCGATTACCTATACCATTGATGGGGCGCCTTTGGTGGGGCCTGTTCCGGGCAAGCGCAATGCCTATTGCATCATTGGCCTGCGCGCGGGGCTGGGCGAGGGCGGCGGGCATGGTTGGCTATTGGCGCAGCAAATCGTGCAGGGCGAGGCGTGTTACGACACATGGTGCATCGATCCGCGCCGCTTTACCGGTCATGCCAATGTGGAGTTCACGGCGCTGAAGGCGGTTGAGGATTACCAGAACGAATTCCGGTTTCATTTCCCCAACGAGCAGCGCCCGGCGGGGCGCATGGCCAAGACCACACCGCTGACGCCGGTGCTGGCGGCCGAGGGTGCGGAGTTTACCGTCGTCAATGGCTGGGAGCGCGCCGCGTTTTTCAAGCCGACGCCCGATTTTCAGGTCACGCACGGGTTTCACTTTGACGAAAGCTTTCCCATTGTCGCGGCAGAGGTTGCCAGCGTGCAAAACGCGGTTGGCCTGACCGAGGTCAACGGGTTCAACCGCTTTGAGATAACCGGAGCGGATGCGGCAGATTTTCTCGACCGGATGATTTGCGGCAAGCTGCCGCGGCGTGTGGGGCGTGTGGGTTTGGGATATTTGTTGAACCACCACGGGATGCTGAAGGGCGAGGCAACGATCGCCAATATCCCTGCCTCTGATCGTGGTCCTGCGCGGATCTGGTATGGGTCGGCGGCGGCGTCGGAATACCACGATATGGATTGGTTGACCGCTCATATCGGCGCAGGCGAGGATGTGCAGATCAGGTCGTTGACCAACGAGATGACCATTCTTGTGCTGGCAGGCCCGAAAGCGCGCGATGTGATGCAGGCGGTCAGCCGCGCCGATTGGTCCGCTGCCGCATTTCCATGGTTGTCGGTGCGCGAGTGTTTCATCGGCTTTGCGCCCGCGACCGTAATGTCGGTCAGTTTCTCGGGCGAGTTGGCCTATGAAATCCATGTGCCCAATGCGCAGCTTTATGCTGCCTATACCGCGCTGCGCGAGGCGGGACGCGCGCAGGGGCTTGGGCTGTTTGGCGCCGATGCGGTGGATGCGATGCGTCTGGAAAAGGGCTATTTGCATTGGAAGGCCGATATCCTGACCGAGTTTGACCCCTTCGAGACCGGACTGGACCGGTTTGTGGCAATGGATAAGGGCGATTTTATTGGCAAGGCTGCACTTGCAGAGCGGCGCAAGTCACCCCTCGGAAAATGTCTGGTGACCCTGTGTCTAAAGGAGGATCACGCCCCGGCCCATAGCGGTGCATCGGTGATGGATGGCGACAGCGTCGTGGGCACGATCACATCGGGTGGCTATGGGCACAGGGTCGGGAAAAATCTTGGTTACGGGTTTGTCGCGCCGGAATTTTCGCAGATTGGCACCCGTGTCGAGGTTGATGTGTCGGGGCGGCGCATCGCGGCGGTGGTGAGTGAAAAATCGCTGTATGATCCAGCGATGGTGCGGGTCAGGTCTTGATAGTGTGGTATTTGGGCCCCCCAGATAGCTAGCCGAGGATAGCGCGCAAGCACCGCATCTGGCCCGCACATCCAAAGGGCACCGTCGGGTGATCTGGCTGGCATCAGTGTCCCGGATAGACGTGAAGCCAGATATTTCAGGCTGCCCTAAAATTGGGCATCCCTGCCTTTCATGCTACTTTTACGTGCTGGATAAACGCAGCGACAGTGGCAGTCTGCGAGATTCGCATTGACCCTGCCCCTGCAAGTGCATTTGACGGCCACATGAACCAAAATCTGCGCATTCTCGTTGTTGAGCCTGACCCCGAAAGAGTGCGCGCGATTATCGACGCCTTGACTGATGCAGGTTGGTCGGACGTCAAGGCCGTGGCGCAAATGTCGGCTCTGGACCGGACAGTCAAAGAATTCGCCCCTGACATTGTGCTGATCGATCTTGCCAATCCTGATCGTGACACGCTTGAACATATTTCCTATGCGACAGAGACATCAAAGCGGGCGGTCGCGCTGTTTGTGGATCAAACGGATGATGCCCTGACGCAAGCAGCGCTGAGCGCGGGGGTGAGCGCCTATGTGGTTGATGGTCTCAAGATGGAGAGGATCAAGTCGGTTCTGGAAACGGCAATTGCGCGGTTCAAGATCATGCGCCAGATGCAATCGGAACTGGACGCGGCCAAACAGGCGCTGGAAGACCGCAAGACAATTGATCGCGCCAAAGGCATTCTGATGCGCCAACGCGGTTTATCCGAAGACGATGCATACAACTTATTGCGCAAAACCGCGATGCGCCAGAACCGCAAAGTCATTGATGTCGCCCAGGCCCTGGTCACGGCTGCGGAGCTGTTGTCGTGAGCAGAACCGTTTTGAATTGTGGCTATGTCCCTTTGGTGGATTGCGCCCCGCTGGTGATCGCCAAAGAGCTCGGGTTTGCGGCCGAAGAGGGGCTGACGCTTAATCTGGTGCGCCAGCCATCATGGTCGGCCCTGCGCGATATGCTCGCGCTTGGGCACTTGGATGCCGCACAAATGCTGTCCCCGATGCCCGTGGCGATGTCGATCGGGCTTGGCGGGCTTCCTGCGCGGGTCGACACACTGATGGTCCTGTCCGTGAATGGCACGGTGTTTGGCGTCTCAAAGGATGTGGCGGCGGACCTCGGGGCGGTGCCGTTTGGCGATGCCACCGCCATTCTTGCGGCGCTGAGTGCGCGTAAAGGGGCAAAGCTGCGCGTCGGTGTGCCATTTCACTATTCCATGCACCGCTTGTTGTTGTCCTATTGGACATCGACGGCACCCGGTTTGCTGATCGAAGAAATCACAGTGCCGCCGCCGCGTATGGCCGATGCCGTCGCGGACGGGTTCGTCGATGCGTTCTGGGTGGGTGAACCCTGGGGCAGCGTCGCAGTCAGGCAAGATGTGGCTCAGCTGATGATGATGGGCCGGAATGTTTGGCAGTTCGCGCCTGAAAAGGTTCTTGCGGCGCGCCATGACTGGGTCGAGGCGAATGGCGATGCAGCCGCGCGATTGATGCGCGCGGTCTTCAAGGCATCTGCCTGGCTTGATGCGCAAAAGAACACACCCTTGGCGGTCGAAATTCTGGCCCGCAGCGAACACCTTAGCATGTCACCGGATTTGATTGATCCCGCCCTTTCGGGGGATATCGTCACCAGACACAATACCGCCCCCATGCCAGTGGGCCGCTTTTTGCAGTTTCATAAACATGCAGCGACGTTTCCCTGGCGCAGTCAGGCCGCATGGATCGCATCCCAGCTTGGTGCGGACGTCGCAGGGATCCAAAAGGCCAAGGCATGTTTTCGAGCAGATCTTTACCGTCGCAACCTTACAGGCATCGGCGCTGACATGCCCGGTGCCTCTGAAAAAGCAGAGGGCGCGCTGCACTTTGAAACCGCGGTGGCGTCTACCCGCGGCCATATGATTCTTGCGCCCGATGCCTTCTTTGACGGCAAAACCTACGACTTCCCCCCAAAATAACGCCTAATTCATAAGCGATTTCTGCATTGCGGCAAAAATCGATGCGGCGGCGCAGAAAAACGATTGCGCTCGCAGATCGCGCTGGTCCATCATTTCCCCAAGGGGCAACGATGCCCGAACATTTGCGCCAACCACTGCTGGTGGCGCACATCCCAAGAGCAAAGCCGCTCGTATGGAACACGGACCTCCTCCCCCGTGAACCCTACGTGCGGCTTTTTTGTTTTCGCCCCTCAAGGCGTTGAAAGGAATGAATGATGAACAAGACACTTGCGATCTTGCTGGCAACCTCCAGCCTGTTGGCCACAACGGCGGCAGCCCAATCTTTGGACCTGGAAAAAGAGGACCTGACGCTCGGGTTTATCAAGCTGACGGATATGGCCCCGCTCGCGGTCGCCTATGAACTGGGGTATTTTGAGGACGAGGGTCTGTTCGTGACCCTTGAG
Source organism: uncultured Rhodobacterales bacterium (assembly GCA_963976475.1). Taxonomy (GTDB): domain Bacteria; phylum Pseudomonadota; class Alphaproteobacteria; order Rhodobacterales; family Rhodobacteraceae; genus Yoonia. Next base: position 85,062 of record CAXBKX010000011.1, read on the forward strand.
GCGCAGGCAAACTGGAAAGTCCTGTTGGACGGCGTGATCAGCGGAGAGCTGGACGGCGCGCATATGTTGGCCGGTCAGCCCTTGGCCGCCACAATCGGCTATGGCACCGAGGCGCACATTATTACGCCATTCTCGATGGATCTAAATGGCAACGCGATCACGGTGTCTAACGAGATTTGGGACCAAATGCGCCCCAACGTGCCCCTGATGGACGATGGCCGCCCGCAACATCCTATCAGCGCAAGCGCATTGGCGCCTGTCGTGGAAGATTACCTTGATCGTGGTGAGCCGTTCAACATGGGCATGGTTTTCCCCGTGTCCACACACAACTACGAAATCCGCTACTGGTTGGCGGCTGGCGGGCTGCAACCCGGATTTTACAGCGAGCAGGACATTTCAGGCCAGATCGGTGCGGATGTGTTGTTGTCGGTGACACCGCCGCCACAAATGCCCTCCACAATGGAAGCAGGCACGATCTTTGGCTATGCGGTGGGCGAGCCGTGGAACCAGCAGGCTGTGTTCAAAGGCATCGGCGTTCCGGTGATCACCGATGACGACATGTGGAACAACAACCCTGAAAAGGTGTTCGGTATCACCGCTGAATTCGCCGAAGAATATCCCAACACCACAATCGCCCTGACCAAGGCGTTGATCCGCGCGGCTATCTGGCTTGATGAAAACGACAACGAAAACCGCAACGAGGCTGTGCAGATGTTGTCGCGCCCCGAATACGTCGGTGCGGACGCCGAAGTCATCGCCAATTCCATGACCGGCTTCTTTGAGTTCGAAAAAGGCGATGTGCGCCCTGCCCCGGATTTCAACGTCTTCTTTCGCTACAACGCGACCTATCCGTTCTATTCCGACGCCATTTGGTATTTGACGCAGATGCGCCGCTGGGGCCAAATCCCTGAAACCATGTCTGACGCGTGGTATTTTGAAACCGCAGCCGACGTCTATCGCCCCGATATCTACCTTGAGGCCGCGCGTCTGCTGGTTGATGAGGGCTTGGCAAACGAGGCTGATTTTCCTTGGGACAGTGACGGGTTCAAAGACCCGACGCCCGCCAGCGACATTATCGACGCCATTCCCTACGATGGCCGCGCGCCCAACGCCTATATCGACAGTCTGCCGATTGGCCTGAAGTCCGGCCAGACCGTTCTTGACGGCAAAATCCAAGGTTGAGCCAAATCGCCCGCCTTGCGGAGATGCGAGGCGGGCCAATCCCTTTCCAAAAGCAGCAATTGGATCCCCGATATGACCGCGATTGACCCCTCCATACTCGACGATGAAGCCCGCCGTGCGCGCCGCTTTGCCCGTATCAATAAAGCCGGCGCATGGTTCAACGTGCTCGGCCTGTCATGGATTACGCCCGTTTTGAAAGCCGCCGCTGGCGACAACCCACGCGCGCAGGCCGGGGAAATCTGGCGCCTGCTTGGTGTGCCGCTGCTTGCGATTGCGGTCTTTGTGACGATGTGGGCGTCGCTTGCGCCAACGGTGCAGACGTCACTTGGGGCTGTGCCTGGCCCTGTGGAAGTCTGGGAACAGGTCGGCGAGTTGCGCCAGGACGCCATTCGGGAAGGCGAGCGTGAAGTCGCGTTTTACCAACGCCAGGATGCGCGCAACGCGCAAGCCATCGCCAACGGGGATCCCGACGCCGTCCGCGACCGCATCTATACCGGCAAACCGACCTATTACGATCAAATCTGGACCTCGATCAAAACCGTTTTCTTCGGGTTCCTGATCGCGTCGATTGTGGCCATTCCACTTGGCATCGCAGCGGGCCTGTCTGTCACGGCGAACGCCGCGTTGAACCCGTTGATCCAGATATTCAAACCCGTGTCCCCGCTTGCATGGCTTCCGATTGTCACGATGATCGTGTCCGCCGTTTATACCACCAACGACGGCTGGTTCGAAAAGTCGTTTCTGGTGTCGGCCATCACGGTCACGCTGTGTTCGCTTTGGCCCACGTTGATCAATACCGCGCTCGGTGTCAGCAGCATCGACAAGGACCTTGTCAGCGTGTCGCGTGTTTTGAAAATGAACACCTACACCAAGATCACCAAACTGGTGCTGCCGTCCGCCCTGCCGTTGATCTTCACCGGATTGCGTCTGTCACTGGGTGTCGGCTGGATGGTGTTGATTGCCGCTGAAATGCTTGCCCAGAACCCCGGCCTTGGCAAATTCGTCTGGGATGAGTTTCAGAACGGAAGCTCCCAGTCGCTCGCCCGCATCATGGTCGCTGTGTTCACCATCGGCATCATCGGCTTCATGCTGGACCGTGTGATGTACGCGCTCCAGTCCATGTTCACATTCTCGAACAATCGGTGACCCGCGCTCTGGCAGCGAAGCGATAGCGCATAAGGAAAAATCATGGGTATTTTACAATTCAAAGGCGTCTCGAAAAGCTTTGGCGAGATGACCGTTCTCAAGGACATCGACCTTGATGTGGCAGAGGGGGAATTCGTTGTCATCCTCGGGTTTTCGGGCACGGGCAAGACCACGTTGATCAACCTGATGGCGGGCCTTGAACAGCCCAGCAAAGGGGCCGTCACCTTTCGCGGCGCGCCGATCCTTGAGCCCGGTCGCGAACGCGGCGTGATCTTTCAAAGCTATTCGCTGATGCCGTGGCTGACGGTGAATGGAAACGTCGCGCTGGCCGTCGATACGATGTTCCCGAAGCTGTCCAAAGCACAGCGCGCAGCCAAGGTCGATCACTACGTCGGCATGGTCGGTCTCAGCCACGCCGCTACCCGCCGCCCTGCGGAATTGTCGGGCGGGATGCGTCAGCGGGTCAACGTGGCGCGCGCGCTGGCGATGGACCCCGAAATGCTGCTGCTTGATGAACCGCTGTCGGCCCTTGATGCGTTGACCCGCGCCAACCTCGCCGATGAGATTGAGGCGATCTGGGACAAGGACAAAAAGACCTGTGTGTTGATCACCAATGATGTGGACGAAGCCATTATTCTGGCCGACCGCATTATCGCATTGAACCCCGACGGCACCTTGGGCGATGAATTCAAGGTCGATATTCCCCGCCCGCGTGACCGGATCGCGATGAACAATGACGCCGCCTTCAAGGCGTTGCGCGGGCAGGTCACCACATACCTGATGGACGTTGGCATTGCGGCAAAAGTCGAAGAGACCCGCACACTGCCGAACGTCACGCCGATCCACGGTGTGCCCGCCGCTGTCGCCAAGGCACAGGAAGGCGGCATCGAGGACAAATTCCTGAATTTCTCGCAACTCGATAAGGTGTATCCGACGCCCAAAGGGCCGCTGACCGTGGTTGAAAACTTCGACCTCAAGATCAACAAGGGTGAGTTTATCTCGCTCATCGGGCATTCGGGCTGCGGCAAGTCCACGGTACTGACGATGGCTGCTGGCTTGAACCCGATTTCCAAAGGCGCGATCCGGCTGGATGGCTGGAATGTTGAAGGCGCTGATCCCGAACGCGCCGTGGTGTTCCAATCGCCCAATCTGTTTCCGTGGCTGACGGCCAAGGAAAACGTGGCTATTGGTGTGGATAAAGTCTACCCGCGCGCATCTCAAGCGGAACGTCAGGACGTGGTGGAATACTACCTTGAACGGGTGGGCCTTGCCGACAGCATGGATAAAGGGGCGGCATCCCTGTCCAACGGGATGAAGCAGCGCGTCGGCATCGCCCGCGCCTTTGCTCTGTCGCCCAAACTGCTACTCTTGGATGAACCGTTCGGGATGCTGGACAGCCTGACCCGCTGGGAGCTGCAAGAGGTCCTGATGGAAGTCTGGTCGCGCACCAAGGTCACCGCGATCTGTGTCACCCATGACGTCGATGAGGCGATCCTGCTGGCGGACCGCGTGGTGATGATGACCAACGGACCGCAGGCAACTATCGGCAAGATCACTGACGTAAAGCTGCCCCGCCCACGCACGCGCAAGGCGCTGTTGGAGCATCCCGACTATTATGCCTACCGCCAGGAGGTGCTCGATTTTCTCGAGGAATACGAACACGGCGCAAAGCCTAAATCGCCCGCCTCTGGCGCGACACCAAAACCAAAACCCCAACCCATCGCAGCGGAGTAAAGACATGACAGAAAAACTTGTTGTCATTGGTGCAGGGATGGCCTCGGGCCGGGTGCTGGAGCACCTGTTCGACGCTGGCGCGAACTATGACGTGACCCTGTTCAACGCAGAGGCGCGCGGGAACTATAACCGCATCATGCTGTCGCCTGTTTTGTCGGGTGAAAGGTCATATGACGATATCGTCACCCATGATGCCGATTGGTATGAAAGCCACGGCGTGGCCTGCCGCTTTGGCGAACATGTGACGGCGATTGATCGCGATGCCAAAACGGTCACGGGCCAGAACGGCACCGTATCATACGATAAATTGTTGATCGCTACAGGGTCTGCCCCCTTCATCATTCCGGTGCAGGGCAAGGATTTGCCCGGTGTGATCACCTACCGCGATCTGGATGACACAAACGCGATGATCGATGCCGCCAACAAGGGCGGCAAGGCCGTGGTGATCGGGGGTGGCTTGCTGGGGTTGGAGGCTGCGGCCGGGCTGGCTGAACGTGGAATGGATGTCACTGTCTTGCATCTGATGGGCCACCTGATGGAACGGCAGCTGGATGAGAGCGCCGGTTTCCTGCTGCGCCGTGATTTGCACAATAAGGGGGTCAAGGTGATCTGTCAGGCGTCAACCGCCGCTATTCTGGGGGACACCCGTGTCGAAGGTGTACTGCTGGAAGATAACACCGGGCTAGAAGCTGATCTGGTTGTGATGGCCGTGGGTATTCGGCCTGAAACCCGGCTTGCCAATGACGCAGGCCTTGAAGTGGCGCGCGGGATTGAGGTGAATGCGCAGATGCAAACCTCTGACCCGGATATTCTGGCCGTTGGCGAATGCATTGAATTTGACGGTCTTCTCTTTGGTCTGGTCGCACCGCTCTACGATCAGGCCAAGGTCGCGGCCAACACGCTGATGGATGAGCCTGACGCCTTTGTGGTCAAGGAGCTCTCTACCAAGTTGAAAGTCACCGGCTGTGATCTGTTCAGCGCGGGTGATTTTGCGGATGGAGACGGGCGCGAGGATATCGTGTTTCGTGATCCAGGACGGGGTGTCTATCGCCGCCTGGTGGTTGAGGATGACGTGCTGGTGGGTGCTGTCATGTATGGCGACACTGCCGACAGCAACTGGTTCTTCGGCTTGATCCGCGACAAGACCGATATTGCCGATATGCGCGACACGCTGATCTTTGGACCCGCTTATCAAGGGGGGACCCCCCTGGACCCTTTAGCAGCTGTTGCAGCCTTACCGCGTGATGCGGAGATCTGTGGCTGCAACGGAATAAGCAAAGGACAAATCGAAGATGCGATTGCAGCGGGTGCCACTGATCTGGGCGCCGTGCGGTCAACCACCAAGGCATCGGGCTCCTGCGGCACCTGCACAGGGTTGGTCGAACAGGTGTTGGCCGTGACGCTGGGCGATGAATTTGTCATGCCCGCCGCGGCGGCCATCTGCGGCTGCACCGACATGACCCACGAAGACGTGCGGCGCATGATCAAAAGCCAAAAGCTTATGTCGATGCCCGCCGTCTGGCAGGAATGCGGGTGGAAGACGTCATGCGGCTGCCATGTCTGTCGCCCCGCGCTGAACTTTTATCTGTTGGCCGATTGGCCGCTGGAATACCAAGACGACCCGCAAAGCCGTTTCATCAATGAACGCAAGCACGCCAACATTCAGAAAGACGGCACATTTTCCGTCGTTCCGCGCATGTGGGGCGGGATCACAACCCCAGATGAGCTGCGCGCGATTGCCGATGCTGCCGATAAATATATGGTGCCCACGGTCAAGGTCACGGGTGGACAGCGCATCGACTTGTTGGGCGTCAAAGGTGAGGATTTGCCCGATATCTGGGCCGATCTGAACGCCGCTGGCATGGTATCCGGCCATGCCTATTCCAAAGGTCTGCGCACGGTGAAGACCTGTGTCGGCACCGATCATTGCCGCTTTGGCACGCAGGATTCCACAGGCCTCGGGATCAAGCTGGAAAAAGAGCTTTGGGGGTCTTGGACGCCACATAAGTTAAAGCTTGGCGTGTCCGGTTGCCCGCGCAACTGCGCCGAGGCCACGTGCAAGGACATTGGTGTGATCTGTGTCGACAGTGGCTATCAGGTCAGCATCGGCGGGGCCGCGGGCATGGATGTGCGCGAAACCGAATTGATGGTTCAGGTCGCCACCGAGGACGAGGCGATTGATGTGATCAAGGCGGTGACGCAGTTGTATCGTGAAAACGCCAGATACCTTGATCGAATCTACAAATGGATGGGCAAGGTCGGTCTTGATTGGATCAAGGAACGTGTCGCGGCCGAAGGCCCGGCCTTGGTTGACCGGTTCGAACTCAGCCAGTCGATCTATCGCAAAGACCCATGGGCCGACCATGTTCAGACCAAAGCCCAAGCGTATCGGCCTTTGGCGACCCTGTTATTGGAGGCAGCAGAATGAGCGCCCCGACAAAAGACTGGATCGATATTGCACCACTGGAAGACGTGCCACAACGCGGCGCGCGGATGGTAAAGACTGCGTTTGGATGCGTCGCCGTCTTTCGCACGGGCGAAGATGAGGTGTTCGCGCTGGACAACGCCTGCCCACATAAAGCAGGGCCGTTGGCGGAAGGCATCGTGCACGGAAAATCAGTGACCTGCCCGTTGCATAATTGGGTTATTTCGCTTGAAACCGGTGAGGCGCAAGGCGCGGATGAGGGCCGCGTCGCAACCTATCCGGCGCGGGTGGCAAACGGACGCATTCTGTTGGACCGCGCGTTTTTGCGGGCCCGATCACGGGACGGGGTGGCAGCATGAGCCTGACCCGCACCACATGTCCCTATTGCGGCGTGGGCTGCGGGGTTCTGGCCGGGGCTGATGGCACGATCAAAGGTGACCCCGATCATCCGGCGAATTTTGGACGGCTGTGTTCCAAAGGAACCGCACTTGGGGAAACCACTGATCTTGAGGGGCGACTTTTGCACCCCAAAATCAACGGCGCGGATGCCGATTGGGACACCGCCCTTGATCTGGTTGCGCAGACGTTCAGCGCGACTATTGCCGAACATGGCCCCGAAAGCGTGGCCTTCTATGCCTCTGGCCAATTGCTGACAGAGGATTACTACGTCGCCAACAAGCTGATGAAGGGCTTCATCGGGGGCGCCAATATCGACACCAATTCGCGGCTGTGCATGGCGTCATCTGTTGCCGGACACAAACGTGCGTTCGGCACGGATACGGTGCCGGGGACGTATGAGGATCTGGAGCAGGCCGATCTGATCGTGCTTGTGGGCTCCAACCTCGCGTGGTGCCATCCGGTGTTGTATCAGCGCATTGCGGCGGCGAAAGAGGCGCGGCCTGACATGCGCATCGTCAATATAGACCCACGCCGCACGGCCACGACGGACCTTTCGGACATGCATCTGCAAATCGTCCCTGACGGCGATATTGCGCTGTTCAACGGGCTGCTTGCCTACCTCGTGGATGTTGCAGCCGTCGATTTGGCCTATGTGCAAGAGCACGTTACCGGATGTTTTGATGCGGTGAAATCCGCACGCCTGGGTGATCCGATGACCAGCGGGCTTGGGGCGGACGAGCTTGCTGGGTTCTACCAGCTTTGGGCGCGGACCGAAAAACTCGTGACCGTCTATTCCCAAGGGGTGAATCAATCCAGTTGTGGCACCGACAAAGTCAACGCGATCCTGAATTGTCATCTGGCGACGGGCCGCATCGGGCGCGCAGGCATGGGGCCATTTTCGGTTACCGGTCAACCCAATGCGATGGGCGGGCGCGAGGTTGGCGGGCTGGCCAATATGCTGGCAAACCATCTTGAACTCGACAATGCAGACCACCAGCAGGTGGTGCAGGATTTCTGGGACAGCCCGACCATTTGCACAAAACCGGGCCTGAAGGCGGTCGACCTGTTTGAGGCCTGTGCAAACGGCCAGATCAAGGCGCTGTGGGTGATGTCGACCAATCCTGCGGTGTCATTGCCGGATTCGGATGGAGTCGCAGCCGCTATCGCCAAGGTGCCTTTTGTGGTCACGTCCGACATCATGGAAAAGACAGATACCAACGATCTGGCGCATGTTCTTTTGCCAGCCACTGGGTGGGGCGAAAAGGACGGCACCGTCACCAACTCCGAGCGCCGTATTTCGCGTCAAAGGGCCTTTTTGCCGGCCCCCGGCAGTGCGCGCCCCGATTGGGAGATCATCAGCGACGTGGCGGCGCGGATGGGGTTTGGTGATGCCTTTGCTTATCAAAAGCCAGCGGATATCTTTGCGGAATACGTGGCGCTTGACGGAGCGGCCTCGCACATCTCGCGTGATCTGGACCTGAGCATTTTTGCCGATGCTGATTACGCCAAACTGGTCCCGACGCAGTGGCCGCAAAATGATCACCGGTTTTTTGCCGACGGACAGTTTTATCATCCCGACGGAAAAGCGCGGATGATCGCGGTTTGCGCGCCCGCGCTGTCCAAACAACGATTCACTTTCAACACAGGGCGCAACCGCGACCAGTGGCACACCATGACGCGGACCGGAAAATCAGCGCGCCTAGGCGCCCATCTCGCCGAACCCTATGTTGAAATAAACCCCACAGACGCGGCTGAAATGGGCGCCACTGCCGGTGCGTTGATAGCAGTTGAGAGCCTGTATGGTCGAACGATCTTACGGGCACTGATGACGACCCGCGTGGCACAGGGACAGCTTTTCGCGCCGATGCATTGGACACGGCAACGCACGACCAACGCGACCGTCAACAGCGTCACAGCACCTCTGACGGACCCGCTTTCCGGCCAACCTGCTTTGAAAACTTGCACCGTGACAGCCGCAGTTTACAAGGCGAAATGGTACGGGTTTTTAGCCTGCATCAATCAACCTGAGCCGCAAACACCCTACGCCGCCATCGCGTGCACGCCAACGGGCTGGCAGGTGGAACTGGCAGGTGCAAAGACACCTGACGATTGGGAGGTCGAGGCGCGACAATTGTGCGGCCAAACGGCGGGAGATGCCTCGATCCAGACTGACCCGACCACGGGCAGCACCCGCATTGCCATAACAAAGAGCGGCCACATCACTGCGCTGTTTTTTGCGTCACCAGACCCTGTTGTCGTGTCGCGCACAGCGATCATTGATATGATCGGCACGGAGACACCGCCGCTGGCCGCGCTGGCCGGGCGCGCACCGTCCAATCAGCCAGACGCAGGCGCGACCGTTTGTGCGTGTTTTAATGTGGGCCGAAATACTCTGCTGGCCGCCGTTGCGAATGGCGCGCGCAGCGTCGCCGCTTTGGGGGATGCCACTTGTGCCGGGACCAACTGTGGCTCCTGCAAGCCCGAATTGACCGCCCTCTTGGCGCAGGCTCAACTCCCGATGGCGGCAGAATGACGCTCGCTCCGTTTGTACAGATTGTTGCGCGCGGCAAGGGACGTGCACGGGCGATGACGATGGACGAGGCACGCACGGCAATGGCACTGATCCTGACCGGCGACGCCGCCCCAGAGGCGGTGGGCGCGTTGTTGATGGTCATGCGTCTGCGTGGGGAAACAGCGGATGAGATTGCGGGGTTCACTGCCGCCCTGCGCGCGCATGTGGCGGGAACATTGCCCAAAGCAGACCTTGATTGGCCGTCCTATGCCGCAGGGCGCAGTCGTGGTGCGCCGTTGTTTTTGCTCGCCGCGCGGCTTGTTGGTCAGGCGGGATATACCGTGTCGATGCACGGTTGGAATTCGCATCAATCTGCCACTGCGTCCGTGCGCGAAGCGATTGACCTTGCGGGGCCGAATGTGAGGTATTCACCCCTTGAAACGCTCAGCCCTGAGGCGTTTGCGGTGTTGAACCTGCGCGACACCTTCGGATTGCGGTCGTGTTTCAACACAGTATTGCGGATGTGGAACCCGTCCGGTGCCCGCGCTACAGTTCAAGGCGTATTTCATCCGTCATACCGCAGCCTTCAGGCGCAGGCCGCAGCACTGTTGGGACAAAAAGACCTGAGCATTATCAAGGGCGGCGGCGGTGAATTTGAGCGCCATCCGTCCAAGGATATCACGGTGTTCGGGCTGCGGGAGGGGGCGCATAGTAAAGAAACGGCCGCGCATATTTTACAAGACACCCGCAAACTGCACCAAGCAGGTGAAACGACTAATCTGTCTGATCTTTGGACCGGACGCGCACAGGACCCGTTCGCGATTGCCACGATCACCGGCACGGCGGCACTTGCGCTTTGGACACTCAAGGCAGCCCCGACACCTCATGACGCCCACCAATTGACGCAAAGTCTTTGGGCCGCGCGTCACCCCACAGAAAGCCTGTCCGCATGAAAACCTTTCCCATGTTCCTGCAAATGGCAGGTCGCCGCGTTGTCATCATCGGCGGAGGTGAACAAGCCGCGCAAAAGACGCGGCTGATCCTCAAGACCGAAGCGATGGTCGAAATCTGGGCACCAACGCTCGATCCGGAATTGTCGGGCCTCGCGGCCCAAGGCCGGATTACACATCTGACTGGCCCCATTACGCCGGACACTTTTTCAGACACCGCACTGGTGTTCATCGCCTCGGGGTGCCCCGGCATCGACATGGCACTGCACACCTTGGCGAAAGCGGGCGGTGCGACCGTCAATGTGGTGGACCAGCCCCAACTTTGCGACGCCATCACGCCGTCAATTGTGGATCGCGACCCTGTGGTCGTGGCCATTGGCACCGAAGGCACAGCCCCCGTGCTGGCGCGCCAAATCAAGACCAAACTGGAAGAGGCACTTGAACCTCGCCTGGGCGATCTTGCAGCACTTGCGGGGCGGATGCGGAGTGCCGCCGCGGCCCGTCTTGCTCCGCGCGCGCGGCGGGATTTGTGGCGCTGGGTGTTCAATGACAGCCCGCGCCGGATGTTCACCAGCGGGGCCGAGCGCGAAGCTGCCAAGCTAATAAAAACGGCCATCGAGACCGGCGAATTCGGGGCCACAAAGGGCGGCAGCGTCAGCCTTGTGGGCGCAGGCCCCGGTGCCAAGGACCTGATCACCTTGCGCGGGGTCCAGCGTCTGCAAGAAGCGGACGTGATCTATTATGATCGCCTGCTTGACCCAGAAATTCTGGAACTGGCCCGCCGAGACGCAGAACGTATTTACGTGGGCAAGGCCCCGGGATGTCACAGTTGGCCGCAGGAAAAGATCACCCAAACACTGGTCGCCGCCGCCAAACGCGGGCAACGCGTTGTTCGGTTGAAATGTGGTGACCCTGGTGTTTTTGCACGCAGCACCGAAGAAACCGCGGCCCTCAAAGCTAGCGGCATTCCGTTTGACATTGTGCCAGGCATCACAGCGGTTTGTGCTGCGGCGGCGAGTGTCGGCCAAAGCCTGACCGATCGGGGCAGCATTGACACGCTCGTGCTGACCACAGGACACCGCCAAGACGGATACGCGGTCCCCGACCCCATCAAGGACATAAAACCGGGTTCCTGTGTCGCCCTATATATGGCCGTTGGCGCAGCCCCGCAGATAGTTGAACACCTCGAAACGTGTCATCCGGGCGTTCCATTCGGCGTTCAGATCGTCGCAAAGGCCCAGCGAAAAGGAGAAATCGTCCTGAACTGCCACTTAAGCGATTTGGCACAAACCTTGGTCGTCCATGATATTTCAGGCGAAGCCATGATCTTCGTGCGCTGGTCCTATAGTGCGCGAACGTCTGACACCTCCAGCACCAGAGCGCTTGCGACTGTATGACCAGACGAGTGTGCCACGCGCCACCCCGTAAGACCAGCCACACTCGCCCCAGCAAGATTGTAATCGCGTCCAAACGGGGCGGCTTGTTTTCAAGGGGGATCCTACGCACCCGGTGGCTGCCTTTGCCCGTGCGTGGCGTGAGCAGTGGCATCGCGTGGAGCAAACAACTGCGCGTGGCACGTTTGTGCCTTTGGTGTTCCAACCCGGTGAGGCGTTCCAGTTCGACTGCAGAGATGCCGGTGCGGGTCATGGGCATGGCTGAATCGTCTCAAACCCAGCCGTCAAGGCTTTACATCCAGTTTGCGCGGCACGCGGGGTATAGACCAGAAAAAGGCTTGGCAATTTCCAGCCAAGCCTTTGAATTCTTTGGTGGACTGGGGAGGATTCGAACCCCCGACCCCTTGATTCGTAGTCAAGTACTCTATCCAACTGAGCTACCAATCCACCGTGAGGGGGATTTAGCGGGGGCGGGCGGGTGATGCAAGACCCAAATGCGAAACTTTTGTTATTCTGTCGCGGGGGCCAGTGACAGGTCTTCTTTTGGCAGTTGGATTACAAAGGTTGTGCCGGTTTTGTCGGTTTTGAGCAGATCAAGCCTGCCGCCGTGTCCACGCACCAGATCGGCAGCAATCACTAGGCCCAGACCAGAGCCGCCCTTGCGCACCCCGCCCTGGAACGGTTGGAACAGAAACTCTTGTGCCCGTGGCGGCAGGCCCGGACCGGTGTCGCTGACCTTGATCCACCATGCGCTGTCGTCCTCGTAGCCTTCGACGTTGATTTCGCCAGGCTGGCCGGTTGCCATAATCGCCTGTCGCGCGTTGCGAACGAGATTGAAAATCGCGCGGTAGAGTTGTTCGCCGTCTCCGCGCAGGGTCATGCCTGCGGGCACGTCTTCGGCGAATGACAGGTCATAGTCGCCTGCCGCCAGCCGTTCGCTGTCGATCACGTCGCTGACGATCCCCGCCAGTTTGATCCGGTTGAGGATCGGTGCGGGCTCGTCCACCCGCCCGAAGGCAAGCGTGGTTTCGCACAGGTTGACTGCCCGCGCGATGGAGCCGACCAGTTTGGGGGCCATGCGTTTGACCAAAGGGTCATCGGACCCTTCGATCCGGTCGACAAACAGTTGTGCCGAGGTCAGGATATTGCGCAGATCGTGGCTGACTTTTGCGACCGCCCCGCCCAGTTGTGCAAGCCGCTGTTTTTGTTTCAAGGCACCGGTCAGTTCGGTTTGCATCATTTGTAGCGCCACTTCGGCGTCGCGCAATTCGGTCACGCTGGCGGAAGGGGTAATGATGCGCCGCGCGTCTTCGGGGGATTTAGCATAGCTTTGCATATGCCCGACGACCCGTTTGATGGGCCGCACCAGTAGCCCCTGCACCGAGAGGAACAGCAAGAAGGCTGTGATCACCGAGATCACCGCAGACAGCACCAGGATATTTAGTCCATAGTCGATCATCGCGGCACGCAAAGGCATTTCGTCCATCGTCACTTCGATCAGCAAGCCACCATCGCGCACGGGGTTACCGATCACACGCACAATCCGCTCGTCGGTATCAATCAATGTCGTCAGCGCATCGGATATCAACACCATCGCACTGGGGCTGCGCATGTCGTAAGTCGCATTGATCGGTGACGGAATGGGCGACGACAGGGCAAGTTGTCTGACCTCGTCGCGGCGCAGCACCACGTTATAGACTTCGGCGTTTCGCAAAAGCTCGGCCTCGAGTGCCGCCGAGATCATATCGTCGGCCTCAAGAGCAAGCGATGCGATCTGCGCCCGTTCCAGCCGCGCCAGAAGATAGTCCTGCCGGAACCGCGCGACCGAGGGCACAAAGATCAGGACTTCTGCCAACATGACAAAAACCGTGGTCAGGATCAGGAATCTACCCGAGAGTGAGTTGAGCATGTGCCCTCGTGAGTTAGTTACGACAGCCAGCGTTGCACTAAGCCTACGACCCGCTTTACCATAGCGCTGTCAAACAGTCGCGGGCTAAAATAGGCGCCGGCTGCGCGTTTGTTGACTTCCGACACCGTGGGATAGGGCAGCACGGTATTGGCGATGGCGGACATTTTCAGGTTATTGGCGATGGCCATGGCCCACATACCGATCAATTCGCCGGCTTGCGGCCCCGCGATGGAGGCACCCACGGGCCTGCCTTTGACCACCATAACCTTGATCAGGCCCTTGTTTTTACGCTCGGCGATCAACCGGTCATTATGGGCCATGTCAAAGCGGATGACCTCGAGCCTGTCGCCGTGTTTGTCGCGGGCTTGGGCCTCTGTCAGGCCGACTTGGGCCAGTTCTGGGTCTGTGTAGGTCGCCCAAGGGATGTGCCGCGTCGATTGTTTGGAGGGCAGTCCGAACAGCATGGACCGGATCAGCGCGCCCGCATGGTAGCCTGCAACATGGGTGAATTGCAGCCCACCCGCGACGTCGCCCGCGGCATAGACGCGCCGGTTGGTGAGCGAGCGCAGATCGTCGCCGACTTTCAGCCCGCCGCGGGTGAAGGCGATGCCGCCTGTCTCGAGGTCCAGTTTGTCGATGTTCACTTTGCGCCCGACGGCCATCAGCAGGTGCGAGCCGGTGACGTCGCCTTTGGGCGTGTGCACGGTGATGCTTTTACCCGCGCCACTGATTTTGCTGGCTTGGGCGTCTTCGATGATCTCGATGCCTTCGGATTTCAGGCTTTCAATGACGATGGCGGCCATCTCGGGGTCGTCCTTGCCGAAAGCTTTCAGACCCTCGATCACTGTCACTTTTGATCCAAGCCGCACATGAGCCTGCGCCATTTCCATGCCGATCGGGCCGCCACCGATGATGATGAGATGGTCGGGTTTTTCGCGCAGATCAAAGATGTCTTCGTTGGTGTAGTATTTTACCGCGTCGAGACCCTCGATGGGTGGCACAAACGGGCCGGAGCCGGTGGCCACGACAAAGCGGCGCGCCTCGATGATGGTGTCGCCGGCTTGCACTTGCGTGGGCGAGATGAAGCGTCCGAAGTCCTGAATGACCTGCACGCCGAGGCCTTCGAATCGTTCAACGCTATCCACCGGCGCGATGGTGGCGATAACTTCTGCGACGTGATCTTTGGCGGCGGCGTAGTCGACTTTTGCCGTGGCCGTTGCGACGCCGAATTTGGCGCCCTGCGACATGGCGTGCGCCTGTTTGGCCGAGGCAATCAGCGCTTTGGAAGGCACGCAGCCGTAGTTCAGGCAGTCGCCACCCATTTTATGGCCCTCAAGCAGCACGACCTTTGCCCCCATTTGCACGGCCCCTGCCGCGATGGAAAGACCGCCGGAGCCGCCGCCGATGATGCAGATGTCTGTTTTGATCAGGGTCATGGGTTACAGACCTTTCTTGCCGCGCACGGCCTTGAGGATGATGGGAAGGGCGGCGAGCGCACACAGGCCGAGGATTGGCAGCAGGATCGCAGGTTCAAAAATGATGCCGAGGTTCGGGGTCTCGCCGCGCGCAAAGACCTCGCCCAGCCCCGCGCCCACGGACGTATAGACCAAACCGCCCGGGATAATGCCAAAGAAGGTCGAGACCACAAAGCGGAACAGGGACACGCCGACCAGTGCAGGGATCAGATTTGCCACGAAAAACGGCACGGCGGGGACAAGGCGGGTCAGGAAGAGCGCCTCCCATTGGTTGTCATCAATTGCCGTTTTGATCGTTTTGACGGTGCCTTCCGAGCTGTCCATTTTGGCGGCCAGTTTTTCACCCAAGCCCCAGCGCGCTGCCAGAAAAATCGCCATGGCCCCGATTGTGGCCCCCGTGATGTTGAACAGGACGCCCGGGAAGGTGGCGAACAAAAAGCCCCCCGTCAGTGTGGCGATTGTGGCACCGGGCAGGGAGAACCCCACGATCAGGATATAGACGCAGATGAATGTGCCGACCGTCAGCAGGTAATTGCTGTCGCGATACGCCAGCAAGGCCTCGCGGTTGTCGCGCAGGGTCTCGAAGGTCAGGTAGTCACGCAGGAAAAACGCGCCGAAAGCCGCAACCGAGAGAATCACGATCAAGGGCAATCGCCGGATCAGCGCGTTTTGTGGGGCAGTGGAGATCATGACGGGGGCTTTCTCGCGTCGGGCGGGTTTGTTTCATCCTAGATGGACCGGATGGCCCCGCTGTCATAGCCCGCTCACGTCTGGTTGATGCATTCACCGGCAATG
Source organism: uncultured Rhodobacterales bacterium (assembly GCA_963976475.1). Lineage (GTDB taxonomy): Bacteria > Pseudomonadota > Alphaproteobacteria > Rhodobacterales > Rhodobacteraceae > Yoonia. Next base: position 100,983 of record CAXBKX010000011.1, read on the forward strand.
ACGCCGATTTAGGGGGTGTTTCGTGATCATTGTAACATTTGCACCGGCGGTTTTCGGGCAATTGTTGCAGAATGTGTCTGCCTTGCGCGTTGACAGCACCCCGTGCCCTGTCTAAAGGACAAGTCTGAATTGTAGATCGGCTTCGAATCCATTTATGGGTTTGGCCCAAAAACCAAAGGACACCGCTATGAAGCGCACGTTCCAACCATCGAACCGGGTTCGCAAGAACCGTCACGGCTTTCGCGCCCGCATGGCGACCAAAGCCGGTCGTCGTATCATGAACAACCGCCGCGCCAAAGGCCGCGCGAAGCTGAGCGCGTAAGCGCCAGCAGCCGGTTATCGATTTGAAACCGCCGATGGCACCCTTGGAAGGCGATACCGCTGTGTCCTTGGGTGAGCCATCGGCGGTTTGCGTTTGCCCACCGCTGACCATGCTGACCAAACGCGCCGATTTTCTGCGTGCAGCAAACGGCAGACGGCAGGGCACGCCGGGTATCCACCTGCAAGCCCGCAGGCGTGCAGAGGGTGAAGCGCCGGGCATCCGCGTTGGTTACACCTGTTCCAAGAAAGTCGGCAATGCGGTGGCGCGCAACCGTGCCAAGCGCCGCCTGCGAGAGGTTGCGCGTTTGGTGTTGCCAGCCGAAGGCCGCACCGGTTGGGACTATGTGCTGGTCGGGCGCAATACTGTGACCGCCTCCCTGCCCTTTCCCGACTTGATCCGTGATATGCGCCGCGCGCTGACAAAGGTGCATTCATGAGCCCGCTTGCCTATATCCTTGCTTTACCGGTCAAAGCCTACCGCATGGTGTTTTCGCCATGGGTCGGGCACGGCTGTCGCTATCAACCGACCTGTTCGGCCTATGCATTGGAGGCGCTGGAAAAGCACGGTGGCATCAAGGGCGCGTGGCTGGCTGCACGCCGCATTGGCCGGTGTCACCCTTGGGGCGGTCACGGTATCGACAACGTGCCGGACTGATTATTTCTCGAAAGAGATACTGACATCGCCGATGTCGATCCCATAGCGTTTGACATAGGCCCGATTGAACAGACGATCATCCGTAAGCAACCACATCCAGTCATCAAAAGTGACGCGCATGGTCTCGACCGTGCCGTCGGCCGAGGGGATCGGCAGATCAATCTCGTATTGCCAGTTGAACCGGTTGTCTTGTTCCACACCTGTTGCGGTGCCGATCACCCCGGGTGCCGTGCCGGTCCACGTCTCATCGCCGGTTTTTAACAATGTCCAGATCCGCTGTTCGGTGGCACCGTCCTCATAGACAAAATCTTCTTGCAGGCGCAGGCGCGTGCCATCCCAATTGCCCTTGATCGTCACCACAAATGACCGCCGCACCGTGCCAAACACATCCTGAAATTGCCCATAGGCCACCAGACCGCCGTCAAAGAAATCTTCGAGGTTCAGCTGCCTATTGGATAAACTGGCATCGTCAAGGGATGGTTTACCAGTGCAGGCGGCAAGCACAGTGAATGCGGCAATGATCAAGATACGCATGTGAGAGCTCCTTTGCGGGTGATTTAGCGCGCGCAGCCCCCAAGGCCACTAGGCAGGCCTCGCCAGGTCTGGCATAGCCACGCCATGCTTGATGATCATGATGACATTCACCCGCTTTTTCACGGCGCCCCTGCGACGACAGGTTTTAAAAAGCTGCGCAAACGTATTGTGCGCCTCACGCGTGAAGCGATTGCGCAATACGGCATGATTGAACGCGATGCACGCTGGCTGGTGTGTCTGTCGGGCGGCAAAGACAGCTATACTTTACTGGCAGTGCTGCACGAATTGAAATGGCGCGGGCTTTTGCCGGTCGATATTCTGGCGTGCAATCTGGATCAGGGGCAGCCGCATTTTCCCGCCACTGTGCTGCCTGCGTTTTTGGAAAAGATGGGCGTGCCGCACCGGATCGAATACCGCGATACCTATTCGATTGTGATGGACAAAGTGCCCGCAGGTCGCACGATGTGCGCGCTATGTTCACGTCTGCGGCGCGGTAATCTGTATCGGATTGCCCGCGAGGAAGGCTGTTCGGCGGTTGTGCTGGGTCATCATCGCGATGATATTCTCGAGACATTCTTGATGAACCTGTTTCACGGTGGGCGGTTGGCTGCGATGCCGCCCAAACTGCTGAATGAAGAGGGGGATTTGTTTGTCTATCGGCCCTTGGCGCATGTGGCCGAGGCGGATTGCGAGGCATTTTCGAATGCGATGGGTTACCCGATTATTCCCTGTGATCTTTGTGGGTCGCAGGACGGATTGCAGCGCCAGCAAGTCAAACAAATGCTTGACGGCTGGGAAAAAAACAGCCCCGGCAGACGGCAGATTATGTTCAACGCCTTGATGAACGCGAGGCCATCACATTTGCTTGACCCCAAGCTGTTTGATTTTGCAGGGCTGACACGAAACTTGCCCGATACCGACGGAATTTAACGATTTGGTCAGACTGATAAAGCTAAGATAATCAGAATCGATACAACAATGAGCAAATTCGTCTGATCAAAAGGCAACCACCATGCATAAAGCAATGAAACATCGTGTGCGCGATGTCGCTCTTGCTCTATGGCATGCAGCAGAACGCGCACTTCATAGAGCTACATCGCAGCAAACCCCACAAAACCGGCTGGAGAACAGGTCCGGGTGTCGCGAAGATATAACACAGGCACTTTCCCGCTTTTTATCCAGCGATACCGAGGTTGCGTCATCGACCGCGGCGCTGGTTTTTGAAATCGACGATTTCAGCAAGTTGGAAGAGATTTACGATCTTGATGTGACCGAGGCATTATTGGCGAAAGTCTGCATTCGGGTGGCCCCGCATTTGCGCGCGTCCGATGTTCTTGCGCGTATCGAGGCGCACCGCTTTGCTATTGCGTTGTCACCACACCGCAGACTTGATCTGGAAGCGGCCATTGATCTGGCGATGCGTCTGCAACAGGTCATGTCTGAACCGTTTGCGGTGGGCAAGACGATCATTCATACGACAATTTCGGCGGGGTTCGCATTGGCGGTTCAGGCCGAAAAGCAAACAGCGAAACAATTGCTGCGCGCGGCCAATATTGCCCAACTCGAAGCGTCGCGTGCAGGCCCCGGCGCTATTCGCAGCTATTCCAGCGCCATGCACCGGCGCATAAAATTCCGCGATGACCTGATTGGCGAGGTTTTGACCGCGCTCGAGAAGGGGCAGATCACGGCGTATTTTCAACCGCAGATAAACCTGCAAACGCTTCAAGTGACGGGGCTGGAGGCACTTGCAAGGTGGGAGCATCCGGTGCGGGGCATCATTCCGCCTGCCGAGTTTTTACCTGCCTTCGAGCAGGCGGGGCTGATGCGGTTGCTTGGCAATAAAATGCTGAGCGACTCGTTGGCGGCACTGGCCGCTTGGGACAAAGCGGGGCTATTTGTGCCCAAAGTGTCGATCAACATGTCCAACGCCGAGCTGCGCAACCCCAATTTGGTTGATCACATCATGATGGAACTTGATCGCTTCGATACCACGGCTGACCGCTTGGTGATCGAAGTGTTGGAAACCGTTGTTGCATCGAATGGCGAAGATATTATCGAGCGCAACCTGAGTGCGCTGGCGCATTTGGGCTGTGAAATTGATCTTGACGATTTTGGCACAGGCCACGCATCGATCACCTCGATCCGCAAGTTTTCAGTGAGCCGGATCAAGATCGATCGGTCCTTTGTGACCCATATCGACAAGGACAAAGAGCAACAGAATATGGCGTCTGCCATTTTGACGATGGCCGATGGCTTGACGCTTGCGACCCTTGCCGAGGGTGTCGAAACTTCCAAAGAGCAAGCTCAGCTGACGGCGATGGGCTGTGGGTTTATGCAAGGGTATGCGCTTTCGCATCCGCTCAATTTGCAGGATGCGACCGCGTGGATATCACAATATGAGGCCCGCCAGCACGGGCCAAGCCACTTGCGGCGCGTCCAATAACTTGGCTTTCAAGGGAATTATCGCATGAACGACCGTCGAGTCTGGTCACAATCCACTCCCGACTGTGTAAAATCACTGAAAACAGCTTGACCTTTGACCCCTGCGGGGGTTGAACCGGCTTGATAATTTTCTGTCAAATGGGCGGTTTTCAGATGGACGACCAGAACAAGAACCTCATCCTCGCTACGGCGTTAAGTTTCCTCGTGATCCTCACGTGGTTCGTGCTGTTTCCACCCGACGAGCCGGTCGTGGCGCCAGATGCCGAGGCGACCATCAGCGCATCAGCCGATGCCACCGTGCCCGTTGTTGACGGCGGCACCGCATTGACTGCACCTGCCCCGGCAGCCGAGTCCGATCCGGCGGCGGATGCCCCGCGCATCGCGATCCAGACGCCGGAATTGTCAGGCACTTTGTCCTTGCTGGGCGGTCGCATCGACGACTTGTCATTGACCCAATACAAGGAAACGCTGGACGCGGACGCCCAAACGGTGCGCCTGTTGCGCCCCGTCGGTGAAGCTGACGCCTACTTCGCAACATTCGGATGGGCAGGCGTCGAAGGTCTGGATGCAAACGCAGTGCCGGGCCCCGACACGCTTTGGTCGGTTGAGAGCGGTGATGTTCTGACACCCGATACGCCTGTGACATTGGTGTGGGATAATGGCGTGGGTCAGATTTTCCGCAATACCGTGTCCGTTGATGAAAAGTTCATGTTTTCTTTCGCGCAAAGCCTCGAAAACACCGCCGCCAACTCTGTCACGGCGCGGCCCTACGGCCTGCTACGCCGTCAGGGTGAGCCGAGTTATTTGAAGAATTTCTTCATCCTGCACGAGGGCCTTGTGCGGATGTCAGATGGTCAGTTGGAAGAAACAAAATACAAAAAAATCGGTGACTACGCTTTGGATCCCCGCGAAGGCACGCAAGCGGAACGCGTGGACGTGGCCGAAAACGGCTGGATCGGGTATACAGACCACTATTGGATGACGACCCTGATCCCCGATCAATCCCAGCCGTTCCGCTCGGTCAGCAAATATTTTGCCTCGCGCGATCTCTATCAGGCCGAGGCCGTCATGGCCCCCAGCACCGTTGCCCAAAATGAAAGCGTGACGGTAACAACACGCCTTTTCGCAGGGGCAAAGGAATGGGAAACCATCCGCAATTACGAAAACGATGAAGGTGTCGGCGGGTTTTTGGATAGCATTGATTGGGGGTGGTTCTTTTTCCTGACCAAGCCGATCTTCTTTCTTTTGCATATGTTGAACCAATATATCGGCAACATGGGCTGGTCGATCATCGCGCTGACCTTCATCCTCAAGGCGCTTGTTTTGCCGTTGGCCTATAAGTCCTACGTTTCGATGGCAAAAATGAAAGAGTTGCAGCCGGAAATGGAGAAGCTCAAAGAGCGCACCGGTGATGACAAGCAAGCCATGCAACAAGGCATGATGAAGCTTTATAAGGAAAATAAAGTCAATCCGGCGTCCGGGTGTTTGCCGATACTCTTGCAAATCCCGATCTTCTTTTCGCTTTATAAGGTGATTTTTGTCACGATCGAATTGCGCCATGCGGCGTGGCTCGGCTGGATCAACGATCTCAGCGCGCCTGATCCGTCGTCAATCCTGAACCTGTTTGGCCTCTTGCCATGGGCCACGCCGGAAGTCGGTAGTATTTTCGCGATCTTTAGCCTTGGCGTTTTGCCGATCCTGTTGGGTATCTCGATGTGGCTTCAGCAAAAGCTGAACCTTGCGCCCACCGACCCGACGCAAAAGATGATTTTCGCGTGGATGCCTTGGGTCTTTATGTTCATGCTTGGGTCATTTGCCAGCGGCTTGGTGCTTTACTGGATCACCAACAACATGATCACGTTCTTGCAGCAATATGCGATTATGACAAGTCACGGCGCCCGCCCCGATGTCTTTGGGAACATCAAAGGTAGCTTCAAGCGAAAAGCAAAGGCAGACAATGATGCCAAAGCCCCGAAAGACAAGTAAGTGATCAGCGTTGCGGCGCTTTGGCGTCATCCAATCAAAAGCCATGGTCGCGAGGCCTTGGCTTTTGTTGATTTGATCGCAGGACAGACGATGCCTTGGGATCGCCATTGGGCGGTCATCCATAAAGACACTAAATTCGATACCACACACCCAGAATGGGCGATGTGCCGCAACTTCATGATCGGCACATCGACCCCGGATCTTGCCGGAATTTGGGCCAAACTGGATACCGCACGCGGGAGTATCACACTGTCCCATCAGGCGCTTGGGCAGATCACCTTTACCCCCGATGACAAGGCCGATCGCCGTCGCTTTGTCGCGTGGGTGCAGGACTTGTGCCCGGCTGACGGGCGGCAACCGCAAGATATTGTCACAGTCCCAAATCGCGGTATGACGGATACGGCATATCCGTCCATTTCGATCATGAATACAGCCAGCCACGACGCGGTTGCCTTTGCGATGGGCATTGCGCTAGAGCGTGAGCGCTGGCGCGGAAATATTTGGCTGGACGGGCTTGCGCCTTGGGGTGAATGGGGTTGGATCGGGCAGAACGTGCAAATCGGAGAAGCGGTCTTGCGCGTGCGCGAACCCATCAAGCGTTGCAAACACACCACCGCACATCCACATAGCGGGCGGCGAGACGCAGACACCCTTGCGGCGCTGCGCGATAATTGGAAACATCAGAACTTCGGCCTCTATGCCGAAGTGATCCAAGGCGGTAAGATCGACCTTGGCGACACAGCCGAGGTAATTTAATATGGAAATTCGCTTCATTGAGGCACCAACGCCAGACCCAGAGGCGCTTGAAAAAGGGCGGCTGTTGTTTGCGGGCGAGACAACATTTCTAAAGGGTGTTGTCGCGATGGACGGCTTGCCTGATGCAGACCGGACCGAGGTCTGTTTTGCGGGGCGCTCCAACGTCGGAAAGTCGTCGTTGATCAATGCGTTGACCGGGCGCAAGGGGTTGGCGCGGGCCTCCAACACCCCTGGCCGCACGCAAGAGATCAACTTTTTCACCGCCGGTGACATCTATGTTGTCGACTTGCCGGGCTATGGCTTTGCCAATGCGCCCGTGGCGGTGGTTGAAAAGTGGCAGCGCCTGTTGAAGCAATATCTGTCGGGCCGTCAAACGTTGCGGCGGGTTTTTGTTTTGATTGATGCGCGCCATGGTGCCAAAGAGGTTGACGAAGAGATCATGTCACTGCTTGACCGCTCTGCGGTGACATTTCAGGTGGTAATGACCAAGGTCGATAAGTTGCGCGGGGATGCTTTGGATGCATCGCTTGCCAAAACACGCACAGCATTGGCCAGGCATCCCGCCGCCTATGCCGAAATCATTCTATCGTCGTCCGAGAAGGGCGACGGGGTTGAAACGCTTCGCGCCATTATAGCAGGTATCGCATGAAAAAGAGGACGCCAGATATGAACCAGGACTGGATCGCAACCGCACACACGCTGTCACATGCCCTGCCCTATTTGCAGCGCTACGCAGGGGCGACAGTTGTGATCAAACTGGGCGGCCACGCGATGGGCAGCGACGAGGCGATGTATAGCTTTGCCCGCGATGTGGTGTTGATGCAGCAGGTCGGTGTGAACCCTGTCGTTGTGCATGGCGGCGGCCCGATGATCAACGAGATGCTCAAGAAACTGGATATCAAGTCCGAGTTTGTGAATGGCAAGCGGGTCACTGATCAGGCCACGATGGATGTGGTCGAGATGGTTCTGTCGGGCAAGGTGAATAACCGCATTGTGCAGGCGATCAGTGACGAGGGCGGCAAGGCGGTGGGTGTATCCGGCAAGGATGCGAACCTGATGATCTGTGAACAGACCAACCCCGATCTGGGGCTGGTCGGCACGCCGGTAAAGATGGACGTGACGATTTTGCGCGACCTGCACGCGGCCAAGGCGATCCCGGTGATTGCGCCGCTGGGCATGGGGTTTGAGGGCGAGACATTCAACGTGAACGGTGACACGGTTGCGGGTGCGGTTGCCGGTGCGCTCAAGGCCGACCGCCTGTTGTTGCTGACCGATGTATCGGGTGTGAAGGACAAGGACGGCAATATCCTGACCGAAATGTCACCCGAGCAGATCGAAGCATTGATCGTCGACGGCACGATTGCCGGCGGTATGATTCCAAAGACCGAAACCGCGCTTGATGCCATTCGCGCGGGTGTGCGCGCGGTTGTTATTTTGGACGGGCGCGCGCCAAATGCCTGTTTGCTGGAACTGTTTACCGATCACGGTGCAGGATCGCTGATCAGAGAGCCGCGCGACTGATGGTGCTACCCCTCGAGAGGACGGGCTTGGCCCTTTTGGGGCACTGTCCTCTCGAGCCGGGTGATGGTTTGCCACATGAGGGTGGCACAGTTTTGCTACTTGGTCCTGACGAGCCCGGGTTTTGGCAGCACTTCAAGGCATCACCTGAATATAGTGACAGGCAACCGGATCCGTTAGACCGCTGGTCAAGACGTGTTGTGGGCCATTTGGCGACGGCTGCCAAGGGTATCGCTTATTACCCGTTTGACGGCCCGCCGTTTCGTCCGTTTTACACTTGGGCGCAGCGCTCGGGGCGCGCATGGCCATCGCCTATCGGGTTTCTGGTGCACGCGGATCGCGGGCTGTTTGTGTCTTACCGCGGCGCGATTTGGCTGCCAGAGACCCATGCGCCCGCCCATGGCACATCACCATGCGACACCTGTGCCGCGCCCTGCATGGACGCCTGCCCTGTGGGCGCGTTCAATGAGGGCTATGATGTTGAGGCGTGTCGCAGGCATATCGCCGCGCCGCAGGGCGCATCGTGTATGACGCATGGCTGTGCGGCCCGCCGCGCCTGTCCGGTTGGCACAGGGCTGCGCGCGCCGGCGCAATCCGCATTTCACATGGAGGCCTTTCGATGACCCGTCTTGTTTTGATCCGTCACGGGAAATCCAGTTGGGACGATCCGTTCGGGGATGATCATGCGCGCGTTCTGAATGCCCGCGGGATCGCTGCGTCACAGGCGATTGGTGACTGGTTGGTCCGCAATGGCTACGTCCCCGAGGTGGCGTTGGTGTCCGACGCGGCGCGCACAGTCGAGACGGCAAAATATGTTGTGGCGGCACAGCCAAACGCACCGCAGCTGATATTTTTGCCGCAGCTTTATCACGCAGCACCCGATACGATTTTGGCGGCGGTCCAGCGGCAGACCGCAAACACCATCGCGGTGATCGGGCATAATCCCGGTATTGGCATGTTGGCCAGCGGACTTGTGGCCATTGCCCCCAAGCACCCGCGGTTCAGCGATTATCCGACTTGTGCCGCAACGGTGATCGACTTTGACGGGCCGATCGGGCCCGGTTTGGGGCGTTGCATCGATTTCATCGTGCCGCGCGATTTGATCGGGGCGGCGGGGCGCGACGCCGATTAGACGCGAAAAAGCCCCCGCAGATGCAGGGGCTTTTTATTGGCAGGGGACTGGTTCAGTGGCCGAGAATTTGGCTCAAGAACAGCTGTGTGCGCTCTGATTTCGGGTTCAGGAAGAACTCTTCCGGCTCGTTCTGTTCCACGATCTGACCTTGGTCCATGAAGATGACGCGGTTGGCCACCTGACGGGCAAAGCCCATCTCGTGGGTCACGCAGATCATGGTCATGCCTTCTTCGGCAAGCTCGATCATGGTGTCGAGCACCTCTTTGATCATCTCGGGGTCCAGCGCCGATGTCGGCTCGTCGAACAGCATGATCCGTGGCTTCATGCACAGCGACCGGGCAATCGCCACACGCTGTTGTTGCCCGCCCGACAATTGACCGGGGTATTTCATCGCCTGATCGGGGATCTTCACCTTTTCAAGGAAATGCATCGCGATTTCTTCGGCTTCTTTCTTGGGGGTCTTGCGCACCCAGATCGGCGCCAGCGTGCAGTTTTCCAAAATCGTCAGATGCGGGAACAGGTTGAAGTGCTGGAAACACATGCCAACTTCGGAGCGGATTTTGTCGATATTCTTGAGGTCCGACGACAATTCGGTGCCGTCCACGATGATATCGCCCTTCTGGTGTTCTTCCAGACGGTTGATGCAGCGGATCAGCGTCGATTTACCGGATCCGGACGGGCCACAGACAACGATGCGTTCGCCGCGTTGCACTGTCAGGTTGATATCGCGCAAAACATGGAACGTGCCATACCATTTGTTCATGTCACGGATTTCGATCGCGACCTCGTCAGAGACTTGCATCTGGCTGCGGTCGATTGCGCGGTCGGTTGATGTATTCGACATATCCTATGTCTCCTTTAACGGTTTTCACGCTGGAGTTTTTTCTCCAGGTAAAGTGAGTAGCGGCCCATGCTGAAGCAGAAGATGAAGAACATGACGCCGATGAAGATGAACAATTCCCAATAGATGCCATTCCAGTCGGTGGAGGCACGGATCGCGGAAGCAATCCCCAGCGGGTCAAACAGGCCGATGAAGACCACCAGTGTCGTGTCTTTGAACAGACCGATAAAGGTGTTCACGATCCCGGGGATCGAGATTTTCAAGGCTTGCGGCAGCACGATCAACTGCATCGACTGCCAGTAGTTCAGCCCCAGACTGTCGGCGCCTTCATACTGGCCGCTTGGCAAGGCGGCCAGACCGCCACGCACAACCTCGGCAATATACGCCGAGGCAAACAGCGTCACCATGATGATCACGCGCAGGGTCAGGTCAAAGTTGGTGCCCGGCGGCAGGAAGTAGTTCAGCAAAAGCTGTGCGGTGAACAACCAGACGATCAACGGCACGCCGCGGATGACTTCGATGAAAACCACAGCCGAGGTTTTTATGATGAACAGGTCTGACTGGCGCGCAAGCGCCAGCAGGATGCCCAATGGCAACGACAACACGATGGCCGCAAGTCCGATCACGATCGACAGCATAAAGCCGCCAAATGCACGGCTTTCGACAAACTCGATCCCGATCGGCAGGATGCTATCCAGAGTGGACGTAACCGGTCCCGACAGAAATATCCAATATAGCAACGGCGCCAGCAAGGCGGCCACGATTCCGGCCAAGGCGCTGACCTTCGAGACCACAACAAAGGCGAAGTAGCCGGCAACAAAGCCCAGAGCGATGGAGACGGTCAGCCAGATCGAGCCGCCCCACAGCAACCAGAAACACAAGAAAGGTGCGGCCACTGTCAGCCAGAGCATCTTGCGCGAAATATTCGGGAACAAGATCGGAGACAGCCCGCCCAAGAACAAGGCCAGTGCAAGAACCGGACGCCAGTAAAGATTGCCTGGATAAAACCCGAACAACAACTGGTGCCAGCGGTCACCCAAGACCGCCCAACAGGCGACCGATGCATCGGACCCGACGGTCGCATCACGGATTTCACGGCATTCGGTCAGGGAATTTGCATCCCAGATACCGCCGAACGTCCAAGGTACGATATGTGAAATTACATAGTAGATCACATAAAGCGACAGCAGTGTCAGGATCGCATTGAGAGGTGTCGGGAAAAGATTTTCCCGCACCCATTTGACAGCACCGACCTGTGTGATTGGCGGGGCCTGCTCTGCCAGCATCGTATCGCGGACATATGAGACGGTTTGTGCGTGTGTATCTGACATTTTACCGCTCCTTGAGCTTCATAGAGTTGTTGTAGAAGTTCATCACTGCGGAGATGATCAGCGACAGTGTCAGATAGAACAGTCCCAGCAAAAGCATCCCTTCAAGTTCGCGTCCTGTCTGGCTGATCGAGATGCCGCCAAGGGTTGCGCGCACATCCATATAGCCCACCGCAATCGCCAGCGACGAGTTTTTGGTCAGGTTCAGGAACTGTGAAATCAGCGGCGGGATGATCACCCGCATCGCTTGCGGCAGGATCACAAGGCTCATGGTTCGGCGCGGTTTCATCCCCAAGGCAAAGGCGGCCTCGGACTGTCCGTGGCTGACCGAGAGAATGCCCGCACGCACGGTTTCGGCGATAAACGCCCCCGTATAGAGCGAAAGGGCAAACCACAGCGCGATGAAGGATCCACGCATGAACACGCCTTCAGTAAAGTTGAAGCCTTTTAGGAAAGGCTGCACGATCGTGGCCCCGAGTAGGACAAAAACAATACCAACCGGGATAATCAGCAGGCCCAGTTGCAGATACCATGTCACCGGTCGCACACCGGTTGATTGCTGGATGCGGCTTGCACGACCGCGCACATAACGGATCGCGATCAGGCTAAGTGCGAAGACGCCAAACACAACAAGCCAATCGATGCCACCGGACGCCACAGCGGTGTAACCTTCACGCGGGACCACGGCCTCGTTGCCACTAAGTGAATTTGTAAATCCGATCCGCGGGATATAGATGCCACGACCGGTGATCGCGACGCTATCGCCCAAAATCATGCTAGCTGCGGGCTCTGCACCACGGAAATCGCGCGGTTGCGGCAGGCTTTCGGTCAGCACGGCAAAAATCAAAAAGATCCAGAGCAGCAAAGGCACATTGCGGAATCCTTCGACATAAACAGCCGCCAGCCGGCTGACGACCCAGTTTTTGGACAGGCGCAAGACGCCGACGATCACACCGATGATTGTGGCCATCACGCAGCCAAGAAATGCGACCAGCAGGGTATTGAGTATCCCCACCAGAGCCGCACGTCCATGTGTCATCTGGTTGTCGTAAGGAATAAGGGTCTGGTTGATATCGTAACCGGCCGCTGTCCCCAGAAAGCCGAAGTCGAAATCTTTGCCCAAGGCAGTGAGGTTGGCGATGGTGTTGGTGGCAAGCCACCAGATTCCAACGGCAATCACAATAAGCGCCACCACCTGAATCGTGATAGAGCGATAGCGCGTATCATATAAAAGCTGGCTTAGCCGAAACTTGGGTTTCGGCGCGTCGGTCAACGTCGACATCTGTAATCTCCCCGGCTCCCGCTTATTTTAGGGTCTGCGCCCGGAGTATACCGATCGCGCCCGATGGCGGGATGCTCTTTGATCTATCTTATCTTGATGGTCAAAGGGCCCAAGCGATGCTCGGGCCCTTTGAAGTCATGTGCTTAACGGAACGGTGGCGAATAGATCAAGCCGCCGTCAGTCCACTGAGCGTTCAAGCCGCGCGCAAGACCGATGGGTGTGCTTTCGCCGATGTTCTTTTCGAACAACTCGCCGTAGTTACCACCAGCGGCAATCGCGTTCTTGGCCCAATCTGCGGACAGACCGATCATCGCGCCCAGTTCACCTTCAGTGCCCAGAATACGGTTGATCTCTGGGTTGCTTGTTGGTGCTGCGGACAATTCCGCGATGTTTGCAGATGTGATGCCCAGCTCTTCAGCAGAGACCAGCGCGTTCAAGGTCCACATGACGATATCACCCCATTCGTTGTCGCCGTGGCGAACAAGCGGGCCGAGTGGCTCTTTGGAGATGATTTCCGGCAGCAATACGTGGTCGCCAGGCGCTTCGAAAGTTGCGCGTGTTGCAGCCAGGCCGGATGCGTCGGTTGTGTAAACGTCACATGCACCGGCAAGATACTGCTGCTGGCCTTCGGCGTTTGTTTCAATCGGCACTGGCTCGTAAGAGATGCCGTTCGCGCGGAAGAAGTCCGCAAGGTTCAGCTCGGTTGTTGTGCCGGTCTGAATGCAGACAGTCGCGCCATCAAGATCTTTTGCCGATGTCACGCCAAGTGCTTTTGGCACCATGAAGCCCTGACCGTCATAGTAGTTCACGCCGACAAAATCGAACTTGAGGTCTGTGTCGCGTGAGAATGTCCAGGTTGTGTTACGCGCCAACATGTCGATTTCGCCCGACGCAAGTGCAGTAAAGCGTGTCTGGCCAGTTGTTGGAACGAATTCAACGGCTGTTGGGTCAGCAAAGATCGCAGCAGCAACAGCGCGGCAAACGTCGACATCAAAGCCTTCCCAAACGCCATTCGCGTCCGGAGCAGCAAAGCCGACCAGACCGGTTGTGACGCCGCAGTTAAGCTTGCCGCGTGCCTTGACGTCGTCAAGTGTCGCAGCGGACACGACACTGGCAGTCATACCAGCAATAGTGAGAGCGCCGAGAAATACGGTTTTTTTCATTGTTACCTCTTCCTGAGTTTCTGCCCGTTTTTTCAGAGCAGACATTTTTTTGCCCATAGGGCTGATGAGTGTCATGACGCCAAAGACCGGCACCAATCGATGAATACTGTGCCCAGACATCCCGAAAGGTCAAGTCCGCCAAGTGGATTCGAGGGCAACAGGCCGTGCGAATCACCAAAAAATGATCACAAAGACTTTTCTTTCACCTCATGACGTCAGGTAAGTGACAGAGAATAGAATCGGGCAGCGTCCAGAAAGGCGGCCCGCTTTAACGCTTCATGTGCTGTTGCTTCTTCATCCGCGCCCCATTGGCGGGCCTGCCAATGTTCATCGACACGCGACAACAGCCACGCCTCGGGCGCGGGCAATGCGCCGCGCGTGACGGCAAGCGCAAGGATAAGTGACCCGGAAATACCGATCAGATCATGCACCCCCGCGAGGGCAAAATTGTCAAAAGATGCAACTTGTGCATGTAGTTGTGCCAGTAGCGCCGGATCTTGTGCCACATGCATGACCCCCGTGCCGACATTCAACCGGCGTCCGAATTCTGCGGCGGCCCAGTCCAGAACCGGGTCCCATTTTTCGGCCTGCAAACCGACCAGTTCAACCGGTCCGGCCGCGCGGTAACACAGCAGATCGGTCCCGCCATAGTCGGCAAGCAGGCTTACGACTTCGGCCTGTTGCGGTGCCACTTTGTCGATTGCGGAATTCGCCCCGCGGGTGACAGGCATCGTCAGAGGGTCGATTTTTTCAGCCTGCGCATCCCATTCCGCCGCGATGGCCTGAGCCATGCCTAGCGTCGGCACGATCAGCGGCGTTTTATTGGGCGTGTTCACCGGACGGTTGTCGAGCGTGACGCCAAAACCGGTCTCGCGCGGGATGGCACTGGCGGTTTTCCAGAACCGTTTTTGTTTGAGGATGCTCATGTCTTCGCTCCTGTCAGTTTATCGAGTGCGCCGGGCAAGGCTGCAAAGTGGTCGATCAGAATATCCGCGTTCAACGTGGCCGCATCGTGGTAGCCCCATGTCACGCCAATGGTGCCCACGCCGCCGGCACGCCCCATGTCCATGTCAAAGGTGGTGTCACCCAGCATCACAGCGCGCGCGCCCTCAACGCCGGTGTCCGACAAGGCCGCAAGCACCATCGCGGGATGCGGTTTGCTGGGATGAAAATCCGCGACCTGCTGGCTGACAAACAGCCCCTCGAGCCCATGCCGTTCGATCATTTTGTCCAAGCCGCGTTTTGATTTGCCGGTGGCCACGGCCAAAAGCGTATTGTCCTGCGCGTGAAGCTGCAAAAGCGCGTCTTTTGCGCCCGCAAACATCGGCGATAAATCGGTGCCGCCATCAGCCCCGCGCAGGTCGTTGAACGCGTCTTTATAGGCCTGCACCAGGCGGGTTTTCTGTGCCGGTTCGATTTGCGGGCACAGCACCGCGAATGCTTCGGCCAGCGACAACCCGACAATTGACAATATCTGCGCGCGCGGCAGCATCGCCATGTTTTCAGCGGCAAAAGCCATACCCATCGCGGCCATGATCTCGGCTTGACTGTCGACGAGCGTGCCGTCGACGTCGCAGATCACCAATCGCAAGTCACTCATCGGGCATATTGAACGGATCGGCGGGGGCGTGGCTGACGACCCAACCAACAAAATCCCACGTTGCCTGCATATGCGGTGGCAGATCGGCGACAAAGTTCAGCGTGGCCCCTGTGACCGGATGTTCGATTGTCAAGGACCGCGCATGCAGGTGCATTTTGCGGCCAATATCTTCACCCATGCCAGAGCCCCAACCGTCGCCCATGTTTTCCTGCTCGGAGCCGCCATATTTGCCGTCACCGATGATCGGATGCCCGATCTCGGCCATATGCGCGCGCAGTTGGTGGGTGCGCCCCGTGATCGGCACCAAGGCACACCAAGAGGCGCGTTTGGCCAGTGTGTCCATCACCGCATAATCGGTCGTGGCACGCTTGGCGCCTTCGGTCTTGGCCACCTCGTCGGGATGAATGCAGCGCATCTTTTCGTTCTCGCCGCCCTTGCCGTGACCGCCCGCTTTCAGCAGGCCATATTTGATTGTGGCCGCACGCGGATGCGGCACGCCGGCAATCGCCGCCCAGTAGATTTTGCGGGTCTCGCGGTGTTTGAGGTTCTCGCTCAATTGCTTGGCCATCATGCGGGTGCGCGCCAGCAGCAGCACGCCAGAGGTGTCTTTGTCCAGACGGTGCACCAGACGCGGTTTTTCGTCATACCCGAACATCAACGCCTCGGCCATACCATCGACGTGACGGTGGGTTTTGGACCCGCCTTGGGTCGCTAGCCCTGCCGGTTTGTTGATCGCGATGATGTGGTCGTCTTTGTAGATCACGCAAGACTGGATCAGCTTGGCATCTGCCTTGGTCACGCCATGCTTGAGCAAGGACGCGGCTTGTGCGGCTTGGTCTTCGGTGGGCAGCGGCGGGATGCGGATGCTTTGGCCAACTTCCAGCCGTGTGTTTGATTTCACGCGGCCCCCGTCGACGCGGATATCACCCTTGCGGCACATTTTTTCGACCCGCCCTTGGGTCACATGGGGGAACAGGCGGCGCAAGTAGCGGTCAAGCCGCTGGTCGCCATCATCGGGGCCGATTACACGGGTTTGCACGCCGCTCATGTTGTCATTCCTTTTGCAAGCCACAGACCAAGGGCGCAGGCGCTAAGCGACAGCAGCACAGAGGCCAACACATAGGCCCCCGCCGCGCCATAGCGGCCCCCCTCAACGAGGCGCAGTGTATCGAGGCTAAACGCGCTGAACGTCGTAAAGCCTCCTAAAAAGCCGGTCATCACCAGTGGCAACCACGCCTGTAGTCCGCGCGCGGCAAACAGTGTCCAGACCAGCCCGATGGCAAAAGAGCCAAGCACATTGACCGTAAGCGTGCCAAGCGGAAAGGCCACGACCATACCGACAAGGTAACGCGCAACAGCGCCAAATGCGCCGCCCAATGCCACAGAGATCACAGATGGTATCATCGCCTTGCCTTGGCCCAATGCGGCCCGCTTGTCAATTCGTCAGCCTGAAAGGCTGCTTGTCAGGTGGTCGTCCGCTTTGCGCGCAGTCCGGCAAAGAATGCGACCCGCTTTTTCAAATCCCGTTCAAAACCGCGGTCCACAGGCAGGTAATAGACCCCGCGCTTCATGGTTTCGGGAAAATAGTTCTGCCCCGAAAACCCGTCTTCGGCGTCGTGATCATAGGCGTAGCCTGCGCCAAACCCCTGTTCTTTCATCAATGTCGTGGGTGCATTCAGGATATGGGCGGGGGGTGGTTCGGAACCGAATTGTTTGGCCGCATTGCGCGCGCCCTTATAGGCCACATAGGTCGCGTTCGATTTCGGCGCGAGGGCCAGATATGTGACCGCCTGCGCCAAGGCCAATTCACCCTCGGGACTGCCCAACCGTTCATAGGTCTCCCACGATTGCAGGCAAACCGCTTGCGCCTGCGGGTCGGCCAGCCCGATGTCTTCCACGGCCATGCGGGTGATGCGACGGGCGAGAAAACGCGGGTCTTCGCCGCCCTCCAACATGCGGGCAAACCAATAAAGCGCGGCATCAGGGTCCGATCCACGCACCGACTTGTGCAACGCGGAAATCAGATTGTAATGCTCTTCGCCGGATTTGTCGTATTTCGCGGCCCGCTTCATCAGCCGTTTGGACAGCGCGTCGCGGGTGATTTTACCGCCGGGTTTCCATGCCGCGATTTGTTCGATCAGGTTCAACAGTGCGCGCCCGTCGCCATCCGCCATTTCCAAAAGCGCCTCGCGGGCATCACCGTCAAGCGGCAAGGCGCGGCCCAGATCTTGCTCGGCGCGCTGTGCCAGCCGTTCCAGATCAGCCAGATCAAGCCGCGTGAGAATCAGCACCTGACTGCGCGACAGCACCGCGGCGTTTAATTCAAAACTGGGGTTTTCGGTGGTCGCCCCGACCAACAAGATGGTGCCGTCTTCCATATAGGGCAGAAACCCGTCTTGCTGTGCTTTGTTGAAACGGTGGATTTCGTCGACAAACAGCAAGGTGCCTTTGCCGTTCTGGCGTCGTATTTTGGCGGCCTCGAAGACTTTGCGCAACTCCGGCACGCCGGTAAAAATCGCGCTGATTTGCACAAAGTGCAGATCGGTTTCCGCCGCAAGCAGACGCGCGATCGTGGTTTTGCCAACCCCGGGTGGACCCCAGAAAATAAGCGAGCCAAGCGAGCCGGAGGACAGCATAACCCCTAACGGTGCATCAGGCCCAAGAACCTGCTCTTGTCCGATAACGTCTCCCAAGACCTGCGGACGCAAACGGTCCGCCAAGGGGCGTGGACCCGTTGGGGCGGGATTGGTGGCACTGTCAAAAAGGTCGCTCATGAGGGCAATCTATGCCCCCATGATGCTATTGGAAAGGATCAGTGTAGTTGGGTCGAAAAGTCGATCCAGACCGCTTGGTAATCGATCCCGCCCATGTTCATATTGCGCCCCGCCGCCTGCATATCCAATTTGCAGCGTGCCGCCCAGCGACCCCAGTTTGACGGCAGCAAGGCCAACAATTTTGTAATGCCCTCTTCGCGCGAGGTGCTGAGGATTTGCATAACCAGTTGCAGACGCACGCGCTGGCGCATCCCTGCGGGGATATCATGGGCGACAAAACCGCGCGTTGCCTCCCATGTTGTCCCCAGCACAGGGGCATCGTCGTAAAGCAGATCCTCGGGAATGCTGTCGAGCAAGCCGTTTTGCGCGTCACGGATCATATAGCTGTAGATGCCGCAGCGCGCGGTGGTGGGCGTCAGGCGCACACCGGCAAGCACGCGGCCGGTGTCGTCATGGACCGCGAGCCAACGTGACACAGGTGTGTCATATTGGTCGTATTCCATGCCCATGGTTTCAGGCAGGTCCCAGTTGTTTTTAACGATGAATGATTCACGTCTGGCGCGAAGAATGTTTGCAAATAGCTCGCCATGATTGTGCATATTGGCAAAAGAAAGAGTCGTGCTGTGCATGTTGTGCCTCCTGGCAGGGGGGATTAAGGGTTACACAACCCTGCCAGAGCATCCGTTTGCGGATCTTCAGAGCAGCCGATAGTCCCTTGCGCGCTGTATGGCCTCGGCTGTGGTGCGCGCGAGCAGACTGGCGCGGGCAGCCGTTAAGCGGGCTTTGAACGCGCTTTCGGATATATTGAGACGTGCAGCGGCAGCTGCGTGACGATCCCCTTCAGCGACGCACCGCAGGGCTTCGATTTGGGCGTTCGTAAGGGATTTTGGCGGCTCGGTCAGTGTATGAAGCTGTTGGATCAATCTGGAAAATTCCAGCATTTCGTCATCAACGAATTCCCGATCGACACGTGCCGCAGAGGCAATCGTGCGCGATTTCATCGGCCCGCAAGACACGGCAAAACCATATTTCATACCGAATGTTTTTGCCTGGCCCAGGATATCGAATGGGTCCGGGATATCGATTTCGCTCCAACGCGACGTTCCGGTCTGACTAAACCCCCACGCGATGATTGGATCGCGTAGCGCATAAGCCTCCTCTGTATATAAATCAGTCCAGCCCTCCGGATAAGTCTGATGATGCATCAACGGCAAAGCAAAGCGGATGTGCAGGGCGAAAAAGAACCCGCCAGGCGCTAAGGCTGAAAGCCGTGTGGTGTAATAATCAACACTTGTTCGTAGAGACATGATTTCTTATTTCGCCTTATGCGTGCGGTCGTCAACCTAAAATTGTAATCAAATTCATATGAATATGTTTATGTATCAAGCCTGTAGCCTGACAAGCATTAGCGTGGTTAATTGACGCAAGGTCAGTTAACCTTTGTTAACACAGAAACGCAAAAAGGCCCCGCAAATGCGAGGCCTTTTGGAGAATTGGTTAACGTAGCTGGCGGATTATGCCTCGGCGTTCTCGTCGAATTCGGCAAGGCGGTCGCGGTCGGCGGAGCCTTTTGCGTCAACATCGCGGTCAACAAATTCGATAATCGCCATTGGCGCCATGTCGCCGTAGCGGAATCCGGCCTTCAAAACGCGCACATAGCCGCCTTGACGTTCGGCGTAGCGTGGGCCGAGGATTTCAAAGAGTTTGGCGCAATGCATGTCTTGCTTGAGCTGCGCGCGGGCCTGACGGCGGGCGTGCAAATCGCCGCGTTTTCCAAGGGTTACCAATTTTTCGATAACGCGCTTGAGTTCTTTTGCCTTTGGCAAAGTTGTTTTGATCTGCTCATGTTCAATGAGCGAACCGGCCATGTTGGCAAACATCGCCTTGCGGTGTTCGTGGGTCCGGTTGAGCTTGCGGTAGCCATTTGCGTGACGCATTTTGAAGTGTCTCCTAATTATGCTTTGTGCAGTGGTCTGATGCGTGCCAGCCACATTATTGGGGCGGAATTGCCCAGTCTGATCTGCGTATGCCACCCGCGCCTTATGCAAAGCGCGGGTGAAACGCGTAGTCTTTTAGAACTGGTCTTCGAACTTTTTGGCCAGATCTTCGATATTGTCGGGCGGCCAGTCTTCGACGTCCATGCCCAGGTGCAGGCCCATGCCTGACAACACTTCTTTGATCTCGTTCAAAGACTTGCGGCCAAAGTTTGGCGTGCGCAGCATTTCCGCTTCGGTTTTCTGGATCAGATCGCCGATGTAGACAATGTTGTCGTTCTTGAGGCAGTTTGCAGACCGGACAGACAGTTCCAGCTCGTCCACTTTCTTCAACAAAAGCGGGTTGAACTCGAGACCGTCATCATCCGCACCAGCAGAAGCTGATTCAGGCTCGTCGAAGTTCACAAAGATCGACAACTGATCCTGCAAGATGCGTGCTGCATAGGCAACCGCGTCATCGGGCGTGATGGAGCCATCTGTTTCGATTTTCATGGTCAGTTTGTCGTAGTCCAGAACCTGGCCTTCGCGGGTCGGCTGCACGTCATAGGACACTTTCTTGACCGGCGAATAAATCGCATCGATCGAGATCATGCCGATGGGTGCATCTTCGGGCTTGTTCTTGTCAGCCGCGACATAGCCCTTGCCGGTATTGACGGTCAGTTCCATGTAGAGGTCTGCGCCATCGTCGAGGTGGCAGATCACGTGGTCCTTGTTGAGGATCTCGATACCGGCTGTCTCGGAGATGTCGGCCGCCGTGACAACGCCCGGGCCTTTGGCCTGAACGCTCAGGCGCTTTGGCCCTTCGACTTCCATACGGATCGCGACGCCCTTGAGGTTCAACACGATGTCGGTGACGTCTTCACGCACGCCCGATACGGATGAAAACTCGTGCAGCACATTGTCGATTTGCACAGCCGTAATTGCGGCCCCTTGCAAAGACGACATCAGGATGCGGCGCAGGGCGTTGCCCAGCGTCAGACCAAAGCCCCGCTCCAGTGGTTCTGCGATAACGGTTGCTTGACGCGCAGGGTCGTTGCCCGGCTTGACGTCTAGCTGTGTTGGCTTGATTAATTCAGCCCAGTTCTTGTGGATCATGTGTCCCTCCATTCTTGTCTGCCTTTCATGTCCAAAAAGGCAAACGCCCGAGGTTTCAAAATGACGGATTGGGGCCGTGGAAAACCCACGACCCCTCCCCGTCTCAATCGTCTTAGACGCGGCGGCGCTTTGGTGGGCGGCAGCCGTTGTGCGCCATTGGGGTCACGTCACGGATCGATGTGATGTTGAACCCAACAGCGGCCAGAGCGCGCAATGCGGACTCACGGCCAGAACCTGGGCCCTGCACTTCGACTTCGAGCGTCTTGACGCCGTGATCTTGTGCTTTCTTGCCCGCATCTTCCGCAGCCATCTGAGCCGCGTAAGGTGTCGATTTCCGCGAGCCTTTAAAGCCCATTGTTCCGGCAGACGACCATGCGATCGCGTTGCCCTGAACGTCGGAAATCAGGATTTTTGTGTTGTTGAACGAAGAATTCACGTGAGCAACGCCAGCGGCGATGTTCTTGGAGACCTTCTTCTTGGTGCGTTTTGTATCGCGTGCCATATCTGATGCCCTCCCTTATTTCTTCTTACCGGCAATGGCCTTTGCAGGGCCTTTGCGAGTGCGAGCGTTGGTAGATGTCCGCTGACCGCGCACAGGAAGGTTGCGACGGTGGCGCAGGCCACGGTAGCAGCCAAGGTCCATCAGACGTTTGATGTTCATCTGTGTGTCGCGGCGAAGATCGCCTTCAACGGTCAGATTGGCGTCGATGTATTCGCGCACTTTCAGGACTTCGGCGTCCGAGAGGTCGTTTACGCGACGCGCGCGATCGATACCGACAGCTTCGCAGATTTCTTCTGCTTTGGCCGGGCCGATACCGGTGATATATGTGAGGGCGATCAGAACACGTTTCCCGGTTGGGATGTTCACGCCAGCAATACGTGCCAAGGTGGTATTTCCTTTTCGTTGCGGTTCCGTATTTCCGGAACCTTTTTTCACAACGGAGGCCCGAACGAATAACCGTCGGGCCGCGTCATATCGAGGTGGTCTGCGAACGCAGGGGGCGACCCGTGATCCGCAAATTGATTCCCCTGGGGGATAGCGGCTTTTAGGAGTGATGCGGGCGGGGGTCAACCCCTGCCCGCGCCGCGCATTCAGGTAAGTGCCGCACTGATCGACGCCGCGACCTCGTCCATGCTGGCCAGCCCGTCAACCGAGGTCAGATCACCCTTGGCGTAGTAGTAGCCAACCAGTGGCGAGGTCTGTTTGTAATAGGCCATCAGGCGGGTTTTGAGGCTGTCCTCGTTGTCATCGGCACGCCGTGTCTGCTCGGTGCTGCCGCAGTTGGCGCATTTGCCATCCGCGGGCCAGGGTTTTGTCGCATCGTTATAGACCTCGCCGCAGGAGCCACAGGTCGAGCGCGCCGTGATGCGGGCGACAAGCGCCTCGTCGTCGACTTGCATCTCGACCACATGATCGAGGTGTTCGCCCATCTCCACCAGAAGGTTCCCCAAGGCGTCGGCCTGTGCCAGCGTGCGCGGGAAGCCGTCGAAGATATAACCGCCGGGTGCAGTGTCACTTTCAAGTTGTTCACGGATCAGGCCGATGACGATTTCGTCGGTGACCAGATTGCCTGCGTCCATCACGGCGGCCACTTTCTTGCCCATCGTGGTGCCGCTTGTGCGCGCGGCACGCAACATGTCACCGGTGCTAAGCTGCACCATGCCACGTTCGTCCACGAGCCTGCGCGCTTGCGTCCCTTTGCCCGCCCCCGGCGGCCCCAGCAGTATTATGTTCATCGACGCGACGGCCCTTTCTTTTTCCCAGTCCGGCTTTTGCCCCGAAGCTGCGACTTTTCGATCAGGCCCTCGTATTGGTGGGCCAGCAGGTGTGATTGGATCTGTTGTATCGTGTCCATGCCAACCGAGACAATAATCAGAACCGAGGTCCCGCCGAAATAGAAGGGAATGGAAAGTTGGCTGCGCAGGATTTCGGGCAGCAAGGCCACAAGGGCGAGGTAGCCCGAGCCGAGCACAAGGATACGCGTGACCACATAGTCGAGGTATTGAGCGGTTTTCTTGCCGGGGCGGATGCCGGGCACAAAGCCGTTCTGGTTTTTCAGGTTGTCGGCCACTTCGTCGGTCTTAAACGCAACTTCACGGGTGTAGAAATACGTAAAGAAGATGATCATGGCGGCAAAGAACAGCAGATAGAGCGGCTGTCCGGGGCCAAAGTAGGCGAGGACCGTGGACATCACGGGGCCGGATGTGCCGCCCGAGAAGGTGCTGATGGTGGTTGGCAGCAACAACAAAGCGGATGCGAAGATTGCGGGGATAACACCGGCGGGGTTTACCTTGATCGGCAGGTGCGATGTGGAGCCGTCGTAGACCTTCATGCCGCGTTGTTGGCGCGGGTATTGGATGTGGATCTTGCGCAGCGACCGCTCCATGAAGACCACAAAGGTCAGGATCGCAATGACCATCAGGATCACGCCGACAACCACCACGGGAGAGATCGCGCCCGAGCGCCCTTGGGACAGGAACTGTGCCGCCGCAGCGGGCACTTCGGCGATGATGCCCACGAAGATGATCAACGAGATGCCGTTGCCGATACCGCGCGATGTGATCTGTTCACCGAGCCACATCAGGAACATGGTGCCGCCCACGATGGTGATCACGGCGGATGCTTGGAAATAGAGCCCCGGATTGGAGGCCAGATCGCCCGCTTCCAAGCTACGCGCCAGACCGTAGGCCTGCGCTGTGGCCAAAAGCACTGTGCCGTAGCGGGTGTATTGGTTGAGCTTGCGACGCCCTGCTTCGCCTTCTTTTTTGAGATTCTTCAGCGGTTCCCACATGGCGCCCAACAGCTGCACGATGATCGAGGCCGAGATATACGGCATGATCCCCAGCGCAAAGATGCCCATCCGCGACAGCGCGCCACCGGTGAACATCGACAGGATGCCGCCGATCCCTTGGGCCGCGTCTTCCATGAAGGTCCGCAAGGCGGCCCCGTCAATGCCCGGAACCGGAATATAGGTCCCAAGGCGGTAAACCACCAATAGACCAAGGGTGAACAGGATGCGTTGGCGCAACTCGGTTGCTTTACCGAATGCGCTCCAGCTCATGTTGGAAGCCATTTGTTCTGCTGCGGATGCCATGCGTCTCTCTTCTCATGAAAAACGCCGCCAACGGTTCCCCGTGTGGCGGCGTTTGGGAATGCTGTGATTTATGTAAGCGACAGGCGCGCCGCTCACAAGGACTTACTCGGCAGCCGCTGCCTTGGGAGTAGCCGTCACGGTCAATTTACCGCCCGCTTTTTCCACAGCTTCGACTGCACCAGCGGAGGCACCGTGCACGACGATGGTCGCTTTTGCGGTGAAATCACCCTTTGCAAGAACGCGAACGCCGTCTTTTGCGCGGCGCAAGGCGCCCGATGCAACCAGTGCCTCTTGTGTGATGTCGGCCTTCACGTCAATTTTACCCGCGTCGATGAATTTCTGGATCAGACCAAGGTTGATGACGGCAAATGCCTTGCGGTTCGGCTTGCTGAAGCCGCGCTTTGGCAGACGCTGGTAGAGTGGCAT
Source organism: uncultured Rhodobacterales bacterium (assembly GCA_963976475.1). GTDB lineage: Bacteria > Pseudomonadota > Alphaproteobacteria > Rhodobacterales > Rhodobacteraceae > Yoonia. Next base: position 125,925 of record CAXBKX010000011.1, read on the forward strand.
CTGGCCGCCTTCGAAGCCTTTGATGGCGACGCCGGACCGGGATTTTTGACCCTTGATACCACGGCCAGCGGTTTTACCCATGCCAGAGCCCGGACCGCGCGCGACGCGCTTGCGTGCTTTGGTGGCGCCTGGATTGTCGGAAAGTTGGTTCAGTTTCATGTCGCTTCTCCTTTTGCCGGAACTGACCCCCAGCGACGGGAGCGGTCAAACGCGGCGTTTCAATATTGAGTCGGCACGAGAGTCGTGCGGACTAGCGGCGTATAGACGGGGATCGGGCGTGGATCAAGGGGCCATGTCACTTTGCGTCAAACGCCGCAGATGCGGGACTATCGGGTCTGACGCAAATAGTCGGTCCAGCACGGCACGGGGCGCGCGGTTTTCAGCGCCGCGATGAGGTTTTTGAGCTTGGCTTTGAGCAATGTCATAAGACCTGTCCTGATAAAATTGGGGTTCACCGGTGTTTAGGCCATGTGCGGGCGGCATGACTACAGTTGTTACTGCATAGCGGCGCGGCTGTTTGTGCATAGCGGGGATCAGTAAGCGTCCGGTCTGACTGCCCTACGGGGTAGTTTTCCACGGCAGCAGATCA
>CAXBKX010000012.1:0-119806 GCA_963976475.1 uncultured Rhodobacterales bacterium
CAACTTCAAAACGCCGCCTAATCACACCGTCACCAACTTTTGGGCTTAACTCGGCAATTACCGCTCCAGATGTAAGCTCAACAAGCCGCTCAACACCGATAGTCTCTGCCTCATCCGACAAGAGCCGAAATGCTGCACCAAGGTCATCAACAGCAATATAGGCTCTCACTTGCGCGGCAGCCAAATCTCCTATTATTTCGCCACCCTTGTTCTCAAAACGTAAAATATCGCCCAGTGCGATCGCCTCTAAATCAATATCCGTTTCAGTTTCAACTGCCAATGACAGATATTCGATTAGCGCGCCGGGCGTCATGCGAGAATCGGTGGAAGCAAGAGAAGCCAACGCCTCCGCGGCCTCGTCCGTTTTACCCATCTCAGATAAAAGTTCAGTCTGCGCAATAGCAGCTTCAAATGTTGTATCCGGGCCATCAACTTCGCTAGAAATCACCATTTCAGCCGCTTCAAAATCGCCTCGTTCTCTAAATTTGCTGGATAGCCTTGGACTCAAATGGTTTCGGAGAGCGACAGGCAGAGCCCGAAACTCTCGCAAAATTCCATTGCGATCAATCTCGACCTTCGTGGGTCCATTTTGCGCAAGCAGCGCCCAAAGCGCCGCTGGCCCACGACACCCCAACTGCGCGGACAACCCGTCCAAATCAAAGGGATCGCCGTCGATGATCGCACCCATCGTCGATAAAATTTCGCGTTCTTTTGAATTTTTACCATCTATCTGCAACGCATTCCGGGCTTCACGGCCAAATCCGAAAACAATATATGATTTTGCCAATTGAACGACGGCGGACGGATCAATGCGATCAAATTCACCTGCGATCTTCGCGCGCGCCTGCGCCGTTCTTTCCGCATATGGCGGACCATCCGCCCAACTGCCGACATCAAAATAGCTCTCGGACAAACATGTTTCTTGCATACTGGTGTCAGAAGTCGCCCGTTCGGCACCCAAGTCAATGCTAGTATAAGCTGAAAGTCCGGGTTCATTTCGCGCAAAATGGGAATCAAGTTGCGATGGTATGGTTTGAAGAAATTGCAAATTATCACTCGGCGCAAGCAACCCCTGCGTTGCGGCACGCGCCAAACTTTCGACGACAACCTGCTCCAAGGCATTTAGCTCGGTGCGGTTTTCAAACACCGATGCAAAGTCCACGATAGGTATTGGCCTGACTTCTGGCCTCATGGCTGAAGGGCGCACATCTGTGAGAATCGGTAATATCGGTTGGGTGATCTCCGTGGCTTGTCGATCAAGCACCTCCTCAAACATCGAGTCAGGACTTGCTGGCCCATCGTTAATGTCGATGACAAGTTTATCGGGCCTCCACAAAAATGCGGTTGCGTTACAATCACAGTCAGAGAAAAGCACAAGGCGCGACTGCTCCCGATTACTTTTCAGGCCCCGAATTCTTGAGGTAGATATGCGTGAAAAAACGCCGGAGGTATCAAACTCACTGACGCCTTCAATTTGAACTGCATAGCCATCTGCTACCCGCCCAACCGTCCAATCGGACCCGACCGGAATGTCCACCACCAAGCGCACGAATTCCGGATGTTCGCCTGACCGCACAACAGCGGGCGCGCCGTACATGACCGTGCCAAAAGTGATGGCGACAATGCAAAACACCCAACGCATCATGCCGCATCCTGTTTGACGGATTTTAAGGCCTCTTCAAGGTCGGAATATGTGGGCCGGAAAGGCCCCGGTGTTTTCTGCCGCCCCACTTCGATGCAAATGTTTGGAGCATGAAGATGCAGGTTCGCGACCAGAACTTCGCGGATCAATTGGTAAAACTGCCCATCCTCTTCAATAACCGCCTTCACCTTGACGCCAAAAGGACCAACCAAGCCATAGGCCAAGAAAACGCCAAGAAATGTTCCGACCAAGGCACCCCCGATCAGCTTACCCAATACCTCGGGAGGCTGGTCGATCGACCCCATCGTTTTGATAACGCCAAGAACCGCGGCAACAATGCCTAGAGCAGGAAGTCCATCGGCAATCGCTTGAAGCGCGTGGGTTGAATGCATCCGGTGATGCATCGTGGCCTCTATCCGCTTCTCAAGCACCTCTTCAACTTGATGGGGATCGTCGTAATTCATCGTGCCAGAACGCAGCGTGTCACAAATCAACTCAATTGCTTCGCGGTCGGCGAGTATCTTTGGATATTTACCAAAAATTGCCGATTCAACCGGGCCCTCGATATGCTCCTCAAGCGCAACCGGGTTCGCGCGTGCCATTCGAATCAACTCAAATAAGAGACACAACAAATCACTATAGTCCTGCTGCTTCCACTTCGCGCCTTTGAATACTTTCCCCACATCCTTCAACGTATGCTTGATCGCGGGCATATCATTGCTAATCACAAATGCACCAAGCGCTGCCCCGCCGATCATGATCATCTCGAACGGGAGGGTTTGCAAAATGATCGCCATCTTGCCACCAGCGAGCAAATAGCCACCAAAAACCATGACGAAAATAATAACGATGCCAACGAGGCCAATCATAGGATTGTGTTCCTTATTTGTGGCCAGATTCGTCTGGCCTGTTCGGTATGATGCAAATGCGTTAAGGAATTGTCTGCCCTAGCGCGTTGGAACCAATGCATTTCGCCCCGCCAAAACAACGCTGAATGAATAGGCCGTTTCGGGCGTCAGACCGGCCATGACCTTGGCTGCTGCAACAGGATCCATCATTCCTAAAAACCCGGCCGCGAATTGGGGTGGCATTTGCTCAAACAATGCTGACGCATCTTTTGGAGCCATATTTTCGTAAACCGTCGTCAGGCGCCCCAAATCGGATTGCGCGGCTGTATCTGCCAACGCAAGCGTTGCACTTAACGCTTCCTCTGCTTGACGCAATGCGGCAATCTGCTCGGTTACCTCCCCCTCAGCCACGTTCAGGGCCTGAACCCGGTCTGCAAATATGGCTTCACGCGCTGCCAATCGTTCCTCGCGCGCCTTCAATGCGGTCAAAATGTCTGAAGTCGGCGTCTCTACAGCATTTGGCTCGGGAGCAGGTTCATGCGGTTCTGTCTGGTCGGGACTTTTTGCAAATGCCTCACCGACTCCAACAGTTGTCCGCATAACCGCCGACAATACCAAAAGCACGGCGATCACGTGCAAGGGTCCCCGTTTTCGTCGAAATTCACGTGTCATTGTGCGGCCTCCGCCTGCTCTGCGCGGCGCACAAAAAACGGACTTACCGGAATAGCCGGCGCTTTTCGCGCGGTCTGGGTCGGCGTGTCGGGAACATCATGCATTGACGCGATTAAAAGCTCGAGCTTGCGCGCCGAGGCCTCCGCTTTTGAATTGATACCCGCAAGGTTTTCGACCGAGGCGGTCGCGGTTGCCTGTGCGGAACTCAATGCCTTTGCAAGATCATCGACTTGCGCCGAAAGAACCGCAACCGCGCCACCGACCCCTTTTTCAAGGTCCGTAAACCGACGAAGTCTGCGTGAAAGCACATGACAATAAAGCCCTGCGCCCATTGCCCCCGCGACAAGTAAGATATCTGCTATGAACGCCATTCTGGCCTCCTCAATTAATTACGAATTCCATAATCAGAAGATCGCGAACGCGGCCCTCCCCTGTCACGATTTGAACACGCCGCAGCATTTGCCCTCGCAATCGCATCAGTGCCGTCGGATCCTCTAGTTCCGAAATCTCGACTGCGCGTAAATATCCGTTCAACACGTCGATAATGCGCGGTTTCACAGCCTCGACCTCGGCTGCATATTCCGGGGCGACCTCAAGTTGCGCCGCAAATCGCAACAAGACGCGCGCGCCTTGGCTGGGCAACGAAATCACCAACGGGTCCAATGCAACAAACGCGATCTGAGCGAATGGTTCTGCTGGTTCAGCACCGGCTTCTTGCGCAACACCCGAATCAGAGGAGCCCCCAATAACCCCTGATTTAACTGCAAAAAATCCACCGCCGCCGCCCGCAATCGCAAGCACCAGTCCCGCAACTAGCGGCAGCTTCGATTTCTTCGGTGGTGCGGTTTCATCCAGGTCTGCAACGGCCGTCATTATGTCGTCCTCATTCTTTTCTCTTGAGTTCATATAAACTTGGAAGCCCTAACCGATTGTTAAGGCTGTTGCTCCAAACAAGAGAAATGAACGGGCAGAAGCCCCTCGATCTGGAGAATCCAATTGCAAAGTCTGATGTCAGTGTGGGTCGCCCTCGATGCGCGTAAACGACTTTTTGTGGTCGTCGCGACGCTCGCCGTATTCGGGGCTGTCCTCTTGCTCGCCCAAGGCAGCAGATCGCGGGATATGGCACTGCTCTTTGGCGGATTAGAACCCGCAGCGGCGGGAGATGTGGTCAAATCACTTGATGCACAAGGTGCCATCTACGAAGTGCGCGGCAACGCGATCTATGTTGAAAGTGTGCAACGCGATAGCCTACGCATGTCACTGGCCGGCGAGGGGCTGCCCATCAGCGGATCGCAGGGCTATGAACTTCTCGATACATTGTCCGGCTTTGGCACAACATCACAAATGTTCGACGCGGCCTATTGGCGTGCAAAAGAAGGGGAGTTGGCACGCACGATCCTCGCGAGTCCGCAAATCCGCTCCGCTCGCGTCCACATTGCAACACCCAATGCACGCTCATTTCGGCGTGAACAGACCGCTACTGCGGCCGTCAATGTCACAACGGCAGGTTCTTCACTCACTTCGCGCCAGATCAAAGCACTCCAATACTTGGTCGCGGCAGCTGTGCCAGGTTTGAAACCGGACGACGTCGCCGTCATCGACGGAAACGGCGGCCTCGTTTCCGACAGTGAGGGGCAAGTAAATGGTGCAAACGGCGATGAAAAAGCCGCTGAGTTGCGCGGCCGGGCCGAACGATTGCTTGCCGCTCGCGTCGGCGCTGGCAACGCAATCGTTGAAGTCTCTGTCGAAACCGTAACCGAATCAGAAATGATCACCGAGCGGACCTTTGATCCGGATGTTCGGGTCGCGATCAGCACCGATGTCACAGAAAGCGCTACAAGATCGCAAGATAGCAGCGGCGGCGACGTTACCGTTGCCTCAAATTTGCCCGGTGGAGACGCCGCCGGTGGATCAGGCAGCTCCAACAACGAAAACTCGGAAAGCCGCGCATTAACCAATTACGAAGTTAACGAAACAAACAGACAGCTTACACGCGTGCCGGGCGATGTACGCCGCCTCACAGTTGCCGTTTTGGTGAACGATGTGGTCACCATCGATCAGGAAGGCGTGCAAACCACAACGCCACGATCCGCCGAAGAACTCCAATCTCTCGAAGCTCTGGTTGCCTCGGCGGTGGGCTACAATCAGGACCGCGGCGACGAAATCACACTGCGGTCGATGACGTTCGAGCCCATCGCAGTGCTCGGAACTGACGGGATCACCGCAACAAGCGCGCCACTCAACCTGATGCGGTTAATCCAGATCGCAGTGTTGGCCGTTGTCTCACTCGTATTGGGCCTGTTTGTGGTCCGGCCAATTTTGGCGCCGTCGCGCCGACCCGCCCTTGGGCCGCCTTCAGGTGCAAATATTCTCGAACAAAAAGCAATACCAATGACAACCGGCCAATTGGGGGCAACCGCAAACGGCACTCTTGCCCTTCCAAATAATAGCGCGAACGCCACCCAAGATGATCCCGATCCGGTGAACCGGTTGCGCAAAATGATCAGCGAACGGGAGTCAGAAACGATCCAAATCCTTCAAGACTGGATGGAACAACCTGATGAAGTAGAGAAAGCATAAATGTCCCTTACCCTTACTCTAGAATCTTTCGACGATGAATCGGTTGCAGCGCAAAAATCCCATCCGGAGTTTACGCGCGGCTTTGACGAAGGCATCGCCGCAGGCAGGCAAGAAGCCGAGCTTGCACAAGCCAATTTAAGCGCTGCACTGGTAAGCGCGATCACCGATTCCGGCTTTACCTTTGCCGAAGCACGGCAATCGGTTCTCGCCGATCTGGAGCCTTTGCTCACTGCGATAACGACACATATTCTGCCGGCAACGCAGACCATCGGACTGGCAACGACAATCTGCGAAATTCTGCAATCTGCGGCAAAAGCAGAACTGCCCACACAGCCGACCATCACCGTTCATCCCGAAAACGTCGACGCCATTCTCGCAGCCCTCGGCGACGCGCCGGCGCGTGGCGCAAAAATCCTGACCGATCCCACACTCACGACCCACGCCGCATGGCTCAATGTAAACGGCCACAGCTCGGCCATTGATTTCGAAAATACGTTTGTCGCCGTGCGAACCGCATTGCGCGCCTACTCCGATCCACATGAAAGGACGATAAACCATGGCTGATCCACAACCCAAACCGGACGCGTTAAACGAAGAACACCCACTGCACAGCATCCCGATCGAGGTCACTGTTTCGGTTGGCAAGGCGCGGCCGCTTGTGCGGGACCTTCTCAAACTAAGCGAGAACGCCGTGCTTCCGCTTGATCGAAAAATTAGCGATCCAGTCGAATTATATGTCGGCGACCGACTCATTGCACGGGGCGAACTTCAGGAACTGGAGGGCGGTGACGCCGGACAACTGGCGATCCGCTTGACCGAAGTCGCCACCCACAAAGGGGACTTTCACTAAATGCGGGGTTTAATCTGCTTGGCCTTGGCCACCATTGCACTATCCGCCATGCCGGCCAACGCTCAGGATGTCTCATTCTCGCTCGGCGATACGGGGTCATTGACCACGCGGTCCGTGCAGCTTTTTGCACTCATCACGGTCCTTAGCCTTGTGCCAGGGATCGCTATTATGGTGACAAGTTTTCCATTCATCGTCACCGTGCTTGCCATTTTGCGACAAGCAATCGGGTTGCAGCAATCCCCGCCCAACATGCTTATGGTTTCCTTGGCGCTCTTCTTGACATATTTTGTCATGGAACCCGTATTTACGGCCGCATACACAGACGGGGTCGCGCCACTTCTCACAGGAGAAATCGAAGTCGAAGAAGCGTTTGCCCGGACGATGGTGCCCTTGCGAGGGTTCATGACAAATCGGGTTGATCCACAAACTTTTGAAGATCTAGCCGCTTTGCGCAGCGACGTTCCTCTTGATATAATAATCAGTGATGCGCCACTTTCCGTCCTCATCCCGTCCTTTTTGCTTAGTGAACTTGAACGGGCATTTCAGGTCGGCTTTCTGGTCTTTTTGCCATTCCTGATAATCGATCTTGTTGTCGCAGCCGTGCTCATGTCGATGGGGATGTTGATGGTTCCGCCCGCAATTGTTTCACTCCCGTTTAAACTGGCATTCTTTGTCGTCGCAGATGGCTGGGGGTTGGTCGCTGCCAGTTTGGTGCGCAGCTACACCTAAGTCCATTAGCGGACGATGAATTCCGCTTGAAGCGCACCGCTGGCTTTGATGCTTTTCAAAATATCGATCATATCGCGCGGTGCTACGCCCAGGGCATTCAGTCCTGCAATCACTTCGGACAGGGATGTGCCTTCGCGAAGGTCCGCAAGCCCAATCCCGGGCTCATCCGTAATCGATGCCGTCGTCCTTGGCACAACAACCGTTTCACCAGGGGAAAACGGGTTTGGTTGTGCGACGAGCGGTGCTTCTTCGATACGCAGTGTCAGGTTCCCCTGACTAACCGCCACGCGGCTGATCCTCACATCCTCGCCCATCACAATTGTCCCTGAGGCCTGATCAACAACAACGCGTGCGCGGCGCTCTGGTTCAACCAGAATATTCTCTATGCGCCCCAACGCATGTGCGGGTGACGGCATTTTTGTAGCCGTTATGTTTAACTCAACCGTGCCAGAATCCAGCATCACCGCAACTTGCCTGCCAAAATTTTGATTGATCGCTCTTTCAATACGACCCGCAGTCGTAAAATCGGGGGTTCGCAGCGCCAACCGCAATGATGTCAGTGACCCAAAGTCAAAGTCCACTTCACGCTCGACCGTGGCCCCCGACGGAATAACCCCCGACGTAGGCACACCTCGAACAACTGAAGCCCCGTTTCCCGCGGCAGACGCGCCACCTGCAATAATTGTGCCCTGCGCAACTGCGTAAATTTCTGCGTCCGCCGCATTCAGCGGCGTCATAATCAACGTCCCCCCCAGCAAACTATTGGCATCTCCGATCGCGGATACGGTAACATCTATCGGACTGCCCGCTCTTGCAAACGGCGGCAAACTGGCGGTCACAAGGACCGCCGCGACATTCTTTGGCCGGAACTGTTCTCCGGTGACATTTACGCCAAGGCGTTCAAGAATATTGGTCATGATTTCTTCGGTGAAGGGCGAATTTCGCAGCCCATCTCCGGTTCCATTCAACCCAACAACCAACCCGTAGCCGACAAGATCATTCGACCGCACCCCATCAAATTCCACTAGATCTTTCAACCTGATGGGGGCAGAAAATGCGGCCGCTGGCAGGATGCCCATTAAAACCGCTGCCGACAGGCTACGAAAAACACCCATTAAATATACTCCACGAGGCTAAGCTGTGACAAACGGGATGTGACCGTAAAATGGGTTTCCAACTGGGCCTGCACCGCTTCCAGCCGCGTGGCCGTCTCGAAGGGATCTGCAGTCTCCATCGTGTTTTGAGCAATGCTTAACGTGGCCCGTTCTGTTTCCAGTCGCGTTTGCCCCGTCGCGACAATTGATTGCAAGTTTCCAAGCCGCCCCTGAATTTCAGCCATCGATCCCGACGCGCCAAGCAATTCAAGACCGGCTCTTTGCAAAAGATTGCCTCTGTCGACCTGCGTCAAATTGGACGTCAAATCAGACATGATTGCCCCCAGGGCGCCAGCCTTCAACAGATCCCGAACAGCTTGGTCATCCGCCCGGACATCAACTTCGATTTCAAGATTTTCAGCAATACGTCGCGTTGTCGCGACTCCGGTGTCCCCCTGATACCCCAAGGTCGCAAAACCGCCCGCCGGATCATTAAACCAGTCGTCGATGACTTGCAGAACTGCATCCGTTGTTACGGCTCCGCCGATCGTCGCCAAAATATCATCAAGCATAACCTGTGGGTCTGCAAGCGGCGGAGTTTGCACTTCAGCGCCGCCGAATAACCGCCGATCGGCGAACTGACCATTCAGACTATTAACCATGTCATCAAATGCCAATCGTGCGATATCGCCAGCCTGGTTAATTTGTTGGGCCTGACTTTGCCCCGACACAAGTAGCAATGCATCCGCCGTATCAGAGCGGCTTTGATCGACCCTCCCTAAAACAATCTGCATTTGGTCAAGAACCGTCATGGTCTCGTTTGCCGCAACCTGATACGCATCCAATACATTCAAGCTATAAACGATCCCCGAGAATTGGCGCGTATCGCCGCCCAGTTGGGCAGTGATATCAGCCACTTTTCCGGTCGACAATTCCTGCCCCAACCGGGCAAGATCAGACTTGATCGCGCCACCGTTTTTAAGCGACATAAACTGTTGTGACATATCGCCGATGGATACAACTGGCATGGCCTAAATCTCCAAGATTTGCTGAATCATTGAACTTACAGTCTGGATCACTTTCGCGTTGGCAGCATAGGCTTGCTCAACGCGCAAAAGGATTTGCAACTCAACATCGGTATCGACGCCACCTGCCAGTTCAGCATTATTTAGACTATCCCATCTTGCAGCGGTAAAACTAAGCTGCGTTTCTGCGTTCAGTCTGTTTTGACCCGCTGATGAGGAAAAAACCGCGATGCGTTCTGCCGCTGACATCGACGACGCGCCACGCGCATCGGTCAGCGCATTTAACCATCTGTTCAATTGTGCCGGGTTGCCTGCCGGACCCGCGACCACCGCCCCAACACCATCGCGCCAATTCGCCAAGTCACCCCCTTGCGAGGGATCAACAGAGGCATTCACTGCGAGGCGCGCCGCCAGTCCGATATAGTCAGCGGGATCAGCGGGACCACCTGAATCCGTTAGCAACCCGGTCAGCGCGACAGATGGGTCGACAGACATGTCCGCAAATCTCTGAACTAAATCTAACGCGACACTATCAAGGTCTTGTTGTGTATTCACCAGACTGTCATCCCGCAGCTTAAAGGCCGCTTCCAACGCCCCTCCCGACAGGCGCCCAAATCCGTCATCGGCGTCCAATGGAACCCCGTCGCGGGTAATCCCAGACAGCCCCCCCGACGCCAAAGTCATGTCTGCAACAATCGTCGGCGTGCGGTTAAACTCAAATTGGGCGGCAGTGCCATCAATAAGAACAAGCCCGGAAGTCGTCATCAGGCCAAGCTGATCATTCCCGCGATCAAGTTCGCGGATGGGGACAATCGCCGCTATCTCATCGACAACCAGTTGCCGAGCATCAAACAAACTCGATGGATCCTGCCCGACCGCGCGGGTCCGCGTAATATCGGCGTTCAACTGCTCCAACATGCGTAAATTGGTATTCAATGTGTCTACGTCACGACCGATCGTAGCATCTGCGTCTTGCCGCATCCCCTGGATCGTTGCAGCATCTTGCTTGATGGCCCCGACCAGTCCCTTCAAGGCGGTATTGACGGCTGACAATCGCTGATCAGACGACGGATCAGACGCCGCCGAAATCAACGATTTTTCAAAACCCGCAAGCCGACCCGCAATGCTGTCAGGGTCTCCCGCAACGCCAATCAGCCTCTCGACTTTGCCCAACATATCTGCCGTGCGTTGTTCGGCATTCAGTCGTGCCTCTGCAAGCCGACGGTCGCCGGTCAACCCCTTGTCGCCCGCCCGGGTCACCCCATCAACGCGCACCCCCCCATTGGCCGAAGACGTTTCCAACTGCCTGCGGCCATATCCTTCGGTCAAGGCATTGGATAAATTGCTTGAGACCACTTCGGCTGTTCGTGACGTCGCGTTCAACCCACTCAATGCGTTATTTAATGCGCTCGAAATGCTCATTGGGGTGTCCTTCCTACGGTCCGCTTATCGCTTGATATTTGTTGTTTCTTGCAACATTTCATCAACAGTCTGAATCACTTTTGCATTCGACGAATACGCGCGTTGCGTTTGGATAAGCTGGGTCAGTTCGCCAGCAACATCCGTTGTCGATTCTTCTCGCGCATAACTCACAATGTCGCCTGTCGGCCCGTCACCCGCGTCCCACATAAAGAACGACCCGCTATCAGGGGTCACACGATAACTTTGCTGATCAAGCGCCTCAAGACCGTTGACATTTGAGACGTCAATAAGCGGTATTTGATACAAAATACGATTAATACCGGAATCAAAAGACGCTCTGACAAATCCGTTCGGGTCGACCTCTATACCCGTCAAACTACCGACGGGCGTTCCGTTTTTGGAAATCGACACCGGTGCAAACGCATCAGACAATTGCGTCATACCTGACGAATCGCCCAACTCTCCGATCCCTATTTCCAGCGGTCCACCGTCTACCGTGACAGCAATCGCGCCCGTGACAGGATCATATGCACCGCCAAATGTGGTCGTCACCGACTGCAACGTGCCGCCTGCACCACGGGTATCATCAAACTGAAGCACGTATTCACCCACAACGGCGCCGCCGGATGCACTGTCTGTAACGGTCATGGTCCACGCGTTCGAAGCCCCCGTTGCGGGCACGGTCGGCGTGAAATCAACGCTTAAACTCGCCGACTTCCCAAGGTTATCAAAATACTCGACGGACAAAACCTCTGCATCGCCACTCGCGCCCGCTTCAGTTGACGTTGCTGGTAAATTGACGGCCAAATCAATTTGCGTGGTCGCCTCGCCCGCAAACTGGTTCGAATTGATTTGGACAGGCTCTAAGCCATCAACAGAATCTCGTGGATAAGTTGGAATAGTGCCATCCGTATTTGCAGGCCACCCCATCAGGACCAGACCGGCAGGGCTGCGCAAATACCCTTGGTCATCGGGCCGGAACGACCCTGTTGTGCTTAACAATAGCGGATTTTCACCGTTTGCCACCTGTAGTGAAGCCTCGGTCGTGACAGGCAACATGCCACGCCCACGCACCGCAAGGTCCGTCGGGTTCGTTGTTGATACGAGCGAGCCGCGCTGGTCAATCAACCGCATCGTCGTTGTGCGCACACCACCGGCAGTGTATGAACCACGCCCGCTATCGATTACCATTGACTGAAAATCGGTAACAGCGCGTTTGTAACCGTAGGTCGAGGAATTCGCGATATTATCGGAGATGGTCGCAAGCTTTGTCGCATTCGCGGCAAGGCCTGCGACACTGGCATTCATGGAAGAAGAAATCGTCATGTTAAGGCCTTTCTGGATCGGAAATGACGTGAACTTGTCATAGGCCTAACCCCTTAGCCTTAACGCCTCCCTAACAGCCGCATTTAGTTATCCGACCTTAACAACACGATCTCCAGCCGGTTATTGCGGAGCATCGTCGGGTCCGCTGTTGCGGGGTTCCGATCGCCGGCACCTGTGATCCTCGCAATTCGGGCGGGGTCCAAACCGCCTTTTTCCAACATGATCCGCATGGCTGCCGCACGATCGCTTGATAATTCCCAGATCGGATTGTCCAACAAAAGAACCGTCTGCGTGCGCAAATAACCGGTAATCGCAACATCATTCTGAACCACCACAAACAATCGGGCAAACAGTGCCGCAATTTCTTCGGTCACCGGCATCGGCTCTGCGGTATCGCCCTTGAACAAGGCAGCGTCCGGCAAATCAAACACTTCAATGATCAAACCTTCGTCGGTGACGCGGGTCACGATATGGCGCAATGCCTGTTGGGCCAGCGCACTCTCTCCGCCTTGGCCTAGCAACACCTCTTCAATGTTTTGAAGTGCAGCAACCTCGGCAGCCTTGCCCGCAGCATCACCTTCTGCCTCGGCCTTGATACCCCCATCACCCGAACGGGCCAACATCGCCTGCGAGAAAATGTCATCGCCGCCAAACATGCCCTCACCACCGCCAGAAATCCGGTTGATCGGGATCGTCGGCGAGAAATAATCAGCAATACCCTTGCGCTGCTGCTCGGTCGTTGCATTGAGCAACCACATCAACATGAAGAACGCCATCATCGCAGTCACAAAATCGGCATAGGCAACTTTCCATGCACCACCATGATGCCCGCCACCCTGAATGACCTTCTTGCGTTTAATAATAACCGGAGCATTTCCGCTCATGTTGAACCGCCTTTCGCTGACCTGCTACCGACTTAAAGGCAGGCAAGTGAAGGGCTCCTTAAAGGTTGAATTCGACACAATTTGGAGTCTATCGACCTTTAGAATAAATTTCATCAGGACCGCAGAACTCTATTAAATCATAGCCATTTTCTTGCATCAACGCCGGCAATGCGGGATCGCCCGCGTTATTTTCAATCGCCCAAATTTTAACATCATGCTTATCAAATGGAAACTTTCGCAAGGCGGCCAACTCACCCCCCTCAATATCCAGTGACACAAAATCAGGGTCCGGAATTCCAGCCTCAGTCAGGATTTGCGACAAACTGCGGGTCGGCACCTTGATCACCAGTTCCGCGTGTCTCTTGTCGGCGCGCACACGGTCCAACATCCGCTTGTCATAGGTTTTGACCAAACCACTCATCTGGGTATAGCCCTCGGTCACAGCCATAAACTCCGCCACGCCTTTTTTATCGGCCACGGCATAGGCCAGGCAAGGTGCTGTGCGATGCTGCTCGGCCTTCGCGCGCTGCACGGCAACAGGCTCCACCAACACCCCCGTCCAACCGCGATTGCGCTCAAAGAACAGTGAATTGGACCCGGTAACACCGTCATAGGCGCCAATATCTACGAATGTCCCACCGCGTTTACGATCCAAAACGCGATCAATAACCACATCCTGCCCTGCTTGCGACGCATAAGGGAACGACGGGGTCAGCATCCCGCGAATTTCATGCAATTGCCGGATCACATTTGCGCGGGCGCGACTGCGGTCATTGGCCAGTTTTGCAACCAACTCGCTTTGAATATCAACAAGCGCCTGCCGCGCCATGCGGATGCGGTCATCAATTGTCATTCTTGAACTCCAAACCCCGTGTAGGATTTTTCTTCCACGATACGAGAGCCCAAAAGCAAATTGATTGCCTTTTTCAAACGGGCTCTTTCGTCATTGGTCACATAAACGGCGCGTGCCAAGGCAATAAACCCGGTGCCAAAATCCTGTCTCGCCTCGCAGGCGCGGATATCATCCTCGATCACCCAAAGATCGGCATTAATCTCATAAAGCGCATCCCAAAACTGGCGCAACGCATCCGACATCGGCACCGCTTCATCCGCAGTTGCCTGCAACACAGCCATCTCGTGACGGACATTGGCCAACTTGGCAACGTCGGTGATTTTCTCCGACTTCAACCGCAGAATGGTCAACTTGTCGATCAACTCACCCGGCGCCGTTGGAACTAGGATATCATTCATGACGCAACTTTCATTTTCAATTCCAAAGCACCCTTGATCTCCGACATCACCCCAGACCACACCAATGGGGTCCGCTGGCGAAACAGGCGCATCTGCGGATACCACGGCGTCGTATCACCGTGATGGGTCCAAACCCAAAACGGGTCCCAATGCAACACGGTCCACGTGGGCACACCCAATGATCCGGCAATATGCGCGGTTGCAGTATCGGACGTGATAATCAGATCCATCTCTTGCATGGTTGCTGCCGTATCGGCAAAGCCGCGCTCGTCACTGCCCGCATCCACGATAAACCCCGCCGTCCCATCCGCAAAATACGGGTCCAACATCGGACCCTTATACAACGAAAATAGCTGAACCCCCGTTATATCCGTCAATGGCAGAAACTCGGTATGGCTGAACGACCGGAACGCATTGCCCTTATAGGTGACAGAGCCGGTCCAAATGACACCTACTTTCAACACATCATCATACGGGGCAACAATCCGCGCAGCGCGCTGCACGCTATCGGCAGGAACATGCAATTTTGCCGGCGCAGGCACATCTTTGGATTTGGCAAAATGCATCCCCGCAAGGTCCATCATATTGATCCAATAATCAATCTTGGCACCGGAAGGCACGCTTGGGCCGGTCCAATCGGCCCCCTCAAGCCCCTCGAAAAGTGCCTGCAACGGACGCTCGACCAAACACCGCACCCTTGCACCCAACTGGTTTAGCATCGGCACAAACCGGGCAAACAACACCGCGTCACCAAACCCCTGCTCAGGCATCACCAACACGGTCTTGCCGGCAAGCGGCTCGCCTTGCCACTCGGGAAACGGCAAGTCCCTTGGTTGCAACTCGCCAGCATCCCAACGGGCCTTATAGGTCTCGAACGCATGGGCGTAATCACCCGCGCCCAATTGGGCAAACGCCAGTTGCATCCTCATTTCAACATCGGCGGGATATTCGGCGCTGGCTATCTCAAGATAGGCAATCGCTTCCTGGTAGCGCCCCATCCCCCTTAGACAACGCCCAACCATCGCGCGATGGTTCAGGTTGTCAGGCTCTCGCTGCAAAACCCAAGTGCGCTGTGCAATCGACTGCTCATAGCGCCCGATATCAGACAGGATGTTTGCGTAATTGCTGCGCAACCCGACGTCATCGGGCGCCAGCGCAACCGCGCGCTTTTGCGCCCGCAACGCCTGCTCGTGACGGCCCGCCACACGGTGCAAAACGCCCAAATTCGACCAGGCGCCCGCATCGGTCGGCACTTGCGCCAGATAGCGCGCATATAACGCCGCCGCCTCGGACAACCGGCCCTCTTGGTGCATTTTGATTGCCCGGGCGCGCATATCTCTTATGGTATCCGACATGGTTAATCCTAGTCGGAACCCCGTCGCTTGACGGGTTTGATCAATGTCTCGGGGCGGCGCTGCTCAGCCGCTTCAAACAACGAGAACGTCTGGTTGACGTAATTCACCGCACCCGAAATCAACTCCATGTAATCGTTCAGCTCATCGGTCAGCTCGGTCTCGACACAGACAATACTGCGGTCTTGCGGCGTGGTTTCAAACGTGACGTAAAATAGCGGATCACCACGGTTAATCTTTAACGGACGGTCAATATCATGCCATTCAAACGCCCACATCAACGGACGCGGCCAGACATTGATCGGAAACCGGCCGCCAAAAATCGTGCCCGGCATCGGGGTGCGGCTATAATGCATAAACGGGGCGACCTGACTGGCATAGACCGGCTCGTCGGAAATAAACACATATGGCAATTGCAACTGCAAGGTCGGCACACCTGGATAGCGCCATTCATGCTCGGCTGCGATATGCAGCTTTTCCCGCAGCTTGTTGGCGCGAATTCCCGACAGATCGCCATTCAAATTACGCATCGCAGGACGACCATCCTTGTCGCGGACAAACTCGAGGTTCAAATCAAACGGACAGCGCACCATGAAATAGCGGCTCTCCATCCCGATCACCGCAGGACAGCGTGACGCCGACTTGGCGTGCTGCTTGTTCATCTCGGCTGACCGCACGCGCTCGGGCGGAAAATAGACAATACCCGCCTTCTTTTCGTTCAAAAACCAACCCACGGTGACAGGGCCACTCTTTTTGGCCGTATCAGCCGTATTTTCAAAATGCACAGATAGCTGCAACTTATCTTCCTTTTTGCCCTGCCCCGACAGATCGGGATCTTGGGGTATCGCTGCCCGCATAATCGACGAATACGGCGTTAATTTGGCTCCAAAACGGCCATAGACACATAATCAAACTTCGCAAGAAATAGCAGCGCCGCAGTCACAACACCAACACCTTGGCCGGTTTGTGTCGCGATTTCAGCAATTGATAGCGCCCCAGCCCCCGCGACCAGCGCTGCAATCTGCAAGATAACCGCGTCAGGCACAATGCGACGCCCATAGAGCGCGCGGCCGTTCAGCCTGTCCAATGCCGCCAGGCCGCCCGCATCCAATGCGCGGCGATGGGTCGCAATACTATTGGCCGTCGGATGCTGCGCCGGATAGTCTTGGTAAAGGGTAAACGGATCGACCTCGATCGGGTTGATCGCCGGCTTCAACATGCGCGGTGTCGATGGCACCGCATCCTTTCGCACCCTCGCCAAGGTATCTGCCAAATCCAGATACTGCGGAATAACCGCCGACCAGTCAAACCTCGCGGCCACATGGGCGCGGCCCGCATCCCCCATCTCGCGACGCTTGTCTGGATCCTCGATCAAGGCCACAAACGCCTGCGCATAGGCGGAAATATCGATCATGGTCTGCTGCTGCACAATCGACAGATACCGCAGATAATCATCCGTGCCATCGGCATAGCGCTGCGCAATCAACGGACCCGCACCTGCCGCAGGCATCGCTGTCGGGATCAAATAACCGGTCCGCCCATGCACCACCGTATCCCGGAAGCCGTTCCAATCGGGCATCACAACAGGCAAACCCGCCGCCATCGCCTCCACAGGAACCAAGCCAAATGTTTCCTGAATATTATCAACCGGCAGTGTGAAAATATCCGCGCCCGACCAGATATCGCGGCGCACATCCACCTCGCGACCATCAATGATACGGGTCATAACCGACGGGCATAGTGCAGCGGCCCCCTCGATATGCAACGCCATTTCCGCGTCTCGGTTCGTCCAGCCGACCATCCACAAATGCACAGGTTTCGCCGTGGCCTTCGCGGCGCGATCCAGCGCGATAAACAGCGGCGCAGGATTGGCCTTTTCGACCGATGTCAAACGCCCCATCGTCATCACCACAGTGACATCATCTGGCGCGCCAAACCGCTCGCGCATCTCGGCTCTGCCTTTATCGGTCCTCACAAAATCCGCCGCGTGAATGCCCAGCGGGATCAGTGGCAATTGCGGAACAGGCACGCGGGTCGCACCAAAACGGGTGCGATAATACTCGCCCTCCAACGCCATCTGCCGGCGCACCACCGACTGCACCGCGCGCGAGGTGCAAATGATCGCGTCCCATGGCTCCACCGGTTCGGCCAATAGGGTGTGCATCCCCTCGATCACCCGCCTTGTTGATACCGTATGGGTAATTCCGATCAGCGAACAAGCGGCCGGATCAAACCGCTGCCTGCGCCACGCAGCCCCCATATACCCCGGCCCCGGAAAGAAAATCGCACCTGCATCGGTAAACCCTTTTTGGCCACGCAGCGTCTGCACCTTGACCTCTCGGGTCTCGCCCATCTGTCGCACCAGCGCCTCAAATGTCTTGGCAGCACCCGGACCTTCGGTCACAGCATTTACCACATCGCCGGGCACATGCGCCAAAAACCCCTTCAAGAACGACTGACCGCTCGCGCGGCGCCCCACCAAATCCTTGCCCTCGCTCTCCACCGCATCCGGATGAAAGAAAATGGCGGGCTGCGAGGTGGAATGCATCA
This sequence comes from uncultured Rhodobacterales bacterium, assembly GCA_963976475.1. Classification (GTDB taxonomy): domain Bacteria; phylum Pseudomonadota; class Alphaproteobacteria; order Rhodobacterales; family Rhodobacteraceae; genus Yoonia. The sequence goes on from CAXBKX010000012.1 coordinate 18,226, forward strand.
AAGTCACCCTTGTTGGTCTACGCCACGCAGACTGACGGTCTTTTTACCCCGACGCAAGCATCAGACAGGCAACGCCAAACCACCTTCAGCATCCGATTGCACCGCACGGTCCAACACCGCCTGCAAACCGGCACCACGGGCAAAATCAGGCGCAACAGACACGCCCCCACGGATCGCCGCAATGAACCTCTCATAGTTGGTGGCAACCTGCGGCAGGTCGATATCCACCCAGCGACCTCGCGTCATATCCGCCCCCAGACTGGCCGAAAGCAGTGTCTGTTCCTGCTCGAAACGCACAACCAACCCACCCTTGGTGCCAAAAATCCGCAAACGCAAATCATTCAAATGGCCCGATGCCATACGGCTGGCATGAATCACCCCGACCGCACCATTGGTCAAGGCAACCTGCATCGTCATACTGTCATTGGCATCCAAGACATAACCGCCGATCTGGCCGCCATCAGCCTTATCAAACGTGGTCAATCGCGACGATACAGTGGCCACATCCGCCCCCGCCACAAAGGTCGCGAAATCCACGATATGAACACCAATATCGCCCAAAACACCCATCGACCCGTGGGCTTGCGACAACCGCCATAGCCACTGCTCCTGGGTTCTCCAATCGCCCCACGCAGGCTGCGTCAGCCAGCTTTGCAAATACGATGCCTCGAAATGGCGGACCTCGCCAATCTGCCCCTCCGCCACAATTTTTGCCGCGGCAACCAAAGCCGCACCATTTCGATAGGTCAAATTCACCATATTCACGACGCTCGCCGCCTTGGCCGCCGCCGCCATCTCAAGGGCATCCGCCGCATTCGCCGCCAATGGTTTTTCGCATAAAACATGTTTGCCCGCCGCCAATAACGGCAATGTCGTAGCACAGTGCACTGCATCAGGCGTCACATTGGATGCCGCATCAAACCCGCCCCAAGCGACCGCCTCCTCTACCGACGCAAACCCGTTTTCGATCCCATGCTTGTCACAAAACGCCGCCAAACGGGCCGCATCGGTATCAACACCCGCCACCACCGTGACAGCTTGCATCGCGGCATAGGCCTCCACATGCTGGTTGGCCATGCCGCCGGTGCCAACGATCAAAACACGCAAGTCACTCATCGAAACCCATCCTCGCCGCTTTTATGCAGCCGCGGACCGCGCTCGATAATCGGCTCTAACGCAGCCTCAACCGGCACATTCGGCGCATCATTCACCCCCACCACCCGCGGCGCAGGATTATGCGCCCAGCGCACCGCATTGGCTAAAACCCTTTGCACATTGACATCAAAATAGGTCGGATAGGTCTCATGACCGGGGCGGAAATAAAACACATTCCCCGCGCCGCGCTTATAGGTCAAACCCGACCGAAACACCTCTCCGCCCTGAAACCAGCTGATGAAAACCGTCTCCAACGGCTCTGGCACTCCAAACGGCTCGCCATACATCTCCTCGTTTTCCAGCTCGAAATGATCCGGCAATCCCGCCGCAATCGGATGGTTTCGCGAGGTAACCCAAAGCCGCTCCCGCTCCCCCGCCTCTCGCCATGTCAGATTGCACGGCGTGCCCATCAGGCGCTTAAAAATCTTGGCAAAATGCGCCGAATGCAGCAAAATCAATCCCATGCCCGCATTCACCTGATCGGCCACGCGCTCTACCACGGCATCCGACACCTCCCCGTGGGCGGCATGACCCCACCACAACAACACATCCGTGCCCGCCAATCTCTCCTCGGTCAAACCGTGTTCGGGCTCTTGCAACGTGGCCGTCGTGGCCTCGATCCCACCTGCGGCAGTCAAGGCGGCGGCAATCGCACCATGCATCCCGTCAGGATATAGATCCGCCACGACCTTATTGGTCTGCTCATGGACATTCTCGCCCCAGACAACGGCTTTGATCACCATCTCTATTCCCCATTCCATTTGAACAAACCTTGCAGGTCACAGGCGTCCTGTGCAACGCACAATTGAACAGGTTCAAAAAACCTAAACAGCAGACTAGGTAGGAGCCATGACAAAACCGATTCTCATCCCCGCCTGGGTCGACGGCACACTGACCCCCGTCGAAAAACTGCGCGCCCATACCCATGGCCTAAAACACCAGGCCGTCAGCATTTTTGTCATGAACCGCGGGCGAATTTTGCTGCAACAACGCGCAGCGCATAAATATCACACGCCAAACTTATGGGCGAACACCTGCTGCACGCACCCCGATTGGGCCGAAGATCCAGCCCAATGCGCCACACGGCGGCTTGACGAAGAACTCGGCATCAAAGGCCTCGACTGCGAGCACCGCGGACAACTTGAATACCGCGCCGATGTCGGCGGCGGCATGATCGAACACGAAGTCGTCGACGTCTACCTCGCTCACGCACCTGACACGCTCTCTGTCACGCCCAATCCAGACGAGGTGCAAGCCGTAAGATGGACCCTGCCCGCCGACCTCAAACAGGAAATCGCCGCCGATCCCGCCCAATTCACGCCTTGGCTCCAAATCTATATGACCGCGCACACCGCAACCATTTTAGGCTCTAACTAAGGCCAAACGTCACGATTTCGCCACCCGCCGCCCGCGCATCCTCGGCATCATGGGTCACCATCAACACCGGCAGCGCGCGCGCCTTGGCCCTGGCAAACACCAACTCTCTCACCTGCGCCCGCAACGCCGTATCAAGACGTGAAAACGGCTCGTCCAACAACAAGGCGCACGGCTCCGACAACAACATCCGCATCAAGGCAACCCTTGCCTTTTGCCCGCCCGACAATGTCGCAGGATCACGGCTGCCAAACCCCGCCAATCCAACCTCTTCCAACGCAGCCTCAACGACAGACCGGCGCGCCGCCGCACTGCCACCCTCGATCAATCCAAACGACAGGTTTTGCGCGACAGACAAATGTGGAAACAACAGATCATCCTGAAACAAAATCCCCACACGGCGCTGATGGGCGGGGGCCGTCGTAATATCATGACCATCCAGAATGACCGACCCGCTGGCCGAAAAATCCTTGGACAAAGTGCCCGTAATAAACGCCAATAGCGTCGACTTTCCCACGCCAGACGGACCCATTACCGTCAAAACCTGGCCTGATGCGATCTCCCGTGACAACGACACCATGGCAACGCCGGCCTTGCGGATCACAACGTCGCGCAACACCAACCCCTTATCCATGCCTTAGCCCTCTCCTGTTGCGCCAAATAATCGCAGGCACCGTTAACGCCAGCGCAAATGGCAACAGCGCCGCCGCCGTCTGCATCAATCCATAAACACCAATTGCACGGCGATCCCCACCAGAGGCAAGCGCCACAGCCTCGGTCGTCAACGTCTCCACGCGGCCCCCACCAATCAACAGCGTCGGCAAATACTGCCCGACAGACACCGCAACGCCCAAGGCCGCAGCGGTCAAAACCGGACGCAACAACATCGGCAATCTGACACGCCATAACACACGATCAGGACTGGCACCCAGCGCCGCCGCAATCGTGCCCATACGCACATCCCAAGCCCGAAACGGGTCCGACAAGGACAAAAACACATAAGGCAGCACAAACACCAAATGCGCGATCATGACAGGCACCCGCCCAACATCAATCCCAACGCTTAACATCAGCGTCTGCAACCCCGGCAAGAACGCAGTTTGCGGCACTAACAAGGGCAAATACAGCAACCAAAGGCCCCGCTGCGACATCCGCAAGCCATAGCGATACTCGGCCTCCAAACTGCCAATCGTCAAGATCAAGGCAACCACCGTAACGACCCCCGCAATCACCACGGTCTCCCACAATGCATCCATAGTGCCGTCGCTATGGCGCGCCCAATTCCTGAACGATAACTGCCCGGGCATCGCATCGGGAAAGCCCCAGTATCCGGCAAACGACCAGACCGCCAACACCACAAGCCCCAGCACCACAGTCACCGCACAAATCGCGCCTGCACCCAAGCCAAAACCACCCGCCACGACATCCATCTTGCCTCGTGACCCCGCCGCAATCCAACGCCGCCCAAGCACAGCCAACATCCACTCGCCCATACGCCAAAACAACAAGGCACCCACGACCAACCCAAGTTGCAACACCGCAGCCGCCGCACCATCAAGGCGCATCGAAAGGTTCGGGTCAGACATCAGCTTGACGATCTGCACCGACAGCGTCGGCGGGGTATTGGGCCCCAAAATCACCGCCATATCCACAACCGACATCGCATAGGCCAGCACAACATAAACCGGCAGCCTGATCTGCGCATAAACCCGTGGAAAAACTGTCTTTATCCACCCTGTCACGCGGCCATAACCTAACGCCTGGGCAACCACCGCACTGCGCTGCGCGTCCGCTTGACCCATGGCCGACAAGGTGATCAACAACAAAAACGGCACCTCTTTGACAATCAATCCCGCCGTCAAGGCAAAGCCGTAAGTATCTTGCAAAATCAGCAAATCGGGCGGGCGGTCCCATCCGGTGATGGCGGGCGACAACAGCCTTGCTATCCAGCCCGACGGCGCAATCAGAAACGCCAGCCCAAATGCGGCCGCAGCATGTGGCACCGCCAATAGCGGCGACAGCAACCGCTCGATGACGCGAAACGGACGACTGCCCGACCAACCCGCGGTCAACAACACCACAATCAGCAACGACACCGATGTCGCCAGCAACCCCGTCGAGACGGACAGCATCGCAGCGCGCGGCAATCCCACCCAGCCCAAAACACTTGCAAAAGAGTGCAGCGACACAGCAGTCAAACCCGCGGCAGGCAAATATCCCAGCGCAGGTAAGATCGTGCCATAAATCCCTGCCAAAATCGGCCCCAACATCACCAGCAGCGTCAGCATCGGCACAATCGGCAAAAAACCCCGCGTTTTCATGCGCCGCGCTCTTTGCGTGGGAAATCCAACCTATTGCGCAACACCGTAGCGACCCATCCAGTCGTCTGCGATACGGGTCATCCAACTCGGGTGCGGCTCGGCTTGCACACTACCCAATTGCGCAGGGGTTAATGTCGCAACACCCAGCTCCAGCGCATCAAACACGGCGCGCTCGTCAGGTGTAATCGCATCCATATCCAACACCGTGCCATAACCCAACACAGTCGGATCTTGCGCACGGGCCTGCGCCTCTGGTGACATCAAAAAGTTGGCAACAACCATCGCCGCGGCCTTTGAACCCGAATTATATGGGATCGCGACAAACGACGCATTCCCGATCGTGCCGCCTTCCAGAACAAATGTGCGCGCGCTCTGTGGCAACTGATTATTCGCAATCGCCGCCGTCGCCTCGCCCGGGCTAAATGAGATCGCCAGATCAACCTCGCCATCGGCAATCAACTGCAACTGCGCGGGGCCGGTCGCAGGATAGGCCCGCCCAGACCGCCACAACGTCGGGGTCAAAGCATCCAGAAACTGCCACAGCGGCGCGGTCACATCCGCATAAGTCTCATCGGTCGCAGGCAGCGCCAAGATCGACGGATCATCCAGCAAATCCACCAAAGCCTGCTTCAAAAACGTCGTGCCCAGAAAATCAGGCGGCTGCGGATAGGTAAACCTGCCCGGGTTGGCCTTGGACCAGTCCAAAATCGCCGTCATATCACCCAATGGCGCCGGCAAATCTGCGGTGTCATAAATAAATACAACCTGCGCCATCGCCCACGGGCTCTCATAACCCTCGGTCGGCACCGTAAAATCGCTCTGCACCGTCTTGCCCACCACATCAATAAGCGCCCAATTCGGCAACTGCTCGGCGTAGGGGCCAAACAACAAATCCGCCTCTTTCATCGCATCGAAATTTGCCCCGTTAATCCAGATCAGATCAATCGCACCATCAGCATCCTCGCCCGCCTGCTTTTCGGACAACACGCGCGTCACTGCATCTGCCGTATCCGTCAACTTCACATGCTCCAACCTGACACCATAATCCTCGGATACGCGCTCGCCGACCCAAGCAATGAAATCATTGGTCGTGGTCGACCCACCCCATGCATTCCAATACACGGTCTGGCCTTGGGCCTCGGCAGTCACGGCCGACCAATCAGCAGGAGACGGTTCAGCCGCCGCCGCCACAGGGGCGAGCAGTGCCGCAAAGATCGCAAGATGTTTCATAGGTGGTCCTTTAATCGGTGAAAGTCTTAAACGCGGCATAGATGCGCAACGTCGCGGTCACAAAGCACAATGCGCCAAAAATCCATGCCAGCATCGCAAATTGTTGTGAGAACAGGGAAATCAGCACAAAAAACCCAATCGTCTCGGTGCCCTCCAAAATGCCGTTGGAATAATACAACGACTTTTGACCCTGCGCCGATGTGGTTTTGCCGTGCTTTTCGGCCAGTATCGCAAACCCCAAAAAGCTGGCCCCGTTAAAGTAAAACGCCGTCAACAAAAATGCCCCCGCCGGCCCATTGGCAACCGGATCCAACAGCACAAACCCCAAAGGCACCGCGCCGTAGAACAGAAAGTCAGCCGTAATATCCAGATAGCCTCCAAAATCCGTCTCGCGCGTCGCGCGGGCAACCGCACCATCCAATCCATCAGCGACACGGCTCGCCAACAGCGGGACCAGCGCCAGAACGGGCCATCCGAACGCAATCAAAACCGCCGCCAACAACCCCAATCCCAAGCCAATCAACGTCATACCATTGGCCGTGACACCGCGGGCGGCAATCATACGACCAACTGCATTCAGGGGCGGATCAATCAAGGTGCGGGCATAGCTGTCCAGCATCGCCAGGTCCTTTCAAAGGGCTGCCCTTGTTCTGACCCAACAGCGGTCCTCGCGCAATCACCCCCACAGGAATGTGAGAAAGAACCGAAAACTGAAACCTAGCCCACCGCAATACGGGGCCGACCATGGGCTGTGACCTTGACCTGCGCCTCGATAAACATCGGTTGCCCTTCGATCTCGACCTGCTTGATATCGCGCACAGTCGTAAACCGGATCTCCTCAACACCCGCCGCCATAACCATGCCTGTGGCCTCCACCTTCAACGCGGCCTCCAGCACATCCAAGGCCTCGGATGATTGATTGAACCGTTGCACCCCGTCGGCCAAATGCACCGCAAAGCTGCCCGCACCCGGACTGGTCACCGTGCCCGTCGCGTGCATCGCCACCTGCCCCACAACAGCACCGATTGCATTGGCCACCCCGCCGTGATCTGGCAAAATCATTTGCGTATTCAAACGCTTACCAACCGCGCCGTAATAGGCACCCGCAGAGGCGCCCAACCCGATCACTGGCACACCCAGCCGGACATCAACCTGCACAATCCCGCGATGCTGGTCCAATCCTGCCATCGTGATCTCGTGCTTGGCCAAGCCCTCGGCGCTATGCGCCCAGTCGCGGCCATCCTCGGCAAACGCCGCTTGCAGCAAACAATCCACCGTCTGACGGGTCAACTGATCCACAATCATCTGGCTCATGGTTTCTGCATCAGCGGCCAACCGCTCGCCTGCCCCGGTGCGCCTGCGGGCAAATAGCGTCAGCGCCTTCACCGATGCCTGCGCGTCCCATGCATCCACGCGACCCAGAGCATGGCTCGCATCCGACGGGGTCACACCTGCGATCATCACCATGCCACGGGTCACCAAACGGGCCAGCGCGGGGCTCTCCATACGGCTGGTCACCGCAACGCCGACACGCTGTGGCCCATCCATAAGGCGGCTGGCAACCGCCGCCTCTCTGGGGTCCAACCCCTGCGGCATCTCGCGCCACATCGGCACCGCAAACTGCACACCATCGCTTGCGGGCACATCCATCGCCAAGGCGCGGTCCAACTCGCGATGCACCAGCTCGGGATACTCTTGCGCCGCAAGCGCAATCGGCATCAAACGCCTCGGCCCCAACTGCACGCCGCCACCTAGCCCGTCGACCACATGCACCTCGCTGTCACCACCCAGCCCCGTTGTGCGCATCGCAACCGCCTCAACCATCGTGCGATACGGGCCAACGCGGGCACCTTGCGGGTCAATTTTCGGCTTTCCGCCCTGTAACAGACATACATCCGTGGTCGTGCCGCCAATATCCGACACCAGCGCATCAAGCTCGCCCGTCAGCCAACTTGCCCCCGCAATCGACGCCGCCGGACCGCTCAAAATCGTCTCGATCGGCTTTTCGCGGGCCACAGCCGCCGACACCAAGGCACCGTCCCCGCGCACCACCATCAACCGCGCATCAATGCCAACCTTGGTCAAATGCCCCTCACAGGCAGCGATCAATCCGTCAATCATCCCGATCAAGCGCGCGTTCAAAACCGCCGTCAACGCCCTCTTAGGACCGCCCAAAGCCGAGGACAATTCATGCGAACAGGTCACAGGCTTGCCTGTCCTCTCGCGGATCAAATCACGCGCAGCAATCTCATGGGCCGCATTGCGGGTTGCAAAACTGCCCGCAATCGCAAAACCGGTAATCCCCGCATCCAACGCGTCAATCGCCTGCGCCAAACCCGCCAGATCCAGCGCTGCAATCTCGCCGCCGGCATGACTATGGCCCCCCGCCAGCGCAATCACAGGATCACCCCGCAAGGCATCCGTCAAACCCGCACGACCCAGCTCTGCCGCATCAAAGCCGATAAACACCAAGGCAATCCTGCCGCCCTGCCCCTCGACCAACGCATTCGTCGCAAGCGTCGTTGATAATGACACCATCGCAACCTGTGCAGGATCAATCGCCGCCTGCGCCAATGCAGCGTCAATCGCACGCCCCACGCCCAGCGCCAAATCAGGGCGCGTCGTCAGCGACTTGGCACTCGCCAAAATCTGGTCGGTCGCCTCATCCAGAACCACCGCATCGGTATATGTGCCACCGGTATCAACGCCCAATAAATACGCCATACGAAACCCCTTGTCAGTTCCGGCTAAACAACCACTCCAGACAGGCGGATACCATCCCAAATCCGACACAAAAAAGCGCGCCACGTTTCCGCAGCGCGCTCATACATCATTTTGCGACGCTTATTTCAGCGCAGCATCGGTAATCACAGAGGTCCATGCACCCACCGGGGCCGCTGAAATCACCGGATCAGAGCCACCCGCCAACAACGTATCAACCGTGCGCTGATAATCGGCCTCGTCCAAGGCGCCGTTTGATCCCGCGGTCAACTTGGCAACCTCACCCATCATACGGACCTGCGCGGCTTCGGTCTGCGCACCGGTTTCGTCGTTATCAAGCACGATCATCGCCGCAGCTTCCGGGTTCTCTTCCGCCCACTTCCAGCCCTTCATCGACGCGCGCACAAACCGCACCATCTTGTCGACAAAGACCGGGTCTTCCAGATTCTGCTCCAGCGCGTAAATCCCGTCCTCCAAGGTGGCGACACCCTGCTCTTCATATTTGAACGTCACCAACTCATCGGCAGGAATACCCGCATCCAACACCTGACCATATTCATTGTAGGTCATTGTTGAAATGCAATCAGCCTGACGCTGCAACAGTGGATCAACGTTAAAGCCCTGTTTAAGAACCGTCACGCCATCCGCGCCACCATCCGTCGAAATCCCCGCCTGCGACATCCATGACAGGAACGGATACTCGTTGCCAAAGAACCAGACGCCAATCGTCTTGCCCTTGAAATCCTCGACCGACGTAATGCCGGTATCCTTCCAGCACGTCAGCATCAGACCGGACGTTTTGAACGGTTGGGCAATGTTCACAACCGGCAACCCCTTTTCACGTGCGGCCAGCGCTGATGGCATCCAGTTGAGCATCACATCGGCCCCACCACCGGCCAAAACCTGCGGCGGCGCAATATCAGGACCACCGGGCAAAATGGTCACATTCAGACCCTCTTGCTCGTAGAAACCTTCATCCAGCGCCACATAATAGCCCGCAAACTGCGCCTGCGTGACCCACTGCAACTGTAGCTTCACATCGTTGGCATCCGCATCCGCATACGCCATGCCGCCAAAACCTGCGGCAAATGCTGCCGCCATCATTGTCGTCTTCATCTGATTGACCTCCAAGTCAGTTAATATGTTATGCCCACGTTTTCGGGGTCTTTTACTTACGTTGTGACGGGTGCCAGAACGTGACCCCGCGTTCGATCAGCGCAATCGCGCCATAGAAAAAACTACCGGCAAGGGCCGCGACAACGATCTCGGCCCATACCATATCAAGGGCCAACTGCCCGACACTCGTCGAAATCCGAAACCCCATGCCACGGGTGGGCGAGCCAAAAAACTCTGCCACAATCGCCCCCACCAGCGCCAGCGTCGTGGCAATCTTCAACCCGTTAAACACAAACGGCATCGCCGCAGGCAACCGCAACTTCACCAGCGTCTGCGCGTAACTGGCACCATACGTGCGCATCAAATCGCGCTGCATATCACTGGTATCGCGCAGCCCCGCCACCGTGTTCACCAGCACCGGAAAGAACACCATCACAACCACAACAGCCGCCTTCGACTGCCAGTCAAACCCGAACCACATCACCAAAATCGGCGCCGTGCCCACAATCGGCAGCGCGGCCATAAAGTTTCCGACAGGCAGCAACCCACGTCGCAAAAAATCATAACGATCCACAACAATCGCCAGAAAAAACGCCGCGACACAGCCTATGATATACCCGCTTAGCGCCCCTTTGACAAAAGTCTGCACAAAATCAGTCCATAATATCGGCAGGCTATCGGCAAACCTGACCGCGATCATGCTGGGGGGTGGCAAAATCACCTGCGGCACAGCCAAGCCGCGCACGATCAACTCCCACATCAGCAATATCGTTGCCCCAAAAATGGCAGGCACCGCCAATTGCACACCGCGACTTTGCGCGCTTGGGCCATTCGCCAAGCGCACATTCAACGCCCAACCAGCCGCCCACAAGACCAGCGCGAAAACCACATAACTCATGGGCGCATCCCCATTCGGCGCAACGCGCGGCGCTCAACCAGCCCGATGATCCCGACCAGAACCGCCGCCAATATCGCCGCTGCAAACAGTGCCGACCAAATCTGCACCGTCTGCCCGTAATAAGACCCCGCCAGCAATCGCGCACCCAATCCGCGCACCGCGCCCGTCGGCAACTCACCCACAATGGCACCCACCAATGACGCGGCCACACCAATCTTCAGCGACGCAAACAAATACGGCAATGACGCAGGCAGTCGCAGTTTCCAGAACCCCTGCGCGTTGCTTGCATGATAGGTGCGCAATAAATCCAACTGCATCGCGTCAGGACTGCGCAGCCCCTTCACCATCCCGACCACAACGGGAAAGAACGATAAATAGGCACTAATAACGGCTTTTGGGAACAATCCCTGCACACCAATCGAATACAGCACCACAATTATCATCGGCGCAATCGCGATAATCGGAATGGTCTGGCTGACAATCGCCCAGGGCATCACGCTCATATCCATCGCGCGGCTATGCACAATTCCTACGGCCAAAAGCACGCCCAAACCCGTCCCAATCGCAAACCCCATCAAGGTCGCGCTTAAGGTAATCCAGCCATGATAAACCAACGACCGCTTCGACGTGATGCTCTTCATCACAACCGTATCCCACAATTCCACGGCCACCTGATGCGGGGCAGGTAAACGCGGGCGCTCCTGCGACCACGCCGCACCCACTTTCTCAATGAACGTCATCGTCTCGCCAGACCGCACCAACTGTTGCTCGGTCCATGCCGCATTCATCGGCACAGTTGCCGCATACCAAAGCGCGATCATCACCGCCAAAACCGTCGCGACAGGCAGCAAAATCCGCATCATAGACACCTAAACATCATCTTGATGCCCCGCCCGCAAACCATCCCGCACACGGTGCGCAATCTCGATAAACTCCTTGCTTTCGCGAATATCCAAGGGGCGCTCACGCGGCAACGGGCTCTCGATCACATCGGTAATGCGCCCCGGTCGCGGCGACATGACAACAATCTTGGTCGACAAATACACCGCTTCGGGGATCGAATGGGTCACAAAGGCGATCGTCTTTTCGGTGCGCGCCCAAAGCGCCAGCAACTGCTCGTTCAAATGGTCGCGCACAATTTCGTCCAGCGCCCCAAACGGCTCGTCCATCAACAAAATATCGGCATCAAACGCCAATGCCCGCGCAATGCTCGCCCGCTGCTGCATCCCGCCAGACAACTGCCATGGAAACTTCTGCTCAAAACCCGCCAGATCCACCAACTCCAAAACCCGCGCCACGCGCTCGGCCTGCTCGGCCTTGGAAAACCCCATAATCTCCAGCGGCAGCTTGATATTGCCGCCAATCGTGCGCCACGGATATAACCCCGCCGCCTGAAACACATACCCATAGGCCCGCGCACGCCGCGCCTCCTCGGGGCTCATGCCATTGACAGAAATCTGCCCCGCCGTCGGCTGCTCAAGCCCCGCAATACAGCGTAAAAACGTCGTCTTGCCACAGCCCGACGGCCCAATAAACGAGACAAACTCACCCTTGCCAATCTCAAGGTTCACATCCTTCAAGGCATGAACAGGACCATCATTGGTCTGAAACGTCAGATCAAGATTTTGTGCCGAAATGATCAAATTAGACACCACTCGCAGGAATACCCGACCGCTCAACAGGGCGCGGCGCGGTTAATTCTTTCCACGACGATAACGCCTTGTTCACCGCGGTATTCGGCTCTCGCTTCACAAACTTGCCGTGGCCTTCCTGGGTGCGCACTTCGCCATCATAAATCGCGACCTGACCACGGGTCAGCGTGAACCTTGGCAAACCCTTCACGTGCTTGCCCTCAAACACATTATAATCAATCGCCGACTGCTGGGTCTTGGCTGTAATCGTCTTTTCTTTCGCTGGGTCCCAAACCACAATATCGGCATCTGCTCCCACCAAAATCGCACCCTTCTTAGGGTAACAATTCAAAATCTTGGCAATATTCGTCGATGTCACGGCGACAAATTCGTTCATCGTCAAACGCCCCGTCGCCACACCATAGGTCCACAGCATCGGCATCCGGTCCTCAAGACCGCCCGTGCCATTCGGGATCTTGGTAAAATCACCCACGCCATAGCGTTTCTGATCCGTGGTAAACGCGCAATGGTCCGTCGCCACAACAGACAGCGACCCGCTTTGCAGACCCGCCCACAGGCTATCCTGATGCATCTTATTGCGGAACGGCGGCGACATCACACGGCGTGCCGCATGGTCCCAATCCTGGTTAAAATACTCGCTCTCATCCAAGGTCAAATGCTGGATCAACGGCTCGCCCCAGACCCGCTTGCCTTGCATCCTTGCGCGCCGAATGGCCTCGTGTGAATCTTCGCACGACGTATGCACCACATAGAGCGGCACCCCCGCCATATCGGCAATCATAATCGCGCGGTTCGTCGCCTCGCCCTCGACTTGTGGCGGTCGCGAATAGGCGTGCGCCTCTGGACCGGTATTACCCGCCGCCAACAGTTTGGCACTCAACTCGGCCACAACATCACCGTTTTCAGCGTGCACCATCGCAATGCCGCCCAGCTCGGCCAACCTGCTAAACGACGCATACATCTCGTCATCGTTCACCATCAACGCGCCCTTATAGGCCATGAAATGCTTGAACGTATTGATCCCGCGATCACGGATCACGCTCTCCATCTCGTTGAAAACCTGCTCGCCCCACCACGTCACCGCCATGTGAAACGAATAATCGCAATTGGCACGGCCCGATTTATTATCCCACATCTGCAACGCATCATGCAGCCCCTGACCGGGCGCCGGCAGCGCAAAATCCACCACCATCGTCGTGCCACCAGACAATGCCGCCCGCGTCCCGCTTTCGAAATCATCGGTGGAATAAGTGCCCATAAACGGCATCTCAAGATGGGTATGCGGGTCAATTCCACCCGGCATCACATAACACCCCGTAGCATCCAACTGCTCGTCGCCCTGCAAATTCGGGCCGATCTGCACAATCACACCACCCTCGACCAGCACATCCGCCTTATAGGTCAAATCGGCCGTTACAATGGTGCCATTCTTAATCACGGTGCTCATCTTGGTCTCCTTTTGGACGATATGGAAATTGGGTGGGGGTCTGGCACGGATACAGGCAGATCATACAACAACCTGCGCCGTCTCAACCACCGCATGGAACAACACATCCGCTCCTGCGGCGGCCCACTCCTTGGAAATATCCTCGGCCTCATTGTGGCTCAACCCATCCACACAAGGACACATCACCATCGCGGTCGGGGCCACTCGGTTGATCCAACAAGCATCATGCCCCGCGCCGGAAATCAAATCCATATGACTATAACCCAATCTCTCGGCCGCAGTGCGCACCGCGGTCACACAGCCCTCATCAAACGTCACAGGGTCGAAATGCCCAACAGGCTCGATTGTCATCGTCAAACCAAGGGCTTCGATAACCGGCACCGCTTCGGCCTCCAACCTCATCCTCATGCTCGTCAATTTTTCCAGATCAGGCGACCGGAAATCAACCGTAAAAACACATTTTCCGGGGATCACATTGCGGCTATTGGGATAGACGTTGCACTGCCCGATGGCCCCCACTGCGCTCGGCTGATGATCCATCGCAATCTGATGCACCAACTCGGTGATCCGCGCCATGCCCAGACCCGCATTCACCCGCATATTCATCGGTGTAGACCCTGTATGGGCATCCTTTCCGATCAACGTGACCTCGAGCCACCAAAGCCCCTGACCGTGCGTGACCACACCAATCTGCTTGTTTTCGGCTTCCAGAATCGGGCCCTGCTCGATGTGCAACTCAAAGAAGGCGTGCATCTTGCGCGCCCCCACCTTTTCGTCACCACGCCAGCCGATCCGCTGCAATTCGTCACCAAACGTCTTGCCCTCGGCATCCGCGCGCGCGTATGCCCACTCCTGCGTATGCATCCCGGCAAAAACGCCTGACGCCAACATCGCAGGGGCATAGCGGGTGCCCTCTTCGTTTGTCCAGTTCGTTACAACAATCGGATGCCTGGTCTTGATGCCCAGATCATTCATCGTGCGCAAAATCTCCAGCCCGCCCAGCACGCCCAGCACACCATCATACTTGCCACCGGTGGGCTGCGTATCCAAATGCGACCCCACATAAACCGGTAGCGCATCGGGGTCCGTGCCCTCGCGTCGGGCAAACATATTGCCCATCTGATCAACACCCATCTCGCATCCCGCAGCAATGCACCAGTCCTGGAACAAATGACGCCCCTCACCATCTGCATCGGTCAGCGTCTGGCGGTTATTGCCGCCCGCGACACCGGGGCCTATCTTGGCCATCTCCATCAGACTGTCCCACAGCCGATCAGGGTTAATCCTTAGGTTCTCTCCGGGGGCAGCCATGTGCATCTCCTCTTGCAGACGGCGACCAGCTGGCGACAGGGAGGAAACCCGCCCGCTGGCCGTCTTGTTTTGACCAATCGGTCAAAGCAACGCTAACAGGGGCGCAACATCTGTCAAGTTTTCCGCACCCGTTTTGGGCAAATGATTAAAAAGATGTAGGTGGCGACGGTTTTTCATGGCAACGACCGGTTTTTGTGCGAAAGATGACCGCGATATGAGCAAGCCACCGACCCGCATCCAGAAAAAGAACCGCGCCGCGATTTTGGCCGCCGGTCTGGACGTATTCTCGCAATTCGGGTTCCGCGGCGCGACCTTGGACCAGATCGCCGATGCGGCGGGCCTGTCGAAACCAAACTTGCTCTATTACTTCCCTTCCAAGGAAGACATCCACCAACAGCTTCTCTCCGGCCTGCTCGACACTTGGCTCGACCCTTTGCGCGCCATGAATGCACAGGGCGATCCGATCACCGAAATTATCGCCTACGCGCAACGCAAACTCGACCTGTCCCGCGACTTCCCCCGTGAAAGCAGGATTTTCGCGAACGAAGTCCTGCAAGGTGCGCCTCGGCTGGGCAATGAATTCCCCGACCTCAAAGCACTGGTTGACGAAAAAGCCGCGATCATCCGCAGCTGGTCAAAATCGGGCAAAATCGCCTATTTAGACCCTCATCACCTGATTTTTCTGATCTGGGCGCAAACCCAACACTACGCCGATTTCGACGTGCAGGTGCGCGCTGTCTTAGGACACGACGACCCCTTTCCAGAGGCCGCCGCTTTCCTTGACCACATGCTACGACGCACGCTCGCGCCTTAGCTATTCGGCGGCAACAGACCCCGGATTATTCGGATGCGTCGTCCAATTGGCATAGTCAGCCGACACCACCTTGCCGGTGCGCGGATCAACCTCGCCCGCGGTCATCGGCACCATCGTGATGCAATCCTGCACAGGACAGACATCAACGCATAGGTTGCAAGCGACACATTCCGCATCGATCACCTCGAATACACGATCAGCCGACATGGAAATCGCCTGATGCGATGTATCCTCGCAGGCGGCATAACACCGACCGCATTTGATACAATCATCTTGGGAAATCACCGCCTTGGCGACATAGTTCAGGTTCAGATATTTCCAATCCGTCACATTCGGCACCGCCATACCAACAAAATCATCTAGAGTTTCATAGCCCTTTTCATCCATCCACTGCGACAGACCCGAAATCATCTCCTGCACGATCTTGAACCCATAGGTCATCGCCGCCGTGCAGACCTGCACATTGCCACATCCAAGCGCCATAAACTCGGCGGCATCGCGCCATGTCGTCACGCCACCAATGCCCGAAATCGGCAACCCGTGCGTCTCGGGGTGCCGCGCAATCTCCGACACCATCGACATGGCAATCGGCTTGACCGCAGGACCACAATAGCCACCATGGCTGCCCTTGCCATCAATCGACGGCTCCGGCGACATAGAGTCTAAATTGACAGAAGTGATCGAATTAATCGTATTGATCAGGCTCACCGCATCGGCACCACCGCGCATTGCCGCCGCCGCAGGCTTGCGCACATCGGTGATATTCGGCGTCAATTTCACAATCACCGGCTTGTCGTAATACTGCTTGCACCAGCGGGTCACCATCTCGATATATTCAGGCACCTGCCCCACTGCCGCACCCATGCCGCGCTCCGACATGCCATGCGGACAGCCGAAATTAAGCTCGATTCCGTCGGCACCCGTCGCCGCCACCTTGGGCAAAATATCTTTCCACGCCTGCTCCTCGCAGGGCACCATCAACGACACGATTATCGCGCGATCAGGATAGTCCGCCTTCACGCGGGTGATTTCCTCAAGGTTGACCTCCAGCGGGCGATCCGTGATCAGCTCGATGTTATTGAGCCCCATCAAACGACGATCAGCGCCATAAATCGCACCGTATCGCGGGCCATTCACATTGACCACGGGCGGGCCTTCGGACCCCAGCGTCTTCCAGACAACGCCCCCCCAGCCCGCTTCAAACGCGCGGCGCACATTGTATTCCTTGTCCGTCGGCGGCGCGGACGCAAGCCAGAACGGGTTCGGGCTTTTGATCCCTAAAAAGTCGGATGTCAGATCGGCCATATCACTTGCCCCCCATCAAAGTTGCATGAATATCCATCGCCGCATCGCGGCCCTCGGCCACCGCGGTCACCGTCAAATCATCTCCGCCACTGGCACAATCACCACCGGCCCAAACACCCTTGCGGCTGGTGCGTCCAACGCCATCAACGGCAATCTTGCGACCCTCCAGCTTTAGCCCGCAATCAGTCTCTAACACTTGGCCAATCGCCTTGAATACCTGATCGGCAGGCAGGCGGACCGTCTCTTTCGACCCATCCGTATAGGCCAACTCGATCGCCCCCTCATGCAGCGCAACAGGCTGCACATTGAACATCAAGGTCACGCCCTTAGACGCCGCCAGATCCTGCTCATAGGCACTCGCACTCATGCGGTCACGCCCGCGACGATAGGCAATCGTCACGGTCCTTGCGCCCAGTATTTTCGACTGAACAGCAGCGTCGACGGCAGTCATCCCACCGCCGATCACCACCACATCGCGACCGACGGGGAGAGACGCCAGATCGCTGGCCTGTCGCAGATCCGCGATGAAATCAACAGCGTCACGCACGCCGCTCTTGTCCTCATCATCCACCAACAGGCTATTCACACCGCCAAGACCGACACCCAGAAAAACCGCATCAAAATTGGCCGCCAGCGCGTCCAAAGACAGCGCCTCACCCAAGCGCTTGCCGGTCTCAATCGTGATACCACCAATTCCCAGCAGCCAATCCACTTCGCGTGCCGCAAAGTCATCGGTGGATTTATAGGCGGCAATGCCAAACTCATTCAGCCCACCCGCCTTAGATCGCGCATCATAAATCGTAATATCAGACCCTAACATGGCCAAACGGTGCGCCGCGGCCAATCCGGCAGGCCCCGCTCCCACAACCGCTATGCGCTTGCCCGTGGCTTTGCCGCGCATGAACGGATGCGCCTGCTTGGCCATCACCGTATCTGTCGCGTGCCGCTGCAAACGGCCAATCTCCACCGGCTTGCCCTCTGCGGTCTCCCGCACGCAGGCCTGCTCGCACAAATCCTCGGTCGGACATACCCGGGCACACATGCCGCCTAAAATATTCTGCTCGAAAATCGTGCGGCCCGCGGCCTCTGACGTGCCTGTGGCGATCTGGCGAATGAACAACGGAATATCAATCGCCGTCGGACAGGCCGTCACACAGGGCGCATCATAGCAAAAATAACACCGGTCCGCCGCGACCAAGGCCTCATGCGGCGTCAATGGCGCGTGTAAATCGGCAAACCCCGCATCAAGCGCCTCTTTTGGCAATCTCCCTGCGGCAATTCCGGCTGTTGTTGTATCAGTCATCAGGCAATCCTCGGGTGCAAATCAATACACACAGCCTGACACAACTTCATTTTTTATCAAATGGTAAATTTTAGGCACCCGAAAAACTGCGCCTTCCACTTCATAAATAAGGGCTTTTAAAACACAAATGGCGCCACAATCTCCCGCCGACCAAGCGTTAGCGCATCCGCAACATGCACCATCGGCGCTAAATCCACGTCAACGGCGCGATCATGCACAAGCCGCGCCATGCGGTGATACAGCGCTGGATACTCATCCAACACCGTCCCATCCACAGCGCGCCCGTTGATGACACACACATTGCCACCCTCCAGCAGCCGCACCTGATCATCGCCCGCCTGAATGGTCATCTCCCACACCTGTTCGCCCTGCTTGAGCCAGTCAAACGCGGCCGTTACACCGCCCGAAAACCACAAATCCGCGGCAATCGGCGTCTGGCGATTCTCCGGAAACCTCAAAACCGCTTTTTTCAAATGCACCGGAGCCGGCAAGATTTCCGTCAAAATCGACAGCGCATTAATCCCAGGATCAAACACGCCCATCCCGCCCGGCTCAAACACCCACTCCTGGTTCGGATGCCAGCGGCGCACATCCTCTTTCCAATCAATATGCGCAGCAGTCACATCTTTTTCGGCCAAAAACGCCTTGGCCGCCGCCACACCTTTGGCCATCCGGCTATGCCACGTGGCATAAAGCGTCACACCCGCCTCATCCGCCATCGCCTGCAACGCATGAACCTGAGCCAAAGCCGCACCAGGCGGCTTTTCCAGCATCACATTGCGACCCGCCGCAATCGCCTTTGCGGCATAATCAAACCTTGGCACAGGCGGCAGACACAGTGAAATCGTGCGAATATCCGCTCTCTCGGCCAACATCGCATCAAAATCATCAAATGACGGTACACCCGGCACACTGCCCGCGCGACTGACCGTGGCGGCAAGCGTCCAGTCAGGCGACCCCGCTATCGCAGGCACATGCTGATCCACCGCAATCTTTCCGATCCCGACCAAGCAAATTGGCTGTTCCATAGACATTGCCTCTCAAATTCCAACGCCCTCACAAATCGCCGTTTTCAACAAAAGGATCAAGTCACCCTGCGAGGTCGGTTTCAGACTTGACCACATAGCGACGCACCTGCCAGCGTGATCAAAAATGGAGACCACAGAATGCGCAACAACATGGACCATTGGCAAGACCGCGTCGATCTCGCCGCTGCTTTCCGCTGGACGGCGCGATTGAACATGCACGAAGGGGTCGCAAACCACTTCAGCTTTGCCATCAATGATGACGGGACCAAGTTCCTGATGAATCCCAACCAAATGCATTTCAGCCGGATCAAGGCCAGCGACATGATCATCGTCGACGCCAACGATCCAGACACTCTCACTGGGCCGAATGCCCCCGATCCTACCGCTTGGGGGCTGCACGGCGGCATCCATCGGGGCGTGCCACATGCGCGTTGCGCCATGCATGTCCACTCGGTCCACGCCACTGTTCTGGCCACTCTGGCCGATAGCACCCTGCCGCCCCTCGATCAAAACGCCTGCACATTCTACGAACGGCAAGTCGTCGATGAAAACTATGGCGGTCTGGCGTTCGCGGAAGAGGGCGCGCGCTGCGCCACCCTGCTCACCGATCCACAGAAAAAGGTCATGATCATGGGCAACCACGGCATCATGATTATCGGCGAAACGGTGGCTGAAACCTTTAATAGACTCTATTATTTCGAACGCGCCTGCGAAACCTACATCCGCGCGCTACAAACCGGCCAACCCCTGCGCCTCATCCCACATGACATTGCTCGCAAAACCTCCAGTGAACTTGCCGACTACCCTGAACAAGACACGCGCCACCTCAATGAACTCAAAGCGATCCTCGATGAGGAAGGCTCTAACTATGCGCAATAAGGCGAAAAACCCATGATCTACGGCCTGACAGAAGAAAACACCATGATCGCCGACACCGTGCGATCCTTCGTCGAAAAAGAGATTTACCCGCACGAAGACCTTGTTGAACGCACCGGCGCGGTGCCGCATGAGATCGCACAAGACATCAAACAAAAGACCCTCGATCTGGGCTTCTACGCCTGCAATTTTCCGCAAAGCGTTGGCTGCGCGGGTCTCAACCACCGCGAATTTGCACTTGTCGAACGCGAACTTGGACGCGGCTCCATGGCGCTCAACCACTTCTTCGGCCGACCACAAAACATCCTGATGGCTTGCAAAGACGACCAAATCGAACGCTACCTCACACCCACCCTGCGCGGCGAACGCATGGACGCACTTGCCATGACTGAACCGGGCGCCGGCTCTGATGTGCGTGGCATGAAATGCAGCGCTGTGCGCGATGGCGGCGACTGGGTCGTAAACGGCACAAAACACTTCATTTCGGGGGCTGACCACGCCGACTTCATCATTGTTTTCATCGCGACAGGCGAAGATCAAACCCCTCGCGGCCCCAAAAAACGGATCACAACCTTCCTTGTCGATCGCGACACTCCCGGCTTCACCATCCGCGATGGCTACAAATCGGTGTCGCATCGCGGCTACAAAAACATGATCCTTGATTTCGACGATTGCCGCCTTCCCGACGCGCAAGTCCTTGGCGACGTCGACGGCGGATTTGCCGTGATGAACGAATGGCTCTATGCCACTCGGATCACCGTGGCAACAATGTCTGTCGGTCGCGCGCGGCGTGTCTTCGACTATGCATTAGGCTACGCCGCCGAACGCGAACAATTCGGCCAAAAAATCGGCAAATTCCAAGGTGTCAGTTTTCAATTGGCCGACATGATCACCGAAATCGACGCCGCCGACCTACTTACCCTCGCCGCCGCAGACAGGCTCGATCAAGGCCTCCCCGCCAACCGCGAAATCGCCAGCGCAAAGCTTTACGCCTCCGAAATGCTCGGACGGGTCACCGACGCCGCGATCCAGATTCACGGTGGCATGGGCCTGATGGATGACTATCCGCTCGAGAGGTTCTGGCGCGATGCCCGCGTCGAACGCATCTGGGACGGCACATCCGAAATCCAACGCCACATCATCAGCCGCGATCTCTTGCGCGCATTGGGCGCATAGATTTCATGCCTCCGGCGGGGATATTTGCACACCAAAGAGGCGAAACGGACATGGCATTGCGCTTGACACACATGCCCGCCTCTTTGGTTGCGGTCATCGGCGTCCCCGCCTGTACCGCACTACCAATTTGCTTGATTTCGGTTAACAAATCCTTGCCCCAGTCACTCACAATAAATTCTGCCAAAGGCCCCGATCATGCGACGTAATCTTAATCGCCTATTGCGCCCCACCTCTATTGCCATCATCGGCGGCGGGGCATGGTGCCGCTCGGTGCTATCACAACTCACCAAATCGGGATACACAGGTGACATCTGGCCTGTTCACCCCAAGGGCGGGGAAGTCAGCGGCATTAGGGTCTACAAAAGCCTCTTAGACCTGCCCCGCGGACCAGACGCCAGCTTCATTGGAATCAATCGCACCGCAACAATCGACGCCGTCCAGACCCTCCGCGACCTCGGCGCAGGCGGCGCGGTCTGCTTTGCCTCAGGCTTTGCTGAAGTCGTCGACGGTGCAGATCTCAACACCCAACTCCTCGCTGCGGCAGGTGACATGCCCGTTCTTGGCCCGAACTGCTATGGCTTCATCAACAACTGTGACAGGGCACTCCTGTGGCCCGATCAACACGGCTGCATTCCTGTTGCCAACGGCGTCGCGATCCTCACCCAATCCTCCAACATCGCGATCAACCTCACTATGCAGTCACGCGCGCTCCCGATCAGCTATGTCATCACCTGCGGCAATCAAGCCCAAACACCCCAAGCCGAAATCGCCCTTGCCCTTCTCGACGACCCTCGCGTCACCGCAATCGGGCTCCACATCGAAGGGTTCGGCGACACAATCGCGTGGCAAACCCTTGCGCGCGCCGCGAAAGCCAAAAAAATCCCTCTCGTTGCCCTAAAGGTCGGCAAATCAACCCATGCACAAGCCGCTACAATCTCGCACACCGCGTCGCTCGCGGGCAGTGACACAGGTGCTGCGGCTCTGCTCGACCGGCTTGGTATCGCGCGGGTCGACGACCTATCCACGCTCATCGAAACACTCAAGATCCTGCACACTGTCGGCCCTTTGCCAAACAACAACATCGCCACGATCAGCTGCTCTGGCGGCGAAGCATCACTGGCCGCAGATCTCTGCCACGAGCTTCCGCTAACCTTCCCTCCACTGACCCAAAAACAACATAACACGCTTTACGCCACCCTCGGCCCCAAGGTCTCTCTCGCCAACCCCCTCGACTACCATACCTACATTTGGCGCGATACCGAAGCCATGACTGCCGCCTTTTCCGCCATGATAGACACTCATTTAGCCCTCACCATGCTCATCGTTGACTTCCCTCGCGCGGACCGCTGCGATCCGTCCGATTGGGACAGCGCCGTGCAGGCCGCCCTGAAAACGCGTGCGCAAACAGGTGGCAATATCGCGATGGTCGCCACGCTCCCCGAATTGATGCCCGAATCTGTGGCGCAGCACCTGATGGAAGGTGGTGTCATCCCGCTAAACGGGCTCCGCGACGCGCTAACCGCCGCCGCCTGCTCGGGTCCAATGGCGACACCCGATATTGATCGCGACCTGATGCCGCCAGCGCCTCATCAAGAAAGCAAGACCCTCACCGAAGCAAACGCAAAGCAAGCCCTCGCCGCACATGGCCTGCGCATCCCGCGCAATTTGACAACCGATGCCATACAAACCGCCGATCTTGGCGGTCTGCACTTTCCTGTCGCCCTCAAGGGGGCCGGCATTTCACATAAAACAGACGCAGGCGCCGTGCACCTGAACCTGCCCGACGCCGGTGCGGTCATTGCCGCTGCCGCCTCGATGCCGTTCAAATCTTACCTGATCGAAGAAATGATTACCGACACTGTGGCCGAGCTATTGGTCGGCATCGTCAAAGACCCCGCCCATGGGTTTATCCTGACAATCGGCGCAGGCGGCATCTTGACAGAACTCTTACAAGACACCGTATCAATGCTTTTACCTAGCAGCCCCGTAATGATAAAACAGTCTCTAACAGGGTTGAAATGCTACAGATTGCTCACTGGATACAGGGGTAAGCCCGCGTGTAATATCGACGAAGTCGTCAACGCTATCCTTTGCCTGCAAGACTATGTTCTTGCGAATGTAGACATAATTGAAGAAGTTGAGATCAACCCTCTTATCTGCACAACAAACAGCGCAATCGCTGCAGACGCCCTGATAAGGATCGCAAAATGACCAATCCCATTATCACACGGCGCGACGGTGCTGTCTTGCATGTGACCCTTGACCGACCCAAGGCAAACGCAATCGACCTGGCCACCAGTCGGATCATGGGAGACACTTTCGCCGCCTTCCGCGATGATCCCGACCTGCGCGTGGCAGTCATCACAGGGGCGGGTGATAAATTCTTCTGCCCAGGCTGGGATCTCAAGGCCGCCAACGACGGCGATGCCGTTGACGGAGATTACGGCATCGGCGGCTTCGGTGGCTTGCAGGAATTGCGCGATATGAACAAACCGGTCATCGCCGCCGTGAACGGAATCGCCTGCGGCGGCGGTCTGGAACTGGCTCTTTCCGCCGACATTATCCTCGCCGCAGACCACGCCACATTCGCCCTGCCTGAAATCCGCTCAGGCACTGTGGCCGACGCGGCCTCCGTGAAACTTCCCAAACGCATCCCCTATCACATCGCGATGGAACTGTTACTCACAGGGCGCTGGTTCGACACCACCGAAGCCCTTGGTTGGGGGCTTATCAACCACGTCCATCCAGCCGACCGCTTGCAAGCAGCAGCGATGAAAATGGCGCAGCTCATCGCGTCCGGCCCACCTCTGGTCTCGGCGGCAATAAAAGAAATCGTTCGCGACGCGGAAGACAGCAAATTTCAGGACAGCATGAACCGGATAACCAAACGGCAACTCGGCTCCGTCGACGTGCTCTATGCTTCCGAAGATCAGCGTGAAGGGGCACGGGCCTTTGCAGAAAAACGAGACCCAATTTGGAAAGGATACTAGACCTTTCGAAACACCATCAAGCGGGCCATATCATTGCGGTGCGCTTCGTCAGCACGATCATCATAAATCCGCACATCTCTCAATGTTAGACCCTTTATTTGCGGTTCATTGGTCTGCATTTGCTTGCCAAAGCCAGCGGCCTCATAATGCGCTGCATTCACCGAAATCACAAAAATCGCACCACTTGCCGCCACGTCCAGCAGCGCCAATAAACCCTCTGGCCCGACATGACCCATCGTGAATGTTCCGGCACTGATCACACCGCGATATTCACCCGCAACAGGCGGCAAAGGGGCGGTAACATCCGCTGCAATCAGATCACGATACAGACCCTTCATGCGTGCCACGCCCAGCATCTCCTCCGACACATCCAGCGCATCGATCGGACCAACGCCTTGACGCGCCAAATGCTCCGCCACCAGCCCCGTGCCCGCCCCGACATCCAAAACAGGGCCCACACCGCCCGCAGACAAAAACGCCTGCGCAACTGCCCTCGGCAATTGATAGCCCTGCCCGTCGCCAAATCCGCTGTCATAGGAATGGGCCCAATGGCGATACAACCGCTTCACATCATCCTGGGATGACATGCCATAAGCATCTTTCACTGTCGGGTCACGGTTCATACCTTCACGCTAGCATAGACTTGCATCTGCACAAGACTTCGCGCACCACTGACATATGACAAAAACCCTCCTCTCCTTCGGGCATGGCTACACTGCCCGCGCGCTTTCCAAAATTCTGCTGCCGCAAGACTGGCGGATCATCGGCACAACGCGCAATGAAGACAAAGCAACGCACATGATGCACGAAGGTGTCGAACCTCGTATCTGGCCGGGGGCCGACATGTTGCCCGCTCTCAGCGCCGCAACTCACATCCTGGTTTCAACAGGACCAAATGATGCGGGCGACCCCGTTTTGGCCGCATTAGTGTCTGAAATTCGTGCGCGCGCCTCCCAACTCACTTGGGTCGGCTACCTGTCGACAACAGGGGTCTACGGCGATCACAACGGCGATTGGGTCGACGAAACAACACCCCTCACACCCACCACCGCGCGCGGCATTGCCCGGGTCAAGGCCGAGGCAGAGTGGCAAGCCATCCCCAACCTGCCGCTCCACATCTTTCGCCTTGCTGGCATCTATGGCCCGGACCGCGGACCTTTTGCAAAAGTGCGCAACGGCACAGCACGGCGCATCATCAAAGACGGTCAAGTGTTCAGCCGCACCCATGTCGCCGATATCGCCCGTGTGCTCGCCGCATCAATCAAACAGCCCAATCCGGGTGCGATTTACAACGTCTGCGACGACGACCCCGCCCCGCCGCAAGACGTCATAGCATACGCCGCAAAGCTGCTCGATATGCCCCTACCAGAGGCGATCAATTTCGAAGATGCCGACATGACCCCGATGGGGCGCAGTTTTTATGCCGAAAGTAAAAAAGTGCGCAACGACAAAATCAAATCCGACCTCGGTGTCGAATTGCTCTATCCCGACTACAAATCGGGGCTAAAGGCTCTTTTGGCGCGCGAACTTGGCGGTTGATGGGAAAAGACTCTTGCCTCAAACAGCTTTAGGCACGCTGCACCCCGATCTTGGAAACCCCCAAAACCTCTAGCACTTTTGTCTCGATATCATCCGCATTCAGACCCGCCATCGCATACATGTCGTGCGGGTCCGACTGATCGATGAACGTATCAGGCAACACCATCGAGCGAAACTTCAGCCCGTGGTCAAACACGCCCTCATCGGCCAGCAATTGCGCCACATGCGACCCAAATCCACCAACGGCACCCTCTTCAATGCAAATCAAGACCTCATGCTCCGCCGCAAGCTTCAAAATCATCTCGCGGTCCAACGGCTTGGCAAACCGGGCATCGGCAATCGTCGGGCTAATCCCCTTGGCAGCCAAGGCCTCGGCCGCAGCTTCGACCTCCTGCAAACGGGTGCCAAAAGACAGCAGCGCAACGCGCTTGCCTTCGCGGATCATGCGCCCCTTCCCGATCTCCAACAATTCGGGGTCGGCAGGCATCTCGACACCCACACCCTCGCCGCGCGGAAACCGAAACGCAATGGGACCATCATCATAGGCTGCGGCCGTGGCCACCATGCGGACCAATTCTGCCTCATCAGCCGCTGCCATCACGACCATCCCCGGCAAGTTCGCCATAAATGCAATGTCGAACGCGCCCGCATGGGTCGCACCATCAGCCCCAACCAGCCCCGCACGATCAATCGCAAAACGAACCGGCAACCGCTGGATCGCCACGTCATGCACAACCTGATCATAGCCGCGCTGCAAAAACGTCGAATAGAGCGCGCAAAACGGACGCATCCC
Source organism: uncultured Rhodobacterales bacterium (assembly GCA_963976475.1). Taxonomy (GTDB): domain Bacteria; phylum Pseudomonadota; class Alphaproteobacteria; order Rhodobacterales; family Rhodobacteraceae; genus Yoonia. The sequence goes on from CAXBKX010000012.1 coordinate 45,275, forward strand.
GCCCGCCGCCAGACCTGCACTAAATGTCACTGCGTGCTGCTCGGCAATCCCCACATCAAAGCAGCGGCTGGCATAGCGCTCCATGAATTTGCGCAATCCCGTGCCATCGGGCATCGCGGCCGTTACTGCGCAAATTTTAGGGTCTAATGCTGCATATTTCAGCAATGTATCGGCAAATACACTTGTGTAAGACGGCGCATTGCTCGCCGCCTTTTTCTGCTCGCCGGTGACCACATTGAACTTTGCGGTCGCATGACCACGATCCAGCGCCGCCTCGGCGGGGGCATACCCTTTCCCCTTTTTCGTGATCGCATGGATCATAATCGGGCCTGTGGCGCGGTCCTTGACAGTGCGCAAAACCTGCAACAGCTGCTCCATGTCATGCCCGTCAATCGGCCCGACATAAGAGAAACCCAGCTCCTCGAACAACGTGCCGCCCACGGCCATATGCTTGACCATATCCTTGGCGCGGCGGGCGCCTTCGCGGAACGGTTCGGGCAACAATGACACCGCCCCCTTGGCCACCGCCTTGAATTCCTGAAACGGCTCGCCCGCATATAACCGGGTCAAATACGACGACATCGCACCAACCGGAGGCGCAATCGACATCTCGTTGTCGTTCAAAACCACGATCAAGCGCTTTCCCAAATGGCCCGCGTTATTCATCGCCTCATAGGCCATGCCGGCCGACATCGCTCCATCCCCGATTACGGCAATCGCATCGCCACCTTCGCCGCCCAGATCACGCGCCACAGCAAAGCCAAGCGCCGCCGAAATCGATGTGCTCGAATGCGCCGCACCGAACGGATCATAGAGGCTCTCGGACCGCTTGGTAAAACCCGACAACCCGTCCTTCATGCGCAACGTGCGAATACGGTCGCGGCGTCCGGTCAATATCTTGTGCGGATAACACTGGTGCGACACATCCCAGATAATCTTGTCTTTGGGCGCATCAAAAACCGCGTGCAGGGCAACGGTCAACTCGACCACACCCAAACCCGCACCCAGATGCCCACCGGTCACAGACACTGCCGAAATCGTCTCGGCGCGCACCTCATCGGCCAGTTTGCGCAGCTCGCGATCGGTCAGCGTCTTCATATCCGCAGGGGACTGAACGCGGTCCAAAATCGGGGTCACTGGAATGGTCATATCAACCTCTTACTTTCGACGGGCAATAACAAACCGCGCCGCCTCTTTCAACGTCTCCGCCTCACTACCATAACACGCCAGCGCGTCAGATGCCTGCGCTACCAACTGTGCGGCACGATCCTTGGCACCTTGCAGCCCCAAAAGCGACACAAACGTGGCCTTGCCAGCACCGGCATCCTTGCCGACTGCCTTGCCCACGACCAAAGCATCACCCTCCACATCCAGCACATCATCGGCAATCTGAAACGCAAGGCCCAGCGCGTCACCGTAGGCACTCAGCGGCGCAATATCACCACCCGCCATCCGCGGCCCCGCACAAGCGGACCAGGTAATCAACGCACCGGTTTTTCCCGCCTGCAACCGCGTGATCTGGTCCAGGGTCAGCGGCGCATCTGCCGTTTGCGCCGCAATATCCGCCGCCTGCCCACCTACCATGCCGCGCACACCAGAAGCCAGCGCAAGGCTTTGCATCATCAATGCGGGGTTCGGCACGTCTGCCAACATCTCAAAGGCCAGCGCTTGCAACGCATCACCCGCCAAAACCGCTGTGGCTTCATCCCACTTTTTGTGCACCGTCGGCTGACCGCGCCGCAAATCATCATCATCCATACACGGCAGATCGTCGTGGATCAGCGAATAGGCGTGCAGCGCCTCAACCGCAGCTGCCGCAGGGGCCGCACCCTTCACACCATGCAAGCGGGCACTCTCCAGCACCAGAAAGGCGCGCAAGCCTTTGCCGCCGCGCACGCCATACCGCATCGCATCCGCAACAAGCCCCTCAACACCCGTCAAAGCACTCTCGATTTGCTTTACCGCGACACCGGATGCCACCGCTAATCGTGCCGCAAAATCAGGCATCCAGCGGCGCCGTCCCGACCGCATTGCCATCACCATCCAGCGTCAGCTTGGCAACCTTTTCCTCGGCTTCCTTCAGCTTGTCCTGACAGCGCTTGCGCAATGCTGCCCCGCGCTCATATAGCGCAATGCTCTCGTCCAACGCCACGTCGCCGCGCTCCAACTGGCCCACGACCTTTTCCAACTCGGCAATCGCCGCTTCAAAACTCATGGCCTTCACGTCGTCACTCATTCGGATCTCTCCCTCAAAACTGTCACATGGGCGGCCGCGCTGGCACCCAAAGCCACCAGATCATAGCCACCCTCTAGGCTGGATACCACGCGCCCTTTGCAATGACGATCCGCAAGATCACACAGTTTTTCCGTCACCCATGCAAAGTCATCTTCGGTCAAATTCATCCCCGCCAATGGATCAGCCTGATGTGCATCAAATCCCGCCGAGATGATCAGAATTTGAGGAGAAAACGCATCAACTCGCGGCAACACCACGCGCGCCATCACATCGCGAAACGCCTTTGACCCCGCGCCCTCGGGCAGCGGACAGTTCACCACATTGTCCACACCCACCTCATGGGCCATCCCCGTGCCGGGATACAGCGGGCTTTGATGGGTCGAGCAAAACAAAATCCGCGCATCATCCTCGACCAGATCCTGCGTGCCATTGCCGTGATGCACATCAAAATCCACAATTGCCACGCGGCTCAACCCATGATGCGCAATCGCATGTTTCGCCGCGATCGCGACATTGCCAAAGAAACAAAACCCCATCGGCGTCTCTCTCTCGGCGTGATGCCCGGGCGGGCGCATCGCAACAAAGGCATTTTCCGCCTCGCCCCCCATCACCATATCCACCGCCCGCGTCACCCCGCCCACACAGCGAAACGCGGCTTCCAGCGTGCCAACCGACATATGCGTATCCGCATCCAGACTGCGCCAGCCGCTGTTGGGCGCCGCCTCTCGGATCGCAGTCACATGCGCCTTGGGATGCGCCAGCAAAATATCATCTTCCGCCCCAAGCGGTGCCTTGACACGCAGCAAATCCATATCCCGCAGTGCGCCCAAAACCGCATCCAACCGCGCCACCTGCTCGGGGTGCCCGTTCGGCGTCACATGGTCATAACAGGCATCATGGGTGATCAATGCGGTCGTCATGCCGCACCCTGATCAGGGGCCAGCATATAGCCCTCGCCGCGCACCGTCTGCAAATAGCGCGGCTGCTTGGGATCAGCCTCTATCTTGCGACGCAGCCGCGTGATCTGCACATCCACTGCGCGCTCCTGTGTCTGACTGCCAGACCGGCTCAACTCCTCCACCAATGTCGCACGACTGATCGGCGTTGCAGGCTGCCCCGAGAATATCTTCATCAACTGGCCTTCGGTCGCCGTCAGCCGAACCTGGGTCTCGCCATGCCACATCTCGCCGCGCTCGATATCATAACGGACGTCACCCAGATGCAGCACCTTGGGGGCCACCACCGCAGGCTCGGCCGCAGGCACACGGCGCAAAATCGCGTTGATCCTCAATAATAGCTCTTTGGGCTCGAACGGCTTGGACAGATAATCATCCGCCCCCGCCTCCAGCCCCGCAATGCGCTCTCCGGTCTCGCCCTTGGCAGTCAGCAACATAATCGGCGTGGTCAGTTTCTGGCGCAAATCGCGACACAACGTCAGCCCGTCTTCACCCGGCATCATCACATCCAGAACAATCAGGTCAAACTCCAACCCCGACAAAATCCGCCTCGCGTGGGCCGCATCACGCGCTGTCGACACCAAAAACCCCGACCTCATCAAAAACTTCTGCAACAAGCCCCTGATCCGCTCGTCATCATCCACAATCAACAGGTGTGCATCATCAGCCATCATTCGGTCTATCCCTCATCGCGACATATTGCAGACGCATATCCTCGTCCATCATCGCTTCCAACACCTCGCGAAACCCCGCCACCGCTTCTGGCCCCGCAGCACGATACGCCGACCGCATCCGGTCCCTTTGGGCATCGGATAACTCTCGCTCCAACGCCGCCCCCGCATCTGTCAGGTGCAGATGACGCTCTCGCTTATCAACACGGCCAACCGTGCTCGCCACCAAACCGTCTGCAATCAAGGTGCGCAACACACGATTGAGCGACTGTTTTGTAACACCCAGTATCGCCAGCAGATTGTTGACGGTCGTGCCCGGACTGCGATGAATGAAATGCACCGCACGGTGATGCGCACGGCCATAGGCTTTGCCCGTCAAAATCCGGTCAGGATCCGACGTAAACCCGCGATAGGCAAAAAACATCGCCTCGATCCCCACACGGACCTGCTCGTCGGTCAGAAACAGCAGGCTCTGCCCCGTGCTTGGTTGTCCGCTTTGGGCCATCGGTCGCATCCCTTACTCAAGTCTGGGGCAACAATACGTCAGCTTTATTGACATTCCAACATTCAAGAGTTAGCGATTTCGGGAAATATCGTAACTTTATGTCCACTTCGGACCTATTCACGCAACTAATGCAAATTCAAACGGGGAACATCATGGCAGGTGCATACGACGATCGGGACGGCAAAATCTGGATGGACGGCAAATTGATCCCATGGCGCGACGCCAATGTGCACATCCTGACCCACGCCATGCACTACGCATCGTCCGTTTTCGAGGGCGAACGCTGTTACTCCGGCAAAATCTTCAAATCCCGCCAACACACCGAACGCTTGCACACCTCCGCAAACCTCATCGACTTTGAAATCCCGTTCTCGGTCGACGAAATCGAAGCCGCCAAAATGGAAACCCTCCGCGCAAACGGCCTCACAGACGCCTACCTGCGCCCCGTCGCATGGCGCGGCTCGGGCGCGGACATGGGCGTCGCCGCCAAACGCAACCCCGTGCACCTTGCCATCGCGGTCTGGGAATGGGGCAACTACTACGGCGACGCAAAAATCAAAGGCGCAAAACTCGACATCGCCAAATGGAAACGCCCGTCACCCGAATGCGCCCCCTCCCAAGCCAAAGCCGCAGGCCTCTACATGATCGCCACAATGTCCAAACACGCAGCAGAGGCCAAAGGCTGCTCTGACGCGCTCATGTTCGACTACCGTGGCTACGTGGCAGAGGCTACCGGCGCCAATATGTTCTTTGTGAAAAACGGCGAAGTGCACACCCCAACCCCCGACGCCTTCCTCAACGGCATCACCCGCCAAACCGTCATCGACATGCTGCGGACCAAAGGCATCAAGGTGATCGAGCGGCACATCATGCCCGAGGAACTCGAAGGCTTCGAGCAATGCTGGCTCACAGGCACCGCCGCCGAAGTCACCCCCGTCGGCCAAATCGGCGACTACAATTTTGAGGTCGGCGCAATGGCGCTGGATATTTCAGCCAGCTACGAAAAGCTGGTGCGGGCGTAGAAAAGTTATCCACATTTACTTTGTTGACATGCGACTCGTAGGCTGATTCAAGGGTGATGTTAGGGCTGAATCGGAAACGATTTATTCCGGGGACAGGGCAACCTGTCCCCAATATGCAAGAATTCCATCAAATATCAACATTTAGTGGCTCCAAATTGGGCAACCACTTGACTCTGCGTCGCCGACGACGGATTTAGGATGTGTGCACCCGATTCAGCCCTAACAACTGGACTTGGGACACATAATTGTAACGATCCCAAGGAGGTTCCAGATGGAACACCAAATTACGTGTATTGAAAAAGACGACCGTGATGATCCCTTCACATCCATCCAATGGGTAGGCGGGAAAAACGCTGATGGCACTCGCTGGCGTATCTCCCAGAAGGAGGCAATCGACGGTGTCAAAAGCGGCAAATGGAAGTTCTATGTTTTCCAGAACTATCAAAAAGTTACCGTGATTGTTTCAACAAGTCGCTTCGGCAACGAATACTTGAAAACCGTCAATGACGGCACGCAAGGGAACAATCTCCTAAGCCTTAATGATTGTCGCTGGGCTGCCTAAACTTGAGTAGGGCGTGCAAACGCCCTACTTCCCCCCAACATGCCCCATCGCCTTACACTGCTGCGCGCGGTGCATTACGCCAACCTCTCTACCGCCCAGCGCGCGGCATCCGCCACCGCCTCATCCGCATCATCCCGAAGCGGTAAAACAGACCCTAACAACGCCTGATCCCCCGAATTCCCAATCGCATAAGCCACATTCCGCACAAACCGGTCCCGCCCGATCCGCTTAACCGGCGACCCCGAAAACCTCTCCCGAAACGCCGCATCATCCAATCCAGCCAGTTCCGCCAACGGCGGTGCCACCAAATCGGGCCTCGCGGCATAGCGCAACTCGCGCGCCTCCACCGCAAACTTGTTCCACGGGCACGCCGCCAAGCAATCATCACATCCATAAATATGACCGCCCATTTTGGCCCGCAATTCCAAATCAACCGCGCCCTTATGCTCAATCGTCAAATACGAAATGCAGCGCCGCGCATCAAGGCGGTAAGGTGCCGGAAACGCATCCGTCGGGCAGACGTCCAAACAGGCCGTGCAAGACCCGCAATGGCTCTCCTCCGCCTTGTTAGTCTCGAATTCCACCGTCGTAAAAATCGCTCCCAGAAAAAACCAGGACCCCAAATCGCGGCTCAACAGGTTGGTATGCTTGCCCTGCCATCCCAAACCCGCCGCCTGCGCAAGCGGCTTTTCCATCACCGGCGCCGTATCCACAAACACCTTGATCTGCGCATCCGGCATTTGGGCAATCAACCACCGCCCAACCGCCTTCAGGCGCTTCTTCACGATGTCATGATAGTCTCTATTCTGGGCATAGACCGAAATCGCACCCGCATCCGGGGTCTCAAAAACCGCCATCGGATCATGCGCGGGCGTATAGGGCTCGGCCAGCATAATCACCGTTTTCGCCTCCGGCCACAACGCCGCGGCACTGCCGCGCCACGCCATCCGTTCTGCCATCCACCCCATTTGCCCGTGCATCCCGGCGTCGACAAATGCGGCCAATCTGTCAGGTAAGTCCGGCGTGGCATCAGGCCTGCAAAACCCGACCTTGGCAAAACCCGCCTCCTGGGCATACTCGACCAAGCGGTGTTGAAGGTCGGTCATCTGATCTTAAAAGTCTAAATCTGCATAGTGTTGCGGCGGCAAAAACCCAGACACCTGATCGGCCAACAACGACCGGAACGCAGGGCGCGACTTGATCTTGGCATACCAGTCTTTCACCACCTCAGACCGGTTCCAATCCACGTCCGAAATATAGTCTAAACAGGACAATTGCGCCGCTGCGGCAAAATCCGCCAAGGTCAAATCGTTGCCCGCCAGCCAGCGGCGCTGATCCAGCAACATCGCCATATAGTCCAAGTGATACTTCACCGCCCGCGAGCCCGCTTTCACATTCGCACTGTCAGGATACCCCGTGCCCATGATCTTGCGAAACACCCGCTCCCCAACCAACTTCGACGTAACCTCTGCATGAAACTTGTCATCAAACCACGCCACCAAGCGGCGCACCTCATGGCGATCCTCGGCCGACTTGGGCAATAATGCAGGGGTCGGAAACGCCTCTTCCAGATACTCACAGATCGCGGTGCTATCGGCAAATGTGCGATTTCCCATCTTCAATACCGGCACCTTGCCCGCAGGGTTACGGCGCAGAAAATCAGGATCCTGCTCCCAATAACGCTCCTCGACCAGCTCAACTTCGATCCTCTTCTCGGCAAGCGACAGGCGCACCTTGCGTGAAAACGGGGAAAGCGGGAAATGATACAAACGGTTCATCGAAAACTTCGCATCCTCTGGATTGTGTCCCCCTTCAATGCCGCAAGCGCGCCTGCGTTTCAATGGGGATCAACCGGCAAAACAATCAGCGCGACCATCTGCGGCAATTGTGGCCGCACCGTCCACAATGGACGCCGACCGCCTGCGCACAAAATCTGTCGGGTTGGCCGCATTACGCCGCTTCGGGTCCGGCAAGACTGCCGCCAGCCTCGCCGCCTGCACCGCAGTCAAATCCGCCGCATCCACACCAAAATATCGCCGCGCTGCCGCTTGCACACCAAACACACCCTCATCAAACTCGGCAACATTCAGATACAGCTCCAAAATCCGCCGCTTGCTCCAGATCATCTCGGACAGTGGCGTCCAAAACGCCTCCGACGATTTGCGCAACCAACTGCGCCCTTGCCACAAAAACACATTCTTGACGACCTGCTGCGATATCGTCGATGCACCGCGCCCACTGCCCGCGTCAACAGCCGCCTGAATTGCCTTTACATCAAGGCCCCAATGCAGACAGAAATTGGCGTCCTCGGCCGCCACCGCAGACCGGGCCATTACCGGCGCAATCTCCTCCATCGACACCCACTCCCTTTCAACGCCACCCAACCGGCGCGATTCCGACAGCATATAGGGGGTCGTCGGCGGGTTAATGAACGCCACCAAAACGGTCAAACCCACAGCACTCAACACCACAGCCGCAACTCCACGCGCGACCCATTTCAACATAAATCTGAACGGCCGCCTCCGACGCACCTCGGGCGTCGGCTCTGCGAGTTTCTTTGTGGATCGCGCGGGTTTTGCCATGCCCCCATAAGCCACGGGGGCAGGCAACCGGTCAAGTGCGCGGCGTGTTATTCGGCAGGAATTGCCACGTCCTCAATGCTTAACGGATGCGGCAAATGCACCAACATCTCCTTTGGGCAAACCTGCACAAAATGCGCCTTTTCGGCCTCCCAATGCTGCAAAATATCCGTGGCCTTCCGACTGCCTGTCTCGGCCTTGTGTCGGGTAACCAGATCAAACAGCTGATCCTCCCAATGCGATACTGTTACAGGACAAGTGACCAATGTTTCCATATTGATCAGATCCGCAGCCTCGCCTTTAGGATCATAAATATAGGCCATGCCACCCGTCATGCCTGCTCCGAAATTGGCGCCGATCGACCCCAAAATCACCGCGACACCACCGGTGGTATACTCGCAGCCATTGGTGCCACAGCCCTCAATGACAACACTGGCACCAGAGTTCCGCACCGCAAAACGCTCGCCCGCACGACCCGCCGCAAACAGATATCCCGCCGTGGCACCATATAAAACCGTATTGCCAATAATCGTATTCTCGGATGCCACAAGCGGCGAATTCATCGGCGGGCGCACAACAATCGTGCCCCCCGACAACCCCTTGCCCACATAATCATTGGCATCGCCCGACACTTCCAACTTCAACCCCGGCGCGGCAAACGCCCCCAACGACTGCCCCGCAGAGCCGCGCAACTTCACCGTCAAATGATCGGGCTGCAAATTATTGCGCATCCCGAATTTCTGCACGATATGGCTCGATGTGCGGGTGCCAATGGTGCGCAACGTGTTCTGCACCGCATAATCCAACTGCATTTTTTCGCCGTCATTCAGGAACCTCGCGGCATCCTGCACAATCTGCGCATCCAGCGTATCATCCACAGGATTTCGCGGCTTGTTGCGGTCATATGTAATCTTGTTCGCGCCATCGACCGCGATCAAAAGCGGGTTCAAATCTAGATCATCCAGATGCGCCGACCCACGGCTGACCTGCGTCAACAAATCCGCGCGCCCGATCACATCGTCCAACGACCTTGCACCAATCGACGCCAAAATCTCGCGGACCTCGCTGGCATAAAACGTGATCAGGTTTACAACCTTATCGGCACTGCCGGTAAACTTGGCGCGCAACGCCTCGTCTTGCGTGCAAACACCCACAGGGCAGGTATTGCTCTGACACTGGCGGACCATGATACAGCCCATCGCGATCAAGGCCGCCGTGCCAATACCATACTCTTCGGCCCCCAACATCGCGGCCATCACAATATCGCGCCCGGTGCGCAGCCCACCATCGGTGCGCAGGGTAATCCGCTCTCGCAGATTGTTCATCGCCAATACCTGATGCGCCTCGGTCAGCCCCATTTCCCACGGCAAACCGGCATATTTGATCGACGTGCCCGGACTTGCACCCGTGCCACCATTATGCCCCGAAATCAGGATCACATCAGCCTTGGCCTTGGCGACACCCGCGGCAATCGTGCCAACGCCAGATGACGCCACCAGCTTCACCGTCACCTTACAACGCGGGTTGATCTGCTTGAGATCATAAATCAGCTGGGCCAAATCCTCGATCGAATAAATATCGTGATGCGGCGGCGGCGAAATCAAGGTCACACCCTTGGTCGAATGGCGCAAACGCGCAATCAAATCCGTGACCTTCATACCGGGCAACTGGCCACCTTCTCCGGGCTTGGCGCCTTGGGCTACTTTGATCTCTAATTCCTCACAGGCATTCAAATACTCGGCCGTCACACCAAAACGACCCGACGCCACCTGCTTGATCTTGGCAGACGGATTATCACCATTGGGCTCGGGGTGAAAATGTGCGGGATCTTCGCCACCCTCTCCACTGTCGGACTTCGCGCCAATGCGGTTCATCGCGACATTCAGCGTCTTATGCGCCTCGGGGCTCAGGGCCCCTAGCGACATGCCGGGAGTGACAAAACGTTTCCGAATAGCTGTAATAGACTCTACTTCTTCAATTGGAATAGGCGCACCCATGGGCTTAATCGCCAATAAATCACGCAAATGAATCGGCGGATTGGCCTGCATCGACTTTGAATACTGTTTCCACATGCCGTAGGATGCATTGGCACAGGCAGCCTGCAACATATGCATTGTTTGGGCTTCCCACGCGTGCTTTTCACCTGTGCGGCGCGACTTGTAAAACCCGCCAACCGGCAAAATATCGGTCTCACCGGCCCAGCCGCGGGCGTGCACTTCCTCGGTCTTGGTCTGGATACCATTGGTGCCGATCCCCGAAATCCGGCTCTGCATCCCGGGAAAATACTCGGCCACCATCGCGCGCGACAGACCCACCGCCTCAAAGTTCAGACCACCGCGATACGACGACAACACCGAAATGCCCATCTTTGACATGATCTTCAACAATCCGGCGTTCACCGCGGCGCGGTAGCGGTGCACAGCCTCCAACAGCGTGCCCTCGATCAACCCGCGTTCAACGCGGCTCGCAATACTGTCCTGCGCCAAATAGGCGTTCACCGTTGTGGCACCACAGCCGATCAACACGGCAAAATAATGCGGATCTACACACTCGGCAGCGCGCACATTGATCGAACAGAACGTGCGCAACCCCTTGGCCGTCAGCCCGCTATGCACCGCAGAGGTCGCCAAAATCATCGGCATCCCAACACGGGCCTCCGACTGATGCCTGTCGGTCAACACAAGATGCCCCGCACCCGACGACACCGCATCCGCAGCCTCGGCACGAATACGCTCCAAGCCCTGCCGCAACGCATCCGCACCTTTAGCAAAGGTGCAATCAATCACCACAACGCTATCCCCGAAATGGGTCATCATCTCTTCAAATTCGGCATTGGCCACAAACGGGCTATCAAGCTGCAAAATCTCGGTCTGCGATCCATCCTCATCCAGCACGTTCTTCAAATTGCCAAAGCGGGTCTTCAACGACATCACGCGGCTCTCTCGCAAACTGTCAATCGGCGGGTTGGTCACCTGACTGAAATTCTGCCGGAAAAAATGCGACAAGGGCCGGTATTGCTTGGACAAAACCGCACTGGGCGTGTCATCCCCCATCGAGGCAATCATCTCCTTGCCGTCTTCGGCCATCGGGGCCAGAACCTGCTCCAACTCCTCGACAGAATAGCCCGCCGCAATCTGACGCTGGCGCAATTCTGCACCTTTGAACACAGCCTTCTCGGGCACATCGCGCATCATGTCGTTCAGATCGACAACCTTCTCGACCCACTCGTGAAACGGCTGGGCGGCGGCCAGTTTATCCTTCAATTCTTCATCGCGGTATAAACGACCCTCGGCCATATCCACCGCAATCATCTGCCCTGGACCCAGCGCACCCTTTTCAACAACCGTGGCCTCGTCAATCGGCACCATCCCGACCTCGGATCCGGCAATCAACAACCCGTCACCGGTCACAACATACCGCAGCGGACGCAATCCGTTGCGGTCCAACCCACCACAGACCCAGCGGCCATCAGTCATCGCCAATGCCGCAGGGCCATCCCAAGGCTCCATCACCGCATTGCAATAGCCATACATGTCTTGCCACGACTGCTTCATCTCAACGGCTTGCTGTGACCACGCCTCTGGGACCAGCATGGTTTTGGCCATCGGCGCATTGCGACCCGCACGCACCAAGACCTCAAAAACAGAGTCTAACGCGGACGAATCCGATGATCCGGCAGGAATGATCGGCTTGATATCCTCGGCCTTGTCGCCAAACGCACTTGATGCCATCCGGATCTCGTGCGACCGCATCCAATTCATATTGCCCTTCAGCGTATTGATCTCGCCATTATGCGCCAACATGCGGAACGGCTGGGCCAGATGCCACTGCGGAAACGTATTCGTCGAATAACGCTGGTGATAAATCGCAAACGCGCTCTCGAACCGCTCGTCCATCAAATCAGGGTAAAACTCGGCCACTTGCTCGGCCAACATCATACCCTTGTAAATGATTGAACGACACGACAGCGAACAGAAATAGAACCCGGCAATGTGGCTCGCCGCCTTCTCGATACGACGGCGAATAATATACAGCTCGCGCTCGAACTTCTCTTCATCGATCCCCTTGGCATTGCGGATCAAAATCTGCTCGATCTCGGGGCGGGTCGCATTCGCCTTATCGCCCAACACCGCATTGTTCACAGGCACATGACGCCAGCCATAAATGTAATGCCCCATGCGCAATACTTCGGCTTCGACTATCGTGCGACAGCGCTCCTGCGCGCCAAAATCGGTGCGCGGCAAAAACACCTGCCCCACGGCAATCAACTTGTCATCGGGCTCATGGCCCGTGCGCCGGATCTGGTCATAGAAAAACGGCACAGGGATCTGCACATGAATACCGGCACCATCACCGGTCTTGCCATCGGCATCCACCGCTCCACGATGCCAAATCGCTTTCAGGGCATTGATGCCGTTTTCTACAACACCGCGGCTGGCCACACCGTCAATCGACACCACAAGACCAACACCACACGAGCTATGCTCGTCCGCTTCGGTGTATAGGCCATTCTCGGCCATCCATTTGCGCTTCGCCTCCTCGGCGGCAACCCAAGCTTGATCATATGTAGTCATTGAAAAACTCCTGCAATGCGGGGGCCGCGGACATCATCACGCCACAGCCGTATTTTGGTTTGGTCGAAAGAAAGCCTGCCTCGCCGGGAAAGATAAATTCCACCGGCGTGCTGTCGCGCACGAAACTGTCGCTTGGGGTTGTCACGCGACCCTTGCCCGATAAAAACATGCGCCAGTCACGGCTGATATATTCACGCCCCTCGGACTGCCACAACAGCACTCCATCGGCGGTATACGCGGTCAAATTATAGGTCGTCTCTTCCAGCATCACACCGTCAATCTCGACACGCTGCCCCGTCAACGTATCGCGGCCTACATAACGGGTCGTGCCAATCTCCGCAGACCGGGTCTGGAAATCATAGGTATCCACACCCGTCGCAATGAGTCCGGGAAAAGAGGCCCTATCTTGCGGATTAGACTCTAAAACCTCGGTATACCCACTCAACGGTTGATAGCTTTGCAGCCACTGGGTCTCGGCATCAATTTGCCCCATATAGGTCATGCCATCCTCGGATAATGATACGCGGCGCTGCGTGCCATCGGCATCACCCTCACAGGTAAAATGATGCTCCACAGCGCAACTTTGGTTTTGCACCGTCAGATAGGCGGTGCAGCCTGCCGGCAGACCAAATTCCTGCGCCACCAACCCGGTTGCAGGTAAAATCATCGCCCCTAAGATCGCTCCCACCCTCATCCGGCAAACCGCGATTCAACCACACCGCAGTCAAACGTCGGCTTGCTGGCAAAAAACCCTGCCTCGCCGGGATAGATAAACGCGACAGGCGATAAATCCGTCACCTCGTCAGGCGTGTCCGCATCCCAGCTTTCGCCATAGAAAAACAGACGGTGCTTGACGCTGACGTATTGGCGCCCCGTGCCCTCGCCCAACAACGTGCCATCCATCGACAACGTCCTGCCCTCGAACTCGGTCTGCAAAAGCGGCTCGCCATCGATGACCACCTCTAACCCGGTCAATGCGTCAAACCCGACATTGCGCTCGTCCCCGCCAGGCTTGGCAATCACAAACTCGAATGTGTCCAATCCATTGGCCAGCAACTCGGTCAGCGACGCAGGATCGGGCGCGGGCACCACCAAGCGCTCTGTGCCGGTCCGCTTGTAGGCCTCGACCCACTGAAACTCGGCATCAACACGTTGAATGGACCGCGGACCTTCCTGGCCAAACAGACCAATCCACTGGTCGCCCTCGGGATCAGCGGCACATTGCCAGACATTGACCATCAAGCACCCTCGCTGTTGCACCGTCAAAACCGGTTCACACCCTTGCGGGATCGCAAAAGTCTGCGCAGACGCCACCATCGGAAAGGCAAGCATCACAATAGCGGTCAAAATCCTCGTCATCATCACTCTCCCCGATGTCAGCGGCACTGACCCATTAAGGTTTCATGGCGTCTAAAACGGCATACTCAGATCACATCACTGCGCCGCAATCACATCCGCTTGGTTCAGATAGCCCAAAATCGCCTCGGCCGCATCGCGCCCGTCCTTGATCGCCCAAACCACCAGCGACGCGCCGCGCACAATATCACCTGCGGCAAACACACCCTCCAGGCTGGTTTGACCACTGGTAAACTCGGCTTTCACCGTGCCCCAGCGGGTCACTTCCAACCCCTCGACACCCCAAAGTTTGGGCAAATCCTCCGGCTCGAAACCCAGCGCCATAATCGCCAGATCGGCCGGCTCGACATAGTCAGCCCCCTCGATCACCTGCGGCATTTGGCGGCCCGTCGCGTCCGGCGCACCCAAACGCATTGTTTGCACATTCACACCCGTCACCGCATCGCCCTCGAACCCGGCAGGGGCAGCAAGCCAGACAAACTCCACACCTTCTTCCTCGGCATTTTGCACTTCTCGCTGCGATCCGGGCATGTTGGCGCGGTCACGACGATACAGGCACTTCACGCTCTGCGCACCTTGCCGAACAGCCGTGCGCACACAGTCCATCGCCGTGTCGCCACCACCAATCACAACAACGCGCTTGCCCGCCGCATTCAACTCGCCGCTCTCGAATTCCTCGACAATATCGCCAAAGGATTTGCGGTTGCTGGCGGTCAAATAATCAATCGCCCGCACGATCCCTTCCGCCTCTGCGTCAG
The DNA here is from genome assembly GCA_963976475.1 of uncultured Rhodobacterales bacterium. GTDB lineage: Bacteria > Pseudomonadota > Alphaproteobacteria > Rhodobacterales > Rhodobacteraceae > Yoonia. The sequence goes on from CAXBKX010000012.1 coordinate 60,494, forward strand.
GCAAATCGCGCGACTTATAGACGCCCGTCGCGATCAAAACCGCATCATGCTTGCCGCGAATGGCATCAAACGACAGATCCTCGCCCACATTGCAATTCAGCACAAACTCAACGCCGCCATCGGTCAGTTGATCCATGCGCTGCATGACAATGTCTTTCTCCAACTTGAACCCGGGGATGCCGTAAGTCATCAACCCGCCGCCGCGATCATAACGGTCGTAAACCGTGACCTGCACGCCCTGCCGGCGCAACATATCGGCGGCAGCCAATCCACCCGGACCCGCACCAATAATGCCCACACTCTCGGTGCGTTCGGCGCGCGGACGGATCGGTTTGACCCAGCCCTCGTCAAACGCCTTATCGGTCAGATATTTCTCGACCGATCCGATCGTCACCGTGCCGTGCCCCGATTGCTCGATCACACAGTTGCCTTCGCACAGGCGGTCCTGCGGGCAGATCCGGCCACATATTTCCGGAAACGTGTTGGTCGCCTGCGACATCTCATAGGCTTCCTGCAAACGCCCCTCGGCGGTCAGGCGCAACCAGTCTGGAATGTTGTTTTGCAGCGGACAATGCGACTGGCAATAAGGCACGCCACACTGGCTACACCGGCTGGCTTGCTCGGCGGCCTTGTCGGTTGCGTATTGCGCGTAAATCTCGTCAAAATCTTTGTTGCGTAAATTCGGCACACGCTTTTCCGGCATATCCCGCTCTACGGTCACGAACTTCAACATCTTCTGACCAGCCATCGACCCGTCCTCTTCATTATCTCTTTGACCCCCTTTTAGAGCGGCCCACAGGAAATGAAAAGTCAGCAACACTGACCTATTTTGCGATTATCCACCGCATCGCTGACCTATTCCTTTGTAAATATCAAAATATAAGTCAGTATAAGTTACCTAATTGACTAATACCCCAAGGAAAGCGCCACAATCGCTGCCATCCCCACAATGATTCGCCACCAGCCAAACAGGGCATACCCATGGCTGCTGACGTAATTCAGCACCCAGCGCACAACGATAAGTGCCGTGATAAACGCCGCAATCAACCCCAGCGCAATTTCCCACATCGCGGTAAAATCCAACACATCGCGACTTTTGATCAAATCGTAACCGAACACGCCAAACATCATCGGGATCGACAGAAAAAACGAAAACTCCGCCGCCGCTCGTTTGCTGACACCCAACAAAAGCGCGCCAACAATCGTCGACCCCGACCGCGACGTGCCCGGAATTAGCGACAATACCTGAAACAGCCCGATGCCCAGCGCAGTCCACAACGGCAACCGCATCGGATCGGTATAGGTCTCTTTCAACGCCATCCGGTCGACCAAAACCAAAATCACACCGCCAACCACCAACATCACCGCAATCAACATCGGCGTCTCGAACAGCACCGTCTTGATGATATCTCGCATCAACACGCCCATCAAAACCGCAGGGATCGCGGCAATCACAATCGACGCGATAAACTGGCGCGACGCAGGATCGGTCCCCGCCGTTGCCACCACGCCCCAAAGCCGCGAAAAATACAAAACCACCAAGGCCAGAACAGCCCCGATCTGGATCACAACTTCAAACGTATTGCCCGCAGAATCGAAGCCGACAAAATACCCCGCCAGCAGCAAATGCCCGGTCGAAGACACCGGAATGAACTCCGTCAGCCCTTCCAGAATGCCCAGAAGGATCGCAATAATCGTCGTGTCCATATTTTAAACGTCCCGCAGGTTCTTGGCGGATTCCTTGATCGCGTCATATTGACCCGAGGGGCGGAAACGATACAGATAATCGGGCAAAACCGCCGCCATCGCCGTCGGGCGCAACCCCATCTCGGCAAAGCCACGTGCGCCATCGGCGACAACATTGTCGACCTTCAAGCCCGCGACCTGATCCTTGGTAATCTGGGCCTGAATAATGCCCATCGAGCTGATCTGTGCGACCTTGAAACCAAAGGCCATCACTTTCGCCACACCAAACGGGATGTTCACGATCAGGCGGCGCCGGCGCACGATTGCCAACATCTCTTGCATCAACGCGCGGAACGTCCGCACATCAGGACCACCCAGCTCATACACACCTGCCGGCGCCTGACCCGTGGCCGCCATCACAGCCGCAGCAGCAACATCATCAACATATACCGGCTGAAACTTCGTCTCGGCACCAACAACAGGCAAAATCGGACCAAACCGGCTCATGCCCGCAAAGCGGTTAAAGAACTGGTCTTCCGCGCCAAAAATCACCGATGGCCGCAAAATAACCGCGTCAGGCATGTGCTGCAAAACACCACTCTCGCCGCGGGCTTTGGTCTTGGCATAGTCGCTTTGCGCCCCGCCGGTGATCGCAGAAATATGCACCATCCGACCCACGCCCGCAGCAGCACTCAGGCGCGCAATACGCGTCGCACCCTCGACCTGCACTGCGGCAAATGTATTCTTGCCCCGCTCGGCCAAAACACCCACGCAGTTCACCACCGCATTAGCCCCCTGCAAAACCGCCGCCACAGAGGCATCATCGCGAATGTTGCAAAACACCGGCTCGACCTGCCCGACAGCACCATAGGGGCGCACAAACATCGCCTCATTGACGTTGCGCACCGCCACGCGCACGCGCCAGCCCTCTTTTGCCATACGGCGGGCAGTATAACGTCCGACAAAACCGGAACCGCCAAAAATTGTGACGAGCTTAGACATATGTGGCCTCACTTGTTTGTTGCGCTTGGTTTACCCTCCCGATCCCCATCAGACAAGGCACAACATCCCGCAACTTTATCGCCAATGCACCCGCAATCTTCGCGCACCGCCCAAAAGCCCGCAAAAACCTCGCGATAGGCGTTGACACAGAATGATGCGCGCCGTAAGTGACGCAACACGTAATCTGTTGCCCAGATGGCGGAATGGTAGACGCGCTAGCTTCAGGTGCTAGTACTCGCAAGGGTGTGGAGGTTCGAGTCCTCTTCTGGGCACCAAATGCTTCATTTTGTCCAATAAAATTAGATGCTTAACCCCTAAAAGTGTCCCGCTTTTGGGGCTTTTCGGGAATAGTGGGACACTTTTGTTCTAGGATTGGTCTTGTCTACGTGATGGTAGCTATGCCTTTCTCACCGCTGGAAAAGAGCCAGTGAGCTACCCCCCGAAATTAGGACACTGACGTAAGCTGCGATTTGTAGTTTGCTGATCTTCAACACGAAGGAGATCAAGATGTCGAAGCGGAAGCAACATCACCCAGAGTTCAAGGCGAAGGTCGCGCTGGAAGCACTGAAGGGCGAGGAGACGGTCAGCGCGTTGGCCAGTCGGTTCGGCGTGCATCCTACGATGATCCATCAATGGAAGCGGGCTTTGCTTGAGGGCGCATCTTGGTGTGTTCGAACGAGGTCATCGCGCACGAGGGCCCGTGGCAAGGCAAAAAAGACGTCGAATTTGCAACGCTCGATTGGGGTCACTGGTTCAATCACGAACGCCGTTTTGGACCCATCGGATACATCCCGCCAGCACAAGCAGAAAGGAACTTCTATGACAGTCTAAACACTTTTACTCTAGTCGCAGAATTTGAACTAAAGGGTATGAAGCGCATGCCGCCGTGTTCGACGCAATAAAGTCTGGCGATGGTTTGACCGCAAGCGCGGCAATGGATGTGTTGTTGGACCGTTCCACCACTGAGGTCTACCGCTCAAAAGCCAAATAGTCGGTCGGCGACGCGGTATGAGACAACCGACTTGGTGACCCGATGTATCGTCGCCGCGTGCCCCGACAAAAGATTTTTAACGCCGCTGTTGACAGGTCTTGCCCAAATCCGCACGATGACCCGTTGTGCGGCCCCACTTCCCAAACGCCCCGATCTGATGTATGGCCCAGCCATCTTGAGACGACAGGTGCCCGCATTCCAGCGCCAGACAAGATACCGGAATGAGGGGGAATACGCCCCCTACGCAAAAATAGGGCCAAGGGCCCAAAGGAAAACATAGATGTTCAACGAAGTTAAGAAATCAATCCAGTGGGGCGAAGAAACGCTGACACTGGAAACAGGCAAAGTCGCCCGTCAAGCAGACGGTTCCGTGATTGCCACGCTGGGCGAAACCTCCGTCATGGCCAACGTGACGTTCGCGCGCAAGCAAAAGCCTGGTCAGGACTTCTTTCCCCTGACAGTGCACTACCAGGAAAAATATTATGCTGCCGGCAAAGTGCCAGGTGGCTTTTTCAAGCGCGAAGCACGTCCAACTGAAAAAGAGACGCTGACATCCCGCCTGATCGACCGTCCGATCCGCCCGCTCTTTGTGCCCGGCTTCAAGAACGAAGTCTTGGTGATGTGCACGGTTCTGTCGCATGACCTCGTCAACGATCCAGACATGGTTGCGATGATCGCGGCCTCTGCGGCCCTGACAATTTCCGGCGCGCCGTTCCGTGGCCCGATCGCGGCCTGCCGTGTTGGTTTTGTGGATGGTGAATACATCCTGAACCCTGAAATCGACGACATGCACAACCTGCGCCTTCAGCCTGAGCAGCGTCTCGACCTTGTTGTTGCCGGCACAAAAGACGCCGTGATGATGGTTGAATCCGAAGCATATGAGCTGTCCGAGGCTGAAATGCTTGGCGCGGTGAAATTCGCCCACGACAGCATCCAGCCAGTCATCGACCTGATCATTGATCTGGCCGAAGATTGCGCAAAAGAGCCGTTTGACTTCCAGCCAGAGGATTACTCCGCGCTGTCCGCAGCCGTGAAGGCCGCCGGCGAAGACAAGATGCGCGCCGCTTATGCGATTACCGACAAGCAAGAGCGCACGGGTGCGGTGTCCAAAGCCAAGGACGAGATTGTTGCGTCTTTGACTGAAGAGCAGCAAGCAGACACCAACCTGGGCCCGGCGCTCAAGAAATTGGAATCACAGGTTCTTCGCGGCGACGTTGTAAAAAACGGCAAGCGTATCGACGGTCGTGCACTTGACACCATTCGCCCCATCGTGTCCGAGACAGGCATCCTGCCACGGACCCACGGGTCTGCTTTGTTTACACGCGGCGAGACCCAAGGTCTTGTTGTCACAACACTTGGCACCGGCGACGACGAGCAGATGATCGACGCGCTGACCGGCATGTATAAGTCGAACTTCATGCTGCACTATAACTTCCCCCCCTATTCGGTTGGTGAAGTTGGCCGTGTGTCTGGCCCGGGTCGTCGTGAGATTGGTCACGGGAAGCTGGCTTGGCGCGCGCTTCAGGCGGTTCTGCCACCTGCAACCGATTTCCCATACACAATCCGCGTTGTGTCCGAGATCACCGAATCCAACGGCTCGTCTTCGATGGCGTCGGTCTGTGGTGGCTCCTTGTCCATGATGGACGCAGGTGTGCCATTGAAATCCGCGGTTGCCGGTGTGGCAATGGGTCTGGTGATGGAAGACGATGGCCAATACGCCATTCTGTCCGACATCTTGGGCGACGAAGATCACCTTGGCGACATGGACTTTAAAGTCGCAGGCACCAAGGACGGGATCACATCCTTGCAGATGGACATCAAGATCGCGGGCATCACGCCTGAGATCATGGAAAAAGCATTGGCACAGGCCAAGGCCGGTCGTTTGCACATCCTTGAAGAGATGGGCAAAGCCTTGACTGGTGCAAAAGATCTGGGCGTTCACGCACCCAAGATCGAGACCATGCAGATCCCGACCGACAAGATCCGTGAAGTTATCGGGTCCGGCGGCAAAGTGATCCGTGAAATCGTTGAACTGTCCGGCGCAAAAGTCGACATCAACGATGACGGCGTGATCAAGCTGGCCTCCAACGACGCCGAGGCCATCAAGAAGGCCTACGACATGATCTATTCCATCGTAGCAGAGCCAGAAGAAGGCAAAGTCTACAAAGGCACAGTGGTCAAGCTGGTTGATTTCGGCGCATTCGTGAACTTCTTTGGCAAGCGCGACGGTCTGGTGCACGTATCCCAGATCGAAAACCGCCGCCTGAACCACCCGTCCGATGTTCTCAAAGAAGGACAAGACGTTTGGGTCAAGCTGTTGGGCTTTGACGACCGCGGCAAAGTGCGCCTGTCGATGAAAGTTGTTGATCAGGAAACTGGCGAAGAAGCGAAAAAAGAAGAAGCCGAAGAGTAAGTTTCGGCAGTCTGAAAATTGAAAAGCCCCGGTGGAAACGCCGGGGCTTTTTTGTATGGGGGTGAATGTCGACTTTGAGCCGATTTCGTTGAAAAAGTCGTTGTTTTTGGCGTTGCGTATTTAGCTACTGCGCTGATTTTGCTCTTCGACCAGTCCCTGGTCCTGTTCTTAGCCAGTGGCAGGCACCATTGGCTTGAGTTTTGCTAGTTTGCGGAGGTTTTGGGCGGTTGCGGCGAGAGTAAATTCATCTTGGACACCACATGGCCCTCGCAATCGGAGCCTGCCCAAACCAAGAATTCGTTTGAGATGTGCGAAGAGCATCTCAATTTTCTTGCGCCGCGCCTGCGCCTTCGGATTGAACTCCGAGGCGGTGCATTCTCGTGCGAAGTCTCGGACGATTTCGTATTTCTCGCGGCTGATGCTGCGGGTCGCAGTGTTTGGGCAACACTTTGCCTTTGACGGGCAAGCTTGGCAGTCCAGTTTCAGACTTCGATATTGGCGACGTCCAGCTTTGGCTGCATGCCTTGCGGGATCGGAATAATTCCGTCGCGTGTGGCGGAGGTCTTTCCCCTCGGGACAGATGTAGCGGTCGTTATCTTCGTCCCATGTGAAGTCAGCACGAGACCATGTGCCGTCCTTGCGTTTTGAGTTGTCAAAGACAGGAATGAAGGGAAGGATTTGCCGCTTCAGTGTCAACCAAACGAGGTTGTCAGATGACCCGTATGCGGTATCGGCAGCGATCCAATCTGGCTTGATGCCAAAGCGCTCTTCGGTGCGGTCAATCATCTTGCGCATGGCACCCACCTCGGCCTGCCTGATCGACCGCGAGGCATCCACATCCATGATGATCCCGTGGTCCGTGTCGATGAGATAGTTGTCCGAATAGGCAAAGAATGCAGGGCCTTTGCGAGCTGCTGTCCACTGGCTAGCTGGATCAGCATGGGCAGTAAACTTGGGTACGCTGGCGTGGCCCTATGCGACCAAGGGGTTCTTCGGGCTCAAAAAGAAAATACCGCATATTCTTCGCGAGTTGGGTTTTGCGGTTTAGACCGCGCTACTTATAGCTCTCACGACGATCCGAGAACGCACGCACGCGCTTGCGCCCAGTCCTGTAACTGCCGGTTTTTAACTCGCGACGCATTAGGGCTTGGACGTCTTTCTCGCCAATCCCGTATTCCATGCGGATACTCGCAAAGCTCACGTGATCGCTGAGCGCCATTTGAACGATGTCACTGATTTGAGCCTCGGTGAATGTCTTCATTTCGAGCTGATCTCCCTGAAGAACCGCTGTGCATCATCCGCGATGGCTTCGCGTTTTTCGTCACTCATCCGGGCAAGCGTTTTATACATAAAGCCCATCCGTGGATTGCCGTGCAAAGTCTCCGCGTTGCGATCAATGAAATCCCAGTAGAGGTAATTGAACGGGCAAGCCTTGGGGCCATTTTTAACGGACACTTTATAGCTGCAACTGTCGCAATAGTTGGACATCTTTTTGATATAAGCCCCGCTGGCAGCATAGGGTTTCGACGCCAAAACGCCGCCATCGGCGAACAGGACCATGCCGCTGACATTGGGCAGCTCGACCCATTCATAGGCGTCGGCATAGACTAACATGTACCACTCGTTCACCTCGTAAGGGGCAAGGCCCGCGATCAACGCAAAATTACCAAGGACCATCAAGCGCTGGATGTGGTGGGCATAGGCGTTTTGTTTGGTCTCGAGCACGCATTGACGCACACAGTTCATCTGTGTCTCACCAGTCCAGAAGAAATCAGGCAAGGGCCGGGACGCGCCCAGAGCGTTCTCCGACTTGTAGTCAGGCATTTTCAACCAGTAGATCCCGCGGACATATTCGCGCCACCCCAAGATTTGCCGGATAAACCCTTCGACGGCATTCAAAGGGGCGAGGCCCGCATGATAAGCGGCCTCGGTTCGGGTGATGCACTCCAAAGGGGTCAGCAATCCGCAGTTCAAGTAGAGTCCGATATGGCTATGATACATCCATGGCTCGCCTTGAACCATCGCGTCTTGATAGTCGCCAAATAACGCAAGGCGTTCGGTTATAAACATCTCCAGCGCTTGCAACGCACCCTCGCGGGTCACGGCGAAATGGAACGGATGAATGTCGCCGAAATGATCCGGAAACTCGCGCGCCACAAGGCCGCTGACCGTCTCAACTACGGCATCATCAAGGGCTTTGAACGGCTCAGGCACGCTCAAAGTTTTGGACGGCGGCTTCCGGTTGTCCGCGTCGAAATTCCACTGCCCGCCAATGGGGTCCGGCCCGTCCATCATCACCCGGTACTTGCGTCGCATCTCGCGGTAGAAATACTCCATCCGTAGTTGCTTTCGGCCCTCGGCCCATGCGGCGAACTCGGCCTGCGTCGCGAGAAACCTGTCATCTTCCCGTAACTCAACAGGGACCTTGAGATGGTCGGACCATGTCTCGAAATCAGCCAGCAGTCGGAACTCGCCCGGCTTGGTCAGGACGATCTCCGAGATGTCATGATCTTGGATCAGCGCCTCAACCTGTCCCCGCAACGATGCCGCATTGCGCGGGTCGTCATAGGTCACATAGTGAACGTTCAGACATTGATCCCGCAGCATCTGCGCAAAGTGGCGCATTGCACTGAACACAAACACGATCTTCTTTTTGTGGTGCTTAACATAGGTCGCCTCTTCCTTGACCTCACACATCAAGATCAGATCATCTGCACCGACGTCTGACAGCGACGCCAGCGAGGTGCTAAGTTGATCTCCAAGAACAAGCCTCAGCTTCATGATCTACGCGACCTCACAAGGCACAATCGGGAGTCTCAAGCGTGACTTGCGCGCCGGTCTCAATGACCGCTGAATAGGTTTTATCTGCGACACGTAGAGACACCGTTGTTCCGCTCATCTCACTGTCAGCGACTGTAATTTCTCGGGTGCCAGCCGTGTCATCGACATCAATGGTGAAGGCAATGGATTGTGCGGTCGCAAGGCCGGTCATGTTCAAAGTGACCCGCCGATCCCCATCCGAGATTGAGGGCTGATCGGCCAACAGCAGCGCGCCTTGGGTGACTTCAAAGGGCTGAAAAACCTCGACACCCGCGCCTGAGCCGGTGACGTCGAAAATCAATCCTGCTTTGGACGCCGCGAAATCTATCTCGACTTGCGCTGCTTCGATATCGCAAGACCCTATATTTGTGACCACAAACCGATCCTTTGGCGCACCTTCAAAAAACTGCAGCTTGAGCTCTGCATATGAAGGGCTTGATAAGAAAAGAACGCCGATGATCGCAAGAACCGCAGCTCGTTTTATCATAAAAAACGTCCGTTTGTGAAAGTTTCATTGGGCCGTTGTTGAGGCTTAAGAACACCTATAAACCTATACGCATGGGGCTTTTCTGCGGACCAATTTAAAGTCACTGTTTATGCATTTGCCACATTATGCGCCAGATACACGGTCAATTCTTCGACTTTACTAACTGCGACCTCAACGAAGACCGTACTGTGAGCTTTGAGCGTGGAATTACTTCCAAAGCGGTCTTTGGTGTGAGGGCAGCGAAAGCTAACTTAGCCCCGCCGAGCCGACATGCAAAACGCAAAAGGCCCCCGCGATTGCAGGGGCCTTTGTTTTTGGAAAGCTCCTATTAAAGCTTTGTCATCCGCAGGTATGGCAGGACGGTTTTAAAATCGCCGAACTTTTCTTTCGCCGCTTCTGCATTGAATGACGTCGGGATCACCACATCGTCGCCGACGGCCCAGTTTGCGGGTGTCGCGACGGTGTGTTTTGCAGCGGTTTGCAAACCGTCGAGGGCGCGCAGCACTTCGGCAAAGTTACGGCCCACGTTCATCGGGTAGGTCATGGAAAGCTTCAGTTTTTTATCTGGCCCCACGATGAAAACCGCGCGCACTGTGGCGCTGTCGTTTGGGGTGCGCCCGTCGGGCATATAGGCCTCTGCGGGCAACATGTCGAAGGCTTTGGCGACTTCCAGCCCTTCATCGGCGATGATCGGGAAGCCCGCTTTGGTGCCTGCGACTTTCTCGATGTCGGTTTTCCATTTGGTGTGCTGTGCGGCGCTATCGATGGAAATGCCCATCACCTTGGTGTCGCGCGCGGCCCATTCGTCAGCCAATTGCGCCACGGCACTAAATTCCGTTGTGCAGACCGGTGTGAAATCTTTTGGGTGCGAGAACAGAATTGCCCAGTTGTCGCCGACCCAATCGTGCAGTTTCAGCGTGCCCTGATCAGTTTCCACGGTCAGGTTCGGGATTGTGTCGTTTATACGCAAGCTCATGGCGCTGCTCCTTATGTTGTAATTCGCTTATTGAGATATAGGTGCTGTGGAATGGCCTTGCTAGTCCGCTTGCGCGCGACATGCTGCAATGCCACGATACGCGAAACACATGGCCCCGGAGCACCCTTATGATTACCCACCGCGATTTCTATATTAACGGCGCTTGGACGCCCCCTGCTGTAGCCCGTGATTATCCTGTGATTGATCCCGCGACGGAAGAGCAAGTTGCAGTGATCTCGCTTGGGGATCAGGCGGATACGGATGCGGCTGTGGCTGCGGCCAAGGCAGCGTTTCCTGCATGGGCCGCATTGTCCGTGGCCGAGCGTGTGGCGCACGTCCAAAACGTGATGACCGTATATGAGACCCGCGCGCATGACATGGGCGAAGCTATTCGCATGGAAATGGGCGCCCCGCATGATTTGGCACATGGCTCTCAGGCTCCTTCGATGCCTTGGGCCCTGGAAGATGCGGTGGCTGCATCCAAGCAAATTCATTGGGACCGCCCGTTGGGTGACCACGCCCCGACCGACCGCATTTTGATGGAACCGATTGGTGTGGTTGGCATGATCACCCCGTGGAACTGGCCGATTAGCCAGATTGGATTGAAGGTATTTCCGGCGATGATCGCAGGTTGCACGATGGTATTGAAGCCGTCCGAAGAAGCCCCGCTATCGGGTATTGTTTTTGCCGAGATTTTGCATGAAGCGGGTATTCCTGCGGGCGTTGTGAACGTGATCAATGGCGATGGCGCAGGTGTGGGCACGCAGCTGTCGACGCATGAAGATGTGGCGATGATCAGCTTTACCGGCTCGACCCGTGCAGGGCGTTTGATTTCCAAGGCCGCCGCCGAGACGCTGAAGCGTGTTGGTCTGGAACTTGGCGGCAAGGGTGCGAATGTGGTGTTTGCAGATGCTGACGACAAGGCCGTGGTGCGCGGCGTGCGCCATTGCATGAACAATTCTGGCCAGTCGTGCAACGCGCCAACGCGGATGTTGGTTGAACGCTCGCGCTATGACGCGGCGGTGGCACAAGCGGTTGAGACAGCCAACAGCATCAAGGTTGGGCCGACCACCGAGGCGGGCAAGCATATGGGGCCGGTTGTGAACAAGTCCCAATGGGAGAAAATCCAGGGCATGATCCAGGTCGGCATTGATGAAGGCGCCAAGCTGGTTGCCGGTGGCACGGGCCTGCCCGAGGGCGTGAACCGCGGTTTTTATGTGCGGCCTACGATTTTTGCCGATGTAACCAACGATATGCGCGTGGCCCAAGAAGAGATTTTTGGCCCTGTGCTGGTGATGATCCCGTTCGAGGACGAGGCTGATGCGGTCCGTATCGCAAACGATACACCTTATGGGCTGACCGACTATGTGCAGTCCACCGATGGCGCCAAGCGCAACCGGATGGCCCGCGCCCTGAAGGCGGGCATGATCGAGATGAACGGAGAATCGCGCGGTGCCGGATCGCCCTTTGGCGGTGTAAAGTTGTCTGGGCGCGCACGAGAGGGCGGCGTTTGGGGGATCGAAGAGTATCTGGAGTCCAAAGCGATCTCTGCTTGGTCGATCGACTGATATCATGTGCAAGGGCGCACCAATTCCGTGCGCCCTTGCCCGTTTAGTGCGTCCTTGAAAATGATATATATGAGGTAACCGCAAAAGGAGCCTCATTATGCTAAACCAGATCAAAGGCCTGCATCACGTCACATCGCTGGCAAGCAGTGCGCAAGGCAATAACGCCTTTTTCACACAGGTTCTTGGCCTGCGCCGCGTGAAAAAGACCGTCAATTTCGACGCGCCGGATGTCTATCACCTCTATTATGGGGATGAAGTCGGAACGCCCGGATCGGTAATGACCTATTTCCCGTTTCCCAATGCAGCGCGTGGCAAGCGCGGTGTTGGCGAGGTTGGCGTGACCTCTTTTGCCATTCCCAAAGGCACGGCAAAGGCGTGGGCGGACCGCTTGGCGACTTTTGAGGTGGCCGAGATCACGCAAGATACCCGCTTTGGTGAAACACGTATTTTGTTCAACGGCCCCGATGGGGAACGCTTTGCCTTGGTCGAGGGCGATGACGAGCGCGCGCCCTGGACGGAGAACGGCGTCAGCGCCGATATGGGTATTCGCGGGTTTCAGGGCGCGGATATGCGCTTGATCGATGATGGGGCCACCGCAGAGCTGTTGCAATTCATGGGCTATGAAAAGTTTGACACCCAAGACAATGTCACCCGATTTATCGTGCCTGATGGCAATGCGGCCAATGTGATTGATCTGGAAACACTGTCAGGCGTGCCGCAAGCAACATCATCGGCGGGATCGGTGCACCACATCGCTTTTGCTGTCGAGAATCGCGCGCGGCAATTGGAGGTGCGCGAGGCCCTGCTTGAGACGGGGTATCAAGTGACGCCGGTGATCGATCGCGACTATTTCTATGCGATCTATTTTCGCACGCCCGGCGGTGTGCTGTTCGAGGTTGCCACCAACGAGCCCGGCTTTGACCGCGACGAGGATAGCGCGCATTTGGGCGAGGCGTTGAAGTTGCCCAGCCAGCACGAGCATTTACGGGCGCGACTGGAGCGACATTTGGAGCCACTCTCGTGAGTTATACGGCAAAGCGGACACGCGGGCCTGATGTCCACACCCATGTCTTTACCTTTCACGGGACCGGCGGCACGGAATCGCAATTCCACGGCTTTGCCGAGGAGCTGTTCCCCGATGCCCATGTGACATCGCCGCGCGGGGATGTGTCGGAAGGTGGCGCGTTGCGCTATTTCCGGCGCACTGGCGAGGGCGTCTATGACATGGAGGATCTGGCGCAACGCCGTGCCGCGATGGCTGCTTTTGTGCGCAACCAGGCTGCGGGTGCGCAGCGTGTGATTGCGCTTGGCTATTCCAATGGCGCAAATATTGCAGCGGCGGTTGCGCTTGCTGACGCGGATATCTTCACCGATCTGGTGCTGCTGCATCCGCTGATCCCTTGGGCACCCGCCCCGCAGCCTGCATTGCGCGGCAAGCGGGTGCTGATCACGGCGGGGCAGCGTGACCCGATCTGTCCTGCACCCTTAACACAAGGCTTGGCCGACTATCTGATCGCCCAAGGCGCGGACGTGACGCTGCATTGGCACGCCGGCGGGCATGAGATTGCCCAATCCGAGATCGCGGCCATCGGCGCGTTTCTTTCCTAGAGCGGCTTGCTTCAGAACGGGGCCTTGGCCGTGATCCGTGTGCCTTGCCCGCCATCGGGGTGGCGAAATTGCAGGGTCTCGGAGTGTAGCATCAGGCGCGGATAGTCCTGCGCTGGACCATGTGCGTAAAACGGATCACCCAGGATCGGGTGGCCAAGCGACAGCATATGCACCCGCAACTGGTGCGACCGGCCTGTTTTTGGCATCAGCCGCACGCGGGTCTCGCCATCTTTCGCGCGAATCACTTTCCAATCGGTTTGCGCCGCGCGGCCGTTTTCAAAGTCGATCATCTGACGCGGGCGGTTTTCCCAATCGACGATAATCGGCGCATCGACGGTGCCGGTTTTTTCTGTCATCTCGCCCCAGACCCGCGCGATATAGGTTTTCTTGGTCTGGCGTTTCTCGAATTGCAGGCCCAAATGGCGCTGCGCATGGGGGGTCAGCGCAAAGATCATCACGCCAGAGGTGTCGCGATCGAGGCGGTGCACCAGCAGCGCGGTGGGATACACCATCTTGACCCGTGCCATCAGGCAGTCCGACAGATGGTCCCCCTTGCCCGGCACCGACAATAGACCGCTGGGTTTATTGACCAGAACGACCTGATGATCGTCATGCAGAAATTCCAGCGGCTCTTGCGGAGGGGTATAGTCACTGCTCATAGCTGCGTTCGCCAAAAATTGCGGATCCAACGCGCACATGCGTGGCCCCCAGGGCGATTGCTGTCTCGAAATCACTGCTCATGCCCATCGACAGCCCCTCAAGCCCGTTGCGCGCGGCGATTTTGGCCAACAAGGCAAAGTGCAGCGCGGCTTCTTCATGCACCGGCGGGATGCACATCAGACCGCGCACCGGCAGGTCCAGCGCCAGCGCGTCCTTTATAAAGGTATCGGCGTCGGCAGGCAGACAGCCGGCTTTTTGATCTTCCTCGCCTGTGTTCACTTGGATGAACAAATCAGGGCACTGGCCGGTTTCCTGTGCGAGGCGCGCAATGGTTGTGGCCAGTTTGGGGCGATCAAGAGTGTGAATGGCTTGGGCCAGTTCCATTGCTTGGCGGGCTTTGTTGGTTTGCAGCGGGCCAATCAGGTGCAAATCGATTTCACCGTAGGTTTCGCGAAACGCGGGCCATTTGCCGGCCGCCTCCTGCACTTTGTTTTCGCCGAATACGCGGTGGCCCTGATCGAGAATCGCTGCGACCCGCGCAAGGGGCTGCACCTTGGACACCGTGATAAGGGTCACGTCCTGTTCTGCGCGCCCTGCTTTTTGACAGGCCTTGGTGATGGTGTGGCGGATTGTGTCCAGTGACATGTCAGGCTCCTGAAATCGCGTAATTTTTTGAGGTTATTGTCGAAATAGGTGGTATTTGCGGGGATGTCATCGCTGAAATGGCCAAAATCAGGGTGTGACCTTGATGCATCATTTCTGATGGACTGCCCACTTTGTGCCCCAATTCCCTTGAGTGTGCAGTCCGTTGGGCGCAAATACAGCCTCAATGCTGGTCCAATCTAGCATTCTTGGGAATGCACAAACACACGAGGGTTATAAACCATGAAAAACATTCTTCTTACATCCACAGCTCTGGTCGCCTTCGCGGGCGCCGCTTTTGCTGAAAGCCACTCTACGGATGGCTTCTCTTTCTCCGGCGATGCGGCTTTGGGCTTCAATGACGATACCGGCCCATGGGGCGAAGACGGCTTCTATTGGGACGTAAACGTTGCGATCACAATGAGCAAAATGCTCGACAACGGCCTGAAAGCTGCTGCAACATTCAACATCGAAATCGATGATGAAGGCGCTCAGGGCGATACACTTTTTGGTAACAACGACTACGTGCTTGCTTCCAGCAGCTACGTTCTGTCTTTGACAAGCGAAAGTGCTAGCCTGTACTTTGGTGACGTAGCATTTGCTGCTGAAACACAGTGGAAATCTGCTGGCGACATGGAAGCTGACGCGTTCTCCGAAGCTGACGGCGAAGTTGCTTTGCGCGGCGACATGATGTTTGCAGGCGTTTCCGCGTCGGTATCCATGTTGATCGCAAACGAAGCTGGTCGTTATGTTGCTGACGATACGTCCGACTCATACGACCAACTGTCGTTTGGTGTTTCTGGCGATCTTGGCATGTACAGCTTCTCTGCTGCATATCAGGAAGAAGCAACATACCCAGGCTACAACGCTGGTAACGGCGACTTCGAAGATGCAGAAGCATTCGGTATCTCTGCTGGCGCAACATTCGCTGGTGCAGACATCACAGTTGCATACGCACAGCGGAGCGAGCTTGGTGCCGCCGATGAGCTGAATTCTTTTGGTGTCAAGGTTGCATACCCATTCGGTCCAGTTACGGCGACTGTTTACTATGTTGCTGAAGACACACAGAACTCTGGCGATGCTGACGACAACTATGGTCTGCAGCTTGATTACGCACAGGGTCCGGTCACTGGCCTGCTGAAAGTTCGCAGCGAGCAAGACCGTGAAGAGTGGAACGTTGAAGGTGCTTACGATCTTGGCAACGGTTTGACTGTTCTTGCTGGTGCTCTTAACGAGAACGAAGGCGACGACGCTGACTTCTACGTTGGTGGCACTTACGATCTTGGCGGCGGCGCAACAATCTTGGCAATGTTTGCTGAAGACAAGGACGGCGACCAAGAAGACGAAATCGGTTCTGGCGAATACATGCCGGGCACAACTGTAGAAGTTAACTTCACATTCTAAATTGAATGTATCGGTATAAGTTTGGGCGGTCCTTCGGGGCCGCCCTTTCTTTTTGTCGGGTCTGAACGTCATCAGCGCACCAAATACGTCAAATGCCTTGTGACCCTGCGACCTGTTCGCTACATATTTCGGGAATGAAATCCCTTGGGGGACCCCGCTTTGACTAATTTTGCTCGTATTACAAAAATCGCCGTGGCCGTTGTTGGTTTGACCGCCGTGTCAGGTTGCGCAAGTTTGAACCCGTTTTCTGCGTTTGGCGCGAAATCAGAGGTCACCGCGACAAGGCAAGCCGCCCGCGTGCGCGGTGCCGAAAGTGTGGCGGTGAACCGCTATCTTTGGGCCGCGTCAATTGATGTGCTGAATTTCCTGCCCATTGAGAGCGTTGACCCGTTCACTGGTGTGATTGTCATGGGATACGGCACCCCGCCCGGTGGCACCCGCGCCTACCGCGCCACGGTCTATATTACCGACCCTGCGCTGGATGCCCGCGCGTTGAATGTGGCGCTGCAATCGCGCAATGGTCCGGTTGCGGCCGAAACCCAACGCGCGATCGAGGATGCCATTCTGAGCCGCGCCCGCCAAATTCGCATTGCTGACGGTGCCCTATAGGCCCGCAGCACCCGCCCTGATATGACAAGCGCCGGGCCTGAAACGTCCGGCGTTTCTATTGAAAGTTTCCGCAGATGACCACCTATACCCCCGCCGAGATCGAAGCCAAGTGGCAGGCCGCCTGGTCGGACGCCGATACGTTCAAGGCTGTCAGGTCCGACGATAAACCCAAGTATTATGTGTTGGAGATGTTTCCTTATCCGTCGGGCCGAATCCACATGGGCCATGTGCGCAACTACACAATGGGTGACGTGATCGCCCGCTATAAGATGGCGACGGGGCATAGTGTGTTGCATCCGATGGGCTGGGATGCGTTTGGGATGCCAGCCGAGAATGCCGCGATGGCGTCGGGTGGTCACCCCAAAGATTGGACCTACCAAAATATCGCCGACATGAAGGCGCAGATGAAACCGCTGGGTCTGTCGATTGACTGGAGCCGCGAGTTTGCCACCTGTGATCCTGAGTATTATGGCCAGCAGCAGGCCTTGTTCATTGATTTTCTGGAAAAGGGCCTGATTTACCGCAAGAAGGCGGTGGTGAATTGGGACCCAATCGACATGACTGTGCTGGCTAACGAGCAGGTGATCGATGGCAAGGGCTGGCGGTCTGGTGCCGAGGTCGAGCGCCGCGAATTGGTGCAATGGTTTTTCAAGATATCGGACTATTCCGAGGAATTGCTGACCGCGATCGAT
Organism: uncultured Rhodobacterales bacterium; assembly: GCA_963976475.1. Taxonomy (GTDB): domain Bacteria; phylum Pseudomonadota; class Alphaproteobacteria; order Rhodobacterales; family Rhodobacteraceae; genus Yoonia. The sequence continues at coordinate 78,052 of CAXBKX010000012.1, forward strand.
AGTCTGGATAACTGGCCTGCCAAGGTGAAGTTGATGCAGGCGAACTGGATCGGCAAGAGCCGTGGTTTGCAGTTTTCGTTTAGCTTGGTTGATGGTCCTGCGGGTCATGACCGTGTAGAGGTTTATACCACCCGCCCTGATACATTGATGGGCGCATCCTTTGTAGGTATTTCGCCCGATCATCCGCTTGCGAAAGAGCTGGAGCGCAATGATCGAGCGGTCGCTGCCTTTACCGCCGACTGTCGAAAGGGGGGCACAACTGCCGCCGCCTTGGAGACTGCTGAAAAGAAGGGTTATGACACCGGCCTGACGGTGCGCCACCCGTTTGATACGGCGTGGGAATTGCCGGTCTATATCGCGAATTTTGTGATGATGGACTATGGCACGGGGGCGATTTTCGGCTGCCCCGCGCATGATCAGCGCGATTTTGAGTTTGCGACCAAATATGGCTTGCCGATTATTCCGACATTCTTGCCCGATGCAGATGCGAGTGCGGCATTTACCGAGGCTTATGTGCCGCTGAGATCCGAGAAAGTCGCTTATGTCAAAGGCTTTGCCGGCGAGGCGGAACAGACAGGTGACACCGCCGTAGATGCCGCAATTACGTTTTGTGAAGAGAACGGTGTGGGTCACGGTGTGACCAAGTTCCGGCTGCGCGATTGGGGCCTGTCACGTCAGCGGTTCTGGGGCACGCCTATTCCTGTGGTGCATTGTGATGGCTGCGGCGCGGTGCCGGAAAAGAAAGAGAACCTGCCCATTGAGTTGCCTTATGATGTGACGTTTGATGTGCCGGGCAACCCGCTGGACCGCCACCCGACGTGGCGCAATTGCAAGTGCCCTGCTTGTGGGGCCGATGCACTGCGCGAGACCGACACGATGGACACATTTGTGGACAGCTCGTGGTATTACGCCCGCTTTACCGCGCCCCATGCCACGACGCCGACCGATATGGCCGATGCCGCCTATTGGATGAACGTCGACCAGTATATCGGCGGGATTGAACATGCGATTTTGCACCTGCTGTATAGCCGCTTTTTTGCCCGTGCGATGAACATGACGGGGCATTTGCCTGACAGTGCAATCGAGCCGTTCAACGCGCTATTTACCCAAGGTATGGTAACCCACGCGATCTATGAAAACGCCGTGCGCAAGACCGAGAATGGCCGTCCGATCTATCATTACCCCGAGCAGGTTGAAGAGCGTGACGGAGCGCTGGTGGTCCGTGAAACCGGTGAACCGGTGAATGTGATACCATCTGCCAAGATGTCGAAGTCCAAGAACAATGTGGTCGATCCTGATGATATTCTGGCCAAATACGGGGCCGATACGGCGCGTTGGTTTGTGTTGTCCGACAGTCCGCCAGAACGTGATGTGGAGTGGACGGCATCGGGGGCCGAAGCCACGTTCAAACATATCAGCCGCGTTTACCGCATCGCCCAAGATATCGCCGCACTGGAGACTGCCAAGGGTGACGATGACGCGGACCTGCTGCGCGCCATGCATAAGGCCATCGTTGATGTGACCAGCGGCATCGAGACCTTTGGGTTCAACGCCGCAATTGCCAAGCTGTATGGCTTTACCGCAGTGCTATCCAAATCCAAAGCGGGCCGTGTGGCCAAGGCCGAGGCGATGCGCGCGCTGGCGCAACTGATGGCCCCGATGACGCCGCATTTGTCCGAGGAGATCTGGGCGATGCTGGGTGGCGAAGGACTTGTGATCGCCGCGCCTTGGCCGGTTGCCGACCCAGCTATGTTGGTCGAGGAAACCCTGACATTGCCGATCCAGGTAAATGGCAAGCGTAGGTCGGAAATCGCCGTGCCTGCCGATATGTCCAAGGAAGAGATTGAAAAGCGCGTGCTGGCGATGGATGCTGTGGTGCGCGTGCTGGATGGTGCGACGCCGAAAAAACTGATCATTGTGCCCGGGCGGATTGTGAATATTGTTATCTGATGCATCAAAGCTGGCCTTAAGCCGCCGCAGCATCCTTTTGGGCGCACTTGCGTTATCGGGTTGCGGTTTGGCGCCTGTCTATGGCACGCAAGGCACCGCAACGCCGCTGCGGGGCGCAATCGCGGTCACTGCGCCTGAAACGGTCGCGGGGTATCGGTTGCGCGCGCGGTTTACCGAACGCTTTGGACCTGTAGGCGAGGCACGCTATTTTCTGGTCGTGACCATGACACAGGTACCGACCCCTGCGACCATCACCACCGACGGCGACACCACGCGGTTTAATCTGGTTGGCACGGCCAATTGGACGCTTAGCGATGCGGCGGGTGCGCCATTGAAAGCCGGAACCGTCGAGACATTCACCAGCTATTCCGCGACCGGATCAACAGTTGCCACGCAGGCCGCCGAGACCGACGCACAGGCGCGGTTATCGGCAGCTTTGGCCGACTTGATTGTGGCCCGCCTGATTATCGCGGCACCCGAGTTTACCTTATGAAAATGGCCGGTGCTGCCGCGCAAACCTATTTGCGCAAACCCGATCCAGGCCATACCGCCTTGTTGATCTTTGGCAGCGATCCGATGCGTGTGGCTGCGGCCCGCCAATCGGCGATTGCAGCACTGGTTGGGCCTGCGGGCGAGGAAGAGATGCGTTTGACGCGGCTTGCTGCAAGTGATCTGCGCAAAGATCCGGCACTTTTGGATGATGCGATCAAGGCGCAAAGTTTTTTCCCCGGACACCGCGTTGCCTTTATCGAGGATGCGACCGAAACGCTGGCCAAACCGCTGGCTGCCGCACTTGCCGATTGGCACAACGGGGATGCGCAAATCGTGGTGACTGCGGGTCAACTGACGGCGAAATCGGCGCTGCGAAAATTATTCGAGGTGCACCGCAATGCGGTGGCGATTGGCATTTACGACGATCCGCCAAGTCGCGATGACATTGCCTCGGCGTTGAAGGCAGCCGAGCTTGCGACCCCGAGCGGTGACATATTGGATGCGCTTTTGGGGTTGGCGCAGACGCTGGAGCCCGGAGATTTTCGCCAGACTATCGAGAAAGTCGGGCTTTATAAACGGGGCGACGCAACACCGCTGGCAATGGCTGATGTGCTGGCCTGTGCGCCACAATCCGCAGAGGTCGATTTGGATGATGTGCTTGATGTCGTCACCGAAGGAAAGCCCGACGAATTGGGCCCGGTTTTGCGGAACCTTTATGCGCAGGGGGTCACGCCGGTTGCCTTGTGTATCGGGGGCACCCGTCATTTCAAGCGGCTGCATATCGTCGCCAGCGATCCCGGCGGCACGGGTGCGGGGATTGGCCGGTTGCGCCCGCCAGTCTATGGGCCACGGCGCGATAAAATCATGCGGCAGGCCAGCCATTGGGGGCGTGACCGGCTGGAGCGCGCCTTGACGGCGCTCACGGATGTGGATTTGCAGTTACGCTCGGCTGATAGCGCGCCGCAAAATGCATTGATGGAACGCACGCTGATCCGTCTTGCGATGATGGCGCGTCGTTAATCTAAAACATATGTCCCAAACGCAAAAAGACGGGCCAAAGCCCGCCTTTCCGAAATCTTTGGTTCTAAGTAAACTTAGAAAGAGCCGGATGCTGCAACAAGTGCGGCAAGAAGGCCAAGAACAACGTAGCCGCTGTTGATGGAACCAGTTGGTGCCGGTGCGTCCATCATAACAGGTGCAACTGTCATTTCTGGAACTGCTGGTGCCAAGCCGCCAGCATTTGCTGCGACGCCGGATACTGCGATTGCTGCTGCTGCAGCGAGAGTTGTTGTAAGACGCATGGTCGTTTCCTTTGATTAAAGTGGAAAGGCTGACCGTGGCCAGCCTTTCCGGAATGCTGGGTAACTAAGCGGTTTGCTTAGAAAGAGCCGGAGGCTGCAACGAGTGCGGCAAGAAGGCCAAGCACAACGTAGCCGCTGTTGATGGAACCAGTTGGTGCTGGTGTGTCAATCATGACTGCAGGTGCTTCCATGACGGCTGGCTGAAGGCCGCCAGCGTTTGCAGCAACGCCAGAAACTGCGATAACAGCTGCGGCAGCGAGTGTAGTTGTAAGGCGCATGTCGGTACTCCAATAAAAATGCACAATATAGTCGATCACGAGTTTTCTACCGGCCTTGACCCCATAAAACAAGTCGATTTTTGAAATCCGAAAGCAACTTGTTTCCCCTATGGGCGAATTAGGTCCACATATCCAACGCCTGGAGAGACCAACTGACGGCTCTTGGTGATCGCGCCTTCGTCATTTATCCAGTAAATATTGGTGTATTGTATGGTGTCAGATCTGCAAACCTCGTCAAAACGCTCGGTTTCGACCGCCTTTCCAAGTGCTTCGACATTTTCGATACCGCCAGAAGCGATGCGGCACTGCAACAGTTCTGTCGAAATTTGATCCAATCCATCGAGATATTCAACCCGACGCTGGGCAGTTCCGCCGCTGGTGATCAGCGCATTTACGACCTGACTGATATCCGCCGCCATCATGTCTTGCACGAATCCACGGGTTGCGACGATGATGCCGTTTTCAAGCGTCACCGAGACCTGATCCGCACTCATCCATGTGATCTTGGTGCCGTTCACACCGGCGGTGACCAGTGACGCCTGTGTCCCGGATCCGGCCCGCGACAACAGCATAAACGCACCGGGGTTCGCATCTGCCGCCTCGCGCGTCAGCACGGGCGCTGCGGCTGCCGGCGTGCCAGTGCTTGCCGCCAGCCGCGCTTTTACCATTTGGGATATCCCGGCGGCGGGCGATTGTTCGTTCAGCGACCCGCAAGCCGAAAGCCCCAGAACACCCACGGCGCAGACCGTCACGAGACGCAGTTTAGCAAAAGTCATCGCCAGAACCGCCCCCAGGTATCCGTCAGATCGGCGACCTGACCGCCGCGCACTGTCTCGTATAGCCGCCCGTCAACCATCAGTCGCGCCCCGCCGTCACGTGACAGCGATTGCAGCGTAGTGCTGACATCTTTGCGCGATGGCGAGCCGATGAAATAATCATAGGGAATGGTTACCCGTATCCCTTTGTCGAATGATCCTTCGCCAAACTGGTCAAACGGCATGTCGGTCAGGGTGAAATAGCCACCCACCCGCCAACCGTTCTGGAATTCGCGGTCAAGCGCAAAGGTCGCCCCCCAATCACCCGCAAGGTAGCGGCCGACATCCATCTGGGCTTGGTATCCCTTGCCAAAATCATAGTAAGCCGAGAGGCTCCCTGTTGCGACCTGATAGTCGTATTCGTCGAATTTAAAGCCCATATCGCGGTTGCGCATTGCGGTATAGTTGACCTCTGCGCCCAGCGCCAAACGGCTACCGACCGGCTTCCACAGCACCTCGGCCGAGACCCCGCCATACATCCATTCGAGATAGCCCAAGGTCACACGACTATAGATATCGGGCGTCACCCGCCCATAATAGGCCAGCGTCAGGTTTTGCAGGTTCGGCGTGCCGTCACGCCCGAAATAGGCCCCGTCGGTGCGCACATTGACGTAATCGTTCGGATTATCCCAAAATGTCCCGCCCGGCCGCTCGCCAAGTACGCTTTGCGTGATGCTGCCCGAGATCACAAGGTTCTTGTCAAGCACATAGCGCCCGTCAAATTGCAGCCCGGTGTCGATATTCACAGGCTCGTCCGCGTCGAACAAGACAAGCGCGAAATATGGCCCAATCCCCCACTGCCATTTGTCATTTTGTTCCGGTCCATCAAGCAGGCCTGCATCGGGTCCAGCAGCTGCAAAGCCTGCACTTTCCAAGATCGCATCGGCAGCGCCAACCGTGTTTTCAAGCCGCTCCAGATCGCTGCGCCGCAAAGTTGTCGCAGATACAGGCACCCCGCGCAGCATCGGCTCGAGAGTGAATATCTCGACCGAGGCCGGCATGACCTGGCTCATCATCCGCGCCACGCGCCCAATGGCCTGCGCCTCGCTGCGATAGCGTTCGTTGCTATAGCGGACACGCGCCTGACGGTCGCTGACCTCCAGTCCGTCAAGAGCGATTCCCTCAACCTCAAGAAGCTGCGCCAAAGCAGCTCGCAAGGCTGGTTCGTTGTTGCGGTCCCACGTTGTGGCAGCAAGCGCGTCTTGCGCACGGACCTTCAACGGGGCGGGCGCGCGATCCAGACCGCTAAGCACGGGGCGCTTTTCGGGGTTCAGCATCGTGGTAATGCCGAAATAGAAATCAGATCCGTAAAGGTAACCTGCGTTCAATTCCATGTTTGGCCGCGGCTTGTAAGTGACGCCGAAGTTTACCGGTGACTCGACATCAACAACCGGAGTCAACGGCTCTTTGAGGTAGGCTATCGATGAATATTCGGCTTTTACCCCAAGATTTGGAGACAGTTGATATTCAAATCCCGCAAAAATAGCCGAGTCGCCGCGGAAAAACTGCTTGATAGAAATCGTGCCCCCGTTGCCGCCCTCGCCCCTTTGGTCACGATCATTATAGATAGGACGTGTATCGAAATAATCTGAAATCCCGCTGAGCGGATTACCAAACCCGTTCTTGGTGCCCATGCGCCCCCAGCCAAGGCCGCCTGACACAATCAGGTTCGGCCCAAAGGATTTAGACGCCACGACATACTCCGACCCAAACCGCCCCGTTCCAAGAAAGTCGCGCAAGCCAACTGCGACCGCAGGCATATATGTGCCTTCTTCATTGAACCGGTATTGCAAATCAAAGCTGCGATCGAATGTTTCCAACACAGGATCATTGACGTCAAAATTGTAAATATCAAAGCCAGCATAGCGAAAGCTGCCCGAGAATTTTGGCGTCAACTGGTAGGTGAATGACGCCCGGTATCCGCTCGACGGGGAATAGGCGAAAGTTGCCGCAATATCACTGGGTTCAGCGCTTTCGGCGGTTGGCATTTCGATCAGGCCGGGGGTGCCGAAAACCGTATAGCTGGGCCCGTCTTGCGCCGCAGCAGCCGATGAGAGCATCAATGCAAAGCTACACGCGCTATTGCCAAGAATCGTGCGATAAATTGAGCAGGCCATAGACATTCCCCCGTTGAAAACTTGCGTTCACGTGTAGCTTGGCAGCCTACTGAATGGAATCCCGAATGTCCAAAAACGGGATTGTCCGGTTGAATTGTGCCGATGAGAGCACTTTGCAGGGACTTTCCAAAGAAAAATGCACGAAACTTTAACGATTTTCCCGCTACGGTTTTCAAATGATTGTGTCACACAAATGTAGATTCGTGCTTTTTTCGGACCCTTTGGGGGCGGGTGCGCAAATTATGCGGGCGATGGTGCCGTGGTCGGACGTTGCCGTTTCCGATGAACCAGACCGCCATCAGGGGCAGATATTTTTCAAAAACATGACCCCGCTAGAGGCAGAATGGGCCTTTGATGCATCGGGACTGGCATTTCGCAGCTATCTGCGGATCGCGATTACGGAACACCCGTTTACCCGCCTTGCGCGCCTGTATGACCGCATTGCCCAGACGGATATGGTTTGGCAGCTACGCCATCTTGCCGGACTTGGCCCACCCGCATTTGGCCATTGGCTTCGCACCACGCGGCCAGACGGGGTTGGCGCGGGCAGCCGCAATAGTCCGCGATGGCGTCAGCATGGCGCGTGGTCGGCAAAAACCTGGGAAGACGGGCGCATCGACCACACCATTCGCGTGGAATCTATCGAAGATGACCTGATGCCGATCTTGGCGAAACTTGGCATTGCACCTAGTCTGGGTGATCTGCAAACCGAAACACTGGACCGCGAGGGCTGGATGGAGCGTTACACACCGGACGCCGCGCAACTGATGGCACAGCGATATGCGTGGGATTTGGCGCAATATGGCTATGCCGCGCCGCGATTTCGCAAAATTGCCTAAGGGTTAACGGCCGCCGCTTGTAACCCTGCGGCCCGCCCTGTTGCCAAACACCCGCTGATTAAATAACCGCCTGTCGGCGCCTCCCAGTCCAACATTTCGCCCGCGCAAAAGACGCCCGTTCGGTCGCGCAACATAAACCCGTCCATTGCATCAAAGCGTACGCCACCCGCGGTTGAAATCGCCTGATCAATCGGGAGCGGGCCTGCGTGTTTTACCGGCAACGCCTTGATCAGCGGCGCAAGATCATCCGGCAAAGGCCGCGCGAATTCGAACAATAGCGCTATTTGAACCGGGTCCAGTTTCAGCACCTTGCGCAGATGGTTCGAAAGACTGTTTTTGCCACGTGGCCGTGCAAGAGCCTGACGCACCCGATCAAGCGACCAGTCAGGCAACAAGTCCAACCTCAGCGCCGCTCCTTCGCGCATCGCACGGCTAACCATGTAAATCCCACCGCCCTCTATGCCCTGCGCAGAGATCACAACTTCGCCGCGCGACATCTCTTGACCTGCATGAAGTGCAACAGATTTCAACGGCTTGCCGAAATGCGCAGCCATATGGTCGGACCAAGCCACCATGAACCCCATGTTCGCGGGCGCAAAGGCGTTCACGCTATCGGGCAGATAACCGGCCCAGGCGCCATTCGATCCAAGTCGCGCCCAGCTCGCACCACCAAGCGCCAAAATGACGCGACGCGCGGGCAGGCAAATCCGCCCCTCGGGGGTATCAAATACCGGAGCATCGCCATCCCATCCGGTCCAGCGCCACCGCGTCCGCAAGGTAACGCCCGCCCCATTCAAGCGCTGCGTCCATGCGCGCAGCAATGGTGAGGCTTTCATTTTCTTCGGAAACACCCGCCCTGTTGATCCGGTGAAAAGCGGTTGATCCAATCCTTCGGCCCACTGCATGATTTCTGCGGGGCCAAAGTCGCAGAGCGCCGCCTTCATTGCGGGCGCAATATCGCCGTAGGCGGCCAGAAACGCGGTGTTATTTTCGTTTTTTGTCAAGTTGAGACCTGATTTTCCGGCCATCAAAAACTTGCGTCCCACCGATGGCATCGCGTCCGCGATTGTGACCTGAAATCCGGCTCCAGACAGGGTCTCGGCGGCCATCAAACCCGCGGGCCCCGCCCCGATAACAAGCGCGTCGATCATTGTGGCAGCCCACCTTTGATTTCGACAACACGGTGCGGATAAGGGATTTCGATGCCATTGTCCTTGAGCGCATTCCAAACCAGGAATAGCACATCCGAGGTGTATTTATGCTTGCCGTCATCGATGCCGTTGACCCAGAACTCGACCACAAAATCGATCCCGCTATCGCCAAATCCGCGCAATTCGCAATCGGGCGGCTCTGGCGTATCAAGGACGCCGGGATGTGCGGCAACGGCGGCCTCGATGATGGCGGGCACTTTATTGATGTCGGTGTCGTAACTGACCGAAAAGGCCGCCTCTAGCCTGTTGGCCGATCCGCTGTCGGAATAATTGACGACCCGCGTGGTGATGAAATCCTCGTTTGGCACCACGATCCAGCGTCCGTCGAATGTTTCCAGAAATGTCGCGCGAGCGGTCATCTTGATGATCGTGCCCGCCTCGCCGCCGTCCAGTTCAACGTAATCGCCGACCGTGGCCTGCCCTTCGACCAACAGGATCACGCCAGAGATGAAGTTGGATGCGATTTTTTGCAAGCCAAAGCCAAGACCCACGCCGATCGCCCCACCCAAGATCGCAAGCGAGCCCAAGTCGACGCCCATGATGTTCATCAGCAGCAGGAAAGCGAACCCAAAGATCGCGAATTCGGCGACTTTTGTCAGCAATTGCCTGATCGCGGGCCGCATTCGTTGCCGCTCTATATAGGCCACCGATTGGCTATTTGACCAATGCCCCAGCCAGAACAATAGGCTGCCCGCGATGACACCACGCACAAGCGCCAGCACGCTGAAATTGATATTCCCGATCGAGACGCCGGTTTCCGCCAGCCCGACCATAACGGGGTCCAGAATGCCCAGCGCATAAAGTGCCCCAATTGGTATGACGACAAATTTTCCCAACACATGCAGGAACGGGTCGGTCAGGATGTCGCGCGCAAACGCCCGCAGAGCAAGGAACAGGAACACCCGTTTGCCGAATGCGATAATGGCGCCTGATCCGAAAAGCGACCGCGTGACCTGTTCGCCCATCGCCGTGAAACCGTAAGCGAATAGCGGCAGCAGCAAGGGCAAAAAGATCAACACGTATCGTCGCAGCTTGGAGATAAGCGTCACACTTTGCGTCTCTGGCGTCAGAAGCGTGGCCAGTTTTGGCGATATGATCCGGTTGACCAGAACCGCCAGAATATAGGCCCCGACCAGCAGTGCGAATTGCGTCCATGCCGCCGGCGACAAAAGCCATTCCAATGCAAGACCGTAGCCGGCATCCAGCAGCGCGAGCCCTTTCTCGACGATCGTGTTTTGCGGTTCCATTGCGGGCTCCTTTGCGGCTTGGACCCTCTTGCCTGTTGTGCCCGTCTAGATCAACGCTTTGATGCCCGAGATATGGGATGCTGTGGCCGCGCGGACATCCTGAGCAAGCTGCGCTGCGACATCATACAAATGCGCAGCATCGATGATATGATCGATCAACCCCCATGCAAGCGCTTGTTCCGTCTGGATTTTTACGCCGCACATCAAGATCATTTTGGCGCGCGAAGGCCCGATCAACGCCCGCAAACGCATCGGATCGCTGGGTTGCGGCAGAAAGCCCAGCTTCATCACGGGGTAGAAAAACTTGGCGCCATCGACCGCGATTCTTACATCACACGCCAAAACCATGCCCATCGCCCCGCCCGCAACAGTGCCGTTTAGCGCGGCGATTGTAAGTCCCTGATGTGCCGCAATTGCCCCCGAGAGCCGTTCCCACAACGGGCTGGTGGCTAGCCCCGCGCGCGCCGCATCCAGGTCTGCGCCTGCGCTAAACACCTTGCCCGATCCCGTCAGGATCAAGACCTTTGCCGCCGCCGCATTTTCAATGATGTCGCAAAGCTGATCCAGCATCGCGCCGGTCAGGGCATTGGCCTTGTCAGGTCTGTTCAGCGTGATGGTCCAGACATCGCCGTCTTTGTCGAGATTGATCATGCCAAACCTACTGCATCGCGGATGGTCTGTTCGCGCAAGGACACGTCCATACCCAGATAGGCGTCCGCGTCCGGCGAGCACATCCAGACCAGTGTTTGCGCGGGCCATTCGGGCGGTATGTGGTCGGTCCACGCCAGTTTGCTGACCGCATTCATCCCCGAGGCTTTGATATCGCGCTGCATTTGTGTGGCCACGGTGCCGGGCGACAGCCCCATCACCCGCAGCCCTTTGTCGCGCGCCTCCAGGTCAGCCATGCGCGTCAACATATAGGCCCCCGCCTTGGAGGAACAGTAGGCCGACCAGCCCTCGACAGGTCCATGCGCTGCACCTGACGAGACATTCAAAATTGTGCCGTGTCCTTGCGAAATCATGCCCGACATGACTGCGTGCATGGCGTAGAACACCCCTTTGATATTGATGTCGATCACATGCCCCCATGCGTCGGGATCGGTGTCTTGCAAATGCCCGATCGGCTCCAATGCGCCGGCGTTATTGACCAGAACATCCAGCCCGCCAAAGGTTTTAGCGGTCGCAGCGACGGCCATCTCGACCTCGGACCGTGTGGTGACATCACAGGGGATCGCCAGCGCCTTTGGCCCGATGTCGCCTGCAATCTGCGCAATCTCGTCGACCGAGCGCGCCAGCAGTGCCACATTCGCGCCTGCACGGGCAAATGCGAAGGCCGCCGCCTTGCCGATCCCGCGACTTGCCCCGGTGATCATGACCGTTTTCCTGCTCATATCAAAGTTTATCATGCCATTCCCCTTTTTGTCGCCGCATCCGGACGCTACGGTAGGTTTAGAATTCCCGACCTTGCCGCCAAGCGCAAGGCACTGAACACTTTCGAAAGGACGATACCATGACCAAGCACATATTGATGCGCAGTGCCGCTAGCGCGATTGCCCTGATCAGCGCGACAGCTGCCAGCGCCCAAGTCACCGCCGCAGATGTCTGGGCTGACTGGCAAAGTAGCCTTGCGCTATACGGTCAGGGCAGCCTGACAATCGGGACCGAGACGATGACCGGCGATACCCTGACTGTTTCGGGTATTACTTTCGGGTTCGAGGACGAGGTGACCAAACTGACCGGCGAAGTGGGTGACGTGACCTTCACCGAGTTGGGCGATGGCACTGTGTCCGTTGGCATGGCCGCCACAAACCCGATCACGATCAGCAATCAGGACGGCAATGTCCTGAAGATGTCGGTCAACCAGTCCGGATTGAAGGTCATTGTCAGCGGCACCCCCGAGCAGATGAACTATGCCGTGAGCGCAGATCAATATGCGCTTGTCGTGGACGAGGTCACCGAGGACGGTAAGCCTGTCGCGGTGGATATTCGCGTGACCCTGAATGATATTGCGGGCCGCTATGTGACGCGGACAGGTGATATGCGTCAGATCAGCTATGATATGACCGCCGCCTCGCTGGATATGATTGCCGATATCACTCCACCGGACACCAATGGCGATTACGTCACGATCAGCGGCAAGATCGAGAACATCTCGACCGCGTCCGAAATGGCCTTGCCGGTGACTGCGGACCTTGAAAATCCGATGGCGATATTCGGTGCAGATGTGTCGATGGTCGCGAGCTATACTTACGAGAATGGCGCCTATATTTTTGACGTCAATGCCGAGGGCACGCAGACATCCGGCTCTGCCAGCACCGGCGCGGGATCACTGGACGTGAAGATGGACGGGTCGGTCCTGTCGTATGACAGCGCGGTCAATGACCTCGATGTCGCGGTGCAAGGTGCCACACTGCCGTTCCCGATCGAGGTCAGCATGGCGCAATACGGGTTTGGTCTTGATATGCCGATGGCAAAAACCGACGAGCCCGCCGATTTTGGCTTGCGGTTGAACCTGACTGATCTGGCGGTGAACGACATGATCTGGATGCTGGCCGATCCGACAAATGCGGTGCCACATGATCCTGTGACGATTTTACTGGACCTGTCCGGCAAGGCCAAATTGTTCGTCGACCTGTTCGATCCCGAGCAAGCCGAGACCCTGTCCATGGCGGATGCCCCGGGTGAATTGACTGCACTGACCTTGAAGGATTTGCGCATCAGGGCGGCGGGCGTCGATGTGAACGGGTCGGGTGATTTCACCTTTGACAACACCGACAAGGTCACCTTTGACGGGATGCCCCGCCCGCAGGGTGATCTGACGGTCAACATCAAAGGCGCGAATGCCTTGATCGACAGCCTGGTCAAAATCGGGGTTCTGCCGGACGATCAGGCGATGGTTGGCCGGCTGATGCTGGGCATGTTTGCGAAAGTCACAGGTGACGACGAGCTGACATCGAATGTCGAGATCAACGCACAGGGTCAGGTTATCGCGAACGGACAACGCGTCAAGTAAGCCATAGTGCGCGCGGTCCGAGACTTGCGGCGGACCGCGCCTGTGATTACGTGGGACAGGAACAAAGGATTTCCAATGACCACGCCTCTTTCTGATCTGACCGAACGATTGCTTGACCTTGCCCGCCGCGCGGGGGCCGATCAGGCCGATGCCATTGCCATTGATGGGACATCTGTATCCATCGATGTGCGCGGTGGCGCGCTGGAACATGCCGAACGCGCCGAGGGCGTGGATGTCGGGCTGCGTGTGCTTGTCGGTCAAAGGCAGGCCTGCGTGTCGTCGTCCGATACCAAGCCCGAAACCCTGATCCAGATGGTTGACCGCGCAATCGCAATGGCCAAAGAGGCCCCCGATGACCCCCATGCCGGTCTTGCCGATACCGCCCAACTGGCGCACATGACCGACAACAGCGCGCTTGAGCTGTTTGACCCCAGCACAGAGCCTGATCCGGCTGAATTGCAGGAACAAGCCGCCCGCGCCGAGGCCGCAGCACTGGAAAACAAAGATATCTCGCAAGTGCAATCCGCCTCGGCGGGATATAGCAGCAGCCGCATTCACATGTCCGCAAGCCACGGATTTTCCGCAGGCTATGCGCGCACAAACCGTGGCCTGTCGTGCGTCGCAATCAGTGGCACAGGCGCGCAAATGGAACGCGACTATGAGTATGACAGCCGCATTTTTCAGGCGGATCTGCGGGATGCCGCCGAAATCGGGCGCGTGGCAGCCCGGCGCGCGGTGGAACGGGCGGGTGCACGGAAGCCCAAGACGGGTGCCTATCCGGTGCTGTTTGACGAACGGATCGCAAGCGGGCTGATCGGTCATTTGCTGCAAGCAACCAACGGTGCCGCAATTGCACGCGGGTCCAGTTGGCTGCGCGATGCACGCGGCGAACAGGTGTTGCCAAAAGGCCTGTCTATCATTGAAGACCCGCACCGCGTTCGCACATCTTCCTCGCGCATGTTTGACGCCGAAGGGCTGCCCACTGCCCGCCGTGCGATTGTCGACGACGGTGTGCTGACGGGCTGGACCTTGGACCTTGCCAATGCCCGCAAACTCGGGATGCAAAGCACCGCAAACGCTGTGCGCGGCACATCTGCCCCGCCGCAGCCAAGCCTGAGCAACATCGCCCTGACCCAAGGCCACGCAAGCCGCGCCGATCTGATCGCGCAGATGGGCACTGGCCTGTTGGTGACCTCGATGATCGGCTCGACGATCAACCCCAATACCGGCGATTATTCGCGCGGTGCTGCGGGATTCTGGGTTGAAAACGGCGAGATTACCTATGCGGTGAACGAATGCACGGTCGCGGGCAATCTGCGCGACATGCTGATGCGGATAACCCCCGCAAACGACGCGCGCCCGCACCTTAGCCATGTTGTCCCATCGCTGTTGGTCGAGGGGCTGACCCTTGCCGGTGACTGATCTTGCGCTACTGACGCAAGCCGCACGCAAGTCCGGGCAGATTGCGCAGGGCTACTTTGGTCAAGGCCCCGAGGTCTGGGAAAAAGCCGCTGGCGCGGGCCCTGTGACAGCCGCCGATCTGGCCGTCAACACCATGCTGCACCAGACATTGCAGGCCGCGCGCCCAGATTATGGCTGGCTGTCAGAGGAAACCGAAGACACTGATGCCCGTCTCGGCACGCAAGCGCAATTTGTGATCGACCCGATTGATGGCACCCGCGCATTTATCGCCGGCACCAAGGATTGGGCACATTCGCTGGCGATCGTGCACGCAGGCCAAGTCACCACCGCTGCGGTCTATTTGCCAATGCGCGACATGATGTTCACAGCCGCACTTGGGCAGGGCGCATTTCTGAACGGCGCGCCGATCAAAGCGCTGGCGAATACGGACATGGCGCTGGCCACGATCCTGACGCATAAGGCAAATTGTCACAAAAAGCACTGGAAAGACGGGGTTTTTCCGCAGACAAATATCGCGTTCCGGTCCTCGCTGGCCTATCGGCTTTGTCTGGTCGCACAGGGCCGCTTTGACGCGATGATCACGCTGCGCCCGACGTGGGAATGGGATGTCGCGGCGGGCACGTTGATTTTATCAGAGGCCGGCGGGGTCGCCACCACCCAAACCGGTCGGCCGATCCGGTTCAACAACCCGCATCCACAACTCGACGGGCTGATCGGCGCGGGCGGGCTGTATGGCACGCTCATGGCGCATCTTGCTTGAGCGCGGACTGACAAAAGCATAGAGGTTTTCACAATGACTGACACTTTGGAAAAGGGTTTTACATGACACAGCGGTTGCATCTGGTATTTGGCGGCGAATTGATCGATCCATCAAAAAACGCATTCAAGGACGTCAACGACATTGATATCGTTGGCATGTTTCCCGACTACGACAGCGCCTATAATGCGTGGAAAGGTGCCGCACAGCGCACGGTCGACAACGCGCATATGCGGTATTTCATCGCGCATATTCACCGCCTGCGCGATGAAGAAGCCGCCGCATCGTCAACCGAAGAACTGGGCAACTAGGCCCGTCTGAAAGGCCCCGTCATGGCGCGTTTGCCTTTCATCGCGGCCTTGCAAGCGGCCGTTGGCCCGACCGAATTGGGTATGGTCGGGCCCGATACGCCCGCGCGCCCCGAAGGCACCGTGATCTGGGCGCATTGCGCGCATCCGGATCAGTTGCCGGCGTTGAAAACCTTGGGCCGCAGGCTGATCGAGGACGGCGAGATGATCACGATCATCCCCACACTGCCCGAACCTGACCAAAACGGCCATCAGGTGAGCCCGAACACAAGACACAGCACACGTGCGTTTCTGGACTACTGGCGTCCGAAGATTGTGCTTTGGCAAGGCGGTCAGATATCTGCCGCACCGCTGCTTGAAATCAAACGCACCAATATCCCGGTGATATTCCTTCAAACACAGCGCGATAGGCTTGAGCCGTCTAAACCTCCCCGCTTCTCGGGGAAACTGCGCACGGCCCTTGGTGTTTTCGCTGCGATTCTGGCAATTGACGACGCCTCTGCCCAGCGCCTTGTCAAATTGGGTGCGGACCCCGCAAAAACCCGCGTCTTGGGTCCGCTGGAAGATGGCGTCTCGCCGCCGCCATATAATGAACCCGAGCGCGCAAAGCTGGTGACCAGTTTTGCGGCCCGCCCGATGTGGCTTGCCGCCGACGTCCCGATGGCCGAGCTTTCGCTGATCGCGCAGGCACACCGGCATGTCGAGCGCCGCGCGCATCGCACGCTGTTGGTGCTGACGCCGCGCATCGTGGCGGACGGCATGGCAATGGCGGATTTATTACGCAGCGACGGGTTCACCGTGGCGTGCCGGTCAGCCGGGGAAATCCCAAAGGAGGCCACCCAGATTTACATCGCCGATACCGGTGACGGGCTTGGGCTGTGGTGCAGACTGGCGCCGATGACCTATCTGGGTGGCAGTTTCAGCGACGGCGAAATCCCCGATCTGTTTGCGCCTGCGACCGTCGGGTCGGCGGTGCTGGTTGGCCAGCGCGTGGCGCAATTTACCGATCACATCGACCGGCTTGTCAGCGCCCAAGCCTTGCACAGTGTCGCTGCGCCCGAGGTCTTGGGACGTGCCGTCGAGACCTTGCTTGCAACAGACTATGCGGCACAGCTGGCCCATGCGGCATGGGACGTGACATCGCGCGGCGCAGATGCGACCAATGACCTTGTGACGTTGATCTACACATTTATTGACCGTTTGGACCCCTGATGCGCGCCCCGGATTTTTGGTTTACCGCCCCTGACAGACCCGCCCTTTTCGCGCGACTTCTGGCACCTTTGGCAGCGATCTATGCGGCAGCAACGGCACGCCGGCTGGCCAAGGGTGTGGCTTACCGTGCGGATGTGCTTGTGATTTGCGTTGGCAACATCAATGCAGGCGGCACCGGAAAAACACCCACTGCAATTGCGGTTGCCGACTACTTGTCAAACATGGGCGTCAATCCGCATTTTGTCAGCCGTGGGTATGGTGGGTCACTGACCGGTCCGGTGCGGGTGCAAGACGGGGTGCACCGCGCCGATGAAACCGGCGACGAGCCGCTTTTGCTGGCCAGTTTTCACCCGACATGGGTTGCAAAAGATCGCGCCGCAGGGGTGCGCGCCGCCGTGCAAGCGGGTGCTGGCGCGATCATTCTGGATGACGGGTTCCAGAACCCCACGGTGGCGAAAGATCTCAACATTGTTGTGGTTGACGCCATGCGCGGGTTTGGCAACGGGCGAGTTATTCCTGCGGGGCCGCTGCGCGAACCTGTTGCGGTCGGGCTTGCGCGCGCTGATCTCGTGCTGGCCATTGGCCAAGGCGATGTGCCGCAAGCCACGATGCGCGGGCACTTGTTGCCGCTGCACACCGGCATGACCTGGACCGACATGCCAGTGCTGGCTTTTGCAGGCATCGGGAACCCTGAGAAATTCTTTGCCTCGTTGCGCGCAGCCGGCGCCAAGGTCATTCATGCCGAGGCCCTGGGCGATCACCAGCCGCTGACCCCTGCCCTGATGGTCCGACTGGAAGCCGAGGCAAAGCTGCGCCGCGCGCAATTGGTCACCACTGAAAAAGACGCGGTGCGGCTGCCGGACAGTTTTCGCCGCAAGGTGCTGACATTCCCTGTCCGATTGGTTTTTGATGATCCACAGCCGCTGATCGACGGATTGGCCCGCCTTGGGTTTCAGTCCAGCAAGTCCTGATGTTCGCCCAATTTCGGCGCGCCGCGTTTCGGGGTGATATCGGCACCTGAAAACAGGACCGGCAAGCGCACCGATGGCACACCGTCCAGATCCACCTGCATCGCGCGCGCGACGATCTGTGGGTCGGCAAAAACCTCTGCCATATCGTTGATCGGCCCTGCGGGAACGCCGTTTTCTTCACAGGCCGCGAGCAGGTCAAGTTTGGTCCAGCCAATGGTTTTTTCGGTCAAAAGCGCCATAAGTTCCGCGCGCTTTTCCAACCGTTCGGTATTGGACGCATAGGCCCCGCCGGTCTCAAGCCCCAGCAGGTGACAGAGCTTCATAAACTGCCCGTCATTGCCCGAGGCGATGATGATATGCCCGTCGGCGCAATCAAAAACCGCATAGGGCACGATGTTTGGATGGGCATTGCCCAGCCGTTTGGGCGCGGTGCCTGTTGCAAGATAGTTCATGCCCTGATTGGACATCACCGCAGCGGCCACATCAAAAAGAGCCAGATCAATATGCTGGCCTTTGCCCGTCACGTTGCGCTGCTGCAAAGCTGCCAAAATCGCGGTGCTGGCATATAGCCCGCTGAACAGATCCGTGACAGCAATGCCCACCTTTTGCGGCTGCCCGTCAGGGTCGCCTGTGACCGACATCAGCCCCGACATGCCTTGCAGGATATAGTCGTAACCGGCGCGTTTTGCATACGGACCGGTTTGCCCGAAACCGGTGATCGAGCAGTAAATCAGCCGTGGATTGAGCGCGATCATCTGCGCGTAATCCAGCCCGTATTTCGCAAGCCCGCCAACTTTGAAATTCTCGATCAGGACATCCGCGTCTGCGATCAGCTTGCGCAATTGCGCTTGGCCCTCAGAGGTTTTGAAATTGATGACCACCGATTTCTTGCCACGATTGCAGCTATGGAAATAAGCGGCAGACCGGTCGCCTTCACGCGCGATGAAAGGCGGACCCCATTGGCGGGTGTCATCGCCTGCGGGCGCTTCGACCTTGATCACCTCTGCACCCATATCGGCCAGCGTTTGACCGGCCCAGGGGCCTGCCAAAATCCGCGCCAGTTCGATGACCTTCAAGCCAGAGAGCGGTTGCATCAGCCGGCCACCTTTGCGTCAATGATGTCCCGAAACCGCGCATAGGGAATGTTGGCATTGTTTTCGCCATCAATCACAAACGACGGCGTCGAGCGGATATCGTCGCGCTCGGCATTGGCCTGATACCAGCTGACAAGGCGCTGGGCCATGTTGGCGTCCGACATACAGGCATCAAGCGCCTCGTCGGTCATGCCGGTGGTTTTGGCCAGTTTGCGCAGCTCTGCGATGATGATCACCGGGTCACCGCTGGCGGTCCATTCGCGCTGCTTTTCGTAAAACAGGTTTGCAATGTCGAAATAGCGATCTTCGCCGCCGCAGCGGGCGATCATCGAGCCCCAAAGCCCAAAGCGGTCAAAGTATACCTCGCGGTAAATCAGCCGCACCTTGCCGGTGTCGATGTAATCCGCCTTGAGTTGCGGCAAAACCTCTGCGTGGAACGTGGCGCAATGCGGGCAGGTAAATGAGGCGTATTCGATGATTTCGACCGGCGCGTCAGCCACGCCCAGCACCATATCGGGAATTTCGAGCGCGTCTGCGGCTTGTTGTGCGTTTGCGGCCATTGACAGGGTGCCAAGCCCGAAAACGGCAGCGCCACCAAGGATCAGTTTTCTACGGTGCATGGAATTTCCTTTGTCTTTCAGGATTTGTTTTTCGCAAGGATGTTCGCGCCCAGCGCAGCAAGGGCCGCCCGCAGATCATCGCTTTGCACATGGCGCGCGAGGTTTGCCGAGGCGGCCTGTAACTCCGGATCAGGCGGCGCGGGGCGGACGGGTGCCGGTTGAAAGCTGGCGCGCCCTTCGTGAAACCCGACAGGAGCGGTTTGGGTGATCCGCACTTGCGCGATGGCCTTATACCCATAGCAAGCATTCACCTTTTCGCGGATTTGTTCTTTTTGCATCTCTAACATCGGGGCCTGTGCGCCGGTGGTCAGCACCGTGAGCGTGGCCCCCAAACCGCCTTTGCCATAGCCGACCTTTACCGGGGTCGCGATGCTGGCTGTGGCCTCGCCCACGATCTCGGACCAATGGGTCAACAGGCGGGTCACGGCAAAGCCACGGCTTTCGCTGGCCGTTCTGATGCGGGTCTGCATCAAGCTGGCGGCGCGAGAAAATCCGCGCGTGGTGCTGGTGTGACGTGGCTGTTTCATATCTAAGCCCTAATCTAATACAAACTGGCGATGATGCCAGCGAAACCCGCCAACTGGATGAATAAGCTTGCCTGATCTCTCTGACCGAATTCTGGCGTGGTATGATGTGAATGCGCGCGACATGCCGTGGCGGGTGGGCCCGCAAGCCCGCAAATCTGGCAAGCTGCCCGACCCCTATGCCGTGTGGTTGTCAGAGGTGATGTTGCAGCAGACCACCGTGGCGGCAGTGCGTGAATACCACACTAAATTCATGGCATTATGGCCGAGCGTTGCGGACCTGGCAGCGGCGGAAGACGCCGATGTTATGGCCGCTTGGGCGGGGCTTGGGTATTATGCGCGGGCGCGAAACCTGCTCAAATGCGCCCGCGAGATCGTGGCGGCACATGGCGGCGTCTTTCCGCAAACCAATGATGCGTTGCTGACGCTGCCCGGCATCGGGCCCTATACGGCGGCGGCGGTATCGGCGATTGCGTTTGACCAGCCGTCTGTTGTGGTCGACGGCAATGTGGAACGGGTAATGGCACGACTGCACGATGTGCATGACCCGCTGCCCGCGAGCAAACCCAAGCTGACAGCACTTGCCGCGGCACTGACGCCAACGCTGCGGGCGGGCGATTATGCGCAGGCGGTGATGGATCTGGGGGCCACGATTTGCACGCCGCGCAGTCCGGCCTGCGGGATTTGCCCGTGGTGTGATCCCTGTGCGGCACGGGCGGCGGGCACGGCAGCAGATTTGCCCAAAAAGACCCCCAAAAAGAAAATCCCGACGCGGCGCGGCATTGCCTATGTCGCGCGGCGCCGTGATGGCGCGTGGCTATTGGAAACCCGGCCAGACAAGGGGCTATTGGGCGGGATGCTGGGGTTTCCGACAACCGCATGGGGCGATAATCCGAGCCCTGATCCCCCGCTGGATGGAGCATGGCAGACCCATAATTCACTTGCACGCCATACCTTTACGCATTTTCATTTAGAGCTGATAATTCAAACTGTTACGGTTGAAAATGATGCGGTGTTACAGCGCGGCTTTTTCGTTGATGTCGCGCAATTTGATGCCAAAAATCTGCCGACCGCGATGCGCAAGGTTTATGATCAAATCGCCGCGACGCTACGCCACGATTGAGGTTTTCTGGCGCATTTCATAGTCTTGCCATAATCACATGTTAGGCAAACCCATGACATCAGTTCCCGCTGCAAAAGTTGCAAAATTCACCTCTGCGCTGCCGTTTGCGCTGTCGCTGTTATTGGTTCCGTTGGTGATGTTTGCTGCATATCGCGGTGGCTGGACGGTTTTGTTATTGCCGGTTTCGACGTGGTTTTTGTATTCGGTGATCGATATATTTACGGGTCTGAACACCGACAATGCTGATTTGGAGACCTCCGATGATCAGCTTTACTGGTACCGTTTGATCACAATGGTTTGGGCACCGCTTCAGTTTGCCGTCATCTTTGGAATGCTCTATTATGTGACCCGAGCGGATCATCTAAATGGTTGGGAACAATACTTTTTATTTATTGGCGTCGGCGTGATGACTGGCACGATCGGAATCAATTACAGCCATGAGTTGATGCACCAAAAGCCCAGGATTGAACGCAATATGGCGGATGCCTTGCTGGCGATGGTGCTGTATTCACATTTCCGGTCCGAGCACATGCTGGTGCACCACCGCTATGTCGGCACGCCGCGCGACCCTGTGACGGCGCGGTACGGGGAAGGGTTCTGGCGGTTTTTTGTGCGGGTTTTGCGCGCATGTCCAAGATCGGCTTTTGCCGCTGAAAAAGCGATGTTGGCGCGCAAGGGACTGCCTTGGTATCATCGCAGCAATCCGTTCTGGCGTTACTGGCTTTTGCAGGCGGGTTTTCTAGGTCTGGCGCTGTTGATTGGTGGGGTATGGGGTTTATTTCTGTTTCTTGTTCAAGCGGTTACCGCGATATGGCAGCTTGAGCTGGTCAACTATACCGAGCATTATGGATTGACGCGCAAGCACCTTGGCGAAGGCAAATACGAGCATGTGAAACCGCATCATTCGTGGAATGCGGCGCACCGCGCGACCAATTGGTTGTTGATCAATTTGCAGCGCCATTCAGACCACCATTTTAAGCCCGACAGGCGGTTTCCATTGCTGCAAAACTATAACGCGGCACAGGCCCCGCAATTGCCTTTCGGGTATCCGGTTATGACGATTGCAGCGATGTCGCCGACGGTGTGGCGGCGCGTGATGAACCCGCGCGTGCGGCGCTGGCGCGCGATGTATTACCCCGAAATAACCGATTGGACGGCCTATAAAGACGGGTCCCTGCCGCAGCCAAAATAGGTGTGTTTTTCGCCTATGATTTGCCTATGCGACGCGCGAGCGGATTTTTTTGACGGGTGTCGCGCGAAAGTCGGCACTGCGGACATTGCAAGCGATTGTCAGGGTAGGCTTTGAGAGGTGGAAATCCGACCGCGACAGCACTTTGGCAATTTGTGGGTTGTCCAGAAAGTGGATGCGCCGTTGTGCATTCGACGTGATAAAGGCGGCTTTGGGTCCATCCTTCGAGCGGCAGATTGCTTGTGATGAGCGTAGAGCCGCATTCGTGACGCTGCGAGATCAGCTCGAACAGCAATTCAGCGCCAGTTCAAGCACCATCATTCGTTCAGGGACGCGATTGCCTTGCGGTCAAAGCTATCGAGACTTTTGACCGCTGGGACCTCCCGCCAAACCGGGGCGCGTATTTCTGTAATCTTTTCGGGTTTACCGCGTCTTAGCTAAAGTGCGGATGCGTCAGCGACCGGAGAATGGTCTTACGTGTCCGGTGTTTTCGTTCCCGATCAGGAGACCTTCAGATGTCCGACAACAAACCGAAATCGCGCCAGCACGATGCACCGTCAGGGCGAAAACCGAGCCGCCGGGACGTGATCAGCTTCGGCGCTATCGCGGTGGGCGCCGTTGCGGCGTCTGGATATTTCCTGTGGCCGGTGGTCCGCCAGAGCAGACTGTTCGCCACCCCGACCGAGGCCACGCAGGTGGCGATCTCGATGAGCGGTTTCGCCCCCAACGCGCTGGTCGCGAAAGCCGGACAGCCGATCCAGTTGCGCCTCGTCAACAAGGACAACTCCAACCACAGCGATGGCGGCGGCTGGCACCAGTTTGCCATCGAGGCGCTTGATGTCGACTTCAAGATCGCGCCGCTGGAGACAGCCGAAGTCAGCTTTACCGTCGACACGCCGGGCACTTATGATTTTTACTGCGGTGTCTGCTGTGGCGGCAAGGCGAACCCGTATATGCACGGTCAATTGATTGTCGAGGCCTGATCCATCATGACCCTCAGACCCGCGTTGATCACGTTTCTGCTCGCCAGTGTGGCGGCCCTGTCGATCGGCATGACCGCCGGCTGGTTGCAGACCCCGGCCAATCTGATGACTGCTATTCCGGGTAGTATCACCCGCCCCGCTATCACACTGCCGATGATCGTTGTCGGCGGGGTGCTGGACGGCATCAACCCCTGCGCCTTTACGCTGTTGCTGTTGTTTATCACCGCCCTGCTGGCCTCGGTCGGCTCTGGTGGACCGGAGTCTGTGTCTGCGGCCCGCCGCCGGATGTTGATCAATGGTGGTGCCTTTATCGGCGCGATTTTTCTGGCATATCTGCTGTTGGGGACCGGTTTGATGCAGGTTTCGAGCACGTTGGCGCAAAACCATCTGGGCGCGCGAATCGGGGCCTTGCTGTCGATTCTGCTGGGGCTCTGGATGCTGAAGGATTATTTCCTGCCCGGAGTCGGGATCAGGCTGGCCGCGCCCAAAGCGATTGCCGGACGCGTGCGCGGGGTGAATGCCTCGGCCTCGGCGCTGACCATGTTCGGGCTGGGCGCATTGGTCAGCTTGTGCACGGTGCCCTGTAGTGGTGCCGTTTATCTGGCGGTGATCAGCCTGTTGGCCTTGCAGGATAATTTTCTGCTCAGCTATGGCTATCTGCTGGTCTACAACGTGATGTTCATCCTGCCCCTTGTGGTGATCTTGCTGGCGGCCTCGACACGTCCCGGCCTGCACCGGATGGCACGCTGGAATCTGCACCACCGCGACCGGGTCAAGTTGATCCTGGGGGGTGGTGTGGTGGTTCTGGGGCTTGCGATTTTAGCCGTGGCTTGACGGGTGCACCAGAAACACCAACGTGATCCGGTGGCGCAGGTTTCTTTGATACGGTCCAAAGATGTCATCAAACACCCGGAAAAACAGACGTGTGATTTTGCGTCGCAAAATGGGGAACCATGTCGCCAAGGAAACCCGTTTGACTGAAAAGTCTTAGTGGTTTGGCTCGCAGCGGACGTTTGTCTTTGCAAAAAAAACCCGCTGGCACAAAGGCGCAGCGGGTTTGAAGTTTGTGCGCTTTGTGAGCCATCCCACCAAGGCGGGGTGGCTGACTAGACGCACTGGCGGTATTGGTGAAAACTAGTGTTTGGCCATCTCGGAGCGGATTTGCTGGCGCAAAAGGTCGATAGGCACTTTTTGCCCGTCGCGTTTGAATTGCCAGTAGGTCCAGCCGTTACAGCTAGGTGCGCCTTCAAGATGCGCGCCGACTTGGTGAATTGACCCTTTGATGTCGTCACCGATCAGGGTGCCGTCGGCGCGAACTTTGGCCTTGTGGCGACCGTTCATGCTCCACAGCTCTTCGCCGGGACGCAACATGCCACGCTCGACCAACACGCCGAAGGCGACGCGGGGTTCGGCGCGTTTTGAGGTCGAGACTTCGAGTGCCTCGCGGTCAAATTTGCGGGTGTTTTTGATGCGTTTTTCGGCAACCTTGCGGTAGGCCTCTTCGCGCTCGATCCCGATAAAGTCGCGGCCCAGCATTTTGGCCACGGCCCCTGTGGTGCCGGTGCCAAAGAACGGATCAAGAACCACGTCGCCGGGGTTGGTGGTGCCGACCAAGACGCGGTGGAGGAGCGATTGCGGTTTTTGCGTTGGGTGGGCTTTGTCGCCGTCCTCGTTTTTCAAACGCTCGTGGCCGGTGCAGATTGGCAGCACCCAGTCAGAGCGCATTTGCACGCCTTCATTGAGCGCCTTGAGCGCCTCGTAGTTGAAGGTGTATTTGCTACCCTCGGATTTACCTGCCCAGATGAGGGTTTCGTGGGCATTGGTCAGGCGTTTGCCGCGAAAGTTGGGCATCGGGTTGGATTTGCGCCAGACCACATCGTTGAGAATCCAGAAGCCCTGGTTTTGCAATTCGTAGCCCATGCGGAACACGTTGTGGTAAGAGCCGATGACCCAGATTGCGCCATTTGGTTTGAGAAGGCGGCGGGCGGCGGCGAGCCATTCGCGGGTGAATTTGTCATAAACCGCGAAGCTATCGAATTGGTCCCATGCATCATCAACCGCATCCACTTTGGAATTGTCGGGACGGTGCAGGTCGCCTTTGAGCTGCAAGTTATAAGGCGGGTCGGCAAAGATCAGGTCTACGGAGCCCGCGGGCAGGCTATTCATGATCTCGATACAGTCGCCGTCGAGAATGGAATTCAGCGGCAGCGTCGCCGCCTCTTTGGGCACAGCTGCGCCCTTGGTTTTGATCGTCATTAATACTGCCTCTTTGCCCGGCGGTTAGTCCGCTGTGTGCTTGGTCCCAATGTGATTCAGGGGCGCAAAAGTGGCAATAAGTTTATCTAATCAATCACTTACATATTTTTGTTGCCACAACATCTTGTGGACGGGTGCAAAGGTTCGTCTATGGTGTGGGGTGACCCCAAGATTTTGCAGTGCTTTTTTATGCACAGGTGTCGGGTAACCGGCATTTGTTTCCCACCCGTAGCCCGGATGCTGTTGCGCCAAATCCACCATCAGCCTGTCGCGCCACACTTTGGCCACAATTGAGGCCGCCGCGATGGACAGCGATCGGGTGTCGCCTTTCACGATTGTCTGGTTTGGTGTGTTCAATCCGCGGGGTATTTGGTTGCCGTCAATGAGGATGAAATCGGCGGGCGCGGACAGGCCGCCAATCGCGCGCACCATGGCGAGATGGGAGGCGCGCAGGATGTTGATCTCTTCGATTTCACGCACGCTGGACTCGGCGATTGAAACGTCGGCGCAGACCATAAGCCGGTCAAAGATCATGTCGCGCTTTTTGGCGGAAAGTTGTTTGCTGTCGTTGAGCCCGTCGGGGATGTTGTGCACGTCGAGCACGACGGCGGCGGCGCAGACGGGGCCGGCAAGCGGGCCCCGCCCGACCTCGTCGACACCTGCGATAGCGGTGAAGCCCTGTGCGAGGGCTGCGGTTTCAAACGAGAAATCTGGTGTTGTTTTGGTCATATATCCCAGTGACCAGACGATAGCCCCGCGATCAAGTATAAAAATGGGGGCAAAGGGCCATGTCCACACCCGATGCCCCCAGGTTTTGGCCCGGCGATATCGGGGATGCCGGACCAATCTGATGTGCGTTAGCGGCGGGCGGTATAACCAGCCTGACGGAGGCATTGGGGATCCCAGCCGTTGCGAGCCCCACGCGGTGTCATCACCCGAACCTCGCAAGACCGGGGTAAGCGAGCAACAAACCGGTAGTTTTCACGCAGACAGCTTCGTTGGAACATGCGAACAGAGCCAAACCGCGTATCGACAGACGTGAGGCACTGCCGAGGCAAGGTCATACGGGCCCGGGTGGAGCGAGGTGTTTCGACGATCCGGGGCCGAGGGGTGCGAGGCGCAACATCAGCGGTCCGGGGAGAATGAGGATAGGGCGCCGCAGCGCCAGGGGCCACAACAGGGGGCGCCCAAGGGCGAGGGGTTGCCACGGGTGGGGTATCTTTTTGCTTGTTGATGACGATGTTTGCCAAAACTCCGGTGGCAATAAGCCCGAACAGGATTTTGCCGATTTGATCCTGGTCTATGTTGTTGGCCCGAGCGGGCGCGGCTGATGATAGCGTCAGAGAAATAGCCGTCAGCCCTGCAATGAATGTCTTATACATGTGGTCGTCCTTTCCATTTGTGGAGGTGATGGACCAACGATGGCCGGGGCACTCACTGCCATTCAATAACAAGGGATGGCTATGCATAAGCCTGCAAGCTAACATGGGGCGTTATTGAATATCATCGGCAATCAGGGTCATTTGGCAGGCATGAAACACACATTCCTTTCCCTTCTTATAGCGACCCTTTGGGCTGGTGCGGCGTCGGCGGAATGCTACGCTGATTACAAGGCCAAAAGAGATGACCCGTTGCGCCTGCACTATGGTGTGGCCGAGATTGCCGGCGAGTGTTCAAAGTCGAACGCCGCTGATCAATTGGCCAGACGCATTGCAGTTGATGACTGGCAATTGTTGACCGTCCTTGGTGTGTTTGACGCCAAGGGGTTAGAAGAGCGAAAGGAAAGCGCTGGTGGATACTTCCTCCGCTACTGAGGCCCGCGAGATTGGTAACAGGATTATCGTGGCAGGTATTGCCGCGATTGTGCTGATTTTGCTGATCGCCGCGGTCATGTTGTTTATCAACCTGCCCGATGCCAATGCGTTTAACGCACGCGTAGAGCAGTTGTTTATCGCCAATGACACTTTGACCGGCAATGCCGAGATCAAGTTGCTGGAGATATTGGCCCAGTCGGGCACCGCGTTTTCCGATACGTTGTCGTCCTATCGGTTTGTGATTTTTGTCTTGCTGGTTTTTGCGACCGCATTGTTGATTGCCGCGGTCGCGTTTCTGGTCATGCTGATTGCCCTGACCCGCCGGATGAGCCGGATCGAGCGCAAGGGTATCGAGGTCAATTCCCTGCTGATCAGTCGCGATCAGAAGTCGGTTTATCTGAATGATTTCGAGTTCAAACTGACCGAGGCCGCGATCGAGACATTGTCTGTGCTTGCAGAGGCCCGCATGGATGACGAGGTGTTGTCGGGCGCCGAAATAGAGGGTGTTATTTCGGGGCGCGATGCATCGGATTGTGACGAGGCGGCGGGTGCGACACGCATCAAACGCCTGAGGGACACGTTGGGCAATCAGATGGTGAGTGAATTATTGGTCAAAAACATCGCCCGAAAGGGGTATATGTTGGCAATCGACAAGCATGTGATCCGCATGGTGTGAACCCTGAGACGGGTCATGTTTCGTATTTGAGGGCTTTGTTTGAATATTAGTGATTTGTTAGGACGTGGTGTTCTAGCTTTGCTTTGATAAATTTGGATCATGGTTATGAATGTATCGGCAGGTGTGCTGACTTGTGATTTATTGGCAAGGGTGGTCCATGCTGCTGAAGCCCCCGTGCTTGTTCTGGATGCGGCCGGTCGCGTCACTTTTGTAAACCCCGCCTTTGAAGGCCAAACAGGCCTGAGCGGCAAGATGCGGTTGGGCATGACGCTGTCGCGGTTTTGCAACCAGGGTGATGCCGGTCGGCTGGACGCCTATGTGATCCGCGCCCAGATGTCCGCCGAGACGGATTTGCTATCCCCTGTCGATGTAAAAATTGGCGACCCAAAAGCGATGCAATCCTGTCGTATCCGCGTGTTGAGAGACAGTGTTGGCACCCATATCGGTTTTACCTGCGAGATTGATCCAGCACCTGCCAACGCATCACCTGTCGCGAGCGGCAATGAAGAGCGGTGGCGTGTTGCATTGGAAAGTGCGGATCAGGCGATTTGGGAAATGCGTCGCAGTATCCACCCCAGTTTTGTGACCGATAGCTGGTTTCATTTACGCGGCCATGACCCGATCAAAGACGCGAGCGCGATATCGACATGGCTGGATCGGGTGCACCCTGATGATTTGCCTGCTTTGAAAGCGTATCAATACAGCCTTGCGAGAGGCGATTCCGATACCGTCAATTGGCAGTATCGCTATCGTCACGCCGAGGGGCACTGGATCTGGATTTTATGTCGCGGACGGGTGTTATCGCGGGATACGCAGGGGCGCCCTGTCCGGTCTGTCGGGACGGATACGGACGTGTCGATGATCGTCAATGATCAGGCGCAAAAGAATATTTTATCCAATCGGTTACAGCTTTCGCTGGAGGCCTCTGGCGTTGGAATTTGGGAGTATGATGTTGATCGGGCAGAGGTTCATTGGGACGAGAACGTGCGCGCGATTTATGGCATAGGCGACGGTTTGGACATCCGCCCCAACAATGAGTGGGATACCTATATTCACCCCGACGACAAGGCAGAAGTGATCGCTCAGGCCGATGAATGTTTTGATAAAAAGCTAAACTTTGATCGTGATTACCGGATTGTCCGCCCTGATGGAGAGGTCCGCCATGTGCGTAGTCGCGCGAAATATGTTCATGCGGTGCAGGGGTCTGGTCCGCGATTTATCGGTGTCAATATCGATATCACCCAAGACGTCCGCAAGACCGAAGAGCTGGAGGTTGCCCGCGCCGCGATGGAGCATGACAGCCGGCATGACGCGCTGACAGGGCTGGCCAATCGCCGCAAGCTGGACGAGGTCCACGCCAGGTTTATCAGTGACCAAAGTGCCGCTGGACAGCCTGCCGATTTTGCGATTCTCAACATCGATCTGGATCATTTCAAAGCGGTGAACGACACCTATGGACATAGTGCGGGTGACAGTGTTTTGACTTGTGCCGCCGAGTTGCTTGCGGCGACGGTTGCCGGCAGGGGGTTGGTTGCCCGCGTTGGAGGTGACGAGTTTGTCGTATTCCTGCCGGGCGCTTATGCGCCAAATCAACTGGCCGAGATCACGAGGGAAGTTTTGCAAAGATCCGCGTCCCCTTGCATTGTCGAGGGGCAGCATTGTCATTTCGGGATGAGTATTGGCGTTGCCAGCAATCGCGATATCGGGGCCGGGATTGCCAGCGCATTTGTTGCCGCAGATCTGGCGCTATATCAGGCCAAGCAGGCGGGGCGCGGCTGTGCCCGGTTTTATGAACGATCGATGCGCCCTGCCGAGCAGCCGCGTGTATTCCAGGCCGAGGAGATCATGCAGGGCCTGAAAATGCAGCAATTCAAATGCGATTACTGCCCGCAGGTTTCGGCCACAACCCATGATTTGGTGGCTCTGGAGGCCAAAGTGCGTTGGGAGCATCCGATTTTTGGGACGCAGACGGCGGACAACTACGCGGCCGCCGCCGAGGCCGCTGGTGTGATGGCCGATCTTCACGATGAAGCGCTTCGGACGGTGTTGTCGGATCAAGCCAAGTGGACGGCGAGCGGCCGGACTCCGCCCCGTGTGGCGATCAGGGTTGCCGCCCGCTTGTTATGCAATCCCGATTTTGCCGCATCGTTGGGCGGCATGTCGGTCAAGCCCGGACAGGTCAGCTTTGAATTGACGGAAACTACATTGCGGGACGAGGAAGAGGCGGTGTTGCTGGAAAACCTAAGGGCCTGTCGCAGCCGCGGCATCGAGATTGATATTGATAATTTCGGGTCAGGGTGTTCATCGGTTGTTGGTGTTTTGAAAATTGCCCCCAAGCGGATTAAGATTGATGGCGCGTTGATTGCCTCGATACGGGGCAGCAAAACCCAGCGGAAAATCGTGAAAGCCGTCGTCGGGATCGCCAAGATGACCGGAGCCGAGGTTGTGGCAAAAGGTATTCAAAACGAGAACCACGCCATGATTGCCGCGAATATTGGCTGTGACATTTTGCAAGGCGAGTGGTGCGGACCTGCAAGGACCGAAGCCGATTTGCAGCATTCGCTTTAGCGTCGCGAGGCGCCTGCCGTGGGGCATCGTTTGTCGAAATTTAATAAGGATTTTACTCTTCGCCTTTAGACGGGTTTACGCGCGCCCACATCCTTAGCCAAAGTTGACTTTATGGAAACCGACCCGAACGAAGTTGCTCATTTTCGCATGATGCTTGAATTAAGTGACCGCAATGTTTTGCAGTCTACTTTTGACATGCTGAATGCGGACGTTGTTGCGTGGGACGCCCGATCCGGTTTTATTGTCTGCGCGAACGCCACGGCCCGCGAGGCAAAGGCGCTGTCATTGCGGGATGTCGGGCGTCGGTCCATTTATGATCTGGTGCCAAATTTGCCGAAACCGCGCATCGGCCGGTTCTTGCAGGCATTGCGGCGTCGGCCAGGTTTGGAAGTGACGTTTCACTTACCATTTACGACCGCAAGCGGAGTGCGAGGCCTAAACCGTTATGTCGTGCGCTATGTTGAAGGTCTGCGTCCGACATATATTGCCATTGTTCAAGATATATCTCGCTATCTTGAGGCCCGCATGGCGGCCAGCAACGCCGAGGCGATTTTGAAGGCTGCGATTGAGTCGCTGCCTGACGGCTTTGTCCTTTACGATGCTGACGACAGGTTGGTGATATGCAATGACCGCTATCGCCAAATTTATCGCGAGAGTGCGCAAGCCATGTGCAAGGGGGCCACGTTTCGCGAGATCCTGCAGTTCGGGTTGGATCGCGGCCAGTATTCTGCTGCGATTGGCCGCGAGGCGGCGTGGTTAAGCGAACGCATGGATGCCCATCGCGCCGCCAATAGCACCGTGGAACAACACCTGACCAGCGGTGAGTGGCTCAGGATTGTTGAGCGTAGCACGGCGGATGGGGGGCGCGTCGGGCTGCGTATCGACATTACCGAGTTGAAGCAAAATCAGGCCAAGCTGGAGCAATACGCACGCACGGATTATTTGACAGGACTGATGAACCGGCGTGGATTGAACGAGCATTTAAGAAATATGTCGCATGACTTGCGGGATGAAGAGCGGATCGCAGTGCTGCATGTTGATCTGGATAAGTTCAAATCCATTAATGACGGCTTAGGCCATGATGCCGGTGATTTTGTTTTGCGTCATTGTGCGAAAATCTTGCGCGCCACTTTGCCGGACGAACGTCTTGTGGCCCGCGTGGGTGGGGACGAATTTATTGGCCTGGTGAAGTCCCGGGATAGCACACCAAAAATGCTGGTTTTTGCGCAGGAGTTGGTTTCCAAGCTGTCCGAGCCTGTGGTTTTTCGTGACCGTATCTGTGATTTTAGTGCCAGCATCGGGATCGCCTTTCATGACGGTGGCTGCGATCATAAAACCGAAAGCGCTTTGACCGGAGCGGATATCGCGCTGAATGCCGCCAAGCAGGCAGGCCGCGGCGTGTGCCGTGTGTTTGAAGATGAAATGCGGCGTGACACCATCCGGCAAATTTCGATGGGCCAAGAGATCAGGGTTGGACTGAAGGCGGGTCAGTTCGAACCGTTTTTCCAGCCTCAAGTCGATACGATTGCAGGGAAAATCATTGGTTTTGAGGCGCTCATCCGGTGGCGACACCCCGAAAACGGCCTTGTGCCTGCCGGTGTGTTTTTACCCGCCGCCGAGGGATCGGGCCTTATGGATGAGATTGACGAGGTCGTGATGGACCGGTCATGTTTTGCGGTGTCGCAATTGAAAACTTGGGGCGTGCAAAATCCTTGTGTGAGTATCAACCTGTCGATGTCCCAACTGCGCGACCCTGCCATATTGCAACGCCTCGCACACTATGCGGAAACCTACAGAATTGTGCCCGCCAATTTACGGATCGAGTTGCTGGAATCGACCCTGCTGGATGAGCGATCATCGGTTATTGTCGACAATGTTCATCGCCTTATTGCGCACGGGTTTTCGATCGAGTTGGACGATTTTGGCACGGGTCACGCCGCGATAGCGACATTGCGAAAATTCGCTGTCGGGCGCATCAAGATCGACCGCAGTCTTGTTGAGGGGATAGATACTGATCCGGAGTTACGGGTTATTACCGGTGCGATTATCAATCTGGCGGATCGCCTGGGCGTAAGTGCGTTGGCAGAGGGTGTTGAAACCGCGCAAGAGCAGTGCGCCTTGCAAGAATTGGGATGCGGCGATGCGCAGGGTTATCTGCACGCGCGCCCGATGCCGCTGCCGGATTTGCGGGCTTGGATCACGGCGTATCAGACGGCAAGGTCCGCCGAAGCGTATCCCCATGAGCCAAGGTCGGGCTAAGCTCGATTATTTGATCAAGGGTGGAGTTATCGCCCTGGTTTCGAGCCGCGACAATCTGTGCCGCACGCACGCCGATATCGCGTCGGCAGGCATCCATTGTCGCCAGCTTTCGCGGCAACCCGTCAAGAAGTTCGACGCCGTTGAAGCCGGCAAGCCCAACCTTGTTGGGCACATCGATCCCTTTTTCGAGCAGATAAAGTAGCCCGCCAGCGCCGATCATGTCGTTCGAATAGTAGAGAAAATCAAGATCCGGCGTCCGGTCAAGCATCGCGGCGGTCATTTCACGCCCTTTTGCAAGCGCCGAGCCGCCAGAGTAAAATTCTTGATCTGCGATTTCGATTCCAGCCTTGGCGAGGGTTCGCGTGAACCCTTCAAATCGCTTGCGGGCACGGTGATCGAGCGGCATTTTTGTGCCCAAAAAACCGATCCGCCGATAGCCTGCTTCGATAATGGCTTCTGCCATCTTGCGCCCTGCGCGCCTGTGCGAAATGCCGACGGCGCAATCGACCGGTTGGCCATCAACATCCATAATCTCGACCACGGGAATGTCTGCTTGGCGCAGCATCGCGCGGGACGCTTCGGAATGTTCGAGCCCTGCGATGATCACGCCTGAAGGTCGCCATGAGAGCATTTCAAACAGGACTTTCTCTTCTTTTTCAGGGAGATAGTCGGTGACGCCGACGACAGGTTGGAGCCCGGTGCCTTCGAGCGTTTCGGAAATTCCCGAGAGCACCTCGGGGAAAACCATGTTCCCGAGCGAGGGGATGATGACCGCGACAAGGTTAACGCGTTGCGAGGCAAGTGCGCCCGCAATTTTGTTGGGCACATAGCCGAGCCGCTTTGCCGCTTCGCGCACTTTTTGCCGCGTGGCCTCCGATACGTCACCTTTGTTGCGAAGCACGCGGCTGACGGTCATTTCGCTGACGCCTGACGCCTCTGAGACATCGCGCAGGGTCAGGGGGCGCTTTTTGGGGGGTATCACCTTGGCTTGTCCTGTTTTTTTATCGTTGTGTTAAAACCTACAGGGCAAGTTGATCATTGTCCAAGCAGAACCGTTGACCCCCGTCCAATTCGCGGGCATTCAGCACATTGGCGGCCCCGTGGCTCAACTGGATAGAGCAGCCCCCTCCTAAGGGGCAGGTTACTGGTTCGAATCCAGTCGGGGTCACCATGTCGGGTTTGTGGTGCATGGCAAAGCGAGCGCCTTTGGATGTGTCATGCCGCATTCAGACTTTCAGAATCTATTTCTTTCTAGTAACATAAAGGCACTTCGGTCTGATTGGTTCGCCTTTTGGATAATAGGGAATGTGGTGAGGTGCTGTGAAAGGCACCAAGTCCATGACTGCCCCCGCAACTGTAAGTGGCGAGTGAAGCCGGAAAATACCACTGTCGTTCAACGCGATGGGAAGGTTCGGCCAAGCGATGACCCGCAAGTCAGGAGACCTGCCGAAGTGATCACCCTGTTCGTGCGCTAGGGGCGTATGGGCTGCGGAGCTTCCGCTGAGGTGACGGTTCACCGTCTGCGGGAGGGATACCTCTTGGGACATTCAATTAAGATATCGGCCCTCAATTTGGCCGACCAAGAGAGATAAAATATGACACGTTCTTTATTATTGGCGAGCCTTGCTGCCACCACGATGCTGGCGCTGCCTGCGACGGCGCAAACTGCATTCGAGTTAGATGAGATCATCGTTTCGGGCAATCTTGATGCCACCACTTTGGAGCGGATCGGCGCGACCGTCAGTGTTGTGACCCGCGAGAATCTGGAAGACACCGGCGAGGTGCGCGCGATTGATTTCCTTGCCCGCTTGCCGGGTATAGATGTGCGGGGCCGCGGCCCGGTTGGCGGCTTGTCGAACATTACCATTCGCGGTGTCGGTCAAAACTACGTCCGCGTTTTGGTGGATGGCATTGATGTGTCCGACCCGTCGGGTCCGCAGATAGCCTATGACTTTGGCGGTCTGCGCACCGCCGATATTGATCGCATCGAGGTGTTGCGCGGCGGTCAATCCGCCTTGTTCGGGTCGGAATCGATTGGCGGCGTGATCAACATCACCACCCGCCGCGCCGTTGAAGAGGGCACGGCGCAGTTTTTGACGCTGGAGGGCGGCAGCTATAACACGTTGAACGCGTCTTATGGTGTCACCACTCGCAAAGGTGCGTTTGATTACGCATTGACCCTGTCCGCGATGCAGACCGACGGCTTTTCTGCCGCTGACGAGAACGATGGTAACACCGAGGCCGATGGCTATGACGCCAAGCGTCTAAGTTTTGCGTTTGGCTATGATCTGTCGAATGGCAGCCGCATTGGTCTGAACGGTTTTGTGGAAGATGCGACGACACAGTTTGACGAGCAGTTCCCGTTGGCCGATGGCTCGACCGACGAATATTCCGATAACCGCTCAACCGGTTTGCGCGCCTATGCCGAGTTCAACACGGGATCCATCGCCAACGAGATTGCGCTGACGTATTACAACATCAATCGCAAGCTATTTGGGTCAACTGTTTATGGCACCTCCGATTTCATCTTTGACGGAGAGCGTGTTGGCCTAAGTTATCTGGGGCAAAAGGCATTGGGTGCGGGTCTGGATCTGCGTTTTGGTGCCGAATATACCAAGGAAAGCTACGACCAGTCCAGTTTTTACGGCGTTTACACGGGTGAGAGCAACACATCTGGTGCGTTTGCCGAGTTAGCCTATGAAACACAGAACTTCGATTTAGTTGGCACGTTGCGTTACGATAAGCACTCGGAATTTGGCGACTTCACCACGGGTCGTTTGGCTGCGAATTGGCGTCCCGCACAGGATTGGACCCTGCGCGCATCTGCGGCAAACAGTTTCCGTGCACCGTCCTTGTACGAACTTTATGGTCCATACGGCGATGCGTCGCTTGTGCCCGAAGAAAGCCGCTCGGTTGATCTGGGTATCGAGCGTCGTTTTGGCGAGGGCAATTTTGTGCGCGCAACAGCGTTTTACTCCGAGACCGACAGCCTGATTAATCCGACCCTACCTTCCTACACTTATGCGAATGTGCCCGGAACGGTTGTGCGTCAGGGTGTCGAGTTGGAGGCCGGTTTTGCGCTGACGGATGCGTGGCGCGTTGATGCCAGCTATACCTATGTGGAAGGTGAAAACCCTGCACTGACGCTGGGCAGCGCATGGGACCTTGAATTCCCTGAAAATGATGTGTCGCTGACCCTGACCGGTGATTTGACAGATCGTTTGTCGGCGGCATTCACGGTGCAACATGCTGCGGGCCGTCAGGTTCTGGATGACTACACCGTTGCCAACGCCACGATCAGCTATGCCGTGACCGACGGCATTGAAGCTTACTTGCGCGTCGAGAACATGTTTGACGAGCAATACCAATTGACCAGCGGTTACGGCACCTCTGATCGTGCGGTTTATGCGGGTCTTCGTGCTGAATTTTAAATCCATAGTGATTGCGGGGCTGGTTTCAACTGGCCCCGCGATGGGTTTGGCCGAGGCGCCCAAGCGCGTCGTTTCGGTCAATTTATGCACCGATCAGCTCGCCATGTTGGTGGCGGGTCCTGCGCAGTTATATTCGGTCAGTGACCTGGCGTTTGACCCGCGAGGGTCCGCGATGGCCGAGCAGGCCAAGACCTATGTGCCCAATGGTGGTTTCGCCGAAGAGATTTATCTGATGCAGCCTGATCTGGTGATTGCCGGCAGTTTCAGCACCCCTGCCACCACGGCGATGTTAAGGCGCTTGGGCGTGCCTGTGGTGGTGTTTGATTACGCATCGTCGCTTTCGGATATCCGTGACCGGTTGGTGCAGATGGGCGATGTGTTGGGCCAGCCCCAAAGGGCGCAGATGATCGTCGCGGATTTTGACGTCCAGCTTGCCGCTTTTCAGGCCGAGGCGACCACAAATCCGCGTGCCGCGCTGTATCAGGCGAATGGCTATACCAGTGGCGATAGCACCTTGGCGGGTCAGATTTTGATTGCGGCAGGCTTTGAAAACATCGCGACAGAGGCGGGGTTTCCTTACGGCGGCTTTTTGCCGTTGGAGGTTTTGGCGATGTCCCAGCCAGACGCGATTATCACAAGCAATCCTGATGCGGCGCGGTCACGTGCCGAGGAGATTTTGAGCCACCCTGTGGTTGAGGCCCTGCGAAAGACAACAGGCACCGGCTGGTTTAGCGACCGCGACTGGGTCTGTGGCACCCCGTTTGTGTTGAACGCCATTGCCGAGACCGCAAAGCTGCGCCGCGAGTTGGAAGGGGATGGATCATGACCCGATTGATGGTTGTCCTGACCGCCCTGCTGGCCCTGCTTTTCAGCGCGGCGCTGGTGTTGGGCCCTGCGGACATTGGCCCTGTCGAGAGCCTGCGTGCCTTGGTTGTGGATAATGGCGGTGCCTTGACGCTGGTGATGCGCGAAATCCGGTTGCCGCGCGCGATCCTTGCGGTGCTGATTGGTGCAAGCCTTGGCATGGCGGGGGCTGCGATGCAGGGATATTTGCGCAACCCGCTGGCCGACCCCGGGCTGATCGGCGTGTCGGGATCAGCCGCGTTTGGTGCGGTTTTATCGATCCAGACCGGGGTTGCTGCCACGGTCGCATTTGCGCTGCCCTTGTCCGCGCTGACGGGCGCGCTGGTCGGGGTTTTTCTGGTTTTGGCGCTGGCCGGTCCACGCGGGTCTTCGCTGACACTTATTCTGGCGGGCATTGCGATATCGGCGATGGCGGCGGCATTAACCTCGCTGACCTTGAATTTGTCGCCCAACCCGTTTGCTGCCAGTGAAATCGTGTTTTGGATGATGGGGTCGCTGGCGGACAGGTCGATGACACATGTCTGGATCGCGTGGCCGTTGATCGCCTTGGGTGGGGTTTTGTTGGCCAGCCTTGCACGCGGCCTGGACGCCTTGACCTTGGGCGAGGACGCCGCCGAGGCGATGGGGATCAGGCTGAAACGGCTACGTCTGACGTTGGTTTTTGGCACCGCGGCGGTGGTCGGCGCGTCGACGGCTGTTGCGGGGGCGATCGGGTTTATCGGCTTGGTTGTGCCGCATATTTTGCGCCCCTTCGTTGGTGCCAAGCCCGGTCAGTTGTTGTGGGCCTCGGCGCTGGGCGGTGCGATTATGTTGCTGGTTGCAGATATTGGCGTGCGCGTTGTGCTGCCCGGCCGTGATTTGAAGCTGGGTGTTTTGACCGCATTGGTTGGTGCGCCGTTGTTTTTGCATTTGATATATAAGACGCGAAAGGAAGGCCTATGACCGTGTTGGCCGTCAAATCCCTGAGCGTGACCCGCCGCAATCGCGCTGTATTGAAAGATGTGTCGTTCGAGATTGGCGCGGGCGAACTGGTGGGTTTGATCGGCCCGAATGGCGCGGGCAAGACGACCCTGATGCGCGCCGCATTGGGTTTGATTGCCGCCCATGGGCAATCCTCATTGGCGCAACTTTCGCCCCGAGAGCGCGCCAGAGCGGTGGCATGGATGCCGCAGGCCCGGGAAATTGCATGGCCTGTCACGGTTGAAAATGTGGTGACATTGGGTCGTATTCCCTATCTGGGAGGGGCGCAAAAACCGACCGCTGCCGACCGCGACGCAGTGGAACAAGCACTGGCTTACCTTGATCTGGAAGCGCTGCGTCACAGAACCGCGACACGGTTATCGGGTGGCGAGCAGGCCCGCGTTTTGCTGGCCCGCGCCTTGGCCCAGCAGACCCCGTTATTGATGGCCGACGAACCGACGGCGGGGCTGGATCCCGGTCATCAGATTTCCACGATGCAGACCTTTGGCAAGCTGGTGAAGGCAGGCACATCCGTCATAGTGTCATTGCATGATCTGGGTTTGGCCGCCCGTCATTGCAGCAGGTTGATTGTGATTGATGAGGCCCGGATTGTGGCGGACGGCCCGCCCGCAAAGGTGCTGACCCCCGCGCTGATCCAGAATACATTTTCGATCACCGCATGGCATCAAACCACCGACCAAGGTACGATTTTCCAGCCGCTAGAGGTTGTCACGTGATCCCGATGAAAGGCCCGAAACATGAATGAGATGATCGAGATGATACGCGGCGCGCTGAACACGGGTGGCCCTGCCCTTTGGGCGATTGCAGGTCTGTCGGTGATCACGCTTGCGGTGATTGCATGGAAGTTGTGGCGGTTGTTGCTCGCCGGTGTGTGGTCAAGGCGCCGGGCCGAGGCGGGTGTGGCGGCGGTGCTGGCGGGGCGCGATAGCACGCTCAAACCCATATCGCGCAATATGCATGTCCGGTTTGTGGCTGGCACGATTGCAGCGCTATCCCTGCCTGCTGCCGCGGGCCGTGAAGAGGTGACCCGTTTGGCCCAGCGCGAATTGGGCGCGCTGCGCACAGGATTGAGGCCCTTGGAATTGATTGTGACCATTGCGCCGCTGATCGGTTTGCTGGGCACGGTTCTTGGCATGATCGAGGCGTTTCAGGCGTTGGAAACCAGCGGTGGGCAGGCGGACCCTGCGGTCTTGGCCGGAGGGATTTGGGAGGCCTTGTTGACCACAGCCGCGGGCATGGCGGTCGCGATTCCGGCGGCGGTCGCGCTTAGCTGGTTCGAGGGCATTGCCGAGACGGTGCAGACCCAGATGGAAGACGCTGCAACCCGATTGTTCATTGGCGCGGCCCCCTGATGTTTAGCTTTGCAACCCTACGGCCCAGACGCCGCCCGAGCCTCGCGCCGATGATCGACGTGGTGTTCCTGCTATTGGTGTTTTTCATGTTGGCGTCGCAGTTTGGCCGTGATGCAGCACTGCCGCTGATTGTGGGCGGCGAAGGGGCAGCTTATGTCGGGCCGCCGCGCTTGGTGCAGATTGGCGAGGAAAGCCTGACGTTGAACGGTGTCGCCGTGGAGGTGGATGGTTTGGCCGCACGGCTTGCGCCACTGATGCAGACGCCTGACGATATCGTGGTGTTAAGGGCCGACGAGTCCGCATCTTTGCAGCGGCTTGTGACGGTTGCGGGCCTGCTGCGGGCGATGGGGTATTCCCAAATCGCGATTGTGGAGTGATATGATGCAGTTCAGCAAACCCCGCGCGCGCCCCAAGGCAGACTCGATTGTGCCGATGATCAATGTGGTGTTTTTGCTGCTGATTTTCTTCATGATGACCGCAAGAATAACCCAGCCTGCCCCGTTTGATGTGACCCCGCCCAAGGCCCAAAGCGAGCAGGAACCGCAGGACGCCGCCACGCTATATGTGGCCGCTGATGGTCAATTGGGGCTGGACGGGCAAAGCGGTGATACAGTGTGGGATGCGCTGGCGTTGCTGCCCGATGGGGCCCCGCTGACGCTGCGTGCGGATGCGGCCTTGCCCGCCCGTGATCTGTCGCGGATCCTCGCACGGCTTGCGGATGCGGGGATCACGGCCGTTGATCTGGTGGTGGCCCGGCCATGAAAACGCTGCTTGAGTTCACCGGATTTCTGGCCGCTGCATTGGCCGCACATGTCGCGATATTGCCCGGCATTGGCGAGGGCCCCGCGGCATCCCAAGGCAGCGGTGGCGAAGGGTCGGTTACATTGGTTGCCAGCAGCGGGAACCTGACTGATCTGGTGGCGCAGTGGAGCAAGCCGCCGCAGGTGGCCCAAGCCGTGACAATGACCGCACCGCAGATGCCCGCACCCGAAATTCCGCAAGCCTCCCTGCCAAATGTGGCCGCTGCGATGGCCGTTCCGGTTTTGCCAAGTAGCGCCGCACAGCAAGAGCCGCTGCCGCAGATCGACCTGACCATAGCGCCGCCGCCCGATGTGGCCCCTGACGTGTCGCTTCGCCCCAAAGGCCGGCCAAAGGCAGCCAAGCAAGCAAGCGCCCCCGCCAGAGCCGCCGAGACCGCCGCTGGCGTGGGGCGAAGTGCCGCGGCGGTGGATGCGTCAGGCACAAACGTGGCGGCGCTGTCGCAATGGGGCGGTGCGATCCGCAACAGTATCGAGCGTGGCAAGCGCTATCCGGGTGGCACCCGTGCAAGTGGTGTGGTCAGGCTGTCGATCAGGGTCGGCACCGATGGGACATTGGCGGGGGCAGCGATTGTGGGCTCGTCGGGCGATGCAGCACTTGACCGCGCAGCACTCACCGCCGTGCAGCGTGCGCGTCTGCCTGCCGCCCCCAACGGGGTCGCTGCGGGTCATCAGATATTTACGCTTCCGATGACATTCAGGCCCTAGGGTGTTTTACATGTTAGCCTGTTGTGAATAGTCATCGCTTTGCGATGGCCTGGCGAAGCTCTCGGATCTCGCGCTCCATCGCCTTGATCCGGGCGCGCTCATCGGAGGTTTGGCCCTCTTTGCGCCCGCTATCGATATCTGACTGTTTGACCCACCTCGGCTGCGTGTCCCTCCCACACCCGATTTTTCGCGCGATGGCCATGATCGCCGCCGATTGATTGGCTTACTCATGCTCGTGTTCAAAAATCATCCGAACCGCGCGGGCGCGGACCTTGGACGAAAACCGGTTTGCTCTGTTACTTTTTTCCATAGGCTCCATCCATACCTACCTTAAGCCTCCGGCAAACTGGGGGCGGTTCTGATTGGCCCGCATGTCATACCGCCGTGCAACCGCGCCCACCGAGACACCTTCCACCAATGTCTCGGCCACGATCTGCGCCTTCACCGCATCCGGCCACCGGCGGTGACCACGCGGCCCAACAGCCATATCAATGTTACCGAGAAACTCCGTAAGCGGCGGCCGCGGCCCATTGATTTTTCAATTGCGTTTGGTCGATCGCGT
>CAXBKX010000013.1:0-114751 GCA_963976475.1 uncultured Rhodobacterales bacterium
TTGGTCGGGAGTTCGAGCCTCTCATCACCCACCACCTCAAGTCTTGATGATTGCGCGGGCCTGATGGCGGGCAGGGCGTTTGCTGCGCAAGCCACCCTTGGTCGGGAGTTCGAGCCTCTCATCACCCACCACCTCAAGTCTTGATGATTGCGTGGGCCTGATGGCGGGCAGGGCGTTTGCTGCGCAAGCCAAGCCAAAGGGCGTCTGCCAAGTCCCGTTAAGTTCACGCATGGGCACAGTTATTCGGTGGAACTTGAAATTTCCGCGATAGACCGCTTGACGCTGCAATTGTGGGCGCATAGAAGCCCCTCACGTCAAGTCGAAAGACTGGATTTCTAAGATGCGCGGTTGTAGCTCAGCTGGTTAGAGTACCGGCCTGTCACGCCGGGGGTCGCGGGTTCGAGCCCCGTCAACCGCGCCACTTGGAATTTTGGAAACTCGGCGGGCGTGAGATGCGCGGTTGTAGCTCAGCTGGTTAGAGTACCGGCCTGTCACGCCGGGGGTCGCGGGTTCGAGCCCCGTCAACCGCGCCACTTTCCTTGACATATCTGATCGATGTGACCAGGGCTTTTGCGCTGGTTTTGGTGTGACGTGTCGCCGCCCCAAGAGGGGCGACACGGGGTTATTTTGCAAGCGCGTGCAGGATGCGGGCCCATGACCGTGCGCCTTTGTGGAACGATGACAGGTCGTATTTTTCATTGGGTGAGTGGATGGCGTCGTCGTCTTTGCCAAAGCCGATCAGCATCGCGTCCATGTCGAGGATGGTTTTGAAATGCCCTGCGATCGGGATCGAGCCGCCGCAGCCGACGTAAGCTGCGGCATTGGGCCATTCATCCGAGAGCGCGGCTTTGGCTTTGGCAAAGGCTGGATCGGCGGTGGACATTTGCCCGGCAGCAGACGCGCCGTGGTTGCCAAAGGTGACGGTGCAATCGGCGGGGAGCATGGTTTGCACCATAGCGCGGAAGGCCTCGCGGATTTTGAAAGGATCTTGTGTGCCCACCAGCCGGAAGCTGATTTTGGCGGAGGCTTTGGAGGGCAGCACGGTTTTGAACCCGTCGCCGGTGTAGCCTGAGATCATGCCGTTTACCTCGCAGGTTGGTTGTGACCAGATCATTTCCAAGGGACGCCGCCCTTTTTCGCCCGCGGGGATCGAGAGGCCGACCGCGCCGAGGAAGGCGGCGTCATCGAATTTCAGATCGTCCCATGCGGCGGCAAGTTCGTTTGTGAG
Organism: uncultured Rhodobacterales bacterium; assembly: GCA_963976475.1. GTDB lineage: Bacteria > Pseudomonadota > Alphaproteobacteria > Rhodobacterales > Rhodobacteraceae > Yoonia. The sequence continues at coordinate 1,229 of CAXBKX010000013.1, forward strand.
CTCGGGCACGCCGTCGTAAAAGTCGGGCACGGTGATGCGTCCATCTTCATCGTGCAGTGAGGCGATGATTTTGGCCAGAACCCGCGCGGGGTTCATTGCGATGCCGCCATACATGCCCGAGTGCAGGTCCTTATTCGGCCCTGTGATGGTGATTTCTTCGCGTAAGAGCCCGCGCAATTGCGTGATGATGGCAGGCGTGCTGTCGCCGTAAAGCCCGGTGTCGCAAATGAGTGCGATGTCGGCGGTGAGGTCGTCGGCGTTGTCGCGCATGAACGGTGTCAGCGAGGGCGAGCCTGATTCTTCTTCGCCCTCGAAAAAGATCGTGATGCGGGCGGGCAGGGTGCCATGGATATCTTTCCATGCCCGGCAGGCCTCGATGAAGGTCATCAACTGGCCCTTGTCATCCGAGGCACCGCGCCCGCGGATCACGCGTCCTTTGGCGGTATCTTGGATTTGCGGATCAAAGGGGTCGTTGTCCCACAGGTCCAGCGGGTCGACCGGTTGCACGTCGTAATGCCCGTAAAACAGGATATGTGGCCCTGTGGTGCCGGCGTGGGCCACGACCATTGGATGCCCTTTGGTGGGCCGTTTGGAGGCGTCAAACCCGATTGATGTCAAGTCCGCCACCAGCCAGTCGGCGGCGGCGTCGCAGTCTTGTGCATAGGCCGGATCGGTCGAGATCGAGGGGATGCGCAGCAGCTTGAGGAGCCTGTCGGTGGCCGCGTCGAGGGTTTCGTCGATACGTGCGAGGACGGGGTCTAGGGTCATGATCGGTGCCTTTATGAAGCGGGTTTGATATGGATCAAGAAAAGCCTAGCGCGGCGGGTGCATAAGGCCAAGCAGGGGAGCGACAGATTGTAGCGTATTGCTCGCGGGCTTTTGACCCTATAAGGGTTTTGAGATAATTCTAAACTGTGGGTTGGTTTGGGCCAGGCGCGGAGACGAAAGGAAGTCTTTTGAATTACGACCAGATGCTGACGACGGCGATCGAGAATCTTCATACCGAAGGCAGATATCGCAAGTTTATTGATATCGAGCGCACGCGCGGCCAGTTTCCCCATGCGGTCTGGACCAAACCGGATGGTGAAAAGACACCTGTTACGGTTTGGTGTGGCAATGATTACTTGGGCATGGGGCAGCACCCCGTTGTTTTGGCGGCGATGCACGAGGCGTTGGAGGCGACGGGTGCCGGATCCGGTGGCACACGCAATATTTCGGGCACCACGGTCTATCACAAGCGGCTTGAGGCGGAACTGGCGGATTTGCACGGCAAGGATGCCGCGTTGTTGTTTACAAGTGCGTATATCGCCAATGATGCGACGTTGAGCACGCTGCCCAAGCTGTTTGCGGGGCTGATTATTTATTCCGATGCGCTGAACCATGCCTCGATGATTGAAGGTGTGCGTCGCAATGGCGGGGCCAAGCGCATATTCCGTCACAATGATGTGGCGCATTTGCGCGAATTGATGGCCGCTGATGATCCTGCGGCCCCCAAGCTGATTGCTTTTGAAAGTGTCTATTCGATGGATGGCGATTTCGGGCCGATCAAAGAGATTTGCGATGTGGCTGATGAATTCGGCGCGCTGACCTATCTTGACGAGGTGCACGCGGTGGGCATGTATGGCCCGCGCGGTGGCGGGATTGCCGAGCGCGATGGTTTGATGGGCCGCGTGGATATTATCAACGGCACGCTGGCCAAGGCGTATGGTGTGATGGGTGGCTATATTGCGGCTTCGCCTGCGATGTGTGATGCGATCCGGTCCTATGCGCCCGGGTTTATTTTCACCACGTCCTTGCCCCCTGCGGTGGCAGCGGGGGCTGCGGCCTCGGTGGCGCATTTGAAGGGCGATCAGGCGTTGCGCGATGCGCATCAGACACAAGCCAAGGTTTTGAAGCTGCGTTTGAAGGGGCTGGGCCTGCCGATCATTGATCATGGCAGCCATATTGTGCCGCTGATCGTGGGCGACCCAAAGCACACCCAAAAGCTGTCGGATATGTTGCTGGAAGAGTTCGGCATGTATGTCCAGCCAATCAATTTCCCCACCGTGCCACGCGGCACCGAGCGGCTGCGTTTTACCCCGTCGCCGGTGCATGGTCCGCGCGAGATGGATACGTTGGTGGGCGCGTTGGATCAGCTTTGGTCGCATTGTGCGCTGAATCGTGCCGAATTGGCGGGTTAATCTTTCTGCGTGTGCAAAGGTATTTGTGCTGTGGTAAGATTTTGCCAAGACAAAGGGGCGGCTCGATTCGCCTTTCGATTTTGGGCACGTGCAGGAATTGTGATGATCGGTAAGAGCTTCAGACGCGCAAAAGCTGCTGATGACGTGAAATCCAAGGGATTTGACGGGTTTGACCTGCGTTTGGGGGATCTGATGCGCGGCGAACGTGCCACAATGGGCAAGAGCCTTTTGGATGTGCAGCGCGAGTTGAAGATCAAGGCATCCTATATTGCCGCGATTGAAAATGCCGATCCTGTTGCATTTGATACGCCGGGCTTTATTGCCGGTTATGTCCGGTCTTATGCCCGATATTTGCACATGGATCCCGATTGGGCGTTTGACACGTTTTGCCGTGAAAGCGGTTTTGCGACAGCACATGGCATGTCCAAAGAGGCCTCTGTGACCAAGCCTGCGCGCAAGGATTTTGGATTGAACGGCGCGGGAAAAGATATTTTCTCGTCCTCTGCGACCCCGTTCATTCCGGCTGGTGACGCAATGATTTCACGCATCGAACCCGGTGCGGTGGGCTCGGTTCTGGTGTTGATCGCGTTGATTGGCAGCCTGGGCTATGGTGGCTGGACCGTGCTGCAAGAAGTGCAAAAGGTGCAGTTTGCGCCAGTCGACCAAACCCCGACCGTGGTGTCGGATCTGGATCCTTTGGCCGGTGCATCCAATGCGATCGGGCAAACCGATACGCTGGCCTCGTTTGAGGCGCCGACAAGCGAGGCATTGGACCGGTTATATCGTCCGCAAGCCTTGGATGTGCCGGTTTTGGTGGCGCGCGATGGTCCGATTTCCACCTTGGGTCCGAATTACGGAGTTCGCCCTGTGACGGTGGACAGTGTTCTGGCGGCGGTTCTTGCGGAAACTGCGCAAACAGCGGCACCGGCTCCTATTCAGGTGAACGAGGCCCCTGTGCCGGAAGTTCAACTGGTCGCGGCCCGTCCGGCGTGGGTGCGTGTGCGCGCTGCGGATGGCACTGTGATTTTTGAAGGCATCATGGATGCGGGCGACAAGTTTGCCTTGCCTGCCACCGAGGAGCCCGCCACCTTGCGCGTGGGCGAGAGCGGTGCGGTTTATTTTGCGATCAATGGTGTGCATTACGGCCCAGCGGGGCGGGCGGGCACGGTCACGTCCAATTTGGCCTTGTCGTCCGAAACTTTGGTGCAAACCTATGCGCAGGCCGATTTGAGCGCCGATCCGGGCCTGGCTGACGCCGTCAGTCTGGTTGCCGAAGTTGTGACCGCGACCGAATAAATCCCGCTTTGTGGTTGCTGATGGCGCAGGGTCTGCATAGATAAAACCTGTCTGAACCCCGTCTGCAAACCCGTCTGGAAAGCCGTCTTATGTCGCATAATCACATTCGTCCGTGGCGCAATATCGAACGCCGCAAGTCCCGTCAGATTATGGTGGGCAATGTTGCCGTGGGGGGCGATGCGCCGATAACCGTGCAGACCATGACCAATACGCAGACCACGGATGTGAAGGGCACGATTGCGCAAATTCAGGCCGCAACCGATGCGGGGGCGGATATTGTGCGGGTGTCTGTGCCTGACGAGGCGTCGAGCAAGGCTTTGAAGTTGATTGTGCCCGAGGTGTCGGTGCCGATCGTGGCGGATATTCATTTTCATTATAAACGCGGGATTGAAGCGGCGGAGGCGGGGGCGGCGTGTTTGCGTATCAATCCGGGCAATATTGGCGACGCGGCCCGTGTGCGCGAGGTGATAAAGGCCGCGAAAGACAACAAGTGTGCGATCCGTATCGGGGTGAATGCCGGATCGCTGGAAAAGCATTTGCTGGATAAATATGGCGAGCCCTGTCCCGATGCGATGGTGGAAAGTGGCCTGGATCATATCAAGATTTTGCAGGACAATGATTTTCACGAGTTCAAGATCAGCTGCAAGGCGTCGGATGTATTTATGGCCGCAGCCGCCTATCAGATGTTGGCCGATGCCACCGATGCGCCGATCCATCTGGGGATTACCGAAGCCGGCGGCTTGATATCGGGCACGGTGAAGTCGGCGATTGGCATGGGCAATCTGCTGTGGGCGGGGATTGGCGACACGATCCGCGTGTCGCTGTCGGCGGACCCTGTTGAAGAGGTCAAGATGGGTTTCGAGATTTTGAAATCGCTGGGTCTGCGGCACCGCGGGGTGAATATTATCTCTTGCCCAAGCTGTGCCCGTCAGGGGTTTGATGTGATCAAGACCGTCGAGGCACTGGAAAAGCGTTTGGAGCATATCAAGACGCCGATGAGCCTGTCGATTATCGGCTGTGTGGTGAATGGTCCGGGCGAGGCGCTGATGACCGATGTGGGGTTCACGGGCGGCGGTGCTGGTGCTGGCATGGTGTATCTGGCCGGCAAGCAAAGCCACAAGTTGAGCAACGAGGCTATGGTCGAGCATATTGTGGAGCAGGTCGAGCGGCGGGCGGCGCAGATTGATGCGGCAGACGCGGCGGAGTGAAGGTCTGTTTCGCGGACGAAGCGGACCTTAGAGGTTTGAGTTTCAAGGTCCGCTCTTGCAGTCCGCAGCAAGTCTTAGCCACTCACCAGGCCAAGTGCCATTGCTGCCAGTGCTGCAAATCCGGCGTTCCAAGCCAGGGTACGCAAGCCCACGATGCCCAATGGGTAAAGTAAGGCATACGCGACACGCGCGGCGACAAAGACGACGGCCCCCCATTGCGTCAGCGCGTTTGAAGTTCCCAAGACCTCGGTCGCCAAGACGAGGGGGACGAACAGAACGGCGGCTTCAATGCTGTTTCTGACAGTCCGGGCAAGGCGACCGGCGACAGGGGAGTCTGCGTCGATCGGGTCGGCTCGGTTTCCGGTCACGTATTGCATACCTTTGGCCCGCGCCAGGACCAAAGGCTGAGCAAGCAACAGCGCAGCAAAGGTCGCCAGAAAGACAAGCAAGGAGATCATCTCGGGGGTCATATTGTTCTTCCTTCCGGTTTGGGGTTGTGTATTGTTTCGATCAGTACAAAATGACCTAAACGCTGATCTCGCCCTGAGTCAATCGTTTTGTTTGGAGCAGTACAAAATGCCACGTTCGTTGGAGTTCGATCCCGAGACCGCTAGAGCCGCAATAATGGGAGTGTTCTGGACCAAGGGATACGAAGGGACGACCCTGAGTGATCTCGAAAGTGCAACGTCACTCGTTCGCACCAGTCTCTACAACTCGTTTGGCAAAAAGCCGGAGATGTTTCTAGACAGTCTGAAGCTTTACCACGAGACGATTGAAAATCAGATCGAGGCAATAACGCGAGGGCGGGGAAGCGAGTCGCTCATCGAGGTGATCAGTGCCATGATGGAGGGGGCGGACAAGGCCTCGCAGCAACCTGCTGGATGCCTGATGGTTATGTCAGCGACGCAAAGCAAAACGATCGAGCCCCGCCATCTTCAGCTTGTACGGGACTACAGGCAGATGCTTGTCGGAAAGGCGAAACAGGTGCTTGAGCGAGACAAGCAGTCGGGGCGGCTCGCACGATATGTTGACCCCGCGGGTGCAGCAGAGTTTTTGGTTTGTATTGTCTGGGGCGCGCTGGCTGCACAATGCCTCAGCGCAGAGCGCGACGCTGCAGCAGACGGGGCAGACATGCTCAAGATGACTATTCAGCATTGGCTCAGTGACTGACTGAGTATCTAGTTCACGTCAGAATGAAACCTGCCGTTCGACGCCCGCGCAGCGTCGGTGTGTCTGGGCTCAAGCACTAAATCGCTCCGCGATATGGCGCTTGTTTTGGGCGTTGTGCTGATCTGGGATTTGTTTCGCGTTTTGTGAAGTTGGGTGTGTGCTGTTGGTTGAGGTGATTTTGCCTCGATTGACAGAGGGTTTTCCCATGAACATTCAACAACCGACACCAATGCTCCCCCTTCGCGCGCGCATGATCGCGGATATGTCAGGGCGCAATCTCGGCCCTGCGTCCCAGTCCAGCCACCTGCGCGCCTGCAAGCGTTTTGCGGCTTGGCTCGGGCGGTCTCCGGAGACTGCCACGCCAGACGATGTGAAGTATTTCCAGCAGTATTTGGTCGAGAGCGGCGTCAGCATTTGCACGCGGAACCAGACGATGACTGGCGTCAAGTTTCTGTTCCGCGTGACCCTGAGACGTCATGATCTCGTGGCTGAGATTTTTCACCTTAAAGAGCCGGTAAAGATACCGCTGGTTCTCAGCAAGAAGGAGATCAAGCGCATCTTGGCCATGGCCCCCAGCCTTAAGGCACGGGTGATGTTGTCGCTGGCCTATGGCTGTGGGATGCGCGCAGACGAAGTCGTGCGGCTCAAGGTCGGCGATATTGATAGCGATCAGGAGATCATCCGCATCGTGCAATCGAAGGGGCGCAAGGATCGCAACGTCATGCTGCCGTCCGATATCTTGGGCCTGTTGCGTCAGTGGTGGAAAGAGCGCCCCACCGGTCAGGATAGAGATGTTCCTGCACCCGAGCGGAACCTGTTTCCCGGCTATCGCAGCAAGCACCTTTCGTCGCGACAGATATCGCGGTTGTTCAAACAGACTGCGCAGGAAGCTGGGATCACAAAACCGGTTACGTTGCATACACTTCGTCATTCTTTCGCGACCCATTTACTGGAACGCGGCGTCGATATCCGGGTGATCCAGGCGCTGCTCGGGCACTCCAAACTGACAACCACAGCGCGCTATGCCAGCGTTGCAACCGGTATGATTGCGGCGGTGGACAGTCCGCTGGATGATCTGAATGGGGCCAAGCGGAAGAAGGGCAAGCCTAAGCCTTGATAGACCACCATGCCAGGTTCATCACTGGAGGTTGCGGATATTTTCCGCGCCCATGGTGCTGCCTGGCGTGCGGCAAACGCAGGGCACATCAGCCTGAACCAGTTCAAAGTCATGAGCGCCATTGAGCGCTGCCGCACAGCGGCGCTTGGCGGTCATGTCGCGCGCTGCCCCGACTGTGCCCATGAGCACATCGCCTACAACTCATGCCGCAACCGTCATTGTCCAAAATGTCAGGCGGGTGCCGCCAAAACTTGGCTGGCAGCACGTGAGGCCGAGCTGCTGCCCGTGCGGTATTTCCATCTCGTCTTCACACTGCCCAAGCCCATTGCCAACATCGCGCATCAGAACAAACGCGAGATCTACAATCTACTGATGCGCGCCAGCGCGGACACGGTGATCAAGATCGCCGCCGACCCCAAGCACCTTGGTGCGCGTGCGGGCATGATTTCGGTGTTGCACACTTGGGGCTCGGCGATGACCCACCATCCTCACGTCCACATGATCGTCCCGGGCGGTGGCCTGTCTACGGATGGTTCAAAATGGATCAGCTCCCGCAAAAACTTCTTCCTGTCCGTCCGAGTTCTGTCCCGTCTGTATCGCCGTCTCATTCTGGAAGGCCTGACCAAGCTGCACAAAGCCGGGAAGCTGCAATTCTTCGGTGAACATGCGGGCCTTATTGATCGCAATACCTTCGACGAATTTCTCAAACCCCTGCGCCAAATCGACTGGGTCGTTTACGCCAAAGAACCCTTCGCCGGGCCCAAATCCGTGTTGGCCTATCTGTCGCGCTACACGCACAGGGTGGCAATATCCAACAGCCGCCTAATCCGTTTCGATGCGCAAAGCGTCACCTTCCGCGTCAAAGACTACCGTCTTAAAAGCGCGGGTCGCCACACCACCATGACGCTGGATACGGCAGAGTTCATCCGCCGGTTCCTGATCCACGTCCTGCCCAGAGGCCAGCACCGCATCCGCCACTATGGCTTTTTCGGAAACGGCAACCGTGCCGCAAATATCGCCAGGATCAGGCTGCTGCTTGGGGCAAAAACGTCCGATCATCAGCACATCAATGAAGGCAGCATCAACGATGCTGGTGAACCGCTCCGCACCCTTGCGCTGCCTTGCCCGTGTTGCGGCGGACAACTGGTCATCATCAACACAATCGCACCCGCCCAGCACCCCAGAGCACCACCAAAAACCGCGAGGGCCGCCGCATGACCCGCGCCCCGTACATCACGAACGACGCTCGCCGCCGCAGGCTATATCTCCTGCGAACCAATCATCTCACGCTGATCAAACTATCCATGTGGAAAAAGTTGATGACGTCGAGAAAATACCGCGAATATCGACCACATGTTGGCAAGGCCGACACCGCGCTTAGCCCAACTAGGGCTGCTCAACAGGTCCGTCAGTTCGGATCCAAGGCAAACCCACCACTCAAATCCCCATAACAACAAACGGCCCACCAAGCCCAACCCCGCGATTTCCCGCTTGAGCGCTTCTCCGACGCCAGGCAACGTTCCGCGTCACTCAAACGGTGCGCATGTGGCGTCCGAGAAACCTACACCAAAGCGGTCATTCAAAGGTAGCACACCGCCCCGTCGAGGGCGGTGTTTTGTATTTGCGGGCGCTTGAAGGGCATTAAGCGCCGTACCAGTTGCCGAATTTGGTTTGGGTGGCGGCGGAGACCAGGGCTGCGAATGCGGCGGGGTCTTGGGTGCCGCCGTCGCGTCCGCGGTAGTGGTAGGGGTAGACGTATGAGGGCGCAAATGCGCTGACCGCTTCGGCGGCGGCGGCGGCGTCCATTGTGAAGGGCAGGTTCATGCTCACGAAAGCCACGTCGATGTTTTGCAAGGCGCGCATTTCGGGCACCCCTTCGGTGTCACCCGAGACGTAGATGCGCAGCCCGTCGATCGTGAGAACATAGCCGTTGTCGCGCCCTTTGGGGTGGAAGTTCAGCCGTCCTTCGGTAGTGTTATAGGCGGGGATCGCGTCGATTGTGACGGCGCCCCATGTGGTCGCGTCGCCGTTGCCGATGGCGGTGCTGCGGGCTTGCATGGTCTCTGGCAGCATCGCCATAACCGCAGGGTTCACGATAAACGGTGTGTCGTCGCGCGCCACGGCGGCGAGCGTGTCGGCGTTGTAGTGGTCGCCATGCTCGTGGGTGATCAGGATCATATCGGCGGCGGGCTGGTCTGCGTAGAGCGACGCATCGCCCACCGGATCGACGTAGATCACGCCCGCAGGGGTTTCCAGAACGATGGAGGCATGTGCGATCGGGCGCACGATGACCGCACCGCTGGCGGTTGGATATGTGTCAGGGCTGTCGCCGGCAGCGGTTGCGGTGAAGGGCATCAGGGTGATTGTGCCCAAGGCAGCAGTGCTGGACAGAAATTGGCGGCGTGATGGCATGATATGCGCTCCTTGTTTGCATGGTATCCAGTGATTGTAGTGCATTGCTGGCGGAAATCATGCGGCAGGGTGCAAATAACCGGGCGGTAAGCGGGCTTTTGCTGTCGCGTTTTGCCGGGGCGCGCGCAGGGGATCACAATTGAGGATGCGTGGCGGTTTGTCCGATGTCGGTTGTTGACGCGGCCCTGCCGCAACGGGCACAAGTGGGGCAAAACATGCGAGGCTGGGAATGCGACATTCAACCCGAGGCGAGGTTGATCCGTTTATTGTGATGGATGTGATGGAGGCGGCGCGCCGTGCCGAGGATGCGGGCCGTCATATTATTCATATGGAGGTGGGGCAGCCGGGCACGGGGGCGCCTGTTGGCGCACGCGAGGTGTTGGCCGAGACCTTGTCGGAGCCATTGGGGTATACGGTCAGCCTTGGGTTGCCGGCGTTGCGGGCCCGTATCGCGCAGCATTACTACGACGCATATGACATCGATCTGGATCCGGCCCGTGTTGTGATTACCGCAGGGGCATCGGGGGCGTTTTTGCTGGCGTTTTCGGCCTTGTTTGACAATGACGCCCGCGTCGGGCTAGGCCTGCCGTGCTATCCGTCGTATCGCCAGATTTTGAAGGCCGTGGGATTGACCCCGGTCGAGATGCCGACCACGCCCGAGGGCCGCTATCAGCCGCAGCCCAGCGATGTGGCGGCGCACGGTCTGGACGGGTTGATTGTGGCGTCGCCGGCCAATCCGACCGGCACGATGTTGGACGCGGGCGCGATGGCCGCCTTGGCGCAGGCGTGCGCGCAGGCGGGGGCTGGGTTTATTTCCGACGAGATTTATCACGGGATCAGCTATGACAAGGCGGCGGTGACGGCGTTGCAGGTGACCGATGAGGTCTATGTGATCAATTCGTTTTCCAAGTATTTCTCGATGACGGGGTGGCGCGTGGGCTGGATGATTGTGCCCGCAGATCATGTGCGCCGCGTCGAACGACTGGCGCAGAATATGTTTATTTGTGCACCTCATGCGTCGCAGGTATTGGCCTTGGCCGCGTTTGATTGTCGTGAAGAGTTGGATGGGCATTTGCAGGTTTATGCCGCCAATCGCGGCTTGATGTTGCAGGGGCTGGCGCAGGCGGGGCTGGGCAAATGTGCACCCCCTGATGGTGCGTTTTACGTCTATGTCGATGTGTCGGACTATACCGATGATGCGCGTGCATTTGCCGCCGAGATTTTGGACAAGGCGGGGGTTGCGGTGACGCCGGGGCTGGATTTTGATCCTGTGGATGGGCACAAGTGGCTGCGGTTTTCTTATGCGCGATCCACGGCGGATATTACCGAAGGTGTGGCGCGCATCAAAAGCTTTATGGAGGCGCGCCGATGATCCGTTTGATGATATTGCTTGCATGGATTTCAAATCCTGTTTTTGCGCAGGATTTCAGCGCCTTGGCCCGCGTTGATGCGGCAAAAAGTCAGGTGTCGGATTTGGGCGGCGGCCTTGTGGTTGATTTGTATCTGTCGCAAGCGGTGCCATACCGCGTTTTTACGCTGGATGATCCGCGCCGTTTGGTGCTGGATTTTCGCGAGGTGGATTGGCGGGGCGTCAGTCGCGAGGCGATGCTGAATGCCGACAATGCCAGTGATCTGCGCTTTGGCCCGTTGCGCCCGGGCTGGTCACGCATGGTGGTTGATCTGGCCGGTCCGGTGACAGTGTCGGAGGCGGGGATGCAGGTGGCCCAGAGCACCGGTCTTGCGGTGTTGCGCGTGGTGCTGGACCCTGCCAGCGCTGCGGATTTTGCGGCCCGCGCCGGTGCACCGGTCGATGCCCAGTGGCAAGCCTTGGCACAGACCGATACCACCGCGAATGCCCCTGCAATTGTGGACGGCCCAATGATTGTGGCGATTGATCCGGGCCATGGCGGCATTGATCCGGGGGCAGAGCGCGAGGGTGTGCGCGAGGCGGATGTTGTGTTGGCGCTGGCGATTGAAGTGGCCGATGCCATCAACCGCACGGGCCAGATGCGCGCAATATTGACCCGCGATGCGGATTTCTTTGTGCCGTTGGATGAGCGTATGACAATTGCGCGCGCGGCGGGTGTGACGGCGTTTATTTCGCTTCATGCCGATGCATTGGAAGAGGGCGGTGCACGCGGGGCGTCAGTTTATACCATGTCGCAGGAGGGGCTGGATGAAGCGTCAGGGCGGATGGCGGAGCGTCATGATCGCGGTGATCTTCTGGCGGGTGTGGATTTGCAGGGCAACGACGACCGGATTGCCACGGTTTTGATGGATTTGGCCCGCATTGAGACCGGACCGGCGGGGCTGCGATTGGCGGATGCATTGGTGGTGGGACTGCGCGGCGCGGGAGTGCCGCTGAACAGTCGTTCGCGCCGCAGGGCCAAGCTGGGCGTGTTGAATGCGCCGGATTTTGCCAGTGTTTTGGTCGAGTTGGGGTTCTTGTCGTCCAAGGCCGATCGCGCCGCCTTGAGCAGCCCGATTTCGCGCGCGCCGATGGTCGCGGGAATCGTCTCGGCGCTGACAACATGGGCCGATGCACAGGCCGCAAGCGCGCCGTTGCTCCGTCAATAGCGCCAACCTGCATAAAAGTGATGGTTCAAGTGGCGAATTCGCGCCAAAACGGGTGTTTGGGCTTTTGACCATTTGCAGGGGGGGCCGTATAAGCCATCTAACTGGATTTGGGGGCTGATCGCCGTGCTGCGTTTTATTTTGTCATTCTTTGGCGGCATCTTTTCGATGTTGACGCTGGCTCTTGCGATGATGGCGCTGACCATTGGCGCGGTTTTCTACATGTATGGCCGCGATTTGCCGTCCTATGAGGTGTTGTCGCAATACGCCCCCAAGACGATCAGCCGGATTTATTCCGGTGAAGGCAATATCATCGACGAGTTTGCCACCGAGCGCCGTTTATTCACGCCCGCCGAGGAAATTCCCGATCTGGTCAAACAGGCGTTTATTTCTGCCGAGGACAAGAATTTCTATACCCATCCCGGATTTGATGCGCGCGGGATTGCGGTGGCGATGTTTGATGCGGTCAAGAGCCGCGGCGAGGATGTGCGCGGGGCTTCGACGATTACCCAGCAGGTGATGAAGAATTTCCTGCTGGACGGGTCGCGGTCGGTCGAGCGCAAGATCAAGGAGTTAATTCTGTCGGTCCGGATCGAGAAATCGATGCCCAAGGAGCGGATTCTCGAGCTATACCTGAACGAGATTTTTCTGGGCAAGAACAGCTATGGCGTCACGGCCGCGGCGCTGACCTATTTCAACAAATCACTGTCGGACTTGACCGCGGGCGAGGCGGCCTATCTGGCGGTGCTGCCCAAGGCGCCGTCGCGTTACGATCCGGTTGCCGATTATGATCGCTCGGTGGAACGCCGTAATTTTGTGCTGCGCGAAATGATGCAAAACGGCTATTTGAGCGAAGAGGACTATGCCGTCGCACGCGACGAGCGTTTGAAAACAGTGCAGTCGGGGGACTACCAGAGTTTCCGCGACGAGCGTCCGCCGCGCGATTATTTTACCGATGAAATCCGGCGCCAGTTGAGCGAGGATTTTGGACAGGACGAGTTTTTCAATGGCGGTCTGTCGATCCGCGCGACGGTTGATCCCGAGATGCAGTTGCAGGCCGCCTATGCCTTGCAAGGGGCGTTGGAACAATATGACCGTGGGTTGGGGCGGTGGCGCGGCACGGGTAAAAAGTTGGCTCTCGAGGATTTGGACAGTGAGGAAAGCTGGCGCGCGGCGCTTGTCGATGTTGTTGTGGCCCGCGATGTCACCTTGGGGAGCCCGTGGTATGCGGCGGTGGTATTGGAAGTTGAGGAAAACCAGTTGCGCATCGGTATCGAGGGTGTGGCTGCGACCGAGGCCGAGCCGCAGGTTGTGCCGCGCAATGACATTGAATGGATGCGCGGTGATTTCGTGGAAAACTTCGCGGTCGGGGATGTGGTTCATGTGCGCCGCATGACGGCGGATGCCGATGGCAGTTTCATCCGCTGGACCTTGCGTCAGGTGCCCGAGGTGCAGGGTGGTTTTATGGCGATGGACGTCAATACAGGCCGCGTGATTGCCATGCAGGGTGGGTTTTCCTATCAGAATTCGGTGTTTAACCGCGCCACGCAGGCCGAGCGCCAGCCGGGGTCGTCGTTCAAGCCGTTTGTCTATGCCGCGGCATTGGACAGTGGCTATTCGCCCGCCACAATCATTGTCGATGCGCCGATCGAGATCAATACGCCGCAGGGTGTCTGGCGTCCGCAGAATTCCTCCAACCAGTATTATGGGCCAACGCCGTTGCGCACCGGGATCGAGAGATCGCGTAACCTGATGACCATTCGTCTGGCCCAGGAGGTCGGCATGGATGTTGTCGGGGCCTATGCCGAAAAGTTCGGGGTTTATGACGATTTGCAGCCGGTGCTGGCCAATGCGTTGGGCAGTCAGGAAACCACGTTGTTCAAGATGGTTGCCGCCTATGCGATGTTTGCCAACGGTGGCGAGCGCGTGGAGCCGACGCTGGTGGACCGTGTGCAGGACCGGTATGGCAAGACGGTTTACCGCCATGACGAGCGTGTTTGCGATGACTGCAATGATCTGAACTTGCCACTGGGCCAAGCGCCACGCGTCATATCCAACCGCGAGCGCGTGATGAACGAGATCACCGCCTATCAGTTGACCTCGATGCTGGAGGGCGTTGTGCAGCGCGGATCGGGGGCAAGGACCGTGAATTTGCCAGTGCCGATTGCGGGCAAGACCGGCACCACCAATAGCGCCAAGGATGTCTGGTTTGTCGGGTTTTCCAGCAATATCGTTGCGGGCTGTTATATCGGCTACGACAATCCGAAATCGCTGGGGTCGGGTGCGTTTGGCGGGTCGATGTGTGGCCCTGTGTTCAACCAGTTCATGGGCGAGGCGATCAAGAAATATGGTGGTGGTCCGTTTAATGTGCCGGCCGATTGTCAGTTTATCCCGATCGACCGTTTCACCGGCGCCCGTTTGCCTGATGGCGCCAGTGGCGAGAACGTGATTGCCGAGTGTTTCCGTCCGGGCGAGGAGCCGATTTTCGGCATTGCCTATGATGGCGGGTTTGGCATGGCCGCCGATTTGCCGTTGTTTGACGAGGTGCCGCGCAGCGCCCGCTCTGTGACCACATCGACAGGTGGCACCGCCACGGTGGGGCCCAAGGCCTCGTTCGGCTCGCTTTCTTCGGGTGGTCTTTACTGACCGCCCACGCTATCCCCCCAAGTGAAGCCGTTTTCCAGATAGGTGCCCGATGCGCGCAGAGACCCAGAATACCGTGGATGCGATTGAAAAGTCGCTCAACTTGCTTGCCCAGCGGTTGGATTACGAGACCGCGCCCTACCGTCTGGAGGAGTTCAACGCCCGCGTTGAGGACCCGACGTTATGGGATGATCCGGACGCGGCGCAGAAGTTGATGCGGGATCGCCAAAACCTGGTGGACGCGATTGGCGCCTATGAGAGTATTCGCCAGGATTTGACCGATAACCTTGAGCTGATCGAGCTTGGTGAACTGGAAGATGACGCCGAGGTTGTCACCGAAGCCGAGGTCGCGCTGAAAAAGCTGGCAACATTGGCGGCGCAAAAAGAGCTGGAGGCCTTGCTGGATGGCGAGGCCGATGGCAATGATACGTTCCTCGAGATCAATTCGGGGGCCGGTGGCACGGAAAGCTGCGATTGGGCCAATATGCTGGCCCGCATGTATGTCCGCTGGGCCGAGAAGAAGGGCTACAAGGTGGAGTTGCAGTCCGAGACCCCGGGTGAAGAGGCGGGCATCAAGTCGGCGGCCTATAAGATCACCGGTCAGAATGCCTATGGCTGGTTGAAGTCCGAAAGTGGTGTGCATCGCCTCGTGCGGATTTCACCGTTTGACAGCGCCGCCAAGCGCCATACCTCGTTTACCTCTGTGAAGGTCTATCCGGTGGTGGATGATGACATTGATATTCAGGTCGAGGCCAAGGATATCCGGCTTGATACCTACCGGTCGTCCGGTGCGGGTGGCCAGCACGTGAACACGACCGATTCTGCGGTGCGCATTACCCATTTTCCGACAGGGATCGTGGTGACCAGTTCCGAGAAATCGCAGCATCAGAACCGCGATATTTGTATGAAGGCGTTGAAGTCACGGCTGTATCAGATGGAGTTGGACAAGCGCTCGGCGATTGTGAATGACGTGCATGAGAATGCCGGTGATGCGGGCTGGGGCAACCAGATCAGGTCTTATGTTTTGCAGCCCTACCAGATGGTCAAGGATTTGCGCACCAACTATGAGACGTCCGATACCAAGGGTGTGTTGGATGGTGATCTGGACGGGTTTATGGCCGCGACACTGGCCTTGGCGGTATCGGGGAAATCCCGCGCGGATGCGCAGGGCGACTAAGCTTGCCTGAAAACCTGGGTCTCGCGGTTTTCTGTGGGGAATGGCGGCACGGGGTGCCCATGAAAAGGGGCGCGTTGATGTGTATCAGGCGCCCCGATCGCCGACCAAATGGTCGCGTTTATGATTTGGCTTCTGGTGTTGGCATCTTTGCCTTGCCGCCGGTGCCGGTTGTCAAAGGGTCGTCTTGACGTTGCACGGAGCCTTCGAAATGCGCGCCGCTCTCGATGGCGATGGTCTTGTGGATGATGTCACCCTCGACGCGCGCAGAGGACGTCAGGCGGACCTTGAGGCCGCGCACACGTCCGATGACGCGGCCATTGACCACAACGTCGTCTGCGATCACTTCGCCGCGCACGGTCGCACCTTCACCAACGGTAAGAAGATGGGCGCGAATGTCGCCGTCGACCTGGCCTTCGATCTGAATGTCGCCGGTTGTTTTCAGGTTTCCGGTGACCAAAAGATCGGACGACAGCACGGATGCGGCTGGCTTGGCTTTGGGTGCGGATGCCTTGAAATCCGGGGCAGGCGCAGATGGCTTTGCCGCGGATGTTGTTTGGGAGTCATCGGCCTTGGGGCCTGGTTCGTTGATTTTGGATTTAGAAAACATCTTGTCCAGCTCTTATGTAAGTCATTGCGTTAACGGGTTCGCCACCGACGCGAACCTCATAGTGAAGATGGGATCCGGTTGATATGCCTGAGTTGCCCATATCACCAATCCGCTGTCCGCGCGAGACCCTATCGCCAACCTTCACCCGTAGAAGGTTCTGGTGGGCGTAGCGGGTCTCGATGCCGAATTCATGCTGGATTTTCACCAGCCGGCCGTAACCCGTGGCCCAGCCCGCGTAGGTCACAACACCGTCACCTGCCGCATAGATCGGCGTGCCCTTCGGGGCGGCCATGTCGGTGCCGGCGTGCAGACGCCCCCAGCGCGGACCATAGGGCGATGTCAGCCGGTAGCTGGCTTTCAACGGATTGCCGAACGGCGCCCGCTCGGCGGCGATCCGGTAGAGGTTAATCTCGTCCATCCGGTTGAGAATGCCGTTGGCGCGGGTGGCGTCGGGGTCGGGTGCGCCGCCTTTGGTCGAGAATTGCAGCGGCATTAAAGGCCCGCCGGTGCCCGAATAGCCGCGGCGCACTGCCGAAAGCAGGGTATCGGGGTTCAGGCCCGCGTTGCGGAACATTTTGTCGAGCGGCTCGACCGAGACCATCATCGCGTCTTCGAGTTGGCCGAAAATTTCGTCGTTCTTTTCTTCGAGCAGGCGCAGTTGCAATTCAACTTCTGCGGCGCGGTCCAGCGCGAAAGCGGCGTCCGCGGCGATCAGATCGCGTTCTGCGGCGGTGTCGCGCAACGCATCCGCCAGCAAATTGACGGTGCCGGTTGCTTCTTGTGTCATCGCCGCCGCACTGCCGGTCATGCCCTCGCCCGTCAGAGCGGCGACTTGGTCGCGGGCCGCTTCACGGGCTTTCATGGTGTCACGCAAAGTGGATTGCACCACCTCGAGGCCGGTTTCCAGCTCGCGGCGTTTGTCTTCGGTATCGAGCAGTTCGGATTGCATGATCGAGATCTGATCGAGCGCGGCGTTAAAGCGGCGCTGTGCTGCGATGGCTTCTTGGGCGCGGGTGTCGCGTTCGGAGGAGATTGCGTTGAGCCGCTCTTCGTAGACCATTTGGTCGCGTTGTGCTTGAGCGCGGAAGTTCCCCGCACCGATACTGTCCATCAGCAAAATTGCGGTGGCCACGATGGTCCAGCCGACAACGGCGGTGCCGCCGGTCCAGGCCACAAGCTGGGTTTCGGATGAAAGCCGGATGAAGCGGGTTTCATTGTCGGAGCGTAAAAACAGCCGTTTCTCGGGGAAATGGCGTTCGAGCCGCGCGTGGATGCGTTTGGTCAGTGCTGTTCGCAACGTTATTGTCCTTGTCCCGTCCCGGATTGCGACGGGTCCCTACACCCATGTTGCCGCCCCTGTGGTGTTAGAGACCTCGGTCGGGTCCCGCAACAATTTTGGGCCGCTGTTGACGGATTTTTCATCATTTTCCGCGCTTTGGGCGTGTAACCGCCGACGATTGTGGTCAATGCGGAGCTTTGCCGCCGGCAAGGGGCCAATGAAATGCGCGCGGGGCGCCGCGCGACAGGGCGGTGTTTGCGCGCCCGTCGGCACATGTCAGCAGGTGAACCGCCATTTGGGTCAGGGTAATCATGCGTCTCGCGCCGCAGCCAGGACTGCCTCGACATGGCCGGGCACTTTTACCTTGTGCCAGATTTGCGCGATTTTGCCGTCGGGCGCTATCAGGAATGTGGTCCGTTCAATGCCCATATAGGTTTTGCCATACATGGATTTTTCGACCCACGTGCCGTAGCGTTCGCAAACGTCGCTGTTTTCATCAGATAAAAGTGCGATGCCAAGGGCATGTTTTGCCACGAATTTATCGTGTTTCTTGACCGGATCCTTGGACACGCCCAGCACGATTGTATTGGCGGCGGCAAAACCGGCGGCGGCTTGGGTGAAGCCGGTGGCCTCTTTTGTGCAGCCCGGCGTGTCGTCGCGGGGGTAAAAGTAGAGAACAACCTGCCGGCCTTTGAAATCGGCAAGGCTCACGGTTGCGCCGCCATCGCGCGGGAGGGTCAGGTCTGGTGCCAAATCGCCGATTTTCGGATCTTTCATGCTATTTCTTTCCATTGCATTGCTTTGTCGGTTTTGTTTTAGCCCAACTCGGGCAAAGATAAAGCCCAAGGGCAGGCAGGCAACATGGACGAGACACAAGGCACAGCAAAGACCAGGCGTCGCTATTGGCGGCCGTTTTGGCATGGTTTGCGGGTGATGGTGCTTGTTGCGATCCTGCCGGTCATTTTTACCGCTGTGGCGGCGGTGTTGCTGGTCGAGCGTGATATTGATGCGCCCGGTTGGTTGAAATCGCGCATCGAGACCCGAGCTGCCCAGATGATGCAGGGTGGCAGTCTGGTTTTTGATAATATTTACATCACGATAGGGCGCGATCTTCATCCAAGGGTCAGGTTGGTCGAGACGGCGGTTTCGGATGCGAACGGTATTCTGGTGGCCCGTATTCCAACCATCGAGGGGATGATTTCGCCGCGAGGATTGTTGTTGGAGGGCAGTGTTCTGATGCAGGATGTGGCGCTGGACGGGGCGCAGATCAATCTGACACGGCAAAGAGATGGATCTGTTGCCTTGGCGTTTGGCGATGGTGACCTGAGGACCGCGCCATCGTTTGCCGCGCTGTTGGATCAAAGCGATCAGCTGTTGGAGCAGCCGGCCTTGGCTGCGTTGCGCAAGATCAGCGTGACCGGTCTGGTGGTCAATTACCGTGATGTGCGTGCGGGCCGCAGGTGGACGGTGGATGGCGGGCTGCTGGATCTGGATTTGACCGGTGATCAAACGGCTGTGCGGGGTGATTTTGCGGTGCTGTCGGGCGGCGCGGGGATTACCCGTATGACGTTTGAATATGACAGCCCGCGCGGCGCCCGCGAGGCCACGATTGCGGTGTCTGTTGATGGGGCCCGCGCCCCTGATATTGCCAGTCAGTCGCAGGCCTTGCGTTGGCTGGCGGATGTGGATGCGCCGGTTTCATTGGCGATCCGCACGACTTTGGACACCCAAGGTGAGCTTGGTCCGTTGAGTGCGACATTGGCGTTGGGCCAAGGTGCTTTGAAGCCCAACGCCGCGACCGAGCCTGTGGTTTTTGAGAGCGCCAAGGCATATTTGACTTATGAGCCCAGCAGTCAGTTGATCCGCTTTGACCAGATCGAGGTTGTGGCCCCTGCGGGGCGTATTGCCGCCTCGGGGCGCGCCTATTTGCGCGATTTTGCGCAGGGTGTGCCACAGGCGCTTGTGGCCCAGTTCGATTTTGCTCAGGCTGTCTTGGCGAAGGGGGGAGTATACCAGGACGGGGTGGATTTGCCGCCATTTTCGCTTGATATGCGTCTGAGGTTTGACCCGTTTGCAATCGAGGTTGGCCAGATTGCGATGGCGGATGGAGAGACCCATGTTGCGGCAAAAGGCACGGTTGTCGCGGCGCCTGATGGCTGGCGGGTTGCGTTTGATGCCGCAGTCGATCAGATCGAGACCGCCAGATTGCTGGAGCTGTGGCCCACAGCCGTCAAACCGCGCAGTCGCCTGTGGGTGCTGGAGAATGTCACCGGCGGGCGGTTGACTGATGCGCGCGTGGATGTGCGCGCCCGTCAAGGCGAAAAGCCTGTAATTGCCGCCAGTTACGAGTTTTCAGATGCGGCGGTCAGGTTCATGCGCACGATGCCGTTGATGCAGGGTGCGCGCGGCATCGGGGTGTTGCAGGACAACCGGATGATTTTAACGTTGGACGAGGGCCGCGTGCCTGCGCCGCAAGGTGGGCCGGTTGATCTTGCCGGGTCGACGATGGTGATTTTGGACACCCGCGTGCGCGGCGGCGATGCCGAGTTGGATTTGCGCATGGCGGGCACGATTACGGCCACGCTGGCGCTGTTGGACCGCGAGCCGTTCGGGTTTATCAGCAAGGCGGGGCAGGCGGTGACAGTGGCAGACGGGCGTGCCGCTGTGCGCGGTGATTTGCGGTTTGCACTGCGCAAGGGGGTGCCGCCAAGCGAGGTGCAGTTCGATATTGCCGCCGACCTGACCGATGTGCATAGCGATACCTTGATCAAGGGCCGGGGTTTGACGGCGTCCGAGTTGCGCCTGACCGCGAACCGTGAGGGGTTACAGATTGGAGGCGTCGCGCGCCTTGACGGGATTGCAGCCGAGGGGACATGGACCCAAGCGTTTGGTGCGCAGGGCGCGGGCCGGTCGCGGCTGGTGTCAACGGTCGCGCTGTCGCAGCAGTTTCTGGATGCCTTCGCGATCACATTGCCGCCCGGGTCAGTGTCGGGACAGGGGCGCGCGGATTTGTCGGTAGATTTGGTCAAGGGCCAAGCCCCTGCTTTCCGGTTGACGTCTGATTTGCAAGGTATCGAGGTCGGGCTACCGGCGCTGGGGTGGCGCAAACCGGCAAATGCGAGCGGTGCCTTGACGGTGGCGGGCGCGTTGGGACCGGTGCCGCGCGTGGACGTATTGGAGATCAGTGGCGGCGGCTTGCAGGCCAAGGGGGCGATCGGGCTGACGCAGCAGGGCGCGCTGGACGAGGCGCGGTTTTCCCAAGTCAGCATTGGCAATTGGTTGAATGCGCCGATCACGATTTCGGGGCGCGGTAAGGGCCGGCCTGTGGCGGTGTCGATTGCGGGGGGGGCGCTGGATTTGCGGGCCGCGCGTTTTGCCGGCGGTGGTGGCGAGACGGGGCCGATGAGCTTGCGGTTGGATCGATTGCAGATCACCGAGGGTATTGCACTGCGTGATTTTCGCGGCGACTTCAGCGGGTTGGGCGGATTTTCAGGTGCGTTTACCGGCAAGGTGAATGGCGGCCCCGAGATCCGAGGCACGGTGGTGCCGCAAAATGGTCGCTCGGCGGTCAGGTTGCAGTCAGCGGATGCCGGTGGCGTTGTGGGGGCGGCCGGATTTGTGAAAAACGGCGTGGGTGGCACACTGGATTTGACGATGTTGCCGGTCGGGGCTGCGGGCACGTTTGACGGGGTGTTGTCGGTGCGCGGTTTGCGGGTGCGCGATGCGCCGTCGATTGCCGCCTTGCTTGATGCGATCAGTGTGGTGGGCTTGTTGCGCCAGTTGGACGGCGAGGGATTGGCGTTTGACGCGGTTGACGCCAAATTCCGCCTGACGCCGACGCAGGTGATTGTCACCCAGGCCAGTGCGGTGGGACCGGGCTTGGGCATTTCGCTGGACGGGATTTACACGCTGGCCAGCAAGCAGATTGATTTTCAAGGGGTGGTGTCGCCGTTTTATCTGCTCAATGGCATCGGGTCGTTCTTGACCCGCAAGGGTGAAGGGCTGATCGGGTTCAATTTTAACCTTGCAGGCAATGCGGCAAACCCTGATGTGCGTGTCAATCCGCTGTCGGCTTTGACCCCCGGCATGTTCCGCGAAATTTTCCGCCGCCCAGTACCCGAGGTGACCCAGTGAAACTATCTGATTTCGACTTTGACCTGCCGGAGGATTTGATTGCCGTGCGTCCCGCCAAGCCGCGCACGGCAGCAAAATTACTGGTCGTGCAGGGGGATGAGATTTCCGATCATAGGGTTGCGGATCTACCGGATTTATTGCGCAGGGGCGATGTTTTGGTGCTCAACGACACCAAGGTTATTCCGGCACGCTTGTTTGGTCTGCGCCACCGTGATGGCGAGTTTGGCATGACGGCGGCCAAGATGGATGTGACCTTGCTGGATCCGCGCGCCGATGGCACATGGGCGGCGATGATCAAGCCGCTGCGCAAGGTCAATGATGGTGAGCAGATTGTGTTCTCGGAAGATTTATCAGCCACGGTCATGGCCCGCGCGGATGGGCAGGCGCAGTTGCGGTTTAACCTGACGGGGGATGATTTTGATGCAGCCCTAAATGCAGTGGGGGCGATGCCCTTGCCGCCCTACATTGCAGCCAAGCGCGCGGCGGACGAGGCCGACAAGACCGACTATCAGACCTATTGGGCCAAACATGCGGGCGCTGTGGCGGCACCGACGGCATCGTTGCATTTTGACGGGCCGTTGCTGGATGCATTGACCGCACATGGCGTGGAATTTGTGCATGTCACATTGCATGTCGGTGCGGGCACGTTTTTGCCGGTGAAGGTGGACGATATTGCAACCCATAAAATGCACGCCGAATGGGGTGAGGTGACGCTGGGGGCGGCAGCGGCGATTGCCAAGGCCAAAGCCCAAGGTCGCCGCATAATTCCGGTGGGCACGACAGCGCTGCGGTTGATTGAAAGTGCCGCGCGCACCGGCCAGATTGCGCCGTGGCAAGGGGAGACCGACATCTTTATCACGCCCGGATTTGCATTCCAGGTGTCCGACGGCTTGATGACAAATTTCCATTTGCCGAAATCCACCTTGATGATGCTGGTCTCGGCGATGATGGGGGTGCAAACCGTAAAGCGGATTTACGCCCATGCCATTGATGAAAAATACAGGTTCTTTTCCTATGGAGATGCATCGCTTTTGCTGCGATAGCGTCGGCGTGACGGGCGCGGGTGCGCAGATGCCGCAAGCAGCTATGTTGTTGAACAGATTTGACTGCTAAGGCTGGATGAAATTTGGGTAAGGACCACGGAAATGATACAAGTCTTGAGCAGTTCTTGGGCGCTTTATCTTGGCATGTTCATGCTGATGATCGGCAACGGCTTGCAGGGCACGTTGCTGGGTCTGCGCGGCGATCTGGAAGGGTTCAGCACGTTTGAGTTGTCTGTCATTATGTCGGCATATTTTGTCGGGTTTTTGTTCAGCTCGAAGCTGACGCCGAAATTGATCCGGCGGGTGGGACATGTCCGTGTGTTTGCCGCCCTTGGCTCGACGATTTCGGCCGTGTTGATCCTTTACCCTATTCTGGTCGAGCCTTGGGCATGGGCCTTGGGCCGCGTGATTATCGGGTTTTGTTTTTGCGGGGTCTATGTGACGGCGGAAAGCTGGCTGAACGATGCCTCTACAAACGCCACGCGCGGCAAGGCCTTGTCGATCTATCTGATGGTGCAAATGGCGGGCATTGTGGCGGCGCAATATATCGTGTCGCAGGGCGATATTTCGGGGTATGCGCTGTTCATCATTCCGTCGGTATTGGTGTCA
This sequence comes from uncultured Rhodobacterales bacterium, assembly GCA_963976475.1. GTDB lineage: Bacteria > Pseudomonadota > Alphaproteobacteria > Rhodobacterales > Rhodobacteraceae > Yoonia. The sequence goes on from CAXBKX010000013.1 coordinate 24,678, forward strand.
TTGGCCTTTGCGCCGATTTTGTTGTCCATTCGCCCGACGCCGCAATTTGCACAGACCAAACCGATGAGCATCCGTCGATTGATCGAGGCCTCGCCGCTGGGCTGTGTTGGCATGTTCTTGTTGGGTGGCGTGTTCTCGGCGCAATTCGGGATGTCGGCGGTTTACGGCGCGCAGATCGGGCTGTCGGTTGGGCAGATTTCGCTGTTTGTGTCGGTGATCTATATCGCGGCCCTGGTGGCGCAATACCCGATCGGCTGGCTGTCTGACCGGATTGACCGCCGTATTTTGATTTTGATCGTCGGGGTTGTTGGCGGGTTGGGGGCGTTGGTTGCGTTTTTCATACCCGGCAACTTTGCTGTGATCTTGTTCAGTGCGGCGGTTCTGGGGGGCACGTCGAACCCGCTTTATGCGCTGCTGATCGCCTATACCAACGACTATCTGGAGCGCGAGGACATGGCGGCGGCCTCTGGTGGGTTGTTGTTTATCAATGGCATTGGCGCCATTGCGGGGCCTTTGACCGTAGGGTGGATGATGGAAACGCTGGGCGCAAACGGGTTCTGGATGTTCTCTGCGGTCTTGATGTTGTTGCTCGGGGTCTATGCGGCCTACCGGATGACGCGCCGAAGCCGGTCCGATCTTGACCATGAGGGCGTCAGCTATGTGGCTGTGTCGTCGTCGTCCTCGCCGATTGTGGTTGAGGTTGCGCAAGAGGCCTATGTCGACGCGGAAATCGAGGAAGAGGCGCAGACGAAGCTATAAGGTCTTGCCACACCGCGGCGGGTCTGTTTGTGTTTAGCCAAGCCAAAGTCGGGGGGGCATCAGATGGACGTGGCCAAGGATATTGTGTCTTTCTGGTTGGAAGACGTGGGGCCAAAAGGGTGGTATAGTGCCGAGGATGCCTTGGACAGGGACATTCGCGACCGGTTCGGGGCAGTTTGGCAGGACAGCCGCGAGGGTGGTTGCGGGTTGTGGTTGACCGACCCGGAGGGGGCATTGGCCTATATCATTCTGACCGACCAGTTTTCACGCAATATGTTCCGCGACGACGCCAAGGCATTCTCGATGGATAAGTCCGCAAGTGCGGCGGCAAAAGCGGCGATTGACCGCAACTGGGACCGTGCGATTGCAGAACCCGCGCGCCAGTTTTTCTATATGCCCCTGATGCATTCCGAGACGTTGGCCGACCAGGACCGTGCGGTGCGTTTGATCCAGAGCCGCCTGCCGGACACGGGGGCAAGCACATTGCAACATGCAAAAGTGCACCGGTCGATAATTCGCCAGTTTGGCCGTTTTCCGTTTCGCAATGCGGCGCTGGGCCGGACCACGACCGGTTTGGAGCAACAGTTCTTGGATGATGGCGGGTATGGTGCGGCGTTTCGTGCGTCTGTGCAGGCGGGCTGACCCAATCAGTTGGCCGCTATGCGCAAAGGTCACTAGAGGTCTGATAAAAAGTAGTTTAACATCAAACTAATTTTACATCTGGAGGACGAAGAATGGCCGCGAAGAACTTTGATCTGATCGTGATTGGTGCGGGCCCGGGTGGCTATGTTGCGGCGATCCGCGCGGCACAGCTGGGCATGTCTGTGGCCATTGTCGAGCGCGAGAATCTGGGCGGGATTTGTCTGAACTGGGGCTGTATTCCGACCAAGGCGCTGTTGCGATCGTCCGAAGTTTTTCACCTGATGCACCGCGCCAAAGAATTTGGTCTGTCAGTTGAAAAGCCAGACTTTGATTTGGGCGCAGTCGTGAAGCGCAGCCGCAAGGTTGCGGGACAATTGTCGGGTGGCATTGGCCATTTGATGAAGAAAAACAAAATCACGACGATTATGGGCACCGCCAAATTGGCGGGCAAGGGCAAGGTGACGGTCACGACCGACAAGGGGGCCGAGGAGTTGACGGCCAAGAACATTGTGCTGGCCACAGGTGCGCGTGCGCGTGAATTGCCGGGGCTTGAGGCCGATGGCGAGACTGTCTGGACCTACCGCCATGCGCTGCAACCGCCGCATATGCCCAAGAAACTATTGGTCATCGGGTCCGGTGCGATTGGGATTGAATTTGCGAGCTTTTACAACACGATGGGTGCGGATACGACGGTGGTTGAGGTCATGGACCGCGTGCTTCCGGTCGAGGATGCCGAGATTTCGGCTTTTGCGAAAAAGCAGTTTGTAAAACAGGGCATGAAGATCATGGAAAAGGCGATGGTCAAGCAGCTGGACCGTGGCAAGGGCACCGTGACCGCGCATATCGAAGTGGGCGGCAAGGTCGAGAAACACGACTTTGACACGGTGATTTCGGCCGTGGGTATCGTAGGCAATGTCGAGGATTTGGGCCTCGAAGAATTGGGCGTCAAGATCGACCGGACCCATGTTGTCACGGACGAATATTGCCGCACCGGTGTCGAGGGGCTTTATGCGATTGGTGACATTGCGGGCGCACCCTGGTTGGCGCATAAGGCAAGCCACGAAGGCGTGATGGTCGCCGAACTGATGGCGGGGATGCACCCCCATGCGGTCAAGCCCGAGAGCATTGCCGGGTGCACATATTGTCATCCGCAGGTCGCCTCTGTCGGCTATACCGAGGCCAAGGCCAAAGAGCTGGGCTATGACATCAAGGTCGGTCGTTTTCCGTTTATCGGCAACGGCAAGGCGATTGCTTTGGGCGAGGCCGAGGGCATGGTCAAGACCGTGTTTGACGCGAAGACCGGCGAATTGCTGGGTGCGCATATGATTGGCGCGGAAGTGACCGAGCTGATCCAGGGCTATGTTGTGGGCCGCCAATTGGAGACCACAGAGCAAGATTTGATGAATACGGTCTTCCCGCATCCGACCTTGTCGGAGATGATGCACGAAAGCGTTCTTGACGCATATGGACGCGTTATTCACATGTGATTTGCGCGCACCGAAAGATATGATGCCCGCCTCATCACCGGGGCGGGCTTTTTTGTCACTAACGTTCTCTTTACGTTCTTTCGCTGCTATGGCAATTCTTCACGGTCGGGTTATGTAAGGCGGGACCATTTGCGGGGGCTATCTAGTGGCTGAGTTAAAGAACATCGAAGTGCGCGGCGCGCGTGAACATAATCTTAAGAACATCGACGTAGATATTCCGCGTGACAAGCTGGTGGTGATCACCGGACTGTCGGGATCGGGCAAATCGAGCCTTGCGTTTGATACGATCTATGCCGAAGGGCAGCGCCGTTATGTCGAGAGCCTGAGCGCCTATGCGCGGCAGTTTCTGGATATGATGGAAAAGCCCGATGTGGATCACATTTCGGGGCTGTCGCCTGCGATCTCGATCGAGCAGAAAACCACAAGCAAGAATCCGCGCTCGACCGTGGGCACGATCACCGAGATTTACGACTATTTGCGTTTGCTGTTTGCCCGTGTGGGCACGCCCTATTCGCCTGCGACCGGTCTGCCGATCGAGGCGCAGCAGGTGCAGGATATGGTTGACCGCGTGATGGCGTTGGAGGACGGCACGCGCGGCTATCTGCTTGCGCCGATTGTGCGCGACCGGAAGGGGGAATACCGCAAGGAGTTTCTGGAGCTGCGTAAGGCGGGGTTTCAGCGGGTGAAGGTTGACGGCACGTTTTATGAATTGGACGAACCGCCGACGCTGGATAAGAAGTTGCGGCACGATATTGATGTGGTTGTGGACCGGATTGTGGTGCGCGAGGGGCTTGAGACGCGACTGGCGGATAGTTTTCGCACGGCGTTGGATTTGGCCGATGGGATCACGATTCTGGAGACGGCACCAAGTGAGGGCGAGCCTGAGCGCTATACGTTTTCGGAGAAATTCGCCTGCCCTGTGAGTGGCTTTACCATTCCCGAGATCGAGCCGCGCCTGTTTTCGTTCAATGCGCCGTTCGGGGCTTGTCCGAGCTGTGACGGGCTTGGGGTCGAGTTGTTTTTTGATGAAAACCTGGTGGTGCCCGATGTGACGCTCAAGATCGCTGACGGGGCGTTGGCGCCGTGGCGCAAGGGCAAAAGCCCGTATTTCTTGCAGACGATCGAGGCGATTGCAAAGCATTACGGGTTTAACAAAAATGCCCGTTGGAAGGATCTGGACCCGAAGATTCACGAGGTGTTCTTGCGCGGCTCTGGCAAGGAAGAAATCAAGTTTCGCTATGATGAGGGCGGCCGCGTTTATACCGTCGAGCGCGCCTTTGAGGGTGTGATCCCGAATATGGAGCGCAGGTATCGCGAGACCGATAGCAATTGGATCCGCGAAGAGTTTGAAGGTTTTCAGAACAATCGTCACTGTGCGGATTGCGGCGGGTTCCGGTTGCGCCAAGAGGCGCTGGCGGTGCGGATTGGTGACAAGCATGTTGGTCATGTGGTGCAATTATCTATTAAGGAAGCCTATGACTGGTGTCTGGCGGTGCCCCAAAGCCTGACCAAGCAGAACAACGAGATCGGGAAAGCGATCTTGAAGGAAATCCGCGAACGGTTGGGGTTTCTCAATAACGTCGGGCTGGAGTATTTGTCGCTCAGCCGGAACTCGGGCACGCTGTCGGGTGGCGAAAGTCAGCGGATCAGGCTTGCCAGCCAGATTGGATCGGGGCTGACGGGTGTGCTTTATGTGCTCGACGAGCCGTCGATTGGGTTGCACCAGCGCGACAATGACCGGTTGTTGACCACGCTGAAGAACCTGCGCGATCAAGGCAATACCGTGATTGTGGTGGAGCATGATGAGGAGGCTATTCGCGAGGCGGATTATGTTTTCGATATCGGGCCGGGGGCAGGCGTGCATGGTGGCCGCGTTGTGGCAGAGGGGACGCCTGCGGAGGTGATGGCCGATCCGAATTCATTGACGGGTCAATATCTTACGGGTGCGCGGCGGATTGAAATCCCTGCCGTGCGCAGGAAGGCCACAAAGAAGAAGCTGACTGTGGTAAAGGCCACGGGCAATAATTTGCAGAATGTGACAGTGGATTATCCGCTGGGGCAGTTTGTCTGTGTGACAGGCGTGTCGGGTGGCGGTAAATCGACGCTGACGATCGAGACCTTGTTCAAGAACGCAAGTATGAAGCTGAACGGGGCAAGGCAGACGCCAGCGCCTTGTGAGACGATCAAAGGGTTCGAGCATCTCGATAAGGTGATCGACATTGATCAGCGACCGATTGGGCGCACGCCGCGGTCGAACCCTGCGACCTATACCGGCGCGTTTACCCCGATCCGTGATTGGTTTGCGGGGCTACCTGAATCCAAGGCGCGCGGCTATAAGCCGGGTCGGTTCAGTTTCAATGTCAAGGGCGGGCGCTGCGAGGCCTGTCAGGGTGACGGTGTGATCAAGATCGAGATGCACTTTTTGCCAGACGTCTATGTGACCTGCGAAACCTGCAAGGGCGCGCGGTATAATCGCGAGACGCTTGAGATCAAGTTCAAGGGCAAGTCGATTGCTGATGTGCTGGACATGACGGTTGAGGATGCGCAGGGGTTTTTCACCGCTGTGCCGTCGATCCGCACCAAGATGGACGCGCTGATGCGGGTGGGCCTTGGCTATATCAAGGTGGGTCAGCAGGCGACGACATTGTCGGGCGGCGAGGCGCAGCGGGTGAAGCTGTCGAAGGAATTGGCAAGGCAATCAACCGGCCGCACGCTGTATATTCTGGATGAGCCGACGACGGGTCTGCATTTTGAAGATGTGCGCAAGTTATTGGAAGTGCTGCATGAACTGGTTGATCAGGGCAATTCTGTTGTGGTGATCGAGCATAATCTGGACGTTGTGAAAACCGCCGATCACATCATCGATATCGGTCCCGAGGGTGGTGACGGCGGTGGTCGGATTGTCGCCACCGGCACGCCTGAAGAGGTCGCCGATGTGGCCGGCAGCCACACGGGACGGTATTTGAAGCAGATGTTGCAGTCCAAGGTCGCGGCAGAGTAGTTAACGGCCGTGCCCGCGTTTTGCGAAGCGCGGCAACATGGCGGAGAAGTCTTTGCCCGCGCCGTTTTCGTCTTCGACAAAGGTTTTATACAGCGCTGTGGCCGCTTGGCCAAGCGGTGTATCCGCGTCCACGGCGGCGGCGGCCATTTGGCTCAGGTTCAGATCTTTGAGCATCAATTCAGCGGCAAAACCGGGGGTGTAGTTGTTGTCGGCGGGCGATTGCGGGCCGATACCGGGGGCCGGGCAATAGGCGTTCATCGACCAACTGGCCCCTGACGAGGTGCTGACGACATCGAACATGGTTTGGCGGTCGAGGCCGAGTTTATCGGCCAGCGCGAAGGCTTCGCAGGTGGCGATCATGGTGACGCCGAGGATCATGTTGTTGCAGATTTTGGCGGCTTGGCCGTTGCCGGAAGCACCGCAGTGCACCGCTTTTTGCCCCATGATCTCAAACAGGGGCTTTGCTGCGGCAAAGGCTGCATCCGATCCGCCGGCCATGAAGGTCAATGTGCCTGCCCTGGCCCCGCCGATGCCCCCTGATACGGGGGCGTCAATGGATAAAAGATGATATTTGTCAGCAATTTGCGCGACGATCTTTGCGCTTTCGACATCCACGGTCGAGCAGTCGAGGTGCAACGCACCGGGCTTCATGACGGGGTGGATTTCGGCGGCGACGGATTGCAATATGGCCCCGTTTGGCAGCATGGTGATGACCACGTCGGCGTCAGATGCAGCCAGCGCGGCAGAGTTTGCGTGTTGGATGCCCGAAGGGTTTGCCGCCGTGTCGTAGCCGGTGACGTCATATCCCGCCTTGGCCAGATTGACAGCCATAGGTGCGCCCATGTTGCCAAGGCCGATAAATCCGATTTTCATGTATGGTCTCCTGAAAGGGCGAGCGCCTCTGCGCCCAAAGGGGCGGTCATTTTTGTGATGTCGGCTTGTGTGACATCGGCCCATGAAGTGTGTTGCCATTTTGGGCGGCGGTCGCGGTCGATGATGGCGGCACGGATTCCCTCGATGAAATCGGAATGCTGCACGGCGCGGTGGGTGAAGCGGTATTCCTGTGCAAGTGCCGCTGCTATGGTGGGGGTGTCACGGGCCGCCTGGATCAGAGGGACAGCGCAGGCCATGGCGAGCGGCGAGTTGCGATCCATCAGCTTTTTGGCGTGACTGACAGGGGCGGGGGGATCGCCCGGAATACTGCGATAGATGGCGTGCAAGCTGTTGTGTGCGAAGACCGGATCAAGACTGGAATGCCATTTGGCCAGTCTGGAAGCGGGTGGGGTTTGCGGGGTGATTGCTGTGATATCACCCGAGGTGCAGAGCTGTGATTTTAAGTCATCCCATTGATTTATAGTAATGAAATGGTCGGCAAAACCGGTAAAGATGGCATCGCCTGCGTCCATCCGGTCGCCTGTCAGCCCGAGATATGTGCCGGTATATCCCGGCGCATTTGCCAGTAGCACAGAGCCGCCCACGTCGGGAATAAGGCCGATTGTGCATTCGGGGAGTGCGATTTGGCTGTTCTCGCAGACAATGCGGTGGCTGGCATGACAGCCGATCCCAACGCCGCCGCCCATCGTGAAACCGTGCAAAAAGGTAACAATGGGTTTGGCATATTTGGCGAGTTTGGCGTTGAGCCGGTATTCGTCGCGCCAGAATTTGCGCCCATAGGCGTAATCGCGCGTTTGCCCCGAGGCATACATGTCCGCAATATCGCCGCCCGAGCAAAAGGCGCGGTCACCTGCACCGTCGATGATCACAAGATGGATATGATCGTCATTGCGCCAGGCGTCGATGGCGGCCTCGATGGCAAGGCACATGTCCCATGTCAGCGCGTTCAGTGCGTGTGGCCGGTTGAGGGTGATGTGCCCTGCATGGCCGGATGTGCGGATAATGATATCGGTCATGGCTGTATCATATGTCGCGCGGTGATCAGACGCATGATCTTATTGGTGCCTTCAAGGATTTGGTGCCGGTGAGGTGGTATCCGCCGTTGGTATGCGTGGCGCGGGTTTTCAACGATGCCGCGTCGGAGCCTGACCCCGGTTCGGTCAGGCAGCAGGACAGCAAAGTGTCCATGCGAATAGCGGGTGCAAGAATGCGGGATTTGAGATCGTCAGAGCCGTAGCTGTCGATCATTTTGGCACACATGTTGTGAATAGACAGGAAGGCTGCAACCGAGGCGCAGGACGCTGACAGTGCCTCGAACACCAAGGTGGCATCAAGGCGCGAGAGGCCGGTGCGGCCGTTTTCTTCGCGGACGCAACGCCCGCCAAAGCCAGGCTCTGCGATGTCGTGCCAGAGCGTTTTGGGGATGCTGCCGTCTTTGTCCCATTGTTGTGCAATGGGTGCGATATGGCGGGTCCCGAAGGACTTGGCCATGTCGAAAATGGCGGTTTGTTCGTCCGAGAGTGCAAAGTCCATGAAAGGCCCCTGTTGGAAATGAACATCTGTTCAAATGATAGATATCCAAGCCCGAGGCCGCCATAGAGAAGTTGTCATTGGCCCGCCGGTCAAAGGCGGGCCAATAGCCCCATGCTTACGAGATGGTGATCGTGCCACGCATTCTGGGATGCGGTCGGCAGAGGTAGCTGAATTGCCCCGCGCTACCAAAGGTTACGGTGCCTTCCTGACCCTTCGACAAAAGCCCGGTGTCAAACGCGCCGTTTGTATCGGTAGCGGTGTGCCGCACGCTGTCCTCATTGATGAAAGTCACGCTGTCGCCGGCTTTGATTGCAAGATCGGCGGGATTAAATGAGAACTCTTTGATCACAACAGTATGCACGGTTGCATCAGCAGCGGCACGCGCCACTGTGGCGCCTAGCGGCAGGGCCACAAAGGCGGCACCAAAGCGAAGTGCGTCACGGCGTGTTGGATGGGTCATCGGAAATTCCTTTCAAGTCATACATGTCTGCGGTTACTGTGACACAGGTTTGACAGGCCCGATAGCGGCACACACAATCATGTGATTTCCCGTTTAGTCCATCGGTTTGAAGTTGAATTCGCCGCCCTGACGGATGCCCGATGGCCAGCGCGATGTGATCGTTTTGGTGCGCGTGTAAAATTTGAACGCATCGGGACCGTGCTGGTTGAGATCACCAAAGACAGATTTTTTCCAGCCGCCGAAGGTGTGGTAGGCCAAGGGCACGGGGATCGGCACGTTGATCCCGACCATGCCGATATTGATCCTGTTGGCAAAATCACGCGCGGTGTCGCCGTCGCGGGTGTAGATCGCGGTGCCGTTGCCGTATTCGTGATCCATCGCCATTTTGAGCGCGTTTTCATAGGTTCCGGCGCGCACGACTGACAGGACCGGCCCAAAGATTTCCTTGGTATAGATGTCCATGTCCGTGGTGACGTGGTCAAACAGGTGGGGGCCGACAAAAAACCCGTCCTCATAGCCTTGCAGGCTGAAGTCGCGGCCATCAACGACAAGATCAGCGCCTTGGTCGATACCGGATTGGACCAGCTTGAGGATATTTGCCTTGGCGGCTGCGGTCACGACGGGGCCGTAATCCACGTCGTTGCCTGCGGTATATGGCCCGACTTTCAACGCGTCGATGCGCGGGATCAGTTTTTCGACCAAACGGTCAGCGGTGTCTTTGCCGACAGGAACAGCGACCGAGATTGCCATGCAGCGTTCGCCCGCAGCGCCATATCCCGCACCGATGAGCGCGTCAGCCGCTTGGTCGAGGTCCGCATCCGGCATGATGATCATATGGTTTTTGGCACCGCCAAAGCACTGCACCCGCTTGCCGTTCGCGCAGCCGCGCCCGTAGATGTATTCGGCAATTGGCGTGGAGCCGACGAAGCCAATGGACTGGATCACATCGTGGTCGATGATCGCGTCAACCGCTTCTTTGTCGCCGTTCACGACTTGCAGGATGCCTTTTGGCAGGCCTGCCTGTTCCATCAGTTCGGCCAGCATCAGCGGCACGGACGGGTCGCGTTCCGACGGTTTGAGGATAAAGGCGTTGCCGCAGGCGATGGCGGGCGCGAACATCCACATCGGGATCATGGCGGGGAAGTTGAACGGGGTGACGCCCGCGCAGACGCCAAGGGCTTGCTTCATGGAATACATGTCGATGCCGGGACCTGCGCTGTCGGTGAAGTCACCTTTCAGCAACTCGGGCGCGCCGATGCAGTATTCCACAACTTCGAGGCCGCGCTGCACGTCGCCTGCGGCATCTGGCAGGGTTTTGCCGTGCTCGCGCGACAGGGCCTGGGCCAGCTTGTCCATGTTGTCGTTCAGAAGGCCCACAAATTTCATCATCACACGCGCGCGGCGCTGTGGGTTGACGGCAGCCCATGCGGGTTGTGCGGCTTCGGCGGCTTTTACAGCGATGTCCATTTCGGCGGCATTTGCAAGGGGGACGCGGGCCTGCACGTCGCCTGTGGCGGGGTTATAGACGTCGGCAAAGCGGCCTGACGTGCCTTTGACGTGTGCGCCGTTGATGTAATGGGTCAGCTCTTGCATGTCGAAATCCTCCGGTTGATTTGTCGCGAGCTTAGTCTTGCGGTTTTGCGTGTAAAAGCGTCAATATGCCAAAACTGTTTTGCAAAAATGTAGGTATAGCGATGAATTGGGATGATATGCGGGTGTTTTTGGCGGTGGCGCGCGCCGAAGGGCTGTCAGGCGCTGCACCGGTTTTGAAAATGGACCCTGCAACGTTGGGCCGCAGGGTGGCGCGGTTGGAGCGTCATCTGGGGGCTGCGTTGTTTGTGAAATCGCCGCAGGGATATGCCTTGACCGATTTGGGCGAGCGGATGCGGGACCGCGCGGCGGATGCAGAGGCGGTGTTGAGCCAAGCCATGGAAGTCGGGCAAAACGCGGGGCTGACCGGGCAAATCAGAATCGGTGCGCCGGACGGTGTGGCCAATTATCTTTTGCCGCAGGTTTGTGCCGCGATCCAAGCCGAGAACCCCGATCTGGAGGTGCAGATACTGGCTTTGCCGCGCGTTGTGAACCTGTCGCGGCGCGAGGCGGATATGGCCATTACCGTGAGCCCGCCTGCTGCGGGGCGTCTGACGGTGCAGCGCATCACGGATTATCACTTGCATCTTGCGACGCGCCGCGATGCGCGGCCGATCCGCCATCTGGATGATCTGAAAGGCCGCCCGCTTGTGGGCTATATTCCCGATATGATTTTTGACAAGGAGTTGGATTATCTGGGTGATCTGGGCGGGGGAGGCGTGCAGCTTGCGTCCAATTCGGTGGCGGTGCAGATGCAGATGGTGCGCCATGCGGGGGTCGGAATTGTGCATGATTTTGCGCTGCCGGCAGTGCCTGAATTGATGCGTGTGCTGGTGGATGCGGTGGCATTGAAGCGGTCGTTCTATCTGGTGCGCCATGCCTCTGACCGGCAATCTGCGCGTCTGACCGGGTTTGCCGAGGCGCTATGCGCGGGGTTGCGCGCAGAAGTGGGGCGATTGGAGCAAGCAGCACGCTTGACAGATGCGCCGTTGGTTTGTGACACTTAGACAAAGGTAACCTGTCGAACAAAGGAGCGCGTTGATGATTGTTTCCCAAATTCTGAAGTCCAAGCCCGAAATGGGTGTGGTCTCTGTCACACCGGATGCGTCTGTGTCGGAGGTTGTGGGGATATTATCGGATAAACGCATCGGCACGGTTGTGGTCTCGAAGGATGGAGCGTCGCTGGACGGGATTTTGTCCGAGCGCGATGTGGTGCGCGAGTTGGGCCGCCGTGGCGTGGCATTGATGGCGGAACCTGCAAGTGCGATTATGACCGCCAAACTGGTTACTTGCGGTCCTACCGATAAAGCCGATGCGGTTTTGGCAATGATGACCGAGGGCCGGTTTCGCCATATCCCTGTGATGGACGAGGGCAAGATGATCGGGTTGATTTCGATCGGTGATGTGGTCAAGGCGCGTTTGTCGGAACTTTCGATGGAAAAGGATGCTCTTGAAGGCATGATAATGGGGCACTGAGCCTTGCATTTTGCCGCGTAGTCATGTTGCGTGCCTGCAATTGAGTAACAATGAGGTGCGCCATGCGCGTTGGACTATATCCGGGCACGTTTGATCCTGTGACCAATGGCCATCTGGACATTATCCGGCGCGGCTGCACGTTGGTGGATCGTTTGGTGATTGGTGTGGCCATCAACCGCGACAAGGGCCCGATGTTCAGCCTTGAAGAACGGGTGGCGATGGTCGAGGCGGAATGTGTGCCGCTGGGTGCGGCTGTCGGATGCGAGGTCGTGGTGCACCCGTTTGAAAACCTGCTGATCGATTGTGCCCGCGATGTGGGCGCCAATGTGATCATCCGCGGGCTGCGTGCGGTTGCCGATTTCGAGTATGAATTCCAGATGGTTGGCATGAACCGGTCGATGGATAATTCCATTGAAACCGTGTTCCTGATGGCCGATGCCAAAAACCAGGCCATTGCAAGCAAGTTGGTGAAAGAGATTGCACGGCTGGGCGGTGATGTTGCAAAATTTGTGCCGGCGTCGGTGAAGGCCGCATTGCAGCACAAGTTGCGCTAAGCGAAGCGCGATTAGCTATAGGCGCTGATGTTCATGATGCGGGCTGCGTCGGCGCGGCTGACGCTACATGCGCGGTGCGTGGCGGTTTTGCCCGAAAAGATGGACCGCAAGAGTGATTTCAGGAAGGTCATGTTGTCAGTGTCCAATAAATAAGCGATGTGATGCTTGCCGCTTCACCTACGCCTTGTGCGGGGCTGCCACAAATGCCGGTTTGGACTACCCGCATTGCGCCAAGCGCATAGGAGAGCAAAGTGCGCCCAGTGCGTAGGACAGCAAAAAGCCGGTCCCAACGTAGGGCCGGCTTTTGTAGTTTGATCGGGTTTAGATGAGTTTGCCCATCGCAACGGCTGTATCGGCCATGCGGTTGGAGAAGCCCCATTCATTGTCATACCACGTCAGGATCCGCACCATGTTGCCGTCAAGGACCTTTGTCTGGTCATTGTGGAAGGTGGATGAATGCGGGTCATGGTTGAAATCGCAGCTGACCATTGGCAGGTCGGTATAGGCGAGAACGCCTTTCAATTTGCCATCTGCGGCGGCTTTGATTGCGGCGTTGACCTCTGCAATGGTGGTGTCGCGGGAGGCTTCAAATGTCAGGTCGACCACCGAGACGTTGGGCGTGGGCACACGGATTGCGACGCCGTCGAGTTTGCCTGCCAGTTCCGGCAACACCAGACCCACGGCTTTTGCGGCGCCTGTTGAGGTCGGGATCATGGACAAGGCCGCCGCACGGGCGCGGTAGAGGTCCTTGTGCATTGTATCCAGCGTCGGCTGGTCGCCGGTATAGCTGTGGATGGTGGTCATAAAGCCTTTGTTGATGCCGATCGCATCATTCAGGACCTTGACGACAGGGGCCAGACAGTTGGTTGTGCAAGAGGCGTTGGACACCACGATATCGGCAGATGTGAGCGTGTCGTGGTTCACCCCGTAGACGATTGTTTTGTCCGCATCTTTGCCGGGGGCCGAGATCAGCACGCGGGATGATCCGTTATCAAGGTGCGCCTGGCAGGCCTCTTTGGATGTGAAAATGCCGGTGCATTCCATCACGATATCAACGTCCGACCACGGCAGGTCCGAAGGGTTGCGGATTGCGGTCACGCGGATCGGACCGCGGCCCACGTCGATGCTATCTTCCGTCGTGGTGACGGTCGCCGGGAAGCGGCCATGCACGGAATCAAAGCGCAGGAGGTGGGCGTTGGTTTCCACCGGGCCAAGGTCATTGATGGCAATGACCTCGATATCGGTGCGGCCAGATTCAATGATGGCGCGCAGAACATTGCGCCCGATCCGGCCAAAACCGTTGATTGCTACTTTGACTGCCATGGTGCGGTCTCCTGAAATGAGGTGTTTGCGCTAACATCGCGATATTTGCGAAAAGGTCAAGGTTTAGCCTGAGCGAATTGAAAAGCTTATCGCCAGAATGCCATTTTTGCGATCAATTGCAGGATGCCGCGCAAGATCACGCCGACTGCGTCCAGTTGAAAGACGAAGTAGTCGAGTGCAAAGAAGCCGACGATAAATATGCCGAGCCAGAGGGCGATGGTGTTTGTCATGCAGATATCTTTAGCGCGCGGAGTGGCAAAGCGAAAGAGCACAGCGGTGCGATCAGTGCAACATCCGCCCCATCGCAGAGGCGACATCGGCCATGCGCGCCGAGAAGCCCCATTCGTTGTCATACCATGCCAGCACACGCACGGTGCGCCCGCCCACAACTTTGGTCTGATCGGGGGCAAAGATGCACGACTGGGTGGTGTGGTTGAAGTCGATCGAGACTTTTGCCTCGTCGTCGTAGGCCAGCACGGAGCGCATGGTGCCCAGAGCGGCCTCTTGCATGATGGCGTTCACCTCGGCCACGCTAACAGGGCGGGCGGCCTCGAATGTGAGGTCCACGGCGGAAACGTTTGGTGTGGGCACCCGCATGGCGGTGCCGTCGAGTTTACCGGCCAGTTCGGGCAGCACTTCGCCCAAGGCTTTTGCCGCACCGGTGGAGGTCGGGATCATTGCCATGGCAGCGGCGCGCGCGCGGTAAAGGTCGTCGTGGCGCCGGTCGAGCGTGGGTTGGTCGCCTGTGTAGCTGTGGATCGTGGTCATGATGCCGCGCTCGATGCCGATTTTGTCGTTCAGAACCTTTGCGAGGGGCGCAAGGCAATTGGTGGTGCAGGACCCGTTGGAGATCATGCGCTCGCCCGATTGCAGGGCACGGTGATTGACGCCGTAGACCACGGTGCGGTCGACGTTGCTGGCTGGCGCAGAGATCAGGACTTTTTTGGCCCCTTGGCGCAGGTGCACGTCGGCGCGGTGGCCGTCGTTGAATTTGCCGGTGCATTCGAGAACCACGTCGCAGCCGGACCAGTCGAGGTCTTCGGGGTTATAGCTCGACATCACGTCGATGGGCCCGCGCCCGAGATCCATTGTGGTCCCGGAGACGGTGATCGGGCTGCCGAAACGGCCGTGGATGCTGTCGTATTTCAACAGATGTGCATTTGTCGCGATCGGGCCGGTGGCGTTGATTTTGACGACTTGCACATCATTGCGCCCGGCTTCGGTGATATGGGCCAAGGTGCAGCGCCCGATGCGTCCAAATCCGTTGATCCCGATTGTGACTGTCATGGTTTGCCCTCTTTGCCCGATTCCTTTTGGGTGATCTATAGGCAGGCAAGGGGAGGGGCGGGAAGGTTTATTGTGATATGAACCAATATGTTAGCGATAAAGTGGGTCTATTTGCAGCGTTGGCGCTAACAGTTTGCGGTAACTTTTTATGGCAAACGCAAATCGGGGCGCAGTTTTCTGCGCCCCGATCCGGTGGTGGGCTAAAACCCGTCTTGTTCAGGAAAGCAGAGATGACACCTGTGCGGCCACATTTTCGGCGGTGATGCCGAATTTTTCAAACAGGGTTTCCGCAGGGGCCGATGCGCCAAAGCTGTCCATGCCGACGAAGGCTGCTTTCTTGGCTTGACCGCGCTCTGCACACAAGAGGCGCTCCCAGCCCAGTTTCACACCAGCTTCGACGGCGACGCGCACAGGACCTGCGGGCAACACGCGCTTGCGGTAGCTTTCGTCTTGCGCGAGGAACAACTCGTGGCACGGCATGGAGACGACGCGTGTGCCGATGCCTTGGGCTTGCAGGATGTCGCGGGCGGCAAGGGCCACTGCGACTTCGGAGCCTGTGGCCATGATGATCGCCTGGCGCTTGCCGTCCGCATCGGCCAGAATATAGCCGCCCTGTGCGGTCAGGTTCTTGACCTTATGCTCACGGCGCACCGTCGGCAGGTTTTGACGCGACAGGCACAGCACAGACGGTGTGCTGGTGGATGTCAGGGCCAGTTCCCACGCCTCAGCCGTTTCCACGGTATCGGCAGGGCGGAACACATGGGTGTTTGGCGTGGCGCGCAGCATCGCCAGATGTTCGACAGGCTGGTGTGTCGGGCCGTCTTCGCCAAGGCCGATGCTGTCGTGGGTCATCACATAGGTGACAGGCACGCCCATCAGCGCAGACAGGCGCATCGCGCCGCGTGCGTAGTCGGTGAAGCACATGAATGTGCCGCCATAAGCGCGCGCACCGCCGTGCAGTGCCATACCGTTCATTGCGGCTGCCATGCCGTGCTCACGCACGCCGTAATAGATGTAGCGCCCTTCGCGCGTGTCGGGGTGGAAGACGCCCATATCGCTGGTTTTGGTGTTGTTGGAGCCTGTCAGGTCCGCCGAGCCGCCGATGGTCTCTGCCATGATCGGATTGATCACCTTGAGGGTTTCTTCTGATGATTTGCGGGTCGCGTATTTCGGTGCTGTCTCGGAGACAGTTTTCTTGAAAGCGCGGATCGCGGCGGTCAGTTTCTTGGGGGCGTCACCGGCATAGGCGCGGGTGAACTCGGCTTGCTTGGTGCCAGAGAGTTTCGCGAAACGGTCTTGCCATGCAGCGCGGGTTGCGGCTCCGCGTGCGCCGATGGCTTCCCATTGCGCTTTGATATCGGCGGGCACGTTAAACGATCCCGCAGGCCAGCCATAGGCCGCTTTGGTCGCAGCCATCTGGTCGGCGTCGGTCAATGCGCCGTGTCCTTTGGAGGTATCTTGTGCCGCGTGCCCCAAAGCGATGTGGGTTTTGCAGGCAATCATCGAGGGGCGCGGGTCGGACTTGGCCACGGCAATCGCGGCGTCGATCTCGTTGGGATTATGGCCGTCGATTTCCTGCACATGCCAGCCAGAGGCCGCAAAGCGCATCATCTGGTTGGTTTTGTCAGCAATGTCTACCGTGCCGTCGATGGTGATGTTGTTGTTGTCCCACAGCACGATCAGGTGGCCAAGTTCCTGCATCCCCGCCAGACCGATGGCCTCTTGGCTGACGCCCTCCATCAGGCAACCGTCGCCCGCGATGACATAGGTGTGGTGGTTGACCACGGAAATGCCATAGCGCGCACGCTGGATTTCTTCGGCGATGGCAAAGCCCACCGAGTTGCCGAGCCCCTGGCCCAGCGGACCGGTGGTGGTTTCAATGCCGCGTGCATGGCCGTATTCAGGGTGGCCCGCAGTTTTGGCGCCCCATTGACGGAAATCGCGGAGCTGCTGCAGTGTGATGTCTTCGTAGCCGGTGAGATACATCAGCGAATAAAGCAACATGGAGCCGTGACCTGCGGACAGAATGAACCGGTCGCGATCGGGCCATTCAGGTGCCTTGGGATCAAAGTTCAGGTGCTTCTCGAACAGCACGGTGGCCACATCGGCCATGCCCATTGGCATCCCGGAGTGACCGGAGTTCGCGGCGGCGACCGCATCGAGTGTCAGGGTGCGGATGGCGGCGGCTTTCATCCAGTGCTCGGGGTGGGCGGTGCGCAGGGCTGCAATATCCAAGGTTCATGTCCTATATGCTGGCGTTTAAGGTGTGTTGCCCTGCGTCATAACAGGGCGGGGACCAAGATCAAGCGTGCAGCGTAAGTCTTTCAATTCGTTGATATGTGCTTATTTGCTGGCAGGGCCTTGATCGCTTAGTCTGAAGGTCAAGAGGCACGATTCGGGTGTGCGGGGCATTTGCAGAAAAGCAGATCCGCACGACGGATGGAAAGTTGCACCCCGCGATCGGGGGCTTGGAAGGATGGGCAGATGAGTGACATTGATAAGCTGGAGAGCCGGATCACCGCCGCGCTGGACCGTATTCGACAAGGGGTGTCCCGGCGCAACGAGGCGGCAGCACGTGCCGCGGAGCCGGTGCCAGAGGTCGAGGATGAGACGGCGGCGTTGCGGTTTCAGTTGCAAGAGGAACAGGCGGTTAACGCGCAGTTGCAAGAGCGGGTGCGGATCCTGAAAGAACGCCAGGATGGCAGTGTTTCGGATTTGAAGGCGCGGGTCGAAGATCAGACCCAGAAGATGAAAGAGCTTGATGCGCAGATCAATCGTTTGCGGGCGTCCAATGCCGATTTGCGTGATATGACCGCGCAACTGCGCAGTGCCGCAGCGGATGGTGCGGTCAATGCCGAATTGATCAACCGTGCCGCACTGGCCGAGGTCGAGGCGCTGGCCGCACAACGATCTGCGGACGCAGCCGAGATGGACGCGATTATTACCGAGCTGAAACCATTGATCGAGAGGGCCTAACAGATGCCGCAGGTAGAAATCACCATTGGTGGACGCAATTTTGAAGTGGCCTGCCAAGAGGGCGAAGAGCATTTCTTGCACGCGGCGGCGGCGATGCTGGATGTGGAGGCCACACATCTTGCCAGCCATGTCGGGCGTATCACCGAGGCGCGGATGTTGCTGATGGCGGGTCTGATGCTGGCGGATCGCACGGCGGGCCTGGAGGACCGTGTCAAAGAGGCTGATGCAAGGGCTGCGCAAATGCAGGCCCATATCGATATGCTCGAGGCGCGCCCTGCGGCCCGCGTGGAGGTGCCTGTTGTGCCTGCGGCGGTGACCGATACATTGGCGGAAATCGCAGCGCGAGCCGAGGCTTTGGCAGATCAGATTGAAGGCGAAGTGGCCTGAACCGCGCGCTGCTTGTCAAAAAGGGCGCCGCAGAAAGTGCGGCGCCCTTTTTGTTTGGCGGGACTTATCCGTTTGCTTCGCGGATTTTGTCTGCGGCATCTTTGTCGAAAGAAACGCCATTGTCTGTGAACAATGTGTCAAGCTCGCCAGAGAGTGTCATTTCGGTGATGATGTCGCAGCCGCCGACAAATTCACCTTTGACATAGAGCTGCGGCACGGTCGGCCAGTCGGAATAGTCCTTGATGCCTTGGCGGATTTCTTCGTCGGCCAGCACGTTCACATCAGTGAAATCAACGCCCATAAAGTTTAAAACGCCGGCCACGCGGGAAGAAAACCCGCATTGCGGCATGTCTTTTGTGCCTTTCATGAAAAGCACGACGTCATGTGCGGTGACGGTTTGTTTGATCTGGTCTGCGGTGGTCATATGGTTTTCCTTTATGCGGGCGCTTTGGTCGTTAGGGCCAAAGCGTGGAGAGCGCCGTTGCTGCCGTCCATTTTGCCCTTGAGGGCGGCGTAGACGGCGCGTTGTTGTTGCACGCGGTTTTGACCCGCAAAGCTGGCGTCGATGACTTCGGCGGCAAAATGCGTTCCATCGTCGCCCTGCACGGTGATTTTTGCGTCCGGGAATGCGGCGCGCAGAAGTGTTTCGATCTCGTGGGCGGTGATGGCCATGGTGTGTCCTTTTGATCGGTTGTTCTTAATCTAAGATCGCGGGCGCTGCTGGGCAAGTGGCGGGCCTCCGGCGGGAGTATTTTTCCAAAAAGCGAGGTGTCAGGCCACCGCATTTTGAAAAGCGGCCCGGAATATCGTGGCAAGGGCGGCAAGCGGGGCATGGTATTGGCCAAAGCTGACCTGATCCCCGCCTGCGCGGCCCACCATTGCAAGCGGGACGTTTGCAGCCCCCGCCGCAACCATCAGGGCATCGGCCATGTCTACGTTGCAAGCTATCAGATAGCGCGCCTGGTCTTCGCCGAACAGGGTCGGGGTGTCGTGAGCATCGAGTGTGATGCCAACGCCTGCTGCCTCTGCCATCTCGAAGGCGGCAAGGGCGAGCCCGCCGTCCGACAGGTCGGTGCAGGCGTGGATCAATGCGTGGTTGGCGCGGATAAAGTCGCCGTGGCGCTTCTCGGAGGCCAGATCAACGGGGGGGGCGTCACCTTCTGCGCGGCCGTAAACTTCGGCCAGAAGTGCCGATTGGCCCAGGTGCCCATGGGTTTCGCCGAGCAGCAGCAGGACGTGCCCGTCGCGGATTTGGCCTGAAATGATGTGGTCGGGGTGCATGATGATGCCGACAGCCCCGATTGTTGGGGTGGGCAGGATACCCGTGCCGTCGGTTTCATTGTAGAGCGAAACATTGCCCGACACGATCGGCATGTCGAGGACTTTGACCGCTTCACCGATGCCTTGGATCGCACCCACGAATTGCCCCATGATTTCCGGCTTTTCAGGGTTGCCGAAGTTCATGTTGTCGGTTGTAGCGAGCGGTTTTGCGCCAACTGCGGTGAGGTTACGGTAAGCTTCCGCGACGGCTTGTTTGCCGCCCATCACCGGGTTTGCCTTGACGTAGCGCGGGGTCACATCAGAGGTGAAGGCCAGCGATTTGTCTGTGCCATGCACGCGCACGATACCCGAGCCAGCGCCCGGTGTGCGGGCCGTGTCGCCCATTACCTGTTGGTCGTATTGCTCGTAGACCCACTGTTTGCCCGCGTAGTTGGGGCTGGAGATCAGGGCGCGCAGCCCGTCGATCGGGTCAACGCCGACGATATCGCCCAAGGGGGCGGCGGCAGGGGTCGGCACCCACGGGCGGTCGTATTCGGGGGCGGAGCCGGACAGCGTGGCCAGCGGCAGGTCGGCCTTGACCGCGCCGTTGTGCATCACAAGGAAGCGGTCCTCGGCGATGGTTTCGCCAACAATGGCAAAGTCGAGATCCCATTTGACAAAGACGGCGCGGGCTTCGGCCTCGAGCTCGGGTTTGAGGACCATCAACATGCGTTCTTGCGATTCCGAGAGCATCATCTCGTAGGCGGTCATATTGTCTTCGCGTTGCGGCACATCTTCGAGGTTCAGCTTGACACCAAGCCCGCCCTTGTCGCCCATTTCAACGGCCGAACAGGTCAGACCAGCCGCCCCCATATCCTGGATCGAGATCACGGCACCGGTGGCCATCAGTTCCAGCGTCGCTTCCATCAGGCGTTTTTCGGTAAACGGATCGCCGACCTGCACGGTGGGGCGCTTGTCCTCGATGGTGTCGTCGAACTCGGCGCTTGCCATTGTCGCGCCGCCAACACCGTCGCGGCCGGTTTTGGCGCCAAGATAGACCACAGGCATCCCAACGCCAGAGGCGGCCGAGTAGAAGATTTTATCGGTGTCTGCGATGCCCGCGGCAAAGGCGTTTACAAGGCAGTTGCCGTTGTAGGCAGGGTCAAAGCGGACCTCGCCGCCGACCATCGGCACGCCAAAGCAGTTGCCGTAACCGCCAACGCCTGCGACGACACCGTTCACAAGCTGACGGGTTTTGGGATGGGACGGCGCGCCAAATGAGAGCGAGTTCATCGCCGCCACGGGACGCGCGCCCATGGTAAACACATCGCGCAGGATGCCGCCGACGCCAGTTGCGGCCCCTTGGTAGGGCTCGATGTAAGACGGGTGGTTGTGGCTTTCCATCTTGAAAACCACACATTGGCCATCACCGATATCAACGATGCCCGCGTTTTCGCCCGGGCCACAAATAACTTGCGGGCCGGTTGTGGGCAGGGTGCGCAGCCATTTCTTGGAGGATTTGTAAGAGCAATGCTCGTTCCACATCGCCGAAAAAATACCAAGCTCGGTGAAGCTGGGCGCGCGGCCGATAATCTCGAGGATGCGCGCATATTCATCGGGCGACAGCCCGTGGGCGGCAATAAGGTCTTGGGTGATGGCGGGATCTTGCATGGCGGCCTCCGAGCAGTTGACAAGGCTTTTAACGGGGGATCGGCGCAGGTTAAAGCGCCAATGCTGCTGCAATTTCAGGCAATGCAAAAAAAATGCCGGGCACAAGGCCCGGCGAAGTCCAACAGGGAGGTGAAAGCGATGAGCGTTGAAGCATCATCGCCTTCGAGATTTCAGATAGTGCGGGTTTTTTGACCATTCAAGAAAAAACGTATGAAATCCCTGCATTTCCGCCATGCGTGTGGCGCATGGCTGGGTGTTGGATGGCTATAAAAGCAGCTTCTTCTCGCTCGCTTCGCGAATTTTGCGCCGGTGGGTAAAGATTTCATCCTGCACAAAGTCGCGAAACGCGCTGATCCGTTTGGATTGCCGCAATTCTTCGGGATAGGCCAGAAAAACAGGCACTTCGCCGGATTCCAGTTCGGGCAGGACACGCACCAGATCAGGGAAATCTTCGGTCACATAGTCGGGCAGGATGCCAACGCCCAGATTGTTCAGAACCGCTTGCAGAACGCCAAAGTAATTGTTGACGGTGAACATGCTGGACACATCAAAGGTCAACAGGTGTTGCAACAAAGATGCACCCGCTGCGACCTGCGCGGAGGCGAGGCTTTGGCTGATCAGGCGGTGGTTGCTGATATCCTCGATGCGCTCGATGGCGCCGTTTTTCTCCAGATAGGCTTGCGACGCGTAAAGCCGCATGCGCACCGACATCAATCTTTTTCGGATCAAATCGGCCTGTGAGGGCTCTTTCATGCGGATGGCCACGTCCGCTTCGCGCATCGGCAGGTCCAGCACCCGCTCTTCAAGCATCAGGTCGATCTTGAGATCGGGGTATTTTTCGTAAAGTTTTGGCAGCCGCGGTGCCAGCCAAAGCGTGCCAAAAGCCGTTGTGGTGGTGATGCGCAGATCGCCAAAAACCTCTTCTTCGCTGTCGCGAATCCGTGCCGCGGCGGCATCCAGCCTTTTATTCATCGATTTGGTCGCGTCAAACAGCAGCTCGCCCTGCTCGGTCAGGATCAGACCGCGGGCGTGGCGGTGAAAAAGCGTGGTGTTGAGCGATTCTTCCAGCGCGCGGATCTGGCGGCTGACCGCAGATTGCGACAGATGCAGCGTATCGCCAGCATGGGTCAGCGACCCTGCATCCGCAACCGCATGAAAAATTCTTAACTTGTCCCAATCCATCCGATTACTTTCTCAATCCTAAAACGCGCACCCGGCGCCGCCATACGCGATTCCGTCCAAATAACGCAATCAGATGTAAGCCACCCAGTGGCCGTTTCCACCCCGCCGGATGCTCGCATATCGCGGGTTATTCTGGTCGCTGCGGTGGTTTAGCATGAATTTGTGGAATGTTTCACCGCATGATCAAATAAAAGTGCAAAGAGCGCCGATTTTGTTTGAGCAGCAGCGATGGATTTCCATCCGAAAGCCGCGTATGTCGGACACAAAGAGGCGGCGCTGCGCCTGAATTGCGCGCGGCTTTGTGGCAAAGTGCAATATATGCGGTGGGGTCTACACGATGGCGGTCGGTATTTTTGATAGTGGATTGGGTGGGCTGACGGTGCTGGATGCGGTGCAAAAACGCCTGCCGGATGTGCCGTTTGTGTATCTGGGTGACAGTGCCCATGCGCCATATGGTGTGCGCACGCCCGAAGATATCTATGACCTGACCACCGCAGCAGTGCAGCGGCTGTTTGATGAGGGCTGTGATCTGGTGATTTTGGCCTGCAACACCGCCAGTGCGGCGGCGTTGCGCAAGATGCAGGAAAACTGGATTCCAAAGGACAAGCGCGTTTTGGGGGTTTTTGTGCCCTTGATTGAAGCGCTGACCGAACGGCAATGGGGCGACAATTCGCCGCCGCGCGAGGTGGCGATCAAGCATGTGGCGCTGTTTGCGACCCCTGCCACGGTCAGCAGCCGCGCGTTTCAGCGTGAATTGGCGTTTCGCGCGATTGGTGTTGATGTCGAGGCGCAGGCCTGCGGCGGTGTTGTTGATGCGATCGAAGACGGTGACTATATTTTGGCAGAGGCCTTGGTGCGCAGCCATGTTGATGCGTTGATGCGCAAAATGCCCGCGCCAGATGCGGCCATTCTGGGCTGCACGCACTACCCGTTGATGACCCAGGCATTTCAGGATGCGTTGGGGGCGGATGTGACGGTGTTTAGCCAAGCGGATCTGGTGGCCGAAAGTCTGGCGGATTATCTGACCCGCCGTCCTGAAATGATCGGCAAGGGCGCGCAAGGCATGTTCTTGACCACGGGTGACGCGAAAAAAGTATCAGCGCGCGCGACACAGTTCCTGCGACGACAGATCACATTTCAATCAGCCTGATTGTCACTCAGACCACATAAACCTAGTTACATCCTCATGGAAGGGATCAACACCATGACCAAATCCGTCGCCATTTTAGGCGCATCAGGCTACACAGGCGCAGAACTGGTCCGTCTGATAGCAACGCATCCATCCATGAAAATCACCGCGCTTTCGGGGAACGCCAAGGCGGGCATGGCCATGTCGGAGGTCTATCCGCATCTGCGCCATATCGATCTGCCACGGCTGACCACGATCGAAGATGTCGATTTTGACGGTATTGATCTGGTGTTTTGCGCGCTGCCACATGCCACATCGCAGCGGGTGATTGCGGCCCTGCCATCTGCGGTGAAGGTCGTTGATCTTTCTGCCGATTTCCGGCTGCGTGATCCGGCGGCGTATAAAAAGTGGTATGGTCAGGACCATGCCGCAACCGATCTGCAAAAAGAGGCGGTTTACGGCCTGACAGAGTTTTACCGTGACGAGATTCGTGCCGCGCGTCTGGTGGCGGGCACGGGGTGCAATGCCGCGACCGGTCAATACGCGCTGCGGCCTTTGATTGCGGCGGGGGTGATCGATCTGGACCGGATCGTGATCGATCTGCAAGCGGCCGTCTCGGGGGCGGGGCGTGCGCTCAAAGAGAACCTTTTGCACGCAGAGCTATCCGAGAACGCCCATGGCTATGCCGTGGGGGGCACACACCGGCACCTTGGCGAATTTGATCAGGAATTCAGCGCGATTGCGGGCCGTCCGGTCACGGTGCAATTCACGCCGCATCTTATTCCCGCGAACCGCGGGATTTTGGCCACGATCTATGTCGATGGCGACGCTGCGACCGTTCACCAGACGCTTGCAGGCGCGTATGAAAACGAAATCTTTATCGAGGTGCTCCCGATGGGTGAAACCCCAGCAATCAAACATGTGCGTGCCAGTAATTTTTGCCATATCGGCGTGGTTGCTGACCGTATTGACGGCCGCACGATCATCGTGGCGACCTTGGACAATCTGACCAAAGGATCCAGCGGACAGGCGCTGCAAAACGCCAATCTGATGCTGGGGCTTGAAGAGACCGCAGGGCTGATGTCTGCACCGGTGTTCCCATGAAGAGCCTCAAGAAAAAACGGCGCGTTCAGGTTATTTTACTGACTTTTGTGGCATTGGCTGTGTCCACGGTGTTGATCGGGAAAGCAATGGAGGGTGGAATCAATTATTTCCGCTCGCCAAGTGAAGTCGCCGAGACTCCACCGCCGCCAACCGAACTATTCCGGATCGGCGGGTTGGTCACTGTCGGGTCGCTGGTCCGCGGCGCGGACGATCAAATCATGTTTTCGGTGACAGATGGCGGGGCGACGATCCCCGTGGTCTACACCGGCGTTCTGCCGGATCTGTTTGCGGAAGATCAGGGTATGATTGGTCAGGGCCGCTTGGTGAACGGCACCTTTGAGGCCGTCGAAATTCTGGCAAAACATGACGAGACCTATATGCCCAAAGAGGTGATCGACGCGCTGAAGGCGCAGGGCGTTTATGTCGAACCGGACGGTGGTGACGCGGTCAATTAACCAAATAGGCTGCATCTTGTCGTCATTGCAATTGCGAGGTGACAGATGCAGACGGTTGACGAGATCGCAGCGGCGATCCTTGCCCGTGAGGGCGGATATGTAAATGATCCCGATGACCCCGGGGGGGCGACAAACTTCGGGGTCACGGTGCACACAATGCGCAGGTTGGGTCTGGATTTGACGGGCGACGGCAAGGTTGATGCAGCCGACGTGCAGATATTGACGGCGGACCGCGCGTTGAAAATCTTTATCGATGAATATTTTCGCAAACCCGGGTTGGATGCACTGCCTGCGGCTTTGCAGCCTTCGGTTTTTGACATGTATGTCAATTCGGGTAGCAACGCGGTGAAAATCCTCCAGCGTTTGTTGAACCAGATGCGTATACCCGTGTCGGTTGATGGGGTTATGGGGCCGCAAACCGCAACAGCGACAGACCAGGCGATGCAGGCCGCGCCCGATCATTTTGTTGATGCATATGGCATAGCGCGGCGCAATTATTACTATGCACTGGCCGATGCACGGCCCGCGAGCCGCAAATATGCCCGCACCCGCAATGGCGGCAAGGGGGGCTGGATCAAACGCGCCGAGACGTTCATTGCCGCCCGGTTTCACCTTTCAGAAGACGCACATCGCGCAAGGACAGCATCATGGGGTTGATTGAAAGCATTATGGCGATGATTTTTGGCGGCGGGCGCAATGTTGTGGCCGAAACCGTCGAGGTGTTTCGCGAAAACAGTGAAAAGGGCGCGGTGCGCGAGGCGGGTCAACGCGGCGCGGCACTGGCACAATTTGCCGCCGAATTTGGTCAGACGCGCACAAGCGGCTTTGACCGCTTTATCGACGGGATCAACCGGTTGCCGCGGCCCTTGCTGGCGCTTGGCACCATCGCTCTATTCGTGTCGGCCATGGTGGACCCGGTCTGGTTTTCCCAACGTATGGCAGGCATTGCGCTGGTGCCAGAGCCGCTATGGTGGCTGATGGGCGCGATTGTCAGCTTTTATTTTGGCGCGCGCTATCAATTGAAAGGTCAGGAATTCCAGCGCCAGACCCTGCAAGCGGTCGCTGCCGTCGCACCGCCTGCGGCCTCTTTGGGTGATTTTGACAATAATGCTGCATTGCAGGACTGGCAGGCCCAATATGGACGCTCATGAGCTGGAGCGCCGGATCACCGCGCTTGAAACACGCAATGCGGTTGACGACGTGCACCGCAGTAATGTGGGCAACCGCCTGGCCTCGATCGAGGGCGCACTGCAATGGCTGGTGCGCCTGATTATCGGCGGGCTGGTTCTGGCTGGTCTGACTTATGCGGTGCAGGGCGGATTTATGGTTCTGGGGGCATGATTGCGCAGCATCGCGCGATTTCAACGATCTGACGCGCCGTCCCGCTTTCCATTGTGGCTTTGCCGGTTAATATCGGGGGCATTGAAAAGGGGATCAGCTGTATGGACTATCAGGCAATCACGCTGGACATTGCGGATGGTGTTGGCGTTATCACGCTCAACCGGCCCGATGTGATGAATGCGCTGAACACGCAAATGCGCGCGGAAATCACCCATGCGGTCAAGGCGGCAGCGGATGTTGCGCGCTGCGTCGTGTTGACCGGGGCGGGCCGTGCGTTTTGTTCGGGTCAGGACCTTGGTGATGGCGGTTCGGCTGCGACGCTTGATCTGGAGCGAACGCTACGGGACGAATATGTGCCGATGCTCAAAGCAATTTTTGACTGCCGCGTCCCGACCATCTGTGCGGTCAACGGGGCTGCGGCGGGGGCGGGTGCCAATCTGGCGCTTGCGGCTGATGTTGTGATTGCGTCTGAAGACGCGTTTTTTGTGCAGGCATTCACCCGCATCGGATTGATCCCCGATGCAGGCGGCACCTATTGGTTGCCGCGTCAGGTCGGGGCCGCGCGCGCGATGGGGGCGGCGCTATTTGCCGACAAGATCACTGCAACACAGGCCGCCGGTTGGGGCATGATCTACGAGGTGAAACCCGCCGCAGATTTTGACGCCCATTGGCGCGCGCGCGCAGACGCATTGGCCAGCGGGCCAACGGCGAGCTATCAGCATTTGAAAACTGCGATCCGTGGCTCGTTTGACCACACGTTAGACGAACAACTGGCGATCGAAGCAAAATTGCAGGGCAAATGCGGGCAAACCCGTGACTTTCTCGAAGGGGTCACCGCCTTTCTCGAAAAACGCCCGGCAAAATTCGAAGGGCGTTAGGCTCACGGCTGCGCGCGACGCGGAACACAAGGCGATCAGTCGTGGGCGTCACACATCGGGCCGCGTCATGCGCGGCCCACCATGTTTAGCGATTTTCGATGTCGACATAGTCGCGGGCCGTTTCGCCCAGATACAATTGGCGCGGGCGACCGATTTTAAGCTGCGGATCGGCAAGCTGCTCTTTCCACTGGGAAATCCACCCGACCGTGCGCGCCATCGCAAAAATGGGCGTGAACATCGACGTGGGGAAGCCCAACGCTTCCAGGATGATACCGGAATAGAAATCCACATTCGGGAAAAGCTTCTTTTGAGCAAAATACGGATCAGCCAGCGCCTGACGCTCCAGCTCTTTGGCGACTTGCAAGATCGGATTGTCCTCAACGCCCAGCAACTCCAGAACCTCGTCAGCAGATTCTTTCAGAACCGTCGCGCGCGGGTCGAAGTTTTTGTAAACGCGGTGTCCAAAGCCCATCAAACGGTAGCTGTCGTTCTTGTCTTTCGCGCGTGCGATAAACTCCGGAATCCGCTCGACCGTGCCGATTTCTTTTAGCATTTCAAGACATGCCTGATTGGCACCGCCATGCGCCGGCCCCCAAAGACAGGCGATACCCGCTGCAATGCACGCAAAGGGGTTGGCACCGGACGACGACGCAAGCCGCACCGTCGATGTCGAGGCATTCTGCTCGTGGTCGGCATGGAGCGTGAAAATCCGGTCCATCGCGCGGGCCAGAACCGGATCTACGTGGTATTCTTCGGCAGGGACCGAGAAACACATGTGCAAGAAGTTCGCGGCATAATCCAAGTCATTGCGCGGATAAACAAACGGTTGGCCGATCGAGTATTTGTAAGCCATCGCGGCAATTGTCGGCATCTTGGCCACCAGCCGGATCGAGGCCACTTCACGCTGGTTTGCATCATCGATATCGGTGCTGTCGTGATAAAACGCCGACATCGCGCCCACAACACCCACCATCGTGGCCATTGGATGCGCGTCGCGGCGGAAGCCACGGAAAAACATGTGCATTTGCTCGTGGATCATGGTGTGGCGGGTGATCAGCGCCTCGAACTCTTTCAATGTATTTGCGTCGGGCAAGTCACCATAAAGCAGCGCATAACACACTTCGAGATAATGTGATTGGCCCGCCAATTGGTCGATCGGATAGCCGCGGTGCAGCAATTCGCCTTTGTTGCCATCGATAAAAGTGATCGTGCTGTCGCAGGCCGCGGTCGAGGTAAAGCCCGGGTCATAGGTGAAAACACCCGCCTGCGCATATAGCTTGCGAATATCAATGACATCCGGACCCGCCGTTGGCGAATAAATCGGCAGTTCGTATGACTGTCCATCAATGGTCAGCGTTGCGGTTTTTGTCGGTTCAGCCATCTTTATTCCCCAATGTATGCCACACACCTTTGCGGTGCGCGGGCGCATTTTTTCCGGTCACTTGCCTCTCGTAACGACACTTCGTAACGAAAAGGTTTCAGGCCGCAGCCTGCGTGATGCGCGCGAGTGTTTCCTCGCGGCCAAGCACCAGCATCATATCAAAAACACTCGGAGAGACAGGTCGCCCCGAAAGCGCCGCACGCAGCGGCCCTGCCAGTTTGCCCAGCTTCATATCATGGCTTGCAGCCACCATAGAAACCACCTCCTCAAGCGTGTCACGCTCCCAGCTAGCATTTTGCAGCTGCGGCGTCAATTCCGACAGTATACGACGGAATACATCGGTCAGGTGCGCGGCCGATTTCCCATCCGGTTCTATCGGTGTTTCCGTCAGGATAAAGTGAGCCTTTTCAATAAGGTCGGGGAATGTCTTGGCGCGTTCCTTCAGGCAATACATCGCCCGCAACATGCCATCATTTTGTGCATCGGTGAATGCCGGCTGGTCAGATGCCGCAAGGTAATCTTGCAATTCATGCAGCAGTGCAGCATCGTCCGCGACAGCCATATGCTGGCCGCAGATATGTTCCAGCTTTTTGGTGTCAAACCGGGCCGGCGATTTGCCGATACCGCTTAAATCAAACCACGCGCGGGCCTGCGCATCGGTGAAAAACTCGTCATCACCGTGGCTCCAGCCCAGGCGCGTCAGATAGTTGCGCATACCAGCCGCAGGATAGCCCAATGCCTGATATTCCGCCGCCCCCGTCGCCCCGTGGCGCTTTGACAGTTTCTTGCCGTCAGGTCCGTAAATCAGCGGAATATGCGCCAGCACCGGCTTGTCCCAGCCCATGGCCTCGTAGATCAGGTTTTGCCGGAACGCATTGGCCAGATGGTCATCGCCGCGCACCACATGGGTCACGCCCATATCATGGTCATCGACAACCACCGCCAGCATGTAAACCGGCGTGCCGTCAGAGCGCAGCAAGATCATATCGTCCAACTGGTCATTGGACCATGTGACATCGTCTTGGACCTCATCGTGCAAGGTCGTGGTGCCCTCACGCGGGGCTTTCAAGCGGATCACAAATGGCAGATCTGGGTGATCGGCATCCTCCACATCGCGCCACGGCGAGCGGTAAAGCGTCGAGGTCTTTTCCGTGCGAGCCTGTTCGCGAAACGCCTCGATCTCGCTTTGGGTGGCATAGCATTTGTAAGCATGGCCCTGCGCCAACATCTGATGCGCCACCTGCGTATGGCGCGCGGCGTTGTCGTTCTGGCTGACCGGCTCGCCGTCCCAGTCCAGGCCCAGCCACGTCAGCCCGTCCAAAATCGCCTGCCGGTTTTCATCCGTGGACCGCGTGCGATCGGTGTCCTCGATGCGCAGCAAGAACGTGCCGCCATGGCCGCGGGCATACAGCCAGTTGAACAGTGCCGTGCGTGCGCCACCAATATGAAGCGCACCGGTCGGTGACGGGGCAAAACGTGTGACAACGGGGGATTTGGACATCAATATTAACCTCTTGTTCACCAACATGAACGAATGATGACTGGTGTCCTGCGGGGATACTAAGCTCGGAGGGCTAAAACAAGTGCGCGCGCTTGGCATCATTGAAAATGCATTGCTGGCCCAGCGTGGACATTTGTTCTGCTGGACACCTGTGTGTCTGGGGATCGGCGTCGGGCTGTATTTCAGCCTGCGATTCGAGCCGGATCTTGTGGTTTTTGCCGCCGGTGGCGTCGGGCTTGCCGTGTTGGGCATGACCGCGCGCATCGCGCCTGTTGCAGTAGCCCCGCTTTTGGTCGGGTTGATGTTGATCGGGGTCGGGGCGACCGCCGCCAAAATCCGCACCGATAGCGTCGCCGCACCGGTATTGGGCTTTCGCTATTACGGCCCCATCGAGGGGCGCATCGTCAATATCGACCGCTCCGGCAGTGATGCGGTGCGCCTGACGCTGGATCAGGTGGTTTTGGCGCGCATGAGCCCGGCGCGAACCCCGAAAAAACTGCGCATCTCCTTGCGCGGATCGGCGGCGGATTTTTTCCCCGCGGATACGGTTTTGACCACCGGCAGCCTGTCGCCGCCATCAGGGCCTGCCGAGCCCGGTGGTTTTGACTTTCGGCGACACGCGTGGTTTTTGCAGATCGGCGCGGTCGGCGATACCCGCAACCCCGTGGTGCGCCTGCAAGCGGCACAACGCAGTGATTGGCGGTTGTGGGTTTTCACCCAAAGGATGGCACTGTCTGCCGCCGTGCGTCGCCAGATCAGTGGTGAACCCGGGGCCTTCGCCGCCGCGATCATGACCGGTGACCGCTCGGCAATGTCGCAAAAGACGCTTGGCGATTTGCGGGCCACAAATCTGGCGCATCTGCTGGCCATTTCGGGGCTGCACATGGGGCTTTTGACCGGCTTTGTTTTTGCCGTGGTGCGCTTTGGACTGGCGTTGATCCCCTATGTCGCGCTACGCATCGCGACCAAGAAAATCGCCGCGATTGCCGCCTTGATCGCAGGTGCTGGGTATCTGGCACTGTCGGGGGGCAATGTCGCGACAGAGCGGGCCTATATCATGGTTGCGGTGATGTTGTTTGCGGTGCTGCTCGACCGGCGGGCATTGACGTTGCGTGCGGTAGCAATGGCTGCAACGATCGTCTTGCTGATCCAGCCCGAGGCCTTGGTCGGCCCCGGATTCCAGATGTCGTTTTCGGCGACAACGGCCTTGGTCCTGGTATTCGGCGGTTTGCGCAAATTGAACACACAGGCCTTGCCCAAATACCTGCGTCCGGTGTTTTCGGTCGTGTTGTCATCGGCGGTGGCGGGGCTGGCGACGGCACCCTTTGCGGCGGCGACATTCAATCAATTTGTGCATTACGGCCTTGTGGCCAATGTGCTGAGCGTGCCCCTGATGGGACTGTTTGTGATGCCGGCGGCGGTTCTGGCGGTGGTTCTTGCCCCTGTTGGCGGCTGGGGCGTGGGGCTGTGGATCATGGAGCAGGGCTTGCGCTGGATATTGGCGGTGGCCGACCGGATCGCGGCGATTGAAAACGGCGTAAGCTATGTGGTCGCACCGCAAGCGGTTGTGGTGCCGATGCTGGCGCTGGGATTGCTTTGGCTGGCGCTTTGGCAAGGCAGAGCCCGTTTCATGGGCGCGGGCATCGCCGTGCTTGCGGGGCTGATCTGGACGCAAAACACGCGGCCTGCTGTCCTGGTGGCCGACAATGGCGGTATGATCGGTGTGATGATGGACAGTGGCCGCGCCTTGTCAAAGGCCAAGGGCAATGGCTTTGCTGCGGGAATTTGGCTCGAGAATGACGGTAATCCGGTCCCGCAGGATGAGGCCGCAGCAAGACTACCGGAACAGCAAGCAATCCGGCGCGTCGATATTGGGTTAGGGGATTGGCAAATAACGCAGGTTTCCGGCAAAACAGCGCTTGCCAAATTGCAAGGCTGCGGTGGCGCGGATGTGCTGATTTTGAACACGCAAGACGATACTGACCGGCCCTGTCAGGTTTATGATCCGATTGATCTGCGCAGCACCGGATCGCTTGCGATTGATCTGGACCGCGAGGGGAGGCTTGGGATTGTCACGGCTGCCGATGTGTCGGGCGCGCGGCCTTGGACGCCTTTGCTGTCCAGGGCCGCGACAGGTCGCGTTCTGGTCGCAGATGATGCCTATGAATAGGTGCGGATCAACCCGACAAGTCGGCCTTGCACTTTGACCTGATCGTCGCGGTAAACCTGCGGTGACATTGCCGCATTTGCAGGTTCCAGCGCGATGGTGCTGCCGTTCTGGCGGAACCGTTTGAGCGTGGCCTCCTGATCTTCGACCAGGGCCACGACTATATCGCCATTCGAGGCGTTCTGCGTCTCGCGGATCACCACGATATCACCGTCGTTGATGCCGGCCTCGATCATCGAATCGCCGCGGACCTCGAGTGCATAATGCGACCCCTGACCAAGCATGGATTGTGGCACCGCGATATTATGAGAGACCTCTGAAATCGCCGCAATCGGCGTGCCTGCCGCGATCCGTCCCATGACGGGCAGGTCAACCGAGGCGTTTTCGATTTGACGCGCAGCTGCGGGTTTACTGTCAGGGCGGTCACCGTCGATCACACGCGGCGAAAAGCCCGGTTTGGAGTGCATCGACTCGGGAAGTTTCAGAATTTCCAAAGCCCGTGCACGATGCGCCAAACGGCGGATAAAGCCGCGTTCTTCCAGCGCCGTGATCAGCCGGTGGATGCCGGATTTGGAGCGCAGATCAAGCGCCTCTTTCATTTCGTCAAACGAAGGGGGCACACCATCACGCTGCACCCGTTTATGGATGAATTCCAGCAAATCGAGTTGTTTTTTTGTCAGCATGGTTTGCGATCCCTCAAGGTTGCACGTTTTGCCTATGTTCTACCCATGTTCTTGTTTTGTGTCAACTCGCCGGTGTGACTTGTCAGATCGGGATGATCTCGAGCAATTCACCGGGCAGGCGCGCACTATCATGCGGCGGACGGATGGCGAGGCAGTTTGCCTCTGCCAGCACGGTCAAAAGTGCGCTGTCTTGGCGCTCGAAGACATGTAATCCGTCGGTGCTCAGGCGCGCCCGCATATAGTGTTCGCGCGGCCCGTTTACCCCGAGTGCATGTGTGAGCGTTGCGCTGTGTCGCGTGGCCGCTGCCTGTCCGCGACCGAGCATCTTGCGCAGGATCGGCAACATGAAGATATGTCCGCAAACCATTGCAGAGACTGGATTTCCAGGCAGTCCCATCAGGGGCACACCGTTGATTTTTCCTGCCATCAATGGTTTACCGGGCCGCATGGCGACCTTGTAGAATGATCGCTCCATGCCTTTGGCCAAGGCCACTTGACCGACCAGATCGTGGTCGCCCACCGAGGCCCCGCCAATGGTCACGATCAGATCGGCGCTCGCGGCCAGATCAAAGGCCAGTTCCAGTGCGGGCACCGTGTCGCGCGCAATCGGCAGCAGGC
Source organism: uncultured Rhodobacterales bacterium (assembly GCA_963976475.1). Lineage (GTDB taxonomy): Bacteria > Pseudomonadota > Alphaproteobacteria > Rhodobacterales > Rhodobacteraceae > Yoonia. The sequence goes on from CAXBKX010000013.1 coordinate 58,417, forward strand.
GCGCGTGACCGCCGCTTGCATCGATCAGGGCCGCGAGCCCGTAGCTGTTGGAGGCGATGATTTGATCGGCGCGCGGCACCTCGCCGGGCTGCACCAATTCGTCGCCGGTGGCGATGATCGCCACGACGGGTTTGCGGGTGACGGGGACCATGGCGATGTTCATCGCCGCGAACAGGGCCACGTCGCAGGGGGAGATCAGGCGCGGGGCTGATAGCGTGTCGCCGGTCTTGAAATCTGCGCCGGCGGGCCGGACATAGCGGGCCGGATCGATGTCAGTGTGCAGGGTGATGTGATCGCCGTGCCGCGAGACGTCTTCTTGGATGATCACGCGGTCTGCACCGTGCGGCAGCGGCGCGCCTGTGAAGATGCGCGCGGCGGTGCCTGTGGTGACGGTGCCGTCAAATCGGTGGCCTGCGGCGGCCTCGCCGATGACGCGCAATGTCGCGCCCGCCGTGACATCCGTGCCGCGCATGGCGTAGCCGTCCATGGCCGAGGCCGAAAAAGGTGGTTGGTCGCGGGAGGCGTGCAAGTCCTGTGCAAGTGTGCGTCCGGCTGCGTGGCGCAATGGGACCATCTCGATGGGCAGGGGTGAGACCAGATCAAAAAGATGGGCGAGGGCCGTGGCGGTCGTGATCATGGGTTGGTAAACCGCCCCGATTTACCGCCATCTTTCAAAGTGACGCGTATACCACTGATTTCCATGTCTTTTTGCACGGCTTTGACCATATCATGCACGGTCAACGCGGCGATGGACACGGCGGTCAGGGCCTCCATTTCAACGCCGGTCTGACCGGTGGTTTTGACCGTCGCAGTGATGCGCACGCCGGGCAGATCGGGGTCGGGGGTCAGATCAACGGTGACTTTGGAAATCGGCAGCGGGTGGCACAGCGGGATCAGATCGGCGGTTTTTTTCGCACCCATGATGCCCGCCAAACGCGCGATGCCCAGCACGTCGCCCTTGGCCGCCGTGCCATCCATGACCAGCGCCAAAGTGGCGGGGCGCATGGTGATATATCCTTGCGCTACAGCGATGCGGTCGGTCACCGATTTGTCGGAGACATCAACCATATGGGCCTGCCCTGCGGCGTCGAAATGCGAGAGTTTGCCGGTCATCGCATCCCGCCCGAGGTCAGCGGATTGGCGAGCAGGTGGCGGGTGGCTGACGCGACATCATCCTGGCGCATCAGGCTCTCGCCGATCAGAAAGCTGCGCGCCCCAAAGCGGGCCATGTCGGCCAGATCTTCAGGCGTGGACAGCCCGCTTTCGCACACAATCAGCCGGTCCTCTGGCACCATGCGCGACAGAGTGCGGGTGGTGTCGAGGTTGGTCTCGAATGTCTTGAGATTGCGATTGTTGATGCCCATCAGCGGCGATTTGAGCAGGCAGGCGCGCTCCAGTTCGGGGGCGTCATGGACCTCGAGCAGCACGTCCATGCCCCAGAAGGTGGCAGCGTCTTCCAGGTCTTGTGCCTGGGCGTCAGTGACCGTGGCGAGGATGATCAGGATGCAATCAGCCCCAAGGGCGCGGGCCTCGGCCACTTGATAGGTGTCATACATGAAATCTTTGCGCAGCGCGGGCAGGGATGTGGCGGCGCGCGCGGCCACCAGATAGCTGTCGTCGCCCTGAAACGAGGGCCCGTCGGTCAGCACCGACAGGCAGGTCGCGCCGCCGTCTGCGTAGGCTTTGGCCAAGACCGCGGGGTCAAAATCGGCGCGAATGAGACCTTTGGAGGGGCTGGCTTTTTTAATCTCGGCAATCAGCCCGTAACCCGTATGCGAGGCATCGAGGAGCCGGTCCGCAAAACCGCGCGTAGGCGAGGCGTCGCGCGCGCGGGCCTCAACGTCTGCCAAGGGGGTGGCCAATTTGCGCGCGGCCACGTCTTGGAGTTTATAGGCTTTGATTTTGTCGAGAACGTTCATGGCTGCCCCTGTGTGATGTTTGCAAGCGTGGTCAGCGCCTTGAGAGCCGCGCCACTATCAATGCTTTGTGATGCCATTTCAACGCCTTGTGGCAGGGTGTTGACACGGTTTGCAACAAGTAGAGCCGCAGCGGCATTCAGCAGGACCGCATCGCGGTAAGCGCCGTGTTCCCCGTTCAAAAGGCCGCGCAGGGCATCGGCGTTTTGCGCGGGCGTGCCGCCGATGATGGCGCTGAACAGGTGTGTCGGCAGGCCTGCGTCGTCCGGTGTGATCTCAAATTCGGTGACGCTGCCGTCCTTGATCTGGGCGACCCAGGAGGTGCCGGTGATCGTCAGCTCGTCGGTGCCATCAGAGCCGTGCACCAACCATGCGGATGTTGTGCCCAGTTGCAGCAACGTGTCGGCCATGGGCCGGATCAGGTCGCGGCTGAATGCGCCGGTCAACTGGCGGGTGACACCGGCAGGATTAGTGAGTGGTCCCAAGATGTTAAAGATCGTTCTTGTGCCAAGTTCGGCGCGGATCGGTCCCACATGTTTCATCGCCGGATGGTGCACCGGGGCCATCATAAAGCCGATGCCAGCTTGCGCGATGGCCCGTTCCACCACCTCTGCGCCAACCATGACGTTGATGCCCATCTGGGCTTGCACATCTGCGGTGCCGGATTTGGATGACAGGTTGCGGTTGCCGTGTTTGGCGACCGTGACGCCGGCCCCTGCCACGACAAATGCTGTGGCGGTCGAGATGTTAAGCGTGTGCTTGCCGTCACCGCCGGTGCCCACGATATCCATCGCGTCTGGGGGGGCTTTGACGGGCAGGCATTTGGCGCGCATCACCTTTGCCGCCGCCGCATATTCATCCACCGTCTCGCCGCGGGTGCGCAGCGCCATCAAAAAGCCGCCGATCTGGCCGGGCGTGGCGTCGCCGTCAAACAGAATTTCAAAGGCGGCCTCGGCTTGGGCGCGGGTCAGCGGCCCGTTGGCGGCGGCATCGATCAGGGGCTTCAGGGCGTCGCTCATGCCGGCACTTTCAGCAAATCAGTGAAGTTTTGCAAGAGCTTATGGCCATGCTCGGACGCGATGCTTTCGGGGTGGAATTGCACGCCGTGGATTGGCAGGCTCTTGTGTTGCAGCCCCATGATAATGCCATTGTCGAGTTCGGCTGTGATTTCGAGGCAGTCGGGCAGGCTTTCGCGCTCGACGATCAGGGAATGGTAGCGGGTCGCTTGAAACGGGTTGGGCAGGTCACGGAACAGGCCCTTGCCGGTATGATGCATCGTGCCCATTTTGCCGTGCACTATTTCGCCTGCGCGCACGACTTTGCCGCCAAAAGCCTCGCCAATGGTCTGATGCCCCAGACAGACGCCGATCAGCGGGGTGCCGGTTTCTGCGGCCGCGACGGTCAGCGCAAGGCAGATGCCCGCCTGTGCCGGATCACAGGGTCCCGGAGACAGCATGATGCCCGCAGGGTTCATCGCCATTGCCTGCTGAACGTCGATTGCATCATTGCGCCGCACCACGACCTCGGTGCCGAGTTCGCCAAGGTAGTGCACCAGATTATAGGTGAAACTGTCGTAGTTATCGATCAATAGCAGCATATGTTCGCCTAGCCTGGTCAATTAGGGGCTACCGATCCCCGGTTGGGTCGCGGTATAGTGCGTCTTACATGGGCCGACAGGCAGGGTAGCGTCAAGGTCGCTTGGCGCAAATGAGAGAAAATGCAAAGGGGCGATGCGGTGTTAAGAGGGCTATTTTCCGGCGGATTGTGGGGTTTGGTTGTTGGCGGGGTATCACTTGGGGCCGCGTCACTGATCACAGAGCAGCCTGCGGGCAACACGCCGCCTGCTGCGCCGCAAGTGACCGTTACGCAAAATGCTGTTGCACCTGATGAGGGTGCGCAGGCTGAAGCGGAGATGGCGCAAGACGAGGGTGTCGGTGCGCAGCAAGCCCCCAAGGCGGTCGCGCCGCAGGTGGAGATTAGCCAGCCGATGGCTGATATCGTCTCGGCCGATGTGCCGCAAACCGCGATTGTTGCGGGTGATCTGCCGACCCCCCAGATGGTGGATATGACACCAAGCGTGCGGGCGGCGACCGAAGAGCCGGTTTTGCCCAATCCGCAGTCGATCGCCCCGCAGGTGCCCGCAGCAGAACAGGATTTGGTTCTATCGACGCAAACCGCACCTTTGCCGCCTCCTGTGGTGGTTGAAGATAAGCCCGCGGCGGTGCCCTTTATGGTGGATATTCCGGTGCCGTCGCCCAAGGCCCCGATCCCTGAACCCGAGATCCCCGATCCTGCCCAAGAGATCGCGCTTGCGGTGCCTGCGTTGATTGCACCTGCCAGCCCGGAATTGGGCGCAAATTTGCCCGCAGGAGATGGCTCTGTGAAGGTGAACCGGATAGTGGTCGACGCCGCGCCTGATCTGCCCCAAGAGCCGGAGGCGGTGATCCCGGATGATGCGCCAGCCTTGCTGCGCTTTGGCACACCGTTCGAGAATGTAGATGCCAAGCCGTTGATGACAGTGGTTTTAATCGATGATGGCATGATGAACGGGGCGGTTGCGGCGGTGTCGGCCCTGCCGTTTCCGGTGACTGTTGTGCTGGATCCGTCGGCGGCTGATGCGCCTGCCAGGATGGCGGCGTATCGCAGTGCCGGGATCGAGGTCGGGGTGCTCGCCGCCTTGCCGGTCGGGGCCACGGCCGCGAATGTCGAGGTTGCTTTTGAGGCCACGTTTGCCGCACTGCCCGAAACGGTTTTGATGTTGGATGCGGGCGACGGCGGGTTGCAGAATGATCGGGCGGTGACCGATCAGGCGATGGCGCTGCTTGGCCGCGACGGGCGCGGATTGGTGACGCTGTCCAAGGGGTTGAACATGGCATTGCGCGCCGCAGAGGGCGCGGATGTGCCTGCGCTGGCGGTGTATCGGGATCTGGATGGGGAGGGGCAGGATGCAAGGGTGATCCGGCGATTTTTGGACCAAGCGGCGTTTCGTGCGCGTCAGGAAAGTGGCGTGGCCTTGCTGGGGCGGTTGCGCGCGGACACGATTTCGGCCTTGATTTTATGGGGCACGGCGAACCGCGCGGGGCAAGTGGTTCTGGCGCCCGCCTCGGCTGTGCTATTGCGCCAATAACGCCAAAAGACCTGTATAACCGGCGTATGATTTGCGGATGCCGCCCGCGCTGATCCTAGCTGTTGCCGGAGCGGAACATCGCCGCATCTGCCGCCGCTTTGCGGATCGCGTTGGATTTATGCACGGTCTCTTGATACTCGGCCTCGGGGTCGCTGTCGTAGACCACGCCGCCGCCCGCCTGGATATAAAGTTTTTCGTCCTGAAGAACGGCGGTGCGCAAAGCGATGCACATATCCATGTCGCCGTTGGCAGAGAAATAGCCACAGCCGCCGCCGTAGACGCCGCGTTTTTCCGGCTCCAATTCGTCGATGATTTCCATGGCGCGGACTTTGGGTGCGCCCGAGACGGTGCCGGCGGGCATCCCCGCGAAAAACGCCGAGAGCGCATCCTGGTCATCGGCCAATTCGCCGACCACATTGGAGACAATATGCATGACGTGGGAATAGCGCTCGACAATGAATTGCTCGGTCGGTTTCACGGTGCCGATTTTGCAGACCTTGCCGGTGTCATTGCGCCCCAGATCAAGCAGCATCAGGTGTTCGGCAAGTTCTTTTTGGTCGGCCATCAGGTCAAGCTCGAATGCTTTATCCTCGGCCGGGGTCGCCCCACGGGGCCGCGTGCCCGCAATGGGCCGGATTGTAACCTCTTTGCCGAAGACCCGCACGAGGATTTCGGGGCTGGCGCCGATGACTTGGAAGCCGCCGAAGTTGAAAAAGAACATAAACGGCGACGGATTGGTGCGGCGCAAGCTGCGGTAGAGCGAGAAGGGCGGTTCCCGAAATTCTTGGGTCCAGCGTTGCGAGGGCACGACTTGAAAGATGTCGCCTGCGCGGATGTAGTCTTTGGCGCGCTCCACTGCCGCCAGATAGTTGGCGTGGCTGAAGTTCGAGACCGGCGGCGACACTTCATGCGCGTCGGCCAATGTGCGATGTGCGGGCAGCGCGCGGTCAAGCGCACGGGTGGCGTCCATGACCCGTTCGGCGGCTTGCGCATAGGCGGCTTTGGCCGACAGGCCCGAGTTTGCCCAAGCGGGGGCCACGAGGATCACGTCGCCTTTGACCCCGTCGAGCACCGCCACCACGGAAGGCCGCAGCATCATCGCGTCGGGCAGGCCCAATGGGTCGGGGTTGACGTTTGGCAGGTGTTCGACAAGCCGGATCATGTCGTAGCCCAGATAGCCGAACAGGCCCGCGCAGGCGGCAGGCAGGTCGGCGGGCAGGTTGATTTTACTTTCCGCCAGAAGCCCGCGCAGGGCGGTCAGTGGATCGGCGTCGAGCGTCTCGAAGCTGGTGTCGTCAAAGCGCGCATTGCGGTTGACGCGGCTGGTGGGGCCGCGACATTCCCAGATCAGATCGGGGTTGAAGCCCACGATGGAATAGCGCCCGCGCACCTCGCCGCCGGTGACGGATTCCAGCATAAAGGCGTTTTTGCCCGCGTCCGCCAGTTTGAGCATCAACGAGACCGGCGTGTCCATGTCGGCGGCGAGCCGTGCATAGACCACCTGATTTTCGCCCGCGTCATAGTGCCGTGCGAAGCTGTCGAAGTCGGGGAGAATCGCCATTGAACCGCCTATTGCAACTGGGCGTTCACGGCGTTGACCGCGGCCTGATCGATGACCACATCTGTGCGGTTTTGCACTGCGTTTGCAAAAGCCTCGAAGATGTCCTGACTGATGCCTGAAATCGCCTGATCGGACGCGGCCTGTTTTTGTGCGGCGACTTGTGGATCGTTTGCGTCCGCTGCCGCAATGCCGTCGAGCCGCACGATGATCGCGCCCGCGTCAGTGTCGATGACGTTCACATCGCCGACGTCCATTTTGAAGACTTGCGTCATGAAGTCGGCCGGCGTGCCATTGATGAAGCTGCGCCGGGTGGCGGCGCGTTGGGTATTGGCGGACAGGCCGAGAGTTTCGAAGCCTGTGAGCGGTAGAATTGTGGCTGCGATGTCCTGGGCCTGTGCGACAATTGCGGCTTGCAACACCTGCGCGTCATATCCTGCACGCACAGCGTCACGCACCTGTTCAAAGGGGATAAGTGCGGGCGGGGTGATGTCGTCGAGCCGCAGCGCAAAGATACCGCCATCGGCCAGATCCAACAAGGACGGGTAGGCGTCTTGGGTGATGGCGGCGGCGGCGGCGCGGAATTCTTCATAGGCGGCGATATCGTCCTGCACCTGATCGGTCCATGTGATGGTGCCGAAGGCCAGATCGGTCTGTTGGGCGAGGTCTTCGAGTTGCGCGCCACCGGCCAGAAGGTCCTCGATCTGGGCGCGGCTGCTGTCGATGAGCCGCCGGGCGCGTGCCGAGGACAGTTCTTCGCGCAGGTCCGGCTCGGCCTCTTCAAAGGTGACGGTTTGGGACGCCAGCACCGCGTTCATGCGAAATAGCGCAGGGCCCAGAAAGGTGTCGAGCGGGCCGATCACATCGCCGGGGCTGGCGCTAAAGATAGCGTCGCCGTTGGCCCCCAGATCGTCGCGCGTGACGTCGCCCATGTCGACCTCGGACATCGCCAGCCCGCGCGCGGCGACCAGGGCGTCAAAGTCAACAGTGTCGCCAAGGCTGTCTTTTGCGGCTTGTGCGGCGGCGGTATCGAGATAGATCAGCCGTTCGACCAAGCGCCGTTCGGGTTGCACAAATTCCGAGATCCGTTCTTGGTAGAGGTCTTGCAGAGCGGTCTGGTCGATGTCGAGTTGGTCTTGGATCATATCGGGGGTCAGCCAGACATAGCTGATCTGGCGCGCCTCCGGCGCGGTGAAGGCCGCGGGGTTTTCACTGTAATAGGTTTGCAGTTGGGCGTCGGTTGCGGCGGCGGGCGGGCTGCTCAGGTCGCTTGCGGTGACGGGTGCCCAAGTGATGGCACGCGCCTCGCCGATAAATTGTGACAGGGCGGAGGCATAGGCGTCAGGTGCGGGGATGCCGCTGACCACGGCGCCTTGCAGCATGGTGCGCGCAATCTCTTCGCGGACGCTGGTCTCGAATTCTGCCTCTGACAGCCCGACCTGTTGCAGGGTGAACCGGTAGGCTTCGCGGTCGAAAGCGCCGGTGCTGCCGCGGAAGGCCGGCACAAGCAGAAGTTCTTCGCGCACCCGTTCGTCGCCGATGGAGATGCCCAAGGTTGCGGCCTCGTTGTCAAGTGTGCGTTCGGTGACGAGCTGTGCCAGCACCGCTTGGTCAAGACCGATGGCTTGGGCCTCTTGGAAGCCCACGGCGCGCCCGAGTTGCCCCGAGAAGGACTGCATCTGGTCACGCAGGCCGCGCTGGTATTGGGCGACGGGAATATCTTTGGCCCCCACGGTGCCGATGTTGCGGATATTGCCGTTCAGCCCGCCGGTGCCAAAGCCCAGCAGGCCGATGGTCAGCAGACCCATGATGATCCAGAGGAAATACCGGTTTTTTCTTTTGGTCGCCATGTTGAAGCTGCCTTATCCGCGAGTAAATTTGTGCCCAAAGGGGCGTGGCAAAGGGATAGGGCGCAACGCGGTCAGGTGCAAGTGGCTGCTAGGGTCAGGATCCGTTAATCTTGTCCCGCTGGCGTCAAAACCGCGAAAGTTCAGCGGTTTGAGACATGCCGCACCTAACGGGTTAATTGCAAATGGCTCACGCCGCTGAAATGAAGCGGTTTTGTCGTCCTTCGGATTTGGCGGATTTTCCCCGTGAGCTTCGTTACATCTGCTTGAAATTCAACGAGAGTTCCTGCGCAGATGCGCCTCGTCACGAACCAAATATGCCAAACCAGCGGGGCAAGATTAATGGATCCTGGCCCTAGAGTTTTGACAATCTGTTGATCAATTCGCCCACGCCGGTCCGGTCGATATTGGCAAACGCGATGCGCAGGTGTTGCGCGCCGCCCGCCACATCGGATGGCATGAACATGGTGCCGGGCAGCGTGAGGATGCCGGCGCTGCGCACCAGTTGTGGGGCCAGGTCATTGGAGGGGGTATCAAAGGGGTGTTGCAGGTAGGCAAAATATGCGCCGCAGCCTTTGAGTGTCCAGCCGCGCGCGGCGAGGGCGGGAAAGCCGTCTGTGATGGCGGCCCGCCTGTCGAGGATTTCCAAGCGCTGTTCCGCGAGCCAAGCGCCCATGTTTTGCATCCCCCACAGGGCGGCCCGTTGGCCGATCTGGTTGGGGCAGATGGTGACGGTGTCGAGGAATTTCTCGACCTCGGCAAGCCGTGACGCGCTGGCAATAATCGCACCGACGCGGTGCCCTGTAAGCCGGTAAGCCTTTGAAAACGAATAGAGCTGGATCAGGGTATCAGCCCAGTCGGGGTTTTCGAACAGGGTGTGCGGTGCGCCTGTGCGGCTGTCGAAGTCGCGGTAGGTTTCATCGACGATCAGCGCGATTTTGTGCCTTTGGCACAGGTCATGAAAGGCTTGCAGGGTTGCGGCAGGGTATTGGACGCCAGCAGGATTGTTGGGGCTGACCAATGCGATGGCGCGGGTGCGCGGCGTGATCAGCTTGGCGGCGGCAGCGGCGTTGGGGATCAGGGTTGGCCCTGCGTCCAAAGCCACGGTTTTCACGCCCGCCATATCGAGCCACATGCGGTGGTTGAAGTAGTAGGGCACCGGCACAATGACTTCGGAGCCCTCGTCGCACAGGGTGCTGATGGCGGCGGCGAAGGCCTGATTGCAGCCCGAGGTGATGGCCACTTGATCGGCGGCGATCGCCCCGTTGTAGGCGGCGGTCCATTGGCTCGCGACTTCGGCTTTCAGCGCGGGCAGGCCCAGCACGGGGCCGTAGAGGTGGGCATCGGGATCGGTCAGGACGATCTCGGCAATGGCTTGGCGCATGATCAGTGGCGGTGGATCAACGGGGGCGGCTTGGCTGACGTTCAAAAGCGCGCGGTCGGCGGGGTGTGTGACGCCGTCAAGCCAGCGCCGGGCCTCCATGACAGGGGGCGCGAAGGTGGCAGATGTGCGGGTCATTGTGATGCCTTTTTATGGGCCTGCCATTCGCGCCAGATCAGCCAGATCACGAAAATATCCAGCACGCTCAGTGCAATCATGATCCAGTCGCCGGTATTGGCAAACTTGACGAGTTGGTAGGCGATGAACCCAGCCAGTGCAGCGATGGAGACCGGATAGGCCCAGCGCAGACCTGCGAGCAAGGCCAAGACCAGCCCGAGGTTGAGGCCGCCGTGGATCAGCAGGTAGATGGTGTAGAAGGTCTCGTTGGCCATTTGCGGCGCGTTGGCGGCCCCTATCGCCCATTTGGCCATAAAATCGGTGGGGTCCTCGACAAGTTCCAGTTTGGCCAGTCGCAAGACCAGCCCGTTGAGCGTGCCTGCGGGGGTCACGGCGAGTGCCAGACCGCCCAGAATTTGCGCGGTGCCAAGTGAGCCTTTGCCAAGCATGGAGACCAGAAAGCTGAGGTGTGCCCATTTGCTGATCGGGGCTGGTGTCAGGGTTTTGGTCATAACAGGTGCTTAATCATTACCGCGGTAAGGTTCGACGTATTGCAAGGCCATATCCCATGGAAAGAAGATCCATGTGTCTTGGGACACGCCGGTGATGAAGGTTTGCACCATCGGCTCGCCCATGGGTTTTGCATAGACGGTGGCGCAGTGCGCGTTCGGGTAGAGCGCGCGCACGACCTCGAGGGTTTTGCCGCTGTCGACCAGATCGTCGATGATCAGGATGCCGGTGCCGTCGCCCATCATGTCGGCGTCGGGGTATTTCAGCACTTGGGTTTCGCGGCGCTCGTCGGCAGCGCCGCCGCCCGAGTGGTAGGATTTGACCGAGATGGTATCGACGGTGCGAATGTCCAACTCACGCGCCACGATCATCGCAGGGGCCATGCCGCCGCGGGTGATGGCGACCACGGCCTTCCATGCGCCGTCATCGGGCCCTTTGCCGTCCAGCCGCCAAGCCAGCGCGCGGCTGTCGCGGTGGATTTGGTCCCAGGAGATGTGAAAGCCTTTTTCGTGGGGCAGGCGGTCGGTCATGGCAGTGGTCCTTAAACGGTTGAAATATCGGGGGCGTCGACGGCTTTCATGCCAACGACGTGGTAGCCGCTATCGACGTGGTGCGTTTCACCGGTCACGCCGCTGCTCAGGTCCGACAACAGGTAGAGTGCGGATTTGCCAACGTCATCGATGGTGACCGTGCGGCGCAAAGGCGAGTTCAGCTCGTTCCATTTCAGGATGTAGCGGAAATCGCCGATGCCCGAAGCCGCGAGCGTTTTGATCGGACCGGCAGAGATGGCGTTGACGCGAATGCCGTCTTTGCCCAAGTCCTCGGCCATGTAGCGCACGGAGGCCTCGAGGGCGGCTTTGCACACGCCCATGACGTTATAGTGCGGCATGACGCGTTCGGCGCCATAATAGGTGAGGGTCAGGCAGGCGCCGCCGTCGGTCATCATCGCGGCGGCGCGGTTCACAACGGCGGTGAAGGAGTAGACCGAGATATCCATGGACGTCAGGAAATTCTGGCGCGAGGTATCGACGTAGCGGCCGCGGAGTTCGTTTTTGTCGGAAAAACCGATGGCGTGCACGATGAAGTCGAGCTTGCCCCATTTGGCCGCAAGATCGGTGAAGAGTTGATCGACGCTGTCCATATCCGAGACGTCGCAGGGCAGCACGGTGTCAGAGCCCAGAGAGGCGGCAAGCGGATCGACGCGCTTTTTCAACGCCTCGCCTTGATAGGAGAAGGCCAGTTCGGCGCCGGCGTCGGCCAGGGACTTGGCAATGCCCCAAGCGATGGATTTATCGTTGGCGAGGCCCATAATCAGCCCGCGTTTCCCTTGCATCAAGTTTGATGTCATTGTTAGCTGCTCCCGCATTGGTCAGTGGTTGGGAATTGTTTAGGCGATTGACACCGCCGCAGCAAGGCATGAGCGTGCGCGGTGACAATTGCACCATGGAGAGACGGATGGCCGATATGACAGGGATTTTCGCGGGCGATGATCCGTTTGTGATTGCGCAGCGCTGGTTGGACGAGGCGCGTGTGACCGAGCCCAATGATCCCGATGCGATTGCGCTGTCGACGGTGGATGCCCTAGGGATGCCCAATGCGCGTATGGTGTTGCTCAAGCAGATCGAAAGCGATGCTTTTGTGTTCTACACCAACTACCAGAGCCAAAAGGCCCGCGAAATTGACCACGCGGGCAAGGCTGCGTTTGTGATGCATTGGAAATCGCTGCGCCGCCAAATTCGGGTGCGCGGAACGGTTGTGAAAGAGGCGGGGGCGAAGGCCGATGCCTATTATGCATCAAGGTCACTGAAGAGCCGGCTTGGGGCTTGGGCATCGCAGCAGTCGCGCCCCTTGGATGCAAGATCGACGCTGATGGCGCAGGTGGCGGCACAGACGGTCAAGCAGGGACCGAATCCTGCGCGCCCTGAAAACTGGGGCGGGTTTCGTATCACGCCTGTCGAGATCGAGTTTTGGGCGGATGGTGCCTTTAGGTTGCATGACCGGTTTCGATGGTCCCGCGTAGGGGTGAATGGCCCTTGGGAAATACAGCGACTTTACCCCTGAATTTCACGCTTCGTGAAATCTAGGGGCTTGAATTCAGGCGAATTACATGGTCGTCATCATGGTCTGAAACAGACGGGACACCCATAGCCCGGACGCGAGTAGATCGAGAATATTGACATGACCGACGACATTGAAACCGGCGACAACATGACCATGCACGGTGTTGTAAAGTGGTTTGACCCCTCCAAAGGGTTTGGTTTTGTGGTCTGCGATACCGGTGGGCCGGATATTTTGTTGCACGCCAATGTGTTGCGGAATTTTGGTCAGGGGTCGGTGGTTGACGGGTCTGTCATATCGATGACGGTGCAACAATCCGGGCGCGGGATGCAGGCGGTGACAATCCTGTCGTTGACGCCGCCGGTGGGGGATCATTCCGCCCCGCCGCTGCGCGACATGGAAGAGTTTTCAAGCGCGGATATTGCGGCGCAACCGGTGCAACCGGCCCGTGTGAAATGGTTTGACAAGGGCAAGGGGTTCGGCTTTGCCAATGTTTTTGGTGATGCTGCTGACGTATTTGTGCACGTCGAAGTCTTGCGTCGCTGCGGATTATCGGATTTGCAGGCGGGTGAGGCTATTGGCCTGCGCCTGATTGAAGGCAGTCGCGGGCGCATGGCTGTGGATGTGGTCAGTTGGGAAAGCGTATCAAAATGAAAAGTCTTGGATTTGCAGTTGTGCTCGCGTTTGTGGCGAACGGGGCGGTGGCGGCGGCTGTCTGTGAAGAAAACCGGGTGACGGTCAAGGGCGGTTTCGGGCAGGCGGGTTTTACGGTGCAGGTGGCTGATGATGATGAAACGCGCGCGCGCGGTTTGATGAATGTGCCCGAGATGCCGACGATGGCGGGGATGTTGTTTGTCTATGATGCGCCACAACGCGCCAATTTCTGGATGCGCAACACATTGATCGGGTTGGACATGCTTTTTGCCGGTCCGGATGGCACGATTCTGTCGATCAAGGAAAACGCGGTGCCATTGGATGAAACGGTTATCGATGGCGGCCCCGGCGTTGCGGCTGTTTTGGAAATAAACGGTGGCATGTCCAGCCGTTTGGGGATCGAGATCGGGGATGTTTTGCAGCATCCGGCCTTTGGCCCTGACGCAATTTTGCCATGTGAATAAAATCGCGATTTAGGGGTTTTCAAATCGTTTTGCTGACAGTAGATAGGCGCCAGTCGGGGCGTAGCGCAGCCTGGTAGCGCATCTGTTTTGGGAACAGAGGGTCGAAGGTTCGAATCCTTTCGCCCCGACCATTTATCGCCACGGAAACGTGTGACGCACAGGGCCATCCTTCGGGGTGGCCTTTTGTGTTTCGGGGGCATGTGTCCGCGTTTCAGAAATGTAACGCTGTTTTTGAGCCAGGCGTGGCGGATTTGCCGATTCTTTTGCTCTGCCGGTTGCAAGACCTTAAAGTGATGGATCAAGCTTTGCGGCTAAGGCTGCCGATTGATTGGGTTTTGCACAGGCAGGATTTGTTAACCTTCTGTGGACAACTCGGGGGATGAATCGCCATGATGGCCAGCCCCACAAAATCTGGCGTCCCGTCAACACCTTTAATCAACATTTTGGGTTAAAAATGCGTTGACCCACAAGGGTCGGATGCGTCAGGTAGTATAGGCCAGACACAACGACACTATATGTAGTGGATGCGCAGCGGGAGATCATCAAAAGGCATAGGCCCGATTTGGTGAGCTGATCGGGCCCGGCTTGGGGTGCAAGCGGGCGCGCCTCTGCGGTGTTACGGCGATATTTTCAGGCCCCCAGCGGGGCCACCACATTTGGATCAGGTCGCATAGACGGCCACAAAGCAAGGGGCAGACGACCATGAAAATCGAACGCAATTTCACAGACGCGGGCCAGGATGCCTATGCATCGCTGGCATTCAAGACGACCACATCGGAGATTCGCAATCCTGATGGCACGATCGTGTTTAAACTTGATGACTGTGAAATTCCACAAGACTGGTCGCAGGTCGCCTCTGATGTGATTGCGCAGAAGTATTTCCGTAAAGCAGGCGTGCCGTCGGCGATGACAAAGGTCAAGGAAAAGGGTGTGCCCGAGTTCCTATGGCGTTCCGAGCCGGCCGAGGGGGCCACGTTTGGTGGCGAGACCTCTGCCAAGCAGGTATTTGACCGTTTGGCGGGTGCATGGGCCTATTGGGGCTGGAAGGGGGGCTATTTCTCGACCGAAGAGGACGCCCGCAGCTATTTTGACGAGATGCGCTATATGTTGGCGACCCAGCGCGCGGCGCCCAATTCCCCGCAGTGGTTCAACACAGGATTGCATTGGGCGTATGGCATCGATGGTCCGGCGCAGGGGCATTATTACGTGGATTTCAAGTCGGGCAAGTTGACGGCGTCGAAATCATCTTATGAGCATCCGCAGCCGCACGCCTGTTTTATCCAGTCGGTGGGTGACGATCTGGTCAATGAGGGTGGCATCATGGACCTGTGGGTCCGCGAGGCGCGTCTGTTCAAGTATGGGTCGGGGACTGGCACCAACTTTTCCAGCCTGCGCGCGGCGGGCGAGAGCCTGTCGGGTGGGGGCAAGTCGTCGGGCCTGATGGGGTTCCTGAAAATCGGTGATCGGGCGGCTGGTGCGATCAAATCGGGCGGCACAACACGCCGTGCGGCAAAGATGGTGATCGTGGATGCCGACCATCCTGATATTGAGGAATTCATCAACTGGAAGGTGCTTGAAGAGCAGAAGGTGGCCTCGATTGTGGCGGGCTCCAAGATGCACGAGCGGCACCTGAATGCGATTTTTGCGGCGATCAAGGCCTGGGATGGTGCGGTCAATGATGCCTATGATGTGAAGGTGAACGACGGGCTGCAAGCGGCTGTTCGCGCAGCCAAAAAGTCGTGCATCCCCGAGACCTACGTCAAGCGCGTGCTGGATTATGCCAAGCAGGGCCATACGTCGATCGAATTTCCGACCTATGATACCGATTGGGATTCGGAGGCCTATTCGAGCGTGTCGGGGCAGAACTCGAACAACTCCATCCGGGTGACGGATGCGTTTTTGAAGGCGGTTGAGAACGACGAGGACTGGAAGCTGATCAACCGCAAGAACGGTGAGGTTGCCAAGATCATCCGCGCCCGCGATCTGTGGGAAACGGTGGGGCACGCGGCCTGGGCCTGTGCCGATCCGGGCATTCAGTATCATGATACGGTCAACGCATGGCATACCTGCCCCGAAGATGGGGCGATCCGTGGGTCGAACCCGTGTTCGGAGTATATGTTCCTTGATGATACGGCGTGCAATCTGGCCTCGATGAACCTGCTGACCTTTTATCAGGACGGCGAATTTCAGGTCGAGGATTACATGCACGCGACCCGTCTTTGGACGGTGACTCTAGAGATTTCGGTGACGATGGCGCAGTTTCCGTCCAAGGAGATTGCCCAGCGGTCCTATGATTTCCGCACGCTGGGGCTGGGCTATGCCAATATCGGCGGCTTGCTGATGAACATGGGCTATGGCTATGACAGCGTTGAGGGCCGCAGCATGGGCGCTGCGTTGACCGCGATCATGACTGGCGTTGCCTATGCGACAAGTGCCGAAATGGCGGGCGAGTTGGGGGCCTTTGCGGGCTACGACAAGAACGAGAAGCATATGTTGCGGGTTATTCGCAACCACCGTCAGGCGGCGTTAGGCATGGCGGATGGCTATGAAGGTTTGGACGTGAAACCGGTGCCGCTGGACCATGACAATTGCCCCGACATCCGGCTGGCTGGCATGGCGGTGTCTGCATGGGACGAGGCGCTGGAGCTGGGTGAAAAGCACGGCTTTCGCAATGCCCAAGTGTCGGTGATTGCACCGACCGGCACCATTGGGTTGGTGATGGATTGTGACACGACCGGGATCGAGCCGGATTTTGCGCTGGTGAAGTTCAAGAAGCTGGCGGGGGGTGGTTATTTCAAGATCATCAACCAGTCGGTGCCTGCGGCTTTGGAAAAGCTGGGCTATGGCTCTGCGCATATTGAAGAGATCATTGCCTATGCGGTGGGTCACGGATCAATCGGGCAGGCCCCTGCGATCAACCATACATCCTTGATCGGTCATGGGTTCGGGCAGGCCGAGATTGACAAGATCGAGGGCTCGTTGAAGGCCGCGTTTGATATCCGGTTTGTGTTCAATCAATGGACATTGGGCGAGGAGTTCTGCACCAAGACGCTGGGTATTCCGACCTTGAAGCTGAATGATCCGACGTTTGATTTGCTGCGTCATCTTGGGTTTACCAAGCAAGATATCGAGGCGGCGAACGACCATGTTTGTGGCACGATGACACTTGAGGGTGCGCCGCATCTGCGCGAAGAGCATTATAGCGTGTTTGATTGCGCCAATGCCTGCGGTAAAAAAGGCAAGCGTTATCTGAGCGTTGACAGCCATATCCATATGATGGCAGCGGCGCAGTCGTTTATCTCTGGGGCAATCTCCAAGACGATCAACATGCCCAATGATGCGACAATCGAGGACTGCCAGAAGGCCTATGAGTTGTCGTGGTCTTTGGGTGTGAAGGCCAATGCGCTGTATCGCGATGGATCAAAACTGTCCCAACCACTTGCGGCGTCTTTGGTTGAAGATGATGATGATGCGGCGGACATCTTAGAGAGCGGCAACCAACACGAGAAGGCCCGCGTTCTGGCCGAGAAGATCGTCGAGAAGATCATCGTCAAAGAGATCCGCAACCGTGAGCGCGAGAAGATGCCGCAGCGTCGCAAGGGCTATACCCAGAAGGCGATTGTGGGTGGTCACAAGGTTTACTTGCGCACCGGCGAGTATGAGGGTGGCCAGCTTGGCGAGATCTTCATCGACATGCACAAAGAGGGTGCAGGCTTCCGCGCGATGATGAACAACTTTGCCATCGCCGTGTCGGTGGGTCTGCAATACGGTGTGCCGCTGGAAGAGTTCGTCGATGCCTTTACATTCACCAAATTCGAGCCTGCGGGCATGGTGCAGGGCAACGACAGCATCAAGAATGCGACGTCGATTTTGGATTATATCTTCCGCGAATTGGCGGTGTCATATCTGGATCGCACCGATCTGGCCCATGTAAAGCCCGAGGGCGCTGCGTTCGACGATATTGGACGTGGCGAGATGGAGGGTGTGGCCAATGTTGTGTCGCCATCGGAGGCTGCATCAAACCGGTCGCTGGAGGTGCTGCGCCAGATCAGCTCGACGGGGTATTTGCGTAAGCGGATGCCGCAGGAGTTGACCCTTTTGCAGGGTGGCATGACGGCGCAAGTGGGCGAGATCGCCGCGGCGGTTGGCGATGTTGCGGTGGCGGTCAAGCCCGAGACCTCGCTTGCATCAGGCACCACGGCGGCTACGGGCATATCGCTGCGCGACAAGGCCAAGATGCAGGGCTATGAGGGGGATCCTTGTGGCGAATGCGGCAACTACACACTGGTGCGTAACGGCACATGCATGAAGTGCAACACATGCGGCGGCACGTCCGGGTGTAGTTAAAGGAATAGGGCGCGGGGGAGACCTCGCGCCTTTCACAGTCCCAAGGTGGATGCGTTCATCTTTGGTGCAGATCGGGCCACAGGCAAAAAACGACGAGCGGTATAATCACGAGCCCGATCAGCAAAACTAACGGGGTCCCTTCGGGGGCCCCTTTTTTGTCACATCATTTGATGGACAAGTGGTTAGCGCTTGCCAAGATGTAAAATTGTTCCTATTTTGTTCCGAAATGTAAGTTAAGGTGAAATATGAACAACGCCGATGAAGCTGCTGAAAAGATACATTATATTTGCCAGACATATGTCGAGGTCAAGGGCCGCGGCGGGCAGGGCAGTTTGAAGGTTGACAAGTTGTTGCAATATACCAGTGCGGCGCAGGCCGAGGATCGTGCGGAACGCGAAAGCCGCAATGGAAGCTGTGTCGGGGCTGATGCCTACTTGATCTGCGAAGACCCCGGCAGTGGCGAGGTGAGCGCGCCTGTCTTTCTGGCGCGCTTCGGGCGTGTGCCCGACGACGAGGAATAGGGCCTAGCGCGGAATGTCGAAATCCGGCGCTGCAAGGGTGAAGCCGGAAAAGGCGAAGCCGGGCGAGACGGTGCAGCCGACAAGTGTCCATGCACCTGTGGTGCGGGCGGCTTGCCAGTGGCCGGTGGGCACGACGAGTTGCGGCTGCTGGTCGTGGGCAAGGTCGGGTCCGAGGGTGTGGTCGGTGGCGGGGCCAGCGTCAGAGGCTGACATCGACAGGATCAGCGGCGCGCCTGCGTAGTAGTGCCAGATCTCAACGGCATCGACGTGGTGCCAGTGGCTGGCAGCGCCGTCTTTGAGCAGGAAATAGATGCAGGTGCCGCAGGGGCGCCCGTCGTTTTGGGCGACCCATGTCTGGCGGTAATAGCCCCCCTCGGGATGGGGGGCTAGTTTGAGCTGTGCGATGATCTCGTCGGCGGTCATTTCGGGCCGATTATCCCTTTAAGATCGAGCGTCCTGCGTAGATTGCGGTTTCGCCAAGCATTTCTTCGATGCGGATCAACTGGTTGTATTTGGCCAGACGGTCAGAGCGAGACAGGGAGCCGGTTTTGATCTGGCCGCAGTTGGTGGCCACCGCGAGGTCGGCGATTGTGGCGTCTTCGGTTTCGCCCGAGCGGTGCGACATCACGTTGGTGAAGCGTGCGCGGTGCGCCATGTCGACGGCTTGCAGGGTCTCTGTGAGCGTGCCGATCTGGTTGACTTTGACCAGCATGGAATTGGCCGAGCCTTTGGCGATACCGTCGGCGAGGCGGGCGGGGTTGGTGACAAAAAGATCGTCGCCGACAAGCTGGATCTTATCGCCGATCTTGTCGGTCAGCAGCTTCCAGCCGTCCCAGTCGTCCTCGGACATGCCGTCCTCAATCGAGATGATCGGGTAGTCGGCGGCAAGCCCAGCAAGGTAATCTGCGTTCTGGGCGGAGGTCAGTGATTTGCCTTCGCCTTTCATCTCGTATTTGCCATCTTTATAGTATTCGGTCGCGGCGCAATCGAGAGCAAGGTAGATGTCGCGGCCCGGTTTGTAGCCTGCTTTTTCGATGGATTTCATAATGAAATCAAGTGCGTCACGGGTGGAGCTTAGGTTGGGCGCAAAGCCGCCTTCATCGCCGATACCGGTGTTGTGGCCTGCGGCGGAAAGTTCTTTTTTCAAGGTGTGGAACACCTCGGCACCCATGCGGATTGCCTCGCGGATGTTGGTTGCTGCCACCGGCATGATCATGAATTCTTGAATATCGATCGGGTTGTCGGCGTGTTCGCCGCCGTTGATGATGTTCATCATCGGCACCGGTAAAACCCGCGCGGATGTGCCGCCGATGTAGCGGTAGAGCGGTTGGCCGGAAAATTCGGCGGCGGCTTTGGCCACGGCCAGAGAGACACCCAATATGGCGTTGGCCCCGAGGCGGGATTTGTTTGCGGTGCCGTCAAGCTCGATCATTGCCATGTCGATGGCCACCTGTTCCAGCGCGTCGAAACCGACGATGGTTTCAGCGATTTCGCCGTTGACCGCATCGACCGCCTCCAACACGCCTTTGCCCATGTAGCGCGATGCATCGCCGTCGCGTTTTTCCACCGCTTCATGGGCGCCGGTCGAGGCCCCTGATGGCACTGCCGCGCGGCCCATGGTGCCGTCTTCCAGGATCACGTCGACCTCTACGGTTGGGTTGCCTCGGCTGTCGAGAATTTCGCGGGCGTGGATGTCGATGATCGTGCTCATGGGGCAGACTCCTATGGGGTGTTAGCGGTAACGGTTCGTCTATACTGTGATTTTGACGGTTTGGGAAGTGCGGCGCAAGCGGGCTTCTCGCAGCAGGGTATAGGTGCCTGAGATGACGATGATTGCGGCGCCCAACAGGGTATAGGCATCGAGTGTTTCGCCAAAGATCAAGAGGCCCGCAAGCAGCCCGAAGATGATCCGTGAATAGCGGAACGGGGTCACAAAGGCGATATCGCCGATCCGCATCGCGGCGATGATGCAATAAAGCGAGGGCACCCCGATGGCGATGGCGGCGATGGTCAGGGTGATGACATGCCAAGACGGCAGCAATGGCGCGTCACCTGACAGGACCAGCCCCAGAAACCCCGCAGGCACGGCGGCCAGGAAACCTACCACGGATAATTGCAGCGTGCTGATGTTTTGTTTGACCTGCCGCGTCGCCAGATCGCGCGCGGACATCGCGATTACGCCGCCCACGGCGAACAGGGCCGGGGCTTCAAAGCTGTCGCCAAAGGGGCGCAGCACGATCAGCACGCCGATCAGCCCGATCAGGATCGCGATCCAGCGCCGTGGTCCGACGGGCGCTTTGAAAAACAGCGCGGCCCCCAGAGTGACCAGTAGCGGGCTGGCCTGAATGATTGTGGTGACCAGGGAAATGGGCACAAGGGCAAGGGCTGTCACAAATCCCAAGGCGGCGAGACCTTCGCACAGTGCCCGCACCCCCGAGGCGCCGCGCAGCATCCAAAAACCAAAAGGGGCTTCGCCTTTGATCCATGCAAGGCTTGCAAAAACCAGCGCGCCGCCAAGCCCGATTGTCATCAGGATTTGTCCGCTGGGGATGTCAGTGGCCATCAGTTTGATCAATGTGTCTTCTACTGCAAAGCCGAGCATGGCTATGACCATCAGAATGGCGCCGCGGATGTTGTCCATGCAATCGGGTCCTGTTGGCTAGGGTGAGTAAGGTCTGACAGGGCGCGCCAGGTCAGGATTTGTCTTTGAGTGGCACGCCGTAAAGTTCAAGCCGGTGCCCCATCAGCCGGTAGCCCAGTTTGGCGGCTATTTTTTCTTGCAGCGCTTCGATGTCGGGATCGACAAATTCGATCACCTCGCCGGAATTCATGTCGATCAGGTGGTCGTGGTGTTCGCGGTCGGAGGCCTCGTAGCGCGCGCGTCCGTCGCCAAATTCGTGTTTTTCCAATATGCCGGTTTCGTCAAAAAGTTTAACGGTCCGGTAGACGGTGGCCAAAGAGATGCCCGGATCGACGGCAGAGGCCCGATTGTAAAGCTCCTCGACGTCGGGATGGTCGGTGGCGGATTCCAGAACGGCGACAATGACACGCCGCTGGTCGGTCATGCGCAGGCCATGCGCTTCGCAGCGCGAAAGGATCGTAGATGTGGTCACGCGAACCTCTTTGCCGATAGCCGTTGAAACCGGTTTAAGGCGGGGGTCGGGGCTTGACCAGAGGGGGTGCGCATTTTTTAGGCGCGGGCTGTGAGTGGCGCCGGTTTGGTCTAGAGCAGATCGGGCGTGCGTCCGAGCCGGTCGGCCAGGCGTGCGACTGTTAGCCCCTGCACGATGATCGAGAAAACCACGACGATATAGGTCGCGGTCAGGATCAGGGGTTTCCAGTCGCTGTCGGGCAGTGACAGGGCAAGCGCGACCGAGATGCCGCCTTTCAACCCGCCCCATGTCATGATCGGGATGACCCCGCGGGAAAACCTGCGGAACGGTTTGAGCATGAGCACCGGCACCGCGACCGCGGCAAGGCGCGCGACAAGGGCCAGCGCGATGGCGGCAAAGCCTGCCAGAAGGTCGTTGGCGTCGAAAACCACGGCGAAGACCTCGACCCCGATCATCAGGAACAGGACCGCGTTGAGGATTTCGTCGATCAGTTTCCAGAATGCATCGACATATCGGCGGGTCTCTTCGGACATGCCGTATTTTGTGCCGACATCGCCGATCAACAGCCCGGCGCAGACCGCCATGATCGGGGCCGAGACAGTCAGATAGACCGCCAGTTCATAGCCGCCAAATGCAAGGCCCAGCGTGATGAGAACCTCCAGAGAGTAGTCGTCGATCCGCCGCATGACCCGGAATGTCAGCCAGCCCAAAGTGATGCCCAGCAACGCGCCGCCGAGGGCCTCGACCACGAAAAGTTTGACCGCACCTGCAAGCCCGTTGCCGTGGTCTTCGCCGGTTGGAAACGCCAGCCCGATCAGGATCAGGAAGACAACATAGCCGACCCCGTCGTTGAACAGGCTTTCGCCCGCGATTTTGGTTTCCAGCGATTTTTGCAAATTCGCCTCGCGCAGGACCCCCAGGACCGCGACCGGATCGGTCGGCGAAATCAAGGCGCCGAACACCAAAGCGACGAGCAGCGGCATCCCGGTGATCCACGAAAAGCCGATGCCGACAATCGTGGTGGACAGCCCGATGCCGATTGTGGCCATCAGTGCCACGACAACCCATTCGCGGCGCAGGTCGCCAAGTTTGACATGCAGCGCCCCTGCAAACAGCAAAAGCCCCAGCATCCCTTCCAGCAGGGCTTCGGAGAAGTCGATTTCCAGCACCGTGGCGCGCACTTTGTCGGTTAGCCCGAAGGCGGGAAACATCAGATCAAACAAGATCAGCGCGACCGAAGCAACCAGTGCCACCACCAAGATGCCGATGGCAGAGGGCAGTTTGAGAAAGAGGTAGTTGATCGCGCCAAAAGCACCGGCCAGCACGATAAGTAATGACGCGATTTGCAAAATGGTCATGGTGGCCCCTTGCGTGGTCTAGCCCAGTTGCACCAGTGCATGGCGTTTTTTACCGGCGCTTAATTTGATCGGCGAGGCCAGCATGTCGGCGGTGATCATCAGCCCCGCGTCACTGAGGGCGGCATCGTTCAGTTTTGCGCCATTGTCGGCAATCAGGCGTTTGGCCTCTTTGCCGCTGCCCGCAAGTCCTGCTTTGACGATGATTTGCACGATGGACATGCCGTCGCCCAGAGCGGCGGGCGTGAGGGTCAGGGTGGGCAGATCGTCGCCAACGCCGCCTTTCTCGAAGACCTCGCGCGCGGTGGCCTCTGCGGCGGTGGCGGCCGCTGCGCCGTGCAGCAATGTGGTGACCTCGTTGGCGAGGATGATTTTGGCGTCGTTGATGTCGGCGCCTTGCAGCGCGCCAAGGCGGTCACATTCGGCGACGGGCAGTTCGGTGTAGAGTTTCAAGAAGCGACCGGTGTCCGCATCGGTTGTGTTGCGCCAGAATTGCCAGAATTCATAGGGTGACAGCAGGTCGGCATCCAGCCAGATGGCGCCGGAGAGGGACTTGCCCATCTTTTTGCCGTCCGAGGTGGTCAACAGCGGCGATGTCAGCCCGTAGATTTCGTGGTCCAGCACGCGGCGGGTCAGGTCGATGCCATTGACGATATTGCCCCATTGATCCGAGCCGCCAAGCTGCAACAGGCAGCCGTAGCGCCGGTTCAGTTCCAGAAAGTCATAGGCCTGCAAGATCATGTAGTTAAATTCGAGAAACGAGAGCGATTGTTCGCGGTCGAGCCGCGATTTCACCGAGTCAAACGACAGCATCCGGTTGATCGAGAAATGCCGCCCGATGTCGCGCAGAAAATCCAGATAGTTCAGGGTGTCGAGCCATTGGGCGTTATTGAGCATCAGCGCGCCATTGGGGGCGTCATCATAGGTCATATAGGCGGAGAAGACTTTTTGGATGCCCGCGATGTTTTCGTCGATCTTTTCAGGTGTCAGCAGGGGCCGCTCGTCGGCGCGAAACGACGGATCGCCGACCTTTGTGGTGCCGCCGCCCATAAGCGTGATTGGTTTATGGCCGGTTTTTTGCAGCCAGCGCAGCATCATGATCTGGATCAGAGAGCCCACGTGCAAAGAGGTCGCGGTTGCGTCAAAGCCGATATAGGCCGGGACCACGCCGTGCGACAAAGCCTCGTCAAGGCCTTGATAATCGGTGCAATCGGCCAGAAAGCCGCGTTCGATCATCACGGTCATGAATTCGGATTTGGGGTGGTAGGTCATTGCTTTTTTCCTGCACAAAGTGTTGGTCACCCTATAAACATGCATTTGAGCAAGGGAAAGGAGATGTTCGTGAGATGAAGAAAACCGGTCCCGTAACCGCGCTTGGCGCGATGTCAGGCACGTCGTTGGATGGTGTTGATGCGGCTGTGATAGTCACGGATGGCATTGATATTTTTAGCTTTGGTGAAAGCGCCTACCGCCCCTATTGCGAGGCAGAGGCGGCGATGTTGAAAGCGGCATTGGGCAAATGGCCCGGCGATGATCTGGCGCAGGTGTCGGAGTTGATCGAGACGGTGCACGCCGAGGTGCTATGCGGGTTTGAAGGGGTCGATCTTGTTGGATTTCACGGCCAGACCCTTGCCCATGATCCGGCGAATGCCCGCACACATCAATGTGGCGATGGGCAGGTTTTGGCCGATGTGTTGAACCTGCCGGTGGTCTGGGATTTTCGCAGTGCCGATGTCGAGATGGGCGGGCAGGGCGCGCCTTTGGCCCCGTTCTATCACTTTGCTCTGGCGCGCTGGATCAAGGCGGACAGCCCTGTGGCGTTTTTGAATTTGGGTGGTGTGGGCAACCTGACGTGGGTCGATCCGCGCCTGCCCAAGCCCGAAAGCGACGGCGCGCTATTGGCGTTTGATACCGGGCCTGCAAATGCACCGCTCAATGATTTGATGATGCAGCGGCGCGGTGTGGCGTTTGACCGCGATGGTGCGCTGGCCGCCGGGGGCTGTGTGCATGATGCGATTATCGATGCGTTTCTTGGTCATGCCTATTTCTACAAAATGCCGCCCAAGTCATTGGACAGAGACGATTTTAGCGCGCTGTTTGAGGCTGTCAGTGGCTTGTCGGATGCAGATGCTGCGGCAACACTGACTGCGGCGGCGGCAATGGGGGTTGTGAAAGCGATGGAGCATTGCCCGTCACAGCCCGGGCGGGTGTTGGTCACAGGCGGCGGACGCAAGAACCCGACGCTGATGGCGATGTTGGCCGCAGGATTGGAGATGGACGTAGGTGTGGTCGAGGATGCGGGTCTGGACGGTGACATGTTGGAGGCGCAGGCCTTTGCCTATCTTGCGGTGCGGGTCAAACGCGGCTTGCCGACATCGTGCCGCGGCACAACCGGCGTGCGCGCCGCCGTGTCGGGCGGGACGATCAGCAGACCCGGTTAAAAAAGTTTTCTTGATCGACCTTGAAACCACATGGCGCGTAGTTATTTCTGGTTCAGAAACAAAACAGAGGACTATAAAATGCTTCGTAAATTTGCTTATTCATCCGCTCTTCTTGTGGGCACTGCATCCACTGCTTTTGCAGGTGGTTTGGCCGAACCGGTCGCCGCGCCAACGGCTGTGGTGCCTGTGCCTGTGCCTGTGGTTTCGGTGCCAAGCAATGATTGGACCGGATTCTATGTTGGCGGGAGTATTGGTCAAGCGACAGTCAGCCCGGACGGTTTCCCTGATACTGACGCAAACGCTTACGGCGTGAACGTCGGGTATCTGCGCGACTTGGGATCGATCGTTGTTGGTGGTGAGCTGGATTACAGCAGGTATAATCTTGACGGCACATCAGACACCTATGACGGTGCTGTGACGCGCCTCAAGGGCCGTGTCGGTTACGACGCGGGGGCATTCTTGCCCTATATCACGGCGGGTGGTGCCAATCTGTCGTTGAATGACGGATCTGACGCGTCTGACACCGGCTATTTCTACGGTATCGGCGCGGACTATGCGGTCAATGACACCTTCCTGGTCGGGGGCGAATTCCTGCAAAACGAATTCGAGAATTTTGACAATAGTGGCGTTGATCTCTCGGCCAAGACGCTTGCTTTGCGTGTGTCCTATAAGTTTTAGGACCTGACTGATTTACGGCGAAATGGCGTGCCCGACGGGCGCGCCATTTTTTGTTTGCGTCACAGGTGGATGGTAAAGCGCGCCCGAATGGCCGCATCCGTGACCGGATCGAGCAGCGCATCTGACGGTTTTGCGAGAATCTCGTTCTTGCGCGCGGTGGCTTTCATCAAGAGGTCCGGCTTGCCCTTTTCCTGCCATTCCTTGGGAGACATGCGGTCGGCGGTTTTGGGGTAGACGTATTCGGTTTGCATCAGGCCCAATGTCTGGTCGCAGCCGAGGTAGTGGCCGGGCCCTTTCAGGCAGACATCGCGCATTGTCTCGAGGCTCAGCGCGCTGTCGGTCACTTCGATGCCGCGCACGCAGCGCAGCGCCTGACCGATCAGATCATCGCCCAGAATCAGCGATTCCTGACAAAACCCAAGCAGCGAGGCGTGCATTCCGGCGGCCTCGTAGACCATATTCAGCCCCGATAATCCGGCCATGACATTCGAGGCCATCTGTTCCCAGCCGGCCTGCATATCGGGCAGCTTGGCGTCGGCGATCCCTGCCGCAGCGCCGCCCGGAAGCCCGTAGAACTGGTGCATTTGCGCGCAGCCTGCGGTCAATAACGCCTGTTCGCCGGACCCGCCCGACATCGCCCCTGTGCGCAGATCGGACACAAACGGCCATGTGCCGAAAATCGCCGGGTGGCCCGGTGCAATGCTGTTGACATAGACCACGCCGGCCAGACATTCCGCGACCGCCTGCACGATGGCGCCTGCGATGGGTGCGGGGGCGGTGGCACCGGCCTGACCGGCTGACAAGAGCAGGACCGGCATCCCGCCTGCGATGCATTTCTCCATCACGAGGCAGGATTCGGTGGCGAATTTCATCGGAGGCACCACAAAGCAGTTGGAGTTGGACACAAAAGGCCGCGCGCGCCATGTCTGCTCGCCACCGGCAATCATATGCAGCATTTCCAGCGCGTCATCGACAAAACCGGGTTCGGTAAACGAGACCCCGACGTGTTTTTTCGTGCCCGTGCAGGCGCCGTAGATCGTGTTGAGGTCCATCTCGCGGTTGTCGGTGATGTCACGACAGACCATGGGGCGTTGCAGGAAGTGGATGTTGTCCATTTGCTGCACGATCTTGGCGGCGTCATGCAGGTCTTGCAGGGTCGATTCGCGGTAGTTGCGCCCGTGCACATCGACAATGTGAACCGCTGCACCTGCGGTGCCGTAATGCACCCGCGTGCCCGACAGGTGCAGATCGTAAAGCGGATCACGCCCATGCAGCGTGAGTGATTTTTGCGACTTGCCGAGCATCTTTTCGACCAGGGCGCGCGGGAAGCGGAGCCGTTTGTCGGCCCCGTAAATCGCGCCTGCGGCAACCATGTAATCGACGCCTGATGGTGGTGCGTCGCAAAGTCCGATTTCTTCCAGTGCCCGCAGGGCGGCCTCGTGGATGCGGGCCATATCGGTGTCGGTCAGCGGCTTGTAGCGCCCACCTGACATGCCCGCCTTGATGGGCTGCATAGCCGTGGGCAAGGGGGCGGAACGGGCGGCGGTGCGGGCGGCGCGGCCACCCGAGCGGCGCGGAGCGCCCCCAAGCGTTGCGGTGGGCGCATTGGTCGGAGCGTCGGTCATATCGGTCATGGGATGATCTTTCATAGTGGAAATCGGCAAGGTATCGGCGGTGATCAGACCGCAGCCGGACGCCCGCGCGCAGCCCGGCCACGCCGCGCGCCGATGGTGCGGATGATCACAGTGATCTTGGCCAGATGTCCGATCATTTTGTCCTCCCGTTCGCGGCTATGATCTGCGTGAAATCGCGCTGATCTTGTTCAATCGCGACGAAAGGTCGTTTTTGAGCGATCAGATCGGGGTTATTCGCGGTTTTTGACAAAAAGCCGGTCGACGGCAGTGCCGGGCATCGCAGTTGTCAGGCCGCGAGAGCGACCCGCGCCAGGGCCGAGGCGCATAGGTTTTCCAGCACCAAGGCCGAGCTGCGATCCCGGCATTTGACCACGATGAAAGGCGCGCCTGTGCCGTGCGATGCGCGAAAAGTGCCGGCGGCATGGGGCATCGGGGGCTGCTAGGTGGCAAGTGACTTTGCAAAGCCGACCAGCCGCGTCAAGGCATCGACATATGCGGCGTCATCGCGTGTCATGGCGACGCGGATGTGACCTGCGGCGGCCTGTCCGAAGCTTTCGCCGGGCATGGTGGCGATCAGTTCGGCGTCGAGCAGGGCGTTGGCAAATTCCTCGCCGTTGAGGCCGGTATTGCGGATATCGAGCATGGCATACATCGCTCCTTGCACTGGCACGGCACGCACCACGTTTTGGCCCTCCAGTGCTTTCAAGGTGAGGGCGCGGCGGCGTTTGAAGGGGGCCGAGATTTCGTCCTCCAAAGCGGGGCCTGCGCCCAGAGCAAATGCTGCGGCGTCCTGAATATAGCCCGGCACGCCGTAGGTGGTGTGGGTTGCCAGATTGATCAGATGGGTGACGGCATCCGCAGGTCCGCAGACCCAGCCGATACGACTACCGGTCATGGCGTGGCTTTTTGACATGGAACCGACGACAAGCGTGCGTTCGGCCATATCGGGCAGGGCGCGGGGGGACAAGTGGCGGCCCTCCCAGATTTGCGTGTCGTAAACTTCGTCGGAGATCAGCCAGAGGTCATTTTCAATGCAGGTCTGCGCGATGTCTTGCAGCACCTCGGTGCTGTAGATCACGCCGGTCGGGTTGTTGGGGCTGTTGATCAGCAGGGATTTAGCGCCCTTGGCGGCAGCCACGATATCGGCGGCTTTGGGTTGGAAATTATTGTGCGCATGGGCGGGGATTGCCTTGGGAATGGCGCCGACGCCGCGGATCGTGCCGGGGTATGTGGCGTAATAGGGGTCGATATACAGCGCCGTGTCGCCGTGGTCGCACACCGCGTTATGGCAGGCGTAGAGTGCGGCTTGCCCGCCCGGGGTGATCAGGATGTTGTCGCGGGTGGTGGGCACGCCGGTCCGGTCCTGAATACGCGCGGCCACGGCGTCGCGCAGCGCAAATGATCCCGGCACCTCGGCGTAGCCTGTGCGCCCGCCAACCGCAGAGGCGTTCATGGCCGCCAGAATGGCGGGGTGGGTGCCGATGTCGTGTTCGCCGATGGTCAGTTCCACGACGTTTTGGCCCGCGTCGATCATGCGCCGCGCGCGGTAGAACACGTCCCAGCCGTCAGAGCCTGCGCCGGTGATATGTGTGATGCGATGTGATAATGTCATGGCGCCGAACGGATAGAAACGCGGCTGCGCTGTCAACCCGCCAAAAATGGCTTTGTTAAAGCGCGTCATGCAGTTTTTTGGCCAGCGATTTGCGGATGATATCGTAGAAGACATTGATCCGGTGGAACAACGCGGCAGGGTCCGGCAAATGGCATTGACGTCATCGCGGGTCATGGGGGTAAGGTGGCCGTAAATGCAAAGGAGTGCAAGCATGGCGCGTTGGATCGGGTTGCTGCGTGGGGTCAATGTGGGCGGGCATAACAAGCTGCCGATGGCGGGGTTGCGCGATATTTGTATAGCCCTATGGCCGCAGAGCAATCCGCGCACCTTGATTGCGTCGGGCAATGTGATTTTCGAGGCCGCTGACGGGGCCACGACGCTTGCGGTGGATTTGGGGGCTGCGATCAAGGAGGTTTACGGGCTGGAGGTGCCGGTTTTGGTGACAGCGGAGCCGGTGTTTCGCGCCTTGGTGGCGGGCTGTCCGTTTGACGCCGAGGATGGCAAGGGCGTGCATGGGGTCTTTTGTTTTACAAAGCCGGTTGTCGATGCCGTCAGGCGTGATGCCTTGATGGTGGCGGGCGAGGGGGTGGTGCAGGATGGCACGGTGATTTGGCTGCATACGCCGCAGGGGATCAGCAACTCCAGGCTGGGCGAGAAACTGGGTCAGGTCATAGGCCATGTGCCGACCTCGGCGCGCAATCTCAATACGCTGCGAAGGTTGGTGGAAATGCTGGACGCCTGAGGTGCATCCTGCTAGGAATTGGCCCATGAAAAGCAACGCACTCATTCTTTGCTGCATTATTCCCTGCTGACTTACCTCGCGGGCTGCTCTTTCACGTTTCATCTGATCCCTGAACTTGGTAAGCCCGCTGGCATTACACCTAGCCGAGGCACCATGACCCAGATTAAACTGCACAACACCAAGACCCGCCGCAAAGAAGACTTTGAGCCGATTGATCCAGCAAATGTGCGGATCTATCTGTGCGGGCCTACGGTTTATGACCGCGCGCATTTGGGCAATGCCCGCAATGTGCTGATGTTTGACGTGCTGTTTAGGCTGATGCGTTTTGTTTATGGCAAAAAATCAGTGACTTATGTGCGTAACTTTACGGACGTGGACGATAAGATCAATGCGCGTGCCGCCCAAAGCGGTCGCGAGATCGGTGATCTGACCGCCGAGACCATTGGCTGGTATCACGATGATATGGATGCGCTGGGGGCGTTGCGCCCGACGCATGAGCCGCGCGCGACATCCTATATTGCGCAGATGGTTGCCATGACCGAAGACTTGATTGCCAAGGGTCATGCCTATGAGGCGGAGGGCCATGTGCTGTTCGCGGTGGAAAGCTATGCGGAGTATGGCGCGCTGTCGGGTCGCTCGCTTGATGACATGATTGCTGGCGCCCGTGTCGAGGTGGCACCCTATAAGCGTAATCCGATGGATTTTGTGCTGTGGAAACCGTCGGGTGACGGGCAACCCGGATGGCAGAGCCCGTGGGGCTATGGGCGTCCGGGCTGGCATATCGAATGCTCGGCGATGGCGCTGGATCTGCTGGGATCAACGTTTGATATCCATGGCGGCGGCAACGATTTGCAGTTTCCGCACCACGAAAACGAGATCGCGCAGTCGACCTGTGCCGGCCATGATTTTGCCAATGTCTGGCTGCACAACGAGATGTTGCAGGTCGAGGGCAAGAAAATGTCAAAGTCCTTGGGCAATTTCTTTACCGTGCGCGACCTGCTGGACAGTGGTGTGCATGGCATGGTTATTCGGTTGGTCATGCTTGGCACGCATTATGGCAAGCCGATGGACTGGACCGATAAGAAAAGGGCCGAGGCCGAAGCCGCGTTGCGCAAGTGGTATGGCATTTTGCAGGGCCACGGGTTTGGCCCCGGTTTGGTCAAGGCGCTGACCGCCGAAGGGCATTGGAAAGCGGACCCTGAATTTATGGGCGTGTTGGCCAATGATCTGAACACCTCTGGTGCAATCTCTCGGCTGCATGTGATGGCCAAGGGCAAGACGCCTGCGGCACTTGCGGGCTTTGCCCACGCGATGCAGATGCTTGGGTTCATCAGCAACTGGGCGGATATTCCGATGTTTGACGGCGGCGAGGGGGGGGCGAATGTCGTGCCTGCGGTTGCCGCCCGTGTTGACACGCTATTGGCGCAGCGGGCGCAGGCGAGGGCCGCGAAAGATTGGGGTCTGGCCGATCAGGTCCGCGACATTCTGAACGCGGCGGGCGTGCAGGTGACCGATGTGGGCGGGCAAGCGACATGGGCACCGGGGCCGGATTTTGACGCGGCCAAGCTGGGGGATTTATGATGGGTCGGGAACGTCTTTATCTTTACGATACAACCTTGCGCGACGGGCAGCAGACCCAAGGCGTGCAGTTTTCGACAAGCGAAAAACAGATCATTGCGAACGTGCTGGACAGTCTGGGTGTGGATTATATCGAGGGCGGATGGCCGGGTGCCAATCCGACGGATTCTGATTTCTTTGACGCCGCCCCCAAGACAAATGCGGTGATGACCGCCTTTGGCATGACCAAGCGCACAGGCCGGTCGGCGGACAATGACGACGTGCTGGCGGCGGTGATGAATGCCAAGACCCCTGCCGTGTGTCTGGTGGGCAAAAGCCATGAATTTCATGTCAAAACTGCGCTGGGCATCACCTTGGCCGAGAATACCGAGAATATTGCCGCCAGCTTTGCCCATCTGGTCGGGCAAGGCCGCGAGGCGCTGTTTGATGCCGAGCATTTCTTTGACGGCTACAAGGCCAACCCTGCCTATGCATTGGAGGCGGTGCACGCGGCATTTGATGCCGGTGCGCGCTGGATCGTGCTGTGTGACACCAATGGTGGCACGTTGCCCGAGGAGGTCTATGAGATCACCAAAGCCGTGATTGCCAGCGGCATTCCGGGTGATCACATTGGCATTCACACCCATAATGACACCGAAAATGCGGTGGCCAATGCGCTGGCGGCGGTGCGCGCAGGGGCGCGTCAGATCCAAGGCACGCTCAATGGGTTGGGCGAGCGTTGCGGCAATGCCAATCTGATCACGATCATTCCGACGCTTTTGCTCAAAGAACCTTACGCCAGTCAGTTCGAGACCGGCGTGACGCTGGCAGCGCTTAAAGGGTTGCGCAAGGCATCGCGCATGTTGGATGATATTCTGAACCGTGTGCCTGCCAAACAGGCGGCCTATGTCGGGGCTTCTGCCTTTGCGCATAAGGCGGGCTTGCACGCCTCTGCGATTGCCAAAGACCCCACAACTTATGAGCATATCGACCCTGCGGTGGTCGGCAATAGCCGCATTGTGCCGATGTCGAACCAAGCAGGGCAATCCAATCTGCGCGAGCGATTGCTGCAAGCGGGGTTGGAGGTGCAAAAGGGCGATCCTGCGTTGACCCGTATTCTGGACCGGATCAAGGAGATGGAAGCGCGTGGCTATTCGTATGATACCGCGCAGGCCAGTTTCGAGCTGTTGGCGCGCGAAGAACTGGGGGTTTTGCCCAGCTTTTTCGAAGTCAAACGCTACCGCGTCACCGTCGAGCGCCGCCGCAACAAGCGCAACAAGATGGTGTCACTGTCGGAGGCGGTGGTCGTGGTCAAAGTGAACGGCGAGAAGGTGCTGAATGTATCAGAAAGCCAAGGCCCTGACGGCAAGGACCGCGGGCCGGTGAACGCGTTATGGCGGGCCTTGGCCAAGGATCTTGGTCCCTATCAGGCCTTGATCGAGGACATGCGCCTTGTTGATTTCAAAGTGCGGATTACCGATGGCGGCACAGAGGCCGTGACACGGGTCATTATTGACAGCGAAGACGCGCAAAACCGGCGCTGGTCGACCGTGGGTGTGTCTGCCAACATTGTGGATGCGTCCTTTGATGCGCTGGTGGATGCGATCAACTGGAAACTGATCCGCGACGGGGCAAGCGCGCTGTGAGTATCGATGCCTGTGCTGCGATTGTGCAAAAGGGTGATCCCGAGAGGTTTCGGGCGGTCATGGCCGCAAGTGTGCCTGCGCGCCGTGTGTTGTTTCCGCTTTATGCCTTTAATGTCGAGGTCAGCCGCGCCCCTTGGGTGACAAAAGAGCCGATGATCGCCGAGATGCGCCTGCAATGGTGGGCGGATGTGTTGGACGAGATCGCAAGCGGCGCGGTGGTGCGCAAGCACGAGGTCACTGACGCGCTGGCGCAGGTTCTGGATGCGCAGGGGGCTGCGTGCCTGATGGGGCTGGTCGCGGCACGCCGCTGGGATGTCTATTCGGACGCTTTTGAAGATGCTGCGCATTTGGACGAGTATATTGATGCCACAACGGGGCATTTGTTGTGGACGGCGGCGCGTTTGCTGGGGGCCACACAGGAGGCTTTGCTGCGCGATTTTGCTTATGGGGTCGGGGTTGCGAATTTTCTGCGCGCGATTCCGGCGCTGGAGGATCGTGGTCGCAAGCCTTTGATTGATGGCACCTCGGACGGGGTGCGCGATTTGGCGCAAAAGGCCTATGCGCGTCATATTCGGGGGCGCGCGCCCAAGGATGTGGCGCTGGCCGGTTTTTTGACCAAGCCCACGTTGCGGCGCGCGATCGCCGATCCGCAGCGGGTGGTGCAGGGGGCACTGGAGCTGGGACCGTTCATGCAGGGTGTGCGGCTGTTGAAGGCGGGTGTGCTAGGCTAATTTGCGCTGTTGCGAGAGCCAGACCAGCGCGCCGCCGGCCAGCAGCAAGAGGGGCACCATGGCAAGGTTCACAGCCGTCCAGCCCGCAACAGCCCCGCCGCCCGAAAAGTTCATCAAGACGCCAGAGGCAAGTGATGCCACGGTCACCATCCCAAACACAATCATGTCGTTCATGCCCTGCACGACGCCGCGCTCGTGTGGCATATGGGCCGCCGCGATCATCGTGGTGGCGCCGATAAAGCCAAAGTTCCAGCCGATCCCGAGCAAAATCAAGGCGGCAAAGAAGTTGGGGATGCCAAAGCCCCAGAGCGCCACAAGGCCCGCGCCCATCAGGATCAACAGACCTGTTGCGATGATCTTTTCCACGCCAAAACGCGCGATCAGATGGCCGGTAAAGAACGAGGGGCCAAACATCGCCAGCACATGCGCCATGACGATGTCATTGGCGTTATTTTTGGTAAAGCCACCGCCGACAACGGCCAAAGGCGTCGAGGTCATCACCAGATTCATCAGCGAATAGGCGACCATGGCGCAGATGATGGCGGTGACGATCCGCGGGTCGCGCAGCAATTGTTTGCGTGTGCGCGCGGTTGGTGCGTTTGCATCGACAGGCTGGCCTTTGGAGCCCTTGGGCAGGTCGAGCGCAAAAAACAGCAGCATCCCGATCAGGTTCAGCGCCGCCACCGCCAAATAGCTGCCCAGGAAGGGCACAATAAAGGCGTCTTGCACGAATTTGTTGAGCTGCGGGCCAATGACGGCCGAGATCAACCCGCCGGCCATGACGTAGGAAATGGCTTTGGGGCGGAAGGCGTCAGAGGCGGTATCGGTGGCCGCAAAGCGGAAAAATCCCTGCGCCGACATGTAGATGCCGGTCAGTAAAGAGCCCAGAATCAAGACGTTGAACGAGGCGATATAAAGCCCGTAAGCGGCAATCATCGCGCCTGTGGCCCCGGCCGCCGCGCCGATGAAAAACCCCGAGCGTCTGCCATGGCGCTGCATCCAGGGGCTAAGCCATGGTGCGGTCATCATCGAGCCAAAGACAATCGCCGAGATCGGGAGCGTCGCAAGATATGGGTTGGGCGACAGCATCCCGCCTGCAAGGCCGCCGATCACAAAAATCATCGGCAACTGCGCGCCAAGGATGGCTTGTGCGGCCACAAGCACGGCAACATTGCGCTTGGCGCGGCGATCATCGGTCATTTGGGTCATGCAGGTATCGGTAGACATGCTTTTCAAGCGGCGCAATCCCCCCAATGGTCTGTGCGCGTGCATTGGTGAGACCTTTGAACGGTGCGCTTGACGGGTGTTTTGCCATTGGCGGCGCGGTGATTGCTTCGTATACTTCGGGTGAGCGGGGGCCGCGACGGCGTGGTACATGGTGCGACATGGGGTGTGCGAGTGACAATTCTTCTCTTGGCGGGCACAAGCGAGGCGAGAGATATTGCGGCAGGCCTTGCGCGCGCGCGCCGTGACGCGGTGGTCTCGTTGGCCGAGGACCGCCGTGCGGCTGGTGCTTTTGCGCTGCCGATGCGCCTTGGCGGGTTTGGTGGGCCGGACGGGTTTCGCGCCTATGTCAAAGACGCAGGCATATCGGCCGTTGTTGACGCAACCCACCCTTACGCCGCAGAGATTTCGAACCGCACGGCGGCGATTTGCACCGCGCTTGGGCTGCCCTATCTGCATGTGGTGCGCGCGCCATGGGTGCCGCAGGACGGCGATACCTGGACCGAGATTGCCCGCGAAGAGGAGGCCGCCGAAATTATTCCAGAGCATACAACGGTGTTTCTGGGGACCGGTCGGCGCAGTTTGCACCGCTTTGCAGGCCTGGAGGGGCGCCGCGTGATTTGCCGGTTGATCGATCCGCCAACCGCGCCGTTCCCGTTTGAAGGCGGCGAGTTTTTAATCGGCCGCCCGCCGTTTGCCGTGGCGCGCGAAGTGTCGGTGTTTACCCAGTTGGGCATTGATTGGATTGTGGTGAAAAATGCAGGTGGCGAGGCCAGTGCCACCAAGCTGATCGCGGCGCGGATGCTGGGCATTCCTGTGGTGATGATTGCACGTCCCAAGATGCCGCTGGCGTTGCGGGTCGAGACGGCGCAGGACGCGGTTGCATGGGCGCTGTCGCAGTGACGGGGCGCATTATCGGGTGTGATACCGATATTGCCGAGGGGGCCGCGTGGCTGGCCATGGCAGAGCCGCGTTTTGCCGACATTTTGCCCCGCCTGACCCCGTTGCCACTGCGGCGCAAGCCTGACGGATTTGCCGCGTTGATGCAGGCCATCATGGGCCAACAGGTCAGCGTGGCCGCTGCCACTGCGATTTGGAACCGGTTGGTTGAGGCAGGTTTGACCACGCCAGATGCCATTTTGGATGTCAGTCAAGATGATTTGCGCAGCTTGGGTCTAAGCCGCCAGAAGGCGAAATATGCGCAGTCTCTTGCGCGGTCTGGTCTTGATTTCAACGGGTTGCAAAGCGTTCCTGATGATGCGGTGATCAAGGCGCTGACGGCTGTCAACGGCATCGGGGCCTGGACCGCGCAGATCTATGCGATGTTTTCGCTGGGCCGCGCCGATGTCTTTGCCCCCGGTGATCTGGCCTTGCAGGAAGGCGCGCGCATGATTTTTGATCTGCCCGCACGGCCAGACGCAAAACAGGCAGCCACGATGGCGATTGCATGGTCGCCGTGGCGATCGGTTGCGGCGCGCATCATCTGGGCCTACTACGGGGCGACGAAATAAAGGGATGGAATTTTATGACACGTGCTTTGACGGCGGGCCGCAAAGAGCCGCTTTCCGGTGATATCCGATCAGCGGTGATTTTTCTGCATGGATACGGTGCCAATGGCGCGGATTTGCTGGGGCTGGCCGATCCGTTGGCAGAGCATATGCCTGATACGCTGTTTTTGTCACCCGATGCGCCAGAAGACTGCGCGGGCGCGCCGATGGGATTCCAGTGGTTTCCGATCCCTTGGATCGATGGCTCGTCACTCGAAGAAAGCCGCGACGGGATGTTGCGCGCGGCGGCTGATTTGAACGCGTTTCTTGACGGGGTGATGGTCGATGAGGACCTGTTGCCCGAGCAGGTCATGGTGCTGGGCTTTAGTCAGGGCACGATGATGGCGCTGCATGTTTTGCCACGGCGCGAGGATGCGGTGGCAGGGATCGTGGCAATTTCCGGCCGGCTGATGGAGCCGGAGGCTCTTGTGGACGAGGCGTTGTGCCGGCCACCGGTTTTACTGATCCATGGCGATCAGGATGATGTGGTGTCGCCCGACAGCTTGCCGCAAGCCGCCCAAGCCCTGCAAGACGCGGGTTGGAAAGAGGTTTTTGCCCATATCATGAAGGGCACGGGCCACGGGATTGCGCCCGACGGGCTGCAAATTTCGCTTGCGTTTATGCGTGATCGGCTTGGGATGGGGTGACGGTGTTGCTGCCACAGATGCAGGTAGGGCGCAGCGTGACCACCATGGTTGGTGTGGTTGACGCGGGGCGCGCAAAAGCGATTTGAGCGAGGGTATGTGCACTGCTGATCAACTGCTTTGCGGTGCAAAGGCGCAGGGTCGCGCGCGCGGGTGAGATGTGTCGCTTAGGCTAGACTTTATTTGGACGGGACTGTAAGTAGCGGTCGTTAGCGCTAACAAGCAGAACGGAGTATCCCATGGCCTCTCGCGTAATTCCGGTCGACCCTTTTGATCTTGTGATTTTTGGCGGCACGGGGGACCTTGCAAGGCGCAAGATTTTGCCCGGATTGTTCCGGCGGTATTTGTCGGGTCAAATGCCCGAAAACGCACGGATTATCGGGGCTGCACGGTCCGATTTGAACCGTGAAGCCTATCAGGCGATGATCAAGGATGCGATCGCCGAGTTTGGTGGTGCGGAGAAAGAGGACAGTGCGGCGGTCGCGAAGTTCTTGGAAACATTGAATTATACCGCGATTGACGCCAAGGGCAGCGCCGGATGGGACAAGCTGTCGGGCATGGTGCGCGGCGATGTTGTCCAAGCGTTTTATTTTTCGGTCGCCCCGAGCCTGTTTGGTGATCTTGCCTCGCGCCTGCACAGTCACAACATCGCCAATGCCACAAGCCGCATTGTGGTGGAAAAGCCTTTTGGCCGTGATCTTGAGACGGCTAAGGCGCTGAACACATCTTTGGCGGAGTATTTTGACGAGAGCCAGATTTATCGTATCGACCATTATTTGGGCAAGGAAACGGTGCAGAATTTGATGGCGGTGCGGTTTGGCAATGTCTTGTTCGAGCCGCTGTGGAACAATCATTATGTTGATCATATCCAGATCACGGTGGCCGAAACGGTGGGAGTTGACGGGCGCGGTGCCTACTATGACCGGTCGGGTGCAATGCGCGATATGGTGCAGAACCACCTGATGCAGCTATTGTGTCTGATCGCCATGGAGCCGCCGGGACAGTTTGGTGCCGACGAGGTGCGCGACGAGAAACTGAAGGTCATTCGCGCGTTGCAAACCGTGGAGCCGCATCACATTGTGCGGGGCCAATATGATGCCGGTCCCAATGGGGCCAGTTACCGCGAGGACGCCGAAAATCCACGCAGTTTCACCGAGAGTTTTATCGCGATGAAATGCCATATCAACAATTGGCGGTGGGCTGGCGTGCCGTTTTATATGCGCACCGGAAAGCGTCTAAGATCAAGGGCTTCGGAGATTGCGGTGGTGTTCAAGGACTTGGGCCATTCGATTTTTGAAGGCGATGAAAAGCGGCATCGCAATATCTTGTCCATCAGGTTGCAACCCAATGAAGGCATGGATTTGCAAGTCACGATCAAGGAGCCTGGTCCAGGCGGGATGCGTCTGGTGGATGTGCCGCTGGATATGACCTTTGCGGAGGCTTTGGGCGAGGGCGCGCATGATGTGTCGGATGCCTACGAGCGGCTGATCATGGATGTGATCCGTGGCAACCAGACGCTGTTTATGCGCGGCGATGAAGTGGAGGCTGCGTGGGCGTGGACTGATCCGTTGATTACCGGTTGGGAGGCGCGCAACGATGTGCCCAAGCTATATGATGCGGGCTCGTCTGGTCCCGAGGATGCGTTGATGTTGTTGCACCGCGACGGGCGCAAGTGGCGTGACATCAAGGCTTAAACCGCCGTGCACTGCGCGTATGATCTGCGTATGATCTGCGTATGACGTTTTTTCAGGAGGCGGACCTTATGGATTTCAAAGAATATCCGGACGCGGAAATGATGATGATCGATCTTGCCGATATTCTGGCAAGCGAGTTGAAGAATGCGCTGTTGACCCATGAGACCGCGTCGTTTGCGGTGCCCGGTGGCACGACGCCCGGTCCGATTTTTGACAGCCTTTGCGGTGTCGATCTGGGCTGGGACCGGGTGCGTGTGATGTTGACCGACGAGCGTTGGGTGGCAGAGAGTTCTGATCGCTCCAACACGCGGCTGTTGCGCGAGAGGTTGTTGGTCGAAAGGGCGGCGGCGGCGCGCTATGTGCCGCTTTATGCGCAGGCGGCGACGCCGGAAGAAAAGCTGCCGCAGCTTGCGGCAGATATTGCGCCGATGCTGCCGATCAATGTGATGCTTTTGGGGATGGGGGCGGATATGCATACGGCAAGCATTTTCCCGGGGGCGGACCAGTTGGAGTTGGCCCTGAACGGCAAGGAGGTGTTGGTCGCAATGCGGGCCCCAAATGCGCCCGAGCCGCGTATCACGCTGTCGGCGGATGTGCTGCGCGGTGCGATGAGCCGCCATATTGTGATTATCGGTGATGAAAAGCGCGCAGCCTTGGAAAAGGCGCGGCATTTGACCCCCACAGAGGCCCCGATTGCGGCGGTGCTGAATGGTGCGGTTGTGCATTGGGCAAGGAGCTGAATGATGTGGAACGTGTTGAAGGCCAAAGCTGCTCAAGTAGCGGACCGTCGGATTGAGGACATGTTGGATGCCGATCGCGCCGCGGATTTCGCGGTGCAGGCCGGCGATATGCGTCTGGATTATGCCAAGACGAATATTGATGTGGCGGCGCGCGATATGCTGATAGGCATGTTGGATAAAACAGGTGTTGCGGCGAAACGTGACGCAATGTTTGGTGGTGCGGCGATCAATGAAACAGAGGGTCGTGCGGTCTTGCACACAGCCCTGCGCAACCTTGATGGCGGCCCTGTGATGGTGGATGGCGCGGATGTGATGCCAGAGGTTCTGGGCACATTGACGCGCATGGGCGCCTTTGCCCAAGCTGTGCGGTCTGGTGCGTTTCAGGGCCAGGGTGGCAAGATCACCGATGTGGTGAATATCGGCATTGGCGGGTCTGATTTGGGGCCTGCGATGGCGGCACTCGCGCTTGCGCCCTATCACGATGGTCCGCGGTGTCATTTTGTCAGCAACGTGGATCCTGCCGATATTGCGCAGGTGTTGCGGTCTTGCGACCCTGCGACGACCCTGGTGATTGTGGCCTCCAAGACTTTTACCACCATTGAGACCATGACCAATGCCCGCACAGCACAGGCGTGGATGGGGGAGAAGGTTTCCGATGTTGGCGCGCAGTTTGCAGCCCTGTCCACGTCGGCTGAAAAGACCGCAGCGATGGGCATTGCACCCGAGCGCGTGTTCGGGTTCGAGGACTGGGTTGGTGGACGTTATTCGATGTGGGGGCCGATTGGTCTGTCGTTGATGATCGCGATTGGCGAGGCTGGTTTCTTGGCGTTTTTGCGCGGTGCGCGCGCGATGGATGTGCATTTCTGTGCAGCAGACTGGCGAGAGAATATGCCGGCGCTGCTGGCGCTGGTGGGGATATGGCACAATCAGGGCTGTGGCTATGCGACCCGCGCGGTGCTGCCTTATGATAATAATCTCAGCCGTTTACCCGCATACTTGCAGCAGTTGGAGATGGAGAGCAACGGCAAGGGCGTCAGCATGGATGGTGCGGACCTGCCGGTCAATTCCGGCCCCGTTGTGTGGGGTGAGCCCGGCACCAATGGGCAGCACGCGTTTTACCAGTTGATCCATCAGGGCACCCGCGTTGTGCCTTGCGAGTTTCTGGTGGCGGCGCGCGGTCATGAGGATGCCTTGCATCACCAGCATCAATTACTGGTGGCCAATTGTCTGGCGCAATCGGAAGCCTTGATGAAGGGCCGTGATCTGGATGAGGCCCGCGGCAAGGTCGCGGGCGCGTTCGCGGGCGCGGAGTTGGAACGTCAGGCCAAGCACCGTGTGTTTGCGGGCAACCGCCCGTCGGTGACAATTGCCTATCCGCAGCTTACCCCGTTTGTGTTGGGCCAGATTGTAGCACTTTACGAGCACCGTGTGTTTGTGGAGGGTGTTGTGTTGGGCCTGAATTCGTATGACCAGTGGGGTGTCGAGTTGGGCAAGGAATTGGCCACCGCGTTGCAGCCTGTAGTCGAGGGTGCCAAAACGGCCGCTGACTATGATGGGTCAACGGCTGCTTTGGTGGATTTTCTGCAAAAACACGGTGTCTAGGCCTGAACCGCGCCGTCAAACTGGCGAAAGACCTGTTTGGCGCTGTCTGACAAGGCGCATTTCTGGCCTTTGTCGTCAATTGCCACCAAGACCGCGTCGCCTGTGGTTGTCAGGGTCCCATCAACCCAGACGCCATAGTCCATTGTAAAGCTGGTCGTGCCGATTTTGGTGGTGCGCGCGGTGAGGATATAGTTTTGACCGAGCTTCACCTCGGCACGGAAATGCAGCCCCGCATTGCGCACAACGACTTTGGGTTGGGTGCCGTCAGCCGTCCAGATGCCGCGTTCGATGAAGTAGCGCACGCGCAGGTTCTCGAACCATTTGAGATAGACGCCATTGTTGACGTGGTGCAGCATGTCGATTTCGCCGTAGCGGACCATGTCGGCATAACCAAAGGTCCACGGCGCATGAATCCCTGCGCTGCGCAGTTGGTCTGCGCGCAGTGCCGTCAAATAGGGCAGCGTCATATGGCGGCGGTCACGATGATTTCAACGCGGTAGCCCGGGGTGGCGAGTTTGGCTTCACCGGCCCAGCGTGCCGGGGCGTTGCCTGCGGGCACCCATGCGTCCCAAACACTGTTCATTTCGGCAAAGTCGGCCATGTCGGCAAGCCAGATCTGGGCTGTCAGCAGGTTTTGCTTGTTGGTATCGGCCTCATCAAGCAGCGCGTCGATCTTGGCAAGGATGCTTTCGGTCTGTTCGGTCACAGACTTGCCTTCGGCCCCGACTTGTCCCGCCAGATAGGCGATTTTGTTGTGGATGACGGCTTGTGACATGCGCGGGCCGGTGTGCAGGCGGGTGATATTTGGCATTGGGGGGATCCTGTTGCTTAAGCGTGTTTTGCATAGCAATAGCGCGTGTCATTGCCGCAGACCAGCCACCTTTAGACCAGAAGTGCAAACACCACTGGCACACCGATAATCAGCCCGCCTACGATAAGTGCGAGAGAGAGAAAGAGGCCTTTGAACATTGACGCGATCCTTTGCGGTTTTCTGGTAGAGCGCAGGTAGGACGCAAGGGGCTGCTGCCCATGAGGCAGGCTGTCGCAGGTCGGGTTTTTGGGAAGAGGCTGGAGCGGGTAACGAGAATCGAACTCGTAACTGAAGCTTGGGAAGCTCGCATGAGACCATTTCACCATACCCGCGATGATTAGTGTTTAAACGCGCCAGCCGTCGTTGTCCATCGTCCCGTCGAACGAATTACTCTTGTTTTGGTTGTCGTTGGCAGTCAGCACTTGAAGATTCCATGAGACATGAAGGCCGCAAATGTTGGGGTGCCGTAGCGGGATGATATGATCGACGTGCCACAACCCTTCCCGCAACGCTGCATCTTGATAGATGGCCTTGATCTCGGCGTGCTGTTCCTGTGTTAGCCAATGCGGTGTGGCTTTCAATTTGCGCGCGTCCCGCGTCGCTTGGTTCTCCCGCATATAGCTGCGATGCGCCGCTTTTATTTCGGGACGGGCAAAGTAGTCACGAAGGTAGAGCCTGTTCGCCTCCCGGCCCTCAGGCGTTGCCATACGGGCGCGGTTTTGTTCCCGCTGCCGCTGGAGCACTTCCGGCCTGCAACGGTATCGTTGCTCCTTAGCCCGCGCCTCTGGCGTGCTGTTGGCTTCAAGGTCGCACTGGCAGCAAGAGTAACCCGAGGCCCAACGCGGCGACGTATGCCCCCGACTACACGCGCGACCTGTAAAGATCAATTTCGGCAGGCCGATGGGCCAGCCAGCAGCCAGCATTGCCTTCGCCTCCTTCTCGGAAGCGGGCAACTCTACCCAATCGGGCTGGCCTGCGTCTATCGCTGCTCGCTGTCTGCTCATGCCGTCAGTAACACGACGACGCGCACTCTACCCAACCAGTTTCTTAGGTCGCCCAAGCAGGCAGCGCAGCAGCGTCGATCAACCTTTGCCGAATAAAGGGGTCCAGAGCCTCGGGCAGCAGTTCACGCAGTAACCGCCATTCTGGTGACGCCTCGTTCACCTGCTCGACATGGCCGAGCCTATGACCTGTGATCGACCGTCGCAGGTGTTCCCCGACCTTGCCAGTCAACAATGTCTGCTGCGACGTGTTCTCGATCAATGTGGTCAGTAGGCGGGCGTATGGGGCAAGTGATCCTGAGTTCTGGTAGGTGTTCATCATCGCCCGAATGTTAGGGTGATCGCTTGCGAAGTTCTCGGGCTTGCCCGCTGCTTCGGACACGATAGAAAACGCCGCCGCAACCAGTCGGTCAACCCGCGCACGACCTGCAAAAGGCTCTAGGTCGTCTAGTGGCAGTTCACCCATCCTGTCACCCCATGCCCGCAACGCGCGAAAGTAAGGCTGTCGGCGCTGCTTGATCTGTTCGAGCAGCGGCCCGGCCAGCCGATCCTCCAAGAACGGGCGGCGGGATTCCGGGAACGTCAAGGCATCGAACCTTGACAGAATGGGCGCGTCATATCCTTCGCCATTCGATAGGTAGCAGGTCAGCACCAGCGTGCCTGCCTCACGCGATGCGTTGACTGCCTCCTGATCTAGGACGAACGCATTGCCCCTGTGGCGATGCACAACGTCTGACACGGCCTGCGGCACGCGGTCGGGATCGAAGGAGGACAGCACCCAAAGCAATGGTATTCCTTCGCGGTCATAGTGAATGCACCGCTGGGATACCTCCGTCTGGAAGGTGTGCGACATCTGGTATTCGACGGCGAAGCGCCCGAAGTCACGCCAGTCAACAAGCACGTCGGGATAACGCCCATGCCCGCTTGCCGTAGGCGGCAGATACTCATCGACCTTCGTGCCTTCGCACCTTTC
Organism: uncultured Rhodobacterales bacterium; assembly: GCA_963976475.1. GTDB lineage: Bacteria > Pseudomonadota > Alphaproteobacteria > Rhodobacterales > Rhodobacteraceae > Yoonia. Next base: position 102,662 of record CAXBKX010000013.1, read on the forward strand.
ATCCAGCGCCGCGAGTTCCGCAATCAGTTCGCACATGCTGCGGTGCATCGCGGATTCTTGCTGTCCATGATACTGCGCGGCCCTTGCATCGTCTGGGTGCATGTTCTTGCCCGAATACCAAGGGCAGCGAGGGTCTAATCCTTGATAGTGTGCGAACAGGGGACGGCCTTGCGCCGTGGTGATATAGACCGACCCCTGACAGGCCACACAACGGGCGGACAGGCCGTCCTTGCCATTCCGTTGATCTGTGATGCCCGCACGCAGGCTTTCCCAGCCGTCGCGCGTCATGGCGAGTAAGGCACGGGCTGACAATGGGCCTAGACTTTCAAAGATCGCTTCTTCGATGATGCGGCGGGGTTCTCGTTTCATGTGCTCAGTATAGTGGGTAAACTGTCTTAAATAAACAACATTTAGCGCCGCAATCTTTGCTTGAGCAGCACCGGGGGCAGGTCCGATAACTCAGTTGTGCCCGGAACGTTCCGGGAACACATCAACGGAGTGACATGATATGACCACTGACAACACCAAAGCCCCGACCCTTCGCGAAGTCATCCAGAAAATGACCCCGCTCGAAAAAGCCGTGAGCGTCGCGCACCTTGACGCCGGAATGGAATGCAACGGCGCAGAAACACTCGACGGGATGCTTGGCGACAACATGACGTTTGCGGACGTCGCCGAGATCGCGCAGCGCACCAGCCTGACGAAGAAACAAGTTCAAGGCGTTATCGCCTCGCTCTCAACGAAGGGTATCCTTTCCGTGGGCAACGAAAAGCCGAACGGGCAACCCGGCGTGGATCAGGTGCTGACCGACTGGGGCGTGACCATTGCCTTTGACCTGCTGGCCGATGGCGTCGAAGCGAAGGCGACGATCAAGCCGAAGAAGGCCCCCACGCCGAAGGCCAACTCGAAGTCGAACGTCGTCGCGCTGCCGAAGAAGGGCCGCACGCTTGAGGACCGCGTTTTGGTTGAGCCGACCAGCGACCTTTCCAATGTGCGCCCTATCCGGGAGGGCACGAAGCGCCATGCGATGGTGCAGGCCCTTCTGTCAGGCTGCACGCTGGACGAGCTTGCCACCGCGACAGGCTGGAAGCGCGATGTGGCGTCAGCGGCCATCTACACCGATCTGCGGGCCGCGGGGCTTGGCGTGCGCCGTGAGAACGGCGTCCTGCACCTGATGCTGCCGAAGGGGTCGAACGTCGTGCCGCTGCGCAAGCCCGCCGCGCAGGCCGACATGGCCGCGAACAAGTAGCCCCAACCCTCATTCACTGACCCAACGGGCCTCGCATCTGCGAGGCCCTTTTGATTCCAAGGAGCAACAAGCATGAAATACCGCATCCTCATATCGGACGCGATCTACGACAGCGTCGCGGTTTTCCTCCGCCGATTCCGACGTTGCTTTGCGCCCTCGCTTCTTGCCCGAGTATTGTTCGATGATGGCGTCTTGGGGCGAGGTTTCGAGAAGTGATCCGTCGTCGGTTAACGCCATCCGCTTCGACTTGCGACCAAAGGGAAGGGCACAAACCTGTTGGCCGACACCTTTCGGTAGCACCTCGACAAAGCCATCTGCGAGTTCACCGCCAGCCTTTCGCGCGAGGCCTGCTTTCTTGAGTATAAAGTCGGCAAGTTGCATCATCACATCAACGCGCTTTGGTGCGTCGAACGTGACCCAGATGTGCATACCGTGACCGCCACCTGACAAGAACAAGAGGTGCGGCACATCGTTCTCGCTTAAGGCATTCGCGACGTCTGACGCCTTTGCGAAAATCTCGTCTTTGGTCATTCGCTGGTTGTGATCGTCAAAGTCAAAGATCATGAACCGCGTGTGATCGAGTTTTTCAGGATCGCTTTCGTTGCCGACGTTCAGCCATATCGCGCGGCAATCATCGCCGCGCGTTAGGTGCTCACGGATAATATCATCCGTCAGCGGGTTGCTGATCGGACGATACCACCACTTTTCATCTTTGGCGTTCCATTCGCGCACGGAATGGCCGCTCGCATTGGCGATGTTTCGCCATGTTCTCAAACACTCCATGATGATCAACCACGCGTTTCTACGAGGCCGGATTCCATCCAGTCATTCAGATCGGAAATGCGATAGCGGACGCGACCGGACATCTTGTAAAAGCGAGGTCCACGTCCTTCGGTTCGCCACCACTCCAATGTTGATTTAGAGTAACCAAGGTGGTGAGAGGCTTGAGCGGTATCGAAAAATTGGTCGTTCTGAGTATTAGGCATAACATGCACCATTCTCCCCAGCGGGGATTGGTGCCTGCTCGTGCACAGTAACTGGGTTTGGCTCGTCCTTCCGACAGCTAGGCTGGCGGCGGCTCTAACCTGCATCATTGCAGGTACCAGTACTTCACCCTCTCAGGTGCTCACGGCTTTCAGACCACTTAGCGTTTTATGGTGTGCGCGGTCGTCGGCGTATCTTCACGAGGTCAACTTAGGTGGTGTTCGACCGTATTGCAATATAAGCGAGTTATGAAAATAGAAGTTTTCTGATTTAAATCAGGTCTTTGCGTTTAAACGCTGAGATGATCTTTCCCATCGGTTCGCGCAACTTGGTATGATCGACCACGATGTATCGTGATCCGGTCACAGATTGTGGGGTGTGGTTCAGCAGCCGACCGACCGTTTCTTCGAACAGACCTGCCTCTGTTGTTGCGAATGTCGCAAAGGTGCGACGATGGTCGTGCGCTGTCCACGCGATGCGGACAGGTTCTTTCATGTGGACGGCATGACGAGTGCCGGGAAAGACATACTCTGACCGGAATCGACGCATGGGTTCGAGGATGGCGTGATGCTCGGGCAGCAGGGGCAGGTCGAAGGCACGTCCGTTCTTTGTTTCAGGCAGATGCAGGTGATCGTCGCGCACTTGATCCCAGCGCAGCGAAAGCGCCTCCGTCTTGCGCAAGCCCGTGGTCAGGAGCAAGCGATAGAACGCTGTGTGGATCGGGTTCTCCAGTTCATCGACCACGCGCTTCCATTCGGACAGGTCGGCAATGATGCTCTGCGAAGGTTCCTCCTTGAACCATTCTATCGCGATGGTCGGACATTCCGGCAGATCGTGGGTGCGTCGCGCATGATTGTAGATCGAACGGAAGGATTTCATGACGTGGTTCGCGCCGCGCTCGCCTGTCTTCGCGACGCGGGCATGGGCGCGAACGCAGTCGGCTTTGCTGCCGTGCACATCCTTTTGATAGTAGAATGTCTTGCGCGTCTTGCCTGCGAACAGGCCGAAACCTTTGATCTCGGTGTTCCAGAGTTTTGCATCCGCCGGGGCGTTCTTGCACGCGGTTTCGGTGAGCTTCAAGCGTTCAGTTGGCATCTTCGTTGTCCCATTTTGTAGTGATTTTGTAGGCAGCACATTGCAACGCGGTATAACACGTCGGGACAACGATGCGGCGCTTTATGCAACAAAATCAACCACATTGGGAGGTTCTAGAACAGGCCGGTACTGGATTGCTAAGCTTGGGAAGCTTTCGTGATACCTTTTCACCATACCCGCATCACGAGGCTTGATTTACGCGCGGTGCGGGCGGGCGTCAAGCGCGGGTTGGCATGATTTGGCTCAAATCGGAGCGGCTAGCGATCAGGGGGCTACATGGCGCGCGTTTGTGCTAAGTTTGATTTGCCTATTTGGGCCGGGTGAGTGTGGCCCAATCCATCTGGGGGAAACATCATGGACCACGAAATCGAGAGGCAACTGCGCCTGTTGGAAGAGAGAATCAATCTCGCGAGCGCGTGTGACCGGTTAAGTCTGTATCCAGAGGTGCAAAAGATGGTCGACGGGATTTCGGCGTGCGGTCGCAAGGTCCCAATGCGCCTGGCGCGGATCAATGCACGCCTGGCCGACGAGGTATTTGACGACAGAATCGACAATATGCCGTGTTGAGTGCGGCCCGGACCTCAGGTCTCGCGCCGCCGTCTGCGCCCGCCGCCGCCACCGCCACCGGTGTTGTGATTGACGTCGGGCAGGGTGACGATGGATTTGAGGATCGGGAACGGCTCGACCGCGTTGGGGATATTTGACGCGTTGACGAAATGCTCTTGGAAGCGCGGCTCGATTGCGGTCTCGATTTTGTGAATCTCGTGCACGGTGGCCTCGATTTCACGACGCGCGGCGCGGTTCAGCAGCGCGATGCGCGCGCCGGTGCCTGCGGCGTTGCCAGCCGAGGTGACCTTATCAAGTGGCGCGTCGGGGATCATGCCTAACACCATCGCGTGTTTGGGACTGATGTGCGCGCCGAATGCGCCGGCCAGCACGATGCGGTCAACGCTGTCGACGCCGAATTTATCCATCAAGAGCCGTGCGCCTGAATACAGTGCCGCTTTGGCCATCTGGATTTCGCGGATGTCGCGGTTGGTGACGGTGATCACCGGCCCGCCTGTCGCCGATCCGTCATGCACCATGTAGGAGTTGGTGCGCCCGTCGAGGAAACAAGCCGATGACCCTGTTTGTTCCGCCGAGCCGATCAGGCCCGGTCCGTCGACGATGCCCGCCATGCGCATTTCCGCCACCATTTCGATGATGCCGGAGCCGCAGATGCCGGTGATGCCGGTCTGGGCGGTGACCGCGTCAAAACCGTCCTCGTCGGACCACAGATCAGAGCCGATGACCTTGAAACGCGGCAGTTTTGTGACGGGGTCAATTTCGACCCGCTCGATGGCACCGGGGGCTGCGCGTTGGCCGCTTGAGATTTGTGCGCCCTCAAAAGCAGGGCCTGTAGGGGACGAGCAGGCAAGGACCTTATGCTTGTTGCCCAGCAGGATTTCGGCGTTGGTGCCGACGTCGACGACCAACACGAGGTCTTCGGATTTGTCAGGTGCCTCTGACAGGGCCACGGCGGCCGCATCTGCGCCGACGTGTCCGGCGATGCAGGGCAGGATGTAGACGCGGGCTGCGGGGTGCAGGTTCAGGTCCAGCTCGATGCCACGCAATGACAGCGATTCGGAGGTGGCGAGGGCAAAGGGGGCTTGGCCCAGCTCGTAGGGGTCGATGCCCAAAAACAGGTGGTGCATGACCGGATTGCACACAAAGACGCAGTCCACGATCAGGTTGCGGTCAATCTCGGCCTCGGCTGCGATTTGCACAAAAAGCGCGTTCATGCCTTCGCGCACCGCTTGGGTCATTTCCTCGGCGCCGCCTGCGTTCATCATGCCGTAGGACACGCGGCTCATCAGGTCTTCGCCAAAGCGGATTTGCGGGTTCATGATGCCCGACGAGGCCACGACCTCGCCGGTGTGCAGATCACACAGATGCGCCGCGATGGTGGTAGAGCCTAGGTCCACGGCGAGCCCGTAGATTGCCCCGTCGAAATACCCCGGCCAGACCTGCATGATGCGCGGACTAAAGGTGTCGTCGCCCAAGTGTACCGCACAGGTGACTTTCCACTCGCCTTTGCGCAACGCCGCTTGCAGGCTGCGCAAGACGCCCAAGTCGGCCTCGAGTTCGGGCAGGTCCCAGTCGTGGCGCAGGGCTTTGATCAGCCGCTCAAGATCGCCCGAGGGGTCGTGCATGTCGGGTTCGGTCACTTCGACGTAATAGAGCCGCGTTGAGGGGTCCATTGTGATGTCGCGGGCCTCGGCGCGTTTACGCACCACTTGGCGGTGCACTTGGCTTTCGGGGGGCACATCAACGATGACATCGCGTTGCACGGTGGCTTGGCAGCCCAAGCGGCGCCCTTTTGGCAGGCCGCGGATGGTGTTGTAGCGTTCTTCGACCGCGTTCCAAGGGGAAAGGGCGTCCTCATGCACGGTGACCTTATGTTTCGAGAATTCACCGTAAGACGGCGTGACTTGGCATTTCGAGCAGATGCCCCGTCCGCCGCAGACGCTATCGAGATCGACGCCAAGCTGGCGCGCAGCCGTCAGGATCGGGGTGCCGACGGCAAAGTGGCCGCGTTTGCCGGAGGGGGTGAAAATCACAAGGGGATCGGTGCTCATGGGGCGGCCTTTTGTTAGAGTTGAGCGGACATTAGCGCATTGATTGGCAGGCGAAAGGGCGAACCCGTCATCTGGGAGACATTGAGCGGCATGGGATGCGCATTTGGGGTAGTGTCGCGGCCCGATCCATGCGAAAGGACCATGCCAACGCTAATGACATCCCAGGAGACAGGTTGATGGAGATTCGTGAGGCATTTACCTTTGACGACGTATTGTTGGTTCCGGCCGCATCCAGTGTGATGCCGACCACCGCAGATACGCGCACATTTGTGACCAAATCAATTCCGATGAATATACCGTTGTTATCGAGCGCGATGGATACGGTGACCGAGGGCAAGATGGCGATTGCGATGGCGCAGTCGGGTGGCATTGGTGTGGTGCACAAGAACCTGGATATTGCCGCACAAGCCCGAGAAATCAGGCAGGTGAAGCGGTTTGTGTCCGGCACGGTCTATAGCCCGATCACATTGACACCTGACCAGACGCTGGCGGATGCAAAGGAATTGATGGAGCGCTACCGCATTACCGGATTTCCGGTTGTTGGCCCCGATGGCACGGTTGTAGGCATTGTTACCAACCGAGATATGCGCTTTGCGACCGATGACAAGACGCCGGTAAGCGTGATGATGACGGCCGATAATCTGGCGATGTTGCGCGAGCCTGCGGATCTGGATGAGGCAAGGTCGTTGATGCAGGCAAGGCGCATCGAGAAGTTGTTGATTACCGACAAGGCCGGCAAGTTGACCGGGTTGTTGACCCTGAAAGACAGCGAACAGGCGGTGTTGAATCCGGTGGCTTGCAAGGACGAATTGGGTCGTTTGCGGGTTGCGGCGGCATCGGGTGTGGGGGATGCCGGATTCGAGCGGTCGCAGGCTTTGATCGAGGCGGGGGTTGATATGATTGTCATTGATACCGCGCACGGGCACTCTGCGGGTGTTTCACTGGCTGTCGAGCGCGTGAAGGCGTTGGGCAGTGCGGTGCAGGTTGTTGCGGGCAATATTGCGACCGCAGAGGCCGCGCGCGCGTTGATTGGTGCGGGTGCCGATGCGGTAAAGGTCGGGATTGGTCCGGGATCGATTTGCACCACACGGATGGTGGCCGGTGTGGGTGTGCCACAACTGACCGCGATTATGGATTGCGCGCAGGCGGCCGGTGATACGCCGGTGATTGCCGATGGTGGCATCAAGTTTTCGGGTGACTTTGCCAAGGCGATTGCTGCCGGAGCGTCTTGCGCGATGGTCGGCTCGATGATTGCGGGCACGGATGAAAGCCCCGGCGAGATGATTTTGTATCAGGGCCGCTCATTCAAGTCATACCGGGGGATGGGCAGTTTGGGCGCGATGGCGCGCGGGTCTGCGGACCGGTATTTCCAGAAGGATGCGGCAAGCGACAAGCTGGTGCCGGAAGGGATTGAGGGGCAGGTGCCCTACAAGGGGTCTGCCGCCGCTGTGGTGCATCAGTTGGTGGGTGGATTGCGCGCGGCGATGGGCTACACGGGTAACGCGACGATTGCGGAAATGCGCAAGAACTGTAGCTTTGTCCGGATCACGGGGGCGGGTTTGAAAGAAAGCCATGTGCATGACGTGCAGATTACGCGCGAAAGCCCGAATTATAGAATTGGGTGAAGTTTCAATGTGTTGCGATGTGACATGAAGGTGGTTTCATGACACCTGCTGCAAGGGTTGCCGCGGCGATTGCCGTTTTGGATGATGTATTGGCGGGAGAGGCTGCCGAAAAGTGTCTGTCGCGCTGGGCGCGCGGCAATCGCTATGCGGGATCCAAGGACCGCGCGGCTGTAAGGGATCACGTTTTTGATGCGCTAAGATGCAAACGATCGCTGGCCGCCATCGGTGGTGCCATGACCGGTCGGGGTTTGATGATTGGGCATATTCGCAGTCAAGGCCTTGATATAGATAGTATTTTTGGTGTTGGCGGGTATTGCCCCGATGCCCTGAGCGGGCAGGAATTGGCCGCCGGTCAAAGCCCGTTGTCGCAGGCAGAACAGCATGATTTCCCTGATTGGTTGTGGCCGGTCTGGTGTCGGGATTTGGGTGCTCAGGCGAGTGCGGCAGCGCAAGTTCTTCAGGCGCGTGGACCGGTGACGTTGCGGGTCAATTTGCGTCGCTCATCGCGGTCAGACGTGATACAGGTGTTGGCCAGGGACGGCATTGCCGCAACGCCAGTCGGCAATATCAATTGTGCGTTGCAAGTTATTGAAAATGAAAGACGCATACATTTATCAATGGCTTTTGAAAGCGGCTTGGTCGAGGTGCAGGACCTTGCCTCGCAAGAGGCCGTTGCGGGACTGCATATGCGGAATGGGTCACGCGTTTTGGACTATTGTGCGGGCGGTGGTGGCAAGGCGCTTGCGATTGCCGATATGTTCGATTGCAAGGTGTTTGCCCATGATATTGCGACCGCGCGGACCGCGGATATCGCCCCTCGGGCCGCGCGTGCAGGCGTTGAAATAGCCGTATTGGAGACGCCGCAGATCGCGGCCAACGCACCCTTTGATGTTGTTTTTGTCGATGCGCCGTGCAGCGGCAGCGGAACATGGCGCCGCGCCCCCGAAGCGAAATGGGCATTTTCACCAAATAAAATGTCTGATTTCAATGAGTTACAAGTCGAAGTTTTGAATAATGCGGCGGATTTTGTGGCGCGTGATGGTCAGCTTGTCTATGCGACATGTTCGGTTTTTGAAGCCGAGAACAATGGTGTTGTTGCCGCGTTTTTGGGGGACAATTCCGGATGGGCTTTGACGGAGGCGCACCAGCGGGTGCCGGACCCTTTGGGTGACGGGTTTTACCACGCGGTATTGACGCGGAAATAACACACCCTGTGGTTGAATTGATGTTGAGGAATTTTTCGTTTGCGCCTCTGTCTTAAGTGATTGTTAAGTTTCGTAGGCTTATCTGATCAGGACTGAATTGAGGACATGACTTGACTGCCATTGACCAAACTGTCGTGGACGTGCCCGTAAAGCCGGGCCTTATGCGCACTGCCTTGATTGTTGGCGGCGCGATTATTGTGTCGCTTGTGGCCGCCTATCAGTTTTCGCAACCCCTGATCCAAGGCAGCCTGATCGGTGTGGCATTCGTGTTTTTTCTGGGCGGTATTGCTTTGATGATGCGCGCATATCGGTCGGACGAAGCGGGAGTTGTCATTGGCGACGCCTTGAAAAATGTTGTGGCACATGACCCGAATTTTGCGTTTCTTACCAATTCTGAAGGCGAGATATTGTTGCGAAACAAGGCGGCGAAAAATAAATTCGAAGAGGTCGAGCAACAGGCGTTAGGGTCGCTGCTGACAGCGATCGTTGCGAACCCGGATGTTGTTTTATACCGTTTGATCACCCGCGCCGATGCGATGGGCGGCGGGAAAGAAGAGATTGTCACTCGGTCAGGTCAATATGGGTTGTCGGTCTCTAAAATCGAGAAAAATACCTATTTGTGGCGACTGGAAGAAGGTCTTCGCAGCGATCATTCGACTATCCGATCGAGTGATGCGTTAAGTATCCCGATGATGACGCTTGGAAAACGTGGTGCGGTGTTGTTTGTAAATGAGGCGTGCCGCGTATTTCTTGGCTTTCGTCCCAAGTCGATGCAAGACGTCTTTGGTGACGTCGTCCCGCGAACCGGGTTGTCATGTGCGCTTGTCAGTGTGGATGGTGAAGTGATGGTCACGCTCGCGATGATCGAGAGCAAAGTGGTGCGGACGGAAATTTATATCATTCCGCGCAACGCCAAGGACGACGAGAAAAACGGGCCGCGGGAATTGGCGGCGGAATGGGATGCGATCGAGGATTTACCGGTTCCGTTGCTCAAGATATCGGCGGACGGTGAAGTGCTTGCGTCAAACCGCGAGGCGCGAGGGCTTTTGGATATCACGTCAACCAAGGGCAAGCGTGTTGGCGATGTTCTGGATGGTTTGGGCCGCCCTTTTGGGGATTGGCTGCGCGAGGCGATTGAAGGCCGGGGAGGGTATGTTTCTCAGTTCCTGCGCGGGCGCGGCGAAAACCGTGATATTTTTGTTCAAGTCACATTGAATACAGCTGGCGGCGTTGCGGACCCGCATTTGATCGCTGTGTTAAATGACGTGACGGAATTAAAGACTTTAGAAGCGCAATTTGTCCAAAGTCAGAAAATGCAAGCGATTGGCCAATTGGCGGGTGGGGTTGCACATGATTTCAATAATCTTCTGACAGCAATTTCGGGTCATTGTGATCTGTTGCTTTTGCGGCATGATCAAGGTGATCAAAACTATGGCGATTTGATTCAGATACATCAAAACGCAAATCGCGCGGCGAGTCTTGTCGGGCAATTGCTCGCGTTTTCACGCAAGCAAAATTTGCAGCCAGAAGTGATTGATATTCGCGATACGCTTTCGGATTTGACACATCTTTTGAACCGGTTGGTCGGCGAAAAGGTTGTTTTGTCGCTGTCACATGCGCAGGATTTGGAGCCGATAAGGGCCGATAAGCGCCAACTTGAACAAGTCCTGATGAACCTTGTTGTCAACGCCCGTGATGCAATGCCGGCGGGAGGAGAAATTCGGGTTGAGACGCAAAACTTGACTTTGGATGAGCCTGTATTGCGCGACCGTGCGACCGTGCCGCCGGGGAATTATGTAGTGGTGAAAGTTGTTGACGAGGGGCACGGTATTCCGCCGGAAAAAATGCCCAAGATATTTGAACCGTTTTATACTACAAAACGAACTGGCGAGGGGACTGGACTGGGCCTATCGACTGCATACGGGATCGTAAAACAGACGGGCGGGTTTATTTTTGTAAATAGCGAGGTTGATCGCGGCACAGAGTTTTCGCTGTTGTTTCCGGTATATGAAGTCTCTGTCGCTGACATGAAACCGGTGATTCCACAGATTGCGAAACCATTGTCGGTTTCAGACGAGGGCGTGGTGTTATTGGTTGAAGACGAAGCACCGGTGCGGGCTTTTGCGTCGCGAGCCTTGCGGTTGCGGGGATATACCGTTTTAGAAGCTGATTGTGCGGAGGCGGCGCTTGCGATGTTGGAAGACCCCGACCTGACGGTAGATATTTTCGTGACGGATGTGATTATGCCAGGCAAGAATGGCCCGACTTGGGTGCGTGAAGCATTGCAGGATCGGCCCAAAACACGGGTTGTTTTTGTCTCTGGTTATGCCGAGGACGCATTCGGTGATGAGGGACCGAGAATATCGAATGCTGTGTTTTTGCCGAAGCCATTTTCGTTAAATGAGCTGACGACGACTGTGCAGGCGCAATTGGAGGTTTTTCGTGCGCAAGAAACGGATATCGCTGGCGATCGGGGCACAAAAACATAGTAAGGTGAGGTAGACTTGCCTGTGGAAAGTAGGCTGTCGGCGAATACGGTCTCGCGTCTCAAGCGCGAATGGGCCAAGGAGTATGACGGCTGGAAAGACGCTGCGTTCGATGACGAGCCAATCGTCTAAATCTGGGCTGACGGCGTCCACAGTGGCCTTCGGGGCGAGGATGACAAGCTTTGCGCGCTTGTAATTGTTGGCGTCACCGCCCGCGGCAAGAAACGGTTCCTGGCCATTGAGGACGGGGTGCGCGAGTCCACGCAGAGCTGGCGCGAGGTTCTGCTCAGCCTCAAAAGCCGAGGAATGAACGCGCCCAGACTGTCTATCGGCCCCTCTCGTGACATCGCTATGCGATGCACTGCCGGGCAATGGACGGTGCCATGGGGTTCTGGGCGGCCGTGGATGAGGTTTACCCCACGACCCGCCAGCAACGCTGCCGGCAGCACAAAACGATGAATGTGCTCAACTGCCTGCCCACGCTGTCACAGCCAAAGGCCAAGGTCGCGATACACAATATCTGGCAGGCCGAGACCAAAGCGGATTCTGAGAAGGCCTTTGATTTGTTCATCGAGACCTACGAACCCAAATATACCAAGGCGGCGCTGTGCCTGCAAAAAGACCGCGAAGAGTTGATGGCATTCTTCGACTTCCCAGCACAGCATTGGCAAAGCATCCGCACCAGTAACTCAATTGAATCCGCCTTCGCCACGATCCGCCATCGCACCAAGCGCTGTCTGCACCGCGACGGCATGCTGTACATGATGTTAAAGTGTAAGCGTCCGGTCTGACTGCCCTACGGGGTAGTTTTCCACGGCAGCAGATCAT
>CAXBKX010000014.1:0-109015 GCA_963976475.1 uncultured Rhodobacterales bacterium
GGCACGTCACGCGTCAGGAACACATCAAATCAATGGGCTGGAACCGCCGCATACAGTACAGACGAGTTCGCATTCGTCTGACAGCAACCCGTTGACGCGAGGCCATTTTTGGGGACCAACAGCAAACCCTGACGCGTTTGCGATTGCGCTCGCCACTGACCTCATTTGAAACGCTTGAGCGGTTTTTGTTTGGCGAATGGGGGGCTTCCTGCCAGAACGGTGCTATGGATATCACATTGCTCAAGACGTTTTTGGAAGTTGCCGCGACGGGCTCGTTCGTTGCGGCATCTGACCGGCTTTATGTCACGCAATCTGCTGTATCGCTGCGTGTGCAGCGTTTGGAAGACACTTTAGGCAAGCCGTTATTCAGCCGCTCGAAAGCGGGGGCCGAATTGACCTCTGCGGGTCGTGAGTTCGAAAGCTATGCCCTGTCGATGATCCGGATGTGGGAGGAGGCGCGGCAGCAAATCGCGATCCCTGAAGGGTTCACACGCAGCTTGACGATTGGCGCGCAATATTCGCTGTGGCCGCGGCTTGGCTTTCGTTTGCTGGACGGGTTGCAGGCGCATATGCCCGACCTCAATTTGCGCGCCGAGATCGGGATGCCTGATCGTTTGACCCGCTTCCTGATCGAGGGCACGATCCAGTTGGGCCTGTTGTATATGCCGCAATTGCGCCCGGGTCTGGCGGTCGAGAAGGTCATGGAAGAGGATCTGGTGTTGGTGGCGTCCTGGCCAGATCCGACGCTGGAGGTAGGCGACCGATACGTGTTTGTCGACTGGGGACCGGAATTTGTGAGCGCCCATGCGGCGTTTTTTCCGGAACTGACCAACCCCGGTATGACCTTTGCCTTGGGGGCGATGGTGGCTGAATATGTGATCAACCGGCAGGCTGCCGCCTATCTGCCTGCGCGCTATGTCAAAAAGTATCTCGACAGCGGGCAGTTGCATCTTGTGCCGGACGCGCCTGCCTTTCCCTATCCGGTCTGGGCTGTGTGGCGAGAGGATCTGGACCCCGTTATTTTAAACGCTGCGATCGATGTTACCGCAAAAATTGGCCAAAATGCGGAAACCGATGGTGAGGCGGTGCTAGATCAGCTGCGTGCGATCAGTGAGAATCCAGGGGCCGTTCCGGACCGGCGGGATTGAGCTTATACACAAGCGAAACTTGTCTTAAGCATGATTATTTCGAATTTTACTTATCTATAGGCTGGGTTTAAATCCGTCCTTGGCAGAGATGCCCCCGTTCTTGTGACAAGTGCGGGTCACCTTCTTTGGGAGAGGAATGACCCATGAAGACCAATGTATTTATCATCGCTGCAATCAGCGGTTTCGTCGCTGTCGCGGCAAACGCGCAAGTAACAGCATTTGCAAACGACGGTGCAGCAGACACTGCCGTTGAGGATATCGAAGATGCCATTTCTGACGCAGCCGAGCGCGATATTGGCCGTTTCGGCAACGAGGGCCGCCAGATCGGCTCTTACGGCTCGCTGTCTTTGCGCGGCACATCTTCATCGAACGATGGTGAAACATCGTCTGACGTTGGTGTTGGTCTGCGTTACGGTACATTCGATGGCGTCAACGGCATCGATGTCACTGCGGCATTCGTTTACGGCGTTGAAGACGGCGTAGAGACAGAGAACACATTGCAGGTTGGTCTCGACTACCGTCGTGATTTCAACGACACATTGTTTGCTTATGCAAAAGCAAACGCATCGTTCGACAAACTGTCCACAACAGTTGGCGAATACGAGCAGGACATCTTTGTCGGTGCCGGCCTTGGTTACCGCATCTTTAACTCTGCCGACACACAGTGGTCGGTTCAGGCGGGCCCTGGTTACCGTGCTGCGAATATTGTTGGTGGCGGTGAAATTTCAGAAGCAGCTGCGTCTGTTTCGTCCAACCTCTTCAAGAGCCTGACAGACACAACATATGTGACCAACGACACAGACGTGATCTATTCTGAAACAGCGACAACAGTGACCAACGATTTGGCATTGAACGTGGCTTTGACAGATACGCTTGTGATGCGCACATCCTACACAACCAACTTTAACGACGCATCCGACGACACATTCTCGGACGCGGAAAACATCTTTGGTGTTTCGGTGGTTTACAACTTCAACTAATCGGGCGTGCATTCCCAAGCGGGCATGCCCTCGCATGTCCCAGATTAGTGAAAGAGAAGGGCAGAGAAATCTGCCCTTTTTTTACGTCTTCGGTTCACTGTCATCATTGATGTGGTCATCTTCCATCAAGATACGCCAGGCGTCCCCGTCAAGATCGTCGTATTGCGAGTGCCGCAGGGTCCACAAGAACCCCGCCAGCCCAAGGCAAGCAAGGATCAACGAGGCGGGGATCAGGATTATCAAGACATTCATGGCGCTACCTTACCCGCAGGGCGTTCAATAATACAGTGATGGACGAGGCCGACATCGCGATGGCGGCGGCCAGTGGCGATGCATAGCCCAAAATCGCGACAGGCACGGCGATCACATTGTAGCCTGCCGCGATTGTAAAGTTTTCAAGCACCCGCGCACGGGCCGATCTGGCGGTATCAATGGCATCCGGAATGTCGGCGAGGCTGCGCCCCAACAGCACGATATCGGATGCCGCCCGCGATGCATCCAGTGCCGATGCGGGTGAAATGGACGCATAGGCCTGCGCCAGTGCGGCTGTATCGTTCAGGCCGTCGCCGATCATAAGGACTTTTTTGCCCGCATCTGACAGTGCTTTGATGGCGCTTAGCTTGTCGTCGGGCATCATTTGCGCGTGCGCCTGTGTGACCCCAAGTTTTTCGGCCAGCGCAGAGACGGCGGTTTGGCTATCGCCAGAGAAGATATGCACGGGCGTGCCGCGTGATTGCAGGCGGGCGACGGTATCTGCGGCCCCTGCGCGCAAGCTTTCGGAAAAGACAAGCGGGATGGCGGGCGCGTCGCCGATTTGCAATGCAGGTGATGTGGCCGCCCCGACCCAATCGCTGCGCCCCAAACGCACGGGGGTCCCGCGCCAAAGCCCCATGACGCCCAAACCCGCATGTTCGCTGATCTCTGTCAGCTCAGCGGGGTGCAAGGTGGCGGGAAGCGCTGCGGCGATGGCGCGCGACACCGGATGGTGCGAGGCCTGCGCGAGGGCCGCCAGAACCGAAAGTTGGGTCGGGTCCAGCGCGGCGGTATCGATCCGCGCATGTCCCTCGGTCAGGGTGCCGGTTTTGTCAAAGACCACCACATCAATCTCGGCCAGCCGTTCCAGTGCGGTGCCGTTTTTGACCAGTAGCCCGCGCCGGAACAACCGGCCTGTTGCCGCCGTCATCACGGCGGGGACAGCCAGACCCAATGCGCAGGGGCAGGTGATGATCAACACTGAAATCGCGATGTTCAAAGCAAGCGCCGCATCCGCGGACAGCACCAGCCAACCGATGAATGTGACCAGCGCCAGCACATGCACGGCGGGCGCGTAGATTTGTGCCGCACGGTCTGCAAGGGCGGTGTATTTGTTGCGCGCCCCTTCGGCATGTTCGACCAGCCGTGCCATGCGCGCCAGCGTGGTGTCCTCGCCCACCCGGGTGACGCGCAGGGTGAACGGGCCGGTGAGATTGACCTCGCCTGCCGCAATGTCACTGCCTGCGTGGACTTGAACAGGGAGGCTTTCGCCGGTCAGGAATGACCTGTCGGTGTCTGATGTGCCTTGGGTGATTTGCCCGTCTACCGGCACTCTCATGCCGGCTTTGACGCGGATCAGATCACCGATAGCAAGGTCGCTTACCGGTATGGTGCGGGTCGTGTCACCTGTTACAAGCAGCGCATCGGGGCTGGCCAACGCGCTAAGTTCCTGGGCTGCCGAGCGGGCCGCGATGCGCGTGCGGTGGTCAAGGTAGCGCCCGATCAGCAAAAAGAAGGTCAGTGACAAGGCTGCGTCAAAATAGACCGCGTCACCGCCAATCGAGGTTTCATAGACCGAAAGCCCTGCGGCAAGGATGATTGCCAATGAAATCGGCACATCCATGTTCAACCGTCTGACCCGCAGCGCCACCCATGCATTCTGGAAAAATACCTGCGCCGAAAACAGCAGTGCCGGCACCGCGATCAGCGCGGATATCCAGTGGAACATCTGTTGGGTCGCAAGCGCCGCCCCCGACCAGACCGCGACCGAGAACAGCATGACGTTCATCATCGCAAAGCCCGCGACGCCCAGGCGCACCAGCAGCATCCGGCCCTTTGCGTCCGTGTCCACCGAGGTGAGCATCGCCGCATCAAGCGCGTGCGCCTCGTAACCTGCCTGTGCCAGCGCTGCGATCAGCGGGTCGGGGGTGATGCCGTTGACGTCGATTGTGACCCGCTTGCGGCTCAGGTTCACACGCGCGGCGGTGACGCCTTTTGTGCCCGTCAACGTCCGCTCGACCGCGCCGATGCAGCCGGCGCAGTGAATGCCCGGCAGTGACAGAATAACCGTGTCAGCCATAGTGGCCCAGAGCTTTGGCAGGCGCGCAGAGGGGGGGTATCATTTATCGATCTCGACGATCATGCGCTGACGAAATTGTGTGCCATCAGCGGATTTTGCAACAAGCCGCAGGTTCCAGTTTCCGCCCGCAAGATCGACGGGTGCCACAAAATCGGCCCCGTCAAATACAAGGGTCGGGGTTTGGTCGGAGGCCACATTGGTGGCGCGCCCAAGCACCGCGGATACGATTTCGGGTTCCACCGGCAGCCCATCCTTGCGGAAACTCAGGCGTAGTTGACCGGCCTGAATGCGGACCTGCGCATCCCAGTCCAGTGCAAGCTGGGCGGCGCGGTCGGCGTCAAAGGACTGGCTGGTGACATAAGAGTTTTGTGTTTCCAGCCCGGGGAAGGTGGCGACGGCTTGATAGGCCAGTGTCAGGTTGACCGAGATGATGATCCCGAAGCCAATGACCATGATTCCGAGGAATTTCCAGCCGGTCATTTTTCCTTTGGTCGCGGTGGTCATTGTGGTGCCTTTCCGTTGAATGTGTTGTCGCGGTAGGCCCGTTCGCCGCTGATCACGTCTTCGACCCAAAAGCGCAGGTCGGTGGCGTCGACTTTGGCGGCGGGGTCTTGCGGGCGGGCGGTGACATAGACCCGCTGTAGGAAAGAGCTGTCTGCAGGCACTGTGACATGGGTGCTGGGTTGTCCTTCAAGCGAAAGGCGCAGCACGGCGTCGGATGTCAGCGAGACGCGGAAATCGCGCGGCTCGCCATGTTTGTTGCGCAGCCGCATGGTGTAGGTGTTGCGCACAGAGCCATCCGACAGGGTGATATAGGTCGGGTTGCGCACGGCCTCGACGGTCAGGTCGATTTCGGGGCGAATAAACAGAGCAAAGATCAGGGCAAAGCCGATCAGCGACCACATTGCGGTGTAGATGATCGTGCGCGGCCGCGTGATATGTTTCCAGACCGCTTTGGGTGGTTTGCCGCCGCGCTCGGCAGGCTCGTCGGATAGCGCAAGGTAGTCGATCAAGCCGCGCGGTTTGCCGATTTTGTCCATCACGTCGTCGCAGGCATCGATGCACAACGCGCAAGTGATACATTCCATTTGTTGGCCATCGCGAATGTCGATCCCCATCGGGCAGACGTTCACGCAAGCCATGCAGTCGATGCAGTCGCCCGCCCCCTCAATGCGCTTTTTGCCACGCGGTTCGCCGCGCCATTCGCGGTAGCCCACTGTCAGCGTGTCATTGTCCATCATCGCCCCTTGGATGCGGGGCCAAGGGCACATGTAGATGCAAACCTGTTCGCGCATGAAACCGCCAAAAATGAATGTGGTGGCTGTCAGAATTGCAATGGTCGAATAGGCGATGGGGTGGGCGGTGCCGGCGATCAGGTTGCGCGCCAAGGTGGGAGCGTCGGTAAAGTAAAACACCCATGCCCCACCTGTGGCCACAGCAATACCCAGCCAAACCGCCCATTTTGTCAATCGTAGCCGCCACTTGTGCAGGCTCCAAGAGGCTTTCCACAGGCGGACGCGCGCGTTGCGGTCACCTTCTATCCAGCGTTCGACAAGGACAAAAAGATCGGTCCAGACAGTTTGCGGACAGGTATAGCCGCACCAGACGCGCCCTAACGCCGAGGTGAACAAAAACAGCCCGAGCCCCGCCATGATCAAAAGCCCGGCAACAAAATAGAACTCGTAGGGCCAGATTTCGATCCAGAAGAAATAGAAACGGCGGTTGGCAAGGTCGAGCAGAACGGCCTGGTCGGGCAGGGCGGGGCCACGATCCCAGCGTAGCCAAGGCGTGAGATAGTATATCCCCAGCGTCACGGCCATGATCCACCACTTGAACGTCCGGTAGAACCCTTTGACCCTGCGCGGGAAGATGGGTTCTTGGGCGGCAAATAATTTCGGGGGCGTTTCAGTGCTCATATCGATTCCAAATCCGTCCGCAGTATAGGGCTATTGGGCCCGAGGATCACCGTCCTTGATGTGGGTCAAGACAGAAAATCCCACCTCTGGATTGCGCGAACAGGCCAGAGGCGGGACCGGTTTGCGCAAAGATGCCTGCGCAAACGTCTCTTGAGGCGATGTCAGCCTATTCGCCACCACCAAGCTGGTGCACATATGCGGCCACGGCATTCACTTCGGACGGGGACAGGCGCGTGCCCCAAGGCGGCATCACGCCAAAGCGGGCGTTTGTCACCGTCTCGGTCAATGTGCCCACGTCGCCACCATAAAGCCAGATCGCGTCGGCCAGATTGGGTGCGCCCAAGGCCCGTTCGCCGGTTCCGTCAGCGCCGTGGCAGGCACTGCAATTCTCGCCAAAGACTGTCTCGCCCAATGCGGCCAGCTCGACGTCGTAGTCGGTCGATGACAGCGAGGTGACATATTGCACAACCTGATCGATTTGTTCTTTTTCAAGGATCTCGCCAAAGGCGGGCATTTCGGACCAGCGCGCATCGGGGTCAATCTCGTTGCGGATGCCGTAGTTGACCGTATAGGCGATATCTTCGATCGAGCCGCCCCAAAGCCAGTCGTCGTCGAGCAGGTTTGGATAGCCCTTTGCGCCCGCAGCACCAGAGCCGTGGCATTGCGAACAGCTGGCCAGAAACACAGCCCGGCCGCCCGCCACCGCAAAGCGGCTTAGCTCTTCGTTTTCTTCCAGCTTGGTCAGGTCAACTTCGGTCAGGGCCGCACGCAAATCCGCGTTCTTTTCATCAAAGGCCGCGATATCGGCCGCGACATTGGCACGGGTCGAGAAGCCAAGATAGCCCGCAGTCGCGCCATTGATCAGTGGCCACGCAGGGTAGGCGATCACATACCACAGCCCCCAAGCGATGGTGAGGTAGAACGTCCAGAGCCACCAGCGCGGCAGCGGGTTGTTCAGCTCTTTGATGCCGTCCCATTCATGGCCGGTTGTTTCAACGCCGGTTTCGCTGTCGACGTCTTTTTCTTTGTCATGTTCGCTCATTTGTCTGCCTCCGGTGTCTGGTCTGCGTCATCTTTCACGGCGGTTTCATTGCGGAACACGACATTCGCGGTGTCTGCATGGCCTTTGCGGCTGCCCGGGCGGAAGGCCCAGACAATCGTGCCGAGGAAAAACAGGGTCATCACAAGCAGAACCCAGCTATCGGCCAATTGGCGCAAGAAAGAATATGTATCCATGTCTCTGCCCTCCTTAGCGGCTTGCGTCTGGGATGAAAGTCGAGAAATCGACCAAGGTGCCCAGCATTTGCAGGTAGGCGATCATCGCGTCCATTTCGGTCAGCTCGGGTTGGCCGTCAAAGTTGCTGACGACCGCTTTTGGGTAGCGCGCCAGCAGGCCGTCGTAATCGCTGTCCGGATCGGCTTGTGCCATAAAGTCGGCGCGCGCCTGGGCGATCATCTCGTCGGTGTAGGGCACGCCGACAAAACGGTTGGTTTTCATCAGATCCTGCACATATTCGCCGTCGATGACAGTGTCCGACAGGAACGCATATTGCGGCATGATCGATTCAGGGACCACCGATTGTGGATCGGAAAGGTGATCCACATGCCATGCATCCGAGTAACGCCCGCCCACACGGGCGAGGTCCGGTCCGGTCCGTTTTGACCCCCATTGGAACGGGTGGTCATACTGGCTTTCGGCGGCCAGTGAATAGGGACCGTAGCGTTCCACTTCGTCGCGCATGGGCCGGATCATCTGGCTGTGGCAGTTGTAGCACCCCTCGCGGATGTAGACATCGCGCCCCGTCAGCTCCAGCGGCGAGTAGGGGCGCATACCCTCTACATCCTCGATGGTGTTTTCGAGATAGAACAAGGGTGCGATTTCCACGATCCCCCCGATGGAGACAACAACAAGTGTGCCGACCAGCAGAAGTGTCGGGCTGCGTTCAAGTATTTGGTGTTTGTTGAGAAAACCCATATTTATCAAGCTCCTATACTGTTGCAACGCCGACCGGCGCAGTGACTTTTTCACCACCACGGATCGTCATCCACATGTTCCAGACCATGATGACCGCGCCAGAGAGGTAGAGCACCCCACCAAGCCCGCGGACCACCAACATTGGGTATTTCGCGCTTACGGTGTCTGCAAAGCTGTTGACCAGGAACCCTTGTGCGTCGACTTCACGCCACATCAGGCCTTCCATGATCCCCGAGACCCACATCGAGGATGCGTAAAGCACGATCCCGATTGTGGCCAACCAGAAGTGCCAGTTGATCGCGGACATCGAATACATTTTTGCACGCCCCCAAAGCCGCGGGGTCAGAAAGTAGAGTGCGCTGAAAGTGATCAGCCCGTTCCAGCCAAGCGCGCCCGAATGCACGTGCCCGATCGTCCAGTCGGTGTAATGCGACAACGAGTTCACAGCGCGGATCGACATCATCGGACCCTCGAATGTGGACATGCCATAAAATGCCAGCGAGGTGACCATCATGCGGATGATCGGGTCGGTGCGCAATTTGTCCCAAGCGCCTTGCAGCGTCATCAGGCCGTTGATCATGCCGCCCCAGCTTGGCATCCACAGGATGATCGAGAAGACCATACCAAGTGTCGTCGCCCAGTCAGGCAAGGCAGTATAGTGCAAGTGGTGCGGACCCGCCCAGATATAAAGAAAGATCAGCGCCCAGAAGTGGATGATCGAGAGTTTATAAGAGAAAATCGGCCGACCGGCCTGCTTTGGCACAAAATAATACATCATGCCCAGGAAGCCTGCGGTCAGGAAGAAGCCCACGGCGTTATGCCCATACCACCACTGCACCATCGCGTCTTGCACGCCCGAGAAAACCTGAACCGATTTACTGCCCCAGATCGACACGGGGATGCTAAGGTTATTGAGGATATGCAGCATCGCCACGGTGACGATGAACGCCAGATAGAACCAGTTTGCCACATAGATGTGGCGTTCCTTGCGGGTGAATAGCGTGCCCAGGAACACCATCAGATACGCGACCCAGACGATGGTCAGCCAAATGTCGACATACCATTCCGGCTCGGCGTATTCTTTCGACTGGGTCGAGCCAAGCACATAGCCGGTTGCCGCCAGAACGATGAAAAGCTGGTAGCCCCAGAAAACAAACCACGAAAGACTGCCGCCCCAAAGCCGGGAGCCACAG
This sequence comes from uncultured Rhodobacterales bacterium, assembly GCA_963976475.1. Taxonomy (GTDB): domain Bacteria; phylum Pseudomonadota; class Alphaproteobacteria; order Rhodobacterales; family Rhodobacteraceae; genus Yoonia. The sequence continues at coordinate 9,545 of CAXBKX010000014.1, forward strand.
GTCCGCTGGACCACATAAAACGATGTCATAATCAGCGCATTGCCGCCAAAGGCAAAAATCACCGCACTGGTGTGCAGCGGGCGCAGACGGCCAAAGTTTGCATAGGGTTGCGCCCAGTCGAGATTGAGGACGGGATACGCAAGTTGGAAGGCAATAATGACCCCCACGAGAAACCCTGTGATCCCCCAGAATGCCGTTGCAATGACGCCTGCACGGATAACACCGTCCATATAGCCGTTGCTGTCAACCAGCGCGCGTGGCTCGTCTGTGGAGCGCAGCACCCAGACAAACATGCCGGCCGCCACCAGCATAATGAGAATCGCATGAACTTGGTATGCCAAGTCGCGTGCAAAATTTGTAGCCATCGCGGCAAACAGGACAATGAGTCCCAAAGCCGCCAGTTTTATGTAATTGAGCATGAAAACCCCTCGTTCTTACGACGCGACCAAGGGGTCGCGACAACCTGTTCGCCGTGTCGTTCTGGGCGATCGGCGATCACGTTTCCTTGATCTGGATCAATTTACCGTGAGCACCCACTTTGCGGTAGATCAAAGACGCACGCAAGCTTCTCAAATTAGGGTGGGGCGTGACTTAATGACGCGAGGACCCCCCGCATGACCTACAAATCTATCGCGACGATTTTGCATGAGCCAACGCAGGATAAAGCCGCATTTGAATGTGCCATCGCCTTTGCACGCAAAGCAGGGGCGCATCTTCATGTGCTGTGTGTCGGCGTTGATGATACCGACCCGGGGTTTTATTATGCGGGCGCACAGGCCCTTGTGGTGCAGCAGAGTTTCGAGTTTTCCCAAGGGGTTGCGAATAAGCTGGAGGCAAGCGCGCGCGAACGTCTGGCCAATGAGGACATCGCGTGGGATGTGCAAAACGTCACCACGCTGCCCGGTGGTCTGGATATATTCGTCTCGGACACCATGCGATTTTTCGACCTGATTGTTTTGCCGACGCCCTATCAAGAGGCTTCGGATCGCGCCGATACGTTGATATTCGAGGCAAGCGTCCTCGGGGCCAACCGTCCGGTCTTGATGGTCCCGCCTGCGTGGTCGCATGATGTTGATTTCACCAATATTCTGATCGCTTGGGACGACGGGGTGCAGGCGATGGCCGCGACCCGTGCGGGTCTGCCATTGATTGCGCAGGCCAGGCAGGCCGAGATCACCATCGTTGACCCACCGGTGCATAGCCACGAAAGGTCTGATCGGGGTGGACGACTGGCGGCGTATATTGCGCGGTTCGGTGCGCGGGCCGATATCTCTATTCTTGCAAGGTCACAGCCATCGATCGGCCATCAAATCTTGACCCGCGCCAAAGAAAGAGGTGTCGATCTGATCGTGATGGGGGCCTATGGGCGCTCGCCCTTGCGCGAAGCGATCTTGGGCGGGGCGACGCGCGATATGTTGCGGCTGACCGATATCCCGATCCTGATGGCGCATTAGGCCGTTTCTGATCCGGATTCGGCTTGCAGTGCGTTGCTGTCAGGGATCGTGAGGTTGCGCTTGCCGTCCAGTACGATCAGGCCTTCTTTGCGCAGAGACGAAAACTGCCGGCTGACGGTTTCGATTGTCAGCCCAAGATAATCGGCCATGGCTTCGCGGGTCAGTGGCAGCACGATTTTAACCTCGCTGTTGAGCGCTTGCGGGCTGGTGGTGGTGCGCCGCACAAGCATCATCAGGAAAGTCGCAATTTTTTCCCGCGCGGTTTTGCGGCCCAGCAACAGCATCCATTCGCGCGCTGCATCAAGTTCATCGAGTGCCATTTCCAACATGCGTTGCGACAGATGCGGGGTTTTGCCAACCATCTGCTCAAAGCCTTCGCGCCGAAAACAGCACAGCGTCACATCGGTCACAGCCGTCACATCGTATGTCGCGGTATCGCGCCCGGGTCTGCCGATAAAATCCGACGGCAGCAATAACCCCATGGTTTGCTTGCGTCCGTCTTCCATCAGCCGCTCGATCGTAGCGGTGCCCGCAACGACGGTCCCGACAAAACCCATGCGGTCGCCGCTCCACATAATCGGTTGGCCCGCCTCAAAACTGCGATAGTATTTCATGTCCGACAGTTCCATCAATTCATCCGGATTACAGGTTGCACAAACAGCCCGATGGCGGATCGGACACTGGTCGCAGTTTTTTTCAAAGCTGGGGGCAGTGGGCATGTGGCTTTATCCTTGCAGTTGCGGCAACTTCGGGCGCTGCGTCGCACTATCCCATGATTTGGTCACACACTACAACCACTGCGGTGATTTGGCCGCTATGCCGCACCAACATGGCTTTCGCTCTGGCACAATCGCGTGTCGTGCTTGCTTATCGGTTCAATATAAGGTCGCTGAGTTTCTCGCCGATCATGATTGCGGGTGCGTTTGTATTGCCGCTGACGATCTCGGGCATGATCGAACAGTCCGCCACGCGCAGTCCCGCAATGCCATGCACCCGAAGCTGATGATCGACCACGGCCTCGGGGCCTGATCCCATTTTGCAGGTGCCGGTGGGGTGGTAGATCGACGCAGTGTTATTGCGCGCCCAGTCCAACGTGCCTGCATCATCATCCAGATCAAGGCTTGCGTCTGGCCTGAATTCGCTGGAGATTTTTGAGGTCAGCGGGTCGTGCCGTCCGATACGTCGCGCGATTTTCACACCTTCCACCAATGTGGCGCAATCCAGATCAGTGGACAGGTAATTGGGGTGGATTTTCGGATAGCTGCGCGGGTCGGGACCATCAAGCAGGATTTCGCCGCGGCTTTCGGGGCGCAACTGGCAGACCGACATGGTGAAGGCGGAAAACCGATGCACGCCTTCACCGGGGCTATCGGCGGACCACGGTTGCACATGGAACTGGATATCGGGGGTTGCAAGACCCGGGCGGGTTTTCACAAAACCGGTCGCAAGGCTGGCGGCCATTGTCATCGGGCCAGACCGGAACATTGCGTATTTCAGCGCGATTTTGGCTTGATTGAACAGGCTGCGGACCTCGTCGTTCAGCGTGGGTTCGTTGCATTTGAACACGAGCCGCGCTTGCAGGTGGTCTTGCAGGTTTTTACCCACGCCGGTCAGGTTGTGTTGTGGTGGAATGCCATTTTCGCGCAGGTGTTCGGCGTCGCCGATGCCTGATTGCATCAACAGTTGCGGCGAATTGATTGCCCCCGCAGAGACAATCGTTTCGCGGTGCGCGGTGATGCTGTGTTCTTTGCCAGAGCGGTCAAGATAGGTGACGCCGGTTGCGCGCTTGCCGTCAAGATTGATATGTTTAACCTGTGCATGGGTGATGATTTTCAGGTTTTCGCGGTCGCGGATTGGCTTGAGATAGGCCACAGCGGCCGAGCAACGCCGGCCCTTTTTGGTGGTCAGTTGGAAATACCCGACGCCTTCTTGGTTCTTGCCGTTATAGTCCGGATTGAACGGGTAGCCGGCCTTTTGGGCGGCGGCGACCCATGCGTCGCAGATCGGGCGCTGGATACGCATGTTTGACACGCTGAGCGGGCCGCCGATGCCGTGGAATTCATCCGCACCGCGTTCTTGATCTTCGGATTTTTTGAACAGTGGCAGCACGTCATCCCAGCCCCAGCCGTCGTTGCCCATCTGGCGCCAGCGGTCATAATCCTGCGCCTGACCGCGCACATAAAGCAGGCCGTTTAACGATGATGAGCCGCCCAGAACCTTGCCCCGCGGCCAGTCAATGGCGCGTCCGTTCAGCCCCGAACACGGCTCTGTGCGGTAACACCAATCAAGTGAAGGGTTGTGCATGGTTTTGAAATATCCGACCGGAATATGGATCCAGGGGTTCAGGTCGCGCCCGCCTGCTTCCAGTAAAATAACCTTGTTTGCAGGGTCAGCACTGAGCCGGTTTGCGACAACACAGCCTGCTGAACCCGCGCCAATAACGATGAAATCTGCGTCCAAAATCCCGTCTCCTTCAAACTTGTTCAGAAAATCCTATGCAAGTTAAAAGAAATATACTAGTCTTTTTGAAACAAAACGTCTCATTAATTGCTATCTAGGGAGGATACGATGGGAATTCACGATAAATTAGGGCAGATTTCGCGACGCGATCTGTTTCGGGTTGCGGGTCGCTATGGCCTTAGCTCGACGTTGCTGGCCGCGGGCAGCTTTGGTGGTGCGATGAGCCTTGCAAACTTGGCAAGTGCGGCAGAATCCACTTATGAAAAGCGCTTTGCCAAGCCCGCCAAATACACGCTGAAATTTGGTGCCGCAGGCTTTAACGCGCAGAACCTTTTGATCGAGCGTGCAGGTGCGTTGGAATTTGCGCGTGACCTCGAAAGCCGCACCGACGGCGAGATTCGCATCGAGTTTATCGGCGACAACCAGATTTGCAGTCAGACGTCTTGTGTCGAAAAAACCCAGCAGGGCATCACGGATATCTTTGCTGCATCCACGCAAAACTCGGCCGGTGGTGCGCCCTATCTGAACGTGCTGGATTATGCCTATATGTTCCGCAACCGTGCCGACCAATACCATTTCCTTTACTCGCCAAAGTCGCAGGCTTTGCTGCGTGATCCTTATGAAAAGCGTCACGGTCTGAAATTCCTGTTCAGCCACGCAGAGCTGCGCGGTATCCAGTTGGGCCTGAAGTGGGCAGACCGCGACACAGTCACGTCGATTGACCAGCTTGCAGGCACAAAGAACCGCGTGACAGGCACGCAGCTTGGCCGCATCGCCATGGAAGCGCTGAACCTGAACCCCGTTCCTATCGCATGGGAAGAAACCCTTGATGGCCTCAAGCAGGGCCTGATTGATGGCGCCGAAACATGGGCGTCTGCCGTGGCATATGCCAATATGGCGCCGGTTGTGTCCCAGTCGGTGCACTTGAATTTCTTCTGTGGCACCGAGCATACCGCGATGTCCGCATCCGTATTCGACAGCTTTAGCGGAGAATTGCAGGATGCTGTGATGGAATCGGCGTATCTGTCGCAAGTCCATGTGCAGGCGGCAAACGAGGCAGCGCTTGTGAAAACGGTTGGTCAGTCCGATCCACAACTGCCAAACACGATTTTTGCCAAAAACAACGTGCGCAATGCGTTCTTGTCGGCCGCAGAAATCCGCAAGGCAGAGGAAATGTGTTCGCCGGAATTCCAACCGCAGTTGTGGGCGCAATGGCGCGAGCGGCTCAACGGCTGGTCGGGTGGTCTGGATACATATCAGGAAATCTATGACGAAGTCCGCACGATCGATGGCGATACGTTGCCAGAGAACGTGGAACCGCGCCGTTGGTGGAAGGCTTAAACCAGCCAAGAGGTCCCGCAAGCCGGCCTGCTTTGGTGGGCCGGTTCTTGTGACCTGAACGACGATTTCGGACCCAAGCCCGCAAATGCGGCGGCCTGTGGCGAAACAACACTTATCAAAAGGGGGGTGCCGGGATGTCTATCTTGGCCGATATCGGGACGATTTTTTCCGCAATTCTTTCGCAAGACCCGTGGGAGATAAAGACGGCCTTCAATACGCCCGGCATGTGGGTATTTTCCTTGGGTCTGACGTTGATTGGCGGGTTGATCGTTTTTCAAATCTACAAAGCGGTTCCATTTTTGGAGAGGCATCGGGAGCGCGGCATTGCGGTATTTATGTATCTGGCAATGGCGTGGATTATCTTTTCTGGTGTTGTTGATCGCTTTGTATTTTCCAATCAGGTGCCTTGGTCGACCACGATCCCGCCGTTTTTGTTTATGATCATGGCGTGGTTCGGGTGTTCGTATAATATCAAGCTGCGCACCCATCTGTCGTTTAACGAATTCCGCATGACGATGACCCGAGAGCGACAATTGATCGCGCTGACCACGGATGCGATACTATGGTTCGGATTTTGCTGGATTGTTGTGTCCACAACATTGCGCATCGCGGCCAATAGTGCCGATAATTTTGCCATTGTCGCGGGGACCGACAGTATCATGCAGTGGTGGTTCATCATCACTATTCCCGCAGCGTTTTTGTTGATGTCGGGGCGTGTGGTCGGGACTGTTGTGGAAGACTGGGCCAATTACCGCAGTGGTGACGTGTTGGTGCAAACGGCTGTTATCGGGGGGGATGTCTGATGACTGACGGGACATGGATCGCGCTGATCTCGCTTGGGGTTACGTTTTTGTTTATGACGGGTGTGCCGGTGTTGCTGGTCATCTTTTACTGGGTTGTGGGCAGTAGTTTTGTCACCGGATTGCCACTGCTGAATGCGGGCAGCGAGTTGTTGAATGTGTTCAAGAACGGCTTTGCACTATTGGCGATGCCGCTGTTTATTTTGACGGGGGATTTGATTAACCAATCGGGGATCGCGCGGCGATTATCGGATTTTGCCTATTCGTGTTTGGGCTGGTTACGTGGTGGTCTGGCAATGGCTGCGATCGGGGCTTGCGGGTTGTTTGCCGCGATTTCAGGGTCGAATTCGGCGACGACGGCGACGATCGGGTCGATGTTGCACCCCGAGATGGTCAAGGGCGGCTACGACGAAAGGTTCAGTGCGGCGACAGCCGCCGCGGGCGGCACTGTCGGCATTATCATCCCGCCATCGATTATCTTTATTGTCTACGGGTTTTTGTTAAGCCTGCCGATTTCTGACCTGTTTATCGCGGGCATTATTCCGGGTGCGTTGATGGTGCTTGCCATGATGTTGGCCGCTTTCATCGTCTGCACGATCAACGGCTGGGGTATCTTGATCCGGCTGTCATTCCTGCGGGTGATGAAAACGGCGATTGGCGCATGGCTCGGGTTTTTTGCAATCGGCCTGGTGTTGTGGGGCATCTACACGGGTAAATTTTCGCCAACAGAGGCAGCGGGCGTGACCGTTGGGTTCTGCATCGCGGTCGGCATGGCCAGCTATCCGCTCAACAAGATCATCGGATCGGACAATGACACCCCCGTCGAGGACAAAAGTCTGGTGTCGATGTTTGTGGTCGAGGGTTTCACTGCCCTTGATATTCCGCGCATTGTCAGCCGCTCGGCGCAGATCACAGGTATCCTTGCGCCACTGATCGCGGTGTCGGTGGTGATGCAGCAGCAATTGTCTGATCTGGGCGCCAAAGAGGTCATCGGCGATTTTGTGACAGGCATGGGCGGCTATTACGCGGTCCTGTTTACCTCGATGGCGATTGTGTTCTTTTCTGGCATGATCCTTGAATCGCTGCCAGTCACGATCATTCTGGCGCCGATCCTTGCGCCGATCGCGGCGTCCGTGGGCATTGATCCGGTCCACTTTGCGGTGATTTTTCTTGTTGGTGCCTCGATCGGGTTTATCACCCCGCCCTATGGATTGAACCTATATGTCGCATCTGGCGTAACTGGCGTTCCTTATTTCAGGCTATTGCCATATACGGTGCCCTACTTGGTGGCGTTGATATGCGTGTGGGTTGTGGTTGCACTTGTGCCTGATCTTGCGTTGATATTGCTGCCAGACAGATAAAGGGACCCGCCATGCCGGACGACGCGCGCCAATCCAGCGCTCAAATACCAACCAACATGCGGTTGCTTTTGATCCTTGAAGAGGTGACGCGCCGCGGTGTGGCGGTCCGGCCTTCCGAATTGGTCGAGGCGATTGGTCTGCCAAAACCGACCATCCACAGGCTGTTGCAAACCGCCGAGACCGAGGGGTTTTTGCAGCGCGGGTTGGATGGGCGGTCTTACGGTCCCGGGCCGCGATTGCGCCGCTTGGCGGTCAATACCATGTCGTCGGAACACCTGCGCACAGCGCGGCTTGCGATTTTGAAGCGCGCCGCCGAAACCATCGGCGAGACCTGTAACCTTGCAACCCCCGACCGCGAAGGCATGACCTATCTCGACAGGGTAGAAACCAAATGGCCGCTGCGCATCCAGCTTCCGATCGGCACGCAAGTGCCGTTCAGTTGCACGGCCAGTGGCAAAATGTATCTGTCAACGCTGCAATCGCGCATGTTGAACGGGTTTTTGGCCGCCAATGCGTTGCAAGCAAACACCGAGCGGTCGATCACTGATCCTGACCGTCTGCGCGATGCGCTAGCGGAGATCCGCACTCAAGGGTATTCGACCGATGACGAGGAATTCATGACCGGTATGGCCGCGATTGCGGTGCCGGTGCTTGACCCGCAAGGCCGGCTATTGGCGACGATCTCGACCCATGCGCCGGTCCAGCGGCATTCGATCAAAAGTCTGATTGCCTGTTTGCCGGTCTTGCAAAAGGCGGCGCTGGATTTGGCGAAACTCTAGCCGTGACCGGCTGTCAGGCGCATCGCAGGAGAGAGACATGGATATGAATGCAGACTTTCAAAAACGGGTTGTTGTGCACTCTGACAGGCTTGCGTGGCGCGCATCGCCGATGCCCGGCGTGGACCGGCGGATGTTGGACCGTATCGGAGACGAGGTGGCACGCGCGACAACGATCGTGCGCTATGCCCCGCAAAGCGCGTTTTCCCGCCATACCCATACCGGTGGCGAGGAATTTATCGTGTTGGAGGGTGTATTCCAAGACGAGCACGGCGATTTCCCGCAAGGCAGCTATGTGCGCAACCCGCCGACCACGGCCCACACGCCAAGGTCCGATTTGGGTTGCACAATCTTTGTGAAACTATGGCAATTTGATATGTCCGATCGCACCCAGTTTCACAAAACGATGGCAGACGAATTGGCGGCACCCAAAGACGGGGTTGCAACGGCGCTTTTGCACCGCGACGCCCGCGAGGTGGTCACGTATAGCCAGATCGCTGCGGGTGCGAGCCTGACCAACACCGACGCGGGCGGGATCGAGATGCTTGTGCTCAGCGGATCGGTGACCGAATCCGGTGAAGACCTTGGGCAGGGGGCATGGTTGCGCCTGCCGCAATCCCAGCCGTTGAGAGCGGTTGCAGGCCCAGATGGTGCAAAAGTCTGGATAAAAACCGGTCACTTACGCTTTGCCAAGCCGCCAGCCGTGTCATAAATGAAAACACTGATTATCGGCGGCGGGTTGTCTGGTCTTGCTTTGGCACGGGGTTTGGAGGCGAAAGGCCACGACTATCTATTGCTTGAGGCGCGCAACCGTTTTGGCGGGCGGATCAAGACCGCGCAGTATGGGGCGGGGTATTTTGATATGGGCCCTGCGTGGTTTTGGCCGGGTCAGCCGCGCATTGCCGCGTTGATTGATCGGTTGGGGTTGGAAAAATTCGACCAGTATTCGAGTGGTATTTTGACCTATGAAGACGAGACCGGACAGCTGCATCGCGGTCGCGGATTTTCAGGGATGCAGGGGTCGTGGCGTCTTAAAGGCGGGCTTGCGGACCTGACGCAAAGGCTGGCGGATGATCTGCCGCAGGCGCGCAAATATCTGGGCGCGCCGGTCAAAACCCTGATCAGGCAAAACCGCAACATCACCGCGATCCTGGACGACGGGCGCAGGTTTGAAGCCCAGAAAGTCGTGTTGGCGATGCCGCCGCGCATTGCCGCCCAAATCAGCTTTGAGCCTGCCTTGCCAGATGGCGCGATGCAATCGATGCAGGGGATAGCCACCTGGATGGCGGGTCAAGCCAAGGCGGTTGCGGTTTATGAGACACCGTTCTGGCGCGAGGCGGGCCTGTCGGGCGATGCCACCAGCCGGATCGGGCCGATGGTCGAAATGCACGATGCCTCGCCGTCTGCGGGCGGCCCCTACGCACTATTTGGATTTATCGGGATTCCGCCGCAGGGCCGGCGCGACGCGGCCATATTGCGCCAGCATCTGATGGCCCAGCTTGCGCGCCTGTTCGGGCCGCTTGCCCAAGCGCCCGCGCAGATGTTTGTCGAGGATTGGGCCTTTGATCCCTATGCTGCGACCACAGCTGATCACGCCCCGCTTTTCGCCCATCCCAGATACGGGTTGCCCCCTGCGATGACCGGCCTGTGGGATGGGAATTTGCGCTTTGCGGGCAGCGAAGTTGCAACCGGGTTCGGCGGCTACTTGGAAGGTGCCTTGGAGGCTGCCGAGGACGTGCTGAAACTCTATTAGCTTTTTGCGTCCCAAGGGGCACCGCCGAGCGCGACGGCTTGCCCCGAAAGGGCGCTTTGTTGCGCGGCCATGCCCAAGGCGACCGCTTTCCAGCCGTCATGCAGGCTTACATCCGGTCGGGCCCTTTCGCCGCGCACCAAGGCAAGGAAGCCCTCGTGTTGGTAAAACGTCGCGCCATTGTGGTCGCCTGCGTCCAGTAGCGCTGCATCAACCGGAAAATCGCGGGTCTCGGGGCCCTTGGGGGATCGCGGGCTGATGATGATTTTGGGGATTGGCGCCGCGCCCAGATGTGGTGGCCAAAAGCGCCCCGGACCGGGCACCAAGGCTTCGATCTTGCCACTTGGCCCGGTCGCGCTGATTTCTTCTTGATAGCGCGCGCCTTCGGCAAACATGCATAATTCCAGCATGGCGCGCATCCCGTTTGCAAAGTCCACGATCACATAGCCATTGTCGAGAATATCGGATGTCTGGCCGTCGTAGACCTCGTCAAGGTGGTTCACATCTTGTGCGGCACTGGCCATGACGCGCACCGGTTCCGATTTGGTCAAAAGCCGCATCAGGTCAAAGAAGTGGCAGCATTTTTCCACAAAAGTCCCGCCTGATTTTGCGTTAAACCGGTTCCAGTCGCCGACTTTTGGCAGGAAAGGAAAGCGGTGTTCGCGGATCGTGAGCATTTTGATCCCGCCGGTGGCCGCATCAACCGCATCCCGCAATGCCGCGACAGGGGGCATATAGCGGTATTCCATCGCGACCCAGACCGGCGCAGGGTAGCTGTCGCAAAACGCGGCGATCCGCGCTGCATCCTTGGGGTCGGTAAACAGCGGCTTTTCGACAAGCACCGGCAGCGGGCGGATTTTTGCGATCATCTCAAGCTGATCCAAGTGGCAGAAATTCGGGCTGACAATCACAAGGCAATCAAGCTGGGGCGCTGCAAGCAGGGCATCGATACTGCCGTAAAACTGCGCGTCGGGCGCAAAGGTTGCCGCGGTGGCGGCCATCTGCGCGTCGGGCTCGTAGATTGCGGTCACTTTTGTACCGCCAAGCAAGGCGATGTTGCGCAGGTGCTCTTGGCCCATCATGCCACAGCCGATCATGCCGTAGTGTATTGTCTTTGTCATCGTTTTTTCCTTACTTGAGGCGCTGCACATAAAGCGCGCGATCTGTGTCAAACCAGGTGCGTGAAAACTCGACGGCTTGGGGCGCCGTGGCCCAGCTGAACCGCTCAATATATCCGGCCATTGCCCCCGCAGGTTTGGGGAATTGCGCAGGCGTCCACCCAGGGACCGTGCCAATGCCGACCTGATCGACGGCGCGGGTAATCCAGAGACCAAGCCGTTTTTGATAGGTGTGGTAAAGAGAATCAGACAGTGATGCCGCGGTCAGTTCACCAGCAGCCGCATCGAGCCAAATCTCTTCCACGCCGACGATTGTGTCATTCAGAAACCGCAATCGCCTGATCCGCGTGGCGCGCGTCGAGGTCCCGAAGGCGGGCAGGTCAGAGGGTTTGTCCGTGGTGATGACATCGATCACCTTGGCGCGCGGCAGGCCACCACCGGCCAATAATTCGAGCCGGAACATCGCATAAATCGCGTTGCCGTCGCCGCCATGGCGCACATAGTTTCCCGAGCCCTGCACACGCTCCAGCAGTTTCTTTTCAACCAGAATCGCAAGGGCTTTGCGCAGGGTGCCCACCGAGGTTGAAAGTGTTTTGGCCATATCGCGTTCGGGTGGCAGCCGTTCGCCATCCATCAAGCGGCCGGCACTGATGTCGCGGATCAGCAATTCACTGATCTGCACATAGGCAGGCAACGGGTTCGAGGCGGTCAAGGGCAAGGTATTCGTGTCCCAAATGGCGCAGGTCAGAAAAATTGATACACTATTGATCTACATCAATGCGGATGCTACGCAAGTGTAAATCGAAGCGCAGTCTCGGGGAGGAACGCGATGACGGTCGTGCCAATTACATCGCCAGATTTAACCCAAGCCGAGGTGTCATGGTTCGCAGCACTCTGCTCGGACGACTACCAGTTTTTGGGCGTGCCGGACGGCGATCTGCGATCAAGCTGGGCGCATTGCTCGGATATCGTGAAGACCGCAGAAAAACTCGGGTTCCGCAACATCCTGTGCCCGTCGTCGTATCAGGTCGGGCAGGATACGCTGTCTTTTGTTGCCGGTTGCGCGCCGATCACCAGCAATATCAACTTGCTGGCGGCTGTGCGCTGCGGCGAGATGCAACCGATCATGCTGGCCCGCACGCTTGCGACGCTTGATCACATGCTCGAGGGCCGCCTGACGGTCAATATCATCAGTTCCGACTTTCCCGGCCAGAAAGAAGAAAGCGCCTATCGCTACCAGCGGTCCCGCGAGGTTGTCGAGATTCTCAAGCAGGCATGGACCCTCAAAGAGATCAATTACGAGGGCGAGATTTACAATTTCAAAGGGCTAACGACCGACCCCGCGATCCCGTATCAAACCGGCGGTCCGCTGTTGTATTTTGGCGGCTACTCGCCAATGGCGCTTGAATTATGCGGTCAGCATTGCGACGTTTATCTGATGTGGCCAGAAAAAGAAGACGAGCTTGCAGGGCGCATGAAGGCGGTAAATGCCGTGGCCGAGAAATATGACCGGACCCTCGATTACGGCCTGCGTGTGCATATGATCGTGCGCGACACCGAGAAAGAGGCGCAGGAATATGCCGAATATATCACCTCCAAGCTCGACGATGACTATGGCCGCATGATCAGGGACCGGGCGCTGGATTCCACGTCTTTGGGGGTATCCCATCAGGCGGCAAATCGCGCGCTTGCCGACGAGTTTGGCTATATCGAGCCGAACCTTTGGACCGGTGTCGGGCGCGCCCGTTCGGGGTGCGGCGCCGCGCTTGTTGGCTCTGCCGATCAGATTCTATCCAAGATCGAGACCTACCAAAAGATGGGGATGCGCGCGTTTGTTTTCTCGGGGTATCCGCATATCGAAGAGGCTGATCACTTTGGCCGCCTTGTGATGCCGCATCTTGACACCTGTTCGCTGCCACAAGCCTATGGCCGCGTGCCGACCGCACCGCCCATGACACCGCTTGCCGCTGGAGTGCGCCGCTAATGGACCGAATTTCTCTTTCTCCCACGCTTGATGTGAGCCGCATAATCTATGGTATGTGGCGCATTGGCGATGACCGCGATACCTCGGCGGCCCATGTCACGGCCAAAATAGAGGCCTGTCTGGATCAGGGCATTACCACCTTTGATCAGGCGGATATTTACGGTGATTATACCGCAGAGGCGGTTCTGGGCCGTGCGCTGAAGGCGACACCTGCGTTGCGGTCAAAAATGCAGATCGTGACCAAATGCGATATCGTGGCACCCTGCGGTAAATACGCGGATGTGCCGGTCAAATATTACGATACGAGTGCAGCCCATATTGACGCATCGGTCACCGCGTCGCTGACCGATATGGGGATCGAGCATATCGATCTGTTGCTTATTCACCGCCCCGATCCGTTGATGGACCATCACGAAACCGGTGCGGCACTCGACGCGGTTGTGGCGTCGGGCAAGGTGGGCCACATCGGCGTGTCGAACTTTCGGCCTTGGGATTGGGAGTTGTTGCAATCGGGGATGAAAACCCGACTGGTGAGCAACCAATTGGAAGTCTCGCTTGGCGCGCATGATGCGCTGACAAACGGAGACATTGCGTTTCACCAACAACGCGCGCAGCCCGTTATGGCGTGGTCGCCGCTGGGCGGCGGGGCACTGATGTCCACTGACAGCGAGATTGGCCGTATCCTGGATGCGATTGCTGCACAAAACGGCGTGGACCGTGCGGCTGTGGCCGTGGCGTGGTTATTGGCGCATCCGGCCAAGATACTGCCTGTGATGGGAACCAATACCCTGTCGCGCATTGCGGGTATTTCGGACGCGCTCAAGGTCACGATGGACCGGCAGACGTGGTATCGGCTTTACACGGCGGCGCTTGGCCGGGAAGTCGCCTGATGGGGCTGCACAATCGCACCACTTTTACGCCATCTGCCGGCAATACCCGGCTTTTGCGCGATGCGTTCGGGCGGTTTGCAACCGGTGTGACCGTGATCACAACCGCGTCGGCGCAAGGCCCTGTGGGGATCACGGCCAATAGCTTTTCGTCATTGTCGCTGGAGCCTGCATTGGTGTTATGGTCGCCTGCAAAAGGCTCTCGGCGGTTTGATGATTTTGCAAACGCGCCGCGCTTTGCGATCCATATTCTGGCCGAGGATCAGGCCCATGTTTGCGAGGGTTTTGCAGGCAACAAACACGCGTTTGACGGGTTGGACTATCTGACTTGCGATGCAGGCGTGCCGTTGATCAACAACTGTCTGGCGCGTCTTGAGTGCCGCCATGTGGCAACCCACCCGGGAGGCGATCATGTGATCGTGGTGGGCGAGGTCATAAAAGCGGAAATCAACGAGGGTGATGCGCTGGGGTTTTTTGCGGGAAAATACGGGGTCTTCCGGGCGGCATAGCCCGTGAGACCTGCCCATTTCGGGCGTATCAGGGAGGGGGTCCAATGGGGGGACTACTGACGGTGCTTGCACCGCTAAGTTATCTGAATGACCGCGTTTTACGCGTCGGTCTTGGTATCGGGGCTGTTGCTGTGGCTTTGATGGTGGTCTCGATCCTGATACAGGTTTTCTTTCGCTATGTGCTGAACAACGCGCTGCCATGGCCCGACGAGGCGGCCCGGTTTTCCATGTTGTGGATGGCCGGACTGATGGCCCCTACGGCGTTCAGGCAGGGCGGGTTTGTCGCTATTGATATGCTGGTGCTGATGTTGCCGCGAGTGCTTGGCGGGCTGATCAATCTGACCTTGCTGCTGATCTCTTTGGTGGTGCTTGTCGTTGCGGTGCAAATCGGCTGGAACGAGGTCACGGGCTTTGGCGGGCGGTTTGCGACGGCCTCGCTTTATCTGCCGACCAGTTTTGATTTTTCGACATGGTATCGCATCCCGCGCTCTTGGATGATGACCTCGCTATTGGTCGGGGTCACGCTGTTGACCAGCGTCAACATCGAGCTGATCTTGCGCAATATCGTGAAACTATTGGGGGGTGACCCGCGTCTTGCCCCGATTCCACCAACTGCTATGGGAGGCGCTGAATAATGCTTATCTGGTTCCTTCCTGTCTTTCTGGCCTTCCTGTTTATTGGCCTGCCGGTGTTCTTTGGGCTATTGGCCGCCCCCGGTATTCTGCTTTGGCTCAACGGGCAAGAAAAAGACATCACCTTGCTGTATCGCAATGTCTATAACGGCATGGACAGCTTTCCACTGATGGCGATCCCGTTTTTCATGCTTGCGGGTGAACTGATGAACAAGGGCGGCATCACGATGCGCCTTGTCGAATTTTCACAAGCCTTCATGGGGCATTTGCGCGGCGGTCTGGCCTATGTCAACGTGCTGTCGTCGATGCTGTTTGCCGGGCTTTCGGGGTCGGCGGTGGCGGATACGTCGGCGCTGGGCTCGATGCTGATCCCTGCGATGGAAAAGCAGGGCTATACCCGCAGATTTGCCGCCGCGATCACTGCGGCATCGTCGGTGATCGGGCCGATTATCCCGCCCTCGGGGATCATGATTATCTATGCCTATGTGATGGGCGAGAGCGTGGCGGCCCTGTTTCTTGCGGGGATCGTGCCGGGTATTCTGGTGGGCATCGGCTTGATGCTCGTGATCAGGTTCATGGCCGACAAATATGATTTTCCTGTCGCGTCGCGCAAATATACCTGGCCCGAGCGCGGGCAGGCATCGATCAAGGCGTTCTGGCCCTTGTTGACGCCGGTGATCATTATGGGCGGCATTCTGGGCGGGATTTTTACCCCCACAGAGGCCGCAGCCGTCGCTGTTGCCTATGCGCTGTTCATCGGGTTTTTTGTGCTGCGGACCCTGACCGTTCCCGAAGTGCCGGGCATTTTGATCCGCTCGGGGATTACCTCTGCGGTGGTTTTGCTCTTGGTGGGGGCGGCACTTGCGTTCAAGACCGTTGTAAGTCTTAGCCACGCGCCCGAACAACTTGCCGCCTATATCTTGTCGCTGTCATCTAACCCGTTGGTGCTGTTGTTCTTGATCAACTTGCTGCTGTTCGTGGTCGGCATGTTTCTTGATGCGGGTCCTGCGATCATCATTCTGGGGCCGATTTTGGGGCCGATTTTTGTCAACCTCGGTGTTGATCCGATCCATTTTGCGATTATCATGTCGGTCAACCTGACGGTGGGACTGGCGACGCCGCCGATGGGGTTGGTGCTTTTTGTGGCCTCGGCGGTGTCGGGGGAACGGGTCGAGGCCATCGCAAAGGCAATCTTGCCGTTTCTGGCGGTCGAGATATTTGTAATTTTTCTTATCACCTACGTCCCGGCGATTTCGATGACGATCCCGAGAATTACCGGATTTGCCAACTAAAACGAGTATCAGGGAGGATACCAACATGATCAATAAAACCCTCAAGACCTTTGCAATGTCTGCGCTGCTGGCCAGCACGGCGATTGCGGCCACGGCGCAGGAATATACAATCCGCGCGACAGCCAACTCCAACGAGAACGACGAAGACTATGACGGTCTGGTCGTCTTTAAAAACTACGTCGAAGCGGCCTCCAACGGTGCGATTGCCGTCGAGATGTTCATCGGCACACAGCTTTGCTCGAACGGCGCTGAATGCCTGCAAGGCGTCGCAGACGGGTCGATTGACATCTACATCTCGACCTCTGGCGGGGCGTCGGGGATTTTCCCCTATGTGCAGGTTCTGGACTTGCCCTATCTGATGTCTGACGACCGGATTGCGGAAAACGTGTTGTCGGGCGATTTTGTGCGCACGATGCGCGAGATGGCTTTGGCGGATTCCGACAATTCGATCCGTTTGATGACCATCGGCAATACCGGTGGCTGGCGCAATTTTGCCAACACCCAGCGCCGTGTGACCTCGCCGGCAGACCTGGAAGGTATGAAAATCCGCACCGTGGTCGCCGATTTGCCGCAGGAACTGGTCAAGGCCATGGGTGCATCCCCGACGCCTATCCCATGGCCCGAGCTGTTCACATCGCTGCAAACCGGCGTTGTTGAGGGGTCCAAAAACGGCATCACCGACATCATGGGCATGAAGTTCCCAGATGCGGGTCTGCAATATGTCACGCTGGACGGTCACGCCTATATGGGGGCGTTGTGGTGGATGTCCAACGAGACATTTATGGCCATGCCAGAAGATATGCGCCGTGTTGTCGTTGACGGGTTCTACGCGCTTCAGCAGGCCACATTCGCCTCGCCAAAGCGTAAATCAATCGCGGCCTACGAGGAATTTGTCGCCGGCGGAGGCGATCTTTATGTGCCAACCCCCGACGAGAAAGCGGCATTCAAAGCGGCGGCGGCACCGGTCTATGAGTGGTTCACTGCCAATGTCGAGGGTGGCCCAGAGGTGTTTGATGCGCTCAATGCAGCCGTGGCAAGTGCAGAAGCTGAAATCGGCGCCGCACGCGCAAAAGACCTGAACTAAAACATGGGGAAGAGGGCGCAGCAATGGTTGCGCCCTCACCGAAACGGATAGATCCAGACGCGGTAATCGTCGATCAAAAGCTGCGCTTGGGCAATCTGGTCGCCCGTCATGCGCCGGGTAATGTCTTCCAGTGAATCCGGCGCATCGACATCCCCGCCGATAGACGAAAGCGCATACCACAGGTAGGCGCGCACCAGATCAGGGGCCGGAATGCCCCGCCCGACCTCGTAATACCACCCCAGACCGGATTGTGCCCCTGCATGCCCTTTCAAAGACGCCCGCAAATACCAGTCAAACGCCCGGATGTCGTCACGCGGCACCCCAAGCCCCAGCGCATAAAGCACGCCGATAAGTTCCTCGGCGTCGGCATTTCCGCTGCGCGCGGCGGGCAGGAATTCGGTCATGGCGGCTTGATAGTCGCCCGCCTCCATGAAATCGCGACCTTCTTCCACGCCCGCAAAAGCGGGCGACGCAAGCAAGCACAACGTAATAAAGTAGCCGCGCATCTGGCTCTCCTTTTGTTGGTGGCGCTGCCTGCCTCCGCCCAAGTGCCCCCACCCCTGACCGAGGCGGATTTCGAAAGTTTTGATCCCAAACAGGCCGCCTTGGGACAGCTATTGTTCTACGACAAAATTTTGTCAGGAAACAGGAATATCGCCTGTGCGACCTGTCATAATCCGAAATTTGGAACCGCCGACGGGCTGTCGCTGGGCATTGGCGAGGGGGGCGTCGGGCTGGGCACCGAGCGCACGGCGGGAACCGGGGCCGACCGCATTCCCAAACGCATTCCGCGCAACGCTCCGGCGCTGTGGAATTTGGGCGCGCGCGGCATTCGCACGCTTTTTCATGACGGGCGGCTGTCGATTGATGACAAATACGGCAACGGATTTGACAGCCCCGCAGAGGAATGGCTGCCGCGCGGGCTTGGCTCAATTCTCGCGGCGCAAGCTTTGTTCCCGATGGCTGCGCAATTCGAGATGGCGGGCAACCCGCGCGAGAACGAAATTGCGGGGGCCGTGAACGACAGGATCGACGCGGCCTGGCCGATTATTGCCAAACGGGTGCGCATCATTCCCGCCTATGGCGATGCGTTTGTTGACGCGTTCGCGCATATTCAAACGCCTGACGAGGTGACCATCGTAGAAATCGCAAATGCGCTTGCGGCGTTTATGGGCACCGAATGGCAAAGTTATGACAGCCCGTTTGATGCCTTTGTGAATGGTGACGAGGGCGCGCTTTCGCCCGATCAGCGCGCGGGGATGGATTTGTTCTACACAAAAGCCGGCTGTGCTGCCTGCCATGCGGGGGCCTTGTTTTCGGATCAGAAGTTCTATGCGCTGGGCCTGCCGCAATTTGGCCCCGGACGCACGCGCCGCTTTGATCCGATCCCGCGTGATGTCGGGCGCATGGGCAAGTCAGATGATATCAAGGACGCCTACCGGTTCCGCACCCCGATGCTGCGCAACGTGGCCGTCACAGCGCCTTACGGGCATAATGGGGCTTATCCGACCCTTGAGGGGATTATCCGCCAGCATAGTGACGAGAGCCCGCAGTGGTCGCGCGATATGGCGCAACTGCCAGCGGCTGACTGGCTCGCGCCGACTGATTTTGCCGCTCAAAACGACCGTCTGGAAATGGCGCGGCAGGCGCGCGCGCGCGATATGGTGCCCGTCGCGCTGACAGACAAGGAGATCGCGCAGCTGGTCAGCTTTCTGGGGGCACTGACGGGCGCATCGGTCGAAGACGGTCCATTGGGTATCCCGCAGACGGTGCCCAGCGGCTTGCCTGTCGATAACTGATTGGGCGCGACACAATGCCTTGGCGGTAGAATCGGTCAGTGCCAGCTTGCTATAACGATGTCAGGTGATTGATAGAATCCGTGCAATTGATACCTCTCGCGCAGTTTCAGCCTCCGTGAAAGGCTGATTTACCCTGTAGAATGCAAGAATCCTATGCGTTTTTGATTGCATAGTATTTGCGCGGCTTTGTGAATTCACGCAATCTTAGGCGACAGACGATTATCAAATCTATTGTTTCTGGGAGGAAAAACATGAAACTTCTACGTAATACGGCACTTGGCCTGACGCTTGGCGTTGCCGGTGCATCTATCGTAACGGCTGCTGCGCACACCGAGTTGACGATTGCTATCGTGAACAACGGTCACATGATCAACATGCAAACTGTTGCCGAAGCCTACACCGCCGAAACCGGTGTGACATTGAACTGGGTTTCTCTGGAAGAAGGCGTTCTGCGCGAGCAGGTTACGTCCGACACAGCAACCGGTGGCGGCCAGTATGACATCATCAACATCGGGATGCAGGAAGCACCAATCTGGGGTAAAGCGGGCTGGATCGAGCCGTTGAATTTCTCTGATGCATACGATATCGACGATCTTCTGCCAGCAATGCGCGAAGGCCTGTCCGCAGACGGTCAGCTTTATGCTGCACCATTCTACGGTGAATCGTCGATGGTCATGTATCGCAAGGACCTGACAGATGCCGCCGGCGTCACAATCGCCGATAACGATTCTTGGGAAAACATCACCGCGGCCGCTGCTGCGATCCACGATCCAGAAAACGGCGTTTACGGCGCCTGTCTTCGTGGCAAGCCAGGTTGGGGCGATGGTATGGCCTTCGTCACAACAGTTGCCAACTCCTTTGGCGCTGCCTGGTTTGATGCGGACATGCGTCCTACACTGGACACTCCAGAGTGGAACGCTGCGGTCACTATGTATGTGAACTTGCTGAACTCCTATGGTCCTCCAGGGTCAGAGGGTAACTCGTTCAACGAAATCCTTGCTCTTTATAACGAAGGCAAGTGTGGCATCTGGATCGACGCGACGATCGCGGCCTCCTTCTTGACAGTACCAGGGGTTGCATACGCACAGTCGCCAAACGCTGGTAACCCGGTTGGTGCAAACTGGCTCTGGGCTTGGGCAATGGCAATTCCAACAGGCTCTTCAAACACTGAAGAAGCACAGAAGTTCATCGAGTGGGCAACGTCGAAAGACTACATCCAAGCTGTCGGCAACCACCCAGACTTTGGTTGGGGTTCTGTTCCAACAGGCACACGCACTTCCACATATGCGATCCCTGAGTTCTTGGCAGCTGCACCTTTCGCAGACGCTGAAATGAAAGCGATCAACTCTGCGGCTCCCGGTGCCACAGACCTGAAGCCATACGTTGGTGTTCAGTTCGTAGCGATCCCCGAGTTCCCGGAAGTTGGCAACGCAGTTTCACAAGAAATCGCAGCGGCACTGTCCGGTTCGAAATCTGTAACAGATGCGTTGGCCGCTGGCCAAGCAGCGGCAGACGCGATCATGTCTGAAGCTGGCTACTACTAAGCGCTTCGCTTAAGTGTCCGCAGGGTCCGGCAAGTTTATCGGACCCTGCACCCCTTTGTAATTTTATTGCTTGTTTGGCTTGCACGCGGCACCTTTGGATAGCCGCTCGTCAAACGACCACCCGCACAGTATCGTCAATCGAAATTCCCAAATGGTAAGGTGACCAGAGCTATGTCCAACAGAACGCTCCCCCGCATTTTGCAAACACCAGCCGTGGTGCTGTTGTTGATCTGGATGCTTGTTCCGCTCAGCATGACGCTGTATTTCTCGTTCATCCGCTACGTGCTCAACAGCTCGATCCGCCCCGAGTGGACGACGCCGGCCTTAAGCAACTGGCGCGGGTTCGGGAACTATAAATATGTACTCGACGCCAAGGATTTCTGGTTTGCGATCCAGAACTCCGTGTTCATTGTCAGCAGCATCCTTTTGATTACGGTCGTCTTGGGGCTTGGCATCGCGGTCTTGATCAACCGGTCGTTTCCGGGGCGTGGCATCGTGCGTGTTCTGCTGATTTCGCCCTTCTTTGTGATGCCTGCGGTGAACGCGGTTTTGTGGATCAACATGATCCTTGATCCGGTCTTGGGCCTTCAGGGGCTTGCGGTTGGCGGCGTGAACAACATAATCGACGGCTTGCGTGATTTCCCTGTGCTTGGCTACTTCTTCAACATGTGGCCGACCTTTGAACCGATCTCGTTCCGCGCCACGCAAACCTCGGCCTATGCGGTGATCATGATGGTCTCTTGGCAGTGGACACCTTTTGCGGTCCTTATCTTTATGACCTCCTTGCAGTCCGAGGATGAATCCCAGAAAGAGGCGGCCACGCTGGATGGCGCCAGCCCGTGGTCGCAGTTCATCAACCTGACCGTGCCACATCTGGCGCGCCCGATCGCCATCGTGGTCATGATCCAGTCGATTTTTCACCTCTCGCTCTATGCAGAAATCGAAATCGTCAGCCGCGGCAACGGGAACAAAAACCTGCCCTATCTGATCGGTGAATTCACCAGCAACAACATCGGTGCCGCAAGCGCCACAGGCATCTTTGCAGTCATCCTTGCCAATATCATCGCGATCTTCTTGTTGCGCATGGTTGGCAAAAGTTTGATGGATTAAGGAATAAGACAATGGCAACAGTTACCCAATCTTCCAAACTTGGCAACGTCGTCTGGCCCACAGTGGCTTGGGTCATCGCGCTGCTTTTCTTCTTTCCGATCTTTTGGCTGGTATTCACCAGTTTCAAGACTGACGCCGATGCGGTGAAGCCGGAATTCCTGTTCCGTTTTACCCCGACGCTCGAAAACTACACGAATATGACGAAAAACTACGATTACTGGCGCTTTGCGACCAACTCGGTCATCACCTCGACGTTTGCGACGCTGTTTACACTGGTTGTGGGCGTGCCTGCCGCCTATGCGATGGCGTTCAACCCAAGCCGCCATACCAAAGATATCCTGATGTGGATGTTGTCCACCAAGATGCTGCCCGCCGCGGCGGTTCTGTATCCGATGACATTTTTGACAAAAAACATGCTGGGCATCTTTGATACGCAATTTCTGGTGATCCTGGTTTTGAGCCTGATCAACCTGCCGATCGCGATCTGGATGCTGTTCACTTATTTCAAGGAAATCCCGAAAGAAATCATTGAAGCCGGCAAGATGGACGGTGTCAGCACATGGGGCGAAATCAAGGATATCCTGATCCCGCTGGCATGGGGGGGCATTGCCTCCACCGCCTTGCTGATCTTTATTTTCAGCTGGAACGAAGCTTACTGGACCGTGCGTCTGACGACAATTGATGCGGCGACCCTGTCAAAGCTGATCGAAGGGAACCGTGCACCCGAAGGGTTGTTCTTTGGACGCTTGTCTGCGGTCTCGACGGCGGCGATTGCACCGATCGTGATCCTGGGCTGGTTCTGCCAAAAGCAGCTGGTTCAAGGCCTGACGTTCGGGGCGGTCAAGTGATCGTCAACGCCGCCATATGCCACCTGACAGGCGCTATCTGTCAGGTGAGCGGCGGCTGCAGCGTGCGCAGGTAGATCCATGTCGATGATTGTTCCAGAAATTGAAATGGTTGACCGCAGCACGCGGTCCATTCGTTACCTGCAACACGGGTGGCCAAACGAATTGTGCCGCTGGCACGCCCATGAAGAATACGAATTGCACCTGATTATCGCGACACGCGGCAAGGCCTTTGTCGGTGACCACATCGGCGATTTCAAGGCGGGCGACCTGTTCATGACGGGGCCAAATCTGCCGCATAACTGGATAACCGATCAAGTCTGGTCGGCACCTGTGGCGGTGCGCGATATGCTGGTGCAGTTCAGTCATGTCAGTGTCGAGAAACTGTCGCAGGGCTTCCCCGAATTTTCCCAAGTGCTTGAACTGCTGCAACTGGCGCAATCGGGTATTCATTTCGAGGGCTTCAATCCGACCTTCGCGCGCGGCCATATGGAATCGATCCGCGACAGCAAAGGTGCAGAGCGCATTTTGGCGTTTGTGCGTTTCCTTGTGCGGCTCAATGAACATGCCGAGAAAAAGACACTGTCGGCCGCCAAACTTATTCATCCCGAAGGGGGCAGCAAGCAGGCGCGCATCGCCGAGGTCGTCGACTATGTGGTGAAGTCATTTAGTGACACGATTTCGGTCGGGCAGGCGGCCAAAATGGCAGGCATGACAGAGGCAACCTTCAGCCGGAATTTCCACGCGGTCACAGGCCATAGCTTTGTCGAATTTCTGACACGCATCCGGATCGGTGAAGCGTGTGGAATGCTCTATGCCACCGACGATCAGATTATCGCCATTGCGCAGATGACCGGCTTTAACAATCTTGCCAATTTCAACCGGCATTTCCAGAAGTTGAAGGGGATGACCCCTTCCGAATACCGCGATATTGCGCGCAAAGATCTCGCACCGAAATTGGAGTCAGCCTCATGAACAGCGCAACGCACGCCCCCATAACTGCCACAACTTACGACAGATCGACCTGTCAGATCGGTGTTGTCCATCTGGGTTTTGGCGCATTTCACCGCGCCCATCAGGCGGTCTATATCGATGACTATATGGGGATTTCGGGTGACCTGCGCTGGGGTATTGCGGCGGTCAATTTGCGCGGGTCGGAATCGGGTCATTTCCAGACGGCCAAGGCGGATGTGGCGCGCAATGACGGCTACTATTTGAAGTCCTATTCCGCGAGCGGCGAAGTGGCATTGCGCCGCGTGAGGTCGCATGTGCACTTTGCCGACTGGAGCGAAACACGCACCCAAACCGAGGCGCTATTGACCAACCCGTCGGTGCATCTTGTCACGATCACGGTCACGGAAAGCGGCTATTATACCGATCCCAACGGCAATTTGAACACGGCAGATGCAACCATTGCGGCAGAGACCGCAGGGGCAACTGCGCGCAGCGTGTATGGCTATTTGCGCGCGGCTTTGGCGCTGCGCGTGGCGGGTGGCGGTGCGCCACTGACCATCGCGTGTTGTGACAATATCCGCCAGAACGGCAAGATGTTGCGTCGCAATCTGCTGGCCTATCTCGAGGCTTGCGGTGATCAGGCACTCGCCGCGTGGGTTGCAACAAACGTGGCGTTTCCCTGTTCGATGGTGGACCGGATTACCCCGCGCAGCCCTGCGGACCTGGGTCCGGAATTGAGCGCACTCGTGGGGCAGGACGTGACTTCACCGGTCATGGCCGAAGATTTCATCCAATGGGTTTTGCAAGACAGCGCCGCGGCCCCGATGCCCGATTTGGCAAGCGCCGGCGTGACCGTCACTGCCGATGTGGACCCCTATGAGGAAACCAAAATCCGTGTGCTGAACGGCGGCCATACTGCCTTGACGTATTTGGCGGCCCTTGAAGGTGTCGAAACTTTTGATGCCGCGATGCGGGTGCCGCACCTGAAAGAGCACTTCCAAAATTTCGAAACCCGCGAGGTATTGCCGGCAATCACGCTTGATCTGCCGTTCTCCAAAGAGGATTACCTTATTGATATTGAACGGCGTTTTGGCAATCAGGCGATTGGCGATACCGTTGCGCGCATTTGTGCCGATGGTATGGCGAAATTTCCGATCTTCATTCGCCCGACGCTCGCAGGGTGCCTGGCGCAGGGGATTGTGCCGGTCTTTGCGATCCGCAGCATTGCAAGCTGGTATGTTTTCGCCCGCCATGTCGAGGCGGGGAAAATTCCGTTTACTTACGTTGAACCAAGCTGGGACGATCTCAAGGCGCTGTTGGGCACCGAGGCGTTTTTAACAAACCGTCAGCTTTGGGGCGACCTTCCTGAAACCTATCCCGAATTCGCAGAAACTCTGCGGCATGAAATCAAAGAATTGGAGCTGAAATGTCCGGTCTAACATTACGCGATGTGCGCAAAAGCTATGGTGAGACGCAAGTTATGCATGGCGTCGATCTTGATATTGAAGACGGCGAATTCGTTGTTTTTGTCGGGCCGTCGGGCTGCGGCAAATCCACACTGCTGCGCATGATTGCGGGTCTTGAGGAAATTTCCAGCGGCACCGTCGCGATTGGCGATAAGGTCGTAAACGATGTTGCCGCCTCCAAGCGCGGCGTGGCGATGGTGTTCCAGTCCTACGCGCTGTATCCGCATATGACTGTGTATAAAAACATGGCGTTTGGTCTTAAGCAGGCTAAAACAGAGCCTGCGGAAATTGAACGCCGCGTGGCCGCGGCCGCCGAGATTTTGCAAATCACCGACTATCTGGAGCGCAGCCCGCGCAATCTGTCGGGGGGGCAACGGCAACGTGTGGCCATTGGCCGCGCGATTGTGCGCGATCCAGAAGTATTCTTGTTCGACGAGCCATTGTCGAACCTTGATGCGGCCCTGCGCGTGCAAACCCGTCTCGAGATTGCACGGCTGCACGAGCGGCTGAAAACCACGATGATCTACGTGACCCACGATCAGGTCGAGGCGATGACACTGGCCGATAAGATAGTTGTGTTGCGCGCGGGCCGGATCGAACAGGTCGGCTCGCCCATCGAGCTATACGAGCGGCCCGCAAACGCCTTTGTCGCGCAATTTATCGGTAGCCCGAAGATGAATTTCTTCAAAGCCGGTGATCTGTCACAGAATGCAAGCAAAGTGCTGGGCAGCGAAGTTGCCCCAACCCAGCAAGTCGGTCTACGCCCTGAAAATATGGTCGTCTGTCAAACGGCAGATGCGGTGGTTGAGGGCCGTCTTGAATTGGTCGAAAACCTTGGGGAATACGCGTTGGTGCACCTGATCAGCGCCAGTGGCGTCGAGTTTATCGCCAAAACCGAAAAACCCCCTGCGGCGCAAAAGGGCGATACGATCGGCTTTACGGTCAAGCCCGAACTGGCCCATTACTTTGATCTCGAAACCGGCCTACGCGTCTGATTTTGACCTCTCATCCGGCTCCCACCGGGTGAGAGACGCTTGCTGTGCCGTCACATTTGCAACCAATTCCATGACGGTTTGCCATGACATATGAACCGCGCCTTGTTTGCCGGAGGCTGATTTGCCTTGGCCACGCGGCCATATCTGATCTTTCCATAACAGCATAGAAGTTTGCGTCTGCCTTAGCAGGCGGCGATTGTTAAACCAGTCGACCGGTTCGAGGGTGGCATATTTGACGGCTTGAAAGCTGCGCCATCGGCGACGTCTGTGAATGACTTCAGCTTTGAACAGGCCGTTGCCCAACGACTTCCCGCCGGTTTTGACGGTGCGGAGTTATTTTTACGCGTGGCGCGTTGATGGCTTGCTGGATGAAATGAACCGCAAGCTTGTTGCCGCCGCGCGTCCGGCCGAGGGCCGTAAGGCCCAGCCAACAGCCGGGATCATAGATCGCCAGAGCGCAAAACCACTGAAAGTGGTGGCGTTAGAGGCTACGATGCAGGTAAACGGATCAAAGGCCGCAAGCGCCACACGCGTTGAAAGCCCTCGGCCGATGGACCGTCCAGATTGTCAAACGCTCCGATACCGCAGAGGGCTTTGAAGTGCTGCCGCGCCGGTGGTATCGCACCAACAATGTGGCTGCATTTCGGGGCGCTGTGACTTCATAATGGGACATGGGGCGGCTTGCTCTGTCTTTAGGCTGTCACGACGTGGGTTCCCCAGCTTTTGCAATTGCCCAACAGCGGCTTTGGCAATGCGCCATCTGTAAACAGAACTTCAACATCGCAAAGCGAGCAGATTTTCAATGGCGCTTTGCGATTGAATTTAAGGTGATCTGCAACGACCATCACTTTGCGCGACCGCTGAATGGCCGTCTGGCTGACCATGACTTCTTGCCCGTCAAAATCCAGAAGATCCCCGTCGGCATCTATTGCCGAGCACCCGAGGATCGAAAAGTCGAATTTAAACTGTTGCACCATTTCGGCGGTCAATCCGCCGACCAATCCGCCGTCAATGCGGCGCAAAACGCCGCCCGCAAGAATGATTTCGCAGCTTTTGTTGGCAGTCAGGATATTCGCAATATTTAGGTTGTTGGTCACAACAAGCATGTTTTCGTGATCAAGCAATTCTTTTGCGACGGCCTCGGTGCTGGTTCCGATGTTCATAAATACGGATGCGCCATCGGGGATTGACAGTGCGCAGGCCTGTGCAATGGCTTTCTTACCTTCCTCATTCAGGCGGCGGCGTTCTTCATAGACGATATTCACCACGCCTGACGGAACGACAGCCCCGCCGTGCACACGCTCAAGCCGGCCGCTTTCAGCCAGATCGGCCAGATCCCGTCGGATGGTTTGCACGGTGACATCGTATTGGTTTGCGAGGTCGTCTACAGTGACCTTTCCGTCTTTGCGCGCCAGTTCGAGTATTTCTCGCTGCCTGAAGTTTGAAACCATTGCATTCCTCTCGACGCGCGGTTTCGCGCGACCCAAAGCAAGCGCGATATCCCGCTTTGTGTTAAATTACAATCAATCTCCTGACCAGACGTCAAGATATCGATTCGTTTGATATCTGATCTAGAAATCTCAAAAAGAACAAAATCGCGCTTAAAATCGTCAGATTTCAGTATGATACATAAAAACGAACAATAACGAACATTCTTTCTTGATTTTCTACACACATTAAAGTTACCCTTCGGACAGACGCAAGCTGGGAGGCCGCGCCGCAAAAAGGCCACGGGGAGGTGTCCATGGATCAGCGCAATCATCAAGATACCGTAGACCTGTTTATCATTGGGGGTGGCATCAACGGATGCGGTATTGCCCGTGATGCGGCGGGTCGTGGCCTGAGCGTCGAGCTGGCCGAGATGAATGATCTGGCCTCGGCAACATCTTCTGCATCTACCAAGCTATTTCACGGCGGCTTGCGGTATCTTGAATATTGGGAAGTCCGTCTGGTTCGCGAGGCGCTGATTGAACGCGAGACACTGTTGAGGGCGATGCCGCACATATCCTGGCCGATGCGCTTTGTGCTGCCCTACCACAAAGACATGCGATTTGAGAGCGACACGCCGACGTCAAAGGTGCTGGATGTCGTGATGCCGTGGATGCGGGGACGCCGTCCTGCGTGGCTTATTCGGCTTGGCCTGTTGATGTATGATAATCTGGGCGGTCGCAAAATCCTGAAAGGGACGACATCTATATCGCTGGCGGGAACGCCCGAAGGCGCACCGCTGCAAGACCGCTTTGAGAAAGCCTATGAATATTCTGACTGCTGGATCGAGGACAGCCGCCTTGTCGTCCTGAATGCGCGCGACGCCCAAGCGCGGGGCGCACGGATCAACGTGCGGACAAAAGTTGTGTCGGCCGAACAGGTTGACGGTATTTGGCAGGTTGTTGTTGAGGACAAAGGCAGCAAAAACCGCAGACTGATCCATGCGCGTGTGTTGGTCAACGCGGGTGGCCCGTGGGTCGAGGATATTATCCGCAACACGGTCCGGATTAATACGACCGAAGGCGTCCGCCTTGTGCGTGGCAGCCATATCGTCACGCGTAAACTTTACGACCACGACAAGTGCTACTTCTTCCAGGGCGAAGATGGCCGGATCATTTTTACGATCCCCTATGAGACGAATTTTACGCTGATCGGGACGACGGACGCAGATCACGATGACATAAACGCCAAGCCGGTTTGCACGCCGCAAGAGCAAGAATACCTTGTGAAGTTTGCCTCGCACTATCTGAAAAAAACCATAACCACACAGGATATTGTTTGGACTTACTCGGGGGTGCGTCCGCTTTACAATGATGGTGCCAGTTCAGCCACCGCAGCGACGCGCGACTACGTCCTGAAGGTCGACACCTCGGCGGGGGCGCCCATCCTGAACGTCTTTGGCGGCAAAATCACGACCTACCGCAGGCTTGCGGAAACTGCGATGGAGAAAATCAGACCGCATTTCCCAAATCTGGCAAAGCCATGGACAGCGGGCGTCGCATTGCCGGGCGGCGATTTTCCGGTTGACGGGGTCGCGGCGTTGAATGCGCGGGTGCAAAAGGCGTATCCGTTTTTGTCCGCGCGCTGGGCCATGCGGCTGATCAAAGCATATGGAACCGAAACGGTCGAGGTTCTTGGCGATGCCAAAACCGCCGCGGATCTGGGTGAGAATTTCGGGTCCAATCTGACCGCACGGGAAGTATCATGGTTGGTCCGAAAAGAATACGCGCGCTGCGCCGAAGACATCGTTTGGCGCAGGTCAAAGCTGGGTCTGAGGTTGTCGCTGCGGGAAATTGAATTGCTTGATACATGGATGGCGCGCGAATTTGCGCATTCAGATCAACAAGATGCAGTTTAGGCTGCAAGGGGAGAGAGCGAAATGTCACTTTTGCTAAAGGGCGTGTCCAAGGTCGTGAACGGCCAGACACATATTCACCCGACCGATCTGGAGCTTCAGACCGGAACGATGAACGTTTTACTTGGCTCCACATCGTCGGGCAAGACGTCGTTGATGCGCCTGATGGCTGGCCTTGATGTGCCCAATACCGGCAAAATCATCTGGGACGGGCGCGACGTCACGGGACTGCGGGTGCAAGATCGCGGCGTTGCCATGGTGTATCAGCAGTTCATCAACTACCCGTCGATGACGGTCTATGAAAATATTGCCAGCCCGATGCGGTTGCTCAAGCAGTCGGCCACGCAAATCGACACAGCGGTTAAAAAAGCCGCTGACCTGATGAAGCTGACGCAGTTTCTTGATCGCAAACCGCTGGAACTGTCGGGGGGCCAACAACAACGTTGTGCCCTTGCGCGTGCCCTTGTCAAAGACGCCGGACTGGTGCTGTTGGACGAACCGTTGGCAAACCTTGATTACAAGCTGCGCGAAGAATTGCGCGCCGAAATCCCCAAGATTTTTGAAGAAGCCGGCTCGATCTTTGTTTACGCCACCACGGAACCCGAAGAGGCACTGCTGTTGGGGGGCAACACAGCCGCGATGTGGGAAGGCAGAATTACCCAATTCGACAAAACACCCATCGTCTACAGACAACCCATCAATGCGACAACGGCGCGGGTTTTTTCGGATCCGCCAATGAACTTTTTGAATGTCCGGAAATCTGCTGACCGGTTAATTTTTGGTGACGGCCAAGCCGCCGTTTCGGGTGCATTCGCAAGCGTGCCTGACGGCGACTATATGACCGGTTTCCGCCCAAACCATCTGGCGCTGGAGAAGCACAGCCCCGATGCGTTGGAATTCACCGCGACATTACAGGTCACCGAGATCACCGGATCGGAGACATTTATCCATTTGGATCACCACGGAGAAAACTGGGTTGGCCTTCTGCACGGCGTGAAAAATCTTGAAATTGGTGCTGCGCTGAATGTCTATCTTGATCCCCGCCACATTTACATCTTTGCACAAGACGGCGCTTCGGTCGCGCCGGCTTCTTATGCAAGCGCAGCATGAGGCAGTGAGATCATGGCAAAAATAACCCTCGAAAATCTGGCACATTCCTACAAGCCAAAGCCCCAACATGAAGATGACTTTGCGCTCAAGGAATTGAACCACGACTGGGCCGACGGCGAAGCCTATGCTTTGTTGGGCGCGTCGGGTTGCGGGAAATCAACGCTTTTAAACATCATTTCCGGCCTGCTGCATCCAAGTCAGGGCCGCATCCTGTTCAACGACCGTGACGTCACGATGGCGCCAACCACGCAGCGAAATATTGCGCAGGTTTTCCAGTTTCCGGTTGTCTACGATACGATGACGGTGCGTGAAAATCTGGCGTTTCCGCTGAAAAACCGGGGTGCCGATCCGACCTATGTGCACGAGCGTGTGCAACAGATTGCACAGATGATCGGCATGGAAGACACGCTCAATCGCAAAGCCCGTGGCCTGACCGCCGATGCTAAACAAAAGATTTCGCTGGGCCGTGGCATGGTGCGTGAAGATGTAAATGCGCTGCTATTCGATGAACCGCTGACGGTGATTGATCCCCATATGAAATGGGAATTGCGCACGCAGTTGAAATCCCTGCACCATGAATTCGGTCACACGATGATTTATGTGACCCATGACCAAACCGAAGCGCTGACATTCGCCGATAAAGTGGTTGTCATGTATGATGGCCGCGTTGTGCAAATGGGCACCCCGCAGCAATTGTTCGAGACACCGGAACACACGTTTGTGGGCTATTTCATTGGTTCGCCCGGCATGAATGTATTGGATGCAAAAGTCACCGGCGATACCGCCGTGCTTGCCGGCACGCAGATTTCACTGGGCAAGGCATTCGGAACGCCAACGGGAAAAGTTGAACTTGGGGTGCGCCCTGAATTCACGTCACTTCACGCCGGAGACACAGGCCTTGCTGTGACCATCAAGCGGATTGAGGATGTTGGGCGACACAAGATTGTCAGGACTGATTTTCATGGCACCGAAATCAATGTCATCGCCGCCGAAGGGGCACATATTTCGCCCGATATGAACCGCGTGGTTTTCGACCCCGCCGGTATCAATGTCTACGCAGATAGCTGGCGTGTCGCGCCAGAGGCGGTGTGAGATGACCCTGATATCCAACCGCATGCCATACACACCGTCGAAAGGAACGCGCCATGAATAAGACCGTCAACCAAAAGGCTTGGTTTCTCATTCTTCCGGTGCTTTTGCTCGTTGCGTTCTCGGCGGTTATTCCGCTGATGACAGTCGTGAATTATTCGGTTCAGGATACGTTTGGAAACAACCAGTTTTTCTGGGCTGGCTTAGACTGGTTCAAGGAAATGATGGCGTCAGAGCGCATGTGGTCTGCTTTGGGCCGTCAGATATCATTCTCTGCCATCATTTTGGCCATTGAAATTCCGCTTGGTATTCTGATCGCGCTCAACATGCCAAAAGGCGGGTTCTGGGCCTCGTTCTGTCTGGTTTTGATGTCGCTTCCGCTGCTTATCCCGTGGAACGTCGTGGGGACCATTTGGCAGGTTTTCGGCCGCGTGGATATTGGCCTGCTTGGCTATACGCTCGCCGCAATAGGGATAGATTATAACTACACCCAAGACGTTTATGCCGCTTGGGCGACCGTGATCGTGATGGATGTCTGGCACTGGACCTCGCTCGTGGCGCTTTTGGCCTACGCAGGCCTGCAATCGATCCCAGATGCGTATTATCAAGCGGCCAAAATTGATCAGGCCGGCCGCTGGAAAGTGTTCCGCTTTATCGAGCTGCCCAAGATCATGGGGGTTTTGATGATTGCGATCCTGCTGCGCTTTATGGACAGTTTCATGATCTACACCGAACCCTTTGTCGTGACGGGTGGCGGTCCGGGCAACGCGACGACGTTCTTGTCGATTGATCTGGTCAAGATGGCGCTGGGGCAGTTCGACCTGGGACCGGCGGCGGCGTTCTCGATCATGTATTACCTCGTGATCTTGCTTGTCTCATACGTCTTTTACACCGTCATGACGAACCTCGACAAAAGGGATGGTCACTAATGTCTGATGTTACACATTCCGCCACAAAAACGCGGCTGGCCGCCTTGCCCAAAGTGAAGGGCAACGCGATCATCATGGGCCTGTATCTGCTGTTTCTTTTACTGCCGATCTACTGGTTGCTGATGATGAGTCTCAAGACCAATACAGAGATTTTGAGCAGTTTTACCCTGTGGCCACGCGATCTGACGTTTGACAATTATCTGACGATCCTCACGGACCCGTCCTGGTATATGGGGTATGTCAATTCAATGACATATGTGGTCATGAATATGGTGATCTCGCTGGTCGTTGCATTGCCTGCGGCCTATGCATTCAGCCGATACACGTTCCTTGGCGACAAGCATCTGTTCTTCTGGCTTTTGACCAACAGGATGGCGCCGCCCGCAGTGTTCGCGCTGCCGTTCTTTCAGCTTTACAGCTCGATCGGATTGTTCGACACAAATATCGCCGTTGCCTTGGCACATGCTTTGTTCAACGTGCCTTTGGCGGTGTGGATCCTTGAAGGGTTCATGCGCGGCGTGCCCAAGGAAATCGACGAGACGGCTTATATCGATGGCTATTCGTTCCCGCGGTTCTTTATTCGTATTTTCACGCCGCTCGTTGCCTCCGGGATTGGTGTCACGGCATTTTTCCTGTTCATGTTCAGTTGGGTCGAACTGCTGCTGAGCCGCACCTTGACCAGTGTGAATGCCAAACCGATTGCCGCCACGATGACCCGCACAATCGGTGCGGCCGGTATCGACTGGGGGGTTCTGGCGGCGGCCGGGGTGCTCACGATCCTGCCGGGGGCCTTGGTGATTTATTTTGTCCGCAACTACATCGCCAAGGGCTTTGCCCTGGGCCGCGTTTAGGGAGAGATTGACATGGAATGGATGGCATGGACCTGGCCAACAGCCGTTTTCTTCGGAATTATCGCGCTCATACTGATTACCTTTACAATCCTTGCGATCAAATATCCCGAGGTGCCGCGCGTTGGCGCCCTGCGGATCGAAACGACCCGTGGTGACAGATTGTTCATCACGCTCTTGGGCTCGGCCTTTATCAATCTGGCTTGGCTTGGACTGCTCAGTGCGCCCCAGTGGGGGGCACTGATCGTAAGTCTCATTTACGCCATTGCGGTTTTCCGCTGGGTTTAGATGACGACTGAATGGAATGGTTCTGTTTGCAAGATCTGAACCATTTTGAATGTTCTATTTTTAGGGAGGAACAAAAATGAACTTGCGACTTAGAGGAACGACTGCGCTAAGCATTGTAACCTGTATGCTTGCCTTACCCGCCTTCGCAGATATCGAGGCCGCCAAGGCTTTTCTTGATAGCGAAATCGGCGACCTTTCGACCCTGACAAGGGCCGAACAGGAAGCCGAACTGCAATGGTTTATCGACGCAGCACAGCCCTATGCGGGCATGTCGATCAACGTGGCGTCTGAAACGCTCGCGACTCATATTTACGAGTCCACCGTGCTGGCCCCGGCGTTCGAGGCGATCACGGGTATCAAGGTCACCCATGACCTGATCGGCGAAGGCGATGTTGTTGAAAAGCTGCAAACACAAATGCAGTCGGGCGAAAACATCTATGACGCCTATGTGAACGATTCCGATCTGATCGGGACGCATTGGCGTTACCAATCTGCCCGCAACTTGACCGACTGGATGGCCGGTGAAGGCGCTGCCGTGACCAACCCTGGCCTTGACCTGGCAGACTTTATCGGCCTTTCGTTTACCACAGGTCCAGATGGTAAAATCTATCAGTTGCCCGACCAGCAGTTCGCGAACCTTTACTGGTTCAGATATGATTGGTTCAACGACGAGCAGAACAAAGCCGACTTCAAAGCGAAGTTTGGTTATGATCTGGGTGTTCCGGTGAATTGGTCCGCCTATGAAGACATCGCGGAATTCTTTACCGGTCGCGACCTGTCGCGTCTTGGCGTCGAGGGCGATGTCTTTGGCAATATGGACTACGGCAAGAAAGACCCGTCTTTGGGTTGGCGCTATACTGATGCGTGGCTGTCCATGGCTGGGGCTGGCGACAAGGGTGAGCCCAACGGCCTGCCGGTTGACGAATGGGGTATCCGCGTCAACGAGAACTCGCAGCCTGTGGGGTCCTGTGTGGCCCGCGGTGGCGCAACCAACGGTCCAGCAGCCGTCTATGCTGTGACCAAAGCGATCGACTGGCTGCAAAAGTACTCACCGCCTGCCGCTGCTGGTATGACTTTCTCCGAGGCGGGGCCAGTTCCTGCACAGGGTAACGTTGCCCAACAGATGTTCTGGTATACCGCGTTTACCGCAGCATCGGTCGAGCCTGGTCTGCCGGTCATGAACGAAGATGGCACGCCAAAGTGGCGCATGGCTCCTTCGCCACACGGTGCATATTGGTCCGAAGGCACAAAGATCGGCTATCAGGATGCCGGAGCTTGGACCATTCTGAATTCGACGCCGGTTGATCGTGCGCAAGCGGCTTGGCTATACGCCCAGTTTGTCACATCCAAGACTGTTGACGTGAAGAAAAGCCATGTTGGTCTGACATTCATTCGTGAATCAACGATCCAAGATAAAAGCTTTACCGAGCGCGCACCGCGTTTGGGTGGTCTGGTTGAATTCTATCGCTCTCCGGCACGGGTTCAGTGGTCGCCAACCGGCACCAACGTTCCTGACTATCCAAAGCTGGCGCAACTGTGGTGGCAGAACATCGGCGACGCAATGTCCGGTGCGAAAACACCTCAAGAAGCACTCGATGCGCTCTGCGCGGATCAGGAATCAGTCATGATCCGTCTGGAGCGTTCCGGCGTTCAGGGTGAGTTCGGTCCTTTGATGAACGAAGAGCGGGATCCATCCTACTGGCTGGAGCAGCCTGGTTCGCCAAAAGCGAAGCTGGAAAACGAAGACCCAACGCCAGAGACGATCGCTTATGACGAGCTGATCAAATCTTGGCAGTAGGCTGATGGTCCGGGGCTGCCTTGGTGGCCCCGGATACCCCGTCGATCACGGCGCAATATGACGAAGATCCAAGTCAACCGCCGTATTTTGCACCCAAACGCAGTGGGCCCGTTATATGACCTATATCCTCGCAATTGATCAAGGCACGACATCCACGCGTGCGATCTTGTTTGACCGCACGATGGCAGCGGTCGCGCGTGATCAAAGAGAATTCACACAGCATTTCCCGCAATCGGGTTGGGTCGAGCATGATCCTCTGGACCTTTGGGCGACAACCCTTGCGACCTGTCGCAAGACGCTTGAAAATGTGGATGTTTCAGCCGCGCAGATCGCCGCGATTGGCATAACAAATCAGCGTGAAACGGTGATTGTCTGGGACAAACAGACCGGCGAGCCCATTCACAATGCAATCGTCTGGCAAGACCGGCGCACGGCAGATCTATGTCGCAATTTGCGCGACGCAGGCCATGAGCCCATGATCACACAGCGCACGGGACTTTTGATCGACCCGTATTTTTCCAGCACCAAGCTCAAGTGGATTCTTGACCACGTGGACGGTGCCCGCGCCCGCGCGATCAATGGCGAGTTGTTGTTTGGCACCGTTGATTGTTTCCTGATTTGGAAGCTCACCGGCGGTGCGGTTCATGCGACCGACGCCACAAATGCCGCGCGCACAATGCTGTATGATATTCGCAAAGGGCGTTGGAGCCGGACGATCTGTGACCTGCTGGATATTCCCATGCAAATGCTGCCGCAGGTCAAAGACTGTGCCGCCGACTTTGGCGCGACACAGCCAGACCTATTTGGTCATGAGATCCCGATTTGCGGGGTCGCGGGCGATCAACAAGCCGCCACTGTGGGGCAGGCCTGCTTTCAACCAGGTATGATGAAATCAACTTACGGAACCGGTTGTTTTGCGCTTTTGAACACAGGCGAGACCCCCGTTGTGTCGCAAAACAGGTTGCTGACCACAATTGCCTATCAATTGAACGGCAAGCCAACATATGCGCTTGAAGGCTCGATCTTTGTCGCAGGTGCCGTTGTGCAATGGCTGCGCGACGGATTGCAAATCATCACTGACGCATCTGAAACGCACGCCTTGGCCGCACAGGCCGACCCGCACCAAAACGTCGTGCTGGTGCCCGCCTTTGTGGGGCTGGGTGCACCTTATTGGAACGCTGAATGTCGCGGAGCCGCCTTTGGCCTGACGCGCGCATCCGGCCCCGCAGAGATGGCCAAAGCCGCACTTGAAAGCGTCGGTTATCAAACCCGTGACCTGCTCGAGGCGATGTCCATGGATTGGCAAGCGACGGGCGTGCAGCCAACGTTGCGGGTTGACGGCGGCATGTCCGCCAGTGATTGGGCGATGCAGTTTTTGGCCGATATTATCGGCGCTCCCGTGGACCGGCCTGTCAACCACGAAACAACCGCACTGGGTGTGGCTTGGCTGGCAGGGATGTATGTCGGCGTGTATCCCGATCAGGAGGCATTTGCCGCCCAATGGGTCCGCGAAACGCAATTTGTCCCAGATATGGACGACACCCAACGTCAGGAAAAATATGCCTCTTGGAAACGGGCCGTGCAGGCAACACTGCACTTTTGAAGCACTCACGGCGTGGGCATCATAAGGAACAAGAGACATGTTTTCATTTTTCACCCCCCAGGCCATTCACTTTGGGCGCGGCCAAAGCCAACAGGTTGCAAGCCTCGCCAAAGGATTTGGCGATAACGTTCTATTGGTCCATGGCGCCAACGCCCAAAGGGCTGCGTGGTTGGTCTCACAGTGTCGGGATGCAGGGTTGGTGACACAGGCGATTGGCTGTGAAAATGAACCGTCCTTGGCTGATATCGAACGCGCACTGGTCCAGTTCAATGGGCGTCGCCCTGATGTGGTAATCGCGCTTGGCGGCGGATCGGTTATCGACTTTGGCAAGGCGCTGGCGGCACTTATCCCATGCCGAGGCAAACCTTTGGCCTATCTTGAAGTCGTGGGCGACGGTCGCCCATTGGACGCGCCACCAGTTCCGATGATTGCGCTGCCCACCACCGCAGGCACAGGCGCAGAGGTCACAAAGAACGCCGTCATTTCGGTGCCCGCACATGGTCTCAAAGTCAGCCTTCGCGATCCGCGTATGATACCGCAAATCGCCATTGTTGACCCCGGCCTTATGCAAGGCGCCCCAAAACGGGTTGCCCTTACGGCAGGTCTGGACGCCGTCACACAGGTGATCGAGCCTTATTTGTCGTCAAAAGCCAATCCGATCACAGACGCATTGTGTCACGCCGCGATTGCAACGGGCCTGCGTGTCATACGGGATCTGGTCGAACATGATGCACCCGACGCATGGGACAGCATGGCATGGGTCAGCACATGTGGCGGTCTGGCTTTGGCAAACGCGGGACTGGGGGCTGTGCACGGATTTGCGGGTGTGATTGGCGGCCTGACCCATGCGCCGCACGGCGAAATCTGTGGCGTTTTGCTTCCGTCGGTTTTGGAATCTCATGCGCGCAAAGCAAAGAGTGGCACCGACATTGATACGCGTCTCCAGTGGGTGCTGGGCCAGATCGACAGCCATTTTGCGCAGGAGAACAAAGGCGACGGCCTCTCCGGGCTGCGTCGCTGGTCCAAGGAAATGGGGCTGCGCGACCTTGAAACCATGGGGCTTACATTGGCAGACTATCCTCATGTTGCCGAGGTTTCTCAGGGCACATCATCAATGAAGGGGACCCCTTTTTCACTCACGCAGCAGGAGCTTTTGCAGATATTGGAGTCTTCGAGCTTCAGGGGATGAAAAAGGTCTGCTTTGCGTAGCGGGTAAACGCAGCCGCTTGAGTGGCCCGTTTTTTACGCTGCGATTTTCATGTCCACGGACCCGAGATGGTTCATCCATGTTGTGCCGTGCACCGGTTTGGGTCATGGTGCGGATATGCGTTATTCAACTCTGCTTCTTGCCCTAATTGCGCAGCCTGCACTGGCTGAATTGCCGGCTCCCGTGACGGACGCCGATTACCCCCCGATTGTGAAGCAAGAGGCTGTTTTGGGGCGGGATTTATTTTACGACCCGATCTTGTCGGGCAATCTAAACGTGGCCTGTGCCACATGTCATAACCCGGCGTTTGGCACCAGTGACGGGCTGTCGCTGGGTATTGGGGACGGGGGCATAGGGTTGGGCACAAGCCGGGTGATCGACCCTGAAAACCTGCCCGAGGCCCGCGTCCCACGCAACTCGCCTGCGCTTTTCAACCTTGGGGCGTCGGAATTTACACGTCTGTTTCATGATGGCCGGATCGAGGTTGATGCAAATCGGCCCGGTGGAATCCGCACCCCGCTTGCCGACGATATGGTGGCTGGATTTGCCTCGCTGTTGTCCGCGCAGACGATGTTTCCTGTGCTTAGCCCTGATGAGATGGCGGGGCATTATGCCGAAAACGATGTCTCAAAGGCCGTGCGCCAAGGGCTGCTGACGGGGCCGGGTGGCGCATGGGATATTATCGCCAAACGTGTCGCAGCGGTGCCCGCCTATGCGGATCGTTTTGCAAAGGTCTATCCTGACCGCCCCGAGATC
The DNA here is from genome assembly GCA_963976475.1 of uncultured Rhodobacterales bacterium. Lineage (GTDB taxonomy): Bacteria > Pseudomonadota > Alphaproteobacteria > Rhodobacterales > Rhodobacteraceae > Yoonia. Next base: position 48,677 of record CAXBKX010000014.1, read on the forward strand.
GGATTTACCGATATCGCCAATGCGCTTGCTGCCTTTATGGCATGGGAATGGCGGTCTGATACGTCGCTTTTCGACGAGGTTTTGCGCGGACAGGCCAGGTTGGAAGGGCCTGCGGCCGCAGGACTGGAATTGTTTTATGGCGCGGCGGGCTGTGCTGCCTGCCATAGCGGCCCGTTTCTGACGGATCAGAATTTTTACGCAATGGGCGCGCCGCAAATCGGGCCGGGCAAGGCTGCGGCGTTCGAGACCAATGCGCGCGACGAGGGGCGGTTCAGGGTGACGGGGCGGGCCGAGGATCTATACGCGTTCCGCACGCCGTCATTGCGCAACGTGCTTGAAACCGGCCCCTATGGGCACGCGGGCGCGCAAAAAGATCTCGCCACGTTTTTGGCGGATCATGCGGACCCTGTGGCGGGGTTGGCGCGTTATGACATTGGCCAAGCGATCTTGCCTGCAATGGATGTTGATGATCTGACAGAGGACTTTGCACCCATCGCAGCGGCGGTCACGACAGCTGCGGTTAAGCTCGATCAGGCGCAGATCGCGGCGCTTGTCGCGTTCTTGGGAACCTTGAGTGATCCCGTTGCGCTGAACGGGCGGCTTGGGGTGCCCGAGACGGTGCCAAGCGGATTGCCTGTGCCTTCTTCAGAGTAAAAATATGCACGGGCATAACAGCCGCTTACATGTCGGACCGCAGCGTATAACGCGCATCCGCAGCAAGGCCGTTTATTTGTGTGACGGTGCCGTCGGGCCATGTGATGGCGACATCCGCAGTCGTGGAGTCTCCAAGCCCGAAATGCAGCGGCCCGGACTGGCCGCCTGCATGGCCACCACCCACGGTAACCTGTCGGGCTTGACCGTTCACGGTTAGCACCGCGCCGATTGCACGTGTGTTGGGCGCCGGGCTGCGCAGGTCGATTGCGATCCAGTTGCCGGTATCAGGTGTTATATTGCGGTAAAGCTCGATGGGCGCACGCCTGTTGACCACCACCAGATCAAGCCTGCCGTCGCCGTCAAAATCGGCCAGTGCCGCGCCTCGTGACCGCTCGGTTGTCGCGACGCCCGCGGCGCTGGCGGCCTCCGAGAACGTGCCGTCCGCGTTTTGCATCAACAGGTTATTGGGGTCGGCCATCGCGAGCCCCGGCATCTGGTCCACGTTGCCTTTTGCGATGAATAGGTCGGGGCGGCTGTCGTTGTTCACATCTGCAAATTCGGCGTGCCAGCCTGTTGAAGGCCGGCCATCATCGCCGGTATGCGGGCGTTGGGCATAGGTGCCGATGGAATAGGGGGCGGCTTTATAAGTGCCATCGCTTTGGGCGATTTGCATCAACTGATCGCCCATCGAGGTCAGCACAATGTCGTCGCGCCCGTCGCCGGTGATGTCGCGCGATGCAATGCCCATGCCCCAGACCGAAAGCCGCGGCCAGCCATCGGCCTCGGTGAGAAAGCGCTGCTGCTGCGTGTCCCACATCTGTTCTGACCCGCCGCGAGGATAGTAGTGCCGGTCATTTGAAATCCGCAACCGGTGCCGCCCCGATGCGTCAATAGAAGCCAACATGGACAGGGCGCAATAGCCCGGAACCAGGGCGGTTTCCTTGTAGCCTTTTGCCAGTGGCGAAAGGATGCTGTTATCATCACAGGCGCCAAAGGGACCGTCGGGATCGTCCCGGTCAACATAATTGCCGACAGCCATCGTTGGTCTGTCGCCTTCCCACCACGCCGAAAAACTGGTGGTCCAGGCGTCGCCTGCCGGAATACCCCAATCAGAGGTCGCATCGACAAAGCTGCAATCACCACGCCCTTGCAAGACGATATTTGCACCGACACGCATGACAAACAGATCAAGGATATCGTCGCCGTTGATGTCCAACGGATAGCTGCCCGTGACCTCTGTCAGCGGGGCCAGGTCCACGGTGTCGAATTCAAAATCGCCTGCGTTTTGCCAAAGGGTTGCGGGGCTTTCGCCGCCGGCGGCAAAAATGTCGGGCAAGTCGTCGCCGTTACAATCAAAGACGCTGACACCGCCACCGACAAAATGTTCCCACCCGCCGGTATAGCGGTGGTCGCCAAGTGCGAGGCTGCGGTCTTCAAACAGCGGTGCCGCATACAGAGGGTTTGCTATCAAGCAAAGAATACCGGCGCGGATCATGGGCGGGTATCGTTTAATGCGGCGTCGGTGACAGCGGCAAGTGCAAGGGCTGTTGCGCCACGCGCCCAGACCATATCGCCCCAGCCGTGGATTTCGACGGGGCAGGGTGGCCGCCCGTCCGACAGGGTAAGTCGTTGCATTTCGGTCATGACGGAGTCCGCATAAAGGTAGTCATAGCGCATTCGCCCACCTGACAGGATAATCAGTTCGGGGTCAAACAGTTGCACCACGTTGGACAAAGCCACCGACAGATAGCGCCCTGCACGCTGAAAGATGGTGCTGGCGGATTTATTACCTGCTTTTGCCTGCGCGTAAAGCATCTCGAGCATGGCGTTGGGGCTTTGCAAGTTGCGGGGCCCACGGTCCAGCGCGGTGCCGGCTTCACGCGCCAAGGCGTAATCGGCCAAATAAGCCTCAAGGCATCCGCGTTGTCCGCATCTGCATAGCGCGCCGTCGAGTTGCACCTTGGTATGGCCCAATTCCAGCCCCATCCCCCGAGACCCCCGAAAGAGCCGGTTGTCGAGCACCAATCCCATCCCCACGCCATGTTCGATTGTGACCACGGCAAAGTTTGACAACTCGCGCCCGGCGCCAAACCACAGCTCTGCCAAGGTCAGCATATTTGCATCATTGTCGACGTAGAGCGGGCAGCTATGGCGTTGCGAGAAGGCCGATTTCAGATCGGTGTCGGCGGCGGTCAGCAGCGGCGACCAGGCGACCGTGCCTGTCATATGGTCCACAATCCCTGATAACCCGACCCCGACGGCGTTGATTTCGCCCATGGATTTGCCAGATGCCGAGAGAAGCTGTGTGATCAACGCGTCCATTTCGTCAAGGATCACGTCCACATCCTTGCGCGGTTGGGCTGTGGCAAGCGAGGCGTCGGCCAAAACATTGCCCGACAGATCCGTCAGAACGGCGGTATGTGTTTCATCCGACAGTTTGATGCCGATGACATGTTTGCAATCGGGCACAACTTCAAGGGCGACGGGGGGCCGCCCACGTCCTTGTTCGCGCGCCAGGCCGTCAACTTCGCGCAGCATCCCGCGGCTGATCAAATCTGCGGTGAGGGCGGTCGTAGAGCCTGCACTGATTCCCAAAGCTCGCGTGATATCGGCGCGTGCCGCACGCCCAGCGGCGCGCACATGCTCAAAGACCTGCTGGCGTAGCGTTGTGGTATCGCGCCCCAAAACAGGCAAAACGGGTCCACAGCCGACAGGTATAGGGGCGATTTGGGCCTGATTCTCTTGGGCATCATACATAATTCAAGGCCTGAAATAAAGGGTTGGGGCGGGGGCTGTCTTGTTGCAGTATGCTTTAGGTTGCCCAAATTTTCGCCATCACGATAGGGTGAAAAGCAAAAAATTTGCTATTTGCGCGAATTTTTATTTTGACAACTGAATTAAATAGCGCAATCTTGCGTCATCGGGTCCTATGGCCCATGTTCTTGCATCTGTAGGAACTGCATATCTGGGAGGATTACATGCATAAATCTATTATTGCTGCCGCCATTGCGGTTGTTGGTTTCAACTCTGCTGCAATTGCGGATGGTTTGACCGTGGGCGTAAGCTGGTCGAACTTCCAAGAGGAACGCTGGAAGACTGACGAGGCTGCGATGAAAGCAGCGATTGAAGCCAATGGCGATATATATATCTCGGCAGATGCGCAAAACTCTGCGGCCAAGCAGCTGACAGATGTCGAGGCGTTGATCGCACAGGGTGCTGATGCCTTGATCATTTTGTCGGTTGATAAAGACGCTGTTGGTCCTGCGATTGATGCCGCCGCGGGCGAGGGTATTCCTGTTGTGGGGTATGACCGTCTGATCGAAGACAGCCGCGCGTTTTACCTGACGTTTGACAACAAAGGTGTTGGGGCCATCATCGCGCAATCCGTGATGGCAGAGCAGCCAACAGGCAACTACGCGATCATCAAGGGCGATAAAGGCGACCCTAACGCCTTGTTCTTGCTTGAAGGCATGATGGAAGTGATCGGCGACGCGGTTGCAGCCGGTGACATCAAAATCGTTGGCGAAAGCTTTACCGATGGTTGGAAGCCGGACAATGCCCAAAAGAACATGGAGCAAATTCTGACTGCCAACAACAACATGGTTGATGCTGTATTGGCAGAAAACGATGGCATGGCTGGTGGTGCGATTGCGGCACTTGCCGCACAGGGCCTTGATGTTCCGGTTGGCGGCCAGGACGGTGATCAAGCCGCCTTGAACCGCGTGGCACGCGGCACACAAACAGTGTCTGTCTGGAAAGACGCGCGTCAACTGGGTGCTGCTGCGGGCAATATCGCGGCGGCCTTGGCCGGTGGCACCGCACTTGATGCAATCGACGGCGCTGTGAAATGGTCGGGTGGTGCAAACGGCGTGGAAATGAACGCGATCTTCCTGTCGCCAACACCGATCACCAAAGACAACATCAATGTTGTGATCGACGCGGGCCAGATTTCGAAAGAAAAGGTCTGTGAAGGCGCGATGGACGGTGTTCCAGGCTGCTAAGACCAAGCCCTTCTTTGGCCGGCGCAGCAAGAGCGCCGGCCAATTCTTTGAATTTACACATATACCGATGTGAAAAGGGCTTCTTGGCAATGCCGCCAATGTGAGGCTACGCTATCGGTTTGTTGCCCGCTGACCCGAGGGATGCCCCAATGACCGACACACATACAGATCAAAGCCCCGCAACTCAGACACCCAGCGCCAATCCGGTGACCCGGTTTTTGCGCGCCACTGAAATAGACACCCGCCTGTTGGGCATGGTCGGCGCGCTCTTGCTGATCTGGATCGGATTTCACCTGACAGGCTATTATAAAAACGGCTTTGCCGCGTTTCTGACCCCGCGCAACTTGTGGAACCTGTCGGTGCAAACGTCGTCAATTGGAATTATGGCCACGGGCATGGTTCTGGTGATTGTCACCCGCCACATCGATCTGTCGGTGGGGTCGATTCTTGGGTTTGCGGCGATTGTGATGGGCGTTTTGCAGGTTAATATCCTGCCGCAGTATCTGGGGCTCGGGCATCCGTTGATCTGGATTATTGCGGTGCTTGCCGGCATTCTGGTCGGCGCGCTGGTCGGGGCGTTTCACGGCTGGTTGATTGCCTATTTGACCATCCCTGCCTTTATCGTGACCTTGGGCGGTTTGCTGGTCTGGCGCGGAGTGGCATTTTTGGTCGCCCGCGGCGAGACGATTTCCCCTGTTGATCCGACATTCGCGCTGTTGGGCGGTGGTCCTTACGGGGCTGTCGGGGCAACTGGTAGCTGGATTGTCGGGCTACTTGCCATTGTGGCGATCCTGTGGATTTTGGTGTCGTCGCGCAAGCGCCGCGCGGATCACGGGTTTGCACAGCGTCCGGTTTGGGCCGAGGGCGTTTTGGCTGTGCTTGGGTGTGGCGCCGTGATCGGGTCGGTTTTGTTGGTAAACGCCTATACTTGGCCCAAGGGTATCGTAAACCAATATGCGGCGGCGAACGCAATCGTGGTGCCTGAGGGCGGGCTGGATATTTCCTACGGCTTTGCCATCCCTGTGCTGATCATGATCGGCGTCGGTATTGCGATGACGATCCTGATGACGCGCACAAGGTTCGGGCGCTATGTGTTTGCCATTGGTGGTAATCCCGAGGCGGCAGCATTGGCAGGGATCAATACCCGCTGGATGACCGTGAAGATTTTTGCACTGATGGGCATGTTGGCCGGTTTGTCGGCGGTTGTGGCCTCGGCGCGGCTTGGGTCGGCGACCAATGCGCTGGGCACATTGGACGAGCTCTATGTGATCGCAGCTGCCGTGATTGGCGGCACGTCGCTTGCGGGTGGTGTCGGCACGATTTACGGCGCGATTTTGGGTGCACTTGTGATGCAGTCGTTGCAGACCGGCATGGTTCTGATCGGGTTTGACAGTGCGATGCAGCAGATCGTGGTGGGCTCTGTGCTTGTCCTCGCGGTGTTTATCGACAACCGCTACCGCAGCAAATCGAAGTAAGGAATAGAGCCATGAACAAGACACAAACACCTCTTGTCGACATTCGCGAACTGTCCATTTCCTTTGGTGGTATCAAGGCGGTCGACCGCGTGAGCCTCGATCTGTATCCCGGTGAAGTTGTTGGTCTTTTGGGCCACAACGGCGCAGGAAAATCGACGCTGATCAAGATGCTTTCGGGGGCTTACCAGAAAGACAGCGGGGAGATCTGGATTGATGGCAAGAAGGCCGATATTCGCACCCCGCGCGACAGCCGTGACCACAATATCGAGACGATTTACCAGACGCTGGCGCTGGCAGATAATCTTGATGCGGCATCGAACCTGTTTTTGGGCCGCGAGTTGACGACGCCGCTTGGCTTTGTCGATGATGGCGCGATGGAGGCGGAAACCCGCAAGATCATGGCCCGCTTGAACCCGAATTTCAAGAAAATCAAAGAGCCCGTAAGCGCCTTGTCGGGTGGTCAACGCCAGTCGGTGGCGATTGCGCGCGCGGTGTATTTCAAGGCCAAGATCCTGATCATGGACGAGCCGACAGCCGCCCTTGGCGTGCATGAAACGCAGATGGTTGCCGATTTGATCAAAGAGTTGAAAAATCAAGGCTTGGGTATCTTTTTGATCAGTCACGATACCCGCGAAATGATGGAACTCTGCGACCGCGTGGCGGTGATGAAAAACGGTCAGTTGATCGGTATCGAGCGCGTCGAGGATGTGACCGAGGATGATATTCTGTCGATGATCATCATGGGCAAGAACCCCAAGAAAGCAGCCTGAATGTATATCGGCCTTGATCTGGGCACGTCGGGTCTGAAGGCCATTTTGATCGACGACGCACAGCAGATTGTGGCAGAGGCCTCGGCGCCGTTAACCGTCCAGCGGCCGCATCCTGCGTGGTCCGAGCAAACACCCGCCGATTGGCTTGTGGCGGCCGGGGCGGTGATGGCGGATTTGGGCACGCAAGCATCATTGGATGCGGTGCGCGGGATCGGTCTTTCGGGGCATATGCATGGCGCGACCTTGGTCGATGCGGCGGGGGTGGTTTTGCGCCCTTGTATGCTGTGGAACGATACACGGTCGGCGCATGAAGCCGCAGAAATGGATGCTGATCCGGCATTTCGCCGCATTACCGGCAATATCGTGTTTCCGGGCTTTACCGCGCCAAAGGTGGCTTGGGTGCGCCGGAACGAGCCCGCGATTTTTGATCGCATTGCCAAGGTGTTACTGCCCAAAGATTACCTGCGCTATTGGCTGACAGGAGATGCCGTGGCCGAGATGTCGGATGCGGCAGGCACCAGCTGGCTGGATGTCGGCGCGCGCGACTGGTCGGACGCATTATTGACCAAGACCGGATTGAGCCGCGATCAGATGCCGCGATTGGTGGAAGGGTCGCAGGTGTCGGGTGTGTTGCGCGATGACCTGGCCAACCGGTGGGGGCTGCGCCGTGGTGTGGTGATAGCGGGCGGCGGCGGTGACAATGCGGCCAGCGCTGTGGGTGTGGGCGTGGTCAAGGCGGGCGATGCGTTTGTGTCGCTGGGCACTTCAGGCGTGTTGTTCGCGGCCTCGGACGCCTATCAGCCTGATGCGGGGTCTGCGGTGCATACGTTTTGTCATGCCTTGCCAGATACATGGCACCAGATGGGGGTGATCTTGGCTGCGGCGGATGCGCTCAATTGGTATGCCGCGCGGGTTGGCCAAAAGGCAGCTGCATTGACAGGGGCATTGGGGGCGTTGCAAGCACCCGGTCGCGCGCTGTTTTTGCCCTACTTGGGCGGCGAGCGGACGCCGCACAACGATGCGTCGGTGCGGGCTGCATTTCTGCATCTGGATCACGGGGATGATACCGCGGGTTTGACGCGGGCTGTATTGGAGGGCGTGACCCACGCCTTTGTCGATAATTTCGAGGCGCTGAAATCGACCGGCACGCAGATCAACCGCTTGATCGGTGTGGGCGGTGGCACCAGGTCCGACTATTGGGTGCGCGCGATTGCCACAGCGCTCGATATGCCGGTGGAATTGCCTGTGGCAGGCGATTTTGGCGGCGCATTCGGCGCGGCGCGTTTGGGGCTTATGGCGGCAACTGGCGTGGGCGCGCAGGTTGCGACCACACCGAAAATCGCGCGGGTGATTGAACCCGACACACGTTTAACCAGTGCGTTTCGCGATGCACATGCAAGATATCGCGCGGGCTATGCCGCGCTTAAGGACCTGACATGACTGATTTTTTCAAAGATATCCCGCAGATCAAATTTGAGGGCGCGGCATCCGACAACGATTTTGCATTCCGCCATTATGACGCCGAAGAGGTGGTGATGGGCAAAAAGATGAAAGATCATCTGCGTTTTGCGGCGGCCTATTGGCATTCGTTTGCCTGGCCCGGGGGCGATCCGTTTGGTGGGGCAACTTTCCAGCGGCCCTGGTTCAGCGACACGATGGATGCGGCCAAAATGAAGGCCGATGTGGCGTTTGAGATGTTCCAGATATTGGGCGTGCCGTATTACTGTTTTCACGATGCTGATATGCGCCCCGAGGGGGCGGATTTTGCCGAGAACACGCGAAATTTGGAGACAATGGTCGACTACCTTGCTGACAAGCAAGAGGCCACTGGCGTCAAGCTGTTGTGGGGCACGGCAAACCTGTTCTCACATCGCAGGTTCATGTCTGGCGCGGCCACGAACCCTGATCCAGAGGTATTTGCGTTTTCTGCGGCGACGATCAAAACCTGCATGGATGCGACCAAGACGTTGGGTGGTGAGAATTATGTTTTATGGGGCGGGCGTGAGGGTTACGAGACGCTGCTCAACACCGATATGGGCCGCGAGCGTCGCCAAGCCGGCGCCATGTTGCAGATGGTCGTCGATTATAAGCACAAGACCGGGTTCAAGGGCGCGATTTTGATCGAGCCAAAGCCGCAAGAGCCGACAAAACACCAGTATGATTTTGATGTGGCGACGGTTTACGGGTTCCTTAAAGATTTTGGACTTGAGGGCGAGGTGCAGGTCAATATCGAACAGGGTCATGCGATTTTGGCGGGGCATTCGTTTGAGCATGAATTGGCATTGGCGCGCGAATTGGGGATTTTCGGCTCGATCGATATGAACCGCAATGATTATCAGTCCGGCTGGGACACTGACCAGTTTCCCAACAATGTGCCAGAGATGGCGCTGGCGTTTTACGAGGTGTTGCGTGCGGGTGGGTTCAAGACAGGCGGCACGAATTTTGATGCCAAGTTGCGCCGCCAATCATTGGATGCCGAAGACCTGATTTTGGCCCATGTCGGCGGCATGGATGCCTGTGCGGCGGGCTTGAAGGCGGCGGCTGCGATGTTGGAAGACGGCAAGCTGGAAGCCGCGCGGGATGCCCGCTATGCGGGCTGGGATACGGCGCAGGGTCAGGGGCTTTTGGGGTCCGATCTGGAGAGTATTGCCGCCAAGGTGCGGGCCGATGGCATCAATCCAGAACCACGTTCGGGGCGTCAGGAGCGCTTGGAGAATTTGATAAACCGCTACTTGTGAACCCTGCGCAGGCGGCTCCCTTTGCCCATATTGTTTGCGGCTTTGACTGGAGGCGGCCCACTTGGGGCTGGCGGGCTAGTTTGCGTTGAAAGCACCGTATTTTCCGGCATGGAACACCAATGGCAACCCGCCTTGATGATGGGCCTTGGTCACCCTGCCGATGATGACCGCATGGTCGCCTGCATCATGTGTGGCCTCCAGGTTGCATTCAAAAGTCGCAAGCGCCCCCTCAATAATCGGCATCCCGCAATGCGACAAATGCATCGGCACGTCTTTGATGGCGGTTTTGGACTTGACGATGGCCGCGCAGATATCGTGTTGGTCCGCCGCAAGCACATGCACTGCAAACCTGCGGGAGCCGTGAAAATAAGCAAAGCGTTTGGATGATTTTGCAGGCGACCATAGCACCAGAGGCGGGTCAAGCGAGACGCTGGCGAAACTATTGGCGACAATGGCGACCGGCCCGTCGGGGCTGTCGGTGGTCACAACGGTGACCCCGGTGACAAATGTGCCCAAAGCGCCGCGAAAACTATCTGCGTCAGTGGCGGGATCGAATGTTTGTAGGGTGCTCGCGTCCATCATTGTCCGTGGTCTCCTCTTGCTGCGATAACGATACCAAACCAGTTTTGCAGTTCATAGTCACGCGGAATGCGCGCCAGACGATTGTAAATCGGATACGGCGCGTTTACGCCCCGCCAGAGTTGCCATATGACTTAGCGCGGAATGCGCGACGATCGGGGACCTGCTGAAAATGTCTGAACATATCAATCTTGAGCCAAAAGGCGGCCCCGTTGCGACACCCGATAAGGTCGCGCTGCAGAAGGCTGCCCGATTAAGTGTCGCTCCGATGATGGATTGGACGGATCGCCATTGCCGTTATTTTCACCGGCAAATGTCGCAGCATACACTGCTTTATACCGAGATGGTCACAGCGCCCGCGGTGATCCACGGGGATCGCGACCGGTTATTGGGGTTTTCCGAGGTCGAACATCCTGTCGCTTTGCAACTTGGCGGCTCTGATCCCAGGCAGTTGGCGCAGGCCGCAAAAATTGCCGCTGATTGGGGCTATGCGGAGGTAAACCTGAACTGTGGATGCCCGTCCGACCGCGTGCAATCAGGGTCATTTGGCGCGATTTTGATGGAAAACGCCGCACTGGTCGCCGACTGTGTCGCCGCGATGCGCGCGGCCGTGGATGTGCCCGTCACCGTCAAGTGCCGCATCGGGGTGGACGATCAAGACCCCGCACAGGTGCTGCCCGATTTTCTGGCGCGGGTCAGCGCGGCGGGCTGTGACCGGTTTACGGTTCATGCCCGAAAAGCGTGGCTTCAGGGTTTGTCCCCCAAGGAAAACCGGGATGTGCCACCGCTGGATTACCTTTTAGTGCATGAAATGAAGGGGTTATTCCCGCATCTTCATCTAACTGTGAACGGCGGCGTGACCACGCTGGACGAAGCACTGCGGTTTCTGGAGGCGGGGCTAGATGGCGTGATGATCGGTCGCGCCGCCTATCACAGCCCTGCGCATGTATTGCTGGATGCTGACCGTTTGATATTTGGTGGCGGTTTGGCGCGAACAGCCCATGAGGTCGTGCACGAGATGCTGCCATATATTGCGGATCACATTGCGGCCGGGGGGCGGTTGCACCAAGTTACACGCCATATGCTGGGGCTGTTTCAGGGCCGCGCAGGCGCGAGGATGTGGCGCCGGTATCTGTCGGAAAACGCACACCGCGATGAGGCGGACGAGCGCACGGTGCTCCAAGCATTGTCCTATGTCATGGAGGCCGCAGCATAATGGACATGGGTTTACTCTTGGGCATGGGCGCCATGCTTTTGGGCATCGGGGCCTTTGCGGGTGTTTTGGCAGGGCTGTTGGGCGTGGGCGGGGGGATCATTCTGGTGCCTGCGTTTTTCTATGCGTTTCAAGGGCTTGGCTTTGACAGTCCGCAGTTGATGCAACTGTCGCTGGGCACGTCTCTGGCCACGATCATCGTCACATCGGTCCGGTCTGTTCTGGCGCATCACAAAAAGGGTGCCGTAGACTGGGATATTTTGCGCAGTTGGGCCCCGGGCATTGTGGCAGGCGCGGTCATCGGCTTCTTTATCGCGGCGTCTTTGCGCTCCGGCACATTGCAGATGATCTTTGGGATTTTGGCAATCATTGTCGGGCTTTATATGACATTGGGTAAGGCGCATTGGCGGGTCGGTGACGCGATGCCAAAGGGGCTCGCAAGGCTGATCTTGTCGCCCGTTCTGGGGTTCTTGTCAGTCCTGATGGGGATCGGCGGCGGGTCGTTCGGGGTGCCCACGATGTCGCTCTATTCTGTGCCGATCCACAAGGCCGTGGCCACTGCGGCTGGTTTTGGGGTGATGATTGCCGTGCCGTCGGTCATCGGGTTTTTGACGGTCGATATGGCCGTGGCACCGCCCTATTCGATCGGGGCGGTCAATCTGGTTGCCTTCGGGTTGGTCATTGCAATGACGATGATCACGGCCCCGTGGGGGGCGGCATTGGCACACCGGATGGATCCAAAACCGCTTAAACGCGTCTTTGGTGTGTTCTTGATCTTGGTGGCGCTGAATATGCTGCGAAAGGCCCTTGGGTGGTAGCGGCAGGATATCAGCGCCTCGGGTTTGATCCGGCGGTCGCCCGATGGGCACAAGCGGCACATCGCGCGGTGCAGGGGGTTGATCGCAGCGCGCGGCGCCACGGCGGCACATGGTTTGTCGGTGTGGATGTTTTGCCCAATGATGCGGACGGGGCCGTGGACGGTGTGCCAATGCCCTTTGCTGCGATGGCACCGACATGGCACGCGGCACAAGTGTCGATCATCTATCCGGGCTATCCCCGCCAGGATGCGGGCGACACCGATGCCGCGCATCGGTTCCGCCTGACCCGCGATGCCGCCCACATGGACGGTCTGCTGCCCGAGGGTCCAGACAAGCGGCGGCATCTGCGTGAACCGCACGGGTTTATTCTGGGCATGGCGCTAAACGCGGCCACGCCAAGCCCTCTGGTGGTGTGGCGGGGCAGTCATCTGGTGATGCAGGCGGCATTTTCAAAGGCCTATGCCGGCGTTTCACCCGACAAATATGGCGATGTTGATGTCACGGATATCTATCAGACGGCGCGCCGCGAGGTCTTTGCCACATGTGCAAGGGTCGAGGTCCCCACAACGGTCGGAGAGGCGGTGATATTACACCGGCATCTGTTGCATGGTGTCGCACCTTGGGCTGGTGGTGCCGGGGCCGAGGGGCGCATGATCGCATATTTCCGTCCGCAAATTGCCCCCGCAGACTGGATCATGGTTTAGATTTGGCCGCGTTGAAATCGGCCAGAGATTTGCCGTCCTCATCGACAAACAGGCTGGGCAGGATGGTCAGCGCGGTGATCTGATCGACCCGAAGTTCGGCAAAGGCGCGGGTCGTCTCATTCCATACCACGCAAGTCCACAGCCGGCCCCAATAATCCAACTGCAACGGGCGCACGGTTTGGGCGCTGTCATTGAGCGTCAGCTTTAGCTTTTGATGCGTGCGTATCGCCTGGCGGATCATCGGCAAATGCTGGAACCCGCGCGCCGCATCGGCAAAGGGGTAGACCGCAAAGCTGTAGCCTGCCGGCGCGCGACTGCGGTCTTCGGGCATCACGGCGTCAAGTTTGGCCGCAAGCGCGCGCGCCGCTGATGATAGCTCCGTATCACCGTTTTGACCGACCGCAAGCAGTCCGATATGCAAGGCTTCAACTTCGGTCATGGTCAGGTTCAGCGGCGGCAATGTAATTGCGGCGGTGACGCGGTAGCCAATGCCGCGCGCCCCCTCGATGGGCACGCCCGAGGCGGCAAGCGTATCCATGTCGCGGTAAATGGTGCGCAGCGACACCTCGGTGGCCGCCGCCAGAGCAGCGGCCTTGTGCAGGGCACCGTCGCGCAAAATCTGGATCAGAGACATCAGTCGGTCGGCACGGCGCATCAGGTGATTCCTTTTGTTTTACGGCAAGTTTTGTCATTTTCCTGACAACTGACAATATATTGTCACAACAATCGACAAATGCGAGCGAAAAAAGGGGTTTTGCCGCTTTCATAAGCCCCAGTCTCTGGCTATTTCTGGGGAAGATGAGGTCACGCACCGCACTGATGCGGCCTTGCGTAAAGGAGAAATGAAATGCTGAATAATATTGGTTTGCCGGGTCTGTTGTTGATCGCGGTTGTTGTTTTGGTCCTGTTCGGGCGCGGCAAGATCTCGTCTTTGATGGGTGAAGTCGGCAAGGGTATCACCGCATTCAAAAAAGGCGTGGATGACGGCAAGGCCGAAATCGAGGCCGGACTGGAAGATGCAAAAGACGTCACACCTGCTGACGAAAAAGATAAAGCCTGAACCAACCCCAATTAAGGGAATACGCTGATGTTTGGCCTAGGCTGGAGCGAAATGGTGCTGGTCGCCATTGTGGCGCTGATCGTGATCGGCCCGAAAGATTTGCCCGGATTGTTCCGCACCATGGGGCAAATGACGGGCAAGGCCCGCGGCATGGCCCGCGAGTTCAGTCGTGCAATGGAAGCAGCCGCAGACGATGCCGGCGTCAAGGATATCTCGCGCAGCCTGAAAGCCGCTGCAAACCCGCAGAAATTCGGCGTTGATAAGCTGCGCGAGGCCACCGGCATGACCCATGGCCCCGCGACCCAAGCCTTAAGCGAGGAACGCGCTGCGGCGAAAGCCAAAGCGGGCGATGCGATGGCAAAGGCTGCAACCGCGCGCAAGGAGCGCGAAGCTGTGGCACAGGCAGAGGCAGAGGCCGCACCCAAAGCGCCAGCGGCAAAGAAACCGGCCGCAAAGAAATCCGCGGCGAAGAAACCTGCCGCCAAGAAAACTGCGGCCAAGCCCAAGGGTGACGCATGAGCGGGCACGACGAAATCGAGGACAGTTCTGCGCCATTGATGGAGCATTTGACCGAATTGCGCGAGCGCCTGATCAAGTCGGTGCTGGCGTTTATCCTGGGCATGATCATTGCGTTTACCGTTTGGAATCCGGTGTTCAACTTTCTGACCGAACCGCTCTGTGATGCCTTGGCTGCGCGCGGGCAGGCGTGTGATTTGCAGTTTATTGCACTCGAAGAGGGCTTTTTCGTCGCGATTTCCATCTCGCTTTTGGGTGGCTTGGTGCTGGGCTTTCCGATCATCAGCTTCCAGCTTTGGCGATTTGTCGCGCCGGGGCTTTATAAAAACGAACGCGGTGCGTTTTTGCCGTTTATGATTGCCTCGCCTTTCATGTTCTTTGTTGGCGCGGCCTTTGCCTATTATATCATCACGCCTTTGGCGTTTGGATTTTTCCTGGGCTTCCAGCAGGAAAACGTGCTGACCTCTGATGCCGGAGCCACGACTGTCGCGGCGGGCATTATTTTCCAAGGATCGGCAAAGGCGTATCTGGCGCTGACGATCAAATTTATCGTGGCGTTTGGGTTGTGTTTCCAGTTGCCGGTATTGCTGACGCTGATGGGCAAGGCGGGGCTGGTGTCGGCGCGCGGTCTGCGCGGCACCCGCAAATATGCGATGGTCGGCATTTTGATTGTGGCCGCTTTGGCCACACCGCCCGATGTGATCAGTCAGGTGATTTTGTTTGTCGTGGTCTACGGCCTTTACGAGGTGTCGATCCAGCTTGTGGCCCGTGTCGAGAGGCTCCGTGAAGCCAAGCTGCGTGCCCAGGGGCTATGGGTGGAGGATGACGACGAGGAGCCGGCCCCGTGAAGCCGCTCAAGCGGATCGCGGCGGCCTTGGAGCGCATAAGCCCGATGCCGCAGGCGGCCCCTGATTTTGACGTTGCATCTGCGTTTGTCTGGCACACAGACCCGGACCGGTTGGCCCCTGTGGCAAAGGTCAACCGTGTGGATGTTGATTTGCTGGTCGGCATCGACCGCGCGCGCGATACGCTTTTGGCCAATACCTTTCAATTCGCGCGCGGATTACCTGCGAACAATGCGCTGTTATGGGGTGCGCGGGGGATGGGAAAATCCAGCCTTGTCAAGGCGGTGCACGGTGCGGTTCATGCATCACATGAGCCGTTGAAAATCGTCGAGGTGCAGCGTGAAGATCTGCCCAGTATCGGGCGCTGTCTGAATTTGCTGCGCGGTCAGGATGCGCGGTTTATCCTGTTCTGTGATGATCTGTCGTTTGGCAACGATGATGCGCATTACAAGTCGCTCAAGGCGGTTCTGGATGGCGGGATCGAGGGCCGCCCTGACAATGTTGTGCTTTATGCCACGTCGAACCGCCGCCATTTGATGCCGCGTGATATGATCGAAAACGAAAGATCCACAGCGATTTCGGCAGGCGAGGCGGTTGAGGAAAAGGTGTCGCTGTCAGACCGGTTTGGTCTGTGGTTAGGATTTCATGCCTGTGACCAGGACCAATATCTGGCGATGATCCGGGGCTATTGCGACGCGCATGGTATCGAGATTGACGCACAGATATTGCGCGCCGAAGCGATCGAATGGCAAGCGACACGCGGCAGCAGGTCAGGCCGCGTTGCGTGGCAGTATTTCACCGACCTTGCGGGCCGGCGCGGCATGACCCTGCGCTGATCAAAGGAAATCAGCGGGGTTTGCCGATTGCAGCCCTTTGCGGACCTCGAAGTGCAAAAAGCTGGGATCACCGTCAATAACTGTGCCAATTGCCTGCCCTCTGGAAACGGTGTCGCCTTTCGCGACGCTAAGCCCTTCAATATTGGTATAGACGGTCAACAAGTTATCGGCGTGTTTGATCACGACAATCGCAACGCCGCTGGTATCTGTGGTGACCGCGGCAACCGTGCCGCTATCGGCGGCCTTGACGGTGGTGCCCGCAGGCACCCCGATGTCGATGCCTTCATTGCGCCCAGCGGCATATTCACGGATAATCGTGCCCTGCACCGGATAGGCCAGCCGCGCGTTTGCAGACGGGGTCGCAACTGCGGGTGTAGGCGTGCCTAGATCAGGCGCCTTTGGCACGACTGCGGGCGGGATCGGTGTCGATGGCTCGATGCTCGGCAGTGGGGTCGCAGCACTCGGCGGGACGGGGATGGCACTACCCGCACCGGGTGCGGGTTGCGTCGCAATGGATTGCACAGGGGCAGTTTGCCCGTTTTGCGGGATCAGCAGGAATTGCCCTTCGCGCACCGAAAGATCGGGGCCAAGGCCGTTCCATTCCGAGATTGCCCTGACGGGGACGCCATAGAGCCGTGCAATTGAATAGACGGTTTCCCCGGTCGCCACTTTATGGCGCACTGGCTCGGGGCCTGCTTGTGGCGCGGGCGCGGGCGCGGCTGTTGGGGCGGGTATGGTCGCCGCTTGCGGTCCTGCGCGGTCAAGCGCGGTTGTGGCAATCGCGGTCACATCAAGCGGTGCAGCACCTGTCGCGGTGGATGGCTCGCCCAGGCGGCGTGGCAAGGCCACCAATTCGTCACGGCGCAACGCGACATCGACGCCAACGCCGTTGTAGCGCGCCAGTTCATTGGCATCGAGCCCAAGCCGTGCGGCAATTGTGCCCATTGTGTCGTCGCGCTTGGCCACCACTACCTGGTAATTCGGATAGGAAATAACGCCACGATCATCGGGGCGTGGGCGCTGCGACATGTTGGCCACGGCCTGCGAGGTGTCAAACCCCTTGGCCAAATCCCGCAGGTCAAAATCCAGCGGTCGTTCGCAGGCGGACAACAACCCGATTGCGGCACCTGCCAGTAGAACCTGTTTCATGCTCATGTCTGCGTCTCCTCGTGATGCGGCGGCCCGTGTTGGTCGGGTTCTCACCGTTTTACTGGTTTTAGTCTGCACCAAGCCCTTCGAGCAAGGGCACAAAGCGCACAGAGCGTAGTTCTTCGTAATCATATCCGGTTTCAAGGCGCGTGACCCTGATCAGGCTTTGCACCGTATCGGATTGCCCGACAGGCAACACCATAATCCCGCCAACCCGAAGCTGCTGCAAAAGCGGGCCGGGGGGGTCTTCTGCGGCGGCGGTCAACAAGATCCTGTCAAAGGGCGCTTGTTCACTGTAACCGTGGCTGCCGTCGGCGGTAAACGCTGTGATATTGGTGATGTCTTGCGCGGAAAAAATGGCGCGTGCCTCATTGACCAAACGCTTGTAGCGGTCGACAGTATAGACGCGGCGCGCAAGCTGCGCAAGGATCGCGGCCTGATAGCCCGAGCCGGTGCCGATTTCGAGCACTTTGTCCCGATTGGTGACATTGAGCGCTTGGGTCATGATGCCGACGATGGAGGGCTGACTGATAGTTTGACCGCATGAAATCGGCAGCGGCATGTCCTCGTAGGCGCGGTCCGAAAAGATGCCTTTGACAAATGCGGCGCGGTCCACCCGTTCCATCGCGGTCAGGACTCTGGTGTCGGTCACCCCTTTGGAGCGCAGCGCATAAAGGAACTGCATCTTGGTCTCGGCTGAGGCACTCACTCTAGTAACCCTTTGAGTTTGCTTACCATATCATGCGCGGTCAGATCGGCGCGCATCGGTGTGACAGAGGTATATCCGTCTAGATTGGCCTGCGCGTCGGTGCCCGGCGCGGTGGCGCCGTGTTGCGGACCGCCTCGCACCCAGAGAAAATCACGCCCTGTTGGGGATCTGTCGGCCTGCACCGAGAAATTGACATCCGGCCGCCGCCCCTGTGTCGTGACTTTCAGGCCCTTTACGGATGCGGCGGGCAGGGGGGCGAAATTGACGTTGTAAAACGTGGTGTAGGCGTCGGTTTGGGTCCAGATGCCGCGATCAAGCAGGGCGCGCACGGTTGCCGCCCCATGGGCTGCGGCCGCCTCAAACGGGTCGGCGAGGTCTTTGTTCCCCGGTCCGAAAAACTGGCTTAGGGCAATCGCGGGGATGCCTTGCAAAGCGGCCTCGATCACGGCCCCGATGGTGCCTGAATACAGCGTATTTTCAGCCGCGTTATTGCCGCGATTGACCCCCGAGAGCACCAGATCGGGGGCGGCGTCTTTCATCACGTGATAAAGCCCGGCGAGCACACAATCGGCGGGCGATCCTTCGGCGGCAAACCGCTTATCGCCAAGCTTTGCGATCATGGTCGGGTGGGTGTAGCTGATGCAGTGCCCGACGCCTGATTGCTCGAATGCGGGCGCAACTGTCCAGACTTCACCACGGGGCCCTGCAATATCGGTGGCGATCTGGTGTAATGTGGCCAGCCCCGGCGCATTGATGCCGTCGTCGTTGGTGATGAGAATGCGCATGGCGTGCCCTTTGCTGTCACATAACCCCTAATGCGGACAGGGGGGTGGGGCAAGTATTGTGGCCACATTAAGCGTGATCACACGCGGTGAGTGTGGGATTTGCATATTTATGCTCGGAAGAAACGGGGTCTAGCGTGCCTCTAGAACCTGGTGGGCCTGTTCCAGCGTTTCGACGAGGCGCACAAAAAAGCCGCCCGTGGTCACATCGACAAGCGTGTGCGGCTCTACGGCGGGGGTGCGGATTGTGAACGGCAGATCGGGGATTGATTTTAGCTCGCGGTAACTGGCGCCGGGCCCGTGTTTGATCACCGAGACCGCCACAGAGTAGTGGTGCACCTGTTTGGCCAAATCTGTATTTCCACTTGTCATCAAAAGCTTGTGCAGCTTTTTGTAGAACGGGCCACGTTTGAAGTGGTGCTGCATCCGTGCTTCGAAAGCGGCGGCAAGCTCGACGCTTGCGGCCTCGATCTGGGCTGGTTTTGTGAGTGTCGCTGCCGATTTATGCGCCGCATCCAAAAGGTCGGTGACCGTGGCGTTCATGGCAAGTCCTTACAGGGAAAATGTGCTGAGAAGCCGCGCGGCCTCGTCAGTTGGCGAAGAAAGTATACTGCGGTCTTCGCCGGGGTAAAAGCGGCCGCGCGTGGCGGTCGGCATCGGGTTTGGCGTGACGATATGCACGTTTGGTCCGGTTTTGACGCTCTCGGCGGCCCAAGAGCGCGCGAGGGCGATTTGCGCGGCTTTGGTGGCGCCATATGCGCCAAAGAATTGTGCACCGCCGCGTGGATCATCGGTGAATACCGCGTGGCCGTCGCGGCCCAAAAGCGGGCCGACATAGCCGATCAGGCGGGCCGTGGCTTCAATGTTGACGGCGATGGATTTCGCGAGATCTTTTGGCCCGATATGTCCTGCGGGAGACAGGGGAGCTGCATGAACCGCCGTGTGTATCCATAGATCAAGGCTGCCCCAGCGATCAAAGATCGAGCGGCACAACTGCTGCATGGCCGCGTCGACGGTGATGTCCATCGGAGCAAGGGTCGCTTGGCCGCCTGCCGCTTGGATCAGGTCGTCGATTTCTTCAAGTGCGCCTGTGGTTTTACCCACGGCAATGATATGGTGTGTGGGGGCCAAGGCCACGGCCAATGCCGCGCCCAATCCACGTGATGCGCCGGTGATAAGTGCTGTTTTTGTCATGTTACTCTGCCGCGATTTTAGGTTTGAAGCCTTTTGCAATCATGTCCGAAGGCTTTACGGGGTATTCGCCCGAGAAGCAGGCATCGCAGAAGGCAGGAGATTTGGCGTCGCGCCCGTTCGCCTCGCCCGAGGCGCGGTATAGCCCGTCGAGCGAGATGAACTTGAGGCTATCGACGCCGATGTTCACGCGCATTTCTTCCTCGGTCATATTGGCCGCAAGGAGCTTGTCGCGCTCCGGCGTGTCGACCCCGTAAAAGCAGGGCCAGGCGGTGGGCGGTGATGCGATGCGAAAGTGGACCTCGGCGGCGCCTGCATCAAGGATCATTTCCTTGATCTTGCGGCTGGTGGTGCCCCGCACAACGCTGTCGTCCACGAGGATGACGCGTTTGCCTTTGATCAGTGCGCGGTTCACGTTCAGTTTCAGCCGCACGCCCATGTTGCGGATGCTCTCGGATGGCTCGATGAATGTCCGGCCCATATATTGGTTGCGAATGATGCCCATCGCATATGGAATGCCCGATTGCAGTGAATAGCCGATCGCCGCAGGGGTGCCGCTGTCGGGGACGGGGCAGACAAGGTCGGCATCAACGGGGGCCTCTTTGGCCAGTTCACGACCAATGTTTTCGCGGATTTCATAGACGGATTTACCGCCCAAGATGCTGTCGGGCCGCGAAAAATAGACGTTCTCGAAAATGCAGAACCGTGATTTTGCAGGCCGGAACGGAAAGTGGCTTGAAACCCCGTCTGCATTGATCACAACCATCTCGCCCGGTGCGATTTCGCGCACGAAGTCCGCCCCGATGATATCAAGCGCACAGGTTTCCGAGGCCAGGGCCCAGCCATCCCCGAGTTTGCCAAGCACAAGCGGTCGCACGCCCAAGGGGTCGCGGCAGCCGATCAGTTTGGTGCGGGTCATGGCCACGATGGAAAAGGCGCCCTCGACCTTGCGCAGGGCTTCTTCCATGCGGTCGGGGATATTTTGCCCCATCGAGCGGGCCATCAGGTGGATGATGCATTCGCTGTCGGACGAGGATTGAAAGATCGATCCGCGGTCGATCAACTCGCGGCGCAGCGCCTCGGCATTGGTGATATTGCCGTTATGCGCAATCGCGGCACCGCCCATCGAGAATTCGCCAAAAAACGGCTGCACATCGCGCAGCGCAGTTTGCCCTTTGGCACCAGCGGTGGAGTAGCGCACATGCCCGATTCCGATTGTGCCGGGCAGCGAGGCGATCATATTGGGGGAGGTAAAGTTATCGCGCACCAGCCCCATGCGCCGCTGCTGGTTAAAGCCGTTGACCGGATCATGGGTGACGATGCCGCCCGCCTCTTGACCGCGGTGCTGCAGCGCGTGCAGGCCGAGGGCTACAAAGTTGGACGCGTCGGGGATGTTCACCACGCCAAAGACGCCACATTCCTCCCGCAATTTATCATCGTCAAAAGGATGGGCGGGGGGCATGTGATGGGACAAGGCGGGCAGCTCCGAATCCGAGGGTGTGAATTGCCCCTCTCTTAAGGTGTCTTGCGCCAAGTGTCACCCGGCGAAAGAGCTGTTGTGTGGGATCAGCAAAGCGGCATGGGTTTGAACCCATCCCGACCCCTTACTCGGCTGCGCCGCAATTGCCGACCAGCTGTTCGTATTGTGTTGTGATCCAGCCCAACGCGGCCTCCGGGTCGCGGTCTTCGATCTGGCCTGTGAACGAGCTGAACACTTTTGCCGACCGGCTGTTTTCAACCATGTCGATTTTCTGGGTCGACAGCACCGTTTGGTAGACAAAGAACGCAACCGCGATCAACAAGAACCCGCGCAGCACCCCGAACAGGAACCCGAAGCCTTGATCGATCCCGCCCAGTGCCGAGCGTTGCACAAGGCTCGAGAACAGCGGCGTAAAGATCGAAACCACCACAAGTGCCACGGCAAATACGGCCGCAAATGACGCGATGATCGACAGCTCGCAACTATCGCCGATAAAGTCACCGATGACCGGCAGCCCGCGGATAATCGGCTGCACGCTATCTGCAAAGATAAACGCGAGGATCGTCGCCCCGATCCAGCCTGCAATCGCCATCGCCTCGCGCACAAACCCGCGGCTATATGCCAGCAGTGCCGATACGACCATCACGGCGGCCACGACCCCGTCGATGATTGTGAAACCTTCCATGCGCGTCTCTCACTTTTAATTACTTTCGGGGCCACGTTCCCCGAAGATGTCTGCAACAAACGTGGCCAAGTCTTGCGATTGCCGCAAGGTCAGCCCCGCCACCGCGACCTTCTTGGTCTGTAGCGGTGTGATTGCGGACGTAAAACCAAGTTTTTGCGCTTCTTTCAATCTATTTTCGGTCTGAACCACCGGACGAAGCGCTCCTGAGAGACTTAGTTCCCCAAAAACCACCGCTTCGGGGGGTAATGGCGCATCTTCGCGTGCCGAGACAAGGGCAGCAGCGACGGCCAGATCGGCGGCTGGATCATTGATTTTCATCCCGCCGGCCACATTGAGGTAAACATCAAGGCCCGCAAACGGCACCCCGCAGCGTGATTCTAACACCGCCAAGATCATCCCCAACCTGCCTGCATCCAGCCCGACGACCGACCGTTTCGACTGGCTATGCGGCGAGGGTGCGACAAGCGCCTGTATCTCGGTCAGCATCGGCCGCGTGCCTTCGACGCCTGCAAATACCACCGAGCCTGCCGCGGGCGGACCCCGATCCGACAGGAACAGTGCAGAGGGGTTCTTGACCTCTGCCAAGCCCTTGCCGGTCATCTCGAAAACACCAATTTCATCAGCGGGGCCAAAGCGGTTTTTGACCGAGCGCAAGATGCGGAACTGGTGCCCGCGCTCGCCTTCAAAATACAGCACCGTATCGACCATGTGCTCGACCACCCGCGGCCCCGCGATTGATCCGTCTTTGGTCACATGGCCGACCATGATGACCGACATGTCGTGGGTTTTGGCAAATGTGGTCAGCTCATGCGCCGAGGCGCGCACCTGGGATACCGACCCCGGTGCGCTGTCGACATTATCGGCCCACATGGTTTGAATGGAATCGATGATCGCCAGATCGGGTTTTTCAGCCTCCAGCGTGGTCAGGATGTCGCGCAGATTGGTGGCCGATGCAAGTTTGACGGGGCTTTGTGTTAGCCCCAAGCGCTGTGCGCGCATCTGGATTTGGCCCGCCGATTCTTCGCCCGAGATATAGATCACCTTCAACCCGTTGCGCGCGAACCTTGCAGCAGCCTGCAAAAGCAGGGTGGATTTCCCGATGCCCGGATCGCCGCCCACCAGCAGCGCCGAGGCTTTCACAAGCCCGCCGCCCAGCACGCGGTCAAGCTCCGCCACCCCCGACAGGGTGCGCGCAGGCGGGGCCTCGGTCGCGGCCAGATCGGTCAGCGGGATCATCGCGCCGCGCATCCCGCCCAAGGATTTCTTGGCAGGACCGGTGCCAAGTGGCTTATCTTCCTGAATGCAGTTCCAATCGTTGCAGGCATCGCATTGCCCCGACCATTTGGTGTGGGACGCGCCGCATGATGTGCAGGTGAAAAGCTTTTGTTTTGCCATGTTCCCGTTTTGCCCCATTCACCAGTGGCTGGCAATGGGAAAGATCACGCGACTGTCGCGGGTCGCAAGATACGCGGTGTCAGTGCCGAGACGACAAGCGAGACAAGGATGCAGCCGGTAAACAGATATAGCCCGTATGCGGTCTCGATCTTGCCAATGCCAACCCCTTTGGTCAGCACGATATATAGCGCAATCAGGAACACATCGGCCATCGCCAGTTTGCCAAGCCATGCCAGCACCGGCAGCAGCTTGGGGCTCAACAGGTCAAAATGCACCAAAGCAAGCCCGATGGTTTTCAGGTAGGGCGCGAAAAGCGCAAAAACCGTGACAAGCAGGGCCAGAAACACATCGCTGTCCCACAGGCTTTGCAGGCCCGAGATCACACTGATTTCGGAAAGCTTGAACAGCGGCAGAATGCCGGCGCGCATCAGCGGGGCAAACCACGCAACCGGAAACGCCACCAGCAAGGCAAGGTTCACACCAATCAAGCACCATCGCAGCATAAGCGGGTTACTCGGCAGCTGGTTTTTGGGTCAGGCTCACGACGTTGTCCTCGGCGTCAGCGGCCTCACCTTCGTCTGTATCATTGAACTGATAGCCAAGCTGCGGCAGGATGGCCTGTAGTTTTTCGTCAAGTTGATCCAGTTGCGAGGCCACGACGCTTTCTTCCAGATCAATTTGTTGCGCCCATTTGCGCAGCTCTTGTGTGGTATGCAGCGCCTCGACGATCAGGTCTTGCTGGGCGTCGGCTTCTTCTTGGCGTTGCCGCAAGAATTGCTTGGCCCGCGCGACGTTTTCATCGGAATAGACATCGGCCAGATGGCGTGACTGCTGCGACATTTGGGCCGCAACTTCCATCACACTGCTCTCCATATGGCGCAAATCAGGGTGGTCGCGCAGATAGGCCAGACGTTCGCGCACGGAATCGAATTCCGAGCTAAGCGTGAAAACACCCGCGCGGTCAGCGGTATGGCACATGTGATAGGCGTGGGCGACGTCTTCCATGCCAATCTGGAATGACCGGTGGCTGCGTTCTAACGCATTTAGGCGCATATTGGTCGGGATTAGTAATGCGGTTGAAACCATCAACGCGGTGGCGGCAAGCTGGACGTAGATGCCAAAGTTCAGCAGCGTGATGTCGCCAAATGTCGTGGGCATATTCAGCCAGTCAGCCGCGCCAAAGATCGCAAGCACCGTGTAGCTAAGCATTGCAATCGCGCCGGTCGCGATGGCAATGGCGGCGATGCCTTGCAGGCCACGCAGGATATGAAGCATGAAATTTGAAAAGCGCAATTTACTTCCCCCAAAGTGAATCCGTCGATAATTGGTTAATATTAGCGGATTTCAGCCGTTAAACCAAAGGGGGAAAGTTCAGGCGTTTTTCTCGCTTTGCCAAAATGGAAACAATGATCCGCGTCCCGCAAGTATTGTTGCGCGGTTGACGCCGGGGCGTTTGGGCCAGAAAGACTGTTTTTGGCGCTGGAAAACGGCGGATTTGTTGATTTTCCGCTTATTTTGAGGGCTTTTTGAAGCCTCTTGCCTCGCTTCGGACGGGCATTTCATTGCGAGGTGCGCGCTGGACACAATGCGCAGACAATCTTTTGCCAGCCTCGTCGATAACCCGTCTGATGCGATGCTTTCCGGCGCATTTTTACCGAATCGTTGCAATCGGACCTTCTGCGCGGCCGGTGATAAATTGCGCAACATAGGCGTCATTACTATTATCCAGCATCCCGATCGGACCGGCCCATTGCACGATCCCGTCGTGAAGCATTGCAACCCGATCTGCAATCGCGCGCACCGACGACATATCATGGGTAATGGTGATAGTGGTCGCGCCCATCTCGGTGGTGATTTCGCGGATCAAGTCATTGATGACGCCCGCCATGATCGGATCGAGGCCGGTCGTGGGTTCGTCGAAAAAGATGATCTCGGGGTCGGCGGCGATGGCGCGTGCAAGGCCCACGCGCTTTTGCATCCCGCCTGATAATTCGGCTGGGATCTTATCGGCAACATCGGCCTCAAGCCCGACGCGGCGCAGTTTTTCGATGGCGATTTCGCGCACCTCTTTGCGGCTATCGGGGCCACGCAACAGGCGAAAGCCGACGTTTTGCCACACCGGCAGGCTGTCAAACAGCGCCCCCGCCTGAAACAACATCCCGAACCGGTGCAACAGGGATGCGCGGTCGGTCTGCGTCACGTCCTGGCCGTCGATGATCACACGGCCCGCGTCAGGTGTGACCAATCCAAGAATGCATTTGATCAGAACCGATTTTCCGCTCCCCGATCCGCCGATGACAACAAGCGACTGGCCTTTGGGCACATGCAGTGACACATCGCGCAGCACATGATTGGACCCAAATGACTTTGAAAGATTTTCAAGCGTTATCATGACGAGAAAAAGGCCTCTGTCAGGAACAGGTTCGCCGCGAGGATCAAAACGGCGGCGGCAACGACGGCCTGTTTTGTGGCCGCCCCCACACCCATAGCACCACGGCCTGACCCCATTCCGTAGTAGCATCCCATCAGCGCTGCAATAAATCCAAACGCCGCGCCCTTGGTCAACGAGGATACGATATCGCGCCATTCAAGAAAATCGACGGTGTTCTGTAGATAGGTCGCCCCGTTAAATCCAAGGCGCTCGACGCCCATGATAAAGCCGCCCATCACACCCACGATATCACCAACCCCCACCAGAAACGGCATCACAAGGGTCGCGGCAAGAACCCGCGGCACGGTGAGATATTTCATCGGATGGGTGGACAGGGTCACAAGGGCATCAAGCTGTTCGGTCACTTTCATCGTCGCAATTTCAGCCGCAATCGAAGAGGTCACGCGCGCCGCGATCATCAGGCCCACCAGAACAGGGCCCAACTCGCGCACCATGCCGATGGCCACGATCTGTGGCACAACGGCCTCGGCCGAGAACCGCGCGCCGCCCGAATAGATTTGCAACGCCAATGCGCCGCCGGTGAAAAGAGCCGTCAGCCCGACAACAGGCAGCGATAGAAAACCGATCTGAAACAGCGCGGTGCCGAATTCGCGCGCGTAAAACGGCGGAGTCACCAGATGGCGCAGGGTGTTGCCGGTGAACAGGGCAAGCCTGCCAAGGGCCGCCAAAGCGCCCAATACCGCCGCCCCGATCCAGGCCACAAACCGCATCATCCGCCGCGCGTCCGCCGGCTATAGCGTGCCCCGAGCGACGTGAGGATTTCGTAGCCGAGCGTGCCTGCGGACCGTGCCAGTTGATCGACGCTTTGTTGCGGCCCCAGCAGCGTCAGCGCGTGCGGGTCTTGGGACAGATCGGTCACATCAGCGGTGATCAAATCCATCGAGACCCGTCCGATCAGCGGGCAGGGCTCGTCGCCGAAATACAACGTGGCCTTGTCGGACATGGCGCGCAGCAAGCCATCGGCATAGCCCGCAGCCACGGTCGCGATCCGGCTGGGGCGCTGTGCCTGCCATGCATTGGCGTAGCCTACGACCTCGCCCGCGTCCAGATTGCGGATTTGCACGACCGGCAGATCCATTTGCACCACGTGTCGGGCTGCCGCAAATGGCGCACCGCCGTAAAGCCCGATACCCGGACGGGTCACGTCAAAATGGTAGTCCTTGCCCAGCAAAATACCCCCCGTCGCCGCAAGCGACCGCGGCGTCGAGATCCCGTCGGTCATCTGGTGGAAAACATCCAGTTGATAGGCGTTCATCGGGTGATCGGGCTCGTCGGCGCAGGCAAGGTGGCTCATCACAAGGGTAGGGTGTTGTGCCAGCGCGATTTCCGCAATGGCCCCCCATTCGTCCCATTCCATTCCAAGCCGGTTCATGCCGGTATCAAGTTGAATACCAAACGGCTTGCCGGGCAGGGCCTCGAAATGTCGCGAAATCTGGTCGATCGAATTGAGCATCGGCGTCAGATCAAGATCGCCGATCATATCGGTATCCCCGCGCATATGCCCCGCAAACACCGAGATCTGTGGACCGGACCCAAGTGCCTGACGGATGGCCGCGCCTTCTTCGGCCACCGCCACAAAGAAGCGGCGCGCACCGGCCTTTGCCAGTGCCTTTGCAACCCTGCCTGCGCCCAGCCCGTAACCGTCGGCTTTGACGACAGCGCCGGTTTCTGCGGTGGTCAATTTGTCCAAGGCCCGCCAGTTGGCGATAATGGCGTCGAGATCGATAGTGATATGTCCAGTGCTCATGTGTTTCCTTTTGTCAGCACGGGGATGTTGCGGCAAGGGGGCAATGGGGTGGCAAATTCCGCAATTTGCATATCCTGCACGGATTTTTGCGGATATCCGCGCAAATCTTTGAAAAATATTGAGCAGATGCGCCGTGCGGTGCTGCGAAAAGTCCATTTTTGATATGCTGTGGATTCTGTAGGCGTTTTACCCGATCCACCATTGTGCCAAAAAGATGACCTCCTGGCGGGCGCCCCTATGCATCTGATTGAACGCGCCATTTCCCGATCTGTGACCGGCTATTGGGCACCCGTCACCCGCCCAAGACCGCATGGCCGCAATGCAACGGCGTGATGGGTGACACTGTGCGCAAAGGCTGTTGCAAACAACCGATGCATCTTTTTGTGAAGGATAAGCCAGCAGACCCCGCCGGTCAGCACGATAGATCAGACCGCGCAGTGGCGTCAGTATTCTTCGGACACAGAGCCTTGCCACGGTTTTGCAAGATTGCCAAAGCGGGTGAATTGCCCCTCGAACGACAGGCCCACCGTGCCGATCGGTCCGTGGCGCTGCTTGCCGATCACGACCTCGGCCTTGCCGCGCAGGCGTTCCATGTCGTCTTGCCACGCCATGATCTTGTCGGTCTCGTGATCACCGGGTTTTTCGCGCTCTTTGTAGTATTCCTCGCGGTAGACGAACATGACAACATCGGCGTCTTGCTCGATCGATCCTGATTCGCGCAGGTCCGACAACTGCGGCCGCTTGTCTTCGCGGTTTTCCACCTGACGCGAAAGCTGCGACAGGGCGATCACCGGAATTTGCAATTCCTTGGCGATGGCCTTGAGGCCCATCGTGATCTCGGAAATCTCGTTTACGCGGTTCTCGGACCGGCCGGTGCCGCGCACAAGCTGCAAATAGTCAACCACCAGCACATCAAGCCCGTGGGTCCGTTTGAGCCTGCGCGCCCGTGCCGCAAGCTGGGCAATCGGCAGCGCGGGTGTATCATCGATAAACAACGGGCACGCTTCGAGGTTCTTGGCAGCCTCGACAAAGCGCCGGAATTCGCCCTCGGTCATATCGCCAGAGCGGATCTGGTGCGAGTTGACCTCCGAGGCCTCTGACAGAATACGCGCCGCCAGTTGTTCGGCGGACATCTCCAGCGAATAAAACCCCACAACGCCGCCGTTTACCGCACCTTGGGTGCCATCGGGCAGGGTGCCCTTGCGGTAGGCTTTGGCCACATTATAGGCAATATTGGTCGCCAGCGAGGTTTTCCCCATCGACGGGCGACCGGCAAGGATCAAAAGGTCGGATTTGTGCAATCCACCCAGCATCTTGTCGAGATCTACCAACCCTGTGGACACGCCCGACAGTCCGCCGTCACGTTGAAAGGCCGCATTTGTGACGTTCACGGCTTGGGTCACTGCTTTGAGGAACGACTGGAACCCGCTGTCTGACGAGCCCTGCTCTGCCAGACGGTAAAGTTCCTGCTCGGCCTCGACGATTTGTTCGCGCGGCTCTGACGTGACATCAACTTTGGCGGCCTTGTCGGCGATATTGCGGCCCACCTGGATCAACTCGCGGCGCGTCGCCAGATCATAGATCATTTGCGCATAATCGCGCGCCGCATATGCCGAGATTGCGGCCCCTGCAAGACGCGCAAGATAGGCCGGACCGCCCAGTTCTTTCAGGCCCTCGTCGTCTTCGAGAAAGGTTTTGAGCGTCACAGGGCTGGCCAGCGCGTTTTTGGCGATACGGGTCGCTGCGGTCTCGAAAATGCGGGCGTGCACCGGATCGTAGAAATGTTTTGGCCCCACAACCGAGGCAATGCGGTCGAAAATATCGTTATTGGTCAGGATCGCGCCCAGCAATTGCTGCTCGGCCTCGATGGAATGGGGCATGGTATCGATGCTGGCTTCGCTGACACCTGTCGCATTGAATGCTGCAATCTCGTTCATTTTGACCCTGTGCCCCAACCATTTCTTTCGTGTGTTCACATACAAACCCTGCGCGCGTGGCGCAAATTGTATGTTTCTGTGGATAAGCCGCAGCCTAGCACATTTAGCGGGTCACGCACAGATAACCGCAAGATAAAGCGGTTTTCTGCGCGTATCTATTTTAAGTTTACTGCGCTGCCGACCAGCCAGCAGGGTCGCGCAGATAGGATTCGACCGCGTCCAGCGTCTGGGTATCGTAAGACCCGCGCGTTTTGGCCTCGGCCAGAACATCCCACCATGTGCACAGGTGCAGCAGTTGCACACCGTGGTCGGACAGGGTTTTCTCGACACCCTCGAAGATGCCGTAGTAAAAGATCACGGCGGTGGCATTGCAGGTCGCGCCGGTTTCACGGATCGCATCCACAAACGACAGTTTTGATCCGCCGTCGGTGGTCAAATCCTCGACCAGCAAGACCCGCTGCGTTTGGGTCATCTCGCCCTCGATACGGGCGTTTTTGCCGTAGCCTTTTGGTTTTTTGCGCACGTAAGTCATGGGTAACGCGAGGCGCTCTGCAACCAGCGCAGCAAACGGGATGCCTGCTGTCTCTCCGCCTGCGATATTGTCAAACGCCTCAAAACCCGCCTCACGCATGATCGTGACCGACAGAAAGTCCATCAAAGCGGACCTTATCCGCGGATAAGAAATCAGCTTGCGGCAATCCACATAGGTCGGGGCCTGTTTGCCCGATGCATGGGTGAACGGGTCGCGGGCGTTGAATGTAATCGCCCCGATTTCCAGCAACATACCTGCGGTCAGCCG
This sequence comes from uncultured Rhodobacterales bacterium, assembly GCA_963976475.1. Taxonomy (GTDB): domain Bacteria; phylum Pseudomonadota; class Alphaproteobacteria; order Rhodobacterales; family Rhodobacteraceae; genus Yoonia. The sequence goes on from CAXBKX010000014.1 coordinate 79,212, forward strand.
GGCGATTTCGTCTTTGGCGGGAAAGGAGGATGGGATCATGGTCTTGCGCTCTCGATAGGGTTTAGCTGCACCGACCAGTGAAGGTCAAAGCCGGGATCAAAGACGGTCACAGGGCCGTCGGCGGTATCGATATGGGGCGGGTAGTGCACCACGTCTCCTTTGGTCAGGGTCAGGGTGCGCACATTTGGCGCGAGCCCGTAATAGCGCGGGCCATTGAGCGAAGTGAAGGCCTCGAGCTTGCCCAATGCGCCGGCGGCATCAAAGACCTCTGCAAGGCACGACATGGTGTTGGGGGCGGTAAAACAGCCCGCACACCCGCAGGCTTGCAGCTTGGCAGGATCGGTATGTGGTGCGCTGTCGGTGCCCAGAAAGAACCGCTTGTCACCCGAAATGGCAGCCTGCACCAAGGCAATCCGGTGCGCCTCGCGTTTTGCCACGGGCAGGCAGTAGTAATGCGGCTTGATCCCGCCCGAAAGAATATGGTTGCGGTTGATGATCAGGTGATGCGTGGTGATGGTCGCGGCCATGTTTTTGGAACTGTCGCGCACATAATCCACCGCCTCTTGGGTGGTCACATGCTCCATGATAATCTTTAATTCGGGTGTCTTTTTTCGCAATGGTTTTAATATTTTGTCTATAAAAACGGCTTCGCGGTCAAAGATGTCGATCTCGCTGTTTGTCACCTCGCCGTGCACACAAAGCGGCATCCCGATCTCGGCCATCTTTTCCAAAACCGGGCGGACCTTGGTGAAATCCGACACGCCGGAGGCAGAATTGGTGGTTGCACCCGCGGGGTATAGTTTGACGGCGCTGGCGATCCCTGCGGCATGGGCGGCGGCCACATCTTGCGGGTCGGTGTCTTCGGTCAGATACAGCGTCATCAAGGGCTGAAAATCGGCGCCTTGCGGCACGGCGGCCCTGATCCGCTCGCGGTAAGCGGAGGCATCAGCGGCGGTCACAACCGGTGGCACAAGGTTGGGCATGATGATCGCGCGGCCAAAATGGCGGGCGGTTTGCGGCAACACAGCTTGCAGCATCGCGCCATCGCGCAGGTGTAAATGCCAGTCGTCAGGTTGGCGGATCGTCAGCGAGGTGATGTTTTTATCAGTCATGATGCCCGATTACACGTTTGTCGTTGCGGTGACTAGATGCGGATTCTTCTCCCTTGTATACTGGCCATGCCCCGCAGATACAGGCGCAAGATGAATGCGATAACTTGGAGACAGATATGCTTGGATTTTTGGCCGCCATTGTTGCGGGTTTTGTGACGCCACAACTTGAGGCGCCGCTTGCCCGTCCGCTTGCGCGCAAAATGGAAAAATACATCACTTTGGAAACGTCCGAGACGCGCCTGATCGCGTTTATTCTGGCGATGCTTGCGGCCGGTGTTGCCAGTGCATTGCTGGCATCGGGGTCCACTTTCTGGGTGATCCTTGGCGGCGCGCTGGGCTATTTCGGCACACGGCTGGTGGCTGCGGCCCGCGAGGTGATGGACGCGCGCAAGCGAAAGTAAGCGCCATGCACGACATGCAATGCTGCGATGCAGAATATACCTCTACCGCATCGCAGCACAGACCTTATTTCTAGCTTCAACAGACACAGACAATCTATTGGAGCATGAAAATGGCCGTACTGATACACACAGGTATTGCACCTGCAAATTCATCGTTTTTCGCGAAATTCAAACAGGCTTTGCGACGCTACGTCGAAGCCGTGATCGCGGCCCGGGGCCGGAGCGAAGAGATCGCACGCTTACAAAACATGTCGGACCGTCAACTGGCCGATATCGGCATTGAGCGTCAGGATATCGTCAAGATCGTCTTTCGCGACAAACTACACCTTTAAGCCGGTTTAGACGCAAAAGCGCCGCGCAGAGTATGCCTCTTGCGCGGCGTTTTTGTGCGTGCCGGAGTGGGTTTGGTCAGGCGACTTTGGTTTTTAGCGGTGTGCTTGGGACGTGCCCGTCATCGGTCAAATCTTGCAGTTTTTTGGCAAAGAACGGGTCATCGCCTTGGCGCAGCACATAGGCGCAGACATTCGCGGCCAGCTTTGGGTGGCCGGTCTGGATCATGCGCATATACAAGGTGCGCAGATAGGGCCCATGGTCGCGTCGATTGCGCATGGCATCGTTAAAGTCGTTCTCGGTCAAGGTCTTATTCATCGCAGCGACAATCAGATCATGGTGCACATCCATCGTGTCAAGGGCCACATCGGGGCGGTTTCCAAGGCCGGTGCAGCGCAGGGCAGTCATGTTTTCGCGGGTGAACAGGGCGGCATGAATGGCATCGAACCGTTGTAACGGGTCAAAGGCGATAAAGGCGTGATTGGCCGCGTCGATCATATCGGGCGCATAGCCGTAGCGGTCGGTGAAACTCTTGCGGCGCTGGTCGGTATAGCGGGTTTCCCAACCTGCGACGCGCGGGTCAAGGGTCGCTTGGGGCCGGATGGCCAGCACATTGCACCCGGGCGCCGCGACACTATAGGCCGCCGCCGCATAGCCGCCGCCATGCGCGCCGTGAAATAGCACATTGTCGAAATCCTCAAAGAACCCGTCGTCGATCAGCCGATCAAAGTAGCGGTAGATGGCGGGATCGCGAAACCAGCTGTCTTCATGGCTGATGATGGCCAGATGCGACCAACCTTCGTGCTGTGCATAATGAAACCCGCGCGGCGCGGCCCCTGCATTGAACTTACGGATATAGTCCGCGCTCTCGAATGTGACCAAAAGGGTGGGACCTGCATCCAGGAAGGCGGCGCAATGGGTTTTGCCCAAGGGCTCGAAATACCCCAGATCATCGCTCAGGGTTTCGACACGGTCAAACCAGTCGTCGATGTCCAAACCAGCCAAATCAGCCTCGAACGTCAGGCGCATATCTTTCATCACTACTCTCCGATCCGGGTATACTCCGGTTGCAATTCCCTCTTTCCTGACAGGCCAATGTGTCAAAAATGGGTAAATGGCCTGCCCGCATTAAGGAAATAGCGCGTCAGAAGAATGCTTGCAGCCCTGTTTGTGCCCGTCCGAGGATCAATGCGTGCACATCGTGGGTGCCCTCATAGGTGTTCACGGTCTCCAGATTAACCATATGTCGCATGACATGGAAGTCCTCGGAAATACCGTTGCCGCCATGCATGTCACGGGCCATGCGCGCCACATCCAGCGCCTTGCCGCAGTTGTTGCGTTTCATCAGGCTGATCATTTCGGGGGCCGCGCGGCCTTGATCCATCAGCCGGCCAATGCGCAATGATCCTTGCAGGCCCAGCGTGATCTCGGTCTGCATATCGGCCAGTTTTTTCTGAAAAAGCTGGGTTTGGGCCAGTGGTCTGTTGAATTGGTGACGGTCAAGCCCGTATTGCCGTGCGGCGTGCCAGCAGGCCTCGGCCGCCCCCATCACCCCCCACGAGATGCCATAGCGCGCGCGGTTCAGACAGCCAAACGGGCCCTTGAGGCCTTGCACGTTGGGCAATAGCGCGTCTTGGCCGACTTCGACGTCTTTCATCACGATCTCGCCGGTGATCGAGGCGCGCAGCGACAGTTTGCCGCCGATTTTCGGAGCGGACAGCCCTTTCATGCCTTTTTCCAGGATAAACCCGCGGATTTTACCATCATGCGCATCGGACTTGGCCCAGATCACAAAGACATCGGCGATGGGCGCATTGGAAATCCACATCTTGGATCCCGAAATCACATAGCCGTTGGCGGTTTTGCGCGCCACGGTCTTCATGCCCGCAGGATCGGAGCCCGCGTCAGGTTCGGTCAGCCCGAAACACCCGATCAAGGACCCTGCCGCCAGTCCGGGCAGATATTTGATCCGTTGCTCTTCGGATCCGTAGGCGTGGATCGGATACATCACCAGCGAGGATTGCACCGACATCATCGACCGATAGCCAGAATCGACCCGTTCAATTTCCCGCGCCACAAGGCCATAGGTCACATATGACGCGCCAAGCCCGCCGTATTCTTCAGGGATCGTCAGGCCCAGCAATCCCGCTTCTCCCATCTGCGCGAAAATCTCGGGCGGCGTGACCTCATCGCGGTAGGCGGCGGTGACACCCGGTTGCAGCTTGTCTTGTGCAAAGGTTTGCGCCGCGTCACGCAACATACGCTCGTCCTCGTCGAGCTGATCCTCGAGGCGAAAGGCATCGGCCCAGTCAAAGGGGCCAAGATCGGGGCCAAATCCGGCGCCTGGCTGCGGGTATGTCATTGATGTGTCCTTTCACGATTTCCGGCAGGGTATGCCCAAGGGCGGGCAGGGGCAATGCGCAGAGTGGTCACGGGGTGCGTGCAAAAGCAAAACCGCCGTGCCCGAACGGAGACGGCGGTTTGTTATCGTCAAGTCTGATACTGTCATTCCGGCAGCGTGCCGATCAGGCACAATCACTGGCAGAGCCTTCGCCGCGCTTGCCTGCACATGGCGTCACAAGCGGCGGCGGGGGTGCCGGCAAACCAAAAGGCCATGCCAGCAAAACGGTGTTATTTCGGCATCGGACCGATCAGCATGACCATCTGACGACCCTCCATTTTCGGAAAGTTCTCGACGCGGCCAGCCTCTTTGGTGTCTTCGGCAACACGCTCCAGCAGGTTGCGACCCAGTTCCTGGTGGGCCATTTCGCGGCCACGGAACCGCAGGGTGATTTTCACCTTGTCGCCGTTTTCGAGAAACTTGAACACGTTGCGCATTTTGACTTCGTAGTCGTTGCTATCGGTGTTGGGGCGGAATTTGATTTCCTTGATCTCGATGATCTTTTGCTTCTTGCGTGCCTCGGCTTCTTTCTTCTGGGTCTCGTATTTGAACTTTCCGTAGTCCATGATTTTACAGACGGGCGGGTTCGCATTGGGCGAAATCTCAACAAGGTCGAGCCCCGCTTCTTCCGCCATTTCCATGGCACGCTCTGGCGAAACAACGCCGGCGTTTTCGCCATCCGCCCCGATCAGGCGGATATCGGACCCGCGAATGCGTTCGTTAATGCGAGGGCCTGTTTCGCGCTGTGGTGGCGCGTTGTGGGGTCTGCGTCCTATGATCTTTATCCTTTAATCGTTGGTAGGGTGCGATGGGCAACTTAGACCTCGCGCGGCGTCACTTCAACCCGCAAAAAAGCGCCGAGCGTGCGGAAATTCCCCCCAAAGTGGTGCTTTCCCTTTAGGGCGTGATCTGGCATATCACGCGCAAGGCTCGACTGGGGGCCGTCATGAGACAAATACATAAAGGACATGACCAATGAGAGCGATCATTATTCTAATCATTGCAGCGATTCTGGGCTTTTTTGGCTACCAATATTTCGCCAACGACAAGGCTCCGGGCGACGCAATCAGCACACTGACAGGCACTGCAACCGAAATGGTTGATGACGCAGCCAACGACGCAAGCGTTGCGCTGGATGCAGCCGACGAGACTGCCGCGGATCTGGCAGAAGAGGCGACGGCCGCAAGCGAAGACGCGACCGCTGCCACCCAAGCCGCTGCCGCCCAAGCCGCTGCCGCCCAAGCCGCGGCCGCCGCAGAGGCTGCGGCTGCTGAAGTTGCGGCCGCCGCCCAAGCCGCCACAGCCCAAGCTGCCGCTGCCGCACAGGCAGCTGCTGCCGAAGTTGCCGCTGCTGCTGAAACTGCTGCCGCCGATCTTGCTGCGGCCCAAGCAGAGGCTGCACAGGCTGTTGCCGATGCCACACAGGCCGCTGAAGCTGCCGCAGCCCAGGAGGCTGCCACTGTTGCACAGGCTGCCGCTGCCGCCGAAGAAGCCGCCGCTGCTGCACAAGCCGCTGCCGCCACAGAAGAAGCTGCCGCTGCCGCCGCAGAAGCCGCTGCCGCCGCAGAAGCGGCGCCAGAAGCGACTGGAATGGCTGCCTTGCTGACACCTGAGGGCTTTGACGCTGATAAAGTTGCCGAGATGATCAACAACTCTGACCTGTCAGCGGTGCAGAAAACGGTTCTCAATGGTGCGGTTGATAGCGTGAAAAACAACCCGGCCTTGCTGGAAGCCACATTGACACGTCTTAAAGAGGCACTGGGCATGTAAGCCCAGGTCGTTGAACCAAAAAGGGCCGCGCCAGTGATGACGCGGCCCTTTTTCTTTGTCTTGATAGATGCTTAGCCGACAAATGCCTTCTCAATAACAAACTGGCCAGGTTCGGAATTTGCACCCTCGTGCAGGCCCGCCTTTTCCAGCAGTGTCTTGAGATCGATATTAAACGCAAGGCTGCCGCAAACCATGGCGCGGTCTGTGTCGGGGCTCAGCGGCGGCACGCCAAGATCGGTGAATAAGTCACCGTTCTCAATCAATGTTGTGATGCGCCCCATTTTGGGTGACTGTTCACGGGTCGTGGTCGGGTAATAGCGGATCTTGGCGAGGTTCTCGGCCCCCAGAAGCTCGATCATCATCTCATCGGATTTCAGGTTTGCAATCAGGTCGCGCCCATAGGTCAATTCATCCACATTGCGGCAAGTATGCGTGATGATCACCTCGTCGTATTTTTCATAGGTATCGGGCTCGCGCAGCAAAGACGCAAAGGGCGCAAACCCGGTGCCGGTCGCAAAGAAATACAGCCGCTTGCCCGGCAAAAGCGCGTCATGCACAAGGGTGCCCACCGGCTTGGGCTTGAGGATAATCTCGTCGCCCACTTTGATGTGCTGCAGTTTCGAGGTCAGTGGGCCGTCGGGCACCTTGATCGAATAAAACTCCAGCTCTTCATCCCATGACGGCGAGGCAATGGAATAGGCGCGCAGCAGCGGCTTTTGTTTGCCGGTGTCGGGATGCGGGTCGCCTATCAGCCCGATCATCACAAATTCGCCCGACCGGAACCGCAGCGACGCGGGCCGCGTGACCCGAAAGCTGAACAGGTAATCGGTGTAATGCGTGACGGCGGTCACGGTCTGCGCGTCGGGCAGGGTGGGCACTTTGGTGGCGGTTTGGGTGTTCACTGGGTTTTGCTCTGTCATAAGTCCATCGGCGACCCTGTTTTGGGGGCCGCCCTCCGTTTAGTCATTGATGTGGATCAGGGAAAGGCCTAGCCGCGAAGTCGTGCCTGATAGTTGTGTGATTGCCAGTCTGCGCGGGCCAGCCATTGCGGTTCCGGCTGGCGCGCGGCAAGGGCGTCGTTGATTTCGACCTCGTCAAATCCGGCACGTCGGGCCATGGCATATTGATCGGCCAGAATATGACCGCGCGCGCGCAAACGACCCGTGAACCCCGCGCGGCGCAGCATGGCCGCAAGCGTGAAACCGCGCCCGTCTGCCGAGGTTGGGAAATCGATCCGGATCATCGGCGCGTTGGTCAACCGCGCCAGCATTTCAGGCGTGGTATCGGAGGGCAAATCCAGCGCGCTTGCGCAGTCATTGGCGCTTTGACCGGTGCGAAAACCGTGGACCCAGTCGTCGGGGGCAAACCCGGAATCCGTGACGATCACGCTCATGCGGCTACTCCTGTTTTTATGGATTTTCCGTCTTCAAAATGAATGCCACATTCGGTTTTCGGGGTATCGCGCCAGCGGCCTGCGCGCGGGTCTTCGTGGCTTCCGACGCGGGTTGTGCAAGGCATACAGCCGATCGATGGATAGCCCTGTGCGACCAGCGGGTGGCGGGGTAATTTATGTGCGGTCATATAGGCCGCAAGGTCGTCGCGGGTCCAGTTGGCCAATGGGTTCACTTTGATCTTGCGCGCGTCTTTTTCAAAGAGCGGGATATCGGTGCGGTTGCCCGATTGGAACCGCTTGCGGCCCGATATCCAGCCGCCAAACTCCGCCAACGCATCCGTCAGTGGCTGCACCTTGCGCAGATGGCAGCACGCGTCGGTATCTGCCTGATGCAGCAAGCCGTCCACGTCTTTGACCAGCACATCGTTGCGGTTGGGCGTGATGATGCGGATATCCGTCAGGCCCAAGCTTTGTGCCACATCCTTCTGATATTGCAGTGTTTCCGCAAAAAGCATCTCGGTATCAAGAAAGATAACCGGTGTTGCCGGATTGATCTGTGCAACCATGTGCAACAGCACAACACTTTCCGCGCCAAAGCTGGAGACCACCGCGACGGGGCCGATCTGGACGTCTTCCAAAGCATGGCGCAGGATTGTTTGCGCGTCGGATTTTCGGTGCAGACTATTGCGGCGCTCGGCCAGTTCTTTAAGCGGCATTGCGGTCTGCCTTTTCTGGATAGAGGATGGATTTGAACGGGGCCGCACCAAGGCGGCGGAAGGTTTGCAGGAAGGTTTCATCGTGCGACATTCGCAGGTCGAGATAGCCCAGAACCAGTCGTTCGACCGCGGGCACAATCTCGTCCGCGCCAAAACCGGGACCTGCGCGTTCCCCGATTGTGGTGGTCTCGGTGCCGTCACCGCCTAGCGTAATCTGGTAGTTCTCGACGCCCGCGCGGTCCAGCCCGAGGATGCCGATATGGCCGACGTGATGGTGACCACAGGCGTTGATGCAGCCCGAGATCTTGATCTTCAGCGGGCCCACTTCGTGCTCGAGTTTCAGCTCGTCAAAACGGGTGGCAATCTGTTGCGCAACGGGGATCGAGCGGGCAGTGGCCAGCGCGCAGTAATCCATACCGGGGCAGGCGATAATGTCGCTGATCAGGCCGATGTTTGCGGTCGCCAGATCGGCGGCGCGCAGGGCTGCGTAAACCGCGGGCAGGTCGGATTTATGCACATGCGGCAGGATCACGTTTTGCTCGTGGCTGATGCGCAGCTCGTCGTGGCCGTAGGTGGCGGCGAGATCGGCCATGACGCGCATTTGATCAGAGGTCGCATCACCCGGGGTGGCGCCGTGTTTTTTGATCGAGATCGAGACGATCGCGTAGCCGTCTGCTTTGTGGTTCGACAGATTGGTGTCGGACCATGAGCGGAAGGCTGGGTTGGCAAGTCGGGCCGCTTCAAAAGCGTCGGTTGATTTATTGACAAAAGCGGGCGGGGCAAAAGAATGTTCGATTTCTGCAAGTATCTTTTGGTCTATACCGGCAAATAGCGGCAATAATTGTGCGAAACGTGACTCTACGAGGTCTTGGATTTTTTCCAGACCGTTCTCGTGCAGGGTGATTTTGATGCGCGCCTTATACTTGTTGTCGCGACGACCCAGCAGGTTGTAGACGCTGACGATGGCCTCGCAATAGGGCAAAAGGTCCGATTTCGGCAGGAAGCTGCGCAGGACCTTGCCAACCATCGGGGTGCGGCCAAGGCCGCCACCGACGATGACCTCGTAGCCGAGTTCACCGGCGTCATTGCGCACGATGCGCAGGCCGATGTCATGCGCGCGGATCACGGCGCGGTCGGCGGCGGCGCCGGTGACGGCGATCTTGAATTTGCGCGGCAGGCCTTGGAATTCGGGGTGATCTGTTGACCATTGGCGCAAGAGTTCCGCCGTCGGGCGCGGGTCGGCAATTTCGTCTTTTGCGGCGCCTGCAAAATGGTCGGCAGTCACATTTCTTATTGTGTTTCCAGAGGTTTGGATGGCGTGCATACCGACGTCGGCCAAAGCTGCGAGCATGTCGGGGACGTCACGCAATGCGGGCCAGTTATACTGGATGTTTTGCCGTGTGGTAAAGTGGCCGTAGCCTTTGTCCCAACGGTCGGCAAGATAGGCGAGCTGTGTCATTTGCGCCGCGTTCAGCGTGCCGTAAGGGACGGCCACGCGCAGCATATAGGCGTGCAATTGCAGGTAGAGACCGTTCATCAAGCGCAGGGGTTTGAACTCGTCCTCGGTCAGCGAGCCGTCGATGCGGCGTTCCACCTGGCCACGAAATTGAGCCACGCGGTTACGGACAAATTCGGTGTCGAAGTCGTTGTAAACATACATAATTTATAGTTCCTGCTTGCCGTGAGCATAGTTCGATGGGCCGCGTGTGCGAAAGGTCTCGCGAAAGTGAACCGGTTGTGGTCCATGTGCAGACCCTTGCGCGTCTGCAAAATATACACCTGCAACGGAGGCTTGGTTGGCCTGCGCATCAAGCAGGCAGATTTCGGCATGGGCCTCATCGGTGAAAAGCTCGGCCTCGGCCATATCACGGGTCCATGTGCCCTGCGCGGTATACCAGATGGCATCGCCTTCCAGCAGCGCATTGGCGGTGATGACTTTGGAGAAGGGGCGGGTCATGAGAGGGCCTCCAATTTGCTGTATGACTGGCGTATGATCGGCGTATGACTTGCGTCTGCCGCCGCGCGTGGGGCAAGGCCGAGGAAAGTGAGCGCGGGTCCGGTCAGATTGGCGTCTGACATTGTGGGCTCCAGCGCGCCCAAAGTGGTTGCGATGATGCGCTGGTTGGTCCGGCTGACGTTCTCGATGATGGTCACGGGCGTCGCGGGATCGGCGCCGTGCATCAAGAGCCGTCCTTGAATGAAGCGGGCGGATTTTTTGCCCATATAGATGGCTGCGACTTGGCCCTGACCTGCAAGCGTTTTCCAGTCGTGATCTGCAAAACCGTGCGTGTCATGGCCGGTGATAAAGCGCACCGCGCCGTTGCGGCCGCGTTTGGTCAGTGACTGGCCGATATTTGCAACCGCCGCAGAGGCGGCGGTGATGCCCGGAATGATCTGGTAGGAAATGCCCGCCGCGGAAAGCGCGTCGAGTTCTTCATCGAGCCTGCCAAAGACTGTCGGATCGCCTGCTTTCAGGCGCACGACGTGATTACCGTGTGTCGCATGTTCAACAATCAGCGCGTCGATGTCCGATTGCGCCATGGACGCGCCGAAACCTTCTTTGCCCGCGTCGATCACAATCGCTTCGCGGCGCGCCAGTTCAAGGATTTCGCGGGTCACAAGGCGGTCGTGGATGATGACATCGGCTTTGTCGATGGCTTTGCGCGCTTTGAGCGTTAGCAAATCAGGGTCGCCCGGACCTGCGCCGACCAGATCGACGTGACCTGTTTTTTGAGCGGTCATCACATGGGTATCCAGCAGGGCCTCGAGGGCCGCAAGAACACCCCCATCGCCCTGCTGTTCCATCGCAGTTGGACCTGCGTTGAAATAGAAGTCGGACCAGAAGCTGCGCCGTTTGGCCCCGAACGGCAGCACATCGACCGCATGGCGGAAAGTTTTGCCGATACGCGCCAGCGTGCCCAGAGTGCTGGGCAGTTTTGCCTCGAGGTCGGTTTTGATGGCGCGGGCAAGAACGGGTGCCGCCCCTTCGGTGCCGATAGCCACCACAACGGGGTCGCGGTCGACGATGGCGGGGGTGATGAACTGGCTGTCTGCAAGGTTATCGACGATATTGACCAGCGCGCCCTCGGCGGTGGCGATGGCGGCGGTGCGGGCGTCTTCGGCGGCGTCTTCGTTTGCTGCGTAAAACAGTGCGGCACTGTTGACATCGCCGTGGTCCAGCGCACGGTTGATCAGGGTCAGTTTGCCCATAGCTGCCAGCCGGTGGATATCAGCGTTGGCGGCTTTGGCGAAAACCGAAATCCGCGCTTCGGTTTTCAGCAAGAGCCGCAATTTGGCAAGTGCCGCCTCGCCGCCGCCAGAGACAACGATGCGCTTGCCGGCCACGGCGAGAAAGATCGGAAAATGCTTCATTGCGGGTATCCTGTAAAAACTTATGTCCAATATAGAATATTATTCTGGTTATTGGATAGTGTGCGCGGTAGTTAAGAACATATGTTCCGCCTTGAACCCAAGATGGAGCGATTGTCCTGTCAGAGCGGAGAAAACAGAATGTCAGTGCGGATTGATGAGACGGACCGGAAAATTTTGCGCGCCTTGCAGGCCGATGCGGCGCAATCACTGGACGAAATTGCCAAAGTTGTGGGCTCGTCCAAGACCCCTGTGTGGAACCGGATTCGTAAATTGCGAGAGGCGGGTGTGATTGGCCAGCAGACCGTAATGTTGAACGCCGAGGCGCTGGGGTTCGAGGCGTGTTTTTTCGTGCTGATCCGCACATCCGAGCATGAAAAGGACTGGCAGGAGCGATTTTTGAAGGCGCTGATGGCCCGCGACGAGGTGCAGGAGGCGCACCGGTTGGCCGGAGATATTGATTATATTTTGAAAGTGAGGGTGCAGAATGCCCGCGCCTATGACGTGTTTTATCAGGCGTTGATTGCCGAGGTGCGCGTGTTCAATGTGACCGCACTATTGTCGATGGAGGAGATCAAATCGACGGTGGCATTGCCGTTATAGCAGGGCGAGATCTAGACCTGCACCATGAGTGTTTGCAAGCCGTGGAAGTGGAACACATCGGCGTATCGGGGGGGCTGCGCCAGCCGCAGGTTTGGACAGCGTTCAAACAGCACCTCCAGGGCGATTTGCAGCTCCAGCCGCGCCAGTGGTGCGCCGACGCAAAAGTGGATGCCACCGCCGAAGCTTGTGTTTTTCGGCCCGTTGCGGTCGGGGTCAAACAGTGCCGGATCGCAATAGGCTGCGGCGTCGCGATTAGCGGCGCCCAGCAGGCAGCCCACTTGGTCGCCGCGTTTCAGGGTGGCTCCGTAAAATTCCATATCTTCATAGACATAGCGGGTGAACATGTGCAGTGGCGGGTCGTGGCGGATAATCTCTTCGACAAGCGCGGGAGTGATGGTGCGGTGGCCGGTTTCCAGCAGGGTTTTGGTGCCGTTTCCAAGGGTGTGAACCGTGGCCTCATGGCCTGCGTTCAGCAAGAGGATGCAGGTGGTAATCAGCTCGTCGTCACTAAGTTTGTCGCCGGCCTCATTGGCGGCAATCAGCGTCGAGATCAGATCGTTTGCAGGGTGTTTGCGTTTGATGGCGATGTGCGCGCGAATGAAGTCGCTGAAGGCGCGCGTGGCGCTGACGGCGTCGGTCTCGATTTGGGCGCTGCGATTGGCTTGATACATGGCGACCATGGCGTTGGACCAGCGCAAGAGGTTGTCGCTTTGATCGCCGGGCACACCAAGCAGTTTTGCAATGATCCGCACCGGCACGGGTTGCGCGTAGGCGGTCAGCAGATCGAAGGGGGTGGCGGGGAAGGCGTCGATCATCCGGTGGCACAGGGCGCGGATGTCGGGGGCCAGTGCGGCGATGGTCCGGCTGGTGAAGGCGCGCAAGACGAGGCCGCGCAGGCGGGTGTGGCGCGGGGGTTCGAGTTCCAGCATGGAGTGCGCTTCGATGTCGTAGAACGGGGCGAGGGCGGCGGGGATAGGGCGCGCAAAGTCTGGCGGGCATTCGCGCCCCATGCGTTTGTCGCGCAGCGCTGCGTGGCTGGCGGCGTGCGACAGGGTGCAAACCATGGCGTAGTCGTCCCAATAGAACACATCGCCGGTGGCGCGGGCGCGGTCAAAGAACGGGTAGGGGTCCTGCACGAAGGCGGGATCTTTCGGGTTTTGCGAGAAATGTTGCATGGCGACAGCTTTGCCGGGGCTGGCTGGTCAATGCAAGAGGTGGCGGCTAAGTTGTGGCCATGACACGCGCTTATCGCAACAGCTTGACCGGGAGTGCGGCCTATTTACTGGCCGTGAGCCTGTTTGTGACCGGCGTTTGGTGGGTGGGGTTCGGGGCGGCGCTGGATCAGTTGAGCCGGCGTGCGACATCGGATCTGGCCTTGGCATCCGATAGTCTGGCCGCTGAATTGAAGCGGTTTCGCGAGCTGGCGGTTTTGACCGCGGACCGCCCCGAGGTGACGGCGGCGCTGCAAGATGCGGATATGGTGGCGGCGTTGCGCCCTGTTTTGCAAGAGATTGCCGATAAAACCGGGGCTTTGGATATTCGTCTGGTGGGGCTTGATGGTGTGCAGCTGGCGGGGGTGCAGGCGGGGGTGGCCAATTCTCATGCGGGTGAGGCGTATTTCGAGCGGTCGATGGACGGGGCGTTGGGGACGGCGCATTTGATGCCATCGCAGGCGGGACCGCGCCGGTTTATCTTTGCCGCCCCTGTGTTCAGTGCGGCGGGGCCTGTGATGGGTGCGCTTGTGGTGTCGGCGGGGGTTGAGGCGGTGGAGGGCGCGTGGCGCGGCGCGCGGCCTGCGTTATTTTTCACCGATACAGATGGGATGATTTTTGTATCAAACCGGTCGGAGTTGGTGATGCGGTCGCGCAAGGCGGGGGATTTCATTCAGTATACTGCACGCGAAAGATCGGGGTATGACCTGTGGACGGTTGATGCGGGCCGGTATTTGCCGCGCCGCGCGCTGCATTTGACCAAAGACCTGCCTGCGATTGATATGCGCGGCGAGATTTTGGTGGATTTGGCACCCGCAAGGCAATTGGCAGCACTTCAGGCTGCGGTGGCAGGGGCGTTATGTTTGGCGTTTGGGGCGTGGTTGTTTTTTGCAACCCAGCGCCGTGCGACATTGGCGCAGGCGAATGCGCGTCTGGAAAGCCGCGTGCAGGACCGCACCGCGCAATTGTCGCGCGCCAATGCGGAGCTGACCCGCGAGGTCGCAGAGCGCCGCGCCGCCGAGACGCAGTTGAAAAAGGCGCAGGCCGATCTGGTGCAGGCTGGCAAGCTGTCGGCCTTGGGCCAGTTGTCGGCGGGTATCAGCCACGAGTTGAACCAGCCGTTGATGGCGATCCAGACATTCGCGGAAAATGGCGTGGGGTTTCTGGACCGCAATCGCCCCGAGGTCGCGGCGAAAAATCTGCGCAAGATTTCCGAGCTGTCGCAGCGGATGGCGCGTATTATCAAGAACTTGCGCGCCTTTTCGCGCCAAGAGAGCGAGCCGTTCACAGGCGTAGATGTGGGCCGCGTGATCGATGTCGTGCTGGAATTGCTGGCGCCCAAGATTGCCGATGCGGGGGTGGCCGTGCGGTGGACGCCGCAGCAAGCTGTGATCGTGCGCGCCGGAGAGGTCCGGTTGCAGCAGGTGATATTGAACCTTGCCACCAATGCGATTGACGCGATGGAGACGAGCGATCCCAAGATTTTGTCGCTGGGTGTGACCCGGGGGGCGGGCAAGGTTGTGGTCGCGGTGCGCGACACCGGTCCCGGCATTACCGAGCCAGAGAAGATTTTCGACCCGTTTTATTCGACCAAGGCGGTGGGGGCTGCGGAAGGCATGGGATTGGGGTTGAGCATTTCTTATGGCTTGGTGCAAAGTTTTGGCGGGGCTATTCGGGGCCGCAATGATCCCGAGGGCGGGGCTGTGTTTACCGTCGAGTTGATCCCCGCTGATGCAAAGAAAGTGGCATGATGCAAGTTTTGCTGGTTGATGATGATCCTGCGATCCGCGAGGCGCTACGGCAGGCCCTGGAGTTGGAGGGGCTTGCGCCGATATTGGCGGGCTCGTTTCTGACAGCCAAGGACCACTTGACCCCTGCGTTTGATGGTGTGGTGGTGACCGATATGCGGATGCCGGGTCGCGACGGGTTTCATCTTTTGGCGCATGTGCGCGCGGTTGATCCAGATTTGCCGGTGATTTTGTTGACCGGCGAGGGGGATATTCCGATGGCCGTGAAAGCGATGGCCAAGGGGGCGTATGATTTTCTGGAAAAACCCTGTGCGCCTGCCGCGTTTTTGCCGGTCGTGACCCGCGCGTTAAAGGCGAGGGCCCTGGTTTTGGAAAACCGCAGGCTTGCGCGGGCGGTCGCGCAGGGTGACGCGGCCGAGCGCATGTTGTTTGGTGCCTCGGCCTTGGTATGTGATTTGCGCGATCAGCTGCGCCGGATTGCCCGCACCCCTGCGGACGCATTGATTGCGGGCGAAAGAGGCTCGGGCACATCCAAAGTGGCCGAGGTGATCCATCTGTTATCTGCCGCTGCGGCCCGCCCGTTTGTCAAGCAGCCCGCCCATGCATTGGATCTGGCCGGACTGCACGCGGCGGTGCAGGCCGCGGCCGGTGGCACGCTGTATCTGGACGAGATCAGCAGGCTGGCGCTGGATGTGCAGGCCGCGGTATTGGCGATGATCGAGGCGGGGCGATTGGTGCGTTTTTTGGCGGGCTCGACGGTTGATCTGGAGGCCGAGGTCGCGGCGGGCCGGATGTTGGAGGATTTGTATTTTCATTTCGATGTGATGCGGGTGCGGATTCCTGCGCTGCGTGAAAGAAGCGAGGATATTCCGGTGTTGTTTCGCCATTATGTCGCAACCGCCTGCGAGCAGGCGAATTTGCCGCAGCCGGATATTTCCCAAGCGGTGATTGCCGGGTTGATGGCGCAGGACTGGCCCGGCAATGCCCGCGCCTTGATGAATGCCGCGATGCGGTTTGCGATGGGGCTCGATGATGCAGTTGAGGATAAGGGCCACGGGTTGGCCGCCCAGATGGCGCAGGTCGAGCGCCAGTTGCTGATTGCTGCGTTGCAGCGACATGCAGGGCGCGCGGGGGAAACTGCAAAAGACCTGCAACTGCCGCGCAAGACGTTTTATGACAAGCTGAACCGCCATGATTTGAAGGCCGAGGACTACCGCGCGGATTAGGCGCTTGTGCGGATTTCCACACAGTTAGCCTTAACATCTGTGTGGTTTTTCGCCTGATTGGTCAGAGCCTTCGTTCCGGGATGCTATTTTTTGTATATATAGCAGAGGGTTGTAGAGTGTGGTTGTGCAGGCGATTTCTTGCTTGCGTGATGGCCCGAGAGCGCGTTTTATCAGTCTATCGGCCCTGATCGGGGTCATGCCAAGACGTTCTGGGAGGAACCACATATGAAATTTCTGAATAAAGTAGCGCTGGTTGCGGCGATGTCTGTTGCTGCAAATGCAGCATATGCCGCAAGTGACGGGGCAGGCTGTGACGCGGGTGAGATTGTCGTGAAGTTCAGTCATGTCACCAACGCCGACAAGCACCCCAAGGGGATTGCCGCGAATTTGTTGATGGAGCGCATCAACGCCGAGATGGACGGCACGATGTGTATGGAAGTGTTCCCGAACTCGACGCTTTATACAGACGAGCAGGTGATTGAGGCTCTCCTTCAGGGTGACGTTCAGCTTGCGGCACCTTCTTTGTCGCTGTTTGAATCCATCACCAAAGCCTACCGCTTGTTCGACCTTCCGTTTATGTTCAAAAACATTGCTGCGGTGGACGCGTTCCAGGCTTCCGAGGCGGGTCAGTCCATGAAGGACGCGATGCAGCGGCGCGGTTTGCAGGGTTTGCAGTTCTGGCATAATGGCATGAAGCAGATTTCTGCAAACAAGCCACTGATCTCGCCATCCGATGCAAACGGCCTGAAGTTCCGCGTGCAGCCCTCCGATGTGCTTGTGGCGCAAATGCAGGCGCTTGGTGCGTCGCCACAGCCAATGGCATTCTCGGAAGTCTACGGCGCGCTGCAGACGGGCGTTGTCGACGGTCAAGAAAACACATGGTCAAACATTTATGGCCAGAAGTTCTTTGAAGTCCAGGACGGGATTACTGAAACCAACCACGGCATCATCGACTATCTGGTTGTGGCCTCTACAGACTTCCTCGACAGCCTTGACCCAGCGGTCCGTGACCAGTTTCTGACGATCCTGGAAGAAGTCACTGTAGAACGCAACGCAGCCGTTGGCGAAGTCGACCTTGCAGCCCGTCAGTCTATCCTGGACGCTGGCGGCAAAATTGTTGAGCTGACACCAGAGCAGCGTCAGGTTTGGGTTGATGTGATGAAGCCGGTTTGGACGCAGTTTGCGGACGAAGTTGGCCAAGAGAACATCGACGCGGCACAGGCGATCAACGAGTCAATGTAAGTCGCGAGACGTTTTTGCGCGGCCCAAGCAAGACTTGGGTCGCGCTTTTTGCAAATGCAGGTTGGGGAGACAGCGCATGAGCGGCGGAAATCAAGCGACGGGGCCAGTGGGCCAATTTGTCGATACGTTGGAAGAAACGGTAATTGCGACCCTTTTGGGCCTGATGACATTGCTCACGTTTGTCAATGTCATTATGCGCTATCTCTTTAACAGTTCTATCATTTGGAGCCTCGAAGTGGTTCTCGTCATGTTCTCGTGGCTGGTACTTTTCGGGATTTCATACGGGTTCAAGGTCACTGCCCATTTGGGTGTGGATGCCGTCACAAACCTGTTTTCGCCCCCTGTTCAAAAAGCGATGGCCTTGACCGTAGGCGTCTTTTGCATCCTTTATGCCTTGCTTGTTCTGAAGGGGGCTTGGGATTACTGGGCGCCGTTTGCGGATTTGCCCCCTACCGCGGGACGCTGGTTCCCGACGGGGTTTGATTATGCCGCCCGAGGGCGCAGCTTTTTCGAGACCGACCAGATCCCGATGCCGTCGAGCCTGCGGTTCTTGGAGGATTGGATCAACTACGGTGAGGCCTATTCCAAGATGCCCCGTATGATCCCTTATGCAATTCTGCCGATTGGGGCCGCGCTCTTGTTGTTTCGGATCGTGCAAGCCGTGGTCCGCGTGTGGACCGGAAAATCGTCGAGCCTGATCGTGAGCCACGAGGCCGAAGACGCCGTCAAAGAGGCTGCGGCCATGAATAAGGAAGCATAAGCCATGGAAGTTGTTCTGCTTTTCACGATGATTATCGGCTTGCTGCTGATCGGCGTGCCGATTGCGGTGTCTTTGGGTCTGTCGTCGATGATCTTTTTGCTGGCGTTCTCGGAGACATCGTTGGCCTCTGTCGCGCAGTCGTTGTATCAGTCGATGGCCGGTCACTATACGCTGCTTGCCATTCCGTTCTTTGTGCTGGCATCGAGCTTCATGTCGACGGGCGGTGTGGCACAGCGTATTATCCGCTTTGCGATTGCTTGCGTCGGGCATTTGCAGGGTGGTCTGGCGATTGCCGGTGTCATGGCTTGTATGATTTTTGCAGCCCTGTCGGGGTCAAGCCCTGCGACGGTTGTGGCGATCGGGTCGATCGTGATCGCGGCCATGCAACAGGTTGGCTATACCAAGGAATTTGCCGCAGGCGTGATCGCCAACGCGGGCACATTGGGGATTTTGATCCCGCCGTCGATTGTGATGGTGGTTTATGCCTCTGCCACGGATGTGTCGGTGGGCCGGATGTTCCTTGCCGGTGTGATCCCGGGTATTCTGGCCGGTGTCATGTTGATGGTTACGATCTACATCATGGCCCGCATCAAGAACATGCCCAAGGGTGAATGGCAGGGCTGGGGAGAGATATTCAGCAGTTTCCGCGATGCGCTATGGGGGTTGTTGTTGATCGTGATTATCATGGGCGGCATTTACGGCCACCCGTGGATTAGTGCGGAAGGTCTGATCTGGCGCCCCGGTGCGTTTACCCCAACGGAAGCGGCGGCAGTGGCGGCGGTTTATGCCTATATTGTGGCGACGTTTATTTACCGCGACATGGGGCCGCTTGCGGCGCGCAATGGTCGCCCTGCCAGCACGGTGTTCCAGAAGCCCTGGACGTTGGTGACCGGGATGTTTCACGAAGATACCCGCAAGACCTTGTTCGAGGGCGGCAAGTTGACGATCACCTTGATGTTCATCATCGCCAATGCGCTGATCCTCAAGCAGGTGCTGACCGGTCAGCAGATCCCGCAGCAGATTGCCACTGCGATGTTGGGTGCGGGCATGGGGCCGATCATGTTCCTGATTGTGGTCAACGTGATTTTGCTGATTGGTGGTCAGTTCATGGAGCCGTCGGGGTTGATCGTGATTGTAGCACCCTTGGTGTTTCCGATCGCGATTTCCCTGGGCATTGATCCGATCCACTTGGGCATCATCATGGTTGTGAACATGGAGATCGGGATGATCACCCCGCCTGTTGGTTTGAACCTGTTTGTCACCTCGGGTGTTGCAGGGATGCCGATGATGGCCGTGGTCAGGGCCGCCTTGCCGTTCTTGGCGGTGCTCTTTGTGTTCCTGATTTTGATCACATATATCCCGATTATTTCGACCTATCTGCCGAACAAGTTTATGGGGCCGGAGATTATCCTGAACTAGCGAGATCAGGTTGAGATTGAAAATAGGGCGTCGCAGGATAATCCCCTGCGGCGCCTTTATTGTGGGGGTCAGCCTCCGGCGGGAGTTTGACAGGACATAGAAAGGTCAGGCGTTTGCGAGCGCGTCGATGATCGGGGTGAAGTCGGCGGCGCTGAGGCTGGCCCCGCCGACGAGAGCGCCGTCCACGTCTGCAATGGCGAAGATTTCAGCGGCGTTGCTGGCCTTGACCGAGCCGCCGTAAAGGATGCGCATTGCGTCGCCGTCGCGCAAGCGCGCGGTAAGGTGGGCGCGGATGTGGCTGTGCACGTTGTGGATTTCCGCGTTGGTGGGGATTTTGCCGGTGCCGATGGCCCAGACGGGTTCATAGGCGATGACGGTATTGGCGGCGGTGGCTGTGTCAGGGATCGAGCCTGTCAGTTGGTTGTCGATCACGGCGAGGGTTTCGCCGGTGTCGCGCTGCGAGAGAGTTTCGCCGATGCAGATGATGGCGGTGAGCCCTGCGGTGTGGGCGGCGGCGGATTTGGCGTTGACGGTGGCGTTGGATTCTGCGTGATCGGTGCGCCGTTCGGAGTGCCCTGTGAGCGTGTAGGTCGCACCGGCGTCGGCGAGCATTTGGGCCGAAAGATCGCCGGTATATGCGCCGGAGGGTTCCGTGTGGCAATCTTGTCCGCCGGTGGCCAGGGGCAGGGCGGACATGGCCGTGAGCAAGGTGGCGGGCGGGCAGATCAGCACGTCGATGTCGCGCGCGGGGTGGTTTGCGATGGCACGGGCCTGCGAGATGGCTGCGGCCAGCCCGTTCATTTTCCAGTTTCCGGCGGCGAGTTTGCGGCGCATGAGAGGCCCTTTCTGTGATGGTTGTAAGCAGTGGTAGCAAGAAGGTCGGGGGGTTGCAAAGCGCGAAGCTGTCGCGCATGTCACGCGGGGACATAAAAACCGTAAGGACCCAGAGCCGATGATCCCACGAATTGATGCCGCAGCTTTGATCGCAGGCGAGCCGGACGCGATGGTGATGGCGCGCGAGACTGCCACGGATGTCGGGTTTATGACGCTCTACAATACGCCGATCTCTGCGCGTGATGTGCAAGGGGTGATCGAGGCCTATGCGGGGTTTTTCCATCTGCCTGTGGCGCAGAAGGCGGCGTATGATATGGCCAAGACCGGATCGAACCGTGGCTGGGGGGCGGCGGGCGCCGAACAGGTCGATCCTGCTGCCAATCCTGATTACAAACAAGTGTTTGATTGTGGTTTGACGCTGGTTGAGGATGATCCGGTGGCGGCTAAGAACCTGTCGTTTTATGCGCCGAATCTGTGGCCTGATAAACCCGACAGATTTGCGGATATATTGCAGAGCTATTACTTGCAAAGCACTGAATTTGCACTGGATTTACTATGTGCGATTGCCGCTGCGGTGGGTCAGGATGGCGGGTATTTTCGCCGCAAATTCAGCCGGCCTATGGCGCTGTTGCGCGGCAATTATTATCCCCAGCGTCCGGCATCGGCGACGGCAAAGGATTTTGGCATTGCGACCCATACCGATTATGGCTGTTTGACGTTGCTGGCAACGGATGGATCACCGGGATTGGAGGTGCGCAAGCGTGGTGGCGGGTGGATACCGGTGTCTGCACCGCCTGGCGAGTTTGTGATCAATTTTGGTGAAATGTTGGAGATGTGGACCGGTGGCAAGATCAAGGCGACGCCGCACCGCGTGATTGGCACAAGTGCCGAGCGGATTTCGGTGCCGCTGTTTTTCAATCCGAACCATGACGCCAATGTCGCGCCGATCGGGTCAGGAAAGACGATCGAGGCTTGGGCGCATCTTAAGAAGCGCTACGACGAAACCTACGTGCATTTACAAAAGAAATAGTTAATCGAGCAAGGTGGAGAGCGCGCGGCGGCCCAAATCGCAGGCGAGGTTCGGGTCTTCCAAGGCGGCGTCGGGCAGGGACCAGTAGGGCATGTTGTGGAATTGCGTGCCACCGTCATCGCTTAAGTCCTTGGCAAGGCTGTCTTTTGACTTCAGGTAGATGGTGCCATCGCTGCTGACGAGGCTGAAAACGGTGCCGTCGAAATAGAGACAGATGCCGCCGAACATTTTGCGATGTGTGATCGGGCCGAGGTCTGAAAAAAGGTCGAGTGCGAAGGCAATATCGGCGTCGGAGACGCTCATTTGGGGGCGCTAAGCGTGTCGTTGAATTTGATCGACTCGCCGCAGCCGCAGGCGTCGACGACGTTGGGGTTGCGGAATTTGAAGCCGGATTCCAACAAGCTGGTTTCATAGTCAATCTCGGTGCCGAACAGGAACATCTGCGCCATGGGTGCGATCATCACGCGCGCGCCCGATGTCTCGATTGTCTCGTCTAGAGGATTGATTTCATTAACGTATTCCATTGTGTATTCCATGCCTGCGCAGCCACCTTTCTTGACGCCGATGCGCAAGCCTTCGGAGCCGTCTTTGGCCATCAGTTTGGCGATTTGGGCGGCGGCCTTTTCAGTGATCGAGACCGCTTGTTTTCCGGGGATGCCGAACATTGGAATTCTCCTTATCGATCTAAGATAGGACGTTGCGGAGCGGTTTTCAAATTTGACGTTAAGATATTGAAATATCTACATAAAGCCAAGTTCGAGCCGCGCTTCGTCGGACATCATTTCCATGCCCCATTGCGGCTCGAACGTCATCGCCACATCGACGTGTTTCACACCCGGCAAAGGTTCGACCGCATCAGCGACCCAGCCGGGCATTTCGCCTGCCACCGGACAGCCCGGCGCGGTCAGTGTCATGATGATGTTCACCGCATTATCGTCCGATATATCAATGGTATAGATCAAGCCGAGGTCATAGATATTGACCGGAATTTCAGGGTCATAGACAGAGCGGCACGCCTCTAGAATCGTCTCGTAGAGCGGGTGTTCGGTTGACGATGGTGCGATCAGTGGGGTGCCTTCGAGGGGGGCGTGTGTATCGGTCATGGCTCGTTCCTGCTATTCCTGACTGTTCATATAGGGATTGGCGCAAGTGCCGTAAAGGGGTCAGGTGCGAGAGGTCAATGCAGGAGAGTAGAACGGGGCATCGTGAAGCAGTGGATGCCCCGTGGTTTGTGGGTTTAGAAGATAAAGTCGGAGGCGCTCCAGTCACTGACGGACATATCTTCGACCATGATAATTCCGTCGCCGCCGACGACTGTCAGGTCGATGATGGAGCCTGACCCATCCGAGAAAATGCCGCCCTTTGAGAACAGTTCGTTGCGAGAGTTGACGTTGTAAGCGGAGAGGTCGAGTTTATCTACGTTGTTTTGGAAATCGGTAATGACGTCATCATCGGTGTAGCGCTGGAAGATAAAGATGTCGGCGCCCGCATTGCCGGTCATAACGTCGTCACCGCGCCCGCCCATAATACGGTCGTTCCCGTTGCCGCCTTTGATTGTGTCGGCATCGGCGCCCCCGAAGAGGAAGTCGCTGTTATCGCCGCCATTGATCGCGTCGCGCCCGGCGTTGCCTTTGATTGTATCTACGCCAGAGCTGCCGTTGAGCACATCATCGCCGTCGCCTGCACGGATCAGGTCATTGCCCTGATCGCCGTATAGATAATCGGCCCCGTTGCCACCATCAAGCGTGTCGGCGCCACTGCCGCCGCGCACCGCGCCCGCAACTTCGCTATCTCCGCGCCCGAAATATTTATCGGTACCATTGCCGAGCAGGATATCGCCGTTGACCGTGCCATAGTTGACCACCACCATATTGTTGCCGTCTGCGCCAGCGTCGATATCGCCGTTGATGGTATCGAAATTGCGGATTTTTCCACCGGACCCCAAGATACCGATCGCGATGCCGCTGTTTCCATTGATGATGCCGAAGTTTTCAATGGAGGTGGTTGAATTCGTGCCAAATTCGATCCCGATTGCCCCTGAAATGATACCGTCGTTAAAAATCTGGTTTCCAGTCTGATTGCTATAGACCTCAATGCCACTGTTGACTGCTGAAATCGTTCCGTAGTTGATTATGGAATTGTCGTTGGATGCCGTTGTTACCGCCGCAGAACCAGTGCCGTTACTTGTGAGTATGCCGTAGTTTTGGAGTGTATTCCCAACATCTTCTCCGGTAAAGAATACTCCGTATGCACCTGAAATTGTTCCAAAGTTTAGAACGCTTGAGGCGGCAATACCTGTCGAGTCAATATATACAGCGGTCCCTGAGCCACCGTTTTGCTGAAAAACACGGCCTTCTGATCCGATGTTAAGAAGAACTTGGCCGTAAACGTCGATACCTTGGCTTCCCAAGGTCCGAACATAGCCATCGACTGTTAGGAAATTTGATGTCCCAGAGACCGAAACACCATCGATAAACGTCGTGCGGATGCCACCTGAAATATGGGTGTCGTCGTTCCCATCCATCGTGTGTGTTGTCGTTGTTGTTCCAGTGATAAAAGTATTTGTCATTTCGCAGACCTTTCAAGTTTAGTTAATATTACTTGACCCAAAGTAAACTATAGCACGACTCACCCGTGTGCCGGAAATCGTTTTCACGATACCCCGCTTGCGCTTGCCAATTGCGCCTATTTCCGCCTAAAGCGGTCACATGACAGATCGATTTACATACACGTTGAATGCCTCTGACGGCAAGGCCCGCACGGGCGTAATTCATACCACGCGCGGCGATATCCGCACGCCGGCGTTTATGCCTGTGGGCACGGCGGCCACGGTCAAGGCGATGTTGCCCGAGAGTGTGGCGGCGACAGGTGCCGACATTTTGCTGGGCAATACTTATCATTTGATGTTGCGCCCGACGGCCGAGCGGATTGCCAATTTGGGCGGGCTGCACAAGTTTATGAATTGGGACAAGCCGATCCTGACCGATAGCGGCGGGTTTCAGGTGATGAGCCTCGCTGATCTGCGCAAGATGTCGGAGAAGGGCGTGACGTTCAAAAGCCATATTGACGGGTCCAAGCACGAGTTGACGCCGGAGCGGTCGATGGAGATTCAAAAGCTTTTGGGCTCTGACATTGTGATGTGTTTTGACGAATGTCCCGCACTGCCTGCGGACCGCGCGCGCATTGAGGAAAGTATGCGCCTGTCGATGCGGTGGGCGCAGCGCTCAAAAGATGCCTTTGGTGACAGGCCGGGACATGCGTTGTTTGGCATTCAGCAGGGTGGGCTGGAGCAAGATATGCGCGAGGAAAGTGCGCAGGCGCTGAAGGGTATCGGCTTTGACGGCTATGCGGTGGGTGGATTGGCCGTGGGCGAGGGGCAGGAGGCGATGTTTGGCGTGCTGGATTTTGCGCCGGGTCAACTGCCCGTGGATAAGCCGCGCTATTTGATGGGGGTTGGCAAGCCGGACGATATTGTGGGCGCGGTCAAGCGCGGCATTGATATGATGGATTGTGTGCTGCCAAGCCGGTCGGGGCGCACGGGGCAGATTTTTACCCGTCGTGGCGTGCTGAACATAAAAAACGCGCGCCATGCCGATGATCCGCGGCCCTTGGACGAGCACTGCACGTGCCCTGCCTGTTCGAATTATTCACGCGCCTATTTGCATCACGTGTTTCGCGCCCAAGAGATGATTTCGGGCATGTTGCTGACGTGGCATAATTTGCATTATTTTCAGGATATTATGCAAGGAATGCGGGATGCGATTGCCGCGGGGCGGTTTGCGGCTTGGGAGACGGAGTTTCATAGCACCCGTGCGCAGGGCGATATTGAACCGCTTTGATGTTTACCGATTTTTGAGGTAATAGGGGTAGAGCAGTAAAAAGAATAAAGGGCCGCCGAGATGAAAGTGTTTTTCCTGGGAAACTGTCAGGTCAATGCCATGCGCGGGCTGTGTCGCGAGATGTTTCCGGCGCTGAAGGCCAGTTTTCAGACGATCACGCCCTATTGGGGCACGTTTGACGAGGAAACCACCCGTCAGGAATTGGCCGAAGCCGATCTGGTCATATCACAAGCGATTGCGAACCCCACAACCATGTTCAATGTAAATGATGTGCGCCGGAGCGCGCAGGGTGATGTGGTGTTTGTGCCCTATGTTTACATCGATGGCATTGCCTCGCTGGAGATTATTGCCTCCAAGGGCAAGTCGGTTATTCGCGGGGCTGACCAAGTGTTGCGTGGCCAGGCCGGGCGCAAACCGATCAAGATTTTTGAGGATTATTGTAACGGTGTGATCGATATGGAAGGCGAGGCGCGGGTTCTGGGCTCTATCGCGCGGATTGCGCAGAAGGAGGCCGCGGATTGTGATATTGCGATTGCCGATTATCTGGCCGCGACATGGCGCAAGCAGCCGACACTATACGGGATGAACCACCCGACGCAGCCGGTTGTTTTCGAGATGTTCAAGCGTGTCTGTGAAAAAGTGGGCTGGGAGTATGATGAGAGGCATAAGGATGATCCGGTTGTTTGGGGCAGGCGCGCTTTGCCTGCGTCACAGCGCGGGTTTACGCCCAATGACGTGAAGGTTTTGGGGCTAGAGTATCCATGTGACACCCATTGGTATGGGCAGAGTTATAAATTGTTGCAACTTGCGTTGAAGGCGCAGGAAAATGCGCGTCGCGAGGCGGATGCGGCGTAAAACAGGGCACTTGGTCCAAAGCGGCCTTGCCCATGGTCGCAGGCACGGGCACAGTGAGACAAAATCGTTGGGATGTTGAAAGTGGTGGCAGCCAGCCCCATCTTTACAAGTCCAAGGGATGGATGTTGTTGCCGCGAAGCGGGACGGGTTCATCTGCATAAAAAGGAAAAGAGCATGAAAGAACCGTTGAGTTCATCCTACCCCGTTTTGCCGCTGCGCGATATTGTGGTTTTCCCGCATATGATTGTGCCGCTTTTTGTGGGTCGCGAGAAGTCTGTCCGCGCGCTGGAAGAGGTGATGCAGGACGACAAACAGATTTTACTGTCGAGCCAGATGGATCCCGGTGAGGATGATCCGGCGCAGGACGGTATTTATACGACCGGTGTTCTGGCGAATGTTTTGCAGCTGCTCAAGCTGCCCGATGGCACGGTCAAGGTGCTTGTCGAGGGCCGCGACCGTGTGCGCATTACCGAATTTGTGCAGAACCCGAATTATTTCGAGGCGGCCGCCACATATCTGGACGAAGAGCCGGGTAACGTCGAGGAAACCGAGGCGTTGTTGCGCAATGTCGCGGCTGAATTCGAGCGCTATGCCAAGATCAAAAAGAACATCCCCGAAGAGGCGATGGCCGCTGTTGGTGATGCGTCCGAGCCTGCCAAGCTGGCGGATCTGGTGGCCGGGCATCTGGGCATTGAGGTTGATCAAAAGCAGGCGCTGTTGGAGACGCTGTCGGTGTCAGAGCGGTTGGAGAAAGTTTACGGGTTGATGCAGGGCGAAATGTCGGTGTTGCAGGTCGAGAAGAAGATCAAGACCCGCGTGAAAAGCCAGATGGAGCGCACCCAGAGAGAATACTATCTCAACGAGCAAATGAAGGCCATTCAGAAGGAACTGGGTGACGGAGAGGATGGGGCGAGTGAGGTGGCCGAGTTGGAGGCGCGCATTGGTGCGACCAAGCTTTCCAAGGAAGCCCGCGAGAAGGTTGATGCGGAGCTCAAAAAGCTGAAAAACATGTCGCCGATGTCGGCCGAAGCCACAGTTGTGCGCAATTACATGGACTGGATTCTGGGTCTGCCGTGGGGCGTGAAGTCGCGCACCAAGAAGAATTTGACCGCCGCCCAGACGGTTTTGGACAACGACCACTACGGTTTGGAGAAGGTCAAAGAGCGCATCGTCGAGTATTTGGCGGTGCAGCAGCGGTCGGCCAAGTTGAAGGGCCCGATCATGTGTCTGGTTGGCCCGCCGGGTGTGGGTAAAACCAGCCTTGGCAAATCTGTGGCACGCGCGACGGGCCGCGAGTTCATTCGTATCTCGCTGGGTGGTGTGCGTGACGAGAGTGAAATCCGTGGTCACCGTCGCACCTATATCGGGTCGATGCCGGGGAAGATTATTCAGGCATTGAAGAAGGCGAAAACCACCAATCCGCTGATTTTGCTGGATGAAATCGACAAGATGGGGCAAGATTTCCGCGGCGATCCTGCGTCTGCGATGCTGGAGGTTTTGGACCCCGAGCAGAACTCCACATTTGTGGATCACTATCTCGAGGTTGAATATGACCTGTCCAATGTGATGTTTTTGACCACATCCAACAGCTATAATATGCCCGGTCCGTTGCTGGACCGGATGGAGATCATTTCATTGTCGGGTTATACCGAGGATGAGAAATGCGAGATTGCCAAGCAGCATTTGTTGCCCAAGGTCATGAAAAACCACGGGTTGAAAGCCAAGGAGTTCAGCGTGTCGGATGATGCGTTGCTGTCGATGGTCCGCGTCTATACCCGCGAGGCGGGCGTGCGGAACCTTGAGAGGGAATTGGCGAAAGTTGCCCGCAAGGTTGTGACGCAGATTGTGAAGAAGGAAGCCACGCAGGTCGCTATTACTGCGGATAATCTGGATGAGTATCTGGGCGTGAAAAAGCACAAATTCGGTCTGGCCGAAGAGACCGATCAGGTCGGTGTGGTCACGGGGCTTGCGTGGACCTCGGTGGGCGGTGAATTGCTGAACATCGAGGCGCTGCGATTGCCGGGTAAGGGCCGCATGAAAACCACGGGTAAACTTGGCGATGTGATGAAGGAATCGATTGATGCGGCGGCGTCGTATGTCCGTTCGATTGCGCCCGAGATCGGTGTGAAACCCACGAAGTTTGACGTGATTGATATCCATGTGCACGTGCCTGATGGCGCGACCCCCAAGGATGGCCCGAGTGCCGGTCTGGCGATGGTCACATCGATCGTGTCGGTGTTGACGGGGATTCCTGTGCGCAAGGATATTGCCATGACGGGCGAGGTGTCGTTGCGCGGCAATGCGATGCCGATTGGTGGTTTGAAGGAAAAACTGCTGGCGGCATTGCGCGGCGGGATCAAGACGGTCTTGATCCCTGTTGATAACGAAAAGGACCTGCCCGAGATTCCTGACAATGTGAAAGAGGGGCTGACGATTATCCCTGTGAAGCATGTGTCGGAGGTTTTGGCCCATGCCTTGGTGTCCAAGCCCGAACCGATCGAGTGGGACGAGGCGGCCGAAGAAGCGGCGGCGGCGGCGATGGCGAAACAGGCCGGTGCGGTTGCTGCGACCGCGCACTAAGGCGGATTTACGGCGGGTCTGCCCGCGGAGACAAAGGTGGCGTGCCCGTGACGGGCGCGCCATTTTGCGTTTCATGGGGGTGATGGTTGGTGTTTGTCGCCGTTGTTGTTCCGGCTGGCGCAACAATTCCAGAAATTGCGCCAAACGCCTGTAGGCAAATCGCAATGCCTGCCGTAGCGTGGTCTCAACACATTGAGGAGACCCAGATGTCCAGCAAAAAGAGTGGCCCGTCAAATACGGTCAAGTTGAATACGGTGATGCCCGAGCCGGTTGTCACGCCATTGAACGTCGCCAAGACTGTGACCAAGGTGGTGAACCCTGCCGTCGCGGTGCCGCAGGGCGAGATGGTCAAGAAGCCGGAGTTTATTGACCGCGCCGTGGCCCGCACCGACGTGAAAAAGCGCGATGCAAAGCCTGCGATCGAGGCGGCGCTGGCGGTTTTGGCAGAGGCACTGGAGAAGGGTGAGGAGTTGAATTTGCCGCCCATGGGGAAGATGCGCGTGGTGAAATCCAAGGATATCGGTGATGGCGCAAAGGTGCTGACGCTGAAATTGCGCACGATGAAAGATGGTGCGGGGCATGGTGCGGGCAATGGGCCTGCGGATGACTTTGCGGGCAATGACGACGACTGAACAGGATTGTGCCAGACCGTAGACGGAGCCGGATCTCAGGCGGTTTCCGCGCCAGTTGCGGGTTTGGGGCCAAGCGGCGCCGGGCGGGTTTTTTCGGCCAGAAATTAGCGCAAGGAATTGTGGTTTAGAGGCTTGCGCCCCGCAGCGCGTTGTTCTAAATGACCGTTGTCGGGTGATTAGCTCAGTTGGTAGAGCGCTTCCTTTACACGGAAGATGTCGGGAGTTCGAGCCTCTCATCACCCACCACCTCAAGTCTTGATGGTTGCGCGGGCCTGATCGCGGGCAGGGCGTTTGCTGCGCAAGCCACCCTTGGTCGGGAGTTCGAGCCTCTCA
>CAXBKX010000015.1:0-105865 GCA_963976475.1 uncultured Rhodobacterales bacterium
CGCGATCGACCAAACGCAATTGAAAAATCAATGGGCCGCGGCCGCCGCTTACGGTATAGGGATGCTCGAGCCCCTCCAGACAACGCGCCCACGATCCCGATAATTCCGGCATTCGGAAAACAGTTCCGTCTGGGGCACCGTCTAGGGATGCCGGCACCAAATCAGGTTTGTCCGCAAGATGTAGTGCCGTTCGAACGGTTCGCTCGATATGGTCCGGCAATAGGTTCTGCTCGTTTCTGGTTTCACTCAAGCGATCATGCAGCTTTGCGATACGATCTCGAAGGTCGCGCTCGACTTTTATAAATTTGCGGGATTTTTCAATTTTGGCTTCTGCAGCGCGGGTATCGAGTTCACGGCGGCGGCCTTCGAGAAGATCGGGTAATTGAGGGGTAATGACTGGATTTACGCTCCCCATATCAGCCCGCATTGCATCCAGTTTTCTTAGGGCACGTAGAATATCATCCCCATGACCACCTTCAGCGTCGACGGGATGCCAGATGACCACTTCATCCGAACGTTGTCCGTGCCGGTCGATGCGACCATTCCGTTGTTCCATTACGTTTGGATTGTACGGGATCTCCAAATGGATCATCAGGTGGCAATGGTTCTGGAGGTCGATGCCCTCTGACGCGGCATCCGTTGCCAGAAGAATTCTCACGGGAGACACGTCAGGGCTGGCCTGGAATGCAGCTTTGATCGCTTCGCGCTCTTTTGGGTCCATGCCTCCATAGATCAATGCCAATCTATCACCCCCGAAACCATGCGTGGCGAGGATTTCGTGCATCCATTGCTGGGTGGATCGATACTCGGTGAAAAGGATCACACGTTCGTTGGTCCAGCCGCCTCCATCTTTGACGTGTTCAGCTAGCCATGCGAGCAGGGCACGAGCTTTGCTGTCTTCTTTATGAGATGCTTGTTGTGCCCAAGACCGCAACTCGCCGAGCATTTTCTTTTCGTTGTCGTCCAGCGGCCTGGCACGCTTGTTGGCCTCCTCTACGGCTTCGGCTTCTGCAGTTTCTCGCTGTTTGTCATCGGCGTAATCTTCTTCGGTTTTGGCTATGGCGCGCCGAAGAATTCGATCGTCCAGTTTACTGTGTTTACGATCCGTCGGGCTGCGTCCTTCTATCGTGGCGATATGCTTTTCCAGTGTGGTCGAAAAAGCGGCTGGGGAAGACGACAGGCGTTTTCGCAGAAGCTGATGCACAAAGTGATCGACTGCGTTGTTCTCTCTTCCGTTTTTTTCCCGGCTGGTGATATATTTTTCGAGAAGGGTACGAATGCGCCGTTCTTCATCTGTGTAATCGACCGGTAACGGTTCCAATCGCCTTCGGGGATAAATCCGTTTCCCATCGGCATCGACGAGATCACTTTTCAAGCGCCGCACCATGACACGCGACAGCTGGGCTTCTCCGGGCATGACATTCCGGGCAAACCTTTGATCATCAAGGAGTTCAAGCAGAGCAGTGAACGACTCCGTATAGCCATTGTGGGGCGTCGCCGTCAGAAAGAGCTTGTGCTGGAAATGTGGGGCGATCAGCCGAACCAAACGTGTTCTGAGGCTTTCGACCGCATAACGCCCCACCGTGGGGGCAATATTGTGTGCCTCGTCGATAATGAGCATGTCAAATTTTCGAGGGTGCGTGACATGAGCAGGCAACGCATCGCGAAACAGCCGCAGCCCTTCACCCTGCTTGGCCCAATCCATCGACGTGATCAGCCTGGGAAATGAAGTCCATGGGTTGGCATGCAGTCCACGCTCGCGGCGCAACTGTTTCACATATTCGGTATCCACGATCTGAAATTCGAGTCCGAACTTTTCCTGCATTTCCAGGCGCCACTTTTCCTGCAGTGATGCAGGGCAGAGCACCAGTGCAGTTCTCATTCTGTGGCGTATCAGCATTTCCTGGATGACCAGGCCTGCTTCAATGGTTTTTCCCAGCCCGACGTCGTCTGCAATCAGCAAGTTCGTTCTGGCCATGTCGATGGCCCGGACCAGAGGATCTAGCTGAAAATCTTCGATGCTCACTCCGCTACGAAATGGCGCTTGAAGGTAGCCGCGATCGGCATTCGTTGCGGCACCCCATCGCACGGCATCCAAAAAGGCCTGCAACATGTCCGGATCATCGAGCCCTGTCATTCGAGGCAAACCAGCACTCTCGATCACATGGGCACCCGGCTCGTTTTCCCAGACGACTTCTACTTCTTCACCGAGAGAATCTTCATCAATGGATGCGAGGCGAACCAGATGCCGCTTGGGGGAGCTCGGTGCGGTTGATCCGCCATCCACGGCCGAAACAATCCACTGACGCCTTCGGGCTTCCACCAATTGGCCTGGTTCGGGCGCGGTATGGTGGGCAATTTCCGTTTGAGGATGACCAGTGGCCGCCATCATCCGTCCCCCTTTTGATTTCCGGCGCTTGCCAGTTTTCGAACGATGCGATCTGAGGCCTCAAGGGGGTTTTCATGTTCCCAAACACGAATGACTTTCCAGTCCGCCATTTCCAGCCGCCAAGTCGTGTCGGAATCTCTCGCAATATTTGCTTCGATTTTGTTTCGCCAGAATTCGGCATTGCTCTTCGGCCAGGAAGCATGCTCTGGGCATCCGTGCCAAAAGCATCCGTCAACGAAAACGGCTAAACGCTGCCGAGGGAAAACGATGTCAGCAGTTCGCCGCGGCTTGCTCAGTACAGGTACTTGTAACCGATATCTAAGACCTCTCGAGTGCAGTGCTCTTCGTATTTCGACCTCTGCCTTTGTGCCTTTCTGACGCACCCGCGCCATGCGGCGGCTGGCCTCATGCGACGAGGGGGTTATCTTCGGCATCGGCCATTCCATCCATATTAATTGAGGTTTGACCCGCGGAGCTCGTGCCGAGATGTGCCGAAATGCTTTTCCCAATGATGCGGCCCAGCGTTACCGGCACGGCATTGCCGATCAACCGTCCAAGGGTTTTGAAATGGATGGGTGCACCGTCCGGGACGAAGGAATATGATGCTGGAAATCCTTGGATGATCGCACCCTCACGCAATGAAATCGCCCTGTCCTGTTCGGGATGGCCAAATCGTCCATTCCCAAATCCATAAAACTGGGTGGTCAGGGTCGGCGAGGGTTCATCCCAATCCATCCGGCCGTAAACCCCCGGATATGTTCGCCCACTATCACGGCGATGACACTCGGCAACTAGGTGCGATGGCCAATCCCGCCAAGTGCCACCCGGTTTGGAAACTCTAATGCGCTCCAAATTCAGATCGGAGAGTTTGGCGGCTGTATGCAATGTGTCGGAACCGCAAGTTCCGCCCTGGTCCAACGCAGGCATGTCGCCAATCGCCTGTCGCACCGTCACGGCTTTCTCGTGGGTCGGAGAGATCAGCTCAATCGGGCCACTTCGAGAGGCGAGCAGTACCGTTCGCCTTCTTCGTTGAGGCAGGCCATACTCGGTGCAGTCGACCACATTGCTCCAAACATGATAACCGAGGTTCTTCAAGGTCGACACGAAATCTTTGTAGACGTCGTGCTTCATGACGGATGGCACATTTTCCATCGTCACGAGTTCTGGCTCGGCGGTTTTTACCAGTCGGGCAAAGTGATAGAGCAACCCCCAGCGTGGCGTTCCAACGGTTTCGTACCGTTGTTAATATGTCGAAAATGGCTGACAAGGTGCGCAACCGGCTAGAATACGAGTTTTTGCAGTTCCAAACAGATCCCTGATTTGCTCCGCCGGCACTTCGGCGACATCACCCTGAATGAACTTGGCCGAATTATTCGCTTCGAAAGGATGCTTGCACGCTGCATCGACGTCAATGCCCGCGACGACGTCGACCCCTTCCTGGATCAAGCCCTGCGTCAGGCCACCAGCACCGCAGAACAGGTCGATACAAGCCAATTCACCCATTTTCAACCTCCCTAAATTTGCAGCCTAATTCTTGCCTTTTCCAAACTGCACATTTCCAAATTCGTCCGCAGCCTTTCCGGAGCGAACCCATTCATCGACCTCACCCGCCTTGAACTTCCACAGCCTGCCGACTTTGTGTGCCGGCATATCCCTTTTTGAAATCCAGCCGTATATCGTGTCTTTGCTCACACCGACATAGTCGGCAATTTCGTCGACCGAGAGCCATCGATCCGACATGAGAAATCCTCTCTCGGGTATAATGGTGATATGACGAAACCTACACTGACCTGGCCTCAATTGTAAACTGGTTCAACCGGAATGAGTGTGGTTTAGCCGACTTAAATGAGGGTTAGGTCAGGGTTTTCGGCTTGAATGGCAGCCAAATCTGGTACCACCAATAGCTGTACGGCGGAATTATCTACCCGTGGAGCCGGATTGGCGCCACCTCGCGAGAACGCTGGACAAGATCACGAAATATCGGGCGTGCCATGGATCGATACCGCTCGCGCCAAATCCACGACACGCCCCTTCAACATCAGTACCGCGCGCGTATCGAGCGGTTCTGCGGTCGGCAATATGTCGGCCGACCTGGCGGGCTTCATCCGGGTTCGCCGGCATTCCCGCCACCGCCATTGATCCGACCCTCACGACGGCGTCTCCGACGGTCCCGGCGCTTGTCGGGTCCCGGTCCCCATTAATTCCAACGGCTGCGGCGTGGCCTACGCGTGTTCCGCGACCGGTAAATCGGCTTCATCCGAACCGCCAGCCGCATCATTCACGACCTCCGTGATCCTTTGAAACTCGTTCAGGATTTCCGTGTGGTGCAGGTCCAGGTGCTTCACGACCTGCTCGTTGCGCAACAGTGACGAAACGTAGGCCCCGGCGATCACCAGGTTCAGCTGATCTTCGCCGTAAGAAGCCTCGACCTGTTTCATTTCGCGCTGGAGGCTATCCATCTCGTCTTCCATATGGGCCATCTGTTCGGGCGAGACGCCCTTGGTAATCTTTGGTTTCTTCGCTTCGACGAGCTGATCGACTGGCGTGGCGGCCAGTAGTGCCTTGGAATAGGGCACGGAATAATTGTTCATGGTGACCATCAGCTGCGCAACTTCCATCTGCCGGATGGGCTTCAACTGTTTCAGAGACCGGAAGGTTTCGATCGGGCAATGCCGGTCCTTCAGCAGATCGGCGACCTCGGGGCAGATGCCATCGAGCAGGTGGCGCTTGAGGCGGATCATGGCGACGTTGATGTCCAGCGCCTTAGCGATCCGTTCTTCAGGCACGCCAGATTTGATCGCTTTCAAGATCATCTTGTGCTCCTGAATGGTGGCCAGGCGGCTGATGCGCTTGTTGTAAGTGAAGGCCTCGTCATCGGTTGCAATCAGGCACATGGTGTCAAGCGCTCCGAAATCCTTCAAAATCTGCAGACGGACATGGCCGTCGAGCAGCAGATAGGCGCCCCTGTGCCCCTTTTGGCGGGTGATCACCAGCGGTTCGATCAGGCCGATTTCACGGATGGAGGCGGCAATTTGCTTGTATTTACGTCCGGTTTTGGTGGATGGAGCCAGTTGCTTGACCGGCAGAATGTCGGCCAGGGCGATGCGAATTCCTTCCGGCTCGAATGCCATGGTGACCTTGTCATGCTTGGCCATCACACATCCCCCGCAGTGATCAGATCGGCAAGCGGGCGCGGCAGCGTTTCGAGGTTCTCGGCCCGCAGTAGTGTTGCGAAATGCGCATCTGCCAAAAGCGAGCGCACGGCCGTGACGATGAACAGCAGACGGTTCTGCGCGATTTCGGCGCGTTTTATCAGCAGGCGCTGCCGGTCGGCCTCTTGGTTGTATGCCCGCACCAGCGCATCCGACGACAACCTTTTGCCGCGCTCGCGCGACCTCTGCGGCCCTTGTGATTTACCCCGTCGCTGCCGTTGCTCGACGATCCGCTTTGCCGCCAGCAGTTTCTTGCCGCGCAAGGCACCGGATTCATAGGCCTTCGCCAAGGCTTCCTGTGCGCCGTCCAGATCGACCTCGGCGATTTCGAGCGCGACGTTCAGGGGAATACGGCCGGTTTCGACCGCAACGATCAGGCGGGTTTCGCCCTCGGCCAGAAGCCGCCCGATAGATTGCACATAGGATTGGGTCAGGCCGGTCTTGGTTGCAATTTCCGGATCGGAATAGCCGCGTTTGCGCAGCTCTCCGATGTCGCGCAGCAGCTCCAGCGGCCGGTGCTGAAGTCGGGCGATGTTTTCCACCACGCTGCGCAGCATCCGGTCCTCGTTGCTGACATCCTCAACGATCGCGGGGATTTCGCTTTGCCCCAATGCGGCATAGGCCTCGAGGCGGCCCTGGCCGCAGACCAGATCGAAACCCGCGCCGTCATCATCGTCCCGACGTGTGAGCGTGATCGGTTTTTTCAGCCCGACCTTGGAAATGCTCTCCACCAGCTGATCGAAGGAGACCTTGCTGCGCACGCGCGGATTGGGGACGCTGATGCGCGCGATGGGCACCATTTCCACGACCAATGTTTCATCCGGTTTTGTCATGGGACCATCTCCGATAGTTTGGTGCGCGCGGCCAGCGAGAAGAACTTCTCCAGCGTGTCGAACCGATAGGCATCGAGCATCAACCCGTTATCTTCGGCCAGCCGCACGCGGGTTTTTGTCATCGCGATGAGCGGCAGCAGGTAATAGTCACGCGGCGCGGTGTTCGCCTTGTCCATCCGGACCGCGATGGTAATGTCTGGTGCAAGCCCGGTGTCAAAACGGATATTCCACCGCAGGGACCCGGCCTTGGTATGCGCGCAGCGGGCGATGACGACGGACGCCGTGAACTCGTCGTTGATCCGCAGGAGGTCGGTGGCCGGATCGCGCTCGACGGCACCGTCCATGTTGGCAATTTCAGTGACGACGTTTGCGACCACATCCTTGTGCAGCATGCGCAGAGCCCGATTGACCTCGATATAGCGAAAGTCCCGGTCGGGCGTGAAGCCGACCAACTGATAGGCGCGCACCAGGCTGCCGAACCGGCGCTGGTATGCCGCGCTGGCGGGCATGCTGTCGGCCTCGTCGATCACTAGCCCCGACAGATAACCGTGGCGCTGGAACAGGCCGCGCAAGCGATCGAGCATGTCCGCATCGGTATAACAGCGGTTGCGTTCGCGGATGATCCCTTGCGCGGTGAAAAAGACCTGCGGATCGACGATGGCCTCGAAAACCCCGTCGGCGCGGATCCACATATCCGGCGCATTGACCACGCGCTTCTTTTTCAGCTTGTAGGATTTGCGGTTGTAGACGTTGTTTCCGATGTATTTCTCGTTGGTGAGGATCTGGTGCACCACCCCGCGGGTCCAGTCGCGGCCAAGGTCGGTCCTGATGCCGCGGGCGTTGAGATCGGCGGCGATCCGGCTCTCGGGTTTTCCACCCTCGATAAACTGGCAGTAAATGTCGCGCACGATCTCGACCTCCTCGGCGGGGCCGGGGACAAGGACGACGCGGTCGGTCTGCAGACTCTTGTGTTCGCCGTGCGCCAGTTCGGCTTTCCTCTCGCCATTCTCGCCAAGCAAAACGCGGCGCAGCCCAAATCCTGCCGCGCCACCTTGGCGATAGCCCAGCTCGATCAGGCGGCACTGGCCCGCAAAGACCTTGACCGACAGCTCGCGGCTGTATTCGCCCGCCATCGCCCGTTTCACGCCCTTGACGATGGTGGCGACGGGGCTGCCATCATTCTCGAACTGCTCGGCACAATATTGGACCTGAATGTTGGCGCGTCGGCAGATGTATTCGTAATAGGCGGATTCATCCGCATCCTGAAACCGGCCCCAGCGGCTGATGTCGTAGACCAGAATGACTTCGAAATCCGCCGTGCCGGTTTCGACATCCTCGATGAGACGCTGGAGCGCATCCCGCCCCTTGATGCTCAGCCCGCTCTTGCCCGCGTCGGCATAGGTGCGCACGATCTTCATGCCGTGGGTGGTGGCATAGGCGCGGATCGCTTCGCCCTGATTCTCGGTGGAATATTTTTGGTGCTCGGTCGACATGCGCACATATTCGGCGGCCCTGATCGCGGGACGCATGTCTTCTTCCGATCCACATAATTCGTTTGCCGCTTTCAAAATCGGTCCTTTCCAAAACCCTGGTGTTGTCAGGCCAAAGTACCGGAAGGCGCGGCTTGATTCGTCCGGATCGTAGGAAATCAGCGATCAGGAGTCCATCCATTTTGTAGGAAATATTCTGATAATGGTGAATCAAGTGGGATACAGGCCTTTATTTCCAATTACTTACGCACTGGTTGCTCCTGGGCAATAGTGGGGGTAATCTGGCCAAAAAAGTGAATTATGTAGGAAGTCGGGCATGAAGAATCGCATTGCCGAACTGCGAAAGGCGCGTGGCCTGACCCTTCAGGCCCTGGCCGATATGGTGGGGGCGAGCAATCAGCAGATCAGCCATCTCGAGAAAGGCCGCAGGGGGCTGACGGTGGACTGGGTGGACCGTTTGGCAGAGGCGCTCGACTGCCACCCTTTCGACCTTCTGGACGCGCCGCCTCAGGCCAAAACCGAACGCGAGCGCGCGCTTCTGGATTTGTTCCGCGGTATGTCCGACGAGCAGCAGGATGCGTTTTTCCAGGCAACTGCTGCGCTGGCGAAACCGGTGAGCCGAGAGGAGGACGAGGAAGCTTCACTGAAGCGGAAGGCATGATGACATAATTCATTGCGCCACTCTCATGCGGAGAGCGCCCTCTTTTCTCCGCTGAATGTGCGGCGGTTTGATCATGCAAGGGCTGGGACAAATTCCAAACTATCAGCTCGCCCCTTGTGGTGTGTGCATTTTTGGTTATATTGAATACAGGAGCAACGGAGTTTCATCTATGTCACGCACCACGACCATGACCGTCCGGCTGAGCGGAGCCCTCAGCGAATACGTTTCCGCAAATGTCGGCGAAACGGGCTCCTATGAGAATGTGAGCGAATACATCCGTGATCTGATCCGCCGGGACAAGGAGCGGACGGAGCAGCAGGCTTTCGAGCGCCTGAAGGCAGAGTTGACACGGGGCTTCGCAGCGCCGGATTCTTCTTATGCACCGCTTTCAGCCGCCGACGTCATAGCCCGAAACCAGGCTTGAGCCGTTGGCAAACGTTCGCATTCAGGAAGCGGCTTCGTTTCGCATTGATGAAGTCTATCAATACACCCGCGACCGGTGGGGCGCTGCACAGGCCGACACCTACATCACGGGCCTTTTCGAGGCCTTTGAAAAGATCGCAACGCATGAAGTGATGTCGCGGCCCATTCCGGCCGAGTTCGGTATTGATGGGTTCTTTTTCCGCTACAAAAAGCACTTTGTCTACTGGAAGGAGCTTGGCAATGGTGACATCGGTATCGTTGCCGTATTGCACGAGCGGATGCATCAGATCGACAGGTTTCGGGAGGATTTCGGGCTTTGACGCGTTATTGCTTTCAATCCTGCATTTTCCCGCACCAATACCGAACTAAGAGCATGAAAACGCTCGGTTAATTGCGGGTTTTCGCTGTGTTTTGACCGGCTTTTCGAGAAAAAGTCGTTGGTATGTCGCGTCCTCCGCCAGAAACCATTCGCAAACCCGAGACGAGGCCCCAGTTCGGGCCTTTTTTCTTTTTGGTTCAAAGGGGTTTAAAGGGTCCATCCGACTTTCGGAGACTGGCCCTCGGGCCGAAATCTGTCTCTGAACGCCCTGCGTCTCCTTTCACCCGCCCTTCACCCAAATCGAGACGCATTCAAAATTGTTTGTTTTTTCAGGTGCTTGCCGAAAATGGATTGCGCCGCAGTTGAGGCAGGTTCGACCGCTATCGAAACGAGCAGAGACACCCGAGGGCGGCGTGGTTGTGCGGGTTTGGGTGTAGGTGAGAGCAGGTCAATTTCTGTACCGCGCATTCTATCCAGCTACTAGTTCACCCGCGACATACACCGAAGCGATATGCATTTCGTTGTCGCAGACTACAAAACTCGCCGGGGCACCCGCCCGCAAGCTTGGCCGTCTGCGCCAGGATGCGGAGGCGACGTTCGAATATCACCTGCTGAACGGCATTCAGGGCATCGTGAAGGATCCCAAGGACAGCGCCACGGTGATCAACTACTTCACCGAGTTCGCCATCACGCCCGCCACCGAGATCGACTTTGATCTCGACAATGCGACCCCGGGCTCCGGCGCGCTGCGCAAACGCTGCCAGGCGCTGATCGAAAGTGTCGAAGACAGCATGCCGCCAACTCGCGCAGCAGGTTGTGTATCTCTGCCTTCGATCCCACGTCGATCCCGCGCGTGGGTTCGTCCACAATAAGCACGTTGGGCCGCATCGACAGCCATTTTCCGATGACGATCTTTTGTTGGTTGCCCCCCGAAAGGTTCCCTACCAGTTGTTTCCAACCCGGTGTCCTGATATCGAGCTTGTCGCGATATTGGTCAAAAATCGCGATTTCGGCGCCATCGGCCACGAAGGGGCCGGATTTAAGGTCGTCAACCTGCGGCAATGTCATGTTCTCGCGGACGTTCATCCCAAGGATAAGGCCCTGTCCCTTGCGGTCCTCGGGCACGAGCGAAATGCCCCGTTCAATCGCATCATGGGGCGACGTTATCCGCGCCTCTTCACCATCCAACAGGATCGTGCCGGACGACGGATTTCGCAGGCCAAACAGTGTTTCCGCAATTTCCGTGCGGCCCGCGCCGACAAGCCCATAGAAACCGACAACCTCTCCGCGGCGCACTTCAAAGCTGATATCCTGATAGAGGTCACAGCAACTTAGCCCGCGCACTTCAAGCGCGACATTGCCCAATTCGTGATGAGTTTCGTTGCGCCTTAGGTCGAGCTTGCGCCCGATCATCCCCATCAGTTCTGGCAGCTTTGGCTATTCCAACTTGGTTGGTGGAGCGGAGGTCATCTCGGTGATCGCTTGAAATTCTGTCGGAAACTCCGGCCGATGCTGCATCAGATATGTGGCGCTTGCGTCCTTTGATCCGTTTACCTGCATCGTAGCCTCTAACGCCACCACTTTCAGTGGTTTTGCGCTCTGGCGATCTATGATCCCGGCTGTTGGCTGGGCCTTACGGCCCTCGGCCGGACGCGCGGCGGCAACAAGCTTGCGGTTCATTTCATCCAGCAAGCCATCAACGCGCCACGCGTAAAAATAACTCCGCACCGTCAAAACCGGCGGGAAGTCGTTGGGCAACATGCGCCATTGGCATCCGGTCGTTGCAATGTAGAGGATCGCGTCGAATACCTCGCGCAAACATGTCGTGCGAGGCCGGCCAGTTGTCTTGGGTGGCGGCATCAAAGGCGCTATCAACGCCCATTCTGCGTCGCTCATATCGCTTGCGTACTTATCGCTTTTTCGATCATGTCGACGACGGGTGAGTTCAGTCCAGGCCATTGAGATCTCCATTCAGCTTCATAACCGAATAGAATCACAACCTACTGAACTCACTCAACTAGTTTTAAATCGGGCTCTAAGCATACTGTCCGAATTTGCCGGACCACTTCAGAAGGGTGTGGGCTATGCAAATCCGTCATCTTCCTGACCGGGATCACCGTAAATGGTGTCACCACTCTCAAGTTCGCATGAACCCATGGGCTACGTTTTTTTACGGGGTTCCATCATATGACGGACCACCAATAAGCGAACGGCCACTACCCCTCATCTCGCAATGATAGCACAGACTGTTTTTACCGCGCACAGGCGGGCCCCAACCCGGAACGGTTTTTTAGCTTTGACTGGCCGCAATCGCGTCAAGCGTGGCATCAAACGCCAGCATAATTGAGGCGTGCCGGTTCTTGTACTCTTGCGCGGGTTCCAGAACATCCAATGCCGCGAACGGTGCCAGCGGGACAGGGCCACCATCTTTCAGCATCGCGGCCATCTGGTCACGCCCGACCTGGACCTGCGCCGGCGACAGACCCACCACCACCTTGCCGACAATCGCCGCCGCCGCCTGACCCAATGCACAGGCTTTGACATCTTGCGCGTAGTCAATAATCACATCGTCGACGACAACAACATCAACCGTCACGGTCGATCCACATAGCGGCGCGCGCTTTTTTGCGGTGCCTGTCGGGGCTGCAAGGCGTTGCGTGCGCGGCATGTCAGCCGCCAGCGCCAAAATACGCTGCGAATAGAGCTTCATCATATCGACTTTATCTGTCACTGCGTTGCCCTCTCATGGCTTTGCCCTTAGATAGTCCGCAACATCCCTGTTGCAAAGGTCCCGCCCCATGTCATTTGATCCCGCCACGCTAAAATTCAACGACGCAGGGCTCATGCCCGCGATTGCACAAGACGCGTCAACGGGCGAGGTATTGATGATGGCGTGGATGAATGCCGAAAGCATTGCGCAAACCCTCGCAAGTGGCAATGTCACCTATTGGTCGCGCTCGCGTCAGGCGTTCTGGGTCAAGGGCGCCACCAGCGGGAATACACAACAGCTTGTGGATTTCAAAATCGACTGCGACCGCGACTGTCTGTTGATTGAGGTCAATCAAACCGGGCCGGCCTGTCACACCGGACGCAGGTCATGTTTTTTCACCGCAGTTCGTGACGGCGAAGAGGTCGAAACAAGCGTGGTTATGCCGCCGCAAGACCTACCAAACGCCTGATATCATTGGGTGTTGCGCCCTCTGCACGGTATTTCGAGATTGCGCGCGCATCGTCGCGCTTGGCCAATCTCTTGCCGGTCTCGTCACGGATCAGTTTATGATGGTGGTAGACCGGCGTGGGCAGACGCAAAAGCCGTTGCAAGATGACGTGGATTTTCGTGGCCTCAAACAGATCCTCGCCGCGCACCACATGTGTCACCCCCTGCGCCGCGTCATCAAGCACCACGGACAGGTGATAAGACGTGCCCATGTCGCGTCGCGCCAGCACCACATCGCCGACGGTTTTGATCACATCTTGCGCGGTTACTTCGATCAGGCCAGTTTCGCCGTTCGGGCCTTGGCCTGTTTCAAAAAAGGAAACCACTTTTCCCTGCGTATGGAACTCGCCCGCCATATTTGCGGCGCGCTCTATCCAAAGCCGCAGCGCCATATGGCGCGGCAATGCCGGTCCCATGGCAAATGACCTGTTCTCGCGGCAGGTGCCCGGATAGATCACACCGTCAGGGCCGACCAGCGGCGCGCCACCCTCTTGGGGCGCGCGGGCGGCCTCGATCACATCGCGCCGGCGACATGCGCAACCAAACAGATATTGGCGGTCCCAAAGGTTTTGAAGCTGCGCGTGATAGATAGCCAACCGATCCGATTGCCGCATGACGGGCTTGGGCCACCACAGGCCAAGCCACTCTAAATCCTCATAAATTTTCGATTCCCAGTCAGGGCGGGCGCGGGACTGGTCGATGTCTTCGATCCGCAGCAAAAATGTGCCACCGGCATCCATTGCCATCTGTTCTGCCAGTAGCGCGGAATAGGCGTGGCCCAAATGCAGCGGCCCGGTGGGCGAGGGGGCAAAGCGGGTGATCATGGCGTTAGCTTAGGCGATCAAGCCAATCTTGCCAGTCAATTTTCGCGCGATCCGTATAGCCCTTGTAGCGGTCCTTGCGGCCGCGACGACCCGATTTCATGCCATCCAGCGGTGGGAAAAGGCCAAAATTAACGTTCATTGGTTGAAAGGTTTTCGCGGCAGCGCCCCCTGTGATATGGGACACAAGTGAACCCATTGCCGTTGTATCGGGCAGGTCCGGCACGGTTTTACCCGTCATTTCTGCCACTGCCATGCGCCCGGCGAGCAGACCCATCGCGGCACTTTCAACATAGCCTTCAACGCCGGTAATCTGCCCGGCAAAACGGATATTCGGTTTTGATTTCAGGCGCATTTGGGTGTCGAGCAGCGTTGGCGAATTGATAAAGCTGTTGCGGTGAATTCCGCCAAGGCGGGCAAATTCAGCATCTTCAAGCGCGGGAATCGTTTTGAAAACAGCCTTTTGCGCGCCATACTTCATCTTGGTTTGAAACCCCACGATATTGTAGAGCGTGCCAAGCGCATTGTCGCGGCGCAATTGCACAACCGCATAGGGTTTGTTTTCAGGATCATGCGCATTGGTCAGACCCACAGGCTTCATCGGTCCAAACCGCAGGGTTTCGCGCCCACGCTCGGCCATCACTTCAATCGGCAGGCAGCCGTCGAA
Source organism: uncultured Rhodobacterales bacterium (assembly GCA_963976475.1). Classification (GTDB taxonomy): domain Bacteria; phylum Pseudomonadota; class Alphaproteobacteria; order Rhodobacterales; family Rhodobacteraceae; genus Yoonia. The sequence continues at coordinate 14,033 of CAXBKX010000015.1, forward strand.
ATATCCGGCGGTTTCACCGTCCTTGAATTCGGTTTTATCAGCGGCAAGCAAAGCATCTATGAATGCCTCGTATTGCGCCTTGGTCATCGGGCAATTGAGGTAAGCGGTTTGCTCTTCCAGGGTCTCGCCTTTGTCATAGCGCGATTGCATCCAGGCCACGTCCATATTGATGCTGTCGTGGTAAACGATGGGCGCGATTGCGTCGAAAAACGCCAGTGCCTCAGCGCCGGTCTCGGTGGCGATGGCTTGCGCCAATGCGCCCGATGTCAGTGGTCCAGTGGCGATGATCCACTGGCCATCATCGGGCAGGGACGTGATTTCTTCGTATGAAATCCGTATGTTAGGGTGCGATGTTAACGCGGCTGTCACACTTTGCGCAAAGGGGTCGCGGTCCACGGCCAAGGCCCCTCCTGCGGGGATGCGGTGCTTTTGTGCCATTGCCATGATCAACCCGCCTGCTGCGCGCATTTCCCAGTGCAAAAGACCCACGGCGTTTTGTGCGTCATCGTCCGACCGGAACGAATTGGAACAGACCATTTCGCCAAGAAATTCAGTGCGATGCGCGAAGGTCTTCACCTTGGGGCGCATCTCGTGAATGACCACTTTGACGCCTGCGTTTGCGGCTTGCCAAGCGGCCTCTGATCCGGCCATGCCGCCGCCGATGATGTTGAGAATATCTGTCATGTGACCCGATTTATGTCAAAAGGCGGGGCCTGAAAACCCCGCCTGAAGTGTTGTATGACCTAACTATGATCCACGTATGATTAACGTATGCCGATCATGCAATGATTTCAGCATCTTCAATGCCGGTGTCTTCACCCTGATCGGCGATCCACGCAACCGAGACCACGATTTCTTTCTTGGCGGTGTCAAAGACTTTGACGCCACCGGCACTGCGTGACCGGAACGAGATGCCCTCGATTGGCACGCGGATCGATTGGCCGGTCGAGGTGACCAGCATGATCTGATCGGACATCTCGACCGGGAAGGAGGTGACAAGTGCGCCGCCGCGCATTGCCTTGTCCATCGCAGCAACGCCCATGCCGCCGCGCCCGCGCAACGGATAGTCGTGCGAGGATGAGAGTTTACCAGAGCCTTTTTGCGTGATCGTCAGGATCAGGTTTTCGGCGGCTGACATTTCGGCGTAGCGTTCGGGACTGATTGCGCCGGCCGGGGCGTCGTCATCCTCGTTTTCGGCCTCATCGGTCAGACCTGCCATCGCGCGGCGCATCTTGAGATAGGCGGCGCGTTCATCAGGGTCTGCGGTGAAGTGGCGGATGATCGACATCGAGACAACCTTGTCGTCGCCTTGCAGCCTGATCCCGCGCACACCGACCGAATTGCGGCTGTTGAACACACGCACATCGGTCGCGCGGAAGCGAATCGCGCGGCCCGAATCCGTGAACAGCATCACGTCGTCGTCGTGGGACGCAATACGCGCATTGATCAGCGTATAATCGGCCGTTTCGCCTTCAAACTTCATCGCAATTTTACCATTGCGCATCACATTGGTGAAATCAGACAGTTTATTGCGCCGGACGGTGCCCGCAGAGGTGGCAAAGACAACTTGCAGGTCGTCCCATTCGGCCTCGTCGCGGTCAACGGGCATGATGGCAGCAATCGAGACACCTGTCGGGATTGGCAGGATGTTGACGATTGCCTTGCCCTTTGCCGTGCGCGACCCAAGCGGCAGACGCCATGTTTTGAGTTTGTAAACCATGCCGTCGGTGGTGAAAAACAGCAGTTGGGTGTGGGTGTTGGCCACAAATAACGTGGTGACCACGTCTTCTTCTTTGGTGGACATTGAGCCGACACCTTTGCCGCCACGGCGTTGTGCGCGGAAATCGGCCAAAGCCGTGCGTTTGATATAGCCGCCAGAGGTGACGGTCACGACCATGTCTTCTTTTTCGATCAGATCCTCGTCATCCATATCACCCGACCAGTCGACGATTTCGGTGCGGCGTGGCACGGCGAATTCGTCGCGCACGGTTGTCAGCTCGTCACGGATGATTTGCATGATCCGGTCGCGAGAGCCGAGGATTTCAAGGTATTCACGGATTTTCGCGGCAAGGTCTTTGAGCTCGTCTGTGACGTCTTTGACGCCGATTTGGGTCAGCCGTTGCAGCCGAAGTTCAAGGATTGCGCGGGCCTGGGTTTCCGACAGGTTGTAGGTGCCGTCGTCATTGGCGGTATGGGTCGGATCGTCGATCAGCGCGATATACTCGAGGATAGGCTGCGCGGGCCAGGGCCGGGTCATCAGTTTATGGCGTGCCTCGCCCGCGTCGGCGGATTGGCGGATGGTGGCCACGATTTCGTCGATATTGGTGACGGCCACGGCCAGACCGCACAAGATATGCGAGCGTTCGCGCGCTTTGCGCAATTCAAACGCGGTGCGGCGGGCCACAACCTCTTCGCGGAAGTCGACAAAGTAGGACAGGAAGTCGCGCAGGGTCAATTGTTCGGGGCGGCCACCGTTCAGCGCCAGCATGTTACAGCCGAAATAGGTCTGCATCGGGGTGAAACGGAACAATTGGTTCAACACGACTTCGGCGGTGGCGTCGCGTTTCAGCTCGACCACAACCCGCACGCCGTTACGGTCAGATTCGTCTTGCACATGGGCGATGCCTTCGATCTTTTTGTCGCGGGCGGCCTCGGCGATTTTGTCGATCATCACCGATTTATTCACCTGATAGGGGATCTCTTCGATGATGATCGCCCAGCGGTCTTTGCGGATCTCCTCAAAGCGGGTTTTGGCCCGCACGATGACAGAGCCGCGCCCTTCGGTATAGGCCTTGAAGGCCCCGCTGCGCCCAAGGATGATGCCGCCGGTCGGGAAGTCGGGGGCCGGAATATAGGCGATCAAGTCCTCGGAGGTCATGTCGGGGTTGTCGATGATCGCCAGCGTGGCGGCAATCACTTCGCCCAGGTTATGCGGCGGAATGTTTGTGGCCATACCGACCGCGATGCCGCCAGCACCGTTGACCAGCATGTTAGGGTAGCGCGCCGGCAGAACGGTGGGTTCGCGGTCTTTGCCGTCATAGTTGTCCTGGAAATCAACGGTGTCTTTGTCGATGTCATCCAGCAGGGCATTGGCGGTCTTTTTCATCCGCACTTCGGTATAGCGGTAGGCGGCGGCGCGGTCGCCATCCATCGAGCCAAAGTTGCCTTGCCCGTCGAGCAGCACCAGCGACATCGAGAAGTCTTGCGCCATGCGCACAAGCGCGTCGTAGATCGCACTATCGCCGTGCGGGTGGTATTTACCCATGGTTTCGGCGACGGGCCGCGACGACTTACGGTAGGGTTTATCAAAGGTGTTATTGGTTTCGTGCATGGCATAAAGAATGCGCCGGTGCACCGGTTTCAGACCGTCGCGCAGGTCTGGAATGGCGCGTGATACGATCACTGACATCGCATAATCGAGGTAGCTGGTTTTCAACTCGTGTTCGATTGTAACCGACGGTCCCGTGTATGGTGATACATACTTTGGATTTTCATCAGTGTTTTCAGGTGTTTCCGGTGTGTCGCTCACGCTGTTGTCCGCCGTGGTTCATTGCCATATTTCGTAGCGCTGAACTTAGCAGACACAAGGGGTGGCTTCAACGTCAAAGGGGCAAATTAGTCCTTTGCGCGTTGCAGCATCCCGAACAGGTCGCGTGGATCATCAGGGTCGGCGACGAAATCGAGGTCGTCGTAGAAGGCGGTGCCTTTGATCCGGGTATGCACGTAGCGCAGCGCCGAGAAATCCTCGATGGCAAAACCGACGCCGTCAAACAGCGTGACTTCGGCGGCAGATTGGCGGCCTTTCGCGGCGCCTGTCATCACTTGCCACAACTCCACCACGGGGTGGTCGGGGTCCATTTGCTGGATTTCGCCCTCGATGCGGGTTTGCGGTGGGTATTCGACAAATACGGTCGAGCGTGCGACGATATCGCGGTGCAATTCGGTCTTGCCGGGGCAGTCGCCGCCGATTGCGTTGATGTGCACGCCAGCGCCCACCATGTTGTCGGTCAGGATGGTGGCCATGTCCTTGTCGGCGGTGGCGGTGGTGATGACCTGCGCGCCCTCGATCGCCGCTTGGGGGGTGGTGCATATGGTGACGTTCAGCCCGAGACCTGCGAGATTTGCCGCGCATTTCTTTGTGGCGGCCATGTCGATGTCGTAGAGCCGGATGTTGGTGATGCCGTTGACCGCCTTTTGCGCGAGGCATTGGAATTCGGACTGCGCGCCGTTGCCGATCATCGCCATTGTGTCGGCGCCTTTTGCTGCCAGATGCTTGGTGGCGACGGCCGACATCGCGGCGGTGCGTAGCGCGGTCAACACAGTCATTTCCGACAGCAACACCGGATAGCCAGAGAACACATCAGCCAAAAGTCCAAACGCTGTCACGGTTTGCAAGCCTTCCTTCATGTTCTTGGGGTGGCCGTTCACGTATTTGAAACCGTAAAGTTCACCGTCGGAGGTGGGCATCAGCTCGATGACGCCCACGGCGGAATGCGAGCCGACACGCGGGGTTTTGTCGAACAGCTCCCAGCGCTTGAAATCGACTTCGATCTCATGGGCCAAATCGCGCATAAACTGTTCAATCCCAATATGATGCACGAGTTTCATCATGTTCTCGACAGAGACAAATGGCACCATGGCCAGTTTGGACGGGGTGATGATCATGCATGGCTCCGTGTGGGGCGGTCAAAGACGCGGCGGCCCAAAAGTGAGGCGGTCAAATCAACCATGAGCGAGGCGGTTTTGCCGCGATCGTCAAGGAAGGGGTTCAGTTCAACAAGATCGAGCGAGCAGACCACGCCACTGTCGCAAAGAATCTCCATCGCCAGATGCGCCTCGCGTTCAGTCGCCCCCCCCGGGACGGTTGTGCCAACCGCCGGTGCCACAGAGGGGTCGAGAAAATCGACGTCGAGCGAGACATGCAAAATGCCACCTGCGGCTTCGACACGTTCCAGGAAAATCGCAAGCGGCGCGCGGATGCCGCTTTCGTCGATGCGGCGCATATCGGCCAGTTCGACGTTCATGTCCTTCAGGGTTGCATGTTCAGCGGCATCGACAGAGCGCAGCCCGATCATGCAGATGTTTTCGCTGTCGACCACCGCCTCGAGTGCGGGGAATTGCTCGAACCCGCGCCGTCCGGTGATATAGCCCACTGGCGTGCCATGCAGGTTGCCGCTGCCTGTCGTGTCGGGCGTGTGGATATCGCTATGGGCATCCAGCCAGAGCACAAAGAACGGCTTGCCGATGGCTTTGGCATGGGCTGCCATGCCTGAAACGGTGCCAAGCGCCAGCGCGTGATCGCCCCCTAGGAAAATCGGCATCCCGTCGGGGGCATGGGTTTTGGCGGCCTTGGACAGGGTTTTGGTCCAGCCGATGTTTTCTTCCAGTTTGTAGACGGCCGGGTTGAGCGGGGTCAGCGGCGCGACAGGTTCGGGCGCAAGGTTGCCCATATCGGCGACGCTATGCCCAAGGGCGGTGATGGCCTCGGCGATACCCGCAACGCGGTAGGCGTCCGGCCCCATGAGACAGCCTGCTCTGCGTTTACCGCAATCGACAGGGGCCCCGATCAAGATGCAATGTTTGTGTGTCATAGGGCTATCATCGCCCGAAATGATGGTGGTTGCATCAGGCAATCTGTGCGATATGGTGATGAATTAACCGTTATGGGTGAATGATATGACCGAATTGGACAGTCAATTGATTGCGCTGTTGCGCCGCGACGGGCGCGCATCATTGTCAGAACTGGCGGCGGACCTGAAGGTAACGCGGGCCACGGTGCGCGCCCATCTGGACCGTTTGCAGCAGTCAGGCGAGATTGCGGGGTTTACGGTCAAGACGCGGGCAGACGTGGCGACGCATCCGGTGCGCGGCTTGATGATGCTGGAGATTGCGGGGCGCGGCACCGAGCGGATCGTGCAGCGGTTGCGCGCGATGCTGGCGGTCACGGCGGTGCATACCACCAATGGCACATGGGATTTGATCGTGGAAATCGGGACGATGAGCCTTGAAAGCTTTGACGCGGCCCTGACCGCGATCCGCACCATTGACGGGGTGACACGGTCGGAGACCAGTCTACTTTTGACGAGCCGCCGCTAGCCAGACCAGCACAAGCACGGCCGAGAAAAGCGCGTTCCACGAGGCCATGGAGAGCGTAAAAAGCTCCCATGAGACTTGATCGCACAGGATCAACCGGGGACCGGCGGTCGAGAGCAGGTCGGCGGTCAGATCAAGCGCGCCGCCGGTGCAACTGGTGGGGCCTTGCCACCAGTCGCGTTCAACGCCGGTGTGATAGAGGCCGATGCCCGACGTGGTGGCTGCGGCCAGCGCGCCCAGATAGGGCCAGATGCGGGCAGGGATAAAAATGGCGGCGACACCGATACCGAGGGCTGCAAAATGCGGCCAGCGTTGCCAGTAGCACATCTGACAGGGCGCGTAGCCGAATGCCTGGAAGATATAGGCCCCTGCGAGCAGGACAAAAGAGCCGAAAGCCGCGAGACGGGTCATAGCAGGCCTATCAAGAAAAAGCCGCCAATCAGCAGGACACAGAAAATAACAAAAACCAGCCCAAGCCGGCGTTCGATAAAGTTGCGGATCGGCGCGCCGAACTTCCACAGCAACGCCGCCACGAGGAAAAACCGCAGCGCACGCGCGATGATGGCCGAGACGATAAAGACCGGCAGCGATAGGCCCGTGGCCCCCGACATGATGGTGATCACCTTGAACGGGAACGGGGTGACGCCGGCAATCAGCACTGCCCATGCGCCATAAGCGTTGAATTTTTCCGAGAACGCCGCTACCGCGTCGGATTTGCCGTAAAAGTCAAAGATCGGCTGGCCCACGGTGTCAAACAGAAACGCCCCGATATAGTAGCCAAAAAGCCCGCCCAGAACCGAGGCCACGGTGGCCACACCTGCGATCAGAAAGGCGCGGCGCGGGGTGGCGATGATCATCGGGATGATGATCACATCGGGCGGGATCGGGAAGAAAGAGGATTCAATGAATGACACGGCTGCCAGCGCAAACAGCGCATAGGGCGAGGCCGCAAGCGACATGGTCCAGTTGTATAGTCCGCGTATCATCGCGCATCCCGTCAGGTTATTTTGCAGGCTTAGGCCATGTGCTGGTCGCGCCGTCAACCTTGTGTCGCCTGCGCGGGGCCAATATCTGCGAAAACCATCCGGGTTTTGCGCCGGGGCGGTCAGGTTCGGGCTGTGTGTCGCGCCAGAGCCGGATCAGCACGGTGCGGGTGAAAAACGAAAAACGCGACCATGCCGCAGGGCAGGTCGCGTTTTTTGTTGGTAGCCGTGGCCGGACTTGAACCGGCACGCCCGTTAAAGCAACGGATTTTGAATCCGTCGTGTCTACCATTCCACCACACGGCCAACACGCGCTGGATAGCCAAGGCGGGAAAAAGACACAAGATACAAAGTGGCCGGAGGCCTGCGAAAAATTGCGCAGGGTTCCGGGCCGGTTTCGAGCGGCAGTGCGACTGGACGGGGGGGCAAGTGCCATGTCACCGGATATGTGCAAGACTCCGATCTTGGGGTGCGATCTTGAGGTGCGATCTTGGGGTGCGATCCTGCCTCGGGTTGATATCCGAACAGTCCTAACGAATCGTAAAGTGTTTTGCCCGAATGCCGCAGTTTCGGCATAATCAGGGGCTGGATTTTGACATAATAGATGAAAATATGAGCGCTTGTTGCGCTACGGGAAACGATCAGACTTGCGAATGTCATCAGATACGCAAAAATTTGACCTAGGGTTAATCCCGGTCGGGACCACCACGCACTGTGATCAATGAGCGCGCAATAAATGCCTAAATTTATGAAAATCTGACAAATATTGCGGTGAACCTGTCCTTTTGGCTAGGTCTGGGGCTGTCATTGTCGCGGGTTCGGAAACAATGCGTGCTTTGGCCAGGGGACCGAAGCCTCGAAATCTGTCGAAATTGTGTCGCGGGGCGCGGCGGCGGGGAAAATTCCGTGCATTTTTTCCTTTTTCAAACCTTCCACATTGGATACTTAGGAAGAGCCCAACTGGGGGGCACACCGGTCGATTGGGGCGACCGGGCTTGGATTTGCATTCAGGCGAAGTGTGATGTCTGCGAGACTATTCGGGTCGAGCCCGTGCTTTGCAGTCCATAGATGAGTTGCGGTTTCTTGTTTGAAACTGCCTTAGGTGCTTTGGCGCGCCCGGATAAGGGTATGCTTTTGCGTGAGAACAGTTTCGGCAAGGGCTTCGCCCCGAAAGATAGGATAAAGATATGACTGTCATCAATTTCAATGACCTTTCCAGCGGCACCGTTGTCGACAACGAGTATAGCGCGCAAGGTGTTACGGTTTCGGCCATCGGCGGCGCGGGCGATGCCATGATCTTTGATACCGCCCACCCGACCGGCGGCGACAATGATTTGCAGACCGGCAATCTGGGCAAGGTTTTGATCATATCCGAAGACGGTGACAGCTCTGACCCCGATGATAACGCCGGCGGCGGCATCTTGCGGTTTGTGTTTGACGCACCGGCATCGGTCGAAAGCCTGACCTTCCTTGATATCGAGGAAGGTGCCTATGTGCGGTTTTACGACGAGAGCGGCAGCTTGATCAAAACCGAGAGGATCGATCCGACGTCGGACAACGGCCAGTCGGTCGAGAGTTTTGACGTGGACGGTGTCTACAGGATGGAAGTCGAGCTGAAAGGCTCTGGCGCGATCGACAATCTTGTGTTCGAGAGTGCCGCTGCCGATCTTGACGGCACGGTTGAAGGCACCGCAGGCGATGATCTGATCGATGTCAATTATACGGGCGATCCTGATGGCGACATGATCGATGCCAACGACCAGATTTTGGCCGGCGAAGGCATCAATGATGATCTGGTTTACGGTTTTGCCGGCGATGACACTATTCTTGCGGGTGATGGTGACGACGAGGTTTACGGCGGCTCTGGTGACGATAGCGTTGATGGCGGCGCGGGCGATGACATCATTTATGGGGACCGCAACGGCCAGCCCGAAGAGGCCACGGTCGTGCGCGAATCCTTCAATTGGGAAGGTCGCTCTGACAGCGAGATCGACGGCGGTTTCTCGGTCAACACCGGCAATGTCACGGTTACCTATGACCGCACGCAAGACACCGGGTCGCATGAATCGAGCTTGGGCGACGACGATTTGAACACCGCAGGCATCGATGCCGGCGGCGAGACCGTGGATGACGACAGCTCTTTGCAGTCGATCACAAACGGCAAGGGCAACACGGGCGAGTTTTCCTGGGATTTTTCCGAGCCCGTCGAGAATGTTTCCTTTAATGTCAATGATATCGACGGTGACGGTGTTGTCACAATCCGCGCCTATGATCTGAACGGCAATCTGATCCCCGTGGTTTTGACCGGTGGTGACCGGTTGACATTGCTGGATACAGATTCTGTTGCCGGCGCTGATACCGCTGACAGCCGGGGCGGGTATGATGATGTGAATACCACCGACTACACCCTGAATGTCAGCATCGCCGGTCCAGTGTCGCGCATCGAGCTGGAGCACACGCAGGACGGGTCCAACAATTCCGGCATCAATGTCACCGACATCTATTTCGACACCACAGATGGCAACGTCGGCAGTGATGTTGACGGCAATGACGTGTTGGCCGGTGGTTTGGGCGAAGACCTGATCTACGGCGAAGGCGGCAACGACGACATCACCGGCGGCGTGGATAATGACACGCTATATGGTGGCACGGGCAACGATACTGTGCAGGGCGGCGCGGGCGATGACAGCATTGAAGGCGGTGCGGGCAATGATCTGCTGATTGGCGACGGCGATGATGGCGCCGTGGTGGGCCGTGTTGACGAGTTGACCTTGCAGTGGACAGATGTTGCCACAGCGGGCACCGGTTTGGGCGCGACCCAGACTTACGGTGTTGACGGCATGAACGTGACTGTTGAATTTGACCAGCAGGATCAAGGTGCGACTGGCGAAATTTCCAGCACCGACATGTATGTCGAAAGTGGCGAAAACTTCGATGCGAACTCTGGACTGTATCTTTACGGTCTGGGCGGCGAGGGCGGCATTGACAACACATCAACCACAACCCTGACATTTGCGTCCGATGACGCGGCTTATGGCGACGAGGTGCAGGACGTCTCGTTCCGCATCAACGACATCGACAACGGCAGTGACGCCGATGACCACATCGATATCGTTACAGTCCGCGCCTATGATGCGGACGGCAACGAGGTTCCCGTGACGATCACAGCGGAATCTGCCGCACAGATCATCAACGGCAATACTGTGACCGGCGGCGTCGAACATACTGCGGGCATCACCCCGGCGAGCCAGCTTGGGTCGGTTTTGTATAACATCGCAGGTCCGGTGGCGCGGATCGAGATTGACTACGACAACGGCGAAGATACCGATCAGCGCGTTGACGTCACAGACATCAACTTTTTCACCACCCCCGCAGAAACCGTTGACGCAGAAGCTGGCGATGACGTGATTTCGGGCGGCGATGGTGTCGACGAGATTTACGGCAATGCGGGCAATGATACGCTGTCCGGCGATGCCGGCGATGACGTGGTTTACGGTGGCGCGGATCGCGATGTGATCATTGGCGGCGCGGGTGACACGGTTGATGGTGGCGCGGCAGGCGACGACTATGACATTCTGGATGTGACAGGGCAGGGCGAATTTATCCTGACCGGTCCCGGCGGCATCGGCGACCCGATCCCCGACAGCAACGGCAACGGCTTTGATGGCCGTCTGGTGTTTCTCGACAGCAATGGCGATCCGTCCGATCAATACATCGATTTTGTCGAAATCGAGGAAATCCGTGGCGAGCAGGCCAATGCGGGCCCGATTGCAACCGACGACAGCTTTACAGGCACCGAGGATGATCCGGCCCAAGTGGTTGGCAATGTGATCACCGGCGACACCGGCAATGGTGTTGATAGTGATCCTGATGGCGATCCGCTGACCGTCGCGGCGGTGAACGGCAACCCTGCGGGTGTTGGCACGCCGGTTGCGGGCGACAATGGTGGCCTTGTGACGATCGGTGAGGACGGCACAGTGTCGTTTGATCCAAATGGCGATTTTGAAGCCCTCGGCGACGGTGAAAGCGACACCACTACAGTGACTTACACGGTCACCGACCCTGATGGTCTTGAATCCACCGCGACGGTCACCTTTACGGTCACCGGCAGCAATGACGGGCCAACGGCTGTGGCGGATCTGGGCACGACGGACGAGGACACGGCTGTGGGTCTCGACAATGTGCTGGGCAATGACATCGACCCTGACGACACCAATCTGACGGTGTCCGCAGTGAACGGCGCAGTTGCGAATGTCGGTGCGCCGACAGATGGTGATGGGGGTGGTTCGTTTACAATTGGTGAAGATGGCACCGCCAGTTTTGATCCCGCAGGTGACTTTGACTATCTGGCACCGGGTGAAACCGCCGAAAGCGCGATCACATATACGGTGGCCGATCCTGACGGCGAGACATCGACAACAACGGTGACCGTAACGGTGACCGGTGTGAATGATGGACCGGTTGCGGTTGATAACAGCTATCTTGCGACCTCGACCGAGGCCGCGGGCGATATTGATGGCAATGTGATCACCGACAACACCGGTGCCGGCGTCGACAGCGACCCCGAAGGCGATACGCTGACGGTCAGTGCGGTTGCAGGAGACGCGGGCAATGTCGGCGCTGCGGTTGCAGGCGATAACGGCGGGCTGTTCACGATCAACGCGGATGGCACTGTTGATTTTGATGCAAACGGTGACTTTGGCGATCTGGGGCTGGGGGCTACGGCTGACACCTCGGTGACCTATACGATCATCGATGAAAACGGCGCCGAAGATACCGCAACCGCGACATTCACGGTTTCGGGGATCAATGATGGCACCGTGCAGGGCACGGCTGGCGATGACATTATCAACCCCGATATCCCCTATGTGGATGCCGATGGCGATATTGTAGATGCCAATGATGCAATCCTGCCGGGTGATGTTGGCAACGACGACCTGATCTTGGGCTTTGGTGGTAACGACAGCATCGACGCGGGCGAGGGCGATGATGTTGTCTTTGGCGGCACTGGCAATGACACCATCGAAGGTGGCGCGGGCAATGACCAGTTGATGGGCAACGACGGCGACGACGTGATCACCGGTGGCGATGGCGACGACATGATCTTTGGCGCCGAGGGCGACGATAGCCTTGCAGGCAACGCGGGCAACGACAAGATCGAAGGCTCCGAAGGCGATGACACCATTCGGGGTGGCGACGGCGAGGATGATCTTTGGGGTGGTCTGGACGACGACACCGTCTTTGGTGGCGACGACAATGACACGGTTGCGGGCGGTGCGGGCAATGACACGCTTGACGGTGGAACCGGCGACGACCTTGTGCTTGGCGAGGACGGCGACGACAGCATTCAGGGTGGCACCGGCGACGACAGCATCGACGGCGGCGCGGGCAACGACAACATCAATGCCGGTCAAGGCAATGACGTGGTCGCAGGCGGCGACGGCAATGATGTGATCAACGCGGGCAACACCATCGATCCGGCGTTGGACTATGATTACCCGTCGATCCCGTTTGGCGACAATGATCCGTTCCCGAACAATGATCTGGACACGGTGTTTGGCGGCGCGGGTGACGATGTGATCACAACCGGCGACGACAACGACAGCATCGATGGCGGCGCGGGCAATGACTATATCGACGCAGGCATCGACGATGACAGCGTGACTGGCGGCACTGGCAATGACACGATCATTGGCGGCCAAGGCGAAGACATCATCGAAGGCAACGACGGTGATGATCTGATCTATGGCGGTCTGGTGACGGAAGTTCTGGACCTGCCGGATGCATTTGACGAAGCGCCCGATGATAACCGTGACACGATCTACGGCGGCGCGGGCAACGACACGATCTTTGGCCGCGACGATGCCGACACGCTTTATGGTGGGACCGGCAACGACGTTCTGGATGGCGGCATCGATGATGACGTGATCTTTGGCGACGATGGCGACGACACGATCTATGGTGGCCAGGGCAACGACGTGATCAACGGCGGCACAGGTGTTGACCTGATCTACGGCGGCTTGGGCGATGATACGATCCAGGGCAATCAAGATGACGACGCGATCTATGGCGACGAAGGCAATGATACCATTACAGGCTCGCTAGATGATGATCTGGTCTTCGGCGGTGCGGATGACGACGAAATCCGCGGTGGCACCGGCGATGACACATTGCACGGCGATGCGGGCAATGACTACATCCAGGGCGGTTACGGCGACGACAGCCTTTATGGTGGCGACGGCGACGACAGCCTGAACGGTGGCTTTGGCAATGATATTGTCGAAGGCGGCGATGGCAATGACACTATCGCGGGCTTTGACGGTGAAGATGTGCTGACCGGCGGCGCGGGTGAAGACACGCTTTACGGTGGTCAGAACTCGGATCTGTTCCTTGGCGGCAATGGCGGCGACAACGTGGTTGGCGGTGAAGACCCCGACGATAGCGATGTCGACGTGCTTGACCTGACCGGCTCCAACGTCGACTTTATCACCTATACCGACGGGGACCCCGAAAGCGGTGTCGTGACCTTCCTTGATGGCACGACGATGACCTTCTCGGAGATCGAGAATGTGATCCCTTGCTTCACGCCGGGCACCACGATCGCCACGGCAAAAGGCGAGCGTCTGGTCGAAGAGTTGAAAGTCGGCGACCGGATCATCACCCGTGACAACGGCATTCAGGAAATCGCTTGGGTCGGGCACAAAGAGATGACCGGCAAGCAGTTGGTGCAAAATCCGCATCTCAAGCCGATCCTGATCAAAGCGGGGGCCTTGGGTAACGGTCTGCCGGAGCGTGACATGATGGTCAGTCCGAACCACCGCGTATTGGTGGCCTCCGAGCTGACGCAGCTTTATTTTGAGGAAAACGAAGTTCTGGCAGCGGCCAAGCATATGGTTGGCACGCAGGGCATCCATGCAATCGACGTGATGAGCACAACTTACGTGCACTTCATGTTCGAGCGCCACGAGGTTGTTCTGTCCAACGGTGCCTGGACCGAAAGCTTCCAGCCTGGTGATTATTCGCTCAAGGGGATCGGCAACAGCCAACGCAACGAGATCATGGAATTGTTCCCTGATCTGGCCACCAAGTCCGGCTTGGAAGGCTATCAATCGGCGCGTAAGGCATTGAAAAAGCACGAAGCCAAGCTTTTGATCAAGTAGGCCACATAAATGCAGCTATACCCCCGATTGCCCGGGGGAATAGATAAACGGGGTGCCAGACATGGCGCCTCGTTTTTTTCGCCGATGGAAGGATCAGCCGCGCATTGCGCTGCCGTCCGGGTCAAACAGATGCGCGGTGATCAAGGTCGCCGCGCGGCGCTGCCCCATGATTTCAATCTCGACCTGTTTGCCTGCCGTGGCATGGACCCGCGGGATCAGGGCAAGTGCGATGGACTTGCCCGCATGGTGCGAATAGCCGCCCGAGGTGCAGAATCCTTGCACGGAACCGTCAATGAAAACAGGCTCGTAGGCCACGACATCGGCATCATCGGCGTCCACCTCGAAGGTCGCAAGACTGCGCGCGGGCGGGGTGTCGCGCTCGGCTTCGGCTGCTTTGCGACCGATAAAGTCATCGGGCTTTTTAAAACTGATGAAACGGTCCATTCCGGTTTCCGCCGCCGTGTAGTCGGGTGAAAATTCCGACAGCCACGACCCGAAATGCCGGTCCAGCCGCAGCGACATCATGGCCCGCATCCCAAACGGTGTGATATCAAGGGGTTGGCCCGCGTTCCACAGCGTCTGCCAAAGTTGGCGTTGGTCCATTGGGTCGCAGTAAATCTCGAACCCCAGATCACCGGTGTAGCTAACCCGTTGCACGGTGCAATCGACTTGGCCGACGGTCATGCGGACCACGTCGAGGAATTTGACCGATGCGACATCGTAGCGGGTGCACAGTGACAGCAGTTCACGGGATTTTGGCCCTGCGATCTGGAAACCTGTGCGCCGGTCGGAGACGTTTCTCACACGCACGTCGCCCTTTAAGTGCTTCATAAACCAACGATAATGTATTTCTTGCGCGCCGTAAGACGCGGTGAGTTGGAAGGTGTCTTCCGCCAGACACGAGACAGTGAAATCGCCCATCAACCGCCCCTTGGGGGACAACATCGGTGTCAGGGACATGCGCCCAATGCTGGGAATACGCCCTGCCATGATGATGTTGAGCCAGTGCCGCGCGTCTTTGCCTGTGACCGCGAATTTACCGAAATTCTGCACCTCGTTGATGCCGCAAGACCTGCGCACGGCGTGCACTTCACGCGCGGTGGCGTCAAAGGCGTTGGAGCGGCGGAAGGTCGGGGTCTCGCAGGTTGGCTCGGAGCCTTGCGCAAAGTAATTGACGACCTCTAGCCCGAATTGTTGGCCCCAGACTGCGCCCATGTCGGTGAAAATATCATACATCGGCGTGGTGCGATGGGGCCGTGCGGCGGGGAGTTCTTCGTTCGGATAGGAGACCGAGAAGCGGCGCTGGTAGTTCTCGATCACTTTTGGTCGTGTGTAACCGGGGGTGATCCATGTGCCAAAGCGGCCGACGTCAAGCGCGGTCACATCGCGTTCGCATTCGCCCTCTATCATCCATTGCGCGAGCATGAGGCCGACGCCGCCGCCTTGGGAGAATCCCGCCATGACGCCGCAAGCGGACCAGTAGTTGCGCAATCCGGGCACGGGGCCGACCAGCGGGTTGCCGTCGGGGGCAAAGGTGAAGGGGCCGTGGATCACCGATTTGATGCCGACT
Organism: uncultured Rhodobacterales bacterium; assembly: GCA_963976475.1. GTDB lineage: Bacteria > Pseudomonadota > Alphaproteobacteria > Rhodobacterales > Rhodobacteraceae > Yoonia. The sequence goes on from CAXBKX010000015.1 coordinate 29,839, forward strand.
TTTTCAAGCACGGGAAAGCGCTTGAAGGCAAATTCTATCGAGGCTTCGACCTTGTCGAGGTTATCGGGCAAGAGCTCGTGGCCAAAGTCCCACGGCGTGCCGTCAACCGCCCACGGCTTGCAGGGCTGCTCATAGAACCCGATACACAGGCCGCGGCCTTCCTGGCGCAGATAGCTTTCGCCTGCCGGGTCCATGACGTGAGGGTGCTCAGAAGAGCGCTGGTAGATTTCGGGGATTTCCTCGGTCACCAGATACTGGTGTTCCATCGGGTGCAGCGGCAGATAGACGCCCGCCATGGCACCGACTTCACGCGCCCACAGGCCACCAGCGTTGACCACATGTTCGGCGTGAATTGTGCCCTTGTTGGTGACCACATCCCATGTGCCGTCGGCGCGCTGGTTGGTCTCTTGCACCATACAGTGGGTTTCGATGGTGGCACCACCCATGCGGGCCGCTTTGGCGTAAGCGTGGGTCGTGCCCGATGGGTCGAGGTGGCCGTCGAGCGGGTCGTAAAGCGCGCCGATGATGCCGTCGAGATTGGTAATGGGCGCGATTTTGGCGATTTGGGCAGGCCCGACAATCTCGGTCTCCAGGCCCATATACCGGTGCTTGGCGCGCTCTGCGACCAGCATGTCAAAGCGGTCCTGGTTATCGGCCAAGGTAATGCCGCCGACATGATGCAGGCCGCAGGACATGCCGGTGATCTCTTCCAGCTCTTTATAAAGCTTGATGGTATAGCCTTGCAGCGCCGCCATGTTGGTATCGCCGTTGAGCGTATGAAACCCGCCCGCGGCGTGCCATGTGGACCCCGATGTCAACTCCGAGCGTTCCAAAAGCATAACATCGGACCAGCCAAGTTTGGTCAGATGATACAGGACGGACGCGCCGACGACGCCACCTCCGATAACGGCTACACGTGTGGTGGTTTTCATGGGGTGCCTCTTGCGATTATTCTATGTCAGACTGTCCCATATCGCCCGGGCATGGATTGATTGTATGCGACAGGATATGTCGTAAACCTTGCAAGTTTGGACGCAACTGCAAAGACCGCAAAAGGAAACCGGCGCGTGATCCGTATTTTAAACCTGCCGATACATATGGTGCATCAGATTGTCGCGCAAAGCCGCCAACTTTGGGGGCGCGTGGTTCTGGTCGGCTCATTGGCCTTGTTGGGACTGGTCGCCGCGCGATTGGGGGCCGGCTTTTTGCCCGACAGGCTGACAGGATCGGTGCAGGTCGCATCGGTCGACCGCCTGTTTGATATCATCTCGAATTCGATGCTGGCGGTCACGACGTTTTCTCTTACAGTGATGGTTTCGGTCTACAGATCGACGTCTGCCCAATGGACGCCGCGCATTCACCGCCTGATGTTGGAAGACCGCACCACGCAGAACACGCTGGCGGCTTTTATCGGGGCATATGTTTATGCCACAGCCGGGATCGTATTTCGCGAAACGGGATTATTTGGTGCCGACCATGCGTTTTTGATTTTCTACCTGACAGTCGCTGTGATCGGCATGGTCGTGGTTTACATCATTCGCTGGACCTTGCATTTGCAGACCTTCGGCAGCCTGATCGATACCGCCCGTCAGGTCGAGCAGATCACAGCCTGCCGCTTGCAAGAACGGCTCGATCTGCCTTGTCTGGGGGCGCGTCCTTTGGATCAGGTGCCCGACGGCACCCACGCGGTGACAGCGCGGACGACAGGCTATGTCCAATTTATCTATGCCGAGCAATTGCAGCAGATGGCACTGGAGGCCGATGTTGAGGTTTATGTGACGCGTGATGTCGGCAGCTATGTCGTGACGGGCGATGTTGTGGCCCGATTGCGCGGCGTGATGGATGATACCGGTGGGATTGCCGATGCGATCGTGCTGGGGGATTTACGTAGTTATGAGCAGGATCCGCGGTTTGGTCTGCTGGTTTTGGGCGAGATGGCAAGCAAGGCCCTGTCGCCGGGGATCAATGATCCGGGCACGGCGATTGATGTGATGGCGCGCCTGACCAAAGTGCTGTGTTTGTTTCAAGCCGAAAAAAACTGTGGCGCCGATGCGCAATGTGACCGGGTGTATATCCGCCCGCTGGATGCGGCTGAATTGATCCAGTCCGGCTTTGGTGCCTTGGCGCGCGACGGGGCTGCGATAATCGAGGTGCAGTTGCGCTTGCAGGCTGCGCTGGCCAGTTTGCAGGCCCACGGCGATAGCGAGATGCAAGCCGCCGCCAAAGCGTTTGCCGCATCGGAATTGCGCCGTGCCCTGTCAGCGCTGGCTTTTGAAGGGGACCGCGACCGCCTGAAGGCCCATGCCGGGCAAAGCTGACCTGAAAATGTCGCTTTGAGGCAAACCAAAGCTGCCGCCTTGGACCAGATTAAGCGATGTGATTTGCCCCCAGAGAGGATTTTTCCATGCGCACCCATGCCCAAGCCGTTGTCATTGGGGGCGGCGTGATAGGCTGCTCGATCCTCTATCACCTTGCGAAATTGGGCTGGCGCGACAGTATTCTGCTGGAGCGTGACGAGCTGACGTCCGGATCCACGTGGCACGCGGCGGCCAATATTCACGGCCTGCATGACAGCACCAATATCAGCCGCATTCAGCACTATACGATGAATTTGTATAACGAGCTGGAGGCCGAGACCGGGCAGTCTTGTGGCGTGTTTCAGCCCGGTAGCCTGTATCTGGCACAGACCGAGGCGCGCGAGCATCAGTTGCGCCTGCAAGCGGCCAAGGCCAAGTTTTACAAGATGAATTTCCACGAGGTCAGCCGTGATGAGGCCGAAAGGCTGCATCCATTGGTGAATTTTGATGGCATCCGCTGCATCATGTATGAACCTGACGGCGGCAATGTGGATCCGTCGGGGGTGACCAATGCCTATGCCACCGGAGCGCGTCAGATGGGGGCCGAGATCGCGCGGTTTTGCCCGGTGACCGCGACCGAACAGCAGCCTGATGGCACGTGGATCGTGCGCACCCCCAAGGGCGATATTCATGCGCAATGGGTGGTGAATGCGGCGGGGCTATGGGGCCGCGAAGTGGCGGCCATGGCGGGGATCAAGCTGCCGCTGATCCCCACCGAGCACCAGTATTTTGTGACCGAGAGCATCCCCGAGATTGCGGCGATGGACCGGCGATTGCCATCGGTGGCGGACCGTGATGGCGAATATTATCTGCGCCAAGAGGGGCAGGGGTTGCTGGTCGGGGCCTATGAGAAGAACCTGAAATTCTGGGCCGAGGATGGCACGCCGCAGGGCTTTGGCCACGAGTTGTTTGCCGATGATCTGGAGCGGATCGAGGACAATATGATGCGCGCGATTGACCGTGTGCCGGTTGTGGGCGCGGCGGGGATCAAGCGGGTGATCAACGGGCCGATGATCTGGTCGCCTGACAGCAACGTGCTGTATGGGCCGCACCCTGATTTGCGTAACTACTTTTGTTGTAACGGTATTATTCCGGGGTTCAGCCAATCAGGCGGCATGGGATTGATGGCGGCGCAATGGATGATCGAGGGCGAGAGCCAGTATGATATGTTTGCATGGGACGTGGCGCGGTTTGGCAGATGGGCCGATGCCGCGTTTACCAAGGCACGTGTCGGTGACCAATATGCCAACCGTTTTGCCATTCATTTCCCCAATGAAGAACGCAGTGCGGGTCGGCCTGTGCGGGTGCGCCCAGCCCACGATCTGCAAGTCGCGATGGGTGCTGTGATGGGCTTGAATTACGGCTGGGAGCATCCGCTTTGGTTTGCGGGTGAGGTTGGCACCAAGGACACCAATGGCTTTACGCGGCAGAACTGGTTTGAACCGGTAGGGGATGAGGCGCGGATGTTGCGGACCCATGCGGGCATCATCGATATCTCGAATTTCGCGAAATATTTTGTGCAGGGCGATGGGGCCGCTGATTGGCTCGACGCGGTGTTTGCCAATGCGATGCCAAAGCTTGTGGGGCGGTCGTGTTTGACGCCGCTTATCGGGGCACGTGGCGGGATTGCGGGTGACTTTACGGTGACAAAACTGGCGGATGATGAGTTTATGATCATTGGCGGCGGCATGTCCGAGAGGTATCACAGCCGGTTCTGGAACATGGTGCAGCTGCCTGCGGGTACCACGTTTGCAAGCCGCACCGAGGCGATGTGCGGGTTCAATGTGGCAGGGCCAAAGTCGCGCGATTTGCTCAACCGGCTGACCGATGCGGATCTGTCGACCGCCGCATTCCCCTTCATGCGCTCGCAACGCATCGAGATCGCGGGGGTGCCCGTCATCGCGTTGCGGGTGTCGTTTACCGGTGATCTGGGCTGGGAATTGCATTGTGACCAAGCCGATCAATTGCGGCTTTACGAGGCGCTGTTGGAGGCGGGTAAATCCGTGGGCGCAGGCCCTGTGGGCAGTCGTGCATTGATGTCGCTGCGGGTGGAAAAGGGCTATGGGTCGTGGTCGCGCGAATATTCGCCTGAATATTGGCCGCAAGAGGTAGGTTTGGACCGCCTGATCAAGCTGGAAAAGGATTTTCTTAACAAAGACGCATATTTACGCATCAAAGATAATGCACCACGTGAAGTTCTTTCCTTGGTGCATGTAACCGATGTGACCACCGCTGATGCGACCGGTGGCGAGCCGATCTTCCTGACCGATGGCACACCCGTTGGCCGCGTGACATCAGGCACTTACGGTTATGCGGTCGGGATGTCGCTGGCTTTGGGCTACCTCAAAGGGGTTGCGGCTGGCACGGCAGTTGACGTGATGATCTTGGGCAAGCCACATCGCGGCGTGGTCTTGTCCGCGCCGCCGTTCGATCCGCAAAGCGAAAAGCTGCGGGCGTAAATCCCGCAGCATATCAAAATCTTACGGGATGATGCGGGTGTATTTGCTACCCTCCAGGGTGGCACCGACACGTAAACCTGCCTGGGCAAAGACAACGGCAATAACAGGGGCCAGCGATGTTGTGGTTTCGGCCCGCAACACTTCGCCCTGATCGTTGATCGCATATTCGATATCTGCACCCGCGGCCCAGCCTTGCGAGCGCCTGAAGTCCAACAGCGACTCTTCGGTCATGAAAAACAGCACATGGCTGTATTGTTGCCCGCCGATTTGCAAACCGGCCGAAGCGCCCGCGCTGGAATAATAGTCCACCGTCGATCCGCCGACTTGCAGCGCACCGCGCCCGAACGAGCCACCGACCCCGAGGCCCAGTTCCGTGACCAGTGGCATCACCAACATGCCAGCCGATTTATTTGCCAGATTGCGCGTGCCGGGATAACGGTCATACATGAAATTCAGCGTGCTGGCGACGCGCGCATCGATTGTCGCGGCACCATTGCCACCAATGCCGTTGCCACAAGCCGCCAAAGTCGTAGCCCCCACCGCGCCAAGCGCAAAGGTCCGTCGTGATATATGGGTCATTTTACTGCCTTCTATGCCTTACCGTGAGAAGCTGTTGCCGCTTCTTTCAACGCAAGGATAAGCAATTTTCGCGAATCTGTCACGCGCTAGATTGTGCAAAAGCGGATTGCGGCCCTTTGCGGGCCTAAAATGCGCAAACTCCGCAAACCCCGTTGTATTTCCGGCGCAGTTAGCCGTTGAGCAATTTGGCCGCCGCGGGCGCAAAATAGGTCAACACCCCGTCACAACCGGCACGCTTGAAGCACATCAGGCTTTCCATCATCACCGCATCACCGTCGAGCCAGCCGTTCCCTGCCGCGGCCTGTAGCATCGCGTATTCGCCCGACACTTGGTAGGCAAACGTCGGCACGCCAAATTCGTCCTTCACGCGGCGGCAGATATCCAAGTAGGGCATCCCCGGTTTGACCATGACCATGTCAGCCCCCTCTGACAGGTCGCGCGCCACCAGACGCAGGGCTTCATCGCTATTGGCGGGGTCCATTTGATAGGTTTTCTTGTCGCCGGTCAGTGCCGATGACGCCCCGACCGCATCGCGAAACGGACCGTAAAACCCACTGGCGTATTTGGCCGCGTAGGACAGAATTGTCACATTGTGATGGCCCGCATTTTCCAGCGCGGTGCGAATTGCGCCAATGCGCCCGTCCATCATATCCGACGGCCCAAGGATATCGGCACCGGCCTGCGCCTGTGCCAGCGCCATTTTTACCAGTGCGGCGACCGTGCGGTCATTGACAATCTCGCCGTTTTCCACAAATCCGTCGTGCCCGTTAATATTATAAGGGTCCAGCGCAATATCGGTCATAATCGCAATCTCGGGCACCGCCTGTTTGATCGCGCGGATCGCCTGGTTCGAGATATTTTCAGGCGACCATGCCAGCGCGCAATCCTCGCTGCGTTGATCCATGCCGGTATAGGGAAAAATACAAATCGCAGGGATTCCAAGCGCATAGGCCTCTCGGGCCGCAATCACCGCGCGGTCCACGGTTTTGCGCGTGACACCGGGCATCGACGCGATCGGGTCTTGCGCATCCACGCCGTCCATCACAAAAATCGGCCAGATCAGATCGGATGGTGTCAGCACATTTTGACGCGCCAGCGCACGCAATGCCGGGCTTTGACGCATCCGGCGCAGGCGGGTGGCGGGGAACGGGGGAAGGGTCGGTTTCATGATGCGGGCCTTTCTGGTCACACCCTTTTGGTCGCATGGATTTTGTGTGCTCGCAAGTCTGGGCATCACCTGATCACGGGGCTAATGTGCGGCCAACTTGAACCAACAACAGACGGGCCGCGCATTGGACTGGAATAACGCTATTCTTCACGTGATCAACCTGCGGTCATTTTCGAGCCTTTGGTATTGGATCATGGTCGCCGTGGTCTGGTCAACGGTCAGCCATTGGGTCCTGGGTGTGCCGTTTGACATGATCCAACGCGCCAAACGGCACGGCGGGCAGGCCGAGATTGACCTGTCCGATATGGTGCGCATCAATGTGAACCGGCAATTGACGACCGCTTCGGTGGCCGGTGTCTGGCTGATCGGGATTTTGTTCTTTGTGTTGTCCGCGCTTGCGGGACTGGGATTTCTCTACGGGGTCGAGTTGGCGCAGGCGATTTTCCTGCTGGCGCTTCCGATGTCGTTTGTCGGTGCAATGGCTGTTTCGACCAGCCGCTTGATCGCGGCGACCAACCCGCAAGGCGAGGCGCTGTTTGCGATATTGCTGCGGCACCGGCTTTGGACCCAAATTATTGGGATGATTGCGATATTTGTCACGGGCCTTTACGGCATGTTCCAAAATCTCGCGGTGGTGCGCGGCCTGTAGCGGGTCCTGCAATATCCCCCAAACCGAATTGGCAGCCCCTATGAGCACCCCCAATCACATCACCGTCAGCGGCGCACCCGAAGGGTTTGACGCCAAGCTGATCCTTGATGAGGTCGCAAAATCCGGCCCCGTGGCGCATATCGCGCGCGATGACAAACGGCTGGCGGCAATGCAGGCCTCGCTTGCCTTTTTTGCCCCCGATATGCCGGTGTTTGTGTTTCCTAGCTGGGATTGCCTGCCCTATGACCGCGTGTCCCCCAATGCCGATATTTCGGCCGCGCGCATGGCGACATTGGCGGGGTTGGTGCACGGGTTGCCAGACCGCTTTGTCCTGCTGACGACACTGGCTGCCGCCACCCAGCGCGTGCCGGCACGGGCGCTGCTGCGCGACGCGGCCTTCAAGGCCCGCGTGGGTGCGCGCATCGACGAGGACGGTTTGCGCAGGTTTCTGGTGCGCATGGGTTTCACCCAAAGCCCGACAGTGATGGAGGCGGGCGATTATGCCGTGCGCGGTGGCATTATCGATATCTATCCACCAGGGCAGGTCGGGCCGATCCGGCTCGATTTGTTTGGCGACGTGCTGGATGGTGCGCGGCGCTTTGATCCCGCAACCCAGCGCACCACCGAGACATTAAAAGAGATCGAGCTTGCGCCGGTCTCCGAGGTGATATTGGACGAACAGGCGATCATGCGGTTCCGGCAAAACTACCGCATTGCGTTTGGCGCTGCGGGCACCGATGACCCGCTTTACGAGGCGGTCAGTGCAGGGCGCAAACATGCAGGCATTGAACATTGGCTGGGGTTCTTTCAGGACGATCTGGAGACACTGTTTGATTACCTGCCGCGCGTCACCATCAGCATGGACGACCAGATCAGCCCGCAGCGCTTGGCCCGCTGGGACAGCATCGCCGATCAATACGGCACACGGATGCACGCGCTGGGGCAAAAGGGGCGGATGGACAGTGTCTATAAACCCGCCAAACCAGAGCTGCTATATCTTGATGATGCGGCTTGGGATGCAGCATTGCAGGGCAAACGGGTGTTACAGTTTTCACCCAACAAGCAGGCCACAGGGATTGGGGTGATCGATGCAGGCGGGCGCATCGGGCGCAGTTTTGCACCTGAACGCCAACAGGAAAATCTGAGCCTTTTCGGTGCATTGGCGCATCATATTCAAGCGAAAATGGCGACCGGCCCGGTTGTCGTGGCCTCTTATTCCGAAGGCGCGCGTGAGCGGCTGATGGGTCTGATCGAGGACGAGGGCCTAACCGAGACCATTGCGGTGACCGATTTTACACGGGTCGGCAAACACGGGCTGCATCTGGCGGTCTGGGCGCTCGACGCAGGGTTTGAAGCGGACGGGCTGACGGTGATTTCCGAGCAGGATGTGCTGGGCGACCGTTTGATCCGCCAGACCAGGCGCAAGCGCCGTGCCGAGAATTTTCTGTCAGAGGCCACAAGCCTGACCCCCGGTGATCTGGTGGTGCATGTCGATCACGGCGTGGGTCGCTTTACCGGACTTGAGGTGATCACTGCGCTTGGTGCGGCGCATGAATGTCTGTTGCTGGAATACGCTGAAAATTCAAAGCTTTACCTGCCGGTTGAAAATATCGAACTGCTGTCGAAATATGGCCATGAGACAGGGCTTTTGGACAAGTTGGGCGGCGGCGCGTGGCAGGCGAAAAAGGCCAAGCTGAAAGACCGCATTCGCCAGATCGCCGAGCGGCTTATCCGGGTTGCCGCTGAACGCGCCCTGCGCACCGCCCCCGCGCTTGATCCGCCTGACGGGTTATGGGACCAGTTTTTGGCGCGCTTCCCCTATGTGGAAACCGACGATCAGTTAAGCGCCATTGACGATGTGATCGCCGATCTGGGGTCGGGCAAGCCGATGGACCGCCTGATTTGCGGCGATGTCGGCTTTGGCAAAACCGAGGTGGCGCTCCGCGCGGCCTTTGTCGCGGCCATGTCGGGGGTGCAGGTTGCGATTATTGCGCCGACCACATTGCTTGCGCGCCAGCATTACCAGAGTTTCGCCGAGCGTTTTCGCGGATTTCCGATTAATGTCAGACCTTTATCGCGCTTTGTGAGCACGCGTGACGCGGCCTTGACCCGCGAGGGAATCACCGACGGCACCGCTGATATTATCATCGGCACCCATGCGCTGTTGGCCAAAACGGTGCGTTTTAAGAACCTCGGCCTGTTAGTCATTGATGAAGAACAGAAATTTGGCGTCCAGCATAAGGAACGCTTGAAGCAATTGCGCACGGATGTGCATGTGCTAACATTAACTGCGACGCCTATCCCACGGACTTTACAGCTTTCTTTGTCGGGCGTGCGTGATTTGTCGATCATTGGCACTCCGCCGATCGACCGGCTTGCGATCCGCACCTATGTGTCGGAGTTTGATAGTATCACCGTGCGCGAGGCCCTGCTGCGCGAACATTACCGTGGCGGGCAGTCGTTTATTGTGGTGCCGCGCATCGCCGATATGGCCGAGATGGAAAATTTTCTGAAAAACGAAGTGCCAGAGGTCAGTTCGGTCACGGCAACGGGGCAGATGGCGGCGGGCGAGCTTGATGACCGCATGAATGCGTTTTATGATGGCAAATACGATGTGCTGCTGGCCACGACGATTGTGGAAAGCGGCCTTGATATCCCCACGGCCAATACCATGATTGTGTGGCGTGCGGATATGTTCGGGTTAAGCCAGCTTTACCAGATCAGGGGCCGCGTTGGCCGCTCCAAAACCCGCGCTTACGCCTATCTGACGACCAAGCCGCGCCAGAAACTGACCGATACTGCGCAAAAACGCCTGCGGGTGCTGGGCAGTCTTGACAGTCTGGGGGCCGGGTTCACGCTGGCGAGCCAGGACCTGGATATTCGTGGTGCGGGCAACCTGTTGGGCGAAGAACAGTCGGGGCAGATGCGCGAAGTGGGCTATGAGCTGTATCAGCAGATGCTGGAAGACCAGATTGCTGCGATCAGATCGGGTGCCGCCGAGGGTATTATTGACGATGGCCATTGGGCGCCGCAGATTAACCTTGGCGTGCCAGTGTTGATCCCCGAAAACTATGTGCCTGATCTGGATGTGCGTTTGGGTCTGTATCGCCGGTTGTCGGACTTGACAACCAAGGTTGAATTGGAAGGTTTTGCCGCTGAACTGATTGACCGTTTTGGCAAATTACCGAGCGAGGTCAATACGTTGATGTTGGTCGTGCGGATCAAGGCGATGTGCAAAAAGGCGGGAATTTCCAAGCTGGATGCGGGGCCAAAAGGGGCGACAATCCAGTTCCACAACGACAAATTCGCCTCGCCCGCCGGTCTGGTTGATTTCATCCATGACCAGCGCGGGCGGGCCAAGGTCAAAGACAACCGCATCGTTATCTTGCGCGATTGGTCAAAGGAACGGGACAAAATTCAGGGCGCCTTTGGCATTGCGCGTGATCTGGCCGCGAAGCTGGCCGAGGCCAAGAAACCCTAAGCCACATCCGTGACCCTGCGCGGCCCCAACATGCGCATCAGGACGGCTGCGATGATGACGCAGGCCAGCACGCCGATCGTCAGGGCGCGCGGGGTGCCGTCAAACGCAAGGCTGACACCGATTGAGATCAGCGCTGACAGAACGGTCGAAATCGAGCCTGCGACCGAGGCCGCGAGACCCGCGATTTTGCCCATCGGTTCCATCGACAGGGCGTTCAGATTGCCGAATGTGAACCCGACCATAAACATCACTGATGTCGCAAATATAAAGAATAGCCAGAACGGCAAAGCGCCCGTTGTCAGCAAAACCAGCGTGACGCTGCCCGCCACCACCAGCTCGACGGCAAGGGCGGTCTGGATGATCCGGCGCATCCCGAAATAACCCACCAGTTTTGCATTTGCCACACTGGCCGACATGGTCAAAACAGCAATGGCCCCGAACCACAGCGGGAAATTTTCGGCCCGCCCGTAAGACAGATCAAAAATCGGCTGGATCAGCGAGATTTGCGAGAAAAGCGCGCCGTACAGCACCACCTGCACAGCGACGCAGTAGCGGAAAACGCGGTTGCCAAAGGCCATTTTTGTGGCCTCCCAAAGCGAGGTCATGCGCATTGGTCTGCGCGCGGCAACGGGGTGGGTTTCGGGCTGGCGCAGCACCAGCCACAGGCTTGCCGCGATGCCAAACAGCGCCATGGATAAAAAGATTGCTTTCCAGCCCGCGACGGCCATGACCGCCTGTCCCAAAAGCGGGGCGATGGCGGGCACCAGGCCGAAAACGATCATGGTCATCGACATGATCGCGGCCATTTTGGTCCCTGAATAAAGATCGCGCACCATGGCAAGTCCGGCGATGCGCGGGCCTGACACCGCCAGCCCCTGCACCAGTCGCGCGGCCAGCAGGATCTCGAGGCTGGGGGCCAGTGCTGCGACAACGGCGGCGGCAACAAAGACTACAAAAGGCCATAAGATCAGCGGCTTGCGCCCGTAAGCATCCGACATTGGCCCCGAAAAAAGCGTGCCCAGCCCCATGCCCAACACAAAAACCCCGATCACAAGTGCGGCGCGTTCGGGGGCTGCGGGCGACAGCTCTGCACCGATGGTTGACAGCGCCGGCAGCATGGCATCGATCGAAAATGCCACGGAGGCAAAAAGCATGGCGACAAGGGCCACAAACTCACGCTCGTGAAGGGGTTTGGTGGGGGCCTGCATCGGGATACTCTTTTGGGGCTTGGGCCTATTGGGCGGCGTCGAGTTGGGCGGCAATATCGGTGATGATTTGCACCCAAGTGGCGGTGGGTTGCGCGCCGGGCACCGCGTGCTGGTTTGCCACGATAAAGGTCGGCACGGAATTGACCCCCATCTTGCGGCTATGGGCGTCGCGGTCGCGCAGCAGTTGCGTGTCCTCGTCGGTGGCCAAAAGCCGTGCAACCATGCCGGCGTCCATCTCGGCGGTGTCGGCGATATCGGCCAGAACCTCATGGGCACCGATGTCGCGCCCTTCGACAAAATAGGCTTTGAACAGCAGATCAACCACAAACGATTGCCGCTGCTCGATGCCGGCCCAATGGATCAGCCGGTGCGCGTCGATGGTATTGGGTGTGACTTTCATCGCGTCGAAATTGATCACCGCACCCGCCTTTTTGGCGTTTTCGACCACGGGGGCATAGGCTTTGACAGCACCCTCTTTGCCACCGAATTTACCCTCCAGATAGGCGCGCCGGTCCATGCCGCCGGCGGGCATGTCGGGGTTGAGTTGGAACGGGTGCCATTCGATGGTGAACGGGTGGTCGGGAAACTGCAAAAGCGCTGCATCCAGATTGGTTTTGCCGATATAGCACCAAGGGCAGATCGGGTCGGAGATGATATCAAGTTTGACCATGGGCGGCCTCCCAGTCTTGGCGCAGGACGCGCCGCAAGAGTTTATTGTTGGCGCCGCGCGGCAAGTGATCAACGCGGACAAACAGGCGCGGGCATTTGTAGCCTGCAAGGGTTTGGGCGCAAAACGCGGCAAGGTCCGCATCCTCTATCACATCCGTGCTGACGTAAAAGGCCGCAATGACATAGACGTCGGGTTTGACCTGCACTTGGGCCGCGGCGGTTTCCGTGATGGCGGGGTGGGTGGTGAGCGCGGCTTCAACCTCTATCGGGCTGACCCGAAAGCCGCCGGCGTTCATCATGTCATCGGCGCGACCCGCATAGGTGATCGCACCCGCAGCGTCCATGATGCCCAGATCGCCGGTGAGAAACCAGTCGCTGTCAAATTTCGCGGCGGTTTCTGCGGCGGCGTCCAGATAGCCCAGCATCAGGCCTGCGTCGTGGCGGTCGATGGCAATGGTGCCGACCGTGCCGCGCGCCACCGGCACGCCACTGTCGACAATGGCGACCCGTCTGCCGGGTTGCGCAAATCCTGACGCCCCGCGCGGTGCCGGGCGCGCGGGGCTGCCCGAGATAAAGGTCGAGCATTCGGACATGCCGAAGGCTTCATGCACCTGGGTGCCGGTGGTTTTGGTCCATGCGGATTTTAGCGCTTCGGGCAGTTTTTCGCCCGCCGACAGCCCGTGTCGCAAGCGCGGCAGGGCGGGGATATCTGCGCGTAAGAACCGCCGGTAAACCCCTGGAGCAGCTGCGAAAATTGTGGCGTTGGTCTGTGCCAGAAGCGCGGGCAGGCGGGCGGCATCGCAGCCCTCGGCGGGGATCAGGGCGGTCGCCCCCATGGCCCAAGGGTCCATCAGACCGGTGCCCAGCGTATAGGTCCAGTTGAAGGCGCCGGCGTGCAACAAGCGGTCGCTGGCGCACAGCCCATACCAGCCATGCCACATCATTTGCCGCGCCCAGACAGCGCGGTGCGCATGGACCACGGCCCGCGCCTGACCCGAGGTGCCAGAGGTGTGGATGATATAGGCGGGCCGGTCGGGATCACCCAATCGGTAGGCTGCTGCGGGCAGATCGTGGAACGCGCAAAGCGTATCCGCGCAGAGAATTTGGCCGGTGGCGGGAGGGGTGTCATCGGATTGGATGGTGCAGGCGGGGCTGATCGCTGCGCTGATCTTGCGCACTTCGCAGGCGGTCAGCTGGGTGGACAGCGGCACGGGGATCAGCCCCACGGCGATACAGGCCAGATAGGTGATCGGGAAATCCGCGCTGTTGCCGAGCCGCAAGATCACCCTGTCGCCCGGCGTGAGGCCGAGGTCCAACAGGCCGGAGGCGGTGCCAAGCGTTTCGGCCTCTAGCTGTTGGTAGGTCCAGATTTGCGGCCCGTCGGGGTGCAGGATTTCGAGGGCGGATTTGGCGGGGGTCAGGCGGGCGTGTTGCAGCACATGGGCGGCCATGTTGAACGCGGCGGGCGGTGGTCCAAGACCTTTTTCATAGACAACAGATTGCATGTGTCATCGCTACGCGCCCGCCCGCGCTGTTGCAAGCCTGCGCGCAAGCGATTAAGCCGTTTGATATGTCCGATATTGACCCCAAGACCCTGATCCGCGTGGCCCATGAAGATGGCCGGAGCACAGCAGCCCAGCCGTTGGATCTGGGCCGCAGGGTGCGCGATTTGCGCAAGTCGCGCAACTGGACGCTGGAGCAGGCCGCCAAACAGGCCGGGCTGGCAAGATCGACCCTGTCCAAGATCGAGAACGGGCAGATGTCGCCGACCTATGAGGCGCTCAAGAAGCTGGCAACCGGCTTGCAGATTTCGGTGCCGCAATTGTTCACGCCGCCATCCAAAGAGCAGGTCAATGGCCGCCGCGCGATTACCAAAGCGGGCGAGGGCGCCGAGCAGATCACCACCACCTATGAGCACACAATGTTGGCCGAGACCCTGACGGGCAAGAAGATGTTGCCTTACCGCGCCCGCATTCGTGCCCGCAGCATGGAGGATTTTGACGGCTGGATCCGTCATGACGGCGAAGAGTTTTTATATGTGCTGACCGGCGTGGTGCAGCTGTTTACCGAGTTTTACGAGCCGGTGGCGCTGATGCGCGGCGACAGTGCGTATTATGACGCCGCGATGGGGCACAATGTGATTTCCACCAGCGCCGATGATGCGACGGTTTTATGGGTCACGTCACTTGTGTGAGTGACTATGTGCTGGGGGTGTCGGCCGGCCCATGCAAAGGACGAGGATGGTCTTGACCGGCGCTTTCCAGACGTTTGTTGCGCGCGTTGGTTATTCTTCATACCACCAGACGTCGGGCTGCCAACCGGGCCAGTCGCCAAAGATCGGCAGGGTGTCGGGGTAGCGCAGGTTTTTGGAATGGGCGATGCGGCTGATGTTCCACTGGTAGATCGGGATCACATAGCGCCCTGCGGTCAGCACACGGTCGAGCGCTTTGACGGCGGCGACAAAGTCGTCTTGGCTGTCAGAGGTCAAGAGCCTGCCGATCATCGCGTCAGCTGCGTCCGATTGCACCCCCATCAGGTTGCGCCCGCCCGCTTCATTGGCGCGCTCTGATCCGTAATAGGCGAATTGTTCGTTGCCCGGAGACAGCGACAGCCCGCGCCGGTAGTAGGTCATGTCGAAATCGTAAGCGTCGCTGCGTTCTTTATACTGGGCGCCGTCGACGGAAGAGACGGTGGGTGTGATCCCGATGCGCCCCAGTGATTGCACATACATGTCGATGATGGCGGCATTTTCCGAGCTGCCGCTTTGCAGCAGGATCTCGAAGGTGAAAGGCGTGCCGTTTGCATCTTTCAACACGCCGTCCTGCACGGTCCAGCCGGCGGTCTCCAACTGGGCCAGGGCGGCGCGGATGCCGGCGCGGTTCCGCTCGGTGCCGTCCGACACCGGCAAGGTGTAACCTTCCAATGTGCCTGGTGTCAGCGTGTCGGCAAAAGGCGCGAGGAAATCAGCGACGCGGCCCGCAGCGACGCCGCTGTCCATGCCCAAGGGCGAGTTGGACCAATACGATGTGATGCGCGGTTGCTGGCTGCCGGTCATCGCCTCATTGATAAATTCAAAGTTGAAGGCGAGCAGCATCGCGTCGCGCACCCGCCAGTCGGCAAACACGCCTTTGCGGCTGTTCATCACAAAGCCGGTCATGCCCGAGGGCCGTTTATGGGGCAGGATGGATTTCACGACCTCGCCGCTGGTGATGAGCGGGAAGTCGTATTGGGTGTCCCATTTGGCCACGTTGAATTCGCGCTGCGAGTTGACTTCGCCGACTTTGAAGGCTTCAAAAGCGGCGGTTTCGTCGCCGAAGAATTCAAGGCGGATTTCATCCAGGTTACCGGTGCCGCGCTTGAACGGGATGTCGGCGGCCCAGTAATTCGGGTCACGCTCAAACAAGATAAAACGGCCCGCCTCAAAGTCGGTGATCTTGTATTCGCCTGACACAATCGGGATCACGTCAAGGCCGCTGTCGGCAAAGTCGATGCCGTCCCATTGCGCTTTTTTCAAAATCGGGCGCAGTCCGGCCAAAAGCGCCAGTTCCTTGTCGGCCTCGTTGAAGGTAAAACGCACCGAGCGCGGGCCTGTGGCCTCCAGGGTTTCGACCTTGTCCCAAAAGCCGCGATAGCGCCCATGGCCGATGGTGCCCAATGTTTCGTAGGACCAGATCACATCTGCGACGGTGATCGGGCTGCCGTCATTGAACGCGGCCCCCTCGCGCAGGGTGAATTCGACCCACTCGCGATTCGGTCCGGTTTCGATCGATTCGGCGATAACGCCGTAAAGCGAAAACGGCTCGTCAAGCGAACGGCCCATCAGACTGTCACCTGTCAGATACCTTAATTGCCAGTTGACCGAGCCTTTCTGGATGTAGGGATTGAGGCTGTCGAAGGTGCCGACGTTGGCGGTGACGATTTTGCCGCCCAAGGGCGCGTCGGGGTTGGCGTAGGGCAGGGACACGAAATCTGGTGGTAGCGCGGGGTCGCCATACATAGCTATGCCATGGCTAGATTCGGCGGCGGCGGTATTGGCGGCGAAAATCAGCGCCATGGCGGTGCAATAACGGCGTAGTGGCGCGAAAAACTCTGGCTTCATTTTGGCAACAATCCCTGTCATCCCTGTATTCATTCATCATGAGCCTAAAGAGGGTTGTGTGACATATCAAACTTTTAGCTTGGCCACAGGCGGCAATATGCGTATAAAGACATCACTGCTCGATAGGTTTCTTGCCTGTATGAAACCTGCCTCAATAACTTTACGCCCGCCTTGTGCGGGCGTTTTTTTTGGGCTTTTGGGGTGGTTGTCACCTTATCGCGAGCGGGGCTGAAAAGCGACAGAATCAGCCTGTTGTTTGCAGGTGCAGCATCTATATAGTGGTCATACCCTTATCAGTTGGAGATCAAGCAGATGTCATTCGCCGGAAAAACAGCCCTGATTACAGGATCGAACTCAGGCATCGGATTGGGGATTGCCCGCGAATTGGCGCGTGCTGGCGCAGATGTGGTTTTGAACTCCTTTACCGACCGCCCCGAGGATCATGCCTTGGCCGCAAGTCTTGCCCAAGAATTTGGTATCACCGCGCGCTATATTGCCGCGGATATGTCCAAAGCCGCTGACTGCCGCCGCTTTGTCACCGACGCGGGCCGCTGCGATATACTGGTCAATAACGCGGGCATCCAGTTTGTCGCCCCGATTGACGAATTTCCGGTCGAGAAATGGGACGCGATCATGGCGATCAACCTAAGCAGTGCGTTTCACACCACGGCCGCTGCCTTGCCGATGATGCGCAAGGCCGGATGGGGGCGGGTGGTCAATATCGCCTCGGCGCATGGCTTGACAGCGTCGCCATACAAATCTGCCTATGTTGCGGCCAAGCACGGCATGGTCGGCCTGACCAAGGTTACTGCATTGGAGACTGCGCAAGAGCCGATCACCTGCAATGCGGTGTGCCCGGGGTATGTTTTGACGCCGCTGGTCGAGGCCCAGATCCCCGAGACGATGAAAGAATACGGCATGGACCGCGAGACGGTGATCAAAGAGGTCATGCTGGCCCGTCAGCCGTCCAAGGAATTTGCCACCGTCGAGCAACTGGGTGGCACGGTGACTTTCCTGTGCTCGGATGCGGCCACCCAGATCACCGGCACCACGATCAGTGTTGATGGTGGCTGGACTGCGTTATGATCAAGATCAACCTTGCGCTGCAAGGCGGCGGAGCGCATGGCGCGTTCACTTGGGGCGTGCTGGACCGCATTCTTGAAGACGATGACATCGAGATTGCGGCGATTTCGGGCACCTCTGCGGGGGCGCTGAATGCGGCGGGGCTTAAGGCGGGCATGGTCAAGGATGGCCGCGAGGGCGCACGCGAAGCCTTGGCGTGGGTTTGGGGCAAGGTCGGTGCTGTGCCGCAAGATGGCTTTACCCAGTGGTTGAACATGTGGTCACCTTCAAATCAGGTCTTGGCCGATGCGCTGGAGAAATCTCCGGCCTTTGCGGCGATAGATATGATGCAGCGCATGATGTCGCCTTATGTTTTCGGCCCACTGATGCAAAATCCGTTGGAAGGCATTTTGAACCAGCTGGATTTTGCCAGTGTTTGCCATCGCTCCGGCCCCGAGATCCATATTTGTGCGACCAATGTCAGGTCGGGTAAAATCCGCGTCTTTGCGGGCACGGAGATCACCCCAGAGGCGATTATGGCCAGCGCCTGTCTGCCGACCGTGTTTCAGGCGGTCGAAATATTCGACCCCAAAACCGGCCAGACCGAAGCCTATTGGGATGGTGGCTACACCGGCAACCCTGCGTTATATCCGCTGTTTGCGCCGCATTTGCCCGATGATATTTTGATTGTGAATATCAATCCGCTGTATCGTCAGGAGTTGCCGACACAGACGCAATCGATCCAGAACCGGATCAACGAGATCAGTTTCAACAGCTCGTTGTTGCGCGAATTGCGCGCGATTGATTTTGTCAAACGCCTGCTGGTCGACGGCAAATTGCCCCAAGGGACAATGAAGGATGTAATGGTGCATATGGTGGCTGATGACGCGCTGATGAATACGCTGAATGTCGCGACAAAGACGGTGGCCATTCCGCTGATGTTGCAGCGCCTCAAAGAGGCCGGGCGCACCGCGGCGGATCAGTTTTTGACCGCACATAAAGCGGATTTGAACAAGCGGTCCACGGTCGATCTGACGGCGATGTTCAGCTAAGCAGTTTGAGAGCAAGCGCCCACATGACCACGCCGATCAGCACATCAAAGACCCGCCATGCCCGCGCAGAGCGCATGACGGGCGCGAGGAATCGCGCGCCGTAGCCAAGCCCGAAGAAGAAGGTAAAAGACGACAAAATAGCCCCGATCGCAAAGGCATAGCGGTCGGGCCCAAGGTCATACTGGGTCGAGATCGCGCCGATCAGCCCCAAGGTATCAAGATAGACATGCGGGTTGAGCCAGGTGAAGGCCGCAGCCGCGCCGAGCGTCGCCCAAAGCCCTGCGGAGTGTCCCGAGATATGGGTGTCATAGGCCCCGACATAGGCCGCGCGCAACCGCATCGCGCCGTAGCCAAACAAGAAGGCCGCACCGCCCCAAGCCATGACTGTTGGCAACATCGGGGCGGCTTGCACGATAACGCTGAACCCCAGCACGCCCGCGGCAATCAGCAAGGCGTCGGAGGCGGCGCAAAACAGGCAGAGCCAGAACACATGTTGCCGCGCCAGCCCTTGCCGCAGCACAAAGGCGTTTTGCGCCCCGATGGCCAGAATAAGCGAGAACCCCGTGGCAAATCCGGTGAGGACCGGTCCGATCATGTGGTTGGCGGCTTTGTGGGGTCTTTACTGTTTGGATAGACCAGCCCTGCCGAGATCACCAGTTTGGCGGCGTCCTCGACGCTCATATCAAGTTCCTTGATGTCACTGCGCGGCAAAAACAGCAGAAATCCCGAGGTCGGGTTCGGGGTTGTGGGTAAAAACACGGTGGCAATTTCGTCACCCGCAGAGAGTTTGTCACGCACTTCGCCTTTGGCATTGGTGGAGACAAATGCAATCGCCCAGATGCCTTGGCGCGGATATTCGATCAGGCAGGCCTTGTCAAAGGAGGTGTCGCGCTGTGAAAATACGGTTTCGGCAATTTGTTTGACGCCGTTGTAGATCGAGCGCACGACGGGCATCCGTTCCACCAGACTTTCGCCCCAGCGCAGAAACGACCGCCCGATGATACCTTTGCCGATCCAGCCCACAAAGACAGTGAAGAACAGGAATATAAAGACCCCGATGCCGCGCACGTTGATATTGATATAATCGCCGCCCTCGGCACGAAAATAGCGGTTGATCAGCTGTTCGGGCTGGTAATTGGCCGGCACAAAGGGCCAGACCCAACTATCGACCCAGCCCACAACGGTCCAGATCAGCCAAAGCGTCAGGGCAATCGGGGCCACAATGATCAGGCCCGCGAGGAAGTTGCCACGCGCCCGCGCGATCAGGCCGCGGCGTGCGTGTTTGGAATCGTCGTGCAAGGGATCTAGTTTCATCTGTGCCGCACCTTGAGGTTTGCCCTTATCTAAGGGGCCGCCCTGTGCGCTACAAGCATTACTGCGTCATGGCTGTCTGTTTGATAAGGTCTGCTGCGATTTTGGCCGCCAAGCGCGCATTATTGCGCACCAATGCGATGTTTGCGGTCAGGGATTGCCCGTCGGTCAGCTCGAAAATCCGGCCCAGCAGAAAGGGTGTCACCGCTTTGGCGGATATGTTTTGTGCGCGGGCCTCGGCCAGGGCGCGGGTGATGGCGGGGGCGAGGATGGCTGCGGGGATTTCATCCGCTGCGGGGATCGGGTTGCAAATGAGCTGCCCGCCCGACAGCCCCATCGCCCGGCGCATGATTTGCGCGCGCGCGATGTCCTTTGCGGTGTCCATGCGCAAGGGTGCCGGCATGTCAGAACTGGCAGACCAAAAGGCGGGCAGGGTGTCTTGACGGTAGGCAATGACCGGCACGCCGAGGGTTTCGAGCACCTCGTAGGTTTTTTCCAGATCGAGAATGGCCTTGGCCCCTGCGGCCACGACGGTCACATCGGTGCGTGCCAGCTCTTGCAGATCCGCCGAGATATCAAACGAGGTTTCCGCCCCGCGGTGCACGCCGCCGATGCCGCCTGTGGCAAAGACGCTGATCCCTGCCAGTTTGGCCGCAATCATCGTGGCGGCCACGGTTGTGGCGCCGGTGCCACCCGTCGCGATGCAGGCCGCGATATCGGCACGCGACAGTTTGGCCACGTTGTGCGCTTGGCCAAGGCTGTCGAGGGTATCGGCCTCCAGACCGATGTGCAGCACGCCCTTGATCACGGCGATGGTGGCGGGGGTGGCGCCATTGTCACGCACGTCCTGTTCGACGCATCTGGCGGTTTGCACGTTTTGCGGAAACGGCATCCCGTGGGTGATGATCGTGCTTTCGAGTGCGACGACAGGCGTGCCCTGGCTGCGGGCATTGCCCACTTCGACGCTGAACTGCATGGGGATTGTCATAGCGGGGTTTCTCCTGAAACGTAAGTCGCGGCGGCGTTGCCTGCGCGGATGAGGGCGGCGGCGCGGTCCATGCCTTGGGCCTCTGACGCAATATGGGCTGCCATAAATGTGTCGCCCGCGCCGGTGACCCGCGTGACCATGACGGCGGGCGGTGTGTGGCTGATGATATCGCCTGCGGTGCCTTCAGACGCCGCGTTGCCGCCATCGGTGACCAGCACGCGGTGCGCGCCGCGCGCAAGCAGGGCGGCGGCGGCTTCGGCGGAGGTTGGGAATGTAGTTTGGCACAAAAGTCCGGCTTCCTCCAGGTTCACATAGAGGGTCGCGGAGGGGTGGTTCATCAGCGCCAGAAGCCGCGCAGCTTTGCCCGGAGAGGCGGGGGCCACGCGCAGATCGGCATTGGAAAACAGCGGCGATGTGGCAATGGTTTGCAGCAGCTCTTCGGTCAGGTTGCCGTCAAGTGCGACGGTGCCTTTGAACGGTGCCGCGACCGAGCCGAGCCGCCCGTCGGCCAGCGGGCGCAGGATTTTGTCGCCGGCCGCCTCGAGGGAATGGGCGTCCGCGATCGCCGCGATCAGCCCGTTGGCCCCCTCGATGGCCATATAGACATCGGTGGGCAGGTCGTCAGAGCGGTAAAGGTGATCGGTGACAAGGCCCATGCGCTGCGCCTCTGCAACCAGCTCTTCGCCCTCCGCATCGCGCCCGATGGCCGAAATCAGCGCGGGTGTCATGCCAAAGCGCCGCAGCGTCATGGCGATATTCATCGCAACCCCGCCCGGCAGCCGTGTGATCCGCCCCGGCACGTCAGAGCCGATGCGCATATGGTTGGCCGCACGTCCGATCACGTCCCATAAGACGGAGCCGATGCAAAGGATATCAGGGCGGTATGTCATGGCCTGCTTTTGGCGCAGGGCAGGGCGATATGCAAGTCAAGGAGCGGCAAAAGTGAGATTGGCCCAGAGCGATTCGTAGCCCGCCCCGGTATCGCTAGCCAATTGCCCCACAGGTTCGCGCAGCACGACCGCATCAAGCATATAGCTATTGCCCGAAGTGACCGGCACTGTGGCGATACCATCTGCATCGGTGCGCACAAAACTGGTGGTCACGGTGCCCTCGGCGGTTTTTTCAAACACCTCGATCTGGCTGTCGGTGCGCAGCTTGCCAAGGTAGAACAGCTGCACCTGCATCCCGTCTGTCAGGTCATCGGTATAGGGGTTGGTCAGGGCCACGATCTCGGTTTCGAGCCCGAGGCGGCGGTCGGAGCCTGCGCTGTGACCGACGCCGATCAGGGTTTTGGAATAGCGCGAGTAGACTTCTACGAAATTCTCCAGTGGCAAGCCCCGCTCCGCGTGGCGCGCGGGCAGGTCGCCCAGATCCTTATGTTTGACAAAGGTGTCGAAGGTGTCCCAATCCTCGTAGGTGACGGTGGCATTGCGCGCCTGATAGGCTACGACATTCAGTCCGTCATCAAGCGCCGCAATATTCAGCGCAGGGCTGTCACCAATGCGCCCGGCGACCTGGCCCGATGTCTCGCCCGCAAAGGCCGAGAAATGCGCAAAACGCTGTGGCACATAGGGCAGGATCACGCCTTCAAAGAACTGCCCATTGACAATGTTGGCTTCCAACCTACCCTCAGACGCTACCTGATAGGCGGTCGGTTCGAGCCAGAATTC
Source organism: uncultured Rhodobacterales bacterium (assembly GCA_963976475.1). GTDB lineage: Bacteria > Pseudomonadota > Alphaproteobacteria > Rhodobacterales > Rhodobacteraceae > Yoonia. The sequence continues at coordinate 52,591 of CAXBKX010000015.1, forward strand.
GTGCGCGGCGGCGGGACCTGCGAGCAGACCAATAAAGAGAGCAACTTTAAGCATGATAAAATCCTTTTCTACCCCCCTCAAACTGTCGCTTGTCCGGCTAATGTCAAGCGCCATGCTGATTTGGGCCACGATGCTGTCCACGGCGACCGCCCATGAGGTCTTGCCTTCGATTGCCGATATGACCCAGCAGGACAACACATTGGTCTTTGATGTGCGGTTGAATTTGGAAAGCTTTATCGCGGGGATCGATATGACGGCGGTGGCTGATACCGCCAATGCGCCTCAGGCCGAAAGCTATGATATGTTGCGCGCGATGGAGCCTGCCGCGCTTGAAGAGCGGTTCGTGGCGTTCTGGCCGCAAATGGCCGCGGCGATAACGATCACGGCAGGTGGTGTGTCGCTGGAGCCCGTGTTGGAAAGTGTTGCGGTTGGCCCGCTTGGCAATGTGGCGGTGACGCGCACCTCTGAAGTGAAGTTTCGCGTGACGCTGCCGGATGGTGCGCCGCAGGTGCGCGTGGGCTGGACGCCCGAATTCGGGGTGCTGGTGATCCGCCAGATGGGGGTGGACGCGCCTTATGACGGCTATCTGCAGGCCGGTGCGATGTCGGATCCGATCACGCTTGCGGGCGGGGACCAGGCCACCGGATGGCAGACATTTGCGCGCTATATTCCGATCGGGTTTGACCATATCGTGCCCAAGGGGCTGGATCACATCCTGTTTGTGCTGGGGCTTTTCTTTTTGTCGGCACGGTTGCGCCCGTTGTTGACCCAAGTGTCGCTTTTCACGCTGGCCCATACTATCACATTGGCGGCGGCGGCACTCGGGGTTGTGTCGGTGCCAAGCACGATCGTCGAGCCGCTGATTGCCGCCTCGATTGTCTATGTTGCGGTCGAGAACATCTTTTTGAAGAACCTTAGCCCGTGGCGGCCCTTTGTGGTGTTCGGGTTCGGGCTTTTGCACGGGCTTGGCTTTGCCTCGGTATTGGCAGAGTTCGGACTGCCGGAGGGCACATTCGTGCCGGCGTTGATCGGCTTTAACCTTGGGGTGGAATTTGGCCAACTGGCGATTATCGCGGTGATGTTTGTGGCCGTCTGGCAGGCCTTGCGGGTGGACCGCGGCGCGAATGAAGCCGCACAGGGAATGGTGCTATATGTGATACTTGCGCTTGTGGCTGGTGCCTTGATCTGGCTGAACCCTGCGGCATTGATCGTGGCATTCGAGGGGCCTGTATGGCTGTTTGCGGGTCCGATGATGGCGATTTTCCTTTTGTCTTTGGTGTCGATCCAATTGCGCGACCACTTGGATGCATACCGGCGCGTTGTGGCGGTGCCAGCCTCTGCGGGCATCGCAGTGGTGGGCGCATATTGGTTCATCGAGCGGGTGTTTCTATAAAAAAACCGCCTCGGTTTTTGCGAAAATACTGCCGCCGGCGGCTACGGGGGCTTGCCACCGGCGCAAACACCGGCTAAAGCGCGGCTACGAAATCCCCAGACGGGGGCGGGTTTTTTGGGGAGAAATCCCAAAATATCCACCGGTTGTCGCAATTTTGCGCCTGCACCCTCCGTCCCAGGTTAAAACCGGAAAAGGAATACAAACATGGCTCTTCCCGAGTTCTCCATGCGCCAACTGCTTGAAGCTGGCGTTCACTTTGGCCACCAGACCGCGCGCTGGAACCCAAAGATGCAAAATTTCATCTACGGCAGCCGCAACGGCATCCACATCATGGACCTGACACAGACAGTGCCGATGCTGGACCAAGCGTTGCAAGTTATTCGCGACACCGTCGCAAAGGGCGGTCGCGTTCTTTTCGTTGGCACCAAGCGGCAGGCGCAAAAGCCGATCGCGGACGCCGCTGAAAAGTCTGCGCAGTTCTACATGAACCACCGTTGGCTTGGCGGCACGCTGACCAACTGGCAGACAGTGTCCAAGTCCATCCAGCGTCTCAAGGCGATTGACGAGGCATCCGAGAACGGGTTCGCGGGTTTGACCAAGAAAGAGCGTCTTGGCATGGAGCGTGAGCAAGGCAAACTGCAAGCGTCTTTGGGCGGTATCCGCGAAATGGGCGGCGTGCCTGACCTGATCTTTGTGATCGACGTGAACAAGGAAGATCTCGCCATCCTGGAGGCCAAGAAGCTCGGCATTCCCGTGATCGCTATCGTTGACACCAACTGTTCGCCTGACGGCGTAGACTACGTCATTCCAGGCAACGACGATGCGGCCCGCGCAATCGCGCTTTACACCGACCTTGCAGCGCGCGCCGCCCTTGACGGGATGCAGGCACAGCTTGGCGCCGCTGGCGTTGACATGGGCGCGATGGAAGAGTTCGCAGAAGAAGTTGTTGCTGCCGAGCAGCAGTAAGTTTCGGCTGACCCATACGGGGCAGGGGTGATCCCTGCCTCGACCCAATTTTGAATTCCGTAAATGGAGAGATGACATGGCAATTACCGCTGCAATGGTAAAACAACTGCGCGACAGCACGGGCGCAGGCATGATGGACGCGAAAAAGGCGTTGACTGAAAACAATGGCGACATGGACGCATCCGTCGACTGGCTGCGCACCAAGGGTCTGGCAAAAGCGGCCAAGAAATCCGGTCGCACCGCAGCAGAGGGTCTTGTGGCAGTTGCTGTATCGGGCGGCAAAGGGATTGCGGTTGAAGTGAACGCCGAGACCGACTTTGTGTCCAAGAACGCCGACTTCCAGAAAATGGTCGCGGGGATTTCGGCCGTTGCATTGACGGTGTCCGACACGGATGCGTTGCAAGCGGCTGACATGGGCGGCAAGACCGTCGCGCAGACCGTGACAGACGCGGTTGCGATTATTGGCGAGAACATGTCGGTGCGTCGCATGTCGGTGCTGGAAGGCGAAACAGTTGTGTCCTACGTGCACAACGCGGCAGCCCCCGACATGGGCAACATCGGCGTTTTGGTGGCGATGACCGGCGACGACGCTGCATTTGGCCGTCAGGTTGCGATGCATATCGCGGCTGTGAACCCGGTGTCCTTGTCCGAAGCTGATCTGGACCCAGCAGTTGTTGAAAAAGAAAAGAACGTTCAGATCGACATCGCACGCGAGTCTGGTAAACCAGACTCCGTGATCGAGAAGATGATTGTCGGCCGTATGCAGAAATACATGGCTGAAGTGACATTGCTCAACCAGCAATTCGTTGTAAACCCTGACTTGACCGTGGGTGCTGCTGCGGCTGAAGCTGGCGTCGAGATTACCGGTTTTGCACGCGTTGAAGTTGGCGAAGGCATCGAAGTTGTCAAAGAAGATTTTGCCGCCGAAGTGGCAAAACTCAAAGGCTGATATTCGATCACCGATCGGTTTTTTGAAAGCCCGCGAGACGAGTGCTCGCGGGCTTTTTCATTGGCCATTCCGCCGGGATATCCGCGAGAATTTTTTGACGTTGGTGGTATCCCGGCTGTCGATCGAGACGACGGAGCAATTAAAGCGAGCACGCGCGGAACCGTTGGAGACTACGGGCTTTGGGTGGCTGAAGGATGATGGCGGAGCGGCCACCCACATTGATCGGCTGGCCCGCAGCCTTAGTGACTTGCTCACCATCGTCACCCAACTGAAATCCAAAGGCGCGCATCTGGCCGCAACACAAAGCAGCCGGTGGACACACCAAGTGCCACGGGAAAGGCATGTCTTTGACATGCTGGGTGTTTTTGCCGAGTTCGAGACAAACCTGCGGCGTGAACGGCGGGCTGAGGATACTGCAATATATAACATAATGTTCATTATGCGCTTTATTCCTGTGCCCGGGCACATTCTTTACTGAGGTGCGACAAGTCCCCTATCTTGCTGGAAAGTAAGGAAAACGGAAGATGGCCTACACCGGGTTAGGATTGCGTGAAAGACGCACGACTGAAGCGATGTTGCGAGCTAAGATGCCGCAGCGCAGATCGGCAGGACATGCAATTTTGGCGGATCGAACAGAAGGTCGCGCATCGGATGTGCCTTTTGACGGTCAATGACAATCTGCCTGTCCAATTGTCATCTACCACACTATATCAGGTTGGAACTTTCAACCATGCGCAGCGGAGTGTCACGATGAAACATGCAGATATCGGCCTGATCGGTCTTGGAACGATGGGGGCCGCACTGGCGCTGAATATTGCGGACAACGGATTTGATGTTGCGGTTTGGAACAGAACGACCCAAGTTACGCATGATTTTGCTAATAATGCCGGTGACTTATCGGTCAAAGTTCATGCAACCGATACCCTGGCCGATCTTGTGAAAGCCATCGCAAAGCCGCGCGCGATTATTCTGATGGTGCCAGCGGGATCTGCGGTTGATGAACAAATCGCAGCATTGCGCCCGCTGCTGGACCCCGATGATATGATCATTGATGCGGGCAACGCAAATTTTCACGACACAAACCGCCGTGCCGCCGAGGCAGGTGAATTGCCATTCTTGGGGATTGGCGTGTCTGGCGGTGAGCAAGGTGCAAGGTTTGGCCCCTCGATTATGGGGGGTGGCGCGCGCGAACATTGGGACCGCGTGGCCCCTATTCTGACCGCGATTGCGGCGAAGTATAACGGTATTCCTTGTGCCACATGGATGGGCCCCCAGGGTGCGGGTCATTTTGTCAAAGCCGTGCACAACGGGATTGAATATGCCGATATGCAAATGATTGCAGAGGCTTATGGCATGATGCGTGATGGTTTTGGCATGGATTCCGAGGCCATTGGCACCGCGTTTGCCGATTGGGACAAGGGCACGCTGAAATCCTATCTGACCGAAATATCCGCCAAGGTGGCCAAAGCTGTTGATCCTGAAACCGGCCTGCCGATGCTCGAGGTCATCGTGGATGCTGCGGGCCAAAAAGGCACAGGTCGCTGGACTGCGATCGAGGCGCAACATCTGGCTGCACCGATCCCCGCAATCGAGGCCGCAGTCGTTGCGCGTAACCTGTCCTCGCAGCGCGACAAGCGTGCGCTGGGTGAAAGCATTTTTGGCGCGGCTCCGCAGCGGGTTTCAGGTATTTCGCTTGAGACGCTGCAAGCTGCTTTGATTGCCGGCAAAATACTTTGTTACGCGCAAGGGTTTGAAATGATTGGCAAAGCGTCTGATCAATTTGGCTGGAAACTGCCGTCGCCCGCGATTGCCGAGGTCTGGCGCGAGGGCTGTATTATCCGCTCCGAGATGCTCAATGATATGGCCAGCGCGCTGACGCAGGATGCCGACCGTAATCTGATGTTCGCGCCGTTTTTCGCCGATCTGTTGAAAACCCATCATGGGGCATTGCGTCAGGTCGTGGCACAGGCCGCCCTGAACGGGATTGCGATGCCGGCGCTGGCGTCGGGGCTTGCGTATTTTGATGCGATGCGCACCGCACGCGGCACCGCCAATATGATCCAGGGCCAGCGCGATTTCTTTGGCGCCCACGGGTTCGAGCGCACCGATGGCCGCAAGGACCAGCACGGGCCGTGGGCTGCATCAGCCTAGCGCATACCCTGCCCCGCGCACCGTGCGCAGCGGATCGCTGCCGCCTGCCTTGGTCAAAACCTTGCGCAGGCGGCCCACATGCACGTCCACGGTGCGGGTATCGACGTAGACATCGCGGCCCCAGACGCGGTCCAGCAACATATCACGCGACCAGACACGGCCCGGTTTTTCCATGAAGGCGGCCAGCAGGCGAAACTCTGTGGGGCCGAGTTTCAGCTCATCGCCTGCGCGGGTGACGCGGTGGGTTTCCGCATCCAATGCGATGTCGTCATAGGTCAGGGTTTGCCCGACAGTCGCGGGCCGCACGCGGCGCAATTGTGCCCGCACCCGCGCCATCAATTCGGTCACTGAATAGGGTTTGACCACATAGTCGTCCGCACCGGTCTCCAAGCCGCGCACCATATCGATCTCTTCGGATTTGGCCGAGAGCATGATGATCGGGATCGCGCGGGTCAGCGCGCGCGATTTGATCCTGCGGCAAACTTCGATGCCCGAGACATGCGGCATCATCCAATCCAGCACGATCACATCGGGCGGGTCTTCGGACAGCGCCAGCAGGCCCGCCTCGCCGTTATCCGCTGTCGTCACCCGGAACCCTGCGGCGTTCAGGTTATAGCTCAACATCTCGCGCTGTGCCGCCTCGTCTTCGATCACAAGGATATGCGGTTGCTGCGACATGGGCGACTAGGTCACATCCGTGACATAGGAGGTTTCATCGCCTTTGGGGCGCGCCTCTTCGGGCATTTCGCCGGTGACCAGATAGATCACCTGTTCGGCCATATTGGTCACAAGATCGCCCATGCGTTCGACGTTTTTGGCCATGAAATGCAGGTGCATACAGGTGGTGATATTGCGCGGGTCTTCCATCATGAAGGTCAGGAATTCGCGAAACAGCGCGTTATACATCTGGTCCACTTCATGGTCGCGCTGGCGCACATCTTCGGCCAGAACAGCATCGCGGCGCAGGTAGGCATCAAGCATGTCCTTGAGCATCGCTTGCACCTCGCGCGCCATCCGGCGCAGCGCCGCGTCAGAGCCCGCGATCTGTGGCATGTCGACCAGAGTGCCGGTGCGTTTGGCCATGTTCTTGGCATAGTCGCCGACCCTCTCGAGACTGGCGGCAATACGCAGCACGGTCAGAATGGCGCGCAGGTCTTTGGACACCGGCGCACGCAGGGCGATAACACGCGCGGCCTCTTCGTTGATCTGTAATTCTAGCGCATCGATCACCTTGTCAGCCGCGCGCACGCGGTCCGCCAGGTCGGTGTCGCGGGTTTCCAGTGATTTGGCCGCAGACACAATGGCGTCTTCCACCAGACCGCCCATTTTGAACACAAGCGTCTGGATGGCGTCCAGATCGCGGTCATAGGCCGAGGAAATATGTTCGTTCATTATCAGCTCCTTACCCGATCCGGCCCGAGATATAGCTCTCGGTGCGCGGGTCTTCGGGATTGGTGAAAATCTTGTCGGTCTCATCATATTCCACAAGGTTGCCCAAATGGAAGAACGCGGTTTTCTGACTGACGCGCGCGGCCTGTTGCATCGAATGGGTCACGATCACGACACTATAGGACTGGCGCAGCTCGTCGATCAATTCCTCGACCTGTGCGGTGGCAATCGGGTCAAGCGCAGAGCACGGCTCGTCCATCAGCAAAATCTCGGGCGCGGTCGCGATGGCGCGCGCGATGCAAAGCCGTTGTTGTTGCCCGCCCGACAGCCCCGTGCCCGGTTGATCAAGCCGGTTCTTGGCCTCGGTCCAAAGTGCCGCCTTGCGCAGGGATTTCTCGACGATCTCGTCAAGGTCCGCCTTGTTGCGCGCCAGACCGTGGATTTTGGGCCCGTAGGCCACGTTGTCATAGATCGATTTAGGAAACGGGTTGGGTTTCTGGAACACCATACCGACCTTGGCACGCAGCTGCACGGGGTCCACTTTGGGATCGTAGATGTCCTCATTGTCGATCAGGATTTCACCGGTCACGCGGCAGATGTCGATGGTGTCGTTCATCCGGTTCAGACAGCGCAGAAAGGTGGATTTGCCACAGCCTGACGGGCCGATGAACGCGGTCACGGTCTTGTCCGCAATTTCGACGTTCACGTCTTTGATCGCATGGGTGTCGCCGTAGTGGACCTGCACGCCTTTGGCCGAAATCTTGGGGTTTTTCATGTGTAAATCTTTCATGTCGTCACCAGCGCCGCTCGAATTTGCGCCGCAGGAAGATAGCGACCGCATTCATGATCAGCAGGAAAATAAGCAGGGTTATGATGGCACCGGAGGCGCGCTCCACAAAGCCCGGATCGGCGCGCTGGGTCCAGTTGAACACCTGCACCGGAAGTGCTGTGGCGGCTTCGCCAAACAGCCCCGCCTCTGGGGTATAGGCGGCGGGGTATTCGCGCACGAATGCCACCATGCCGATCAACAGCAAGGGCGCTGTTTCACCCAAGGCCTGCGCCAGCCCCAGGATGGTGCCAGTCAGGATGCCGGGGGCTGCCAAGGGCAGGACGTGGTGGAACACCGACTGCATCTTGCTGGCCCCGACCCCCAATGCCGCATCGCGGATCGAGGGCGGGACCGATTTCAAAGAGGCCCGCGTCGAGATGATGATCGTGGGCAAGGTCATCAGCGTCAGCACAAGGCCGCCGACCAAGGGCGAGGATTGGTTGAACTCCATAAAGTTGATGAAAATCGCCAGTCCCAGAATGCCGTAGACGATAGAGGGCACCGCTGCGAGGTTCGAGATATTGACCTCGATCACATCGGTCCAGCGGTTTTTGGGCGCAAATTCCTCGAGGTAGATCGAGGCTGCGACCCCAATGGGCAGCGCCAGCACCAAGACCACGATCATCATGTAAAGCGAGCCAAGGATGGCCACACCCAAGCCTGCCGCCTCGGGGCGTTGATCAGAGGCGTCAGGTGCCGTCAGGAAGGCCCAGTTGAATTTGGTGCGCACGATCCCTGCGTCAGCCAAGGCCTGCGCCAGCGCCAGTTCCTCGGGCGATGTATTGCCATCAAGTGCCGCACTTTGCATCGTGACGCGGCCTTTGAAATACCCATCAATACGCCCGTTCATCAGCAGATCAAACCTGGCCTCGCCCCCGATCAGATCAGGGTTGGCCAACACAAAATCCCGCACGGTGGCCGCGGCCTCTTTTGACAACATCCCGCCGATGTCTTTGGTGTTCAATGCGGTGCTGATACCGGCGGTCTGGATGGTGGCGACCATGCCGTCTTTGAGCAGCGAGCTATAGCCGATGGTGGTGACTTTTTTCATCACATCCGGGTCGCGCACACCGGATTTATCAAGTTTTTCCGCGGGCAGTGGCACGGTGATCGTGGCGTAGGTCTGTTTGAACGACGAGGCGCCGGTGCCGATCACGGACGTGAGCAAGACCGCAAGGGCCAGTATCGCCGCGACAATGGCCGCCAGCCCGTAGGCCTTGAACCGTGTCTCGGCCGCGTTGCGGCGCTTGGTGCGCGCATCGACGGTGAGCAAGGATTTATAGCTCATTCATATTGCTCCCGGTATTTGCGCACGATGTAGAGTGCCAGCACATTCAGGCCCAATGTGATGACAAACAGTGTCAGCCCCAGCGCAAAAGCCACCAGTGTTTCGGGGCTGGCAAAGTCGGTGTCGCCGGTCAACTGGCTGACGATTTTCACGGTCACGGTTGTCATCGCCTCGAACGGATTGAGCGACATTCGTGCGGCGGCCCCTGCCCCCAGAACCACGATCATCGTCTCGCCGATTGCCCGCGAGGCGGCAAGCAGAATTGCCCCCACCACACCGGGCAGCGCTGCGGGCAAAACCACTTGGCGGATGGTTTCGGATTTGGTAGCCCCCAGCCCCAAAGACCCGTCGCGCATCGCTTGCGGCACCGCGTTGATGATGTCGTCCGACAGCGAGGATACAAACGGGATCAGCATGATCCCCATCACAAGCCCTGCTGTCATCACGCTGGAGGCGCTCTCGCCAAAGCCCAAGGGTGCGGCGAAATAGTCGCGCAGGAACGGCCCCACGGTGATCAGTGCAAAAAGGCCATAAACGATGGTCGGGATGCCCGCGAGGATTTCAATGGCAGGTTTGGCGATGGCGCGCATCCGCGGGCTGGCATATTCCGACAGGTAAATGGCGGCGAACATGCCGATCGGCACCGCAAAAACCAAGGCGATAAAGCTGATGTAAAGCGTGCCCCAAAGCAGCGGCAATATCCCCAAAGCAGAGTTGCCGCGAAAGTTTGGTGACCACTCGGTGGACAAGAAAAAGTCCTGCCAGCGGTATTGTGAAAAGAAATTGCGGGTCTCGAAAAGCATCGACAACACAATGCCCAAGGTCGTCAGGATCGCAATCACCGAGGCCGCCATCAAGATCAGTTCGATCCATGTCTCGGCATGGCTGCGCGCACGGTAATCGGGTGTGATCTGCAGCAATGCGCCCGCAAAACATAGCAGTGCCACCCCGATCACCACCCATCCGGTGAAGGCCCCACCACCCGCCATCGCGCCGCCAATCAGCACGGCCAGCGCGGGGATCACGATCGTCAGCAAAGCGTTAAGCCCGTATTGCGCGGGCAAGGCCGCCAATGTGCGACTGTCGCCGCCCGAGACCGCAATCGCGCGGCGCGCAGCCAGCACATAGCCCAAGATGGCCAAGGCGGCGATGGTCACAAGGGGCACAAAGAGAGGCAACATTGCTGGCTGTGTCTTTCCGTATCAAAGGATCAGGGGTGCAGTTTGACCGCACCCCTGAAAGGTATTTTTACATGTCGCCCATTGTCGTGGCATTGGCCACCGTTTCCTGCACTGTGGCAAGGTCAGGATCGGAAACAAGACCGTATTCCGCCAATGGCCCGTCCGGTCCTGCAATGTCGTCAGAGACGAAGAACTCGGCAAAGTCCTGCAAACCGGGGATCAGATCGAGATGCGCCGCCTTGATGTAGAAATATAGTGGACGCGACACCGGATAGTCGCCAGCAGAGATGCTTTGCGTGTTGGGCACAACGCCGGACATGGTTGCCACTTGCAACTTGTCGGTGTTGTTTTCGTAGAAGGCCAGACCAAACACGCCGATGCCGCTTGTATCCGCTTGGATGCGCGCCAGTGTTTCGGTGTAATCGCCGTCCACATCAACCGAGAGCCCATCGGTGCGGATGGCCATGCAGGTGCTCTCGGCCGCGTCCGCGTCACCGCCGTTGAGGCCCATGATGGTCTCAAATGCGCCGCTGGCCTCGCAACCGGCAAGGATAACTTTTTCCTCGAAAACTTCGCGTGTGCCATGCTTGGTGCCCGGAATGAAGGCCTGGATCGGCTGCGCGGGGAAGGCTGGGTTCACCTGATCCCAGGTCCGGGCCGGATTGGCCACCAAGGCCCCGTCAACCACCACCTGTGCGGCCAAGGCGCCATACCAGTCGGCGGGGGTGAATTCAAAAGCGTTGCCGTTGATGTCGGAGGCAAAAACGATACCGTCGTAGCCGATGCGCACTTCGATGATATCGGTCACACCATTTGCAGCACAGATTTCGATTTCGGAGGGTTTGATTTGTCGCGAGGCGTTCGCGATGTCGATCGTATTCTCGCCCACACCTTCGCAGAACCGCTTGAGCCCCGCAGAAGAGCCGCCCGATTCGACCACCGGTGTCGGGTAGTCAAAATTTTCACCAAACAGTTCCGCCACAATCGACGCATATGGCAAAACGGTCGAAGAGCCTGCGATTTGCACCCCTTCGCGCGCCATGGCCACAGGGGCCGTCAGCGCCACAATGACAAAGCTTGCAGCCGTCGTTTTCAAAATACCCATCAGGTCAGTCCTTGCAGTTATGATTTAACCGGACCGTCTGAATGCGCGGCCCATAAGCGGTGACCTAGACACCGTTGACATCACTTTTGTGACAGGGATGTAAAAGTTTTATGACAAGGTGGACCTTAGCGCGGCAAAAGCACCCTGACGGTGGTCCCTGCCCCAAGCTCGCTTTGAATACGCAACCGGCCACGGTGCCGGTTGATGATGTGTTTCACAATCGCAAGGCCCAGACCCGTGCCGCCGACCTCGCGCGAGCGGTGGGTGTCGACGCGGTAAAACCGTTCGGTCAGACGCGCGATGTGATGCGCCGCAATGCCGCCGCCGGTGTCGGACACAGTGACCAACACCGCCTGGCCGTGCAGTCCTTTGTGGATGTCGCTGTTGTGCAAGGTGACGGTCACCTGTCCGCCTGCGCCGCCGTATTTAATAGCGTTTTCAACCAGATTGGTGAAAACCTGCTGCAATTGTGCCGCGTCGCCTGCGATGTCCACCGGTGTTGCAGCCAGATCAAACACCATCTCGACGCCGGCGTTTTGGGCGATGATCAACAGGCTTTCGCGCACCGCGTTCAACACATCGCCCAAGATGACACGGCCCGTGGGGCGCAGCTGCTCGATCTCCTCCAACCGGCTTAGCTGCATCAGCTCGTCCACCAGCCGTGTCATGCGCCCCGCCTCTTGGGCCATGATCCCCAGAAACCGCGCGCGCGCCGGCGCATCATCGCGTGCCGCCCCGCCCAATGTCTCGATGAAACCGCTCAAAGCGGTCAATGGCGTGCGCAATTCATGGCTGACGTTGGCAATGAAATCGCGGCGCATCTTGTCTGCGGCATCGGTCTGTGTGCGGTCGATCAGGGTCACCAAAACACCCGCTCCCGCGCGCCGCACGGCCACGTCGTAATCTGTCGCGTGCCCGCCGCTGCCGCCCGGATACTGTGCGGTGGCCGCTGCGTCATGCGCAAAGACCTGCTCGATGGCCGCGATCACCGCAGGCTGGCGCAGGACGGCAACAAAGTGTCTGCCTGCCAGATCCTTGCCAAAAAGGGCCGCAAACCCGCCGTTGATATGCGCAATGCGCTGGTCCGCCCCGATCAGGGCCGCGGGCAGCGGGATTGCCGCGACAATATCGGCGGGCGTCATGTTAGACCGGCTTGAGATCGCGGCGGAACCGGGCCGCGTTTTTTTGGTAGCTTTGCGCCGAGGCGCGCAGGCTGGCAATCGCCGCCGCGTCGAGTGCGCGCACCACTTTGCCCGGCGCGCCGATCACAAGGCTGCCATCGGGGATGATTTTTCCTTCAGTAATCAAAGCCCCGGCCCCGATCAGGCAGTTTTTGCCGATCACAGCCCCGTTCAGCACCGTGGCCCCCATGCCGATCAACGTATTATCGCCGATCGTGCAGCCGTGCAGCATCGCCTTATGCCCGATCGTGCAGCCCGCGCCGATGGTCAGCGCAGAGCCCATATCGGTGTGCAGCACGCAGTTTTCCTGCACGTTGCTGCCCGCGCCTAGCGTGATCATCTCGTTGTCACCACGCAGCGTGCTGCCAAACCAGACCGAGCTTGCCGGTCCAAGCGTCACAGCACCGATCACATGACAGCCCGGTGCGATCCAAGCGCCTTGATCGATTTGCGGTGTTTTATCGCCCAGTGAATAGATCATCAGCGGTCCTCGAATTGGCTTTGCAACGCGCGCACATGTGTCATCAGGCCCGGTTGCTGGCTGGCGCGCAAGCGTTCTGCGCTGATAATGGTTTTCAGGCGTGCCTCGGTCTCGTCCAAATCGTCGTTGACCATCACATAATCATAGCCGTCCCAATGGCTGATCTCGTCCCAGCTTTTCTGCATCCGCGCCTCGATGGTGTCGGCATCGTCCTGGCCGCGACTGACCAGGCGGCGGTGCAATTCGGTGATTGATGGCGGCAGGATGAAAATCGACAGCACATGTTCGCTGAGCGAGGATTTGCTGATCTGCTGTGCGCCTTGCCAGTCAATGTCGAACAGCACGTCGCGGCCCGCATCGATTGCCGCTTGCACCGGCGCCTTGGGCGAGCCGTAGTAATTGCCGAAGACCCGCGCATGTTCGAGCATTTCGCCATCCGCAACCTGGGCCTGAAACGCCTGTGTGCTGACAAAGTAATAGTCTTTGCCATCAACTTCGCCGGCGCGCGGCGCGCGGGTTGTCGACGAGACAGAGAATCGCAAGCTGTCGTCCCATTGGCGCAAGCGCCCTGCCAGTGTCGATTTTCCGGCCCCCGAGGGCGACGAGAGGATGATAAGAAGGCCACGTCTTTTCAAGGACTTACTCCACGTTTTGAATTTGCTCACGCATCTGGTCGATGACAGATTTAAGCTCCAACCCGATCGCCGTCAGCTCTGACGACCCTGCCTTGGCGCACAATGTATTGGCCTCACGGTTAAATTCCTGTGCCAGAAAGTCCAGTTTGCGACCCGCAGGTTTGGGATCGGCCAGCAAGGCACACGCTGCGCTCACATGGGTTTGCAGGCGTGTGATTTCCTCTGTCACGTCTGATTTCACCGCCAGCAGCGCCAGTTCCTGCGCGATGCGCGCCTCGTCAATCTCGGTGACATCGTCGAGAATGCGGGTCATGTCGGCGGTCAGTTTGGCTTTGACCTGCGGCCTGCGCGCAAGGGCTGCGGCCTCGGCGCGGCGCACCAAATCTGCGATCTCGTGCAATTGCGCGTCCAGCACCGCGGCCAAAGCGGCGCCCTCGGCGGCACGCATTGCCACAAATGCAGCGGTGAGCGGGGCGATATCGGCACAGAGCGCAGCACCAAGGGCGGTGTCATCGGTCTGGGCTTGCGCTGGGGTCATCACACCGCGCTGCGCCAGCACATCGGCCGCAGTGGGTTGCGCCAAGGTCACGCCCATCTCGAAGGCCCGTTCCTGCACCGCATCAAGCGCGCCAAGCACCGCATCAAGCTGTGTTGCATTGATTGACAGGGCCTGCGCGTCCTCGTTGCGGGTCAGGCGCAGGTTCAACGTAACGTTGCCACGCGCAAGTTGGTCGGCCAGCGCCTTGCGCGCCGTGGTCTCGACCTGCGTCAGCCCGTCGGGGATGCGCAGCCGCAGATCCAGACCGCGCGCATTCACGCCGCGCATCTCCCAGGCCCAGCTGGTGGCATCCAATGCGCCGGTCAGGCTCGCGAAGGCGGTCATGGAATGGATCATCGGGATATCTTTCGCTTGTTTGTCTGCACCTAAGGCATTTGGGCGCCTCGGGGCAAGTGTTCGCAGGCCCTATCCGTTAACCCGTTAATACTTTGTTAAGTGAATAAAGTCTTAACATCTGTTAAATTGTGTTCAGAATATGGCCCCCGACGGGTCAACAACCTCTTAAGAAGGACGCATAAAATGACACAGACGCTGACATTTCCATTGGCCGCCCGCCGCGCCACTGATCCCAAGCATCCTGTTCTTCAGGAGTTGGAGCGCTACTGGCAGTCGCTGCGCATTGACGGCGACATTCCCAAGCGCGCCGATATCGACCCCGCCGCGATCGACAAGGCCCTGCCCTATACCTTTGTGCTGCAACGGGTGGCCCCCGGTGTGGCGCGGATGCGGGTCGCGGGTCAAAAGCTACACGAGGTGTTGCGCATGGACCCGCGCGGGATGCCGGTCAGCGCGTTCTTTTGCGCCGAGGATCGCAGCACATTGGCGGTGCACCTTGAAAGCGCGTTTTGCGAGCCGGCCCTGATTGCGATGCCGGTGCAGGGTGCGGCGGGGATGCTGCGCGGCACGGTCAAGGGGGCGATGCTGTTGTTGCCAATGCGCGACGAGCACGGTGATGTCAGCCGCGTTTTGGGGGCCTTGGTCACCGATGGTGCGCTGGGTGCACGCTCTCGCCGGTTGCGTCTCGATGCTCACCAGCCGATGCGCATGGAACCGCTGCATCCGGTGATCCGCGCCGTGCCGCAAATGCAAAGACCGGACGTCACCCGCCCGGCCCTGCGACTTGTCGTGGACAACAGTTGAGCTAGCCCGCTTTGGACGCCGCGATTTTGCCGCGGCGCACCGACAGTTCCTCTGACACCAGAAAAGCCAGTTCCAGCGAT
Organism: uncultured Rhodobacterales bacterium; assembly: GCA_963976475.1. Taxonomy (GTDB): domain Bacteria; phylum Pseudomonadota; class Alphaproteobacteria; order Rhodobacterales; family Rhodobacteraceae; genus Yoonia. Next base: position 67,918 of record CAXBKX010000015.1, read on the forward strand.
TGCGATGCGTTCAGCCGCGGATCACAGGCGGTGTGATAGCGGTCCGACAGATCCTCGTCGGTGACCGCGCGCACGCCGCCTGTGCATTCGGTCACGTCCTTGCCGGTCATCTCGAAATGCACACCGCCGGGCACGGTGCCCTCGGCGTTATGCACGCCAAAGAATTCGCGCACTTCGCGCAGCACGCTGTCAAAGGGCCGGGTTTTATAGCCTGTTGTCGATTTGATCGTGTTGCCGTGCATCGCATCACAGGTCCACAGGACGTTGGCACCTTCCTCTTGCACGGCTTTCACAAGGCGTGGCAAATGCTCGCCTACAGATCCTGCACCAAAGCGGCAAATCAGCGTCAGGCGGCCTGCTTCGTTTTCTGGGTTCAGGGTTGCCATCAAGGATTTCAAGTGTCCCGATGTCATCGAGGGGCCGCATTTCAGCCCGATCGGGTTTTGCACGCCTTTGCAGAATTCGACATGTGCGCCATCGGGCTGCCGGGTGCGGTCGCCGATCCAGATCATGTGGCCAGAGCCCGCAAGCCATTTGCCCGAAGTGCTATCGACACGGGTCAGGGCCTCTTCATATTCCAGCAGCAGCGCCTCGTGAGAGGTGTAGAAATCGACGGTTTCCATGGCGTGCGACGCCTCTGATCGAATGCCCGCCGCTTCCATGAAATCAAGCGTATCGGTGATACGTCCGGCCAGCTCGCGGTATTTTTCGGCCTCAGGCGCGCCGGTGAACCCAAGCGTCCAGGCGTGGACCTTGTGCACATCGGCGTAGCCGCCGGTCGAGAAGGCGCGCAGCAGGTTCAGGGTTGCGGCGGCCTGCAAATAGCCCTGTTCCATCCGGGTGGCATCGGGGATGCGCGCCTCGGGCGTGAAATCGAACCCGTTGATGATGTCGCCACGGTAGCTGGGCAATTCCACGCCGCCGATCACCTCTGTCGGGGCCGAGCGCGGCTTGGCCATTTGACCCGCCATGCGGCCGACTTTGACGACAGGCACTTTTGCGCCATAGGTCAGGACCATCGCCATCTGCAACATGACCTTGAAGGTGTCACGGATACTGTCGGCGCCAAATTCCGCAAAGCTTTCGGCGCAATCGCCGCCCTGCAACAAAAACGCCTCGCCGCGGCTTGCAGCACCCAGTTGCGCCTTGAGCTTGCGCACCTCACCGGCAAAAACCAGCGGTGGATAGGAGCTCAAACGACCCTCGACAGCCTGTAAGGCATCTGCATCAAGATAGTCGGGCATCTGAACACGAGGCTTTTTGCGCCAGTCAGATTTTTGCCAATCAGTCATTGTCTTGCTCCATTTATCAGTATTGCCAGCGCTGTTAGCGATAGCACAAGCCCCTATAGCCCGAAGGCGACCGCAGGCCAATGCCAAAAGGCACGTAAATCGGGGCAATTGCAACCGCTGAAACCGACAGGATTTGTGCAAAAAGGCTTGTCGTTTCGCACCAAAGCTGTTGTGGTCCATCAATTATCGGGTTTTAGGACAAAGACGATCATGATCGAGCCGCAAACAATCGACATCGATTTCAAGGGGAAGCCGCGCCGGTTTGTCTTTGCGCTGATGGAGCAATTCACCATGCTGTGTTTTGCCTCGGCGATCGAAAGCCTGCGCATTGCCAACCGCACGGCGGGCAAGACACTTTATACATGGAAAATCATCTCCGAGGGCGGCGAGAGTGCTGTTTGCTCGAACGGGTGCAGCTTTTTGGTTGAATCCGATCTTTGCGAGCTTGAGCGCGATGACACTGTGATGCTGTGTGGCGGCGTGGATGTGCAACGCGCCACCACCAAGAAAACGCTCAACTGGATCAGACGCGAAGCGCGCCGCGGCGTGACCATCGCGGGTCTGTGCACGGCCGGGTATACGATGGCCAAAGCCGGCTTGCTGGATGGCAAGAAGGCCACGATCCACTGGGAAAATCAGGACAGTTTTCTTGAGGAATTTGAGGATGTTACCCTGACAAAATCGGTATTTGTCGTAGACGGAAACCGAATCACAACCGCGGGCGGCACGGCCTCTATCGACCTCATGCTCAAGTTGATTGCGGATGATCACGGCGAGGAACTTGCCAGCGCTGTGGCTGATATTTTGATCTATTCCTCGATCCGCACCGATCAGGACACCCAGCGGCTGTCGATCCCGACGCGCATTGGCGTGCGGCACCCCAAGCTCAGCCGCGTCATCCAGATCATGGAAACCAATATCGAAGAGCCGATCAGCCCTGCGGTCCTGGCCCGCGATGTCGGCATGTCGACGCGCCAGTTGGAGCGGCTGTTCCGGCGCTATCTGTCGCGCAGCCCAAAGCGGTATTATATGGAGTTGCGCCTGCAAAAGGCGCGCAACCTGTTGATGCAAACCGATATGACCGTGATCAATGTGGCACTGGCCTGCGGGTTTGCATCGCCGTCACATTTCTCCAAATGCTACCGGTCGCATTATGACACCACCCCCTACCGCGAGCGCGGCACCCATGCGGCACGGCTTTCGGTTTAGCGGATATTTCAATCACCGGTTGCGGATCGGGACGCCAAATCCGCTCACAAGTCGAAACGCCCAAAAAGCACCGATAAAACAGCCGGATTTCCCTAGGGTTCAGGGTTCACATTCCTGTGTTGGCTGTTAATCTGCCCGTCAGGGTAAAAATCCAACTGGGAGAAGACTTAATGAAAAATCTACTTATGGCGACAACTGCCATCACAATGATGTCTGGTGCCGCATTCGCTGCCAGCCATGCAGAAGAGGTCAAGATCGGCGTGATCCTGGGCTTTACCGGGCCACTTGAATCCATCACACCCGCAATGGGTGCGGGCGCAGAGCTTGCAATGGCAGAAGTCACAGCCTCGGGCGCGCTTTTGGGCGGCGCCACCGTGACCTCGGTGCGCGCAGACAGCACCTGTATCGACGCCGGTGCGGCAACAACCGCCGCCGAGCGTCTGGTGACGGCCGACAATGTGAACGCCATCATGGGCGCTGACTGTTCCGGCGTGACCGGTGCTATCCTTGCAAACGTCGCCTTGGCGAACGGAATTGTGATGATTTCGCCCTCTGCCACATCGCCGGGCCTGTCGACCGCAGAAGACAACGGCCTGTTCTTCCGCACCGCCCCGTCTGATGCGCGCCAAGGTGTGATCATGACAGAAATCCTGTCCGATCGCGGCGTCAAATCGGTGGCATTGACCTACACAAACAACGACTACGGCAAAGGTCTGGCCGATGCGTTCCAAGCCGCATTTGAAGCCGCTGGCGGCACGGTCACAATCTCGGCGGCCCATGAAGACGGCAAAGCCGACTACTCCGCAGAGGTCGGGGCACTTGCATCGGCTGGCGGCGAAGTTCTGGTTGTTGCAGGCTACGTTGACCAAGGCGGCTCCGGCATCATCCGCTCCGCACTTGATACCGGCGCGTTCGACACATTCTATGTGCCAGACGGTATGGTCGGCGTAAAGTTGAACGAAAACTTCGGCGCGGAAATGAACGGGTCATTTGGCGCCTATCCGGGCACCGACAACGCGGGCTCTGGCATGTTTGTCGACCTGGCCGCGGCTGCGGGCTTTGACGGCACCGGCACGTTTTCACCAGAAAGCTATGACGCGGCGGCCCTGATCATGTTGGCGATGCAGGCGGCGGGCTCTTCTGCATCCGCAGACTTCAAAGATCAGGTCATGAACGTGGCCAACGCACCGGGCGAGCTGATCATGCCGGGTGAATTGGCAAAGGGCCTTGAGATTCTGGCGGCTGGCGGCGAAATCGACTATGTCGGCGCCTCTGCGGTTGAATTGATCGGACCGGGCGAATCTGCTGGCAACTACCAGGAAGTTGAATTCGCTGATGGCGTCTATTCGACCATCGGTTATCGTTGATCGCAGGCCTTGATTGAGGAATGGCGCGGGTTAACTCCCGCGCCATTTCAATAAGATACGACGCGTTATAAAGACGTGCGGGGGGAAGAGATGATTGTCGTTGAAAACATGGTGAAAACCTTTGGTGGCTTTCATGCCGTTGATGGTGCGACCCTGCGCATTGAAGAAGGCTCGATTACCGGCTTGATCGGTCCAAATGGTGCGGGAAAAACCACTCTTTTCAATGTGATCGCGGGCGTTCTTAAGCCGACGTCCGGCCGCGTGACGATGCTGGGCGAGGATATCACCGGTCTTGCGCCGCATGACTTGTTCCACAAAGGCCTGCTGCGCACGTTCCAGATTGCCCATGAATTTTCCACCATGACCGTGCGCGAAAACCTGATGATGGTGCCCGGCGCGCAATCGGGCGAAACGCTGTGGAACGCATGGTTTGGCCGCAAACGGATTGCAAACGAAGAGCGTGCATTGCAGGCCAAAGCCGATGACGTGCTGGAATTTCTGACAATCGATCATTTGAAAGATGAAAAAGCGGGCAATCTGTCGGGTGGGCAGAAAAAGCTGCTGGAGCTGGGGCGCACCATGATGGTTGACGCCAAGATCGTGTTTCTCGACGAGGTTGGCGCAGGTGTGAACCGCACCCTGCTCAATACCATCGGCGACGCGATTATCCGCCTGAACCAGGAGCGCGGCTATACATTTGTGGTCATCGAACATGACATGGATTTCATTGGCCGGCTTTGTGACCCGGTGATCTGTATGGCCGAGGGCAAGGTGCTGGCCCAAGGCACATTGGCCGAGATCAAGGCCAACGAACAGGTGATCGAGGCCTATCTTGGCACCGGTCTGAAAAACAAAGACCAGCTGGCAAAGGTTTGATGGGGCGCATTTTGAGTATTTTGAAAAAAGCGAGGCGGGCCGATGTCTGAACCTTTTCTGATCGGCGACGCAATGACGGGCGGCTATGGCAAAGGCCCCGACATCCTTCATGACTGCACCATTGCTGTTGATCCGGGCGAGATTGCGGTGATCGTCGGCCCAAATGGCGCGGGCAAATCCACGGCGATGAAAGCATTGTTTGGCATGTTGAACGTGCATGCGGGCGCTGTGCGGCTGGACGGCGAGGATATCACCAAGCTGACCCCGCAACAGCGCGTTGTGAAGGGGATGGGTTTTGTGCCGCAGACCTCGAATATCTTTACCTCGATGACGGTGGAAGAGAACCTCGAGATGGGCGCGTTTATTCGCGCGGATGATTTTCGCGAAACAATGGCGCAGATTTACGAGTTGTTCCCGATCCTGAAAGACAAGCGTCATCAGGCGGCGGGCGAGCTGTCAGGTGGCCAGCGCCAACAGGTGGCAGTGGGTCGCGCGCTGATGACCAAGCCGAAGGTTTTGATGCTCGACGAGCCGACCGCAGGTGTATCGCCCATTGTGATGGACGAGTTGTTTGACCGTATCATCGAGGTCGCCCGCACCGGCATCCCGATCCTGATGGTGGAACAGAACGCCAGACAAGCGCTTGAAATTGCAGATAAAGCCTATGTTCTGGTGCAAGGCCGCAACGCCCATACCGGCACCGGCAAAGAGCTGTTGGCCGACGAAGACGTCCGCCGCAGTTTCTTGGGGGGGTAGTCGTATGAGCAAGTCAATCGCGCCACCTGCCCGCCCGTTCACAAAGATCGAGGACCTGACATGGATTTCCTGAACGCCATTGTGGCACTCGCCAACTATGTAATCGTGCCGGGCATGGCCTATGGGGCGCAGCTTGCGCTGGGCGCGCTTGGGGTCACGCTGATCTACGGCATTTTGCGGTTCTCGAATTTTGCCCATGGCGACACGATGGCCTTTGGCACGGCCATGACGATCATCATCACCAACGGGCTGTTGGCGCTGGGTATTACTTTTGGCCCGCTGCCCACCGCGCTGCTGGCCCTGCCGTTTGGCATTATCGCGACCTGCCTGCTGGTGCTGGGCACCGACAGGCTCGTGTATAGGTTCTACCGGCAGCAAAAAGCCGCCCCTGTGATTCTGGTGATCGTGTCGATGGGGGTGATGTTTATTATGAACGGCATCGTGCGGTTTACCATCGGCGTGCGCGATATTCAGTTTGCCGATGGCGAGCGGTTTATCATTTCGGTGCGCACATTCAAAGAAATGACCGGCCTGAAAGAAGGCTTGGCGATCAAAACCACCCAAGGCATCACCGTTGTGGTGGCGGTGATCGTGGTTGCCTGCCTGTTCTGGTTTCTCAACAAAACCCGCACCGGCAAATCCATGCGCGCGTTTTCCGATAACGAGGACTTGGCGCTGCTATCGGGTATCAACCCCGAGAAGGTCGTGATGGTCACATGGATGCTTGTGGCGGCTTTGGCGACAACGGCGGGTGTGCTCTACGGGTTGGATAAGTCCTTCAAGGCCTTCACTTATTTCCAATTGCTGTTGCCGATTTTTGCCAGTGCGATTGTTGGCGGTCTGGGCAATCCTTTGGGGGCCATTGCGGGCGGTTTTGTGATCGCCTTTTCCGAAGTGACCATCACCTATGCGTTCAAAAAGGTGCTGGGCTACCTGCTGCCAGAGAACCTGGAGCCCGCATCATTGGTGCAACTGTTGTCGACGGATTACAAATTCGCCGTCAGTTTCGCGATCCTCATCATCGTCCTGCTGTTCAAACCAACGGGCCTTTTCAAGGGACAATCCGTATGACCCTCACATATCGCAATGCATTTCTCGTCGTGTTTGTCGCCTCTCTTTATATCCTCGAAGGGGCGACGGATTTCTGGATATTCTCGGGGTCTTGGGACAGCTCGCTGAAGATGATGAACTTTGCGCTGGTCGGCGCGATTATGGCGCTGGGGGTGAACCTGCAATGGGGGTTCGCGGGGCTGTTCAACATCGGGGTCATGGGCTTTGTGGCCTTGGGCGGATTGGCGGCGGTGTTGATATCGATGCCCACGACGCCGGGGGCGTGGCAGGCGGGCGGTTGGCAGATCATGGCGGGGCTTGGCTTGGGTGCTGTGACGATTATCAGCGCTGTGTTGCTGCTGCGCTGGTTGCCAAAGGGGCGGATGCGCTCGTTGATGACCTTTGCCTTGCTGGTGCTTGGCTTCTTTGCATTTCGGGCGGTGTTTGATGGAGGTGTCGCCAATGTCGAGGCGATCAATCCGGCGGCGACGGGCTATCTTGGTGGGCTGAACTGGGGCGGCGAGAACTACAAGGACTATGGCTGGTTGACGATTGTGGCATGGCCTGTGGGCGGATTGTTTGCAGCCGGTGCGGCGTGGGTGATTGGCAAAACCGCCCTTGGGCTGCGGTCAGACTATCTGGCGATTGCGACGCTCGGGATCGCCGAGATCATCATCGCGGTGATGAAAAACGAAGACTGGCTGGCGCGCGGCGTCAAAAACGTAAACGGCTTGCCGCGCCCCGTGCCATATGAGATCGACCTGCAAAATGATCCGGGCTTTATTGAAAAAGCCGCGTCTTTCGGTCTGGACCCGACATCGGCCTCTACGCTGTATACCAAAATGGGCTATGTGGTTTTGTTCGCAATTGTGCTGGTTATATTGGTCTGGCTGGCGCAGCGTGCGCTCAATTCGCCTTGGGGCCGGATGATGCGCGCGATCCGCGACAACGAGACCGCCGCCGAGGCGATGGGCAAGGATGTCACCGCACGCCACTTGCAGATTTTCATCCTTGGCTCGGCGATTGTGGGCATTGCGGGGGCGATGATGACAACATTGGACAGCCAGCTGACGCCAACCTCTTATCAGCCGCTGCGCTTTACCTTTCTGATCTGGGTGATGGTGATTGTCGGCGGGTCGGGCAATAACTTTGGCGCGGTGCTGGGCGGGTTTCTGGTCTGGTGGCTTTGGGTCATGGTGGAACCTCTGGGCCAGTGGATCGCCGAAGTGACGACCTCGGGCTTTCCGGTTGATCACTGGTTCCGGATCCGCATGGAAGATGCGGCGGCGCATTTCCGTCTGTTCACCATGGGGCTGGTGCTGTTGCTGGTGTTGCGGTTTAGCCCGCGCGGATTGATGCCAGAGCGCTAGGGCGGCCCATTGTTGCCTGCGCGGGACGGTTATCACGTTGCCGCCATTATGTCCGTCAAAGCGGTCTTGGCGCTGGCGCAGGGCGGCGCAACACGGTAACCTGATGGCTCACTCCGCTTCCACAAAGGCCCGTTCCCCATGGCGTTGATTTTCCGCTGGCTGCTTCGCCTGACCACATTATCTATCGTTTTGGTCATCGGGGCCTTTGGGCTGGCATATTATTTCGCGTCGCGGTCCTTGCCTGACTATAATGCCGACACCACCGCGGCGGGCCTGTCTGCGCCGTTGGAAATTGTGCGCGACAACGCCAATGTGCCGCATATCTTTGGTGAAACCGACGCGGATGTGTATTTTGGTCTGGGATACGCCCATGCCCAAGACCGGTTGTGGCAGATGACAATGTTGCGGCGCACAGCGCAAGGGCGGCTTTCGGAACTGTTTGGCGAGCGCACACTGGGCATCGACAAGGTGATGCGCCGCTTTGACCTTTACAATCTGGCGGTGGCCTCGGTGGAGGCGCAAGACGCGCCCACCCGCACGGCCCTTGATGCCTATGCCGCAGGCGTCAACGCGTGGCTGGCCGAGATCAACAAGGGCGCTTTGGGTCGCGGCGCGCCGGAAATGTGGATTTTCAACCAACCTATTGCACCATGGCAGCCCGCCGATAGTCTTGCGATCCTGAAATTGATGGCGCTGCAAATGTCATCGCAACTCGAGTCAGAGGTTCTGCGCGCGCGCACCTCGCTAATGGTCCCGTCTGACCGGTTGCGCGATATTTTGCCCGATGACCCCGGTGCCGGGATCGCAGCCCTGCCCGACTACGCAAGCCTTGTGCCGGACGTGCCGCGCTATGCGCCCAACACGCGGTTGGCTTACGGTCCGCTGAACCCGATGCAACCGCCCGACCTTGCGGGGGCCTCCAATGCCTGGGCTGCGGGCATCGAGCGCTCGGCGGCGGGGGCCACATTGCTGGCCAATGATCCGCATCTCGCGCTGACGGCCCCCACGATATGGTATCTGGCGCGCATGGAGCTACAATCGGGCGGTGTCATCGGCGGCACGATTCCGGGAATGCCCGCCATCTTGAGCGGGCGCAGCGCCGATCTGGGCTGGGGCATTACCAGCAGCTATCTGGACGATCTCGATGTGGTCCTTGAACAGCTCAATCCAGCCAATCCCGAAGAATACCGCACCCCCACCGGCTGGGCCAAATTCCGCGCGCGCGACAGCATCATCGCGATCAAGGACGCGCCAGCGGTCACGCTGAAACTGCTGTGGAGCGAAAACGGCCCCGTGATGCCCGGCGCGCAATTCAACCTTGGCGCCGTGACCCCCGCAGGATACGTGGCCGCCATCAACTGGACCGCGCTTTCAGACCAAGACACCTCGATGTCCGCCCTGCTTGCCGTCGGACGCGCGCGCAATGTGCAAGACGGCATTCGCGCGGCCGCGCCGTTCATTGCGCCAAGCCAGAACCTGATATTGGCCGACCGGACCCAGATTGCGATGAAAACCATCGGCGCTGTGCCCGCCCGCGATATCAACCACCAAAGCAAAGGGCGCTTGCCCAGCTATGGCTACCTGCCCGAAAACCGCTGGCAAGGCACGATGCCCTATGCCAGCAACCCCGAATTTGTGAACCCCAAGGGCGGAATACTGGGCAATACCAACAACAAGACCGTGGACCGGCCGTTTCCGAACAATATTTCCTATCTGTGGGGTGACACCCAGCGCATCAATCGCTGGAACCGCCTGATGCAAAGCCGCGAGGTGCACACCCGCGAAAGTTTTATCGAGGCGCAGCTAGACACTGTCAGCTATACTGCGCGGTCGCTGTTACCGCTGATCGGCGCCGATCTTTGGTTCACCGGCGAGGCCGCCCCCGAAGGCACGCCCGTGCGCCGGCGTCAGCAAGCGCTTCAACTTTTGGCTGCATGGAACGGCGATATGAACGAACACCTGCCCGAGCCGTTGCTTTATGCAGCCTGGCTGCGCAGCTTGAACGAGCGCTTGATCCGCGACGAATTGGGGCCGCTGTCCTCTGAATTTACCCGTGCCGACCCTGTGTTCATTGAACGGGTGTTCCGCAATACCGACGGGGCGGCGGTCTGGTGCGACGTGGTGCAATCAGCGCCCATAGAGACCTGCACCGATATCGCGCGTCTTGCGCTTGATGATGCGCTGCTGTGGATCGACGAAAACGTGGGCGGCACAATCGCCGCGTTGCGCTGGGGCGACCTGCATCAAGCGACCAGCGACCATCCGGTTCTGGGCGAAGTCCCTGTGTTGAACTGGTTTGTCAACATCCGCCAGTCAACCAGCGGAGGCGACAACACATTGCAGCGCGGGCGCACATCCGGCACTGGCCCGAACCCGTTCCAGAACGTGCAAGCGGCGGGGTATCGCGGCGTCTATGACTTTGCCGACCCCGACAGCTCGGTGTTTGTCACAGCCACGGGGCAGTCCGGCAACCCGATGTCGCGCTACTATGATAACCTGGGCGAGCTGTGGCGGCGCGGCGAATATATCCCGATGTCGCTGGACCCCGATCTGGCGCGTGCAGGCGCTGTCGGTGTAACAAAGCTGCGGCCCCAGACGCCGTAAACCAGCGCTACAACCGGATAAACCGTTCCTTTTGCAGCAAGGTCCAAAACACCGTGAGCTTGTATCCGTCATCGGTCATTTCATCATCGATGACGATACCCTGCTCGAACAGCCATGCGCGCTGGCGCCCTTGGGCAAAGGTCAGGTTCAACACCTCTTGCTTGCGCGGATCTTTCAAATGCTCGGCCAAGGCGGCCAGCAGGTCGTCCATGCCGCAGCCCGTCACCGCAGAAACCGCAAACAGATCATCTGTGCGCGCCGATTGCGCCTCGATGCCTGCGCGGTCCTCGTCTGACATCTTGTCGATCTTGTTCCACACCTCGATCATTGGCGCAGTGTCCCCGACGCCAAGTGCTGCCAAAATCGCGGTGACGTCTTTTGCCTGCTCCTCGGTCTGCGCATGGCTGATATCGCGCACATGCACGACCAGATCGGCGTCAAGGACCTCTTCCAATGTCGCCCGAAACGCTGCCACCAGCTCGGTCGGCAAATCCGAGATAAAACCAACAGTGTCCGACATGATGATCTGATCGCCTGACGGTAATTCGACCTTGCGCATCGTCGGGTCCAGCGTGGCAAACAACATGTCCTTCACAAAGACATCTGCCCCTGTCAGCCGGTTGAACAGCGTCGATTTTCCCGCATTGGTATAGCCCACCAAGGCCACAATCGGATAGGGCACCTTGGCGCGTGCGGCACGGTGCAACGCGCGGGTTTTCACGACCTTTGCCAGTTTGGCGCGCAGACGCACAAGCTGGTCATCAATCGCACGCCTGTCGGCCTCGATCTGGGTTTCACCTGGACCACCGACAAACCCAAGACCACCGCGCTGGCGCTCCAAATGGGTCCATGCGCGCACAAGGCGGGTGCGTTGGTAGGACAAGGCCGCCATCTCGACCTGCAACACACCTTCCGATGTGCGTGCACGGTCCGAGAAGATTTCCAAAATCAGGCCGGTGCGATCAAGCAGTTTGACCCCCCATGCCTTTTCCAGATTGCGCTGCTGCACAGGCGACACAGCGCCATCGACCAAGACCAGCTCGACCTCGGCTTGTTCAAAGATCACGTGCAGCTCTTCGATCTTGCCTTTGCCAAACAACATGCCGGCGTGCATTTTGGGCAAGCGCACCGCAGTGCCGCCCACAACCTGCAAATCAGGCAAAGCGGCGGCGAGCGCTATCGCCTCTTCGAGCGCGGGACCGGGGTCCCTGCGGGTCTGGTCGTTTTTCAAATCCGGGTGCAGGACCCAAGCACGGGTGACGTGCTTATCGTGTTCAAGCAAAGTTATTCTTCGCCTTCATACAAGCTGATGGGCTGGGCAGGCATGATCGTGGAAATAGCGCTTTTATACACCAGCTGCGATTGACCGTCGCGGCGCAAGAGCACGCAGAAACTGTCAAACCAGGTAATCACGCCCTGCAACTTGACGCCGTTGACCAGAAAGATCGTGACCGGCACTTTGGTTTTGCGCACATGATTGAGAAATGCATCTTGAAGATTCGCTTTATCGGCCGCCATTGGGGGACCCCTTTTATTCTTGCGGCCGCGTATCGGCCTCCCTCGTTGATGGGGCCAGTATGTCGCGGCGCGGCGCGGGTTTCCAGCCCAAAAAAGCAGCGATCAGTTTCGCCAGATTTCCGGGTTGAAAAGTGCGACAATCGCCAGGGTTTCAAGCCGGCCCAAAACCATTGCACCGGCCAAAATCACTTTGGCTGCATCGGGGATACCGGCATAGGAAATCGGGTTTTCAGCAGCAACCTCGGCCAAGGGGCCGGTTGTCGACAGCGCCGAAATCGCCAATACCATCGCGGTCTCGAATTGCACCCCGGTCAAGGACAACAGCAGCATGATCGCGGCGATCGACAAGGCGAAAAGCATGAAAAAGACCCACGAAATATAGGCCCCCTGCTGCCTGATCCGCCGCGCCTCGCGCCCGCCACCGCCCACCGACGAAGGATGCACAAGGCGCTGCAACTCGCGTTCGGAATGCCGGTATAGCGCATAGATCCGCAGCAATTTCACCCCGCCCGCCGTTGTCGCAACCCCGCCGCCAATCAACGCCAGCCCGATCAACGCAAGGCCCGGCGTTTGCAAACCCGACCAATCCGTAGCCCCCAGCCAATAGCGCGATTCAAACCCTGTGGTTGTCAGAAACGACGCCACCGTGAAAACCGCGCCCCAAATGGCGCGAAACATCTCCGGCGCCGACGTCTCCGACCGCCCGTCTATCGCCCCCCAAAAGTGCCGCAAGAAAAGCGCCGCCGTGACCAGTAAAACAAGACTGATCCCCATCTTGAATTCAGGATCGCGCCACAGGCCCTTGTCTTTTTCGCCAAATTGCCCTGCCGAGAATGAAAGCCGTGAAATCGCCAGAACGAAGAACAGCACGATCATGACCTCGCCCCAAAATCCCGCGCTCGCGCCATGCAGCCCGCCAATCGGTGAAATCCCCGAGGTCGACATCACCGACATCGCGTGGATCAACGCCACATAGGGCACCTCGCCCAGACTGGTCAGCCCCAGCCACAGCACAAATGTCAGGCCGGTATAAAGCGGCGTCAGTTTTGCAGCAAAACGTATCAGTCTCTCGCCTGGATCGGCGACCTGTGAAATCTGGGTGAAAGTGGCCGCGCTTGTGCTTTTGCCAGCGCCGCCCGTGGCGCGCACTTCAAACCCGCCCAGGTTCATCGGCGCAAAAATCGACACCGCCGTGATCCAGACCAGCAAGCCACCCAGCCAGCCGACCAAGCCGCGCCACAGATGCAGCGAGGGTGACAAGCGCCCGGCATTGTCATAGATCGTGGCACCCGTGGTGGTCAGGCTCGAGACCATCTCGAACCATGCGTTCAAAAACGACGTATCGCCCACCGCCTCGTAAAACGGGACCGCCAACATCACCGGCAGCGCGGTGAAGGCCGCCAAAAGCGCCATCAACTGGCTGCGCGCAACGCTGACGGGGGCGTAATTGGCCGTGGCAAAGCCCAGAATCAACGAGAGCAGCGAAAACAGGATGAACCCGTAAAAGAACACCCGCATCGTGCCAAAATCGTCCAATGCCAATGCATGAATCGCAGGGATCAGCATCGCCAGCGCCCCGATCCCCATCAGGATCACAAAAAACGGCAGTCTTTTGATCCAACCGGTCATCAGAAAAAGTCGATCGAGACCTGCAACAGGCGCTCCACCTCGGGGACGTCGTCGGCCATGGCGAAAATCGCGATCACGTCGCCTTCGTCGATCCGCATATCGCCGGTCGGTTTGCGCGGTTTGCCGTCCTTCAATACCGCACAGACCAATGTGCCTTCGGGAAAGGCGATATCCTTGATCCGGTGGCCCGAAATTGGCGAGGTGCCCAGCACCTGGGCCTCGATCACCTCGGCCTCTGCGTCGCCGATCGAATAAACCGCGCGGACCCGGCCATGGCGGATGTGGCGCAGGATCGAGCTGACGGTCGTGGCGCGCGGGTTGATATAGGCGTCGATATCCAGCGGTCCCATCAGCGGCACCAAAGACGGGTCATTGATCAGCGCAATCGCCATCGCACAGCCCATTTCCTTGGCGCGCACAGAGGCCAGAAGGTTGGTTTTATCATCATCCGTCACCACCAGCACCGCATCGGCAGAGCTGATATTGGCCTCCTCCAACAAGGCCCCGTCAAGCCCGTCGCCCAGCAGCACAATTGTGCGGTCCAGCGCGTCGGCGGCGGCTTCGGCAATACCACGGTTCTTCTCGATCACCTTGACGCGGACCCGGTCGGTATAGGCCTCCAGCGCGCGGGCGACCCCAAGCCCCACATTGCCGCCACCAATGATGACGATGCGTTCCTGTTTGGCGTGGGTTTTGCCAAATATCTCCATCGTGCGCGACACATCTTCGGTCTGGGTGAAAATATAGCACTCGTCACCGACAAATATCTGGTCACCGGCGGCGGGCACAAACAACGTGCCCTCGCGCCGGATCCCGACCACGACCGCGCGCAGGGTGGAAAACAGATCGGTCAATTGCCGCAGCGGCGTATTGATCACCGGACAGTCGTCACTGATCGAAATGCCAAGCAACTGCGCCTTGCCATCCATAAAACTTTCGGTGTCAAATGCGGACGGCGCGGCCAAGCGCTGCAATGCGGCCTCGGCCACTTCTCTTTCGGGGCTGATCACCACGTCGATGGGCAAATGATCGCGGCGATACAGATCGGAATAAATCGCCGTCAGATAGCTTTGCGACCGCAGTCGCGCAATCTTGCGCTGGATCGCAAACACCGAATGGGCCACCTGACAGGTGACCATATTCACCTCGTCGGAATGGGTCGCGGCAATGATCATATCGGCGTCTTTCGCGCCTGCGCGCTCCAACACGTCCGGGTAGCTGGCAAAACCGCAAATCCCCTGCACATCAAGGGTATCGGTCGCGCGGCGCACCAGTTCGGGGTTGTTATCCACAACCGTTACGTCATTATTCTCGCCCGACAAATGGCGTGCAATCTGCCAGCCGACCTGCCCTGCACCGCAAATAATCACTTTCATCGTGTCACTCCTTGCAACTGGCTACTCGTGACAGAGCGCGCGGCGGGCGTCAATTCAGACTTCACTCTCGATATAGGCCACGCGACCACCCGCTTTGTTGGTGGTCGAGACGCCCAGCGATTTCAGCTTGCGGTGCAACGCAGACCTCTCCATGCCGACAAAAGACGCGGTGCGGCTGATATTGCCGCCAAAACGGTTGATCTGGGTCAGCAGATATTCGCGCTCGAACAATTCGCGCGCCTCGCGCAAGGGCAATGTCGCAAGACCACCCGACAGCACGATGCGGCCCTCTGGCGCCAAGGCGCTCTCGTCGGAGGCCGGCAGTTCCTTGGCGGAAATGTCATCGCCGCTTTCGCCCAGGATCAGCACGCGCTCGACCACGTTTTTAAGTTGCCGCACATTGCCGGGCCACAACATGGTTTGCAGAAGCGCGCGGGCATCTTCCGCCAGACGGCGCAGCGGCAGGCCCTGCCCCTTGTTCAGCATCGCGATAAAATAGTCGGCCAAAAGCGGAATATCCTCACGGCGCTCTTCCAGACTGGGCACCGCGATTGGCACGACATTCAGGCGGTGAAACAGCTCTTCGCGGAACGTGCCGGCATCGATTGCGGCGGCAAGATCGCGGTTGGTAGATGAAATCACGCGCAGATCAACCTGTACCTTGTCATTGCCCCCAACCCGCTGAAACCTTTGCTCGACCAAAACACGCAGGATTTTCGACTGGGTGCCAAGCGGCATATCGCCGATCTCGTCAAAATAGATCACGCCGCCATTGGCCTCTTCCAACAGGCCCTTTTCAATGCCGCGACTGCCGCCTTCGCGACCAAACAGCACCTCTTCCATCCGGTCAGGTTCAATCGACGCCGAGCTGACGGTCACAAACGGCGCACTGGCGCGGTTCGAATTGGCGTGAATATAACGGGCGGCAATTTCCTTGCCCGCCCCCGCAGGCCCTGTCAGCATGACCCGCCCGTTGGATTTTGTCACCTTGTCCAGCTGGGATTTCAGCGTGCGGAACGCGGCACTATCGCCCAGCATCTCGGCACTGGCCACATCGCCACGCTTGAGATCGATATTTTCGCGGCGCAGCTTGCTGGTCTCCATCGCGCGACGGATCACCACCATGAGCTGGTCGATATTGAACGGCTTTTCGATGAAATCATAAGCACCCTGCTTGATTGCAGCCACCGCAATCTCGACATTGCCATGCCCCGAAATGATCACGATCGGAATATCGGGATAGTCGCGCTTGACGCATTTGAGGATGTCGATGCCGTCCATGTTGCTGTCTTTGAGCCAGATATCAAGGATCATCAGCGCCGGCGGCGCCTTGGCAATCTCGGCCATGCAAGCGTCTGAATTACCTGCAAGTCGGGTCGTAAACCCTTCATCTTGCAAGATATCCGAAATCAACTCGCGGATGTCACGCTCGTCGTCAGTGATAAGAATATCGCCCATTTTACCCTCTTAACCTTTATGACTGCCTTGTGCTGCGAGGCACCAGAGGCAATGTGATTTCAGCCATGGCGCCATGATGGCCCGTGCCGCCAAAGTCTGCCGCATCCTTCAAAACAAGGGTGCCGCCGTGTTCTTCGATGATTTTCTTCACAATCGGCAGACCAAGCCCCGTGCCGCCGCTGCGTGTTGTCACATAGGGCTCAAACAACCTTGCGCGGTCATGTGGCAGCCCGATGCCGTTGTCACTGATGGTGATCGTCGCGATTGAATTGGCATATGTCATCTCGATGCGAATTTCAGGTTTGTAACCCTTTGAATTTCCAGTTTCTACATAACTTTCAATGGCTTCGCCAGCGTTCTTAATCAGGTTTGTTAGCGCCTGACTGATCATCGTTGCGTCAACATCCGCCCTTTGTCCCACGTCTGGCAAGGCCGCGAAGAATGCCACATCGGGTTGACCGGCCTCTTGCAACGTCACCGCATCGCGCAGCAATGTCACCAAATCGGCGGCGGCCAATTCGGGTTCCGGCATCCGCGCAAATTTGGAAAATTCATCAACAATGCGGCGCAAGTCATTGGTTTGACGCACAATAACATCCGTCATTTGTTCCAGCTTTTCGCTTTCGACGACCTCGTTGGAAAACTTGCGCTTGATACGTTCTGCCGATAGCTGAATAGGCGTCAGCGGGTTCTTGATCTCGTGGGCGATACGGCGGGCCACATCCCCCCATGCGGCCATGCGCTGCGCACTGACAAGATCGGTCACATCGTCAAAGGCGACCACATAGCCCTCCAGCGTGCCCTCGGCATTGCGCCTTGGCGACATGCGCACAAGCAGACTTTCCTGCTTGCCATCGCGCACCAGATTGATCTGGTCCTGCGCCACGGCCCCACCCTCGCGGCGCATGGCTTCAAAAAGCTGGCCAAATTCCGGCACCGCCACCGAAAATGCGACCCGTTCCTGGTCTTCGCCAACCACCAACAGCCGCTGGGCCGACCGGTTGGCAAAATCCACGCGGCCTTGCGCATCCAAACCGACAACACCCGATGTGACCGACCCCAGCACGCTGTCAAACAGCCTGCGCCGCCGCTCGATCTGATGGTTGGTCTGCAATAATTCGTCGCGCTGGCGCTTGAGCTGGGTCGTCATCTGGTTGAAATAGGTGCCCAATTGCGAGATTTCGTCATCGCCATCGTCCTCGATGACCCGCACATCCAGATCCCCCGCCCCGACCCGCTGTGACGCCATCACCAAGCGCCCGACCGGCCGCGATAGCCCTTCCGCAAACCACAGCCCCAACCAGATCGCCGCCAAGATCAAGATCAGCGCAAAGCCCAGATAAATCAGCCCGAAATTGAACAAAAGCCGCCCGCGATCATTCTCCAATTGCTCGTAGAGCGCGACGGTTTCTGTGGTCTGGTCCAACAACGCCAAAATCTCGCCGTCAACCTCGCGCGTGACATAGACATAGCGGTCGGGAAACCGTGGCATCGCAATCAGGGCCCGAAATTCATTGTTTTCAGGGTCTTCGATAATATGCGGGCTTGCCGCTGTCGCCGCCTCGAAATCGGCAGGCGTGGGCTGTTCGTAGTCAAAGTCATATGACCCCGCGCCGCGCGTTTTGATTTCACCGGATCCGCTGATGAAATAGGTCTCTGTCAGACCGCGATCGATCTGGTTTTGCACCTGTTGGATCGCAAGCCGCACGTCGCCGTCATCCATAAAGAAATTGCGCAGTCTTTCGGTGTTCAGATAGGCGGCAAGCGCCTGACTGTCGCGGGTCAATTCCTGACGCTCTTCGCGGGCATAGGCCTGCGCGGTGCTCAGCGATGTGCTCAGCACGGTGCGCACGCGCTCTGAAAACCAGCCCTCAAGGCCGATATTGAGCGACAGCATCGCAAACAGCGCCACCAGAACCGTCGGGGTCAGCGCCAGCAAGGCAAAAACGCCCGTGAGCCGCAGGTGCAGCCTCGATCCCGCCGATTTGGCCCGCCGCGCGGCAATCATCTTGGCCACACGCTGCATCACCAATGCGGCAACAACGATCACATAAATCAGATCCGCAAACAGCACCATCCGCAGGAACGGCGATGTCGACGACTGCACCACCGGCCCCAGAACAACATAGGTCAGCACCGCAAGAAGCGGCCCCAAAAGCACAAGCCCGATCACGGTCACGTTTTGCACCGCACGCCTGCGCCGCCAGCGACTGAACCGTGCCATGTTTCCACTTGTCAGGCTACGCTGCACGCGCATATGCCCCTTATACAGGTGAGGTTCCCCCCACATACCACCACATCGCGTGCCTTGCCCCAGATACAGCTGCGTCCAGGGAGCCACGCTTATGTTGCGGTTTTACATCAATTTGCGGCGCCGTGTCACGCGGATATCCAGCTCTGTGATCTTCTTTCGCAAAGTATTGCGGTTGATCCCGAGCAAATCCGCGCATTTGGCCTGATTTCCCGCCGTGGCGTCCAACGCAATTTCAATCAACGGGCCTTCGACCTCGCGCAGGATTCGGGTATATAGCCCCGGTGGCGGCAATTCCCCCCCATGCAGGTCAAAATAGCGGCGCAGATGTTTGGCCACGCTTGCCGATAATTTGTCGCCTTCGGCGCGGGTGTTGGCGGGGTCCATCGCTGGCTGGTTGCCCAAAACGCCCTCGACCTCGGCACGGCTGATGTCGTCGCCCGTGGCGGTGAAAACCAGCCGCCTGATCGCATTTTCCAACTGGCGCACATTGCCCGGCCAGCTATAGGCGCGGATCAGATCCAGCGCGGGCGGGCTCATGCGGCGCAGCGGCGCGCCTTCACGCGCGACGCGGGTCAGAAAATGCTCGGCCAAAAGCGGAATATCATCCACCCTTTCGCGCAATGACGGCACATGCAGTGTCACCCCGCCCAGCCGGTAAAACAGGTCTTGGCGGAATGTGCCGCTGTCCAACCTGTCCATCAGATCGGTTTGCGATGTCGCCATGATCCGCGGTGCGGTATCACCCAAGGCATCCAGCATCCGCACGATCCGGCCCTGTGCCGTGTCCGACAAATCACCAACCTCGTCAAACAACAACGAGCCGCCCTTGGCGCGGGCAAGGGCCGCGGATGGACCGTCCATATCTTCAAGATCAACCCCCGACACCACGACGAACGGCTGGCTACGGCGGTCCGAAAAATCATGGATCGCGCGGGCAATCAGCGACTTGCCTGTCCCGCTTTCGCCGGTAATCAGCACCGGCATGTTCGTGTTCATCACCCGTGCGACCAGCCGGTAAAGGCCCTGCATCGCCGCGGTGCGCCCCACAAGTGGCAGATCACTGGTTTTGTTTTGTTCACTGGCACTGCGTGGTCGGGCCACGCGGCGCTTGATCTCCAGGGCGCGCGCGGCCCGTTTCATCAAATCGGGCAAATCAAACGGCTTGGGCAGATAGTCATAGGCCTCGGCCTCGGCGGCCTGAATAGCGGTCATAATGGTATTTTGCGCCGAGATCACGATCACCGGCAGACCGGGGCGGGCGGCGGCGATCTTTGGCAATTGCTCCAACCCGTTACCATCGGGCATCACGACGTCCGAAATCACCAGATCGCCTTTGCCCTCGTCCACCCAACGCATCAGCGTGACCAGCGATGATGTGGCATGAACCTTGCACCCCGCGCGGGTCAGGGCTTGGGTCAAAACGGTGCGGATTGTGCGGTCGTCATCCGCGACCAGAACGGTGCCATCCATCAGATATCTCCTGCATTTTGCGGGGCGAGTGGGAGCGAGACGCGAAACACCGTGCGGCCCGGCACGCTTTCGACCGAAATCCAGCCGCCCGCGTCCCCGATCAGCTTGGACACCAGCGCAAGGCCCAGTCCGGTGCCATTCTCGCGCCCCGAAATAAAGGGCTCGAACACATCATTGGCAATGTCAGGCGGCAGCCCCGGCCCGTCATCGATGATCTCGACCTGCAACGGCAAACGGTCTTGGCTGCCGTCTGGCCTGCGCACCCGCAACGAGGGGTCATAAAAGGTATGCAACCGGATCTGGCCCGCATCCTTGGCCGCCTCGGAGGCGTTTTTCAGCAAGTTCAGAAACACTTGCAGCAACTGGTCACTGTCGGCCCAGACATGGGGCAACGACGGGTCGTAATCTTCGATAAACAGCATATGCGCGCCAAAGCCGACCATCGCAGAGCGCCGCGCGCGGTCCAGCACATCGTGGATATTCACCGCCTTTAACAGCGGTGGACGCAGGTTGCCGAATTGCTCGACCTGCTCAAGCAATTTCACAATGCGGTGGCTTTCCTCGACAATCAGATCGGTAAATTCCTGATCCTCCTGACTAAGCCCCATCGCCAGTAACTGCGCCGCTCCGGTGATCCCCGCCAGCGGGTTCTTGATCTCGTGGGCCAGCATCTCTGCCATGCCAATGGCGGATTTTGCCGCCTTGCCGGTGTTGTGGCTTTTGGTCATCCGGCTGGCAATTTCGCGCGGGCTGATCATCACGATCATCACATCCTTGCGGCCTTGGTGCGGGGTGAACTGGATGTTGCACTGCATTGGCGGGCGCTCGCCGCTGCCCACATCCACATCATTGACAAACAACGGCGTGCGCCCGTCGCGGGCGCGCGCAAACGGACCCTCCAGCGGCGCATCGATCATCACCTTGTCCCAAAACGAATGCCCGCGCAGCGCTTTGGCAGACAGGTTCAGGAAACTCTCGGCCGCGGGGTTGATCTCGATCATCACATCAGCGCTGTCCAACAAAAGCGCGGGCACCGGCAGCGACGCCCATAGTGCGGCATCCTGGATCATGCGGCCACCTTTCGTGCAATGGCGTCGGGCAAAAGCGCCAGAACCGTCTTGGGGTCTGGGTCGGTCAGAATGGCGCGGCGCAGATCCGCAGGCGTGCCCGCGTCGTCCATATACCAGCCCAAATGCTTGCGGGCCATTTTACGGCCCAACCCGGCCCCATAAAACGACAGCATCGCCTCGTAATGTGCCCCGATCATATTAACCAATGCGGCCCCTGTCGGGATCACCGGTGCGGGTGTGCCGTGCAATTGGCTGGCCACTTGCGCCAAGACCCAAGGACGCCCCTGCGCCCCGCGCCCGATCATCACCCCATCAGCCCCCGACAGCGCCAGCGCCTGTCTGGCCGACGCCACACCAACAATATCGCCATTGGCAATCACCGGGATCGAGACGGCCTGTTTGATCCGGGCAATCGCCGCCCAATCTGCGGCCCCTTTGTAAAACTGGCAGCGGGTGCGCCCGTGGATCGTGACCAGTTGAATGCCCGCAAGTTGCGCGCGCGCTGCGACATAACTTGCGTTCAGGCTCTGCGCATCCCAGCCCAGCCGCGTCTTGAGCGTCACAGGCACATCAACCGCATTCACCACCGCCTCGATCAACCGCAACGCGTGATCAGGGTCGCGCAATAACGCCGACCCCGAATAGCCGCTTGTGACCTTTTTTGCCGGACACCCCATGTTGATGTCGATAAAGGCCGCGCCATTGTCCGCCACCAGTTTTGCCGCCTCGGCCATCCAGTAGGCATCGCGTCCGGCAATCTGCACCGCGGTGCCGGCCTGATCATAGCCTAACTCCGCGCGGTCGCGGGCCGCGGGCTTGGCCTGCACCATCTCCTGACTTGCGACCATCTCGCTGACAACCCAGCCCGCGCCAAACGACGCCACCAACTGGCGAAACGGCAAGTCTGTGATGCCAGCCAAAGGCGCCAAGGCGACGGGCGGACTAAGCGAAATAGCACTAAGAGCAAGCGATTCGACGTGGGCCAAGGGGTGCAATCAACATTTGTAAGGGCGGTTGCGATTGAAATACTTGGGATTTATCAAAACCACAACGCATGAGCGCGCAAAATTAATGCATAAAGCGACACATGCACAAATTTTAATCAAATATCCTGCTGCACAGGCAAGAATTGCGCTGCCCGGTGACAGGCAGTAAACCAATTGCAACAAAAGGAATCCGTATGAGCATCGCCGCCATCATTGTCGCCGCAGGACGTGGGCTTCGCGCCGGCGGCGAGGTGCCAAAGCAATGGCAAAACCTGCGCGAAAAGCCGGTAATATGGCATACTTTCAACGCCTTGCAGGGCCATGTTGATGAAGTCGTGGTGGTGCTTCATCCTGATGATCAGGCCCGTTGGGCCGCACTCGGCCTTGACGCCGCACATGTCGTGACAGGCGGTGCAACCCGCGACGCCTCGGTGCGCGCAGGTCTCGCGGCGCTTGCGGCCAACCCGCCGGCCAAAGTGCTGATCCATGACGCCGCGCGGCCCTTGGTCAGCGCCGCCATCATCACCGATGTGATCGCCGCCCTAGACCATCACGCAGGTGCCGCACCCGCAATTGCTGTCACAGACGCGCTTTGGACCGGGGTCGAGGGATTTGTCAGCGGCAGTCGGGACCGCAGCGGGCTGTTTCGCGCGCAAACCCCGCAAGGGTTCCACTACGCGGCCATCGTATCGGCACATGACCAGCGCACAGGGCCCGCCGCCGACGACGTGGAAGTGGCGCGCGACGCGGGGCTTGATGTTGCCATTGTTGCGGGTGAAGAGCACAATCTCAAAATCACAACGCATGATGATTTTTCGCGCGCTGCCAATATGTTGGGACATGACATGGATGTAAGATGTGGCAATGGCTATGACGTGCATCGCTTTGGCGATGGCGATCATGTCTGGCTCTGCGGCGTGAAAGTCCCGCATGGGCGCGGATTACAGGGCCATTCGGACGCCGATGTGGGGATGCACGCGGTCACCGACGCAATTTACGGCGCGCTAGGCATGGGCGATATCGGCCAGCACTTTCCGCCGTCGGACGCGCAATGGAAAGGGGCGGCAAGCCATATCTTCCTGACCCATGCAGTTCAGCTTGTGACAACAAACGGCTTTAAAATCAGCAATATAGACTGCACTCTTGTCTGCGAATTTCCTAAAATCGGCCCGCACCAACCAGCCATGAAATCCGCGCTGGCACGGATCACAGGGCTCGATACCGACCGGATCAGCGTCAAGGCGACCACATCCGAGCGCCTGGGCTTCACAGGGCGCGAAGAGGGCATCGCCGCAATCGCAACCGCAACATTGGTAAAATCATGAGCAAACTCATCGCCACCTTCTTTTATGTGGGTCATATCCGCCCGGCACCCGGCACTTGGGGGTCGCTCGCGGCCTTGCCAGTCGCATGGGTTTTAATAACATATACAGGGCTCTACGGGTTGATCTTCGCGTCAGGTGTCGCCTATGCGCTGGGCCTCTGGGCCACCAAAGTGGAAACCGCGGGCACCGACAACCACGACCCTTCCGAGATTGTAATCGACGAGGTGGTCGGCCAGTGGATTGCCCTGTTGCCGATCGCCAGCATCGTGTCGTCGCGCGGGCTTGATGCGCTGGCGCTTTGGCCCGGCTGGATCGTCGCTTTTGCCCTGTTCCGGCTGTTCGACATTAGAAAACCATGGCTTGTCGGCTGGGCAGACCGGCGCGATGATGCCACGGGCGTCATGCTTGATGATGTGATTGCGGGAATATTTGCGGCACTTGGTGTGCTGGTTCTGGGCGGGTTTTATCACGCGGTGTTCGTGTGACACAGGCCGCAACCCTGCTGGCAGATGCGCGCGCCGCCGGGCTCACCATCGCCACCGCCGAAAGCTGCACAGGTGGTATGGTGGCGGCGGCGATCACTGATGTGGCGGGCAGCTCTGCGGTGTTTGATCGCGGCTTTGTCACCTACACAAACGCCGCCAAGATGCAGATGTTAAACGTAAAATCCGACACGCTTGCCCGATATGGTGCGGTGTCTGAACAGGTCGCATATCAAATGGCCACAGGCGCGATTGCCAATTCGGACGCCACGCTTGCAGTCAGTATCACCGGCATCGCAGGCCCCGGCGGGTCCGACCATAAACCCGAGGGCCGCGTTTGTTTCGGGCTTTGCCACCTGGGCCACACCACAGTCGCGACCGTGGAATTTGGCGCCATCGGGCGCGACCGCGTGCGTGCTGCGGCCACAGCACATGCTTTGGCGCTGCTCTGGGCAGCCGCATCTGCGGATCGCCGATAAATTAGACATTTACCCGCCATTTGCGCCTAAATTTTCAGCATAGCACAAAGAGCCGCATTTTTAATCGCCTCGCGACCACCCCCGCCTTTTCCTTGGGCATAAAATCGGACCTATGAGCCCAAGACTATAAAAACCGGGGGATTATAAGATATGAATGGTGCAGATACAGCTTGGGTCATGGTGGCGACGGCCTTGGTCCTGTTTATGACATTGCCGGGATTGGCGCTGTTTTACGGCGGTCTGGTGCGGGCGCGCAACGTGCTGAGCGTGTTCATGCACTGCTACGCCATCGCCAGCCTGATGAGCATCCTGTGGTTTGCATTTGGCTATTCGATCGCGTTCGGCGACGGCACGTCAGGCTATTGGGGCGGTTTGGGCAAAATGTTCCTGAATGGCATCGATGCCACCACGCTGGCGGGCACCCTGCCCGAGATTCTGTTTTTCGCCTTTCAGATGACCTTCGCCATCATCACCCCCGCGCTGATCGTCGGCGCATATGTGGAACGGATCGGCTTTGGCTTTGTGCTGCTATTTTCATCGCTCTGGATGCTGCTGGTCTATGCGCCTGTCGTGCATTGGGTCTGGGGTGGTGGTTTCCTGTCGGACGGCGGTATTTTCGGCGCAACGGGCGTGCGTGACTTTGCGGGCGGTATCGTGGTGCATGAAACCGCAGGGCTTGCCGCGTTGATCCTTGCGATTTTCCTCGGGCCGCGTCGTGATCCGTCCAAACCACCGCATAATCCGGGCATGGTGATGATCGGTGCTGCAATGCTCTGGGTTGGCTGGTTCGGCTTTAACGGCGGCTCGCAACTGGCCGCCGACGGTGGCGCGGCCATGGCCATCACCGTCACGCATCTGTCGGCCGCCGCAGGGTCGCTGACCTGGGCCTTGTGGGAACGGATCAAATTTGGCCGCTCCACGCTTGTGGGCCTTGTGACGGGCACGATTGCGGGCCTTGCCTCGATCACCCCCGCGTCGGGTTTTGTAGGCCCGGTCGAGGCGCTGATCATCGGCGGCATCGCGGGCGTTCTATGTCAGGAGAGCGTCCTCTACATCCGCAACAAGATCAAGATCGACGACACGCTTGATGTCTTTGCCGTGCACGGCGTGGGCGGGGTGTTCGGCTCGATCATGATCGCGGTCTTTGGCGCGGGCGCTTGGGCGGCACAGCTTGGCTCGCTGGCCATCGTGGGCGGTTTTACCACCGTTATGACCATTGCTTTGATCTATATCTGCAAGGCGATTACACCGCTGCGGGTTGATCACGAAACCGAAACCAACGGCCTTGATCTGTCGGTGCACGGCGAGCGCGCCTACGACATGACCAGCTAGACGCGCAACAATCCGGTCAGCCGGGCGCAGTCGTCCCGCTGCACCGCTGTCCATAAGTCCTCCGACAGGTCCGCGCCCAGCACAGCGCGGGCCTTTTGACGCAAACGGGCCTGTCTTTCGGACATCGGCAGCGGGGTTTGCAAATCATGAAACAGGGTCTCGGCCCTGCCGTCGGCATATACTATCGCGACACGGGCCTGCATTTCGCTCAAATGTTCATCCGCCCGCACCGTCACCTTGTCGCGCAAGGCGATCAGCGCAGGGTCGCTTGCGGTGTGACCCGAAAATGCGCCAATCGCCGCCGTGGACATGCCCGACAGGGCCATCGCCGCCGTCATTGCATAGCTGAACTTGACCGCCAATCCGGTTTCAGGTGCCGGCTTGTTGCACACAGACATCCATCGCGGGTGGGTCTCGACGATAACGCCGGCAACATCCCCCTGCGCCGCTTGCAACGCCTCGAGCATCGCGTGCAGCCCGTGGCAACAGGCATGAAACTTATGGTTAACGCGGGCGATTTTCCACGGCTCGTCCGCCGCCCATGCGCTGTCGTTTGCCTGCCCGTGATGGGTCGCGCCAAACTGCGCCACCCCCTGCGGATCAGAGGTCATACCGGCCTGTGCCCAGACCGCAGCCTCGACAGCGCAGCGGGCGGCTAACCCTGCATTCAACGGTTTGCCCATCGATCCGAACTGCCCGCGCAGACCAGAGGCACCGGTCGCGGCCAAACCGATCGCATGTCGGGTTTGTGGCGCGGTTAATTTCAACAGGTGCGCGCACCCCACTGTGGCCCCAATCGCACCCGATGTGGCCGTTTGATGAAATCCGATCTGATAATGATCGCGGCCCAGCCACAGACCCACCCGCACCGCGGCCTCTGACCCGATCAAGGCGGCCGCGACCACTTGGTCCAAACCGCCAATCCCTGCCAGCTGTGCCGCGGCCAAAACCGCAGGCATCACCACCGCAGATGTATGGCCGATATGATCAAAATGCGTATCGTCATAGTCCAGCGCGTGCCCCATCGTGCCATAGACCAGCGCGGTATTTGCAAAGGACATATCGCTGTCTTGCGCCAAAATCCGCACCACAGGTTCCTCCGATCCCGCAATCGCACACACCGCCCAGTCAAACAGGCACAGGCGGATCAAATCTGACGGGCCATCATGCAAAGACCTTTGCAGCAATGCCAGCAGATGATCCTCGGGGCTCATGAATATAGCTCGCGGGCGCGCGCCTCGAACGCGCGCACAACGCGCAGCATCGCTTCGTTGAAAAACATACCCGCCGCACCTTGCAACAGTCTGTTTTTAAACTCGAAATCAACCTCGAAGGACACCTCGCAGCCACCCTGAACATCGCGGAATTGCCAGATGCTCTCAAGATATTTGAACGGCCCGTCCAGATAGGATGTCTCGATTTTCCTCAGGGCGGGCCATAGCCGCACGCGGCTGCCAAATGTTTCTCGGAACACCTTGAACGAGATCACCAGATCGGCCAGAATCTCCTCATGATCCCCCATGTCTGTGCGATTGCGAACCCTTGCCGCGGCGGTCCACGGCAGGAATTGCGGGTAACTTGCCACGTCAGCGACCAGATCATACATCTGATCTGCGGTATAGGGCAGGATTTTTGTCTCGGAATGACGGGTCATAATGGGCTTTCGCGGGTGACTTCACCCCCTGATGTCGTAGAATAGCCATGAAAAATCAAGCCAGAAGCACAATCGGGGAACCCATGTCGCACAAACCTTATGTGATTGATACGATGATCAGCGCGAAATCCATCGCTGCAAGAATCGAAGACTTGTCCCGCGACATTCAAACGACTTTCGAGGGCACCGACAAATTGGTCGTCGTGGGGCTGTTGCGCGGCTCGTTTGTGTTTATCGCCGATCTTGTGCGCGAACTGGACCTGCCCGTCGAGGTCGATTTTCTCGAGGCCTCATCCTATGGCGACGGCATGGAGAGCAGCCGGGAAGTGCGCATTTTCAAAGACTTGCGCGGCGCAATTGAGGGGCGCGATGTGCTTGTTGTGGAAGATATTATCGACACAGGGCACACGCTGGCCCATGTGCACGACTATCTGATGACCAAAAAACCCGCGCGGATGCGCACCATTGCGCTGTTGGATAAACCCGCACGGCGCGAGGTGGATTTCAAGCCCGACTGGATCGGCTTCGAGATCCCCGACGAATTTGTCGTGGGCTATGGCATCGACTTTGCACAGCGCAACCGCAACCTGCCCTATGTCGGCAAAGTGCGGTTTACGCCATGAACCCGCGCTGGCTCTTGCACGCAAAACGCTGGGCGCAAAATCCGCCAAGCGCGAAAAAGCTGATCATTGTCGCAGGTGTCGTGGCCGTCAGCCTGATCCTATACGGGCTGGAAACACAGGGCCTGCTGCCAGACTGGATGGCCGCCGACGGTGCACCGCGCATCCGGTAACCCCTAGGCCTGTCCAAATTTCTGCAACCGCGCCGCGCGCAAACGGGCAAAATCATCGCCCGCATGATAGCTAGACCGCGTCAAAGGTGAAGCCGACACCATCAAAAACCCCTTGTTATAGGCGGTTTTTTCATAGCTGCTAAACTCTTCCGGCGTCACAAAGCGGTCAACGGCATGGTGTTTGGGGGTGGGCTGTAAATATTGCCCAATGGTCAGAAAATCAATGTCAGCGGCGCGCATGTCTTCCATAACCTGGGTCACGGATTGCTTGTCTTCCCCAAGCCCCACCATGATCCCCGATTTGGTAAACATCGTTGGATCCAGTTCCTTGACGCGCTGCAACAGCCGCAAAGAATGGAAATACCGCGCGCCGGGGCGCACTTCGGGGTAAAGCCCCGGCACGGTTTCCAGATTATGGTTGAACACATCAGGCTTGGCCTCGACGACAATGCGCAACACATCGGGGTCACAGCGGATAAAATCAGGCGTCAAAATCTCGATGGTTGTGTCGGGGGATTGCTTGCGAATCGCCCTGATCGTCTGGGCAAAATGCGCAGCCCCGCCATCCTCGATATCATCGCGGTCCACCGAGGTGATCACCACATGCTTTAGCCCCAGCTTCTTGACCGCATCGGCCACCCGGCCCGGCTCGAACACATCCAGATCCTCTGGCGGCTTGCCGGTGGCAATATTGCAAAACGTGCAGGCCCGCGTGCAGACTTCGCCCATAATCATCATGGTGGCATGGCCTTGCGACCAACATTCGCCGACATTGGGACAGCCCGCCTCTTCGCACACCGTGACCAATTTATGCTCGCGCATGATGTCGCGCGTCACTTTATAGCCTTCGGATGTGGGCGCCTTCACCCTGATCCAGCTTGGCTTTTTGGGTTGCACGGTGTCAGGGCGCTTGGCCTTTTCAGGATGGCGCTGGGCGGGGATTTTAAGATCACGCACGAGAGGGGTTCCATTCTTTAACTCACCTCTAACCTAGTGCCCTGCGCGCCCGACAACAACACCTGTCATTCACGCCGTGTGCCGCAAAACCTGCCCGCCTACCCGATCATCGGGGCAAATTTGCCTTGATTTGCGTAATGCCGCTTTAACCGCTGAAGGGCTATGCGCAAAACGATCTTGCCCGAGCGTGCCGACCAGCCCATTGATTTCTCTGTCTGTTCCAAGCCTTCCAGCAAGCAACAACAGTGAAACGCGACATCCATCAATCCTGCCCCCAAATCGCCCAAAGCCGCTTGCACGCGCAGATGCCCCGCCGCCGCCCCAGACGGGCCATCCTTGCTGGGGGTCTGCGCCATGAAATCGGTCACATCCTTGGCAATCTGACGGCCCATCTTTGCCAGTTCAAAATCTTCGCGCAAGCGCTCGCCCGCAGCCACCAGATCGCGGGGCAAAAATGGCTGCCCCTCGCGGTCACGCCGGCGCGACAAACCCACCAGCGGGCTTTCCACCGCCGGTGGGCGCGGACGCCGTGCACCCTCAAAATCACCCAGATCCCACGCCGCAGCACCCTTCATCGGGCTGCGCACATCAGCAAAGCCAAAGGCCGCATTTTCGCTTCGTGCGGTCAAGGCCCGCAAGGCCGCGCGCCCCGCATTGGTAATAAAATAGCGCGACACGCGCCCCGTCGTATCAGGGCAGGAAATCCAGTCCTTCAGCGCAATCGCCTGGGCAATATCGCGGTCAACCACGGCTGTGCGCAGCTGTTCACCATCAGCTGTTTCGCGCACGATCACCGCCGTTTCCATCTCTCTGGCCACCGCCATCACAGCACCGGGTTCACAAAGCCGCAGCAATACCCGCTTGGCTTCTTGATCGATCCGCGTTTGCGTCAGGTCTTCGCCAGGGCCGGCCTGCCCCTTCAGGCGTGCGATCTTCATAGTCTTGGTTTCCTTTTTGATAGTGCCAAATCCCGGTGACGAAGCGCGTGACAGCGCGCGCAGGGCATCATCGATCAACGGGTCATCACGGCGACCCTCATAGCGCCGGACCTGGCGGAGAATCGTTGACGGGTGGCACTTATGGACTTTGGCCAAAGCGCGTATCGAATAGCCGCGCTCTGTGTGGGCCAAATAATGAACTGCCGCGATCGGAACCCAATTTGGCAATCCGACAGTCAAGTCTGGCATCCGCTGGTTTTGCATCCCCATATCCTTACGTAGCCGAACGATCCCCTTGTCGGTCGCATCCGGAATCATGTTGCCAGTTCACAACCTATGAGTGCATAGGTTACTCAATGGTTAATTGTTTCCAATCCCCTTCACTATTGTTTCTAAAAGATAAACAATCGTAGACCCACCGTTCTGAGGTCTGGCAAATCGCGCAACACCACGGCGGCACATGTCATGTTCGGGGCAATCTCAAGCCTGAAAGGACCAAGACATGCTCGATATTTCTGCTCGTATCGCTCAATTGCGCCGCCCCAGCCTGCTGATCAAAGCCGCCCGCTTCGGGTTGGATGATTATGTGCGCACGATGCACCTGCGCCGGATTCTCAAGACCGAAACCATCCCGCGGCCTGCCCCTGCGGTGATGCAATTGCTCGACATCGAATCGGCGCTGAACACGGCGCGCATCGAAAAGCAGGCCACTTACTCGGTGGCCCGCCATGTCGATGTGATGATTGCCCTGATGGCCGAGGCGCAGATCCTGCGCGCCACCAGCCGCCCTACATAAAGGCGTCTGGCATACTCGCCTTTTTGTCTGCCACATAGGCCCGCAGCCGCGCTTCGATCTCGGGATCAAGTGCGGGCTGCTGGTAGGTGTCGATCATCTTTTTGACACGGATCGTGGCCAGCGCCTGCGTGTCGCGTGCGCCCTCCTCGTCCCATGTCTCGAACGGCTTGTAGTCAAACAGATCAGAACGCCAGAACGCGGTCTTGAAATTCGCCTGCGTATGCTCGCAGCCCAGATAATGCCCGCCGGGGCCGACTTCGGCAATTGCGTCCATCGCTTGGGCCTCTTGGGACATATCCACGCCGCGGGCAAAATGGTGCAATGTGCCCAGCTGGTCGGCATCCATCACAAACTTCTCGAAAGACGCCACAAGCCCGCCTTCCAGCCAGCCACAGGCGTGCAACATAAAGTTCACGCCCGACAAAAGCCCCATCTGCAAGCTGTTGGAGGTCTCATAGGCGGCCTGCGCATCGGGCAGTTTGGAGCCGCAGAACGACCCCGCAGAGCGATACGGCACACCCAGGCGCCGCGCCAATTGCCCCGCGCCATAGGTGATATGCGCAGCCTCTGGCGTGCCAAAGGTCGGCGCGCCGGAGTTCATATCGATCGAGGTCACAAAGGTGCCCATGATCACCGGTGCCCCGGGACGAACCAGTTGCGAATAGGCGATACCGGCCAAAACCTCGGCCATCACTTGGGTCAGCGTGCCCGCCACCGACACAGGGGCCATCGCGCCGCCCACAATAAACGGCGAAATGATCGCCGCTTGGTTATTGGCCGCAAAAACCTCCAGCGCGCCCATCATAATGCTGTCAAATGTCATCGGGCTGTTGATATTGATCAGCGAGGTCATCACGGTGTTGGTTTGCACGAACTCTTCACCAAACAGGATCCCACACATATCCACACTGTCTTGCGCGCGCGACGGCTCGGTCACCGAGCCCATAAACGGCTTGTCCGACAGGGTCATATGGGCCAAGAGCATATCCAGATGGCGCTTGTTGACCGGAATATCGGTCGGCTCGCACACCGTGCCGCCCGAATGGTGCAGCCACTTGGACATATACCCCAGCTTCACGAACTTCTCGAAATCGGCCATCGTGGCATACCGCCGGCCACCCTCGGCATCGCGCACGAACGGCGGGCCATAAACCGGCGCCAGCACCAGATTTTTGCCACCAATCTCAACATTACGCTCGGGGTTGCGGGCATGTTGGGTAAATTGCGACGGGGCGGTGGCACATAACTTGCGCGCCAGCCCGCGCGGAATCCGCACCCGCTCGCCATCCACCTCGGCACCCGCCTTGCGCCAGCGGTCCAACGCCTCGGGGTTATCAACAAACATCACCCCGATCTCGGCCAGAACCGTATCGGCATTCTGCTCGATTATCTCAAGGGCCGCATCGTCCAGCACTTCATAGTTTGGAATATTGCGCTCGATATATTTCGCAGTCTCGACACTGACGGCTGTGCGCTCTGCGCGGCGGGCGGCACCGCCTCCGCCCCGTGCGCGGCGTGACGGGATAGCTGTAGCATCTGACATGTGCAGGTCCTCAAAAATAACTGGTTAGCGCAGTGATAGCCAATGTGGCGCACCAGCCTTGCGAAATTAACGGCGCTCGGGGCGCAAAAGCGACATCTGTCACACTTGCCTCTCCCCCCGTCTCAAGGCTAGAACGCGCCATGGATAAACAATTGCACGAACGCCTTCTGATCATCGACTTCGGCTCTCAAGTGACGCAGCTTATTGCGCGCAGGTTGCGCGAGCTGAACGTCTATTGTGAAATTCACCCCTACCAGACCGTCACTGACGCATTCTTGGCCGGTTTCGCGCCCAAAGCGGTGATCCTGTCAGGTGGCCCCGATAGCGTCACCCGCGACGGCAGCCCGCGCGCACCCCACGCGGTGTTCGATCTGGGCGTGCCGGTTCTGGGCATCTGTTATGGTCAGCAAACCATGATGCAGCAGCTTGGCGGACAGGTCGAGCGTGGCCATGGCACCGCAGAATTCGGACGCGCCTTTGTCACCCCGCAAGGCAGACTTGATCTGCTGGACGGCTGGTTTGAAAACGACCGCGAACAGGTCTGGATGAGCCACGGCGACCACGTCTCGCATATCGCACCCGGCTTTAAAGTCTACGGCACCTCGCCCAACGCGCCGTTTGCCGTAACCGCAGACATCTCCCGACACTTCTACGCGGTGCAATTCCACCCCGAGGTCCACCACACCCCCAATGGCGCCAAACTTTACGAAAACTTTGTGCGTATCGCAGGCTTTTCCGGCGACTGGACCATGGGCGCCTACCGCGAACAGGCGATTGCCGCGATCCGCGCGCAAGTGGGCGACAAACAAGTGATCTGCGGGCTGTCGGGCGGCGTCGATTCGTCGGTCGCCGCGGTGCTGATCCACGAGGCCATCGGCGATCAGTTGACCTGCGTTTTTGTCAACAACGGGCTGTTGCGGCAAAACGAGGCCGAAGACGTCCTCAAAATGTTCCGTGACAACTATAATATCCCGCTGATCTACGCCGACGAGCAGGACTTGTTCTTGGGCGAACTTGAGGGCCAATCCGACCCCGAGACCAAGCGTAAAATCATCGGGCGTCTGTTCATCGACGTGTTCCAGAAACACGCCAATACCATCGCGGGCGCCGAATTTCTCGCCCAAGGCACGCTTTACCCCGACGTGATCGAATCGGTCTCGTTTTCTGGCGGGCCTTCCGTGACGATCAAAAGCCACCACAACGTCGGCGGCTTGCCTGAAAAGATGGGCCTGAAACTGGTGGAACCGCTGCGCGAGCTGTTCAAGGACGAGGTGCGCGCTCTGGGCGTCGAGCTGGGCCTGCCCGCCTCCTTCATCGGCCGCCACCCCTTCCCCGGTCCGGGTCTTGCGATCCGCTGCCCCGGCGAAATCACCCGTGAAAAGCTGGACATCCTGCGCAAGGCGGACGCGGTTTATATCGACCAGATCCGCAAACACGGGCTATATGACGACATCTGGCAGGCGTTTGTCGCCATTCTGCCGGTGCGCACCGTGGGCGTTATGGGCGACGGGCGCACCTATGATTTCGCCTGCGCGCTGCGTGCGGTGAACTCCGTGGATGGCATGACCGCGGATTATTACCCTTTCACCCATGAATTCTTGGGCGAAACCGCCACACGGATCATCAACGAAGTGCAAGGCATCAACCGCGTGACCTATGACATCACCTCCAAGCCTCCGGGCACAATCGAATGGGAATAAGGCGGCCCGCGCGGCGCTAAGACCGCGGGCTTGTCCTAAATCAACACAAAGCTTCAGCCACCTGCTATAGTGTCCTTACCGTTCGTTGCTGAATGAAAGGACACATCATGTTTAACTTCACACCGCTCATGACGCGCACTGCAATTGCAAAATCCTTGGGGTTTATCGCAGGGCTCGTCGGGTTCTGGGGCACACGTGCCATGATGCCAACCGCCGATCCGCTGCTGGCTTGGGGGGTGCTCGCGCTGTTCGTGACCATCGGCGGCGTTGTGGGCCTCTCGGGCACCATCAACCGCATCCCGATTTTCAAACTGGCCTATCCGCCCTGGCTGCGTGGCGGGTTGATGGGCGGCTGGTTCACATTCCTGACCGTCCTGTTCGGCTACGATATGCTCGCGCAGGCCCTGGTATCGGTTTCCTATCTGCCCGCCGTCTTCAAAACCCCGTGGTGGATGCTGGCCGACGGGATCGTTGTGGGCGCGCTGATTGACATCATCGTCAGCCGTTTGGTCAAAAACGTGCCCGACCTTTACGTCGCTTGACGCCTCGCAATCCGGCCCGACACACCAATTTGCACGGCACCTTGCCCAAATGGACAACTTGCGGCTGCGCCCTGCGCGCCCTATAGAAGTCTCATATTAGGTTTACCAGTCTGTGGCGCTGCCACCCGTTACCTCCATAGTATAGTTTTTTTACAGGTGCCCTATGACACTTCGCATTTTCACCTGCACAAGCTGCGGCCATAAAATGCGTGCCTCCGGCGCGCGCTGCGGCGCTTGTTTTGTGCCAAAACAGCCCTATCAGCGGATCCCCGTCCTGATCCTCGCCGGCATCGGTTTGATCATCGCACTCGGCGTCATCCTGACGGCTTGAATCCCTGCGCAAATCGGGTGACTGTTGCGGTCTGCCGCCACTGTCGCGCGGCCGGAGCAATGCATGACCACCACTCTTCGGGCGGCCACGTGGATGGTCGGGGCGATCGGCGCCTTTACAATGATGGCCATCGCAGGGCGCGCCGCCTCTCTTGACCTTGATACCTTCGAGATCATGCTCTACCGCTCTTTTGTGGGGCTGCTGATCGTCGGGCTCGTGGCTTGGCAAGCGGGCACGCTGCACCAGATATCGCGCGACCGGATCGGCCTGCATTTTGTGCGCAACCTGTTCCACTTCACCGGGCAAAACCTGTGGTTTTTTGCCATCACCATGATTCCTCTGGCGCAGGTCTTTGCGCTTGAATTCACCACACCGATCTGGGTCATCTTGTTGTCACCACTTATCTTGGGTGAACGGATCACAAAAATTGGCGGGCTTGCCGCAGCCATCGGCTTCATCGGCATCCTGCTGGTGGCACGCCCCGACTTCAACAATCTCAACGCAGGGGTGATCGCCGCAGGGCTAAGCGCCATAGCCTTTGCCATGACCGCCATCTGCACCCGCAAACTGACCCAGACCGCGTCGATCACCTGCATTCTGCTCTATCTGACAGGGATGCAGGCGGTCTTCGGGCTCATCAGCGCCGGGTTCGACGGCGATATCGCCCTGCCGACCGCGCAAACCCTGCCTTGGGTGGTGATCATCGGGTTTGCAGGGCTGACAGCGCACTTCTGCCTGACCAAGGCCTTAACCATCGCACCTGCCTCGGTGGTGATGCCGATTGATTTTGCGCGCCTGCCGATTATCGCGATTGTCGGCATTATCCTCTACGCCGAGCCTATCGACACACTTGTTCTGGTCGGCGGGGTCATCATCTTTGCGGCAAATTATCTAAATATTAACTATGGGCAGGCCAAACAGCCTCACTAGCCTTTGTTTTTTTGTGACGTTACGCAACTCCGCAAATACTGACGCGGCGTCAATAATTGACGCAATCAACACCGTCCACCAACGTCGGGCATCTTTTAAGTTTCATGACAGGGATGGAGACATGAAAAATTTTGTAACGGTCGGGGCGGCACTTATGCTGACCACGACAGCCGCTTACGCAGGCGGCATCGACCGGTCGGGCCAAAGCATCGGCGCGATCTTTGAAGACGGCAAATATGTCGAGCTAAGCTATGGCTACGTCATGCCATCAGTCACCGGCACCGATCCATTTACAACAGGGTCAGACAACATCGCACCGGATTACGGCAATGTCGGCCTGGCCTTCAAAACCGATCTCGATGACAAAGTGTCGCTGGCCTTGATCATCGATCAGCCATTTGGCGCCAATGTGTCATACGACAACGCGGCCTATCTGATCGGCGGTTCGGGTGCCAACGTGGAAACCACGTCCATCACTGCCGTTGGACGCTATAAATTCAACGAAAACGTCAGCGTATTCTTCGGCCCGCGCTATTTGTCCGCCAGCGGTGACTATACCGCGGCGCAATTCGGCACTGTTCTCTATACCTCCACCTACGCCAGTGGCTCTGGCACAGGCTATGTCGCTGGGCCGCATACGAGCGTCAGGACATCGCCATGCGCGTCGCACTGACCTACAGCAGCGCGATCGATCTGGAGCTTGACGGCACAGGTGCCGGCGGTCTGGGCGATTTAACCGCCACAATGCCACAGTCAGTGAACCTCGAATTCCAATCCGGCGTGGCCGCTGACACATTGGTCTTCGGATCGGTCCGTTGGGCTGAATGGAGTCAGGCACACATCACCGATGCCGTTTTTGGCGAACTCGTGTCTTGGGATGACGACGTATTGACCTATACTTTGGGTGTTGGGCGCAAATTCTCCGACAAGTTCTCGGGTGCTGTGTCGGTCGGCTATGAAAAGGAACTCGGCGGCGCCGTTAGTAACCTTTCCGCCAAGGACGGTTACACTAGCATTTCTGTCGGTGGCACCTATACGCTGGACAATGGCATCGAACTGACCGGCGGCGTGCGCTATATCATGGTTGGTGATGCCACAACCGAAACCATCGGCGCGGTCTTTGCCGACAACTCCGCCGTCGCTGTTGGCCTCAAAGTGGCCTACAACTTCTAGGCCCACCATATAATCCAATAAAAAGCCCCGTCATCCGGCGGGGCTTTTTATTTGCGCATTTTTCGGGTTGCCCGTTTGGCCGCATAGAGCGAAGAACACATATGACCCAACTTCAAAAAACCATCTCTCCCACCGCCTGGCTCTTGTTGCTGATCCTCTCGCTGATCTGGGGCGGCGCGTTTCTGTCGGTGCGCATCGCACTCAATGAAATCGGCCCGCTCACCGCTGTGGCCCACCGCACCGGCTGGGCCATGCTTGTGCTGTGGGGCTATATCGCGATCCGCCGCCTGCCGTTGCCCCGCAACCCGCGCATCTGGTTGGCCTTCTTGATCATGGGGCTGCTCAACAACGTGATCCCGTTCGCGCTGATGGCATGGGCACAACTTTACATCGAAACCGGCCTGACCGCGATTCTGAACGCCTCTACCGCCATCTTCGGGGTGCTTTTCGCCGCCCTGTTCTTTGGCCTAGCGGGCCCGAAGCTGCATATTTGGGCTTTTGAAGAAACAGTGCATGAACATTCAGGCACCAGAATTCTGTAGATACATCACGACATTTTCGGCTGGCATCTTAAACCCACGCCCGTCGGAGACACGCTCGGTACTGATCGGGTACTTTGGTCTGTTGGGGTTGATCGCCACAATCCGGTAGAGGTCTCCACGTGATTTGAAGGACCGCCCATAGTCGG
>CAXBKX010000016.1:0-99607 GCA_963976475.1 uncultured Rhodobacterales bacterium
GGACACTATCAATCACTCTCTCTCAGCGGCAGAGCAGTGACGCCGGACGCTTACTCTCCTCTAACTGTTTTGCGCTTTCCTGTGTTAGCTCTACCTCTGCAAACGCAGCACAGCGCATTGATAAGCTATCACTATCCAAAGACTGTTAGCCTTGGGTAACTAACCCTAGATCTTCAACTCAATTTTCGTAAGAAATGGGCTCGCCAATTGGCGGGCCTTTTCTTTGGATTTGATTTGCACGCTTATGCTTCCGTCGTGCACACTTATGGTATCAGCATTATTTGACTTCGATATAACTTGTTGTTTTATAACAGTTAATCAGCTTGCAGATTTGAGGGTGTCGATGATTCGTGCACGCTTATGCCTAATTGGCATTTGTCGTCCGACATCCAAACACCGACTTTCCGACAAAAGTTGGTTTTTTGGTGCGAAATTTGGGTCGATAT
The DNA here is from genome assembly GCA_963976475.1 of uncultured Rhodobacterales bacterium. Classification (GTDB taxonomy): domain Bacteria; phylum Pseudomonadota; class Alphaproteobacteria; order Rhodobacterales; family Rhodobacteraceae; genus Yoonia. Next base: position 447 of record CAXBKX010000016.1, read on the forward strand.
GGATTAGTTGGCGCTTTATTTTAGAAGCACATCGACATCTCTTCGTAAATACAGATGGCCGTATTCCTCGCCTTTCGGCTTGAATGGATAAATGTCAGAGGATTTGAGGCGCGTTAGAAGTGTCCGTCTGTCGATCCATACTCAAGAGCCATCGTGACTGGATCGACGGGATATCTATCATTGCGATGATGATTTGGTCTTCAATAAGCGACCGATATTGATTGCGGGTCGCACCCATTTCTTTGCGCATTTCAATTGGCCCAACCAAGTTCGATATTTCTGCCAGGAGGAGGCCGTTTTTTTTGTGCGTCAAATATCTTTCGTGCATTCGGTCTCGGGTCATCTTCTGCCAAAACCCCAGCGTGGACTAAGAATTGCGTAAGAAGCTTCTTGCCAATGCCGAATTCGGTCGATGCTGTTGACACAGAGTGTAGGTTACGAAGTGCCCTGCATTTAGGACAGTTTTGCGGCTTAGCTAAGATGCATCGTAAGCGATGGGGTATAACCAACGCCTGCGGCTTCACATGGAGGCAAGCGGGATGAGTGAGACGCTTGGCCGTGGATTAGATGAGTTAGAACAATGACCGCCATTCCGCCTCGTGCTATGCAATCTGAATGGTCTGGACACATGTGTCTAGAATGGTGCACGCTCCCAACATGTCTGTTTAGGAGGGTGATTCCGTGAAGTCGCATTATCGTGCTGTCGTTATTGGTGGTGGTGTCGTTGGGACGTCCGTCCTCTATCATCTGGCTAAAATGGGATGGAAAGACGTGCTTTTGATAGAGCGCAAGGTTCTGACCGCGGGTTCAAGTTGGCATGCCGCCGGCGGTATCCACGCCCTAAATGCGGACCCGAATATCGCGGCGCTTCAGGCCTATACAATCGACCTGCTCCCAGAGATTGAAAAAGAATCTGGACAATCCATCGGTCTCCACATGACCGGCGGCATGACCCTTGCGGGCACGCCCGATCGTTGGGAATGGCTGCAATCGGCCTACCGCACCTTCCAATCCATTGGTATCGATGACTGCCGCTTGATCACGCCAGAGGAAGCGGGCGAGCTTTGCCCGATCATGTCGACCGACGGCATCTTGGGCGGGATGTGGGCCGACCGTGAAGGCTATGTCGATACCACTGGCACGGTGCACGCCTATGCGGGTGCGGCCAAGAAACACGGCGCGGAAATTGTCGAGAATAACCGTGTGCTGGCGCTCAACCAGACGGCAAATGGCTGGGAGGTCGTGACCGAAAAAGGCACGATCCAGACCGAGCATGTTGTGAACGCCGCTGGCCTTTGGGCCAAGCAGGTCGGGCGCATGGCGGGGGTCGAATTGCCTGTATCGCCGCTTAACCACCACTACCTGATTTCCGACACGATCCCAGAGTTAGAGGCGCTGGATTTTGAGGTGCCGATGACCGTGGACCTCGAAGGGTTCACCTATATGCGCCAAGATCAGAAGGGGATTTTGCTGGGCATCTATGAGGTTGATCACGAGCATTGGATGGTTGACGGCGCGCCTTGGGAATACGGGTTCGAGTTGCAGCAGGAGAACACGGACCGCATTGAAAAGGAGCTGGTCCTCGGGTTCGAGCGCTATCCTGCGTTGCAGGACATTGGCGTAAAAACGTGGGTCAACGGCGCGTTTACCTTCTCGCCTGACGGCAATCCGCTGGTTGGTCCTGTGCAAGGTAAGCCTGGCTATTGGTGTGCCTGTGCGGTGATGGCAGGGTTCTTGCAGGGCGGCGGCGTTGGCAAATCGCTGGCCGAATGGATGATTCATGGAGAGCCAGAGGCAGATGTGTTTGGCATGGATGTGTCGCGCTACGGCGACTTTGCGCAGAACAAGCGGTTCATCAAGGAAACCACAGGCCAATTCTATTCGCGCCGCTTCATTATGACCTATCCGAATGAGCAACTGCCTGCGGGCCGACCGTTGAAGATGGCCCCTGCCTATAGTGACATGACGGCGGCGGGTTGTCGTTGGGGGGTAAGTTACGGGTTAGAAGTGCCGCTCTATTTCGCGCCTGAAGGGTTCGCTGAAAAACCGTCGCTGAAACGCTCGAACGCCTTTGATATCGTGGCCGAGGAATGCCGTGCAGTGCGCGAGGATGTCGGGCTTTTGGATATCTCTGGCTTCTCTCGGTTTGAGGTCACGGGAGACGGTGCCGAAGCTTGGTTGAACCATGTGATGGCGTCCAAGTTACCTGCCGCAGGCCGTGCCCGTCTCGCGCCGATGTTGTCGGGCGAGGGCAAGATGAAAGGCGACCTCACCGTATTCAATTGGGGTGACGGGACGTGGTGGATCATGGGGTCATACTACCTGCGCGATTGGCACAAGCGCTGGTTCGCGGATCACATGTTGGAGGGTGTCGAGGTTCGCGATGTCTCGGATGCGATGGTCGGCTTTTCCCTCTCTGGGCCAAACAGCACCAAGGTTTTTGAACGTGTGACCGACGGCCCAGTTGATCTGCCATTCATGGGCTGTGCGACGATGGATGTCGGGCTGATCCGCGCCAAGGTCGGGCGCTTGTCTGTGACGGGCGAGCTTGGCTATGAAATCCACTGCTCTGCTGCCGAACACATCGGGCTGCGTCATTTGCTACTGAAAGCTGGCGCCGATTTGGGGATCAAAGAGGTCGGCTTCAACGCGCTTTTGTCCCTGCGATTGGAAAAAAGCTTTGGGATTTGGAACGCGGAATTCACCCAAGGTTATACTGCTGCCGAGACAGGGATGGACCGCTGGATCGACTGGACGAAAGACAGTTTTGTCGGGCGCGAGGCAGCATTTGCAGAGCGTGATGGTAACGGCCCAGTGCGACGTGTCGTGACCTTGGAGGTTGCCGCCGATGGCGCGGATGCCAGCGGTTACGAGCCTGTTTGGTCGGGCGGCAAGATGGTCGGATTTGTGACCTCGGGCGGCTATGGCCATACGCTGGGCAAGTCCTATGCCATGGCGATGGTGAATGCGGAACAGGCGACAGAGGGCACGGAATTGACGGTGCATATCGTCGGCGTAGAGCGTGCCGCAAAGGTTATTGCGCCGTCGCCCTACGATCCTGCTGGCAAAGCGATGAGAGCGAAATGACCCGCCGTGGTCGCGACAAAGCACCCGTCGTTCGCGATGTAAACTATCGCCAATTGCGCAACCCGTTTCCGCCAATGGAGGTCTTCTCTGCCGACGAGATTGCATCCATGCACGAGACAGCATTGCGCTCTTTGGAAGAACTGGGGATGAAGGTTTTGCTACCTGAAGCTCGTGCAATTTACGCTAAAGGCGGTGCGCGTGTTGATGGCGAGATGGTGTATATAGGACGCGATATGGTGGAGGCAGCTTTGGCTTCAGCACCGAAATCCTTTGTTTGCAGGGCGGGTGCGCCGCATCGGGATATCCTGATGGAGCTTGGCACGCTCACCTTTCAACCCGGTGCAGGTGCACCCCATGCGACGGATTTGAAACGAGGTCGCCGGCCTGGCTCTGCGCGAGATTTCAACGAGTTGGTGCGACTGACACAACATTTCGACGTGTTTCACATGGTCGCCCCATTGATTGAGCCGCAAGATGTGCCGACTCATCTGCGCCACTACTTCACAACGGAAACGCAACTGACCCACTCGGATAAATTCCCCTTCATCTTTTCGCGCGGCACGCCGCAGGTGATGGAAAGCTTTGAGATGCTCTCGAACTTTCGCGGGGTTTCGGCGGATGATTTTGGGGCCACGCCACACGCCTACACGATCATCAATACCAACAGTCCGCGCACGCTCGACACCCCAATGGCACAGGGACTGATCGACTTTGCCAAACACGGTCAGTTATCGATCATCACGCCGTTTACCCTTATGGGCGCAATGGCTCCGATTACGGTGGCGGGCGCGATCACGCTGAGCCACCTAGAGGTCCTCGCGGCCCTCACCCTGACGCAACTTGTGAAACCCGGCGCGCCCGTTTGCTACGGCACCTTCACCAGTAACGTTGATATGAAATCAGGCGCACCTGCCTTTGGCACGCCCGCGCATTTTCAGGCCTCATTGGCTGCGGGGCAAATGGCGCGGTTAACGGGCCTGCCTTGGCGCTCTGCTGCGGGGTCCGCCGCCAACATGAACGATGTGCAGGCAGCAAATGAGAACCAGTTGGGGCTATGGGGCTGCCTCATGGCGGGGGCTTCGGTGATCATCCATTCGGCGGGCTGGCTTGAAGGCGGGCTAAGCGTTTCTTATGAAAAACTGATCACTGACGTCGAGGTCCTCAATATGATCGCAGAGATTTGCGGCGGGGCAAAAGCCGGTCCTGACGAAATCGGGTTTGACGCCCTGCAAGAGGTCGCCCCTAGCGGTCATTTCTTTGCGACCACTCAAACAATGGCGCGGTATAACACTGAATTTTACGAACCAGTCGTGCACGAATACGCGAATTTCGGCACTTGGACAGAACGCGGCGCGCGGGGGGCAAATGAGCGTGCAACAGATGTCTGGCAGCGTATTCTGGCAGAGGGGAAAGGCCCCAATGTTGACGGTGAAAAGCGCACGGAGTTGCAGGCCTTTATCGCCAAACGCACGGCGGCAGGCGGCGCGCCGCCGGAGAGTTAGATGGCAAACGGACACATCAAAGTCACTCGCGAAGATTGGATCAATGCAGCGCAATCCGCGTTGGTTCGTGACGGCGTAGATACTGTCAAAGTGCTTGCGCTCGCGTCAAAGTTGGAAGTCTCAAGGTCCAGTTTCTATTGGTATTTCAAAAGTCGTGATGATTTGTTGTTGGCACTATTAGACCAATGGGAAGAGCGGAACACGCAGTCGATAATCCGCCAATGTGCGCTTGAGGCGGGATGCATTGATGAGGCGGCATGTAACTTCTTTCGGTGCTTCATCGACCCCGCTTTGTTTGATCGCGGCCTCGATTTCGCAGTTCGTGCGTGGGCACGGCAAAACGCGGACGTGCGTCCGCGCATTGATGCAGCGGATCAGACACGATTGCAGGCATTGGAGGCGATGTTTGCGCGGCATGGCTGTGACGCGACAGAGGCTGATTGGCGTGCACGGATGATCTATTTCATGCAGCTCGGGTATCACGCGCTAGAGGTGCAAGAAACGATGGAGGTCCGCATGGGGCGCCTTCCGGGGTATCTGGAGGGGTTCACAGGGCGGGTTCCTTCGCAGGACGTGATTGCAATCTTTACTGAGTTTGCGAAACGGCATCTTACTTATAATGAGCCTGAGTGAATTGCCCTCGAGCAGTATCTCAAGGTTTCCTGACTTAGACCCAGTTATTCAATCATAAAACTATCACCACTGACCGCTGCAAAAAAATGGGGCAAGAACGCCAAGGAGGTGACGCGACAGCAACCTGCAAGTGCAGCCGTGGCCACTGACAGGTTGTTCGCGGCGTCAAACTTGCTTTGAGCCAGCCTGCGTAAAACATGTTTACTTTGACTTCTGCGCTACATGCTACTTTGTATTTTAAATCGACTTTTGAATGCACCAAGGAAGTATCGCTTGAGAAAATACGCCATTCCAGCTCTGTCGCTCCTTCACACTTTCGAGGCTGTGGCCAGAAGGCAGAGCTTTACGGCCGCAGCGGACGAATTGTGCATCACCCAAAGTGCTGTCAGTCGTCAGATCAAGGCGCTGGAGTTTGATTTGGGCAGGACGCTGTTTGTCCGAAAGCATCGCAGAATCGAGCTTTTGCCAGAGGGGCAACTCTTGTTCCAAGCGGTCACGCGCGGGTTGGATGAGATTGCAGGCTGCATCAATGCGCTGCGCGTCGCGTCAGGGGCGCCACAAATCACGGTCGGTGCCTCGGTGGCTTTCGCTTATTTCTGGCTCATGCCGCGGCTCGCGCGGTTTAGTGGGCGGCATCCCGACATCGATCTTCGCGTGCTCGCTGCCGACCAAATGTTTGACCTTCGCCAAGGTGACGTTGATGTGGCGGTGCTTTACGGCGACGGGAACTGGACAGGGGTCGCCGCGCATAAGCTGTTTGGAGAGCGCGTCTATCCCATTTGTAGTGCTGGATATCTCCAGCAACACCCTGAATTGCGCCGCGCCTCTGATCTGCTTGATCAAACGCTTCTGCATCTTGATGGCGGAGGTAACATTTGGGGGGCTGTGGACTGGCAAATTCTGTTGGCCCATCAAGGCGTCAGCGGGCAACCCGTGCGCCGCGGCATTCGTTTGAACAGCTATCCGATGGTGTTGCAAGGGGCCGAGGCGGGGCATGGGGTGGCACTGGGTTGGAGTTATATCACCGATCCGATGGTGGCGGACGGGCGTCTGGTTTGTCCAGTGGATGCACCGTTTGAGACTAAGAACAGTTATTACATAGGGTCATCACAGACCCGCGAGAATGACCCTGAAATTGCAAAGTTCCTCCAGTGGATAAAGGATGAAGTTGCGGCTGAACCCATATTCGCATGATCTGGGGGAATGCCATCCATTCAAAATAATCGTTTGAACGAGCCGCGTAATTGCTGCCAGATGACCCCAGTTTATCAACGAGGGTCCAACATGACGGTTATCGCAGCGCGCCCCCCAAATCGCCGTGGCCGCAACAAGGCCAATGAGGCCCCGTTGGCGCGCCCAATTGAGCCTGGCATGACGGGAGGGCACTATCATCCGCTCACCCAAATCGAGATGGAGCGCATTCATGCGCTGGTGTTGCAACTGCTCGAAGATCTCGGACTTTCTCAAGTCACCCCCACACTTCAAGCCCGCGCGGTCGAGGCAGGATGTTGGGTGGACTCCGATGGCAGGCTGCGATTTCCCCGCGCTTTGGTTGAAGACATGATTGCCAAGACGCGGCGCAAATTCACCCTACATGGCATCGACCCTGCGCATGATATGGAAATCGGCGGGCGACGCGTTCACACGGGAACAGGCGGTGCCGCGCCAACAATCATGGACTTTGAGACGGGCAAATACCGTGAAAGCACCGTTGCTGACCTTTACGACATCGCCCGACTTGTAGACCGGATGGACAATATCCACTGGTATCACCGCTCGGTTGTCGCGCGTGATACGACATCGATCCTCGATCTCGATATTAACACCACTTACGCCTGCCTCTCGGGCACATCCAAATCCATTGCCGTGAGTTATACGGATGCTGCAAGCGTGCGCGCGGTGATGCCGATGCTGGATGCTGTCGCAGGCGGAGAAGGAAAGTTTCGAGAACGCCCCTTTTGCACTGCTGTCTGCTGCCATGTTGTGCCGCCAATGCGCTTTGCCACCGAGAGCTGCGATGCACTTGAGGCCGCAGTTCTTGCGGGGATGCCGATTTTGCTGGTGGCCGCAGGGCAAGCAGGCGCAACAGCGCCCGCCGCCCTTGCAGGAGCAGTCGCGCAGGCCTGTGCCGAGGTGCTGGCCGGGCTGATCCTATGCAATATCATCGACCCGCATTGCCGCGGTATCTTTGCCACGTGGCCCTTTGTGAGCGACTTGCGCACGGGGGCCATGTCGGGCGGATCAGGTGAACAGGCCCTCTTGTCCGCCGCCTGCGCGCAGATGGCCGGTTTCTACGACCTGCCAAATTCGGTGCCTGCGGGCATGACGGACAGCAAGCTGCCAGATTTTCAGGCAGGCGGTGAAAAGGGTTACACGGTCTCGTTGGCCGCACATGCTGGTGCCTCAATGATCCATGAATGCGCTGGCATGCAAGGCTCGCTCATGGGCACATCTTTTGAAAGCTATGTGTTGGACAATGATCTACTGGGCGCGATCCTGCGCACGGTGCGCGGCGTGGACGTTAGCGAAGACGCGCTGAGCTTTGAGACGATCCGCGATGTGGTGATGGGTGAGGGCCATTTTCTGGGCCACCCTCAGACCTTTAGCCGTATGAAGACAGATTATCTCTATCCCAACATCGCCAATCGCCGCAGCATCAGCGAATGGCAGGATGCAGGGGCGCGAGACGCACGTGACATAGCCCGCGACGTGGTGCGCAACATTTTGACCGACCACTACCCAACCCACATCCCCGAGGAAGTTGACAATCAACTACGGGAAAACTTCAATATCATCTTACCGCGCAATCGGATGATTGCTGGCAACGGTGCTTGGTAGCCACAATCAAAAAGGAAAAAAAGATGCAGTCTCATGCAAAAGTGGTGATCGTCGGCGGTGGTATGATGGGCGTTGGTCTGGCCTATCATCTGGCTGAAGAAGGTTGGAAAGACGTTGTTCTTATCGAGAAAGGTGAGTTGACCAGCGGCTCAACTTGGCACGCGGCGGGCCAGTGTCCAAGCTTTATCAGCAACTACAACATGGCCAAAATCCACCACTACTCCAATACGTTCTATCCGCGACTGGAAGAGATCACCGGCCAGCCCGCAGGGTGGCATGGCTGCGGCGGCATCCGTTTGGCCACCACGCAAGAGGAAGTGGATTGGTTCAAACATGTCGCAGGATACTCGGAAAATGTTGGCTTTCATATGGAAGTGATCGGACCTGCTCGCATCAAAGAGTTGAACCCTTGGCTTGAAACCGATGGCATTCTGGCGGGCGCTTACACCAATATGGATGGCCATGTGGATCCGTCTAGCGCCTGCAATGCCATGGCCGCAGGGGCGCGTCAGTTGGGCGCGACAATCATCCGCCGCACCCGTGTGACGGACATCAAGGTTTTGCCGTCGGGCGAATTTGAGGTTGTGACTGATGCAGGTAACATCACTTGCGAGCATGTGGTGAATGCTGCGGGTTGCTATGCGCGCGAAGTCGGCAAATGGGTCGGCGTTGACACGCCCATCACCAATATGGAACACCAATATCTGGTGACGGAACCTCTGGAAGAATTCAAAGGGGCGGACTTTGAATTGCCCGTGATGCGTGATCCGGCGACAGCGGGATATTATCGCCAAGAACAAAACGCAGGGCTCGTCGGGATTTACGAACACTTTGGCAGCCGTGAGGCTTGGGCTGGGCGTGGCGGCTTCCCCGCATGGGACAGCGAGAACGAGCTGTTTGAAGGCGACCTCGACCGGATCGTGCCGTGGTTAGAGAAGGCGCTGGAGCGGATGCCGATCTTTGCCAATGCGGGGATCAAACGGATCATTAACGGTGCCATTCCACACACACCCGACGGCAACCCACTGGTCGGTCCTGCCCCTGGTCTGCGCAATTTCTGGCAGTGTTGCGGGGCGGCCATCGGCATCGCGCAGGGGGCTGGCACAGGTAAATATCTGGCGCAATGGATGGTTCATGGAGATAGCGATATCAACATGCACAGCCTCGACCCGCGTCGCTTCGGCGCTTATGCGGACCCCGATTATACCCGCGCGAAAAGCTTCGATGACTATGAAAACATGTTTGAGACCCCGCTTCCCGGTCGGGAAATTCAAGCAGGTCGTCCAAGCCGCGTGACACCATTATTTGAACACCTCAAAGCCAAGGGCGCGGTTTTTACCGAGGTCTATGGCTGGGAGCGGGCCAAGTATTTCGCGCCTAAGGGTTTCGAGGAGAAGCTGCAATATCGCCGCAACAATGTCTTTGAGATCATCGCCGAAGAATGCCGCGCCGTGCGTGAACGCGTGGGTATCATGGACCTGTCGAGCTTTGCCAAATTTGACGTCTCGGGTGCAGGTGCAGAAGCACTTTTGGACCGTCTGACCGCCAACAAGCTGCCCAAGAAAACGGGCGGCATTCATCTAACGCACGTGCTGTCAAATGGTGGCCGCATTGAAGGTGAGTGGACAATCACGCGGTTGGCGGATGATCGCTACTATGTTCTGTCTGGTGCTGGAACGGAACGTATGGCGCTGGATCAACTGACGATGGCAGCGGGCAAAGATGTGACTGTTACCAATGTCACTGACTACTATGGCATGTTGGTCGTCGCTGGGCCAAATTCCCGCGATGTCCTTGCCCAACTGACCGACGCCGACCTTACGAATACAAGTTTCCGCTGGCTCTCGGGTCAAGAAATTACAATTGTTGGTGTGCCTGTGCGCGCCCTGCGGGTGAACTATGTCGGCGAACTCGGCTGGGAACTGCACGCGCCGATGGCTGATCTGGCCAAACTCTACGATGCAATCTGGGCCTCTGGGCAGAACCACGGCATCGCCGACTTTGGAGTGCAGGCCGTGAACAGCCTGCGGATGGAAAAGGCCTATCGTGGGTATGCCGCCGAACTGACAAACGAAATCACCCTGATCGAGGCCGATTGCACCCGCTTTTACGCACCTGACAAAGGCGATTTCAACGGGCGCGCTGCAACTGAGTGCGTGCGCCAGCAAGGGATCACCACCAAGCTTGTTTATGGCGAAGTGGCAGCCACCGATTGCGACATCTACGGCGGCGAAGCTGTTATGCAAGGGGACCGTGTCGTTGGCGTCTGCACCTCTGGCGGCTTCGGTCATGCCACGGGGAGAAGTCTGGCATTCGCCTATGTCGATCCCGCGAAATCCGACGGGCTTGAGGTCGTCATACTTGGCGAACGACGGGCGCTGACTTTGCTGGACGAACCAGCTTGGGATCCGGCTAATGCCCGTCAAAAAGCCTGAAACCTTATCGTGACGCGAAACATGCCACTGAGCCAACCGATTTAGTCCTGTCGGAGATTCTTGACGGGTTAAAGGCGGTAGAAATCGACGAAGTTGGTTCAACCTCCCATGTATCGAGAATTGCCGTCGCAATAAGGGCACTGCGGCCATCTGGGCACCTGCAGCGAATGCACTCTTTGTCCGCACACCGCCCCCCTCTCACGCTACGTAAACTGCTCGCTAATCAGCCGTTCTTCCAAACCATGGCCCGGATCGAACAAAATCCGGTGCCGCACGGCAGGGTCCGAGCGGATTTCAACGCGGACCACGTCGCGCACCGATTTGCCGTCCGCATCGGCCATCACGGGGCGTTTTTCGGGATTGATCACATCAAACCGCACCACGGCGGATTTGGGCAATAGTGCGCCGCGCCACCTGCGCGGACGGAATGCGGCCATCGCGGTCAGGGCCAGAACATCCGATCCAATCGGCAAAATCGGACCATGCGCGGAATAGTTGTAGGCGGTCGACCCCGCAGGCGTGGCCACCAGCGCCCCGTCGCAGACCAGCTCGTCCATGCGCAATTTCCCGTCCACAGTGATGCGCAATTTGGCCGCTTGTGGACCTGCGCGGATCAAACTGACCTCGTTGATGGCCAGCGCCTCGTGCACGGTGCCGTTGATACACAGGGCGGTCATGGCCAGCGGATTGATCACCTCTTCGACCGCCTCGTCCAACCGCTGCGCCAGATCGTCCTCGTGAAATTCGTTCATCAAAAAGCCCACGGTGCCACGGTTCATGCCGTAGACAGGCGCCGCTAATTTTTGCGTCGCGTGCAGCGTTTGCAGCATAAATCCGTCGCCGCCCAAGGCCACAATCACATCCGCGCTGTCCAGCGGCGCATTGCCGTGTTTGGCCGACAATTGTGCAAATGCGGCTTGCGCAATCGGCACAGGGCTGGCGGCAAAGGCGATTTTGGGGCGGGGCATTGGTGATATTCCTTTGTCAGTCAGACATGTGTCACAAGATCAGCTGTGAAACGCAAGTCGCGCATCGGAAACAAACTATGGCGTGCTTGCCGCGCGCAGCGTCGTTTTGGCGCTTTAGCCCCATGCGCGCATGGGATATGAGAGCAAAAAGCATCCACATAGTGACCAAAAGGGACACCACCATGACTGCATCTGTGCGCGACACCGGCTTCTTTACCGAAAAACTCGAAACCCGCGATCCGGCTATTCATGCCGCGATGCAATCCGAGCTTGGCCGCCAGCGCAACGAGATCGAACTCATCGCCTCGGAAAACATCGTCTCTGCGGCCGTGATGCAGGCCCAAGGCGGCGTCATGACCAACAAATACGCCGAAGGTTATCCGGGCCGGCGCTATTATGGCGGCTGCGAGCATGTAGATGTGGCGGAAAATCTGGCGATCGCGCGCGCCAAGGAACTGTTCGGATGCGAATTTGCCAACGTGCAGCCGAACTCTGGCTCACAAGCCAACCAAGGCGTGTTCCAAGCGCTGCTGACACCGGGCGATACGATCCTTGGCATGTCACTGGACGCAGGCGGGCACCTGACCCATGGCGCCAAACCAAACCAGTCGGGCAAATGGTTCAACGCCATTCAATACGGCGTGCGCCAACAAGACAGCCTGCTGGATTACGACGAGGTGCAGGCGCTTGCGACCGAGCATTCGCCCAAGATGATCATCGCGGGCGGTTCCGCCATTCCGCGCATCATCGACTTTGCCAGAATGCGTGAAATCGCGGATTCCGTCGGTGCCTATCTGTTTGTGGATATGGCGCATTTTGCCGGTCTTGTCGCTGCGGGCATCTATCCGTCGCCTTTTCCGCACGCCCATGTGGCCTCGACCACGACCCATAAAACATTGCGCGGCCCGCGCGGCGGCATGATCGTGACCAACGACGAGGTGATTGCCAAGAAAGTGAATTCCGCGATCTTCCCTGGCATCCAGGGCGGCCCGCTGATGCATGTCATCGCAGGCAAAGCCGTGGCCTTTGGCGAGGCCCTGCGCCCCGAGTTCAAAACCTACCAGGAACAGGTCGTAAAGAACGCGCAAGCGCTTGCCGATCAGTTGATGAAAGGCGGTCTTGATATCGTGTCGGGCGGCACCGATACGCATCTGATGCTTGTCGATCTGCGCCCCAAGGGCGTGAAAGGCAACGCAACCGAAAAATCGCTTGGTCGCGCGCATATCACTTGCAACAAAAACGGCATCCCGTTTGACCCTGAAAAGCCAACCGTCACTTCGGGTATCCGGCTGGGATCACCTGCGGGCACCACACGCGGATTTGGCGAAGCCGAGTTCCGCCAGATCGGCGACTGGATCGTGCAGGTGACCGACGGATTGGCCGCAAATGGCGAAGACGGCAACGCAGACGTCGAGGCCCGCGTGCGCGCCGAAGTGGAAGCCATGTGCGAAAACTTCCCCATCTATCCAGACCTGTAGGCGCGACGGGTCAAAACCAACCCTGCAAATTCAGGCCGCCGCAGCACAGTGTGGCGGCCTTTTGCGTCTAGACGATACCGCGCTGGACCAAGACCACCACGGTGATGATGACCCCCACAAGAAATGCAAACGCGAGAGACCCCAGCCACGCCAAAAGCCTGCCCTTGGCACGGTCCTTGGGATCTACGGACTTGAGGAATTGCGCAAGGCGGGCATGGGCGCTTGTCGCCTTGACGCGATCAACCATACGGGCCAGCTTCGGGTGCTGCATGACGGTCGCGGCTTGTGCCAGATAAGTTGCGTCGCGCCGCAACGCGCGCGGCAAAAGCCGCCCCGCTTTACGCACTTGCTGTTCAAGCGTTTTGCCACGGATCCGCAGGTGCGTTTCCATCAACTGGCGGATCTCGTCCACCTGGGTTTGTAACATATCACCGGACATGACCGGAGGTTAATCATGCGCCGGTTGCCGCCTCAATGCCTCTGGCCATCCTGGCGCGCCAAGGGTTAGATTAGATGCATGTTAAACACGGTTCACTACGACGGCCCCAAGGCCACCCCTTTGTTGATTGCCCATGGCCTGTTCGGCTCGGCGCGCAATTGGAATGTCATCGCCAAACGGCTGTCTGTGGCGCGCCCTGTGGTGGTGGTGGATATGCGCAATCACGGCGCAAGCCCTTGGTTTAACACGCAATCCTATCCAGATATGGCCGCCGATCTGGCGCAGGTGATGACCGAGCCGATGCATGTTCTGGGCCACTCGATGGGCGGCAAGGCGGCGATGGTTCTGGCGCTGCACCACCCTGAAAACCTGCGCAAACTGATCGTCGCGGATATTGCACCTGTGGCCTATCAACATACGCAAATGGGCCCGCTAGAGGCGATGTTGGGGGTGGATATGGCGCGGGTGAACAGCCGCGCGGATGCGGGCGCGCAGATGGTGGGGCTGGAACCCGGCGTCGATACATTTTTGCTGCAATCTTTTGATATAAAAGAGAAAAAGTGGAAACTGAATCTGGAGGTTCTGGGCGCGGAGATGGCGAAGATTGTGGGATTTCCGCAGGTGAGCGGGTCGTTTGACGGCGACACCTTGTTCCTGTCGGGGGCGGCGTCTGATTATGTCAAACAAGCGTATCGCGCGCGCATCAAAGAGCTGTTTCCAAAGGCGCGCTTTGCCAAAATTCCGGGCGCAGGGCATTGGCTGCATGCGCAAAAGCCGCGCGAGTTTGAAGCGGCGGTTGCGGCATTTCTGGCGCTGTAGCCAGAGGTTATCTAGTTGATAATATTGCCTTTGTGACGAAATATGTCACAGGAATACCGACCATGGCCCCGGCGGCGGCGGCTTTGATGTGGCTCAAGCGGGGTGTGATTTGCATATGACTTGGCTATGATCCACGTTTGCCGGGCAGCCGGTTGGGTCTGTGACTTGCGCCCTGCCCGATTGCGGCTTATTGAAGAGCAACAAATGATCCCAAACGAGGCCCGCCATGATCCGCATCCTTCCCCTGTTCCTGCTTCTTGCCCTCGGCGCCTGCGAGACCGTAAAGGGCGTGGGCCGCGATATCACACAGACCGCCGAAACCGTAAAACAGCTTTAAGCCGCGTGACAGGGCCGCGCCTGCGCACGGCCCACATCCCATTGCCAATCCCCGAACCCCGTGCAAATCTGCGCGCATGACAGATTTCATCATCATCGGCGGCGGCGTCGCGGGCACGTCCGCAGGGGCGTATCTGGCCCCCTTGGGCACCGTGCACCTGCTCGAAGCGGAGCCCAACCTCGCCTATCACGCCTCGGGGCGGTCGGCGGCGCTCTTCGAGGAAAGCTACGGCAAACCCTCCACCATCGCCCTGAACGCCGCCTCGCGCGCCTATCACGTTGACAATACCCTGCTGTCTGCGCGCGGCCTGATGCTTGTGGGCACCAAAGACACCGCTGTCGATTTCGAGACCGAGCGCAAGCACATGGGCCTTGATCTGATGACAGGCGCGCAGGCCAAGGCCATGGTCCCGATCCTGAACACCGATGTCGTGGACCGCGCCGGCTACCACGCCGATGCATGGGACCTTGACACCGACCGGCTGATCCAGGGCTATGTCAAAACCATCCGCGCAAACGGCGGCACCGTGACCACAAAATCCCCTGTCACCGCCATCGAAAAAACCGCCACCGGCTGGCAAGTTACAACACCTTCAGGCACCTACGCGGCCGCAATTCTGGTCAATGCCGCTGGCCCATGGGTCGACCAAATCGCCCGAATGGCCGGCATTGCACCGATCGGCTTCACCGCCCTGCGGCGCTCCATGGGACGCATCCCCGCGCCGGGTGGCCACGATGTCTCGCACTGGCCGATGATCTTTGGCGCGTCCGAGGCTTGGTATGCCAAACCCGACGCAGGCGCGCTCATCGTCTCCCCTGCCGAAGAACACGCGGTCGAACCCCACGACGCCTATCCAGACGACATGACCCTCGCGCAAGGCATGGCGCGCTACGAGGGCTGCGTCACCGAACCCGTCACCCGCCTGCTCTCGTCATGGGCCGGGCTGCGCACTTTCGCGCCCGACCGCACCCTCGTGCTCGGCCCCGAACCCTCACAGCCGGATTTCATCTGGTGTGGCGGTCAAGGCGGCTATGGAATGCAATCAAGCCCCGCCGCAGGACGCCTGCTCGCCGACCTCATCAGCGGCACAACACCCGTGATCGAAGGGTCTCACGTTGCGGCCCTGTCACCGGCGCGGTTCCGCTAGACACTGACGCCGAACAACCACCCCACACCCGCCGTGACCGCCATTGCAAACACGCCCCAACCCACGACGCGGATCGTGGCAGGCCGCAATGGCGCACCACCCGCAATCGCGCCCAGCGCGCCCAATCCAGCAAGCGCAATCAGCGTGACAAATAGCACAACCGGAATGACAGCCGCCGCAGGGGCCAGAAACGCCGCCAGCACAGGTATCGCCGCCGCCACACTGAACGTCATCCCCGAGGCAAGGGCGGCTTGCAGCGGATTGGCGGCATGTAGCTCCGACAGGCCCAACTCGTCTCGCACATGGGCGGCCAGCGCGTCATTCTCCGTCAACTCCGTGGCTACCTGATGCGCGGTCTCGGGCGATAACCCGCGCTTGCGATAGATCGCCGCCAACTCGGCAAATTCCTGCTGTGGCATGTCACGCAGCGCAGTTTTTTCGCGCGCAATATCTGCGTTCTCGACATCCGACTGCGACGACACGGATACATATTCGCCCGCCGCCATCGACATCGCGCCCGCCGTCAAACCCGCAACGCCCGCAATCAAAATGCTCTTGCTATCTGAATTGGCCGCAGCCACCCCCACCACCAACGATGAAACCGACACGATCCCGTCATTCGCACCCAAAACCGCGGCCCGCAGCCACCCGCTGCGGTTAATATAATGCGGCACACTGGGATGGGCGCTTGGATCAGACATCGGATAGTCCCTCAAAACTTCGGCACCCCGACGCTACGCCGATTCCCGCGACAATCCAAGCGCACAAAAAGACGCCCCCGGGGGCGCCTTTTTTACTTATCCATCGACACGAATGGTCGCGTTCTTGGGGTCATAGGGGCTGTCTTCGACGATCACTGCCGGCCAGAGCTGATCAAGCATTTTAACCTGCACCTTGGTGCCGACTTCAGCCAATGCCGGCTTCACATACCCCATGCCAATCGACGTCTCGAAGGCCACCGAATAGCCGCCCGATGTCAGACGCCCAATGCGGTTTCCGTCCATATCATATAGCGCCTCACGGCCCCAGGGATCGGCATCGTTTGGTCCGTCAATCAGCACGGTCACACATTTGGACCGGACACCTTTGGCGACCATCGCGTCCTTGCCGTGGAACTCCTTTTCCAGATCAACAAAGCGCGGCAAATCGGCCTCGACAGGCGTCGCATCGCGACCCAACTCATTGCCAAACGCACGGTAGGATTTCTCTTGGCGCAACCAGTTTTGCGCGCGCGCACCCACCAGCTTCATCCCATGCTTTTCGCCCGCCTTTTCCAAGAGATCGAACAAATAGTTCTGCATCTCGATCGGGTGGTGCAATTCCCAACCTAGCTCGCCGGTATAGGCCACGCGGATTGCATTCACCGGGCACATGCCCAACTCGATCTTCTTGGCCGACAGCCACGGGAAGCGCTTGTTCGACAGCGCCGTTTCTGGCTCCGCATCCTTGATCACCTCGGCCATAACCGCCCGCGCCTTTGGTCCAGCAATCGCAAACACACCCCATTGGGTTGTCACGTTTTGCACCTCAATGCGGCCAAACTCCGCCTCTTTATCTTCCACAGCTTTGCGCAAGAAATCGGCATCATATGCCGTCCAAGCCCCTGCAGACACAAGATAATATTCATCCTCGGACATCCGCACAATGGTATATTCTGTGCGCGTCGTGCCATGTGATGTCAGCGCATAGGTCAGGTTGATCCGCCCCACGCGCGGCAATTTGTTGGTGGTAAACCAATCCAGGAACGCCGTCGCTCCCGGCCCTTTGACCACATGCTTTGTGAACGCTGTTGCATCAATCAGGCCAACGCCCTCTCGCACAGCCTTTGCTTCTTCAACCGCATATTGCCACCAGCCACCACGGCGGAAAGACCGCGCATCATGGTCATTAAAACCCTTGGGCGCAAAGTAGTTCGGACGCTCCCAGCCGTTCACAAACCCGAACTGTGCGCCGCGTGCCGCCTGACGGTCATAAGCGGGCGAAGTGCGCAGCGGACGACAGGCCGGACGCTCCTCATCAGGGTGGTGCAAGATGTAAACGTGGTCGTAGCACTCTTCGTTTTTGCGCGCTGCAAATTCGGTCGTCATCCAGTCGCCGTAGCGTTTCGGATCAAGGCTCGCCATGTCGATCTCGGCCTCGCCGTTCACCATCAATTGCGCCAGATAATACCCCGTGCCACCCGCCGCCGTGATCCCGAAAGAGAACCCTTCCGCCAACCACATATTGCGCAAACCGGGTGCCGGTCCCACCAGCGGGTTCCCATCAGGCGTATAGCAAATCGGCCCGTTGAAATCGTCCTTCAGACCGCTTTCCTCACAAGACGGAATACGGTGGATCATCGCCATATATTGCGCCTCAATGCGCTCCAGATCGAGCGGGAACAGATCGGCGCGAAAGCTATCAGGCACGCCGTATTCAAACACCGCAGGCGCGCCCTTCTCGTAAACCCCCAAAATCCAGCCGCCGCGCTCTTCACGCACATAAGATTGCGCATCGGCATCACGCACAACAGGGTGCTCGACATTGCCCTCGGCGCGGAATTTCACCAGTGCCGGATCCTGGTCCATCACGATAAACTGGTGCTCGACAGGGATCGCAGGGATCTTGATCCCGAGCTTTCGCGCCGTCGTTTGCGCATGGTTCCCAGAGGCAGTCACAACATGCTCGGCGGTGATCACAACCGATTCTTCAGAGGGCACCAGATTGCCACCCTTCTCGACCATTTTCACGCAGGTCACTTCCCAATGCGTGCCATTCCAGTGAAACGCATCCGCCTGCCATTTGCGCTCGATCGCAACGCCACGCTGACGCGCACCCTTGGCCATCGCCTGTGTCACATCCGCCGGATTAATATAGCCATCAGTCTGGTGATACAGCGCGCCCTTCAAATCTTCCGTGCGAATAAGCGGCCATTTCGCCTTGATCTGGTCCGGCGTCATCCACTCATAGGGCACACCGCAGGTCTCTGCGGTGGACGCATAAAGCATATACTCGTCCATGCGCGCGTCGGTCTGCGCCATGCGCAAATTGCCCACCACGGCAAAACCGGCATTCAGGCCTGTCTCGGCCTCCAGCGCCTTATAAAAATCAACCGAGTATTTATGGATATGCGTCGTCGCAAACGACATGTTGAACAACGGCAACAACCCCGCCGCGTGCCACGTCGACCCCGACGTCAACTCGTCGCGCTCCAACAACATCACATCATCCCAGCCCGCCTTGGCCAAATGATAGGCAATCGATGTGCCAACGGCACCCCCACCGACAACTAGGGCTTTGACATTGGTCTTCATTGAGTCGATTCCTTCGAGCTATGCGTTCACGCCAAATTGCGCAAAAACGCAGACAAACACCAGAACCAGCCGACCTGTCAGCGCACGATTGCGACAGTCACCAAAAAACGCCCCCCCAGTTCAGGGGCCGCCGCTCTCTTGGATCGGTCCGATCCACCCACCATACATCGGCGCACACCCAACTCGATCTTGCGATTGCCAAAGGTATTCTCGCCCTGACCGATCCTGGTGCCGCGCCGGATCACCAGCCCGGTGGCCGATACATTGGACGGGGCCAATGCCGGTGATGTCACAGCAGACCCATCATAGATCCGGGGCAATAGGCAGGATTCACCCACGAAAATCGCGAATATGAATTCTGTTCATCACTGCTCTCTCGCGGTTAATACCCTTTCTTTTTGCGCAACAATCGCGACCCAAATGCGAAACTGTTACGGCAATCCAGAGGCACTTGATGGCAAACGCCCCGCCGCTTATTGATCAATACAACCACGCTTAAGGACAAAACATGAAGATTTGCCAAACAATCCATGACATGCGCAGCACCGTCACCGCCCTGCGCTTGCACGGCACCGTCGGGCTGGTGACAACAATGGGCGCATTGCACGCAGGTCATATGGCCTTGGTCCGCGCGGCCAGCGCCGCCCACCCCAGTGTGGTCGCCACCATCTTCGTGAACCCCTCGCAATTCGGCGATCCCGCCGATCTTGACACCTACCCGCGCACCCAAGCCGCTGATCTGGCCATGCTCAAGGCGGCAGGCGTCGCCGCCGTTTTCATCCCCACAGTCGCCGAAATCTACCCCGCCGGTGATGAAACCATCGTCGAAACAACAAAGCTGGCAAACACCTTTCACGGCCTCGTTCGCCCCGGCCATTATCGCGGCGTGGCAACCGTCGTGACCAAACTGTTCAACATCACCGGCGCCGATGCGGCCTATTTTGGCGAAAAGGACTACCAGCAACTCGCCGTGATCCGGCGCATGGTGCGCGACCTGCATATGCCCATCACCATCCACGGTGTCGCAACTGTGCGCGACCCCGACGGTGTCGCCATGTCGTCGCGCAACATCCGGCTGACCCCGGAACATCGCGCCGCCGCCCGGGTCCTCAACACCGCGCTCGCCGCCGCCGAGGCTCTTATCAAACTGGGCGAAACCGTCGAAACTGCCGCCGCCGCCATCGCCGCCACAATCGGCACCGAACCCCTTGCGCAGTTGCAAGCAGTCGATATCGTAGACCCAACCACCTTCGCCCCCGCAACAGGCAAACCGAGCGGCCCCATCGGCATCATGCTCTCGGCCCAGTTCGGCGATGTCTTGTTGATCGACCAAAAGGAAATCACCCCATGAGCAGCCAACCCGAGCACATCCGCCGCAACACCGTGCCGCAAATCGCCTCTCGCAAAGGCGGCGACCCCATCGTCTCGCTCACATCCTACCACGCCCATACCGCCGCCATCGTTGATAAATACGCCGATTTCATCCTCGTGGGTGACAGCCTCGGCATGGTGATGCACGGCATGGACAGCACCGTGGGCGTGCCGCTCGATCTGATGATCATGCATGGCAAAGCGGTCGTTCGCGGCACCAAAAAAGCGCTCATCGTGGTCGATATGCCCTTTGGCTCTTACGAAGAATCCCCCAATATGGCGTTCCGCAACGCGGCCAAAATCATGAAAGAAACCGGCTGCGGCGCGGTCAAAATCGAAGGCGGCTCACGCATGGCCGACACCATCACCTTCCTCGTGCAGCGCGGCATCCCGGTGATGGCCCACATCGGCCTGACCCCGCAATCCTCCCACGTCATGGGCGGTTTCAAAACCCAAGGGCGCGATGAGGACACATGGGCCGCCCATATCGCCGACGCCCACGCCGTCACCGACGCCGGTGCCTTCGCGGTGGTGCTTGAAGGCATGGTCGAACCTCTGGCCGCCAAAATCACTCGCGAAATCGCTATCCCCACCATCGGCATCGGCGCGTCTGCGGATTGCGACGGGCAAATCCTCGTACTTGAAGACATGCTCGGCATGAACCCCTGGACCCCAAAATTCGTCAAAGTCTATGGCCAGCTCGGCCCCATGATCGAAGACAGCGTAAAACGCTACGCCGCCGACGTCAAAGCGCGCTCCTTCCCCTCCGAAGACGAAGTCTACCGCTAAATCCGCGCTGATTTTCTATGTCTGCTCAAACTCCCGCCGGAGGCGTCTTGATCTGCCTCCGGCGCGCCATCCCCTTGACACACAAGCGATTTCTCAATCACCCTCTCGCAAAGACGCGCGTCGTGTGCTATCTATCCACTACCACTCGCCAGAAGTGGACTTTTGAGGAGACCAGACATGACCCGAACAACCGTGCTTGCGCTCGTTGCATTGTCGGTTTTGAGCGGCTGCATCAGCGACCAAGGCAAATATGTTGCTGGGCGCGCCGACAACGACATGCTGCGCTTTTCCGCATCAAACTACGTGCTTGCCCTCGAGGATGCGCGCTAGGTCTGCCTGCCAGGGCGTCAACGACCATCACAACATCGCAGGCACAACCAGATCCGGCGGACGATGCCCGTCGGCAAACGTCTTGATGTTGATAATCACCTTCTCCCCCATCTCGATACGGCCCTCACGGGTCGCCGAGCCCATATGCGGCAATAACACAACATTGGGCAGGTCCTTCAGCCGGGGGTTAATCGCGGCGGCATTCTCGAACACATCCAGACCGGCCCCCGCCAGATCACCACTGCGCAACATGCGGGTCAGGGCATTCTCGTCCACAACCTCGCCGCGCGACACATTCACCAAAACCGCGTCAGGCTTCATCAACTTCAACCGGCGCGCATTCATCAAATGAAACGTCGAGGGCGTATGCGGACAACTGATCGACACCACATCCATGCGCGCCACCATCTGGTCAAGGCTCTCCCAATAGGTCACGCCCAAGGCCCCCTCGACCTCGGGGCGCAACCTTTTGCGATTGTGATAATGCACCTGCATCCCGAATGCATTTGCCCGGCGCGCCACCGCCTGGCCAATACGGCCCATGCCCAAAATACCCAACCTGCGGCCCCCAATGCGGCCACCCAACATCG
Source organism: uncultured Rhodobacterales bacterium (assembly GCA_963976475.1). Classification (GTDB taxonomy): domain Bacteria; phylum Pseudomonadota; class Alphaproteobacteria; order Rhodobacterales; family Rhodobacteraceae; genus Yoonia. Next base: position 22,503 of record CAXBKX010000016.1, read on the forward strand.
CGGTCGGACTCCACCCTTGCCAGTCATCCCCCTGCATCACGCGTAACCCCTCGGGAATGCGGCGGGTCACCGCCAACATCAGCGCCATCGCCATATCGGCGGTATCATCCGTGGTCACACCGGGGGTATTGGACACCTGAATGCCGCGCTGCCTTGCGGTCGAGACATCAATATTATCAACACCCGCCCCATATTGCGCAATCAACCGCAGGTTCTCTCCGGCACCCGCCAAAAGCCCCGCATCAATCTGGTCGGTGATCGTCGACACCAGCACATCTGCGGTGCGCATCGCTTGCGCCAACTCATCGCGGGTCATCGGCAGATCATCATCTCGCAGCGTGACATCAAACAGCTCGCACAACCGCGTCTCGACAACATCGGGCAACCGTCGCGTCACAACAACACTCATGCGTTTACCTGCCATGAAACTCACTCCCCTGCTTTTCAAATCACGCCTAGGCTGTCAGATTGCAAGAAAGCGACGCAAGGCACAAGAACCGATGCGCCAAAACGAGCAGTGACAAAGGCGAATAGGCAATGTTTTCATTAGGAAAATGGGTATGTATCGGGCTGCTTTGGGCAAACTTGGCTAGCGCACAGGAAACCGGCCAATCCCCGGGGCAAACCACCCCTGTTTCGTCCAATGCCCCCACAATAGGTCCCGAAACAAACATGCCTATCCCGCGGTTTGCCTCGATGAATGCCTCCAAAGCAAACGTGCGGCGCGGCCCTTCCCTGACACAGCGCATCGACTGGATCTATCAGCGGCGCGGGATGCCATTGCAAATCGTCGCCGAATACGGGCACTGGCGGCGGGTCATCGACCGCGACGGACAGGGCGGCTGGGTGAATTACCGGATGATTTCGAGCGCACGCACCGTCATCGTGGATCAGGACATGTTACCCCTGCGGGCAAAACCCGACATCAACGCGCGCGAAAACGCCGAACTGGAACGCGGGGTCATCGCCAAAATCGAACAATGCGGCCCGGCTTGGTGCAAACTTAGCACAGGCGGCTACCGCGGCTGGGCACAAAAATCGGCCCTCTGGGGTGTTCTGCCCGATGAAATTCTCGAATAGGCGGGTTTGTCTCGACCATTGATCGCGGGTAAACAACAGCCATGAGCCTGAAACCAGACACCCGCCTCAACCTTTCCGCCGGGCTCTTGTCCGTCTCGGTGGCGCTCGTTCTTGTGATCGCCAAACTCTGGGCTTACGGCCAGACAGGGTCGCTGTCTATCGCCGCCACCCTGGCCGACAGCGCGCTGGACCTGATGATGTCACTGGGCGGGCTGATTGCCATCGCCTATGCCGCCAAACCTGCCGATGACGACCATAACTTCGGCCACACCAGCGCCGAAGATCTGGCAGCATTGGGCCAATCCATCTTCATCGTGATTTCGGCCACCGTCATCGCCACCGCTGCCGTCCTGCGCCTGCTGTCCGATAATGTCAGCCTGCCGCAACGCGAAGCCAGCGGCATCGCCGTGATCGTCTTTTCCATCGTGCTGACGCTTGGTCTTGTGCTGTGGCAAAGACGGGTCGCCAAACAGACCGACAACCGCGTGGTCAAAGCCGACAGCCTGCACTATCTCGGCGACCTGATTCCCAACATCGGCGTTATCATCGCACTTTGGGCCTCGGCCAGGTTCGGGATCGGACAGATCGACAGTATCGTGGCCCTCGCCGCCGCCCTGCTTTTGGCATTCGGCGCGCTGCGGATCGGTAAAGCCGCCTTTGACGCCCTGATGGACAGACAGGCCGACCCCGAGATGATCGCAGGCATCGCAAAGATCGCGGGCAATTTCGCAGGGGTGCACGGGTTTCACGATCTCAAGACGCGGGTCGCAGGCAGCCGCGTTTTTGTGAATATCCATGTTGAGCTTGACGGCGACCAAACCCTCAACGCGGCCCATGCCATCAGCGCGGCCCTGCGCCGGGCCATCATCGCCGCCTACCCGCGCGCCGATGTGCTGATCCACCAAGACCCCGTCGGCGTCAAAAAACACCCCGACGACCCGCGCTAAAGCGTCATACGCGGATCATACCCGGTATTCAGGCCAATCCGCGGCCCTTCAACAAGGCCCCGACCCCCGGCATCCGCCCCCGGAAGGCCGTGTATAACTCTGCCGCATCCACCGATCCACCCGACGATAAAATGGTCTCTTCCAACCGCTTGGCCAGTTCCGGATCAAACGGATCACCCGCCTCCTCGAACGCTGCATATGCGTCGGCATCCATCACCTCGGACCACATGTAGCTGTAATAGCCACATGAATACCCGTCGCCCGCAAACACATGGGCAAATTGCGGCGTGGCATGGCGCATCCGGATCGCGTGCGGCATCCCGATCTCTTCGAGAACCTGCGCTTGCTTCTGCATCGGATCAGCCGGCGGCGCACCCTCGTGAAACGCCAGATCCACCAGCGCAGAGGCCACATATTCCACCGTTGAAAACCCCATATCATAGGTCGCAGCCTTCAACATACGCCGCAACATCGGCTCGGGCATCGGCTCTTCTGTTTTGGCATGTGTCGCAAATTCCGTAAGTATTTCAGGGACTTCCATCCAATGTTCAAACAGCTGGCTTGGCAGTTCGACAAAATCGCGTGCCACCGATGTGCCGCTGATGCTCTCATAAGTTACATCCGACAGCATCTGATGCAAGGCATGGCCAAACTCGTGAAACAACGTGCGCGCATCGTCATATGACAGCAGCGCAGGCTGGCCCTCTTCGGGCTTGGCAAAGTTGCACACATTGATCACATGCGGCCTGATATCACCGCCCATCCGGTGCTGCGACCGCATTGCAGAACACCACGCGCCGGATCGTTTTGAGCCCCGCGCAAAGTAATCACCGATGAAAACCGCCACATGCGCGCCCTTGCGCGTCACCTCCCAAACACGCAGGTCCGCGTGGTATTTGGGCGCCTCAATTGGCGCAAATTCCAAGCCAAACAACCGCGTCGCACAAGCAAATGCCGCCTCGATCATCCGGTCCAATTGCAGATAAGGCTTCAACGCCGCCTCATCCAGATCATGCAACTCCTTGCGGCGCTTTTCACTATAAAACCGCCAGTCCCACGCCTGCAACGGCCCGTCCCAGCCATCAGAATGCAGCATTCTTTCCAAGGCCTTGGCATCATGTTCCGCGGCCGCTTTTGCTGGCGTCCATACCTCCATCAACAGCTTGCGCACAGCATCCGGTGTGCCGGCCATTTCGGTCTCCAGCTTATAGTCCGCGAAACTCTCATAGCCCAAAAGCTGCGCCCGCTCGGCCCGCAATGCCAATGTTTCCGCCGCAATCGCGCGATTGTCGGTCTTGCCCGCATTGGCCCCGCGCGCGGTCCACGCCTCATAGGCCTTCTCGCGCAAATCTCGGCGCTCGGAAAACTGCAAAAACGGCACAATCAGGGACCGCGACAAGGTCACAACTGGCCCGTCTGCACCTTTTTCCCTGCCTGCCGCCCTGGCGGTCGCAACCACAAAATCGGGCAGGCCCGACAGCCCGTCATCATCCAGTGGCATGACCCAGTCCCGCTCGTCGGCCAGCAGGTTTTGGGTAAACTGCGTGCCCAAAACCGACAGCCGCGATTTCACGTCGCGCAACCGGTCCGCCGCCGCGCCGCGCAACTGCGCCCCCGCCCGCACAAACCCGCGCCGCGTCAACATCAAAACCCGCGCCTGCTCGTCTGTAAGATCCAGGTCATCACGTTGGTCCCACAAGGCCTCGACCCGCGCAAACAATGCCGCATTTTCCGTGACCCACGACCCGTAAGCACTCAATTTCGGGGCGAAATCCCGCTGCAACGCCTCGCGCGCAGGGTTACTGTCGGCCCCCGCCACGGTATAAAACGCGCCCAGAACACGGCCCAAAACCTCTTCGGCCACTTCCAGCGCCGCAACCGTGTTGGCAAAATCCGGCGCGTCGGCAGTCTGCACAATGGCTGTGATATTTGCCTTCGCTGTTTCTAGCGCGGCCTCCACCGCAGGGGCAAAATCATCGTCTGATATCGCCTCGAATGGCGGCAATTGAAACGGGGTGTCCCAGTCGGACAACAGCGGATTGGTCATGGAAAAGTCTCCTTTGACCACAACCTATGTCGCCCGCACGCGTTCGGCCAGCCCTGACCTAACGCTGCCGCATTCTGCGCTCGAAATTGCGCAAGGCAATCGACAGGGTGATCGTCATTGTCAGATACACCAGCGCCACCACGTTATAGGTCTCGAAATAGCGAAAATTTCCCGCCGCGGTCACCTTGCCAAGCTGCGTGATGTCGGTCACGCCCAGCACCGAGACAAGGCTGGAATCTTTCAGCATCGCCACAAAATCATTGCCCAAAGGCGGTAAAATCATCCTCAAAGCTTGCGGAAAAACGATATGGCGCAATCGCTGCCAGCCGTTCAGGCCCAGCGCCTTGGCCGCCTCGATCTGGCCCTTTTCGACCGATTGCAGCCCGGCGCGAAACACCTCTGCCAGAAACGACGCATAGGCAAGCGTCAGCGCGATTACCGCGCGCCACAAAAGCGAAAAATCGCGTGTGCGGATCGGATCAAACCCGAGCCAACCCAAGACCCAATTCCACGCCAGCACCAGTGCCGGTGCCAGCACAAACGCCACATACAACAATAGCACAATGATCGGCACACCGCGCACAACCTCGACGTAAAACCGCGCAACCTGCCGCAAAACGATCCAGCGCGACATGCCCGCCAGCGCCAGCATCAACCCCAGACCACAGGCTAAAACATAAGCGATCACCGTCACATAGGCCGTAGTCCAAATCCCCTTGCGCAAAATATCCAGCACACCGGCATAGGTCTCGTCGGTCAAAACCTGTGCAAACATCCACAGCCCAAGCCCAAGCACAGCCAAAAGCCACCACGGAAAATCGCGATCATCGGGGGATGTGGGGATCATCTGTCAGACATGGCCCCGCGCATCGGCAGGGCCATTCCCGGCACGGCTTATTGGCCCACCTTGAAATCAAGGAACCACTTGGTATTGAGCGCCTCGATCGTGCCGTCCGCCCGCATATCCGCAATCGCCGCATTGATCGGTGCGACCAGATCAGAGCCCTTGGGGAAGATGAAGCCAAAGTCCTCTGTGCCCAGTTTTTCACCGACGATTTTCAGCGCCCCGTCTGACGCCGCGACATAGCCGTTGCCCGCTGTGCCATCCGTCAGCACCAGATCAACATCACCGGTGCGCAGCGCTTGCACGGTGGCACCGAATGTTTCCATCAACTGGATCCGCGGGTTGGCCTCGTCGCCATCAAGCACGTCATAAACGCCCACATAAAACGGCGTCGTGCCAGGTTGGGCCGCCATCATCAGGTCGGGGTTGGCCGCGAATGTGGCCGCATCCATAAACCGGTCTTCATCACCGCGCACCAGCATGACCATCTCGGATGTCATATAGGGATCGGAAAAATCGACAACCTCGGCGCGGTCTTCGCGGATTGTGATGCCGGTCATGCCGATGTCGAACTGGGCCTCCGACACCGCCGGTATCATCGCGTCCCAACTGATATTCTCATATGAGACCGTCGCGTTCAGACGCGTGGCGATCTCGGCCATCGCGTCATATTCCCAACCCACTGCCGCGCCATCCGCGCCGACAAATTGCAACGGCGGATAAGCGTTTTCAGTCACAACCACGATCTGTTGGCCGTCAAGATCCGGCAAATGACCTTCGGCTTGGGCAAGTGTCCCGATCAGGGCCGCAGCAGTCAGTGTCGCTATAAATTTCATCAGATCAGTCCCCCGTTGATAAGTTTGAGATGACTATGGCGCGCAATTCAGTGGAGTCCAGCGCAGACCTTGCAATCGACGCGCCGCTTGGCGGAAATCACGCGGATTTGGGCGTAAAGTGCATCATAAATCATCAAACGCCCGCGCAGCCCCTCGCCCGCCCCGGTGATTTCCTTGACCGTTTCAAGCGCCATCATCGCACCGATCACGCCCGGCAAAGGGCCGACCACGCCCGCCTCGGCGCAGGCAGGCACCAGCGCAGGATCAGGCGCATCTGGGAAAATGCAAGCATAGCACGGCGCGCCGCGCGCAGGATCATATAGGCTGATCTGCCCTTCCCACTGGGTCAGCGCGCCCGCGATCAAGGGTTTGCCCAGCTGCGCGCAGGCCGCATTGACCGCATAGCGCGTGTCGAAATTGTCGCTGCCATCCAGCACCAGATCATAGTCCGCGATCAACGTGGTAGCCATTTCGGCGGTGAGCCGCCGCTGGTAGGGGCGCACGGTCACATTTGGGTTTTGCGCGGTCATCGCATCGGCGGCAGACAGCACCTTGGCGCGCCCGATCTGCGCATCCGTATGGATCACCTGGCGTTGCAAATTGGCGTTCTCGACCAGATCATCGTCGATCACCCCGATCGTGCCCACGCCCGCCGCTGCCAGATATTGCAACACCGGCGCGCCCAATCCGCCCGCCCCGACGACCAGCACTTTGGCGTCTTTCAACGCCTTTTGCCCCCGCCCACCCACTTCACGCAGCATGATATGGCGCGCATAGCGGTCCAGCTCGATGTCCGAAAACGGGCCGTCCTGCGGACCGGGTGCCCGCACCGCATCCGCGCGCGCCTTGACCTTGCGCAACAGCGCGCGATACCCAAGACCAATGGCGATAAAGGCAAAGATCATCAGCCACAAACGCACATCGCCGCCTGTGGCCTCTCGCAGCGGATGCCCGTTTGGCAAGGCCAGTTGCAGCGCAATCACGACGCCCAAAAGCACCGAAATCATCACCCATCGCGCGCGTTTGGGTGTGCCCATCGCAGCGCCGGTTCCCCAAAGCACCGCCATCATCGCAAGAACGGTAATCATGTGCCTGTCGACCCGAAACCACCCGCACCGCGCGCCGTGGCGTCCAAAGCGTCCACAAGCAAAAACCGCGCCTGCACCACGGGGGCCACCACCATCTGGGCAATGCGCATCCCATGGGTCACGTCAAACGGCGCATCCCCCATGTTCACCAAAATCACCCCCACAGGACCGCGGTAATCGCTATCAATCGTGCCCGGCGCATTGACCATACTGATCCCGTGGTTCAGCGCCAAACCAGAGCGCGGTCTGATCTGCACCTCGAACCCCTGTGCAATCGCCATGCGCAGACCGGTGGGGATCAATGCGCGCGCGCCTGCGGCCAATGTCACGCTTTTGCGGTCCGCAAAGTTGGCCCGCACATCAGCCCCCGCCGCCCCCGCCGTCGCGTAAGCGGGCAAGGCAATGCTGCTATCTGCCCCATCCGCCAATGCAAGCTGCACGATCATGCAATCACCTGTGCGATTTTCGCGGCAAGCTTGACGGCCACCGCATCCTTGCTCATGCGCGGCCAATCCTCGGACCCGTCGGCCATGATCAGCGTGACATCGTTTTCAGCCCCGCCCATGATGCAGGTGGCAGGTGACACATCATTGGCCACGATCCAGTCACAGCCTTTGCGCAGCCGCTTGGCGGTGGCATTGGCGATCACATCGTCGGTCTCTGCGGCAAAGCCCACAACCAGCGTCGGGCGCCCCTTTTTCATGTGCGAAACCGTCGCAAGGATGTCGGGGTTCTCGGCAAATGCCAAATCAGGCAAGCCGCTGCCGTCTTTCTTGATCTTGGACGACCCCGCGTTTGTCACCCGCCAATCCGCCACAGCCGCTGCAAATACCGCCGCATCCGCTGCGGGTGCATCCATCACAGCCACCAGCATTTGTGCCGCCGTCTGCACCCTGACCACATGCACACCCTGCGGCGGGGCCACGTCTGCGGGACCGGTCACAAACGTCACATCCGCGCCAAGTGCCGCCAAGGCCCGCGCAATCGCCGCGCCCTGCGCGCCAGACGACCGGTTCGCGATATAGCGCACGGGGTCAATCGGCTCTTGGGTCGGACCCGATGTCACCAGCACATGCTTGCCCTTCAACGGCCCGTCCGCCAGTGCGGCGTCAATTGCTGCGACTATCTCGAGCGGTTCCGCCATGCGTCCAAAGCCAAATTCACCGCAGGCCATATCGCCCTCATTGGGTCCAACCGTCAGCACACCGTCGGCCATCAGTGTCGCCAGGTTGCGCCGCGTCGCGGGATGATCCCACATGCGCACATTCATCGACGGGGCGACCAGCACCCGCTTGTCGGTGGCCAGCAAAAGCGTGGACGCCAGATCATTGGCCAATCCGCCCGCCATTTTCGCCATCACATCGGCGGTCGCTGGGGCCACAACGATCAGATCGGCGGCGCGCGACAGCTCGATATGGCCCATCTCGGCCTCGGCAGTCAGATCAAACAGGTCCTGATACAGTTTTTCACCTGCCAGCGCAGAAACACTTAACGGGGTTACAAATTCGGCCCCGGCCCTGGTTAAAACCGGCGTCACCTTTGCGCCGCGTTCACGCAAACGGCGGATCAGGTCCAGCGACTTGAACGCCGCCACGCCGCCCGCAATAATCAGCAATATATGTTTGTCGGCCAGCATCTGTCTGTCTCCGGTATTACGCACCGACATTAGGGCAAGTCATACCGGAAACACAATGTGCGGCGGTCAGTTCAAAAACGCCATCAATTCGGGGCCTTGCGCCTCGAGCGATTTGCGCATTTTACCAAAGGCCGACGCCTCCAACTGGCGCACCCGCTCTTTGCTTAAACCCAACTCGCCGCCAAGGCTCTCGAGCGTGCGTGGCTCGTCGCGCATTTTGCGCTCAAGCACAATGAACTGTTCGCGCTCGTTCAGCGTGGTCAGCGCCGTCAACAACCATTGGCGCAGCGTATCGGTGTCATGGCTATTGCCAACTTTCTCCTCGGCCTGCGGGGCGTCATCTTCCAGCGCATCAATCCACTCGCGGCCCTCGTCCTCGGCCGATTGGGTCGCGTTCAGCGAAAAGTCAGAGCCCGACAAGCGCCCGTCCATCATCACCACATCCTGCACCGGCACGCCCACCTCGGCGGCAATCAGCTCGTGCAACACATGGGTTTCCAATGTGCGCCCCTCTGCCGCTGCCTCGCGCTCAATGCGGGCCTGAACCCGGCGCAGATTGAAAAACAGCGATTTTTGCGACGATGTGGACCCGGTGCGCACCATCGACCAGTTGCGCATCACATGGTCCTGGATCGACGCCTTGATCCACCAGACCGCATAGGTCGAAAACCGCACCCCGCGGTCAGGGTCGAATTTGTCGGCGGCCTTCATCAATCCAACCGACGCCTCTTGGATCAAGTCGTTCATCGGCGCACCGTAGCGGCGAAATTTGCCCGCCATCGAGATCGCCAAGCGCATATAGGCCGTGATCAAACGGTGCAGCGCCTGTTCGTCACGATGATCGCGCCACGCATAGGCCAATGCCAATTCGGTTTCGGCATCAAGCATCTCTGCGCGCATTGCTTTGCGTGTATGTGTTTGGTCAAAAGTCCCGGCAACAGCCATGTCATACCCCCTTATGGTCTGATCAGCGATTTTAACGTTTTGGTCATAGCTATTACGTGGCCCCGCGTAGGGCGGATCAAAATCAGGTCAAGTTTTGCTGCGCAGGCAGGCATCGATCACATCCGGTGATGCGCCGGGCACCCAAAATCATTGGAGATCAAATGCGGGCCGCGCTAAACGTCGCGGACTGCAAAACCCGAACTGGACATCCCGTCATGACCTATCAGCTTTATATCGGCGACCGCACATTCAGCAGCTGGTCACTGCGGGGCTGGCTGATGCTGGAAAAATTCGGCCTGCCCGATGGTCGGCCTTTATCGCGGGACGATGGCCGCGGATATGGCGCATCTGGCACCGGCAAAAACCGTGCCCGCGATGAAAACACCGCAGGGTCACGTCCTGACCGATAGTTTGGCGATGGCCGAAACATTGGTCGAGGCACATCCCACGCTTGACCTTTATCCACGCGACCCTGCGGCCCGTGCCTTGGCGCGCTCGATGGTGGCCGAAATGCACGGGAGTTTTGGCGCGTTGCGCAGCGAATGCCCCAATAATATGGCGAACACTTGGGTTGGATTTGCGCCCTCGGACGCTGTGAAACAAGACGTCGCACGAATCACATATCTGTGGGACATGGCGCGCCTGCGACACGGCGCAAACGGGCCTTGGTTATTTGGTGCCTATTCATTGGCTGATGTTTTCTATGCCCCGATCGCGTGCCGCATGACGACCTATGGATTGGATGTCAGCGCCGCTACACAGGCCTATATCGACACCACCTTGGCCGAAACCTCGCTGCGGCAATGGCGTGCGATGGGTCAGACCGTGACATACGACCCCTTTCCCTATGCCCCTGGTCTGGAGCGCGCTGCTTGGCCGATTCCCGACCTGATCGCGGCCCGTGCTATTGAGACAGGCACGCCCGAAAATGCCACCTGCCCTTACTCGGGCAAGCCGGTCAGCCATCTTTTGCAAACGGATGGGCGTATTTTCGGGTTTTGCAACGCCTTTTGCCGCGACAAAACCGTGAATGATCCTGCTGCTTGGCCGCAATTCATGGCGCTGCTTTAACGCTTGTTAACCATTCGTAAACCGGCACCCGCTACCCGTTAACCAAGTTGAAAGTACGGGGGGCTGCATGACGGCGCTGGCATATACGGTCGCCTTTGAAGGTATTGAGGCGCGCATCGTCGAGGTGCAATGCGCCGTGACGCCCGGTATCCCCGCGTTCACCATCGTGGGACTGGCCGACAAAGCGGTATCAGAGGCCCGCGAAAGGGTACGCTCGGCGCTGTCGGCGCTGCAAATCGCGCTACCGTCCAAGCGGATCACGATCAACTTGTCACCTGCCGATATGCCCAAAATCGGCTCGCATTTCGACCTGCCCATCGCCCTTGCGCTACTGGCAGCCCTCGACATTATTCCCGCAGATGACGCCGCGCGCACCGTGGCCTTGGGGGAACTCTCGCTCAACGGCGATCTGGTGGCCGTGGTCGGCGCATTGCCCGCCGCGATGGCCGCCGCGACCGAAGACCGCCAACTGTTATGCCCGCACGCTTGCGGCGCAGAGGCCGCTTGGGTCGGCAACGCCCGCGTCATAGCACCGCGCAGCCTGGCCGCCGTGATCCGCCACTTCAACGGAAAATCGGTTCTGGCCCCCTCGGAACCCGGTGAGGTGCGCGGGCCCGCGCGCGCCCGCGACCTGTCAGAGGTGAAAGGTCAGGAACGCGCCAAACGCGCCCTTGAAATCGCCGCCGCCGGACGGCACCACCTGTTGCTTGTCGGCTCTCCGGGATCGGGGAAATCCATGCTGGCGGCGCGCATTCCGGGCATTTTGCCGCCACTCACCCCCACGGAGGCCTTGGAAACCTCGATGATCCACTCGGTATCAGGGCTGCTGGACGAGGGCGGGATCAACCGCGAACGCCCGTTTCGCGAACCGCATCACACCGCGTCGATGGCGGCAATCGTGGGCGGCGGGCGCGGCGCAAAGCCCGGCGAAATCAGCCTCGCGCATAACGGCGTGCTGTTCATGGACGAATTTCCCGAATTTCCGCGCACCGTGCTTGAAACCCTGCGCCAACCCATCGAAACTGGCGAGGTTATCGTCGCTCGCGCCAATGCCCATGTGAAATACCCCTGCCGGTTCATGCTGGTTGCCGCCGCCAACCCCTGCAAATGCGGCTACCTGACCGACCCCGCGCGCGCCTGTTCACGTGCTCCGATTTGCGGCGAAGATTACATGGGGCGCATATCTGGGCCATTGATGGACAGATTTGATCTGCGCGTCGAAGTGCCGCCCGTGGCCTTCACCGATCTGGACCTGCCGCAAAGCGGAGAAAGCTCCGCGTTTGTCGCGGCCCGCGTCGCCAAGGCCCGACAGGCCCAAACCGACCGCTACGCCGCAAGCGCCCTTGTGCGGGTGAACGCCGACGCCGAAGGGCAAATATTGGAACAATACGCCACGCCGGATGCCGAAGGGCGCGCGCTATTGACCCGCGTGGCCGAACGGTTCGGGCTCTCGGCGCGTGGCTATCACCGTGTGCTGCGCGTCGCCCGCACAATCGCCGATCTGGAAGGATCCGACACCGTGCATCAACCCCATGTGGCCGAGGCCGTCAGCTACCGCTTGGCGCTGTCCAAAGAAGTCTGAACGAAGGCCGCCACTTGCGTCAACGCACCGCGTGCCTCTGGCACCCAGCCATCAAGAATTTGAAAGACATGCAGATCAGTCGCGATCTCTTGCAAGTCCACCTGACCACCCGCCGCCGCAAGCGTCTTGGCCATCCGACGCGCATCGTCGGCCAGTGCCTCGCCGGTGCCAACCTGGATCAGGACCGGCGGCGGTGCGACAAAATCTGCAAATAATGGCGATGCGCGCGGGTCGTCCGCCGCGGCACCATCAAGGAACAATTCAACCGTTTCGGACATGCGCGCCACTGGTAAAATCGCCTCTGATTTACAACCGATCGTATCGCCCGATAATGTCAAATCCGTCCAAGGCGAGAAAGTAAACGCGCCCGCAGGGCCCATGCCACGCTGGCTCAAATGCGCCAAAAGCGCCAGCATCAACCCGCCCCCCGCGCTATCACCGCCAAGGATAATGTCACGCGGGTCATAGCCGCGCGCGATCAACATATCCCACCCCGCAACCGCATCATCAAAGGCGGCGGGAAACGGCGCCTCTTGCAACAGGCGGTAATCGGGCGCGCAGACCCGCACACCCGACAGTTTGGCAATGCGCCCCAACATGCCCCGATGCGTCGCACCACTGCCCGAAAGATAGGCACCGCCATGAAAATACAGGATTATTTTTCGCGGGCGCGCGGCCCCGACACTGATCCAATGCACCGTCCGGCCTGCCACAGTTTCGGTCAGGTGGCACATAAAAGGCGGCGTGCGAAACATCACCTTGGCCGCGCGCGCAAAACTCGCATCCGCCTTTTCGGGTGTGCCGGTTTTCGCCAACATGGGGCGCACAAAACGTCGCGCACCCCAGGTCGCCATGCGCAAGGCAAGACTTTGGCCCATATCAGCCGCGCCGCCGCTCGATCGCTTCCCAGATTTTGGCGGTCACATTGATGCCGTCGAACCGCTCCAACTCTTGCAAGCCGGTGGGCGAGGTCACGTTGATCTCGGTCAACCAATTGCCGATCACATCGATGCCGACAAAAACCTGACCCTTTTCGCGCAACAATGGCCCGATGGCGGCACAAATCTCGCGGTCGCGGTCGGTCAGATCAACCTTTTCAGGCCGCCCGCCCACATGCATGTTCGAGCGCGTTTCACCCGTCGCGGGCACACGGTTGATCGCACCCACAGCTTCGCCGTCAATCAAGATCACCCGCTTGTCGCCTTTGGACACATCTGGCAGGAATTTTTGCATGATCAGCGGCTCGCGATTGATGCCGCTGAACATCTCGTGCAGCGACGCAAGATTGCTGTCGGCATAATTCAACTTGAATACACCCGCGCCACCATTGCCATAAAGCGGCTTGAGGATCACATCACCGTGGCGTTTGCGAAACGCTCTCAGCGTCTCCAGATCACGCGCAATCATCGTGGGCGGCGTCAGGTCGGGGAACTTCAGCACCAGCAGTTTTTCAGGATAGTTGCGCACCCAGAACGGGTCGTTCACGACCAGCGTGTTTGGGTGGATCATATCCAGAATATGGGTCGTGGTGATATAGCCCATGTCAAACGGCGGGTCCTGGCGGAGCCACACAACATCAAAATCGGCCAGATCCACCTCGACCTCGTCGCCCAATGTGAAATGGTCGCCTTTGACCCGCTGCACCGTCAACGGCCACCCGCGCGCCGTGACCCGCCCTTCTTGATAGGCCAACATATCGGGCGTGTAGTAAAACAGACTATGCCCGCGCGCTTGTGCCTCTAGGGCAATGCGGAACGTGCTGTCCGCGTCGATATTGATCGGACCGATCGGGTCCATTTGAATGGCAACTTTCAACGACATGACGGACCCTTAGAAATGATATGCTGGTGTGATACATGGCCCAGACGCGCGCCGTCTTCAACCGGCGTTACGATTCTGCAAATGCATTTTCGATAATTTCAACGCAGCCCTGCCCGTCGACCATCGCCAGATCAAAGCGCATATCGGTCAACTGGCCGTCGGGTTCTTGCGCGATAAATTCCGACGCGGCCCCGACCAATCGGTCCATTTGCCTGCGCCCCAACCGCGTTGCTGCACGCGCAAAGCTGCTGCTTTTCTTTACTTCGACAAACACCACCAGCGCGCCTTTGCGCAGGATCAAATCAATCTCGCCACTTGCACCGCGCCACCGTGTCGCCGCCAGCGTATGGTGCCGGTCGATATAGTCGCGTGCAACAATATCTTCGGCGACGCGCCCGGCGTGATAACTGGTTTGTCCGGTCAATCGTCCTCTCCCAGCCCCAAGGCCACCTGATAGACCTGCCTGCGCGGCAAGCCCAGCGCACCCGCCACCAGCGTGGCCGCATCTTTCACGCGCATCGTTTTCATCGCCTCGCGCAGCGCATCGGTCACATCCATTTCGGCCACGTCCGTGGCCCCCTCGCGGCCCACCAGCACGACCAATTCGCCTTTCACCGCGCGGCCATCAAAAGCGGCGCAAAGATCATCCAGTGATCCGCGCCGGGTTTCCTCGAATTTCTTGGTCAACTCGCGGCAAACCACCGCTTGCCGCTCGCCACCCAGAACATCGCGCAGGCTGTTTAACATATCGCTAACGCGCTTGGGGCTTTCATAAAATACCAACGTGAACGGCGTGTCGCGCAACAGCGCAATCTCGGTCTCGCGCTGCACTTTGGCGCTTGGCAAAAACCCGACAAAGGCAAAACGGTCGGTGGGCAGCCCCGAGACCGTCAGCGCCGCCAAAACCGCCGAGGCACCCGGTGCCGTCGTCACGGGCAGTCCTGCGGCAATCACCGCGCGGCCCATCTCATAGCCCGGATCGGCAACCAGTGGCGTGCCGGCCTCTGACACATAGGCCACCGATTTACCCGCTTTTATCGCATCCACAAACCGCTTGGTCGCCCCGTCGCCGGTATGATCGTGAAACGCCACAACCTGCCGACCATTTAGCGGAACCCCGTGAATTTCCATCAGTTTACGCGCCGTGCGGGTGTCTTCTGCGGCGATCAAATCGGCAGAAGCAAGGATATCAAGCCCGCGCAAAGTCATGTCTCGCGCCGACCCGATCGGGGTTGCGACGAAATAAAGACCGGCAGTCAGCGGCTTGGTCATGAAATTCATTGCTGGACCCTTGTGGCTAAGACATTAATATGGTCCCCAAGTGATGACCCATGGACGGACGCACCGCCATCGGAAAAGGTCGCGCCATACTTAAGGGAGTTTTATCCATGTTTGCCAGTTTATCCAGTGCCCGCAAGACGGTCGCGCGCGTTTTTATCCTGCTGTCGGCGTTCTGGCTGTCGGCCTGTGTGCCTGTCGGTGTGGTCGGGACCAACGACAATACCGGGCGGCGCATTGACCCCGCAGCCGCCGTTCAGGTCGCCTTGCTGATCCCCGGCGGGTCCGAGACCGGCAGCGACAGCCTGCTTGCGACCAATCTGGAAAACGCGGCGCGTCTGGCAATTTCTGATCTGAACGGCGTCAATATCGATCTGCGCATCTATAACACAGGGGCCGATCCGGTGCAGGCCGGCGCTGTGGCCAGTCGGGCCGTTGACAACGGGGCCAAGATCATTCTGGGGCCCCTTTTCGCCGAAGCGGCCAATGCCGCAGGGGTCGCGGTTGCAGCGCGCAATGTGAACGTGCTGGCATTCTCCAACAACCCGTCCATCGCGGGCGGCAACGTCTTTGTGTTGGGGGCGACCTTCCAGAACACCGCCAACCGCTTGGTGCAATATTCCCAAGGCCAGGGCATTAGCCGCTACATGATCGTGCACGGCGATGACCTGCAAGGCCAGGTCGGGCGCGATGCGATTGCCACGGCAGTGCGTGCAAACGGCGGGCAAGTCGCGGGTATTGAATCTTATCCGCTGTCCCAGCAAGGGGTCGTTTCGGCAACCCGGCGCATCGCGGCGGCAACAAAAGCGGGTGGCGCAAACGCGGTATTTATGACCGCCGGTGTAAACGCCGACCTGCCCATTCTGGCGACATCCCTGCCAGAAGCAGGCATTGACCCTGCCACAACACGTTATATCGGGTTGACCCGCTGGAACGCGGCACCCCAAGCAATGGCTCTTCCGGGGTTGCAAGGCGGGTTGTTTGCCTTGCCAGACCAACGCATGTCCGACCTGTTCGCGAGCAGATATGCCGCCGCCTACGGCGCACAGCCACACCCGCTTGCCGGGCTTGCCTATGACGGGATCGCAGCCATTGGCGCACTTGTGGCCGCAGGCAATACCAATGCGTTGACCAAGCAGGCGCTCACCTCACCGCAAGGGTTCCAAGGCACGGCGGGCATCTTCCGCTTGCTGCCAAACGGGCTCAACGAGCGCGGCCTGGCGGTCGCGACAATCAGCAACAATCAGGTGGTCGTCCTTGAACAAGCCCCAAGAAGCTTCGGTCGCGCAGGTTTCTAAACCCGCGCCTAACGATACAAACATGACCGCGCCGGACGATCTGATTTGTCCGGCGTCGTCTATTTTTGACGCTGTGCAAACGCGCAGCGCCATTGACGCGGCTATCGCCACGCTTATCGATCCGCGCGACATCCGGCGTGCGACAGTCGATATCCTGACTGCCGCCCAGAAAGTCGGGCGCGACGCAATTCAGGCGGCCTTCGAAGCGGCCCCGTTTGACGCCCGCCCCACAACCCGCGCCTATAGCCATCTGACCGATCAACTGGTCGGTGAAACTCTGTATGTCGCCACCACTTATTTGCACCCGCTGCCCAACCCGACCGAAAGCGAGCGCCTGTCGCTGATCGCCGTGGGCGGCTACGGACGCGGCGAAATGGCGCCGCAGTCCGATGTCGACCTGCTGTTTCTGACGCCCTATAAAATCACCCCTTGGGCCGAAAGCATGATCGAATCGATGCTCTATATCCTGTGGGATCTGAAGTTGAAGGTCGGGCACGCCAGCCGCACGATCAAAGACTGCCTGCGCCTTGCCACCGACGATTACACAATCCGCACCAGCCTTGTTGAATACCGCTATCTTGCCGGTGACGCGGGCTTGGCGCGTGATCTGGGTAAAAAGCTGTGGAAGGACCTGTTCCAATCCACTGCGGCCGACTTTATCGAAGCCAAACTCGATGAGCGCGCAGAGCGGCACCGCAAGCAGGGCGGCCAACGCTATGTGGTTGAACCCAACGTCAAAGAGGGCAAAGGCGGGCTGCGCGACCTGCAATCGCTCTACTGGATCGGGAAATATGTGAACGGTGTCAAAGAGGCTTCCGAGCTCGTCAAAAGCAAGGTGTTTACCGCCGAGGAATACCAGACCTTTCGCAAAGCCGAAGATTTTCTTTGGGCGGTGCGCTGTCACTTACACTTGCTGGCCCGGCGCCCGATGGATCAACTGACCTTTGACATGCAGGTCGAGGTCGCCGCGCGCATGGGCTATGCCGATGGGGACGGACGGCGCGCGGTCGAGCATTTCATGCAAGACTACTTTCGCCGCGCCACCCAAGTCGGCGAATTGACCCGCATCTTTTTGACCGCGCAAGAGGCCGCCTTTACCAAGCCAGAACCGATGCTGACCCGTCTGTTCAAACGGCGCAAATCTGCAAAGCCGCCTTATGCGATTTTGCAAAACCGCCTGACTGTGGCTGATCCAAAAGCATTCCTCAAAGACCCGATCAACCTGCTGCGCATCTTTGAAGAGGCGCTGCGCACAGGCACATTGCTGCACCCCGACGCGATGCGTCTGCTGTCTGCAAACCTGCACCTGATCGACGATGACATGTGCCACAGCAAAATCGCCAACAAGCTGTTCCTTGAGACGATGATCAAACATGGCAACCCCGAACGGGGGCTGCGGCGCATGAACGAGCTGGGCATTCTGGGGGCGTTTATCCCCGAATTCGCCCCCATTGTGGCGATGATGCAATTCAACATGTATCACCATTACACCGTGGACGAACACACGATCCAATGCATCAGCCACCTTGCCCGCATCGAGCGCGAAGAACTGATCGAAGAATTGCCCGTCGCCTCGTCGATCCTGAAGCGCGGTGTGAACCGCAAAGTGATTTATGTGGCGCTGCTGCTGCATGATATCGGCAAGGGGCGGCCCGAAGACCACTCTATCCTCGGGGCCCAAATCGCCCGTCAGGTGGCCCCGCGTCTGGGCCTGTCCAAGAAAGACTGTGACACCGTCGAATGGTTGATCCGCAATCACCTTTTGCTATCCGACGTGGCCCAGAAACGCGATATCTCGGAACCGCGCACCGTGCGCGACTTTGCCAAAGCGGTGAAATCGGTGGAACGGCTTGACCTGCTGACCGTGCTGACCGTTTGCGATATCCGCGGCGTTGGTCCGGACACATGGAACAACTGGAAGGCGGTGCTGATCCGCAACCTGTATAAAGCGACCCGCGACGCGTTGGAAAACGGGCTGGAAGCGCTCAACCGCGACACCCGCGAGGCAGAGGCGAAACGGGCCCTGCGCGCAGCACTTGTCGATTGGCCTGCCAAGGACCTGCGCTTTGAGACCGGCCGCCACTACGGCCCCTATTGGCAAGGATTGCCCGTGGCGACGCACGCGATATTTGCGCAACTCTTGCGGGACATGGACGACAGTGAAATCAGTATCGACATGATGCTGGACGAAGACCGCGATGCCACCCGCGCCTGTCTTGCGATGGTTGACCATCCGGGCCTGTTTAGCCGGATGACGGGGGCTTTGGCGCTGGTCGGGGCCAATGTGGTTGACGCGCGCACCTATACCTCAAAAGACGGGTATGCCACCGCCGTTTTCTGGCTGCAAGACGCCGAAGGGCACCCCTATGAGGCCGCGCGCCTGCCCCGCTTGCGCCAGATGATCAGCCGCACCCTGCGCGGTGAAGTTGTAGCCGGTGAGGCGCTCAAAGACCGCGACAAGATCAAGAAACGCGAACGCGCCTTCCGCGTGCCGACCCATATCACCTTCGACAATACAGGCTCTGAAATCTACACCATCATCGAGGTCGATACCCGCGACAGGCCCGGACTTCTGTTTGATCTCACACGCACACTTGCACATAACCACGTCTATATCGCCAGTGCAGTCATTGCGACATTCGGAGAACAGGTCGTGGATACGTTTTACGTCAAAGACATGGTGGGCCTGAAATTCCACTCTGAAGAAAAATGCAAAGCGCTTGAACGCAAATTGCGCGATGCGATAGCCCAAGGCGCCGAGAGGGCGCATACATGAAACCGATCCGCCTGATGGCAGGGTTCTTCACCGTCGGCATCTGGACGCTACTTAGCCGCCTGATGGGGTTTGTGCGTGATATCATGATTGCCAGCTACCTGGGCACCGGTCCCATCGCAGAGGCATTTCTGGTGGCATTTTCTCTGCCCAACCTGTTTCGCCGGTTCTTTGCCGAAGGCGCGTTTAACATGGCCTTTGTGCCGATGTTTTCCAAGAAACTAGAGGCAGGTGACGACGCGCTGAAATTCGCGCAAGACGCCTTTGTCGGCATGACGTTTATCCTGACGATCTTTACGGTCGTGGGCATCATCTTCATGCCGCTTCTGGTCACGGCAATGGCCAGCGGCTTTCTCGGCGACACCCGCTTTGATCTGGCGGTCTACTACGGGCGGATTGCCTTTCCCTATATCTTGTTCATCTCGCTGTCAGCGCTGCTTTCGGGCGTGTTGAACGCAACGGGCCGGTTTGTGGCCGCCGCCGCCGCGCCAGTGTTGCTCAACGTCATTTTCATCGGATTTATGATCATGGCCGCAATCGTTTGGACATGGAGCGAGAGCGCAACACAGAGTGCGGAAAACGCAGTGCGCCTGTATGTCGGCGACTGGCTTGCCATTGCGGTGCCGGTTGCCGGCCTCGCACAATTGGGGCTGGTCTGGATCGCCGCGGCGCGCGCCGGCTTCTCGATGCGCCTTGGCCTGCCCAAAATGACCCCCGCGCTCAAACGACTGGCACTGATCGCCGCCCCTGCCGCCCTTGCCGGTGGTGTGGTGCAGATCAACCTGCTGGTTGGCCGCCAGGTTGCCAGCTATTTCGACGGCGCTGTCGCATGGCTCAACTATGCAGACCGCTTGTATCAACTGCCCTTGGGCGTTGTGGGGATCGCCATCGGGGTCGTGTTACTGCCCGACCTGTCGCGGCGCTTGCGGGCGGGCGACGAGGCGGGCGGCAAAGACGCGTTCAACCGCGCCAGCGAATTGAGCCTCGCGCTGACCATTCCTGCGGCTGCGGCCCTGATGGTCATCCCCCTGCCGCTGGTGTCGGTGCTGTTCGAGCGTGGCGCGTTCACCGCCGACGACACCGCCAAGACCGCCCTTGCCGTCGCGATTTACGGCTTGGGCCTGCCTGCGTTCGTTTTACAAAAAACCCTGCAACCGCTCTATTTCGCGCGCGAAGACACCAAGCGCCCGTTCTATTTCGCGCTGGCCGCGATGCTGCTGAATGCGGCACTGGCCATTGGATTGTCACCCGTTATCGGCTTTACAGCCGCCGCCATCGGCACATCATTAACGGGTTGGGCGATGGTTGTGATGCTCTATACCGGCTCGCGCAATATGGGCGAGGCGGCCCGCTTTGACGCACGGTTCCGGGTCCGGCTCTGGCGGATCATCACGGCCTCGGGCGGTATGGCGTTGTGCCTGCTTGCAGCCTCTGCGCTGCTCACACCCTTCTTGGGCATGGCGACGGTCCGGTATCTGGCACTGCTGGTCCTGGTCGGCACCGGCATCATCAGCTATTTCGGCATCGGACAGATGATTGGCGCGTTCCAGTTGCGCGACTTCAAACGGGCGATGCGGCGCTAGGACCGTTCACGCAACTTGGCCACCAAAGCAGTCCAGCCCCCCGGTGCCACGACAACCGAGATGCCAAACCCAAAAACAAAGCCCGTCAATTCTGCAATCCACGCAGGGTTATTGCCAAAAATCAGCCCGAACACCAACTGTAGCCCCAACAATACCCCGATCAGTTTGAACGCCTGAACCTGGCTTTGCCCGTTCGCCCCCAAATGCGTCCAAAGAATATAGGTATAGGCCCCGATCAACCCGTAGACCGCAGGGTAAATCCCCAGCAGCGGCGTATTGCCATCGACAAAAATACCAAACACCACCGCGCCAATAATCAACGAGCCGAAAAACACGATCAGCACCGAGGTCGCGCGAAACACATCCCCCACAAACTTGCCCAGCGCCAACAATAACGCCGCCGCAAACAGCGCTTGGGTAAAACTGCCATGCACAAACCCGTAGGTCACAAAGCGTTTGAGCAGACCAAAACTGGTATCACCGACAGCGATCACACGGTCCAGCACCACAGGCGAAAACCCGTAGTCCTGCATCGCCGCGATACGCCAGCCAATGCCCTGCGCGCCACCAATCATGCCCGCACCCGCCGCCGTCAAAACCAGCTCCACGCCCACAACAATCAGGCACAATAGCACAATAACAGGTGGGATCGGGTTTACAGCGGCTTGGGATTGCATTGCGGTCATCCTTGGGGCGGTTGAAGTTGACGGACAGCTTGTGCATGGGTAAGCCGATACGACATGAATATCCAGACCGGACTGACCATATGACACAGACCACTTTTACACCGCGCGTTTTCTCGGGCATCAAACCGTCGGGCGGCTTGCAGCTTGGCAATTACCTTGGCGCGATCAAACGCTTTGTCGGGATGCAGGGCCAGATGGAAACCATCTATTGCGTGGTGGATATGCACGCGATCACGGTTTGGCAGGACCCCGCCGAACTGGCCAATGCAACCCGCGAAGTCGCCGCAGGTTATCTTGCGGCGGGCCTTGATCCGACCCAATCGATCCTGTTCAACCAGTCCCAGGTCTCTGCCCACGCCGAGCTTGGCTGGATCTTCAACTGCGTGGCCCGCGTCGGCTGGATGAACCGGATGACCCAATTCAAGGACAAAGCCGGCGAAAACGCCGAAAAACACTCTCTGGGTCTCTACGCTTATCCTGCGCTGATGGCCGCTGATATCTTGCTGTATCACGCGACCCATGTGCCGGTGGGCGAGGACCAGAAACAACATGTCGAGCTGACACGCGACATCGCCAAGAAATTCAACCACGACTACAAAGTCGACTTTTTCCCCGAAACGACCCCCGTCATCGACGGCCCCGCAACCCGCGTGATGAACCTGCGCGACGGCACCAAAAAGATGTCGAAATCCGGGGAAAGCGATATGGAACGCATCAATATGACCGATGATGCCGACAAAATCGCCAAGAAATTCAAGAAAGCGAAATCAGACGCCGACCCGTTGCCAGACACTGTCGCGGGCTTGGCGGGCCGGCCCGAAGCGCGCAATTTGGTCGATATCTATGCCGCCCTGAACGACGTGACCCCGGCCGATGTCATCTCCGAATACGCCGGTGCGCAATGGGGCCGTTTCAAGCCCGCACTGGCCGATCTGGCAGTGGCGAAACTCGCGCCGATCTCGGGCGAAATGGCGCGCCTGATGTCCGACCCCGCCGAAATCGACCGCATATTGGGTGATGGGGCTGTGCGGGCGCGCGACATCGCGGCACCAGTTCTGCGCAAAACCTACGATATCGTGGGGATGCTGCGCAGTTAAGCAGCATAAATGCACATCACATGTGATCTTGCGCCACTTATGTGCGCACCGCTTTGTTGCTAGATTGCGATCATAGCGACAAAGGAGATCACCATGTCTGCACCAGCAACCGCGCGCATCGGGCACGTCCACCTGAAAGTATCCGACCTTGGCAAAGCCATCACATTCTACGCCGATGTCTTGGGCTTTCACGTCACCCAACGCTATGGCGCGCAAGCGGCTTTTCTGGCGGCGGGCGACTACCACCACCACATCGGGTTGAACACATGGGAAAGCCTTGGCGCAACCCCGCCCCCCGCAGGGCACACGGGGCTGTATCACACTGCATTTCTGTTCCCCGATCGGGCGTCTTTGGGCGCGGTTATCAAACGGGTTCTGGACGCGGGTTACGCGCTGGACGGGGCGGCAGACCATGGTGTTTCCGAGGCGGTCTATCTGCGTGACCCAGACCAGAACGGCGTCGAGCTCTACGTCGATAAACCCATGGCGCAATGGCCGCGCGGCTCTGATGGCACACTTGCAATGTCCAATGCCCGCCTTGACGTCGCAGCCCTCGTGGCACTGGCCTGACGATCACCAGTTGCCAGCTTGCCCGCCTTCCTGCACTATCGGCCAAAACAAGGGGACGATGATGCGCAAGTTTTTGGTGGTGCTGGACGACAGTCGGGAATGCCTGAACGCGATGCGTTTTGCCGCAATGCGGGCGGCACATTCTGGTGGCGGCGTTGCCGTGCTTTGCGTCATTCCGCCAGATGAGTTCAATCACTGGATTGGCGTGTCCGAAATCATGCGCGCCGAAGCCCGCGAGCGCATTGAAGTCCACTTCGAAGTCTTTGCCAAATGGATGCGGGACAAACAAAACGTGGACCCCGAACTGGTGATCCGCGAAGGTGAGCCGCTCACAGAAATCATGGCACAAATCAATGAAGACTCCGATATCGGGGTGCTGGTTCTGGGTGCTGCAAGTGATAACAAAGGCCCCGGACCGCTTGTCACCGCGCTGTCGCGTCAGGCCGGCACACTGCCCGTTCCGGTGACGATCGTCCCCGAGGACCTGTCCAAAGAGCGCCTCGAAGCGATCACCTGAAACCGTCGCATCCCTATGACCGGCAAAAACCAACGGCGTTCGCGCCGTTTTTTTGTGCGTTTTGATACCCGCCATCGCGCCCCGCGCTCACAGCGCCGCGATCGGGCAGACATAAACACAAAAAAATTCTGATCACGCTTTTGCGCCGACGGTGAAATCG
This sequence comes from uncultured Rhodobacterales bacterium, assembly GCA_963976475.1. Classification (GTDB taxonomy): domain Bacteria; phylum Pseudomonadota; class Alphaproteobacteria; order Rhodobacterales; family Rhodobacteraceae; genus Yoonia. The sequence goes on from CAXBKX010000016.1 coordinate 46,362, forward strand.
TGAACGACGGAAATTGGCAGAGCCTGCATCAGCGCCTCAAACCACCGTGGAAAACCCAAGTTTCCATGCAAGCGCGCAGGGCCAATGTGCATAAAAAACCAACGCGCGCCACGCCCCGACGACCTGCGATTTCAAGAGGTCACTACGATCACAATCGCGTCTCTTTTTCGTGACGCCCCGCCCCCTTTCGGATCATCACCGGATGCCTCATCTCTCAATCACCGAAAGCGGCAATCGTCGCAATCGCAAACAAATCAACACCTTAGAAAGGTAGAAACTATGTCACTCAAGACCCTCGCACTCATCGCTGCAACTGTTGCTGCGACGGCGTCATTCGCATCTGCCGCTTCCGCTGGAAGCTTCTTTGAGGCCGGCAACGCGATCAACAACGGTCCCGTCCTCGAGATTGGTTACGTTCAATCAGACAGCGACGGTGTGCTCGCAATCTACAACTACTCCGCGGGCGTTCAGGGCACTTTGGTTGGTAAGACAGCGGTAAAAGCTGGTGCAAACCCAAGCGTTGAAATCAATGCTGACCGCGTCGTCGCAGGCGACGTCATTGCTGTTTTGGAAGTGAACGGTCAGGCCGTTGCAACCAAGACCCTGACCATCAACCAGTAAGCAGACCCTTCAACCGCTCGACTGAAATTATCGCGTTGGCCTTCCTCCCCAGGTCAACGCGTATACGTTTAGAATCATTCCAAACCTTGACGCCACGCACCGGCAGGCGCATATCTGGTATCTAGATAGAAAGGTTGATCCAATGTTCATCCAGACAGAATCCACGCCAAACCCTGCGACCCTCAAATTCCTGCCCGGCCAGACTGTGCTTGAAATGGGCACCGCTGACTTCCCGACGCTTGAGGCGGGACAAGCCTCGCCCTTGGCCAAGCGCATTTTTGCCACCGGCAGCGTGACGGGCGTGTTCTTTGGCAATGACTTTGTGACAGTGACCAAAGCGGACGCGGTCGTCTGGGACCATATCAAACCCGCGATCCTTGGCGCGATCATGGAACATTACCAGTCCGGTCAGCCCGTGATCGGCGAGAACCAAGCCCCCGCCTCTGGCCACGCCGAACACTCTGGCGAAGACGGCGCAATCGTCGAACAGATCAAAGAATTGCTCGACACCCGGGTCCGCCCCGCGGTGGCGCAAGACGGCGGTGACATCACATTTCACGGCTTCGAGCGCGGCGTGGTCTACCTGCACATGCAAGGCGCCTGCGCGGGCTGCCCATCCTCGACACTGACCTTGAAAATGGGCATCGAGAACCTGCTGCGGCACTACATCCCCGAAGTGGTCGAAGTGCGCCCCGTCGCGGCCTAAGCCATGCCTAAGATCGAAGTCGAAAACGTCAACGCTCCTGATCACAAGGTCAAACTGAACGCCGGAAAATACGGCGCGATGTATGGTGCAATGATGGCGGTGATATCGTCCAGGCCGGTGAGCTACGCCGCGATCAAACAAGGCGTTTTGCCGCTTTTGCCGCAGGACCACTTTCCCGACGGCGCGACCGCAGGCTGGTGGATCAAATCTGTGCAGCTTGATCTCGAAGCCAAAGGCGTGCTGATCCGACACAACACCAAACCGCTGACATGGTCAAAAGCGTGATCCACCCCGTTATTCTTGGCCTCGATACGTCAGGCCATCACTGCGCCGTGGCGCTGCGATGGGGTGACGATCAGGTCGCGCATATCACGCAAGACATGGCGAAAGGACAAGCCGAGCGACTGTTGCCCATGGTGCAAAACCTGATGGATCAGGAAGGCTACGACTGGTCCGACCTCGACGCGGTGGCTGTGGGCATCGGGCCTGGCAACTTTACCGGTATCCGCATCGGCGTTTCTGCGGCGCGCGGCCTTGCGCTGGCTCTGGATATCCCCGCGATCGGGGTCTCGAGCTTCGAGCTGTTGCGCGGCGCGCATCCGACAGGCCACGCGCGTCAACTGATCAGCCTGCCGGCGCCTCGCGGCACCGTTTATGTGCAAACCTTTGACACCGCGGTTGCCACAGGACCCGCCGAACACCTGACCCCGACCGCCCAAGGGCTTTTTGGTTTCACGCTGGCAGACGATACGGAAATTCTTGGGGATAGCGCCGAGACCCTCCGGGCTTTGCTGTCCACGACCACCCAGCCCGCTTGTGTCGCCGCAGAGCTTTCACAAATCGGTCCAACTCTTGTGCGCATCGCAACTGACAAGTTTGCGCAAGGCCACCATAGCGCACCCGCCCCGCTTTATGTGCGCGACGCTGACGCCGCCCCACCACGTGATCCGGCACCCGTGATCCTGCCATGACCGCCGCCGCTCTTGCGCAAACACATGCGGCGGCATTTGCCGATACGCGGCCTTGGTCAGAGGACGAATTTGCCAGCCTTCTGGACCAAACAGGTGTGATTCTTTGTGGTGACGCAAAGTCATTTGTGCTCGGACGGGTGATCGGCGACGAGGCAGAGGTGCTCACCCTTGCCACCCACCCCGATCTGACGCGACAAGGGCTAGCCCAGATCCAGCTTGATGCCTTTTTAAGCGCCGCGCACCTGCGTGGGGCACTTTGGGTATTTCTTGAAGTGGCTGAAGACAATGTTGCCGCCAAGTCACTGTATTTTAAAAATAAATTCCACGCATCAGGGCATAGACCAGCCTACTACCGGCGCGGCGACGGAACCAAAGTGGGCGCAGATGTGCTGCGCCGCGCACTTTGACCCCTCACTCCATCACGTAACGCCCATACAAATTGACCAATCGGTCAAAATTAACACCCCTCTCCAGAAAACTGGTTGACCCGCGCGCGCCATCAGGGCCTTATCTGTCAATGAACCGACAAAGATCGGCTCGGCTTTCGGGGGGAAGGCAAGGTGCACTCCCCTCAATAACCAAAGACCTGGGAGACTAACCTTATGACCCTTATGCATAAAATGCTTGGCGCGACGGCTGTAATGGCACTGTCGGCTGGCGCGGCACTCGCGCAACCTGCAATCATTTTCGACCTTGGCGGCAAGTTCGACAAATCCTTCAACGAATCTGCCTTCACCGGCGCACAGCGTTGGGCAGATGAAACCGGCGGCTCGTTTGATGAGGTCGAGTTACAGTCGGACGCCCAGCGTGAACAGGCGCTGCGCCGCTTTGCCGAAAACGGCAACAATCCGATCGTCATGGCTGGTTTCGCCTTCGCCACAGCACTTGAAGAAGTGGCTGGCGACTATCCGGACACCAAGTTCCAGATCATCGACATGGTCGTTGACGCACCAAACGTGCGCTCGGTTGTTTTCGCTGAAGAGCAGGGCTCCTACCTCGTTGGTATGGCTGCGGCAATGGCCTCCAAAACCGGCACCATCGGTTTCATCGGCGGCATGGACATCCCGCTGATCCGTAACTTCGCTTGTGGTTATGCACAGGGCGCAAAAGCGGCCAATGCAGACATCACTGTTCTTTCCAACATGACGGGCACAACACCTGCCGCATGGAACGACCCGGTCAAAGGCTCCGAGCTGACACTGGCGCAGAAATCCCAAGGCGCTGACGTGGTTTACGCAGCCGCTGGCGGCACAGGCGTGGGCGTTCTGCAAACGGCCGCCGACAATGACATGCTGTCCATCGGCGTCGACAGCAACCAGAACTACCTGCACCCGGGCAAAGTGCTGACCTCGATGATGAAGCGTGTTGATAACGCGGTTTACGACGCATTCACGGCAGGTGATGCGCTGGAATCCGGCTTCAACGTCATGGGCCTCAATAACGGCGGCGTGGGCTATGCATTGGACGACAACAACGCGTCGCTGATCACCGCCGATATGAAAGCCGCACTTGATGCCGCAGAAGCCTCGATCATTTCGGGCGACATCATGGTCCAGAACTACAACACCGACGAAACCTGCGCTGCGCTTGACTTTTAAGTCAGCCTGACAAGGCCAAACATGGGGCCGCGCCATCATCGGTGCGGCCCCATCGCATTCCCCCGACAGCGGTGACCCCATGACCCAAAGCCCAGCCATCGAGCTCAAAGGCATCTCAAAAGCCTTCGGCCCCGTGCAAGCCAACAAAGACATCTCGATCCGCGTGATGCCCGGCACGATCCACGGGATCATCGGCGAAAACGGGGCGGGCAAATCCACGCTCATGTCGATCCTGTATGGCTTTTACAAAGCCGACAAAGGCGAGATTTTCATCGCGGGCAAACTGACCCAGATCCCCGACAGCCAAGCAGCCATTGCAGCAGGCATCGGCATGGTGTTCCAGCACTTCAAACTGGTCGAAAATTTTACGGTGCTGGAAAACGTGGTGCTTGGCGCCGAAGACAGCGGGCTGCTCGGGCCCTCTCTCGCGCGTGCGCGCCGTGAGCTGAAAGCACTGGCTGACGAATATGAATTGAATGTCGATCCGGACGCGGTAATCGAAGACATCGGCGTGGGGATGCAGCAGCGCGTTGAAATCCTCAAGGCGCTTTACCGCAAGGCCGATATCCTGATCCTCGACGAGCCGACAGGCGTGCTGACCCCTGCCGAGGCCGACCAGCTTTTCCGCATTCTCGAGCGGCTCAAGGCCGAGGGCAAAACCATCATCCTGATCACCCACAAACTGCGCGAAATCATGGATACCACCGACACGGTCAGCGTGATGCGGCGCGGCGAAATGACCGCCACGGTGAAAACCTCCGAGACAAATCCCGCGCATCTGGCCGAATTGATGGTCGGGCGCAAAGTGCTGCTGCGGGTCGAAAAGACGCCGGCCCAAACCGGTAAAACCATTCTTGATATCAAAGACCTCAACGTCACCGACGAAAAAGGCGTGCACCGGCTCAAAGGCATCAACCTGACCGTGAAAGCCGGCGAAATTCTCGGCATCGCAGGGGTCGCAGGCAACGGCCAATCCGAACTTCTCGAAGTGCTGGGCGGCTACGAGAAAGCCACAGGCACAATCACCATCAATGGCGAACCGCTTGACCTGACGGGCGCCCATTCCGACGGGCGCTCGCGGCGGGCCCGCGGTATTGCACATGTGCCGGAGGACCGGCAGCGCGAAGGGCTGATCATGGATTATACCGCGTGGGAAAACGTGGCCTTCGGCTATCACCACGACCCGAAATACCAGCGCGGCATGTTCATGGATAATGCGGCGATCAAGGCCGATACCCTCGCGAAAATGGAGCGATTTGATGTGCGCCCCCCTGATCCGAAACTTGCTGCAAAAAGTTTCTCGGGTGGCAACCAGCAAAAGATCGTTCTGGCCCGCGAAATGGAACGCAACCCCGACCTGTTGCTGATCGGGCAACCCACGCGCGGCGTCGACATCGGGGCGATCGAATTCATCCACCAGCAAATCGTGGCCCTGCGCGACCAAGGCAAAGCGATCCTTCTGGTCTCGGTCGAGCTTGAAGAGATTTTGTCGCTCTCGGACCGTATCGCCGTCATGTTCGACGGTCGCATGATGGGCGAACGGCTGCCCGCAGACACCGACGAAAAAGAGCTTGGCCTGATGATGGCCGGCATGACCAAAGGGGAAGCCGCGTAATGGATGCCATGCCAAAATGGGCCGATGTGGTCCTGATCCCGCTGATCTCCCTGATCCTCGCGGCCATCTTGTCGGCGCTTGTCATCCTCGCCATTGGTGAAAGCCCGACAGAGGCGCTCTTGCTCATGATCGACGGCGCGCTTGGGTCAACCTATGGCTGGGGCTATACGCTGTATTACGCCACCAACTTCATCTTCACCGGGCTTGCGGTCTCGGTGGCGTTCCATGCGCGCATGTTCAATATCGGCGGCGAAGGACAGGCCATGCTCGGCGGCCTTGGCGTCGCCCTTGTGGCGATCTACATCCCTTGGCCACATTGGTCGCTGGCCTTGCTGGGCGGCACCGTCGCTGCGGCACTTTTCGGGGCGGCTTGGGCTGCGATTCCGGCCTATTTGCAAGCCAGACGCGGCAGTCACATCGTGATCACCACGATCATGTTCAACTTCATCGCCGCCGCCCTGCTCAACTACCTGCTGATTGGTGCGCTGAAACCAAAAGGGTCGATGGAACCCGCAACCGGCAAATTCCCCGAGGCCACAAACCTGCCCAACATGAGCGACGTCTTGGGCGCATTCGGCATCGAATTTTCCAAAGCCGCCCCTGCAAACATCACGTTTTTCGTAGCCATCGCCGCCTGTGTCGGGGTCTGGGCCCTGATCTGGCACACCAAACTGGGCTATGAAATCCGCGCCTACGGACACTCGGAATCCGCGGCCAAATACGCCGGCATCAGCCCGACGAAAATCATCATGGTCTCGATGCTGATCTCGGGCGGACTTGCCGGCATGATGGCGATCAACAACGTGCAAGGCGAGGCCGAACGGCTGGTGCTGAACGCAGTCGAAGGCGCGGGCTTCATCGGCATCGCCGTGGCGCTGATGGGGCGCAGCCACCCGTTCGGGGTGTTCCTCGCCGCGATCCTGTTCGGATTCCTCTACCAAGGCGGCGCGGAACTTGCGCTGTGGACCAAAATCCCGCGCGAAATGATCGTCGTGATCCAAGCCTTGGTCATCCTGTTCACAGGGGCCCTCGATGACATGGTGCGGATGCCGCTGGAACGGGCCTTTCTCGCCGCCAAACGCCGCAAAAGGGAGACCGCATAATGGATCTGCTGACACTCCTGCAAGTGCTCGACAGCACCGTGCGTCTGGCCACACCTTTGCTTCTGGCTTGCCTCGCGGGGTTGTTTTCCGAACGCGCCGGTATCTTTGACATCGGGCTCGAGGGCAAAATGCTTGCTGCCGCATTCCTTTCCGCCGCGGTGGCCTTTACCACAGGCTCCGCTTGGCTGGGCCTTCTGGCGGGAATCGGTGCCTCGCTGGCTCTCTCGGCGATCCACGGTCTGGCCTCGATCACATTCCGCGGCAACCAGCTTATCTCGGGCGTGGCGATCAACTTTCTCGCCGCCGGCCTCTCGGTCGTTGCCGCTCAAAGCTGGTTTGGCCAGGGCGGACGCACACCGCAACTGGCAGGCTCGGCGCGTTTTGAACCGATCACCCTGCCCTTCGCCGATGCCCTGCGCGACATCCCCTTGCTGGGACCAATCTACTTTGAGCTGATCTCGGGGCAAACCGTGCTGGTCTATATCGCGCTTCTGACGGTGCCGCTGACGTGGTGGGTGCTTTATGCCACGCGCTTTGGCCTGCGCCTGCGGGCGGTTGGCGAAAATCCGGCGGCAGTCGACACTGCTGGCGTCTCGGTCGTCGGGATGCGCTATGCAGCCGTCGCAATCTGCGGCGTGCTCTGCGGCCTCGCGGGGGCCTATCTTGCCACTGCTTTGCAAGCAGGCTTTGTCAAAGACATGAGCGCCGGACGCGGCTATATCGCCCTCGCGGCGTTGATCTTTGCCAAATGGCGGCCCTGGTATGCGCTCTACGCCACGCTGTTGTTCGGTTTCCTGCAAGCCTTGGCTTTGCGGCCCGATCTGATCACTGGCGTTGTCGGCTTCAAGGTCAACGCGCAACTTCTCGACGTGCTGCCCTATATCCTGACGGTGATCATTCTGGCAGGGTTTGTCGGCAAAGCCATCCCACCGCGTGCCGGCGGCGAGCCCTACATCAAAGAACGCTAAGTCCAGAAAGACATTGCCAATATATCCAATCTGGCCGGAATTGCCCCTAGGGCCATAATTTCCGGCCAGAGGGGTTTGACATAGGCGGGCGAAAGGGTTTTGGTGTCACCAGCGGCCACGCCCTCCAGCCGGGACAACATATGCAAACTTACCTCCCTATCGCCGAAGTTTCGGTGAACGCCTTTCTATTATTAGGGCTTGGGGGGATCGTGGGCTTGCTGTCGGGCATGTTCGGCGTTGGCGGCGGCTTCCTTCTGACTCCGCTGCTGTTCTTCATCGGCATTCCCCCCGCCGTGGCCGTGGCCACAGGTGCCACCCAGATTGTGGCCTCATCGGTCTCCGGGCTTCTGGCGCACCTCAAACGTAAAACAGTCGATCTGCGCATGGGCACCGTCCTGCTTGTGGGCGGGTTGATCGGGGCGGCTTTGGGGATATTGCTGTTCAACTACCTGCGCTCGTTGGGACAGGTCGACCTGCTTGTGACCCTGTTCTACGTCGTCTTTCTGGGCATCATCGGCACCCTGATGTTTGTCGAAAGCCTGCGGGCGATCCGCAAGTCCGGCAAGATGCGCACGCGGCGCAAACACAACTGGATCCACAACCTGCCCTTCAAGATGAAATTCCGCGTCTCGGGGCTCTATATCTCCGTCGTGCCACCGATTCTGGTCGGCGTGCTTGTGGGTGTCCTTGCGGCAATCATGGGCGTGGGGGGCGGGTTCATCATGGTGCCTGCAATGATCTACCTGCTGGGGATGCCAACCAAGGTTGTGATCGGCACCTCGCTGTTCCAGATCATATTTGTCACCGCCTTCACCACTCTGCTCCATGCTACGACCAATAACACCGTCGACATTGTTCTGGCGGTTTTCCTGCTGATCGGCGGGGTCATCGGCGCGCAGTTCGGCACGCGGATCGGCTTGAAACTCAAGGCCGAACAATTGCGGATTTTGCTGGCACTTCTGGTGCTTGCCGTCGGCTTCAAGCTCGCGCTTGATCTGCTGATAGAACCCGCCGAACTCTACTCTATCTCCACAGGGAGGCTCTGATGCTGCGCCTTGTGATCGCCTTTATCTTCAGTTGGACAGCGCTCGCAGCCCAAGAGGAAATCGTGCTGGGGCTAAGCCGGGATCAAGTCGCTATCACTGCGACATTTGAAGGCTCCGAAATCCTGATCTTCGGTGCAATCCGGCGTGACAGCCCCCTGCCATTGGGCGACCTGGGGGTCATCGTGACCGTCGCGGGACCAAGCACGCCCGTGGTGGTACGGCGCAAAGAACGCCGCTTGGGCATCTGGGTCAACGCGGTGGACGTCAAAATCGATGCGGCCCCCTCGTTTTACGCAGTTGCCAGCAGTGGCACATTAACCGATAACCTGCGCGCCTCAGAAGACTTGCTCTACCGTATCAGCCACCCGCAAATGATCCGTGATGTGGGCAATAACGTCTTGGACAGCCGTAGCTTTTCGCGCGCATTGATGCGGATCCGTCAAGAAAACGGGCTTTACCTGCAACAGGAAAACAGCGTGAACCTGTCCCGCGATACCCTGTTCAACACCAGCATCTCGTTGCCCGCAAATCTGACCGAAGGCAATTATACAACCCGTATCTTCCTGACCCGCGACGGCACTGTTGTCGATACCTATACCGCAACAATTCCGGTCCAGAAGGTCGGGCTGGAACGCTGGCTCTACACGCTCGCCCAGGAACAGGCTTTGCTTTACGGGCTGTTGTCGCTTCTGATCGCAATCTCTGCGGGCTGGGGCGCCTCGGCGGTTTTCGGACTGTTGCGGCGCTAATCCACCTCGGGGGCGGTCAATTCCAACGCCACCGCAGGCGTGTGTAAATCATCGACCGTCAATGTGCCCGTCGGGCGGGCCAGACGGTTGCGCACGACCCAGCGCAATTGCGTCTCGGCGCGGGTTATGGCGACATAGGCCAGACGTTTCCACAGCGGCTGCCCCGCCTCGACGCGGCCCATGCGGGCGGCAATCTCGATGTCAGGCGCAAACACCTGCACAGTGTCCCACTGACTGCCCTGCGCCTTATGGATCGTCACCGCAGCCCCGTGCAAAAACGTGGCTCCCATGCGTGCGGCAAAGGGAATAAACGGCTCGGCGTCGCCCTCTTGTTCGATCTTCACAATCGACGCCGCACTGACCTGCGGGTCCTCGGCGCCCATCACATGCAAGCGGCTAAATCCGGGCTTGCGCCCTGGTCCAAGATAGATAACCTGCGCGCCCTTGATCAGACCTCTGGCCTCCAGATCGAGCCGTTTCTTGCGGTGCTTCACCGGCAATTCGATACCATCGCATATCAACGGCTCGCCTGCCAACAGCTCGTCAACAGGCGCATCAAACGCCGCGCGAAACGCATGGATCAGCCGGATGCGCGTGGCATTGCGCCAAACAAGGACCGGACTGCGCGCCATCAAATCCGCCTCGACCCTTTGGGCCATCACCACCCGCTCGTCGCGCGCTGCGGCCTCTGCGACCATCTTTTCAAACGCATAAAAATCGACCATCGGATCAGCCAGCGCATGGGCCAGATCCAAAATCGGATTGCCCGCATCCTGACGGTGCACGCGCGACAAGGCCTTCACCTTCTGCGGCGGCAATGTCTCGAACACCATACCTCCTGATGTCTGCACGGGGGGCAATTGCGCCGGATCACCAAACAAGATCAGCGTCGGAAAAATCTCTTGCAGGTCTTCGAATTGCTTTGCATCCAGCATCGAGCTTTCATCGACGAACCCGATGTCCAGGCCCTCCTCGCGGCGCTTCCAGCCAGTGATAAAATCAGACCCCCGCAGCCCCGCCGCAGCCAAGGCCGCCGGCACCGACTTATGGGTTTGATAACTGAAAAACGCGCGGTCCAGCGCAACATCGGTCAGCCCCTCGATCTCGGGGCGCTCGCCTTGGCCCGCCAGCCATTCGGCCACTTTTTCATACTCGGGATCATAAACAGGCGTGTAGAGAATCCGGTGGATCGTGGTCGCGGGCACGCCGTGGTTTCGCAACACAGATGCGGCCTTATTGGTCGGGGCCAAAATCGCCAAAGTCCTGCGATCCTTGCGCTTTTTACCCTCCCAATCACCAGACACCACATCAACGCCGGCCTCTTGCAATGCCTCGAACAAACGCGCGAGCAACATCGTCTTGCCCGATCCGGCCTTGCCGATCACCGCCATCACCGATGACGCATCCGACGGCGGCCCCATCAGCAAACTGTCCTCCAGATCCACACCGGACTGGCGCAACATCGCGGCCACGGTGTCCCAAGCCTCGGCTTGATCGTCGGAAAAAATAATCGGCGGTTTGCTCATGGCGCGACACTACCCGCCCGCGCCTGCCACTGCCAGCCATTAAGCGTGTCGGGTCCTACCTGCGCCCGCACTGACCCGAAGTGCTGTGCGACATGTGACTGTAGCGGGCGTTTCGAGAACCGCTGCAAGTCAGCTTTTCTCGAAACGCTTTAAGCGGCCAGTGCGCGCCTTATCGGAAACCCGAATGACCGGGCAAACCAATGCTCTGACAGATCGCTTGACACGCCCGCGCGACGCAACACTTTCAACCGGTCCTCGGGGCGAAACGCCCATAGCCCGACGCTAATTTTATCGCGCCCCTCGCCCATGCTCCCCAAGACCTCCGGCGCAGCGCCGATCATGTTATAAATCCGCACCATCCGCACATCAAAAACCCCCAGAAGGCGGGTCAAACCGAATGCGCGCATCACCTCTCCGCCCGCCAACATCAACGCCCCCGCCACATGGACACCCGCGCCCTGTGCGATACAAAATCGCGTGCATTCCCAAATCAGATCACTGCGAATATCGACGCCCTGCAACAGGCCCGCAAAATGATCCTGCACCATCGTGCGCCCCGACATGGGCAAAAACCGCATCGACCCGCCGTGGCTGCCATCAGGCTGCTGCCAGATCACATAAAGCGGGTTCATCGCATCATACGCGTCACGCTCATAGCCATCACCATCCACCGTCACATCCCACTTCATCCGGTCGCGAAACTGGCTAGCGCGGTCGCGGTGCATGGTGTCTCGCAGACGGGGGAAATGGTGCAAGTCCCTGCCATAAATATACCGAAGCATGTCGATCGTTCCCCCGCTGCTGATCCAGCTGCGAAAGTCGATGATACCCGCTAAGAATGGTTAAATGCGCCGAGACTGCGGCTTAAGCTTGCGTTAACGCGCCGCCGTCGGAGACATCTGACGGCCAGGCCAATTCCCCGGTGCCGCACGCGCCGCGCCGCCGATTAAAATCAGACCTTCCGACAGTGCGCGCGCCACCGCATGTGTCGTGTTCAAGGCCCCCAACTTGAACCTCGCACTCTCGATATAGGCGCGCAAGGTATGCTCTGAAATCGACAGCATCTCCGACACCTGACCACGGCTATAGCCCATCGCCAAAAAGGTCAGCGCATCGGTCTCGCGGGGGGATAAGGCGCGCACCGGCTCGGGTGCTCGGCCCTGCTCCAGTTTCAATGCTTTTTGGTTCAGGAAATGCGCAATCAGGATCAGATCACGCTGCCTTGCCGCCGTAAATGCGGCCCAGGTGTCATCATCCGCCGTATGCGACATGGTGAACAGGGCAAACTGCCCGTTGGGGCCACGGATCGGAATCGAAAACCCCTGATTGCCCACGCCATGCGCAATCGCGTCTTTCTGAAACGCCCGTGCGGCGCGCGACGTCCAATCCAACCGCTTCCAATCAACCGGGTGAAACCGTTGGAAACACCCCAAAACCACTGGATCGATGCGCAGATATTCACTGTCTATATAGTGCTGCACCCACGCCGGATCATAGGTGCCATAGCCGTATTGCTCGCCATCCGCGCTGACCCAATGATAAACGATATGGTCAACACCAAGACTATCGCGCAATCCGATGATCAGGTCTTGAATCTGATCAAGAGCCTCTGCTTGCTCCAGCCTGTGCAAAAATTGATCCAGTTTCAGCGCTCTCACCCCGCACCGTCACCGGTGCCCTTTCGGACCACTGCGCAAGCTCCGCTTCAGCAACCAAACTCGTCTCGTCAAGTTGAACGGCCAATAGCGGAAGGTCGTTCTTCTGAGCAAAGTTTTTCAGGTCTGCGAGGACGCCGATGATCCAGTCATTTCCCATGATTAACCTCCTAGGATATCGTTAACGAAGTGTTAACAACCTATGGTAGCATCTTAACTTTCAATGAAATACCCACTCCTTTACCCCCCCCATTTATAGCGGGTCGCGCAAATCAGAAGATATTGATCTCAAACAGGGCAAGCCAAAAAGCAAAACGCCGGCCTGATTTGGCCGACGCTCCCTTCAGGCCCCTTCGCGCGCCATTTACGTCCGCGATTCGACCACCGCATCTTCCAGCGTGCGCAACCCGGTTTTCGGGCTTTGCACCAGCACCGCCATATTGCCGGGCTTATGCTCGTTGCGGCGCATCTTGGTATGCGCCGCAGGGATATCCGCCCAGCCAAATACCTCCGACATGCACGGGTCCAAACGGCGCTCGACCATCAACTTATTGGCCGAGGCCGCCTGCTTGAGATTGGCAAAGTGACTGCCTTGCAACCGCTTTTGATGCATCCACATATAGCGCACATCAAACGTCAGGTTATAGCCCGTCGTGCCCGCACAAATCACCACCATGCCGCCGCGCTTGCACACAAATGTCGACACCGGGAACGTGGCCTCACCGGGGTGCTCGAACACCATATCAACGTTGTTGCCCTTGCCGGTGATCTCCCAGATCGCCTTGCCAAACTTGCGGGTCTCGGTGAACCATTCCTTATACTCGGGCGTATTCACGGTGGGCATCTGGCCCCAACAGTTGAAATCCTTGCGGTTGATCACCCCCTTGGCCCCCAAAGACATCACAAACTCCCGCTTGTCCTCCTCGGATATCACCCCGATCGCATTGGCACCCGCAGTATTGATCAACTGGATGGCATAAGACCCCAGGCCACCAGAGGCCCCCCAGACCAACACGTTCTGACCCGGCTTCAACTCGTGCGGATGATGGCCAAACAACATCCGGTACGCCGTGGCCAGCGTCAGGGTGTAACAGGCACTCTCTTCCCATGTCAGATGGCGAGGGCGCGGCATCAACTGCTGCGACTGCACGCAGGTAAACTGCGCAAACGACCCGTCAGGCGTCTCATAACCCCAAATCCGCTGGCTCTCGGAAAACATCGGATCACCGCCGTTGCACTCCTCGTCATCGCCATCATCCTGATTGCAATGGATAACCACCTCGTCGCCAACCTTCCAGCGCTTGACCTTGTCACCCACCGCCCAGACGATCCCCGACGCATCAGAGCCCGCAATATGATACTGAGCCTTATGCACATCAAACGGGCTGATCGGAATACCAAGCCCCGCCCAGACGCCGTTGTAATTCACACCTGCCGCCATCACCATCACCAGCACCTCGTGGCTGTCGGGTTTGGGGCAATCGACCACTTCAACCTCGAACGCCTTTTCGGGCTCGCCGTGGCGCTCGCGACGAATGGTCCATGCATACATCTGATCGGGCACATGACCCAAGGGCGGCATTTCACCGACCTCATACAGCGGCTTTTGAGGGGCATCATAAGGTGCAGCGGTCGGTTGAGTATCCAAAGCCATTTGCGTCTCCATCAGGCGAAAAATCACATTTATGCCGCAACGCAGTATCGCGGCGTTGATCTATGGATAACGGGTGATCAAGAAACTTTGCAACCCCAAACGGACCAATTTTGTAATTTAATTACTCTGCAACCGCAGAAATTTCCGCTGCGTCTGCATCGAAATGATGCGCGATCGATCCGGCATAGTAAGCCAACAGATCATCTTCACCCGCATTGACCGATATCAGGTCCGCAGATTCGGACAACACGCCGCGCGCCAACAAATCAGCAACCGCTTCTTTTACCACCATTTCCGGCCCGCGCCTCGGGGCCGGAATCCCGCGCGCTACCAGTTCCTCTTTCAACTGGGCCACCCGCGCAACCAGCGCCTCGCGGCTGATCGGCCCTTCCAGCAACAGCACTCGGCTGACCAATGGCACCGAAAGAACAGGAATCACATCGCGTATCCGCGACATCAATTCGCGCGCCACCTCATCGGTGAAATCGCCCTGCCTGCCATCCAGAAATGCCGCCAAATTCAACGGCGTGCCAAAGCTGACAGCCGCGGTGCCAAACTTGTGAAACCGCCCCGTCACCCGCGCCCACATATGCCTGATCGTCACCGAGGCGACCTGCGAAAACGGCGGACGAAAACGGCGCACACCCGTCTTATTTGCCTTGATCAAAAACCGGTCTTCCAACACGCGGTCATAATTCAATGCAACAGGCACAAAAATCACGTCGCGACCATCGGGGCTGAAATCCGAAACGATATAATTCAACAGGCCCAGTTTCGGCTCTGCCGTGGCCCCGGTCACGCTCAAACGGCCCTCGGGAAACACCGCCTGGCTCACGCCTCCGGCGGTTGCCATCTGCACGTAGCGCGCCAAAACCCTGCGGTATAACGCGCCGCGCGACTTGCGACGAATGAAATACGCCCCCATCATGCGGATCACACCCGACAGTGGCCAGACCCGCGCCCACTCGCCCACCGCATAAGACAGCGCCCCCGCGCGCGCCGCCAAATAGGTCACCAAGACATAATCCATGTTGCTGCGATGGTTCATCACAAAGATCACCGTTGCGTTCGGGTCCAGCTTCGACAGCCCCTCGCGGTCAAACGCGCCCAGACGGATCCGGTATAGCGAGGTCGACAACCACTCTGCCAATCGGGTGCCAACGCTGAAATAGGCAGTCGCCGAAAACGATGGCACAATCTCGCGGGCATAGGACCGCGCTTTTTCGAAGGCGACGTTCTCTGGCACGTTTTCCTCGGCAGCATAATCGACAATCGCCTGGGTGATATCAGGGTCATAAATCAGCCGCTGGATCATGTCATAGCGCCTTGCCAACTTGAACGGCTCGATCGGGCGCTGCAACCGCGTGTTCAGCTTCGCAATCACCCGCTCGGCGCGTTTGCGGAAAAACCAGCGCACTGACGGGAACAGAAAATGCGACGCAAAGGTCACGACTGCAAAGAGCAGAATTAGCACGAAGGCCCACAGCGGCAGGGAAACAGTTTGCGTCATTGCGCGACCCTGACAGGGATGCGCGCAGAGGTAAATCCCGTCATGCCGCAATGCGGCGAATTGACAGCGCCACAAAATATCCGATACTACCCGTCAAAACGCAATTATGTTTCGTCAACGCAAGCAAGGAGCCGCCCCATGTCGCACCCGCAGAAAGACCGCCCCTGGCTGTTTCGCACCTACGCGGGCCACTCGACAGCCTCCGCCTCCAACGCGCTATATCGCGGCAACCTCGCCAAGGGTCAAACCGGTCTTTCCGTCGCTTTTGATCTGCCAACCCAAACCGGCTACGACAGTGACCACATCCTTGCCCGCGGTGAAGTCGGCAAAGTCGGCGTGCCCGTCAGCCACTTGGGCGATATGCGCGCATTGTTCAAAGATATCCCGCTGGAGCAAATGAACACCTCGATGACGATCAATGCCACCGCCCCTTGGCTGTTGTCGCTCTACATCGCCGTGGCCGAGGAACAGGGCGCAGACGTTACCGCCCTGCAAGGCACCGTGCAAAACGACATCATCAAGGAATACCTGTCGCGCGGCACCTATATTTGCCCGCCAGAGCCATCCTTGCGCATGATCACCGACGTCGCCGCCTATACCCGCCAACATCTGCCCAAATGGAACCCGATGAACGTGTGCAGCTACCACCTGCAAGAGGCCGGTGCGACACCCGAAGAAGAACTCGCCTTTGCGCTGGCCACCGCCTGCGCTGTGCTTGACGACCTGCGCGGCAAAGTCCCGCGCGAAAACTTCCCCGAGATGGTCGGACGCATTTCCTTTTTCGTCAACGCCGGCATCCGCTTCGTGACCGAACTGTGCAAAATGCGCGCCTTTGTCGAGCTATGGGACGAAATCTGCGCCACGCGCTATGGCGTGACCGACGCCAAATACCGCCGCTTCCGCTACGGCGTTCAGGTCAACTCGCTTGGCCTGACCGAACAACAACCCGAAAACAACGTCTACCGCATCTTGCTCGAAACCCTTGCCGTCACTCTGTCCAAAAACGCCCGCGCCCGCGCCGTGCAGCTGCCTGCCTGGAACGAGGCGCTCGGCCTGCCGCGCCCATGGGACCAACAATGGTCGCTGCGGATGCAACAAATCCTTGCCTATGAAACTGATCTTCTAGAATTCGACGACCTGTTCGACGGGAACCCCGCGATCGACCGCAAGGTAAATGCTCTCAAAGAAGGTGCGCGCGCGGAACTGGCGCAAATCGACGGCATGGGCGGCGCTGTCAAAGCCATCGCTTACATGAAGGGGCGGCTTGTCGACTCAAACGCTGCCCGCATCGCAGGCATTGAGGCTGGCACAACCACCGTGGTCGGCGTGAACAAATGGCAAGCAGGTGAGCCATCCCCGCTGACCGCAGGCGACGACGCGATCATGGTCGCGGGCCCCGCAGCCGAAGCCGACCAGCTTGCCCGCCTCGACGCATGGAAATCCGACCGCGACACCGCTGCCGTAAAAATCGCCCTTGCGACCCTGCGCGAGGCGGCCAATGACGGCAGCAACATCATGCCACCCTCCATCGCTTGCGCCCGCGCAGGGGTCACCACCGGCGAATGGGCCGACGTGATCCGAAGCGTCTTTGGCCAATACCGTGCCCCCACAGGCGTCAGCAAGAACCCGTCCAACCGCACCGAAGGGCTGGACGAGTTGCGCGACCGTGTTGACCTCGTCAGCCACGCGCTTGGCCGCCGTCTGAAATTCCTCGTCGGCAAACCCGGCCTCGACGGGCACTCCAACGGCGCCGAACAAATCGCCACCCGTGCACGCGACTGCGGCATGGATATCGCCTATGAAGGTATCCGCCTGACCCCCGATGAAATCGTCGCCGCCGCCGCCGCAGACGACGCGCATATCATCGGCCTGTCGATCCTGTCAGGTTCGCATATCCCCCTGATCGGCGAGGTCATTGCAAAACTCAACGCCGCAGGGCTTGGCCACATCCCCGTCATCGCAGGCGGCATCATCCCCGAAGCCGACGCCATCAAACTGCGCGACATGGGCGTCGCCGCCGTCTACACGCCCAAAGACTTCGAGCTGAACAAAATCATGGATGATATCATCACTCTGGTCGATCCACGCAAACTGGCTGCCGAATAACCATAACTGACCGCAATATCCGGACCAAACGCAGGATCGGCTTGCAAACGCCCCACGCCACATAATCGTGACGCCATCACGCATGGCCTCATTTAATTCTGCCCTCATCTAATTCTGCAATGCTTCGATCAGCGCCTCAAAAGTATAACTCTGCGCCACATCTCCCTTCGCACCCTTGCGAAACCGGTCGGCCACAGGCAAACAGGCCACGCCGCAAACCTGACGGGCCACCATCACTTGGGTGTCAATAAACCACAGCCGCCCACCGGGCGTCGACACATAGCCATTCATGTAAAACTGCCTGTCGCCCTCCATATCGATATCGCTCGGGATCTCGTTGAAATAGCCGCGGTCAAAATCGCCGTGGGTATGATATGATGCGGTAATCGCCAGATTGCGCGGAAACGGGGCGGCACAGCTATCTTTTGTGCCCATAACCGGTGGGCTCGCAATCATCACCCCTTGGGCGTCATAACCGATATAGCCGCAATATTCGCGCTTCTTCTCGAATGAGACCGGCTGCAAACGGGTCAAAACCTCTCTTGCAATGCGCAACTCTCCGGCGTCCTGTGCCGCAACAGCGACCGGACCGGCAAGCACAGCCACCAAAACCACAATACGCAATTGCCTCTCCAAATCCGCTCAACGCCCCGCTAGACTAGCGCGCAACAGCAAAGGAAGCCAACCATGACCATTCACATCGGCGCCAAATCCGGCGACATCGCCCCCACCGTCCTGATGCCGGGCGACCCCTACCGCGCCAAATGGGCGGCAGAATCCTATCTGGACACCCCGCGCCTTGTGAATGACGTGCGCGGCATGTTGGGCTACACTGGCACT
Organism: uncultured Rhodobacterales bacterium; assembly: GCA_963976475.1. Taxonomy (GTDB): domain Bacteria; phylum Pseudomonadota; class Alphaproteobacteria; order Rhodobacterales; family Rhodobacteraceae; genus Yoonia. The sequence continues at coordinate 65,030 of CAXBKX010000016.1, forward strand.
TGGCGTGGCAACCCGGTGACCATTCAGGGGTCGGGCATGGGTATGGCCTCCATCTCGATCTACGCCAACGAACTGATCAAGGATTACAACGCGCAAACCCTGATCCGGATCGGCTCTTGCGGCGCGATGCAGGAGAATATTGCCCTGCGCGACGTTATTCTGGGCATGACCGCGACCAGCCTCTCGACCCCGTCTCGCGGTATTTTCAAAGAGATCAACTTTGCACCCTGCGCCGACTATTCCCTGCTGGCCGCGGCCGATGACGCCGCCCGCGCCAAAGGTATCACGCCACATGTCGGTGGCATCTATTCCTCGGATGTCTTCTATGACGAACGCCCCGACCTGAACGCGCAAATGACACGGCACGGCATCTTGGGCGTCGAAATGGAAGCGGCAGAACTCTACATCCTTGCTGCGCGCTACGGGCGGCGGGCACTGGCGCTTTTAACCGTTTCGGATCACCTGCTCACCCACGCGACCCTCACCTCGTCCGAGCGTGAAACCGGCTTTGGCAATATGGTCGAAATCGCCCTTGCCGCCGCATTTCCCAGCTAGCGACCATGGGTGCGATCATAGGCATTGACCTGCGGTTGCACCCAGTCATCCAAAGCACCCGCCTCGGGGGCAAAAACCTGCATCTTCAACGGATGACACGCCGCCGCGTCGCTGGAATGCTCGGCACTACAATCCCCACCCGGACAGGCACTCAACACCGCCACAAGATCAATCTCGGCAAATAACTCCAGATAATCACCCACCCGCACAGGGCTGGCTTTCATAAAATACTGGCCGGTATCGCGGGTAAATCCGGTGCACATAAACAGGTTCATCACATCATGCACATGGGCCTCGGCCTGCGCCAACGACAACCCCGCATACTCCGCCAAGGCGCGGGTCAGGTTGGAATGACAACAATGGTGGTAATCACCGCCCGACAATAACTTGCCCGTATAAGGATCACAGCGCGTGCCAATCACATCATGCACAGAGCCACCAAAGCCGTCGATGCCATACCATGCCAATGTATCCTCAAACACCGTGGCCATCGGGCGCAAATACGGAAAACTCGACCACAAACGATCACCGGTGGTGACATGCGTGCCATGCAGCGCGCGGGTTTTACCCGCATAAAACCGCTCCGCCAGATCACCCTTGGCAAACAGGTTCAAATCTCCAACCTGCGGCCCATCCACGGCACTCATGCGCAAAAAGCACCCCGCAGGCACCTCGATCACAGCCGCCTCTCGCGGTGGCACCATGACCTCTTCTACCAAACGCGCACCCTGCCTCGCCGCTTGATAAAGCGCCATGTCAGGCTGCGGCAACGTATCATTGGGATAGCAGATCACAGGCCTCACCGCGCGGCGGACATCAGCGTCTTTTGGTTCGCTCACCATGACTATGCTCCTCTTTGGTTTTCAAATATCCCCGTGATACGCAAAACGCCGCCCCGAAGGGCGGCGCAAAAATATCCGCACCCCGATCAGGCGTTAAACCACACGCTCGACCATCTTCTTCTTGATATGCGCAATCGCCTTGGCAGGGTTCAACCCTTTTGGGCAAGTCTTGGCGCAGTTCATAATCGTATGACAGCGATACAGCTTGAACGGATCTTCCAACTCGTCCAACCGCTCTCCGGTCGCCTCGTCGCGGCTGTCAATAATCCAGCGATAGGCGTGCAACAACGCAGCCGGTCCCAGATAGCGATCACCATTCCACCAATACGACGGGCATGAGGTGGAACAACAGGCACACATCACGCACTCATAAAGACCGTCCAGCTTTTCGCGGTCCTCGATCGACTGGCGCCACTCTTTGGCAGGGGCGGCTGTCTTGGTCTCAAGCCACGGCATGATGCTCGCGTGCTGGGCGTAAAAATGCGTCAGATCAGGGATCAAATCCTTGACCACAGGGGTATGTGGCAGCGGATAAATCTTCACGTCACCCTTCACCTCGTCCATGCCGTAAATACACGCCAGCGTATTGATGCCATCAATGTTCATCGCGCAAGACCCGCAAATCCCCTCTCGGCATGACCGGCGGAACGTCAAGGTCGGATCAATCTCGTTCTTGATCTTGATCAGCGCATCCAGAACCATCGGACCACAGCTATCCATATCAATGAAATACGTGTCCAAACTCGGGTTTTTGCCATCATCAGGGTTCCAGCGATAGATCTGCAACTTGCGCAGGTTTACAGCCCCCTGTGGCTTTGGCCATGTCTTGCCCGTCACCATGCGGCTATTCTTCGGAAGGGTCAGTTCAACCATCGTTCATTCTCCTCGCGGGGGCTCGCCCCAAACCTTACTCTAACGCAGCACAGGGCGACGAATGGGCCCCTCACCGGTTAATTCAATGACACAGCGATCATAGACCGCATTGGGATCAGCCCCGCGCAAATAGTCGGCCGTGATGCCGATCTCGGCACTTGTAAACGGCCCGGTATTGCTATTGGCACCAAAGGTCACGCTGCCCGTGGGGCCTTGGGCGGCGCGCGCACGCTCTTCACAGCGGTCAGCCGCGCGCGCAGGGTCGATCTGCGGCGCCGTGCAGGCACTTAACCCCATCAACCCCAGCACAGCGACGCGCATCATACCGCATCCCCCGTGCAATACAGCGTGCCGGCATACATCCCCGTCACACCCGCAGGGCAACCGTCCCTGCCAATTCTCGCAGGCTCGGGAACCGTCTCGACCGGCAATGTGGACTGCACCGGCACAACCGGCGCGGGCGTCATCGGCGTCACTGGCAACGGCGCAAGCGGCACCACCTGCATCCCGTCCGCCAAGGACAACGGCTGCCCGGCACAGGCATTGATCTGAGCGGCCTGCGCGGCGGTAATCCGGTCATACGGCACCGCGCGCGCCCGCGGCAGACCGCCGTCAAACGTCACTTGGGTCTGCAATTGCCCTGCCATTCCCAATTCGGCCTTACACGCCACCAGCGCCAGTTCCATCTGCTCGGCCTGCGCGCTCAACGTCGGGCCCTGCGCTGTGCAAGCCCCCAACGCCATCGCAGTCACCGCAGATGCAACACGGCCCAGCATCAGAATGTCCGTTCTTTTGGCGCGATTTTCTTAAGACTGATCCCGCCCTCTTTCTCGGTCGTCAACGGTGCGGTAATCACAGGGCGATGGGATAGCTTGACCGATGTGCCATCAACCCGGCTAATCGTATGCACGCGCCAGTTTTCATCGTCTCGGGTCGCATAGTCCTCATGGGCATGTGCGCCACGGCTTTCCTTGCGGGCCTCGGCACCCACAATCGTGGCCAGCGCATTGGGCATCAGGTTGGTCAGCTCAAGCGTTTCCATCAGATCGGAATTCCACACCATCGACCGGTCCGTGACCTTGATCGCGTCCATCTTAGCCGCAACCGCCGTCATCTTCTCGACGCCTTCTTTCAACGTCTTGTCGGTGCGGAACACCGCCGCATCCGCCTGCATGGTTTTCTGCATCTCAAGGCGCAACTCGGCGGTGCCAATATCGCCCGAGGCATGACGCAAGCCGTCAAAGCGGTCAAACGCACGGTCCACCGAGGCCTGATTGACCGCAGGGTGCGATGCATCCCGATCCACAATCTTGCCCGCCTGAATAGCCGCCGCACGGCCAAACACCACGAGGTCAATCAAGCTATTGGAGCCAAGCCGGTTCGCGCCATGCACAGAGGCACACCCCGCCTCGCCCACAGCCATCAGACCCGGCACAATCGCATTGGGATCTTTCTTGGTCGGGTTCAAAACCTCGCCATGATAATTCGTCGGAATACCGCCCATGTTATAGTGCACCGTCGGCAACACAGGGATCGGCTCCTTGGTCACATCAACACCCGCAAAAATCCGCGCAGATTCCGAAATCCCCGGCAAGCGCAGGTTCAGCGCCTCGGCAGGCAAATGGTTCAGGTTCAAATGGATATGATCCTTGCCCGCGCCAACACCACGGCCCTCGCGAATTTCCATCGTCATACAGCGCGACACATAATCGCGCGGTGCCAAATCCTTATAATTGGGCGCATAACGCTCCATAAACCGCTCGCCCTCGGAGTTGGTCAGATACCCGCCCTCGCCGCGCGCGCCCTCGGTGATCAAACAACCCGCGCCATAAATCCCCGTCGGGTGAAACTGCACAAATTCCATATCCTGCAACGCAAGCCCCTGACGGGCCACCATGCCGCCGCCATCGCCTGTGCAAGTATGCGCTGATGTGGCGCTGAAATACGCCCGACCATAGCCGCCCGTCGCCAAAACCGTGGTCTTGGCATTAAACACATGCATCGTGCCATCATCCAATTTCCACGCCACAACCCCCTGACACTGCCCGTCCTCGGACATGATCAGATCGGTCGCGAAATACTCGATATAAAACTCGGCCTGTTCCTTCAAAGACTGGCCATAAAGCGTGTGCAAAATCGCATGACCCGTGCGGTCGGCGGCGGCACATGTGCGCTGCACCGGGGGACCATCACCAAACTCTGTCGTGTGACCACCAAAGGGGCGCTGATAAATCTTGCCCTCTTCGGTGCGCGAGAAAGGCACGCCATAATGCTCCAACTCATACACCGCCTTGGGGGCCTCGCGCGCCAGATACTCCATCGCGTCGGTATCACCGAGCCAGTCAGAGCCTTTCACAGTGTCAAACATATGCCACTGCCAGCTATCCGGCCCCATATTGCCAAGCGATGCCGCAATCCCGCCTTGGGCTGCAACAGTGTGCGACCGGGTCGGGAAAACCTTGGTGATACAGGCGGTTTTCAGCCCCTGCTCGGCCAAGCCGAGTGTTGCGCGCAACCCCGCACCACCCGCGCCAATTACAATGGCATCATAAGTGTGGGTTTCATATTCATAAGCGGCCATTGTCATCTACTCCGGCGAAATTAAAGGGCGACGCGCAGCACGGCAAGAACACCGAACGCAGCAGCACCGTAAGAAAGGCAAATCATGGCGATGATCAGAACCTTGCGAGGGGTGCCCTGCACATAGTCCTCGATCAACGTCTGCACACCACTGCGGAAATGATAAAAGCCGACCAGCAACGTCAAGACAGCAATCCCCGCAGGAATAGGTCGCTGATAATAGGCCAGTATATCCTCATAAGGCTGCCCCAGAATGGCACCAAAGGTGAAAATAAACTGCGGCACCAGCCCGACAAGGGCGACCGAACTGATGATCATCCGCCAATGCTTCATGGTGCCCGACTTTGCCGACCCCATGCCAACGGCGCGCTTACGATCTGTCATAAATCCCATAGCAACAGCCCCCTACAAAACAATGACGGTGAAAATGGTCATCAGCACCGAGGCGATGATCATCACCAGACCAGCGGCTTCGGATTTATCAACATCCAACATGCGACCCGAATCCCAGATCAAATGGCGAATGCCGCCAAACATGTGATACCAGATCGCCCATGTGGACAAAAACAACACCAGATCGCCAAACCAGCTGCGCATAAACCCGTCAGCGGTGGCAAACGCATCCGGCCCGGTCGCCAAAGCAACAAACCACCACACGATCATCAATGCCGCGACCAGCAAGGCATTGCCCGTAAGACGCACAAAAATCGACGTCATCGACACCAGTTGCGGACGATATATCGTCAAATGCGGCGATAGCGGGCGATTGCCCCGGTTCACATCAGCCATTCCATAGCTCCCTAAACGACGGCGCTCTCGCGCGATTTATATGCTTTTTGCACTATCTAGCTTGCAGAGTCACGCAGCCAACCCTGAATAAATCATGAAAACATGCCCCGTTAGCGATAAAATCCCAGCTTGTGATCACACTCCAAATTTATGTGATCACAACGCGCAGACAATCAAACCGGCATCAACGCCCAATAATCCAGATCCAACAACACCTCTGGCAGATACTTGCCATCCTGCCCGCGCAACGCGCCCGCCGCCCCCTTGGTTGCCACCAACCGCAACCGCACGGCCCCGACGCTTGGCGTGCTTGTCTCGGCCTTATCCAGCACTTCACTCCACGCCCGCACCGTATCACCCGCAAAACAAGGGTTCGCGTGGGCTCCGCCATTCAACGCCAGCATCATCTGCGCATTAGCCAAGCCATTAAATGACAAGGCCCGCGCCAGCGAGATCACATGCCCGCCATAAATCAGCCGCTTGCCATCGGCGCGGTTGGTGGCGTCAAAATGCACCTTTGCGGTATTCTGCCACAGGCGCGTGGCCAGCATATGCTCGGCCTCTTCCACCGTCACTCCGTCAACATGGTCAATCACCTCGCCCACGGTGTAATCACCAAACCGGTGCGGCTCTCCTGCCTGCGCAAAATCATAGCGCGCAAAATCCAAACCCTCGGGGATCACCAGATCAGCCGGATCAACCACGGCTTTCAACGCGGGAATAACCGCAACAGGCGCTGCACCATCCGCACGGCGCTTGACCATCACCCAACGCACATAGTCCAACACCGGCTTGCCATGCTGATTAGTCCCCGTCGTGCGGACCCAAACAACCCCCGTCTTGCCGTTGGAATTCTGCTTGACCCCAATCACCTGCGACGTGGCGGTCAGCGTATCGCCGACCCAAACAGGGGCCAGCCAACGCCCCTCGGCATAGCCCAAATTCGCCACCGCATTCAGCGACACATCCGGCACTGTCTTGCCAAACACCACATGAAACGCGATCAAATCATCCAGCGGACTGGCTGGCAAACCACACTGCCGGGCAAATTCATCGGACGAATGCAGCGCACCTCGGGCCGGATACAGCGCATGATACAGCGCCCTCTCTCCGCCCGAAATCGTGCGCGGCACCGCGTGGGCAATCACATCGCCTACGCGGTAATCCTCAAAAAACCGGCCCGCATTGGTCTTGGACATTTACGCCTCGCCCAGCTTCATCTCGCGCGAATATGTGCCCTCGGCATCCTTGGTCACCGCCTGCCCACAGCGCATCACGCCATTGGCTGCGTCAAAGGCATATTGCGGCGGCCCGTGCAGCACCCAGCCCTTCGACAAGGCCTCGGTCACGCGGTGGCAAAAATCGGACGTGTCGTCATTGGTGATAAAACGATATACAATCATTGGGTTATCCAAACGGGTTATAGCCAAGGGCTTTGTGAATGACCGCCACAACCGCGACCACCACAATGGTCACAATCACAGCCGTGATCTCTTTCTTCATGGGCACCGCCTGATACGGCCCGCGTGGCCCATTGGCGCGGTTGATCACCACAACCTCTGCGGCGGCCCAAACAAACAACCCGCCAAACAACACAAACGACGGCGTATCGCCATTGACCAACAGATGCGCCACCGCAAACAACATCACCGCCGTCAGTTGCGGATGACGAATATACTTGGTCAGCTTGGTCTTGGCCGCACTGGTCGCAAACACATAAAACGCAAGCACCATCAGCAGGTTATTGATCCCTGTCATCGGCGCCGTGCGACCCCAATACACCGTGCCCTGCGCGGATTTGTAACCCGTCACCATCAACACAATCGCCAAAATCGCGCCGACCGCGACAACAATCTTGCCCTTATCGCCAAATCCGGCGCGATGCTCAGGGCCTGCCCGCTTCCAGAAATGAACTGCCGCCCATAGAACAAGACCAAGACTAAGTAGTAACATTATGCCTCCAATGCGGCGATGGCCGCGGCTTTTGCAATCGTCGCCTTTGCGGTGACAATATGCAAGTTCTCAACGATCTTTCCATCCACAACCGCCACACCGTCCGTCGTCGCCTCAAAGGCGGCAATCTGGCGGGCTGCCAGATCAATCTCGGCCTCGCTGGGACCAAAGGCTGCATTACAAATCGCGACCTGCGCGGGATGGATCAAGGTCTTGCCATCAAACCCCATATCGCGGCCCTCGGCACACTCAATCGCCAGGCCCGCATCATCCTTGAACGCATTAAAAACCCCGTCCAGCACCACGATCCCCGCCGCCTTTGCCGCCAAGACAGACATCTGCAATGCCGTCATCAACGCCGCGCGCGTCCGGCTATTGATATCTTTCGCCAAATCGTTCGTGCCCAGCACAAACCCCGCCATGCGCGGATGTGCCGCAATCTCTGCGGCGTTCAAAACACCCTGCGGGGTCTCGATCATCGCCCAAATCGGCTTGTCAGGGATCAACGCCGCCAATGCATCCACATCAGCCGCCCCGTTCACCTTAGGCAACAAAACCGCATCGCAGTCCATCACACTAATCGCCTTGGCATCATCCACGCCCCAGGGCGTCTCCAGCCCGTTCATCCGCACCACACGCAAACGCGGCCCATAACCACCCTGCGCAAGACAGCCCGCAAGGGTCTGACGCGCACCCACTTTGGCATCAGGCGCCACCGCATCCTCCAGATCAAACAAGATCACATCCACAGACAACCCCCGCGCCTTATCCAACGCGCGCTCTTTTGATCCCGGAATATACAGCGCAGAACGATACGGGCGGTCAGTCATAGTGTCTTCCTTGCAATGATGTTGGGCCAAATTGGCCAGAAATCACCCGATCATTCAACCACAAATCCGCCGCAGCGCAGCATCAGCACCCGCAACAGGGCACCGTGACGGTGGTTTAACCCGTTGCCCAGAGGCTTGCCGCAATACTTCCCCCACCGGCAGACCACATCGGCCCGCCACATTTAGAAAGGTCAAACAGATGAACAGGAACTTCTTTGTTTTATCACTGGGGATTGGCGCCATGCTCTTGGCTGCCCACACGGCACAGGCACAAACCGCCAATACCTGCGCAGATCACGCAACAATCGTCGCACAGCTCGCCTCGCAATTTGGCGAACGCCGGATGGGTATGGGGCTTGCGGGCTCCAGCAGCGTGCTGGAAATCTTCGCCTCCGACGACACCGGCACATGGTCGATCACCGTGACATCCGCGGGCGGGCCCACTTGCCTTGTGGCGGCCGGGCAATCCTACCAAGCGATGGACGACCCGCTGCCCGACACCAGCGAGGGCGCCTAGATAATAGCGATCCAGATCAGCCGGATGCCCGTCAACGTCAGCAACACATACGTCAGACCAAAAAACAGTCGCTCGGGAACCAGATGGTGCATCCGCACCCCGATCCACGCACCCAACAGCGCAAAAGGGGCCAACACCAACGATCCCCAAAACGTGTCCCACGTGAAAATCCCCAAATAGAAGTAGGGGAAGAATTTCATCCAGTTGACTGCCCAGAACGTCACAACCGTAGTGGCTTGATAGGCCAGCTTGCTTAACCCCTGCGACAACATGAAAACGGCGGCGGGCGGTCCCCCCGCATGGCTGATAAAGCTGGTAAATCCCGCCACAGCCCCCGCCGTCCACGCATAGCGGCGCGCAAACGGCAATCTGCGCACTTTCAAAATCCCACTGCTTTGCGCCATCTGAAACGCCACAAACAGCAAACACATCACCCCGATCAGCACCCGGAAAATATCAGCGTTGACCGCCGTGTAAATCCACGCCGCAAACAGCACGCCGGGGATCGCACCGATGATCATGCCCTTGGCAGACGGGCCATCCCACTTGCGCCAATAAGGCTTCAACGTGGCGGCATCGACCAGCATGAACAGTGGCAAAATGATACCCAGCGCAGCCCCCGGCGGCACCACCAACGCCAGAATCGCCCCCGCGACAAAGGCCGCCCCCGAGCCAAATCCGCCTTTGGAAATCCCCCCGAAAATGATCGCAGGTATCCCCAGCGCGAAAAACTGCCAGTCGAAATCGATCACATAAAAGTCCTGATATCTCTTGCGTGTTAACCGGTCTTTAGCGCAGCTCGGTCTAAGCACCTATAGCGAAATTTGTGATGCTGCACCGCGGCGGACTTGCTTTGCCGCGCACAAAGCCTTACGCCATGCTGCAAATTCAACCCATATAGGACGCTTCAAATGGCCAGACCCAAGATAGCCCTCATCGGCGCCGGACAGATCGGCGGCACGCTTGCCCACCTCGCAGCGGTCAAGGAACTCGGCGATGTTGTTTTGTTCGACATCTCCGACGGCACCCCGCAAGGCAAGGCGCTCGATATCGCCGAATCAGGCCCGGCGGCCAAGTTTGACGGCTCCTTCAAAGGCACCAACGACTACGCCGACATCGCAGGCGCCGACGTCTGCATCGTAACCGCCGGCGTGCCGCGCAAACCGGGCATGTCGCGTGATGATCTTTTGGGCATCAACCTCAAAGTGATGAAATCCGTGGGCGAGGGCATTGCCGCCCATGCGCCAAACGCTTTCGTTATCTGTATTACCAACCCGCTTGATGCGATGGTCTGGGCGCTGCAAACATTCTCCGGCCTGCCATCACATATGGTGTGCGGCATGGCGGGTGTTCTGGACTCGGCACGCTTCCGGCACTTTTTGGCGGAAGAATTCAACGTCTCGATGCGCGACGTCACAGCCTTTGTTCTGGGCGGGCACGGCGACACGATGGTGCCGCTGGAACGCTACTCGACCGTTGCAGGCATCCCTTTGCCAGATCTGGTGAAAATGGGCTGGACCACACAAGATAAACTTGACGCCATCGTGCAGCGCACGCGCGACGGCGGTGCCGAAATTGTCGGCCTGTTGAAAACCGGTTCTGCCTTCTACGCACCCGCAACATCAGCCATCGAAATGGCCGAAGCCTTCCTCAAAGACCAGAAACGTCTGTTGCCCTGTGCTGCACATGTTGACGGGGCTTACGGGCTCGACGGGTTCTATGTTGGGGTGCCAACCGTGATTGGCGCTGGCGGCATCGAACGGGTTGTGGAAATCCAGATGAACAAAGACGAGCAAGCGATGTTCGACAAATCGGTTGACGCGGTCAAAGGACTGGTTGCCGCCTGCAAAGAGATCGACGGCTCGCTCGCCTAAGCCTTTCTTGTCGTGCACAGGCATCGGGCGTCCCGTCGGGGCGCCCTTTTTTCGTCTTCCACACCGGATTCATGGCCGTGACCCGAAACAAGGTGCCGTGATACCCGCCGGAATTAACCATTTCGAATCGGTATTGCTGCAATCCGCCAGATTTTGTGATCACGCGCGAAAAACCTGTGATCACAAATGTCGGATTTTCAAGCAATGTTCATAAATCGTTGTTCTTTTGCGTGTCGGACTGTGGTTCAAATGACCGACACCCAGAAACGCAAGGGACGCATTGATGAATATCCACGAATACCAGGCCAAGGCACTCCTCGCCTCCTACGGGGCGCCGGTCAGCGATGGCCGCGCTGTTCTCAAGGCTGAAAACGCCAAAACAGCCGCCGGCGAAATGGACGGCCCGCTTTGGGTGGTCAAGGCACAAATCCACGCAGGTGGCCGCGGCAAAGGTAAATTCAAAGAGGCCGATGCAGGCGACGCGGGCGGCGTGCGCTTGACAAAATCCGCCACCGAGGCCGCCCAAGAGGCCAAGAAAATGCTGGGGCGCACCCTTGTGACACATCAGACCGGCCCCGCCGGCAAGGTCGTGAACCGGATCTATATCGAAGACGGTTCCGGCATCGAGACTGAAATGTATCTGGCGCTGCTGGTCGACCGCCAAACCAGCCGCATCGGCTTTGTCGTCTCCACCGAGGGCGGCATGGACATCGAAGAAGTCGCCGCAAACACGCCCGAGAAAATCCTGAACTTCACCGTTGATCCGGCCACAGGCTACCAGGCGTTCCATGGCCGCCGCGTCGCCTTTGCGCTGGGTCTCAAAGGCCCGCAGATCAAACAATGCGTCACCTTGATGGGCCAGCTCTACAAGGCATTCACCGAAAAAGACATGGAAATGCTGGAAATCAACCCGTTGATCGTGACCGACAAAGGCGACCTCAAGGTGCTTGACGCCAAGGTGTCGTTTGATGGCAACGCGATCTACCGGCACGCTGACATTGCGGCGCTTCGCGATGAAACCGAAGAAGACCCCAAAGAACTTGCCGCCTCCAAGTTCGACCTGAACTATATCGCGCTTGACGGTGAAATCGGCTGCATGGTCAACGGCGCGGGTTTGGCGATGGCGACAATGGACATCATCAAACTTTATGGCGCAGAGCCTGCCAACTTTCTCGACGTGGGTGGCGGTGCGACCAAGGAAAAAGTCACCGAGGCGTTCAAGATCATCACCTCCGATCCGCAGGTCAAAGGCATTTTGGTCAACATTTTCGGCGGCATCATGCGCTGCGACGTCATCGCCGAAGGGGTCGTCGCCGCAGTCAAGGAAGTCGGGCTGAAAGTGCCCCTGGTTGTGCGCCTCGAGGGCACAAACGTGGCCGAAGGCAAAGCAATCATCAACAACTCCGGTCTCGACGTGATCGCGGCGGATGATCTGAAAGATGGCGCGCAGAAAATCGTCGCCGCAGTAAAGGGACAAAGAGATGACAAAAGTTAAACTCGCAATCACCATAGCCGGCGTCCTTGTTTTGGCAGGCTGCGCACAAACCAACGACGTGGGCGCTGCGGTCCGGAACGGGCCACAAGTCCAAAGCCCCTCTGCCGCTGCGCCGGGCGGCAGGCTGCCCGACGGCACAACCGCCGATCCGGTGATCATCGACGACAGCGCGCCCATGGTGGCCCCCGCCGTCACCGCACCCGCGTCCACCGGCAGTATCTTCGAATTCATAGGCTAAGGCGCGCATCTTTCCACTGCCCCGCGGGCGTGGTTTTGATACAGTCAGTCTCGCTAAAAAAAGCGGCGCAAACGGCGTCGCATTTACGCACTTAAGGAGGCCCATATGGCCATTCTCGTCGACGAAAACACACGCGTCATCTGTCAGGGTCTTACCGGCTCGCAGGGCACATTCCACTCCGAGCAGGCCATTGCTTACGGCACCAAAATGGTCGGTGGCGTGACCCCGGGCAAAGGCGGGCAAACCCATCTGGACCTGCCGATCTTCAACTCCGTGCACGAGGCGATGCATGTCACCGACGCCAATGCTTCGGTGATCTACGTGCCGCCGCCGTTTGCCGCCGACAGTATCCTCGAGGCGATCGATGCGGAAATGGCGCTGATCATCTGCATCACCGAAGGCATCCCTGTGCTCGACATGATGCGGGTCAAACGCGCACTCGAAGGCTCCAAATCGCGCCTGATCGGGCCAAACTGCCCGGGCGTCATCACACCTGATGCCTGCAAAATCGGCATCATGCCCGGCCACATCCACAAACGCGGCTCGGTGGGCGTTGTGTCCCGCTCCGGCACACTGACCTATGAGGCGGTCAAACAGACCTCCGATCTGGGCCTTGGCCAGTCCACGGCTGTGGGCATCGGCGGCGACCCGATCAAAGGGACCGAACATATCGACGTGCTCAACATGTTCCTTGACGACGACGAGACACATTCAATGATCATGATCGGCGAAATCGGCGGCTCCGCCGAAGAAGAAGCCGCAGAATTCCTGGCCGACCAGCGTAAAAAAGGCCGCTGGAAACCCACCGCCGGCTTCATCGCAGGGCGCACAGCCCCTCCGGGCCGCCGCATGGGTCACGCTGGCGCGATTGTTGCTGGTGGCAAAGGCGACGCAGAATCCAAAATCGAAGCGATGAAATCCGCAGGCATCATCGTCGCCGACAGCCCCGCCACACTTGGCGAAGCTGTGATCGCGGCAATCGGTTAACTTTTGCATCAAAGGGGTCAGCGACCACCGCTGGCTCCACCCGTAATCAAGCCTCCCTTATCCAGCCGTCATCCCGCTGAGGTCACACTATGAACGATCACTCCCCCAACGATCAACTCCACGCATCGTCCTTCCTGCAAGGCCACAATGCCCAATACGTCGAGCAGCTTTACGCGCGCTACGCCGACAACCCCGATGCGGTCGATGCAAGCTGGCGGGCGTTTTTCAAATCCTTGGGCGACACCCCTGCGGATGCAAAGGCAGAGGCCGCAGGCCCGTCATGGGGCCGCGCCGATTGGCCGCCGGTGCCAAACGACGACCTGACCGCCGCCCTTGACGGGCAATGGCCCGCCGAGCCTGCCGCCGCGGGCGACAAGATCAAAGCCAAAGCTGCCGAAAAAGGTGTAAACCTCAACGAGACCCAAGTCCGCACCGCCGTGCTCGACAGTCTGCGTGCGCTCATGCTGATCCGCGCCTACCGTATCCGTGGCCACCTGATTGCCGACCTCGACCCGCTTGGGATGCGCGACACGAAAGCACACCCCGAGCTTGACCCCGCCTCCTACGGCTTTGAAGCCTCCGACATGGACCGCCCGATATTCATCGACAATGTGCTGGGCCTCGAAGTGGCCACAATGGCCGATATTCTTGCGATCGTGCGCCGGACATATTGCGGCACTTTCGCGCTGCAATACATGCATATCTCCAACCCTGAAGAGGCGGGTTGGCTCAAGGAACGCATTGAGGGCTACGGCAAGGAAATCTCCTTCACCCAAAACGGCCGCAAGGCAATTCTGAACAGCCTTGTGCAGGCCGAAGGGTTCGAGAAATTCCTGCATGTGAAATACATGGGCACCAAGCGGTTTGGCCTTGATGGCGGCGAAAGCCTGATCCCCGCGATGGAACAGATCATCAAACGCGGCGGGCAATTGGGGCTTGAAGACATCGTGATCGGGATGCCGCACCGTGGCCGTCTGTCTGTGCTTGCCAACGTCATGCAAAAACCTTACCGCGCTATTTTCAACGAATTCCAGGGCGGCTCGTTCAAACCAGAAGATGTGGACGGCTCCGGCGATGTGAAATACCATCTTGGTGCATCCTCTGATCGGCAGTTCGACGACAATTCCGTGCACCTGTCACTCACCGCCAACCCCTCGCATCTCGAAGCTGTAAACCCCGTTGTCTTGGGCAAAGTGCGCGCCAAGCAAGACCAGAAAAACGACGTGGATCGCACAAAGGTCATGGCAATTTTGCTGCACGGCGACGCGGCCTTTGCGGGTCAAGGCGTTGTTGCCGAAGGCTTTGGTCTGTCTGGCCTCAAGGGGCACAAAACCGGCGGCACCATGCATATCGTGGTCAATAACCAGATCGGCTTCACCACCGCACCGCATTTTTCGCGCTCCTCCCCCTACCCCACCGACATCGCGCTGATGGTCGAGGCGCCGATTTTCCACGTCAACGGCGACGATCCCGAAGCGGTGGTTCACGCCGCCCGCGTGGCGACAGAATTCCGCCAGAAATTCCACAAGGATGTGGTTCTCGACATCATCTGCTACCGCCGCTTTGGCCACAACGAGGGTGACGAGCCGATGTTCACCAATCCGGTGATGTATAAAAAGATCAAAAAGCAGAAAACCACGCTGACGCTCTATACAGAGCGGCTGATCAAAGACGGGTTGATCCCCGAGGGCGAAATCGAAGACATGAAAGCGGCGTTTCAGGCACATCTGAACACAGAATTCGAGACCGGCAAGACCTTTAAGCCCAACAAGGCCGACTGGCTGGACGGCAAGTGGTCGCATCTTGACCGCAATCAGGAAGACTACCAACGCGGCGCCACGGCAATCGACGAAAAAACCTTCACCGATGTTGGCAAGGCGCTCACGACCGCCCCCGCCGATTTCCCTTTGCACAAAACCATCACCCGCCTGATGGACGCCAAGGCGCAGATGTTCGAAAGCGGTGAAGGGTTTGACTGGGCCACTGCCGAAGCACTGGCATTCGGGTCCCTGCAAACCGAAGGCTACCCCGTGCGCCTGTCTGGCCAAGACTGCACCCGCGGCACATTCAGCCACCGGCACTCGGGCCTGATCAATCAAGACACCGAAGAGCGCTACTACCCTCTCAACCACATCCGCGAGGGCCAGGCACACTACGAAGTCATCGACAGTATGCTCTCGGAATACGCGGTTCTGGGCTTTGAATACGGCTATTCCTTGGCCGAACCCAACGCGCTGACCCTGTGGGAGGCCCAATTCGGCGATTTCGCCAATGGCGCACAGATCATGTTCGACCAATTCATCTCGTCGGGCGAAAGCAAATGGCTGCGCATGTCGGGTCTCGTCTGCCTGCTGCCGCATGGCTATGAAGGGCAAGGTCCCGAACATTCCTCGGCCCGTCTTGAGCGGTTCCTGACCATGTGCGGCGGCGACAACTGGATCGTGGCAAACTGCACAACACCGGCCAACTACTTCCACATCCTGCGGCGACAACTGCACCGCAGCTACCGCAAACCGCTGATCATGATGGCGCCAAAATCATTGCTGCGGCACAAAATGGCGGTTTCCAAAGCAGAGGAATTCACCACCGGATCCTCCTTCCACCGCGTTTTGTGGGATGATGCACAGCATGGCAACTCTGACACCAAACTGGCAGCAGACGCCAAAATCAAACGGGTCGTGATGTGCTCGGGCAAAGTCTACTACGACCTGCTGGAAGAACGCGACGCACGCGGCATCACCGACGTCTACCTGATGCGCTATGAACAGTTTTACCCTTTCCCCGCACAATCCGCCGTAAAAGAACTCGAACGGTTCAAAAACGCACAAATGGTCTGGTGTCAGGAAGAACCCAAAAACCAGGGCGCATGGTCGTTTATGGAACCCAACCTCGAATGGGTCCTGACACGGATCAACGCCAAAAACACACGGCCCATCTATGCGGGCCGCACCGCCGCGGCATCCCCTGCAACGGGACTTGCCAGCAGACATAAAGCCGAACAAGCAGCCCTCGTAAACGATGCGCTGACAGTCGAAGGATCAAAAAAATGAGCACCGAAGTCCGCGTCCCAACCCTGGGCGAATCTGTCACAGAGGCCACCGTCGCCACCTGGTTCAAACAACCCGGCGATACCGTCGCTGTCGACGAAATGCTCTGCGAGCTGGAAACAGACAAAGTCACCGTCGAAGTGCCCAGCCCAGTCGCCGGCACCCTGTCCGAAATCGTCGCCGCCGAGGGTGAAACCGTCGGCGTTGACGCGCTCCTCGCCCAAATCGCACAAGGCGACGCAGCCCCCGCACCCAAAGCGGAGGCCAAAGGACCAAAAGTCGCAGCCGAACCCGCAGCAGGCCCCGCACCCGTCGTCCCCCGCAGCGACATTGAAAACGCCCCCTCCGCCAACAAACTGATGGCCGAGAACAACCTGTCGGACCTCAAAGGCACCGGCAAAGATGGCCGCGTGATGAAAGAAGACGTGCTCAAGGCGTTAAGCACCACAACCCCCGCCGCAACCACCGCCGCCCCCGCGCGCGCCGCCTCCGATGACCCGCGCGAAGAACGCGTTAAAATGACCCGCCTGCGCCAAACCATCGCCAAGCGTTTGAAAGACAGCCAGAACACCGCCGCCATGCTCACCACCTATAACGAGGTCGACATGACCGCCGTGATGGACCTGCGCAACGACTACAAAGACCTGTTTGTGAAAAAGCACGGCGTCAAACTCGGCTTCATGTCCTTCTTTACCAAGGCCTGCATCCACGCCTTGGGTGAGGTCCCCGAGGTCAACGCCGAGATTGACGGCACCGATGTGGTTTACAAAAACTACGTCAACATGGGGATAGCCGCTGGCACGCCCACCGGCCTCGTGGTTCCCGTGATCCGCGACGCCGACCAGATGTCGTTTGCGGGTATCGAGAAAGCCATTGCCGAAATGGGCGCCAAAGCCCGCGACGGCAAACTCTCGATGGCCGACATGTCAGGCGGCACATTCACCATCTCCAACGGCGGCGTCTACGGCTCGCTGATGTCCTCCCCCATCCTGAACCCGCCACAATCCGGCATCCTGGGGATGCACAAAATCCAGGACCGCCCCATGGCGATCAATGGCGAAGTCGTGATCCGCCCCATGATGTATCTGGCCCTGTCCTACGACCACCGCATCGTCGACGGCAAAGGCGCCGTGACGTTCTTGGTGCGCGTGAAAGAAGCGCTAGAGGATCCACGTCGTTTGTTGATGGATTTGTAGAAACAGAGTTGAGGGAAATAAACTGACTATTTTTCAAGTTATGTCGGCTGTTGGGTTTGGCGCAATACTAACAGCCGTAATCCAATGGGCCTTATCGTCGCGTTCGATTTCTAACACGCGCTTATTCGAGGCACGATTAGACGCCTATGTTGGACTCTTGGCTTCGTGGAGGGATCAGGAGAGCATACTTAATGAGGAGCAAAACCCGCTGATTGTCGGACATTGGGTGGAACGCTCTCAGCTTGTAGGATCAAAAGAAGTTTTCGAACTATTGGAAATGTGGATTGAAACCGATCCACAGACTCAGAGTAGAATTGATATAACCAAGAGGCTGAAGATTGCGATGCGTAACGATCTAAAATCGATAAAGTTATAATTTCGTAGGGTGCGCGTTCATGCGCACCAAACCCCGAAAGCAACCATGACCCCCGAACTCACCGCCCTCACCCTCGCCGCGCTGCTGCAATGCATCCAATTCGCCCTCATGGCGGTGCCCGCAAACATGGAACTCGGCATGGGCAAAACCGCGTCCCCCCGCGACCTCGACCGTTTGGGCAAACCGATGATCGAGCTTCTCTCGACCAAAACCGCCCGCCTTGCCCGCGCGATGAACAACCATTTCGAGGCGCTGATCCTCTTTGGCATCGCCATCACCGTCGTCTCACTTGCAGACAAAACCAACGCCGTGACCACCGCCGCCGCCTACACTTACCTCGGCGCGCGCGTGCTTTACATCCCGGCCTATTATTTCGGCTGGACCCCTTGGCGATCCTACATTTGGTTCGTAGGGTTCACCGCAACACTGCTTATTCTCATCACTGCGCTGCTCTAAAAACGGCATACGCAAATCATACGCGGGTCATACAGGCCCCAAACGCCCCAAGGAGACCCCATGTCCAGCTATGATGTCATCATTATCGGCGCCGGCCCCGGCGGCTATGTCAGCGCAATCCGCTGCGCCCAACTCGGCCTGAAAACCGCCATCGTGGAAGGCCGCGAAACCTTGGGCGGCACCTGCCTGAACGTCGGCTGTATCCCGTCCAAGGCGCTGCTGCACGCCACCGAAATGCTGCACGAGGCAGAGCATAATTTCGCCGAAATGGGCCTGAAGGGAAAAACGCCCTCCGTCGACTGGAAGCAGATGCTCACCTACAAGGAAAACGTTGTGGGCCAGAACACCGGCGGCATAGAATTCTTGATGAAAAAGAACAAGATAGACTGGATCAAAGGCTGGGCCACGATCCCTGCGGCAGGTCAGGTCAAAGTGGGCGATGATGTGCACGAGGCCAAACATATCATCGTCGCATCCGGCTCTGAGCCCGCCTCGCTCAAGGGCGTAGATGTCGACGAGAAAACCGTTGTCACCTCCACCGGCGCGCTGGAATTGGGCAAAATCCCCAAAACCTTGGTTGTGATCGGCGCAGGCGTCATCGGCTTAGAGCTCGGCTCGGTCTACGCCCGCCTTGGCGCGGATGTCACGGTGGTGGAATTCCTCGACGCGATCACCCCCGGGATGGACGCCGACATCGTGCGCGCCTTCAAAAGAACGCTTGAAAAACAAGGGATCAAGTTCATTCTGGGCGCCGCCGTGCAAGGCACCACGATCAAGAACAACAAGGCCACCGTCACCTATAAACTGCGCAAAGACGACAGCGAACACGCCCTGCAAGCCGACACAGTCCTCGTCGCCACGGGCCGTAAACCCTTCACCAAGGGCCTTGGGTTAGAAGAGTTGGGTGTGGCAATCTCCGAGCGCGGCCAAATCCAGACCGACGACCACTACCGCACCAATATCGCAGGCATCTACGCCATCGGCGACGCGATCGACGGACCAATGCTCGCGCACAAGGCCGAAGACGAAGGCATGGCTGTCGCAGAAGGCATCGCAGGCCAGCACCCGCATGTGAACTACGGGGTTATTCCGGGCGTGATCTACACGCATCCCGAGGTCGCCTCCGTCGGTAAAACCGAGGACGCGCTAAAGGCCGAAGGCCATGCCTATAAAGTCGGCAAATTCAGCTTCATGGGCAACGCCCGGGCCAAGGCAAACTTCGCCGGCGACGGCTTTGTCAAAATCATCGCCGACAAGGACACCGACCGCATTTTGGGCGCGCATATCATCGGCCCGATGGCCGGCGATCTGATCCACGAAATCTGCGTCGCAATGGAATTTGGTGCCGCTGCCGAAGACCTTGCGCGGACCTGCCACGCCCACCCGACCTATTCCGAAGCGGTTCGCGAAGCAGCCCTTGCCTGTGGCGACGGCGCCATTCACGCGTGACCCCCGAGGCCGTTATATTACTGGTGAACGCCACCTTTTTGGCCTTCGCCTACCTTTGGGTTTATCCCAATCTGACCACCAAAACCGTGGCATTGGTCATGCGCTATGACCTGATCATCAGCATGGCCGCTGTTGGGGTCGCGGGGCTGTTATACTGGGGTAGCGGCATCCGGTTCAGCCTGATCGTGTTTGACAGCAATTGGGCGGTGTTTTCCATCGTCACATTGCTGGTGATGGAAACCCCACTGTTCATCAGGTTCGCCAAAAAACACGATCTTGACCTTTAACCCTTAAGCATCCGCAAGCCTTGGGTCGCGTCCCCGCGCACGGCCAGACGCAGCCCCGGATCGTCACCCGCTTTGAGGGCTGCCAGAATGAGCCGGTGATGGTGCGGCGGCTCGCTGCGGTTCAGCCGCCCGTATAACGCCGCCATGGTCGGTCCAAGCTGCAACCAGACGGTTTCGGTCATCGCCAATATCGCAGGGGCTTGGGCGCGCAGATACAGCGTGCGGTGAAATTCCAAATTCATGCGGATATAACCAGAGGCATCATGGCGCGCGACCATTTGACTGACGCCATTGTTGATGGTCTCCAGCCGCTCGATCAACGCGAAATGGGCGCGCGGCAACGCCCGACTGGCCAGTTCAGGCTCTAACAAGGCTCGCAGCGTGGCCAATTCCTCGATCCGTTCGTTTGACAACTCTGGCGTGGACACCCGCCCCGAAGATGATAGAGACAACGCGCCTTCGGCCACCAGACGGCGCACGGCCTCGCGCGCGGGGGTCATGGAGACTTCAAAATCCTTGCCGATCCCGCGCAGTGTCAACGCCTGCCCCGGCCCGATTTCACCGTGCATAATGCGCGTGCGCAACGTGCGGTAAACCCGTTCATGGGCGGCAGCGGAAGGACCAAGCGGACGCGGTTGAATAATCATGTCCCTTTGTGATCACATCGCGCAAACCGGTCAATCGCCAAAATCAACACGGTGCAAACTATCCCCGTTATTGCGCAACCAGTGGCGGTGTTGCTCATAATCGGGATAAATCCGGGCCACCTGGGCCCAAAACGCATCCGAGTGGTTCATTTCCACCAAATGCGCGGCCTCATGTGCGGCGACATAATGCAATATTTGAGGCGGTGCCATAATCAGCCGCCACGAATACATCAGCACTCCGGCCGACGAACATGACCCCCAGCGCGACCGCGTGTCGCGGATGCTGAGCCGGCTGTAAGATTTGCCCAATAGCCCCGCGTAATGATCAGAGGCTGCGGCCAATTCGTCACGCGCCCGCAGTTTTAAAAACGCCCGCGCCCGCGCCGCCGCAGTCTGCACATCAGGGACATACAGCGCCCCATCACGCAGCGTTGTGCGCTTGACCTGCCCGGCAATGACCGGCAGTGCGCCGCCTTGGAACGGCACGGTCCCGCCAGCATGAACCGCCGCCACCGGTGCCAGTTTCACAAGGTTTTGCCGCAGCCATATTTCGCGGGTTTGCAGGAAATCTATACCCTCGCGCAGCGGACTGGCCCGGGGAATCGTCAGCGTCACCCGCCCGTCCAGCCGTGACACACGCAGCGATACCCGCTTGGCGCGCGCAGACCGACACACCTTGACATCAATCGGGGGGTTGCCTTCCAGCCTGTGAACGCTCATATCCCGCTTTCTCATAGAACACGCGCCAAAGCCTTTGACACCATCTGTTGCATATGGCACGAGGCCCTGATGCGCCACAAGCGCGACCAGATTTTGAAAGGGTAACACATGCCTAAGGAAGAATGGGGCACAAAGCGCCTTTGCCCGGAAACCGGTAAACGCTTTTATGACCTGAATGCCTCGCCGATCATCAGCCCATATACCGGCAAAGAAGTCACTGTTGACACCTCCAAGACCCGCACAATGGTGGCCGACGCGGAAGATGCGCAGACCACAAAGATGAAAGTTGCGGATGACGATGATGAATTGGTTCTCGACGACGATGAAGATGACGACGACGACGCCTTGGCCGATGACGTGCTGGACGACGATGATGATGATACTGTCAGCCTCGAAGAACTGGCCGATGTGCCAACAAGCGACGACGACTGAAATTTCTAAAAGTCGGGCGAGATTTCATCTTGATCTCGCCCCGCTTGCTGCATAGACAGCACGACAGGTTAGGGGCCTTAGCTCAGTTGGGAGAGCGCTTGCATGGCATGCAAGAGGTCAGGGGTTCGACCCCCCTAGGCTCCACCATCCCTCCTCAAATTTCAAAACCGACGCCCCTGGCGCGGCCTTGTCGTGGGGCGGCAAGACCGCGCATGATTTACCGCTTGACTGGACCTGCGCAATAGACGCATTTCGCATCGGAAGGCATGGCCCAAATGTTGCTTCAAAACAAACCAGACCATGTTGATAAAATGCAAGGACACAAAGCCGATTACAGGCCGCGTGTCAGGTCACAGATTTTGAAAATCACTCTCATGTGGAGATCTCGAAATGAACGCAGTGTTGCACTCTTACGCGGGCGATGGCTCTCACACAGCAAGCTATTATGCCGCATCTGCCAATCCGTCGCCGGACCGGCCTGCCCTGACGGGCCAGCACGACATTGATGTCTGCGTGATTGGTGCCGGCTATAGCGGACTTTCGACCGCGCTTCATTTGGCCGAAAAAGGCTATAACGTTGCGATTATCGAGGGCGCGCGCGTCGGTTGGGGCGCATCGGGGCGCAACGGCGGCCAGATCGTGAACGGCTTGAACGCGAGCCTCCAGACCATCAAGAAACGCTATGGTCAGGACACCGCAACCTTTGTCGCGGGGCTGGTGCAAGAGGGTGGTGAAATCATCCGCGAGCGCATCAAAACCTATGACATCAAATGTGATTTGAAACACGGAAATATTTTCACCGGCCTGACCGGCGCGCATATGAAAGAGCTGGAAACCCGCCGCGCGCTTTGGGAAAGCTACGGCATCAAAAATCAGGAAATGCTGGATAAAAACCAGTTGCGCGAGCACATCAATACCGATCTGTATGAGGGCGGCTTGATTGACCATTCGGGCGGACACATGCATCCGCTGAACCTTGCGCTGGGAGAGGCGGCCGCGTTTGAAAAACTGGGCGGCGTCATTTACGAGATGTCCCCCGTCATTGATGTGGACACCGAGGCCCGCAGGCCCGTCGTCAAAACCGCCAGCGGTCAAATGACCTGCAAGACGCTTGTGCTATGCGGCAACGCCTATCTTGGCCATGTGGTGCCAACGCTGACATCGCGCGTGATGCCGGTGTCGACCCAAGTTATGGCGACAGAACCTTTGGGCGAGGACCGCGCAAATGCGTTGATCCCCAAAGACGCCTGTGTCGAAGATATCCGCTACATTCTGGACTACTACCGCCTGTCGGGTGACAAGCGGATGCTGTTTGGTGGCGGCACTGTTTATGGCGGCACCGACCCACGCGACATCACGTCAAAACTGCGCACAAACATGGAGCAGGTTTTCCCGCAATTGAAGGGTGTCAAAATCGACTACGCCTGGAGCGGAAATTTTGCACTTTCGTTCAGTCGGGTTCCGCAGATGGGGCGGATTGGCAAGAACACCTATTTTGCGCATGGCTATTCTGGTCACGGCGTAACAGGATCGCACACGTTCGGGCGCATCTTGTCAGAGGCGATTGACGGCGATTTGACCCGGTTCGACGTATTCGAAAATGTGCCGTGGTATCCGTTCCCGGGCGGGCGCATGTTCCGCGTGCCCTACTCTATGGTCGGATCCTGGTGGTATATGCTCCGCGACCGGTTGGGCGTGTAGGTCGCCTTGCCAGTGACGTAAGGGGCGAGGTATCCCGCGACCGAAATCGCATCGATGCAATCTAGCGCTTGATCTGCGGGCCCTCCTTTGACAAACGGCTTTGATGGCTCTCGGCGATTTGACCGCAGGTCTATCTCGCAATCATGCGACACTTTGGAGCGCGCCCATGACCATCACGCATCTTGTCACCCATTCGGGCGGTTTCCACGCCGATGAATTGCTGTCTTCGGTAATCTTGACCCGTCTGTTTCCACTGGCAACGCTGCACCGCAGCCGCGACCGGCCATGGATTACGCCTGCCGCTGACAAGATCATTTACGATGTGGGTGGTGCCTATGATGCCAGTGCGCAAATTTTTGACCACCACCAACGTCCGGGCCCACGGCGCAGTGACGGCCAGCCGTTCAGCTCGTTTGGTCTGATATGGGCGCATTTCGGGCGGGCGTATTTGGCGCAATTGGATGTGCCCGCGGACGTTATTGACGCGATTCACGCGGACTTCGACAGCAAATTCGTGCAGCCGGTCGACCTGCTGGACAATGGCGCAATAGAGCCCTCGCTTGCAGGACCTTTGTCGATCTTGACCTTGCCGTCGCTTTTGGAAAGTTTGAAACCGGTCTTTGACGATACTTCGCCAACCGCTGATGATGATGCATTCCTGACTGCCTTGCCCATTGCGCGCAGCTTTGTCGAAGCGCAAATCCGCGTCCTTGCAGCAAAGGCGCGCGCGCGAGGCATTGTGATGGATGCCATCGTCAAGGCGGGCACATCACCGATACTGGAGTTGCCGATGGGAATGCCTTATCTTGCCGCACTTGATCAATCGGGCGCCGATCACATACTGTTCGTGGTGCATCCGCGCGGCAATGACTGGACGCTGGGCGGCATCAAATTATCCGATGACACCTTTGATCAACGCGCCGACTTGCCTGCGAGCTGGGCCGGCCTGACCGATACAGCACTCGAAGCTGCCTGCGGCGTGAAGGGTGCCAAGTTCTGCCACAACGCCCGATTTATTGCGGTGGCCGACACGCGAGACGCAATCATGCAGATGGCAGAAATCGCCGTGAGCGCCATTTCGTAACGTCCAGCAAGCCGAGTGAAAAACGCGCGCCTGCATAGTGTGCCACTGCCCGCACAGGCGGTCGCTATCCTGGGATGTTCCAGGGGTGCTGACCCAAGACACATCAATGAGGCCACAGTCCGGCAACTGGGTCGCGGTGAGGTCATAGAGAATGCGCAAACCGGCAACGACAGCTACCGTTTCAAAGCCAACTCTGAGGCCGCAATGAAAACACGAAAGGAAACGACCGCATTGACCAAAAGATGGGCGCCGATACATACTCAAAGGTGGGTCAAATCCCGGTAAAAATACCGGATCAGTTCTCAGCGCAAATCAACACCTGTAGCGGCTTGTGCGTCGGTGTTTAAGGAAGGTTTTACTGGAAAATCTGATTTTATGGTGCTGCTGGGGAGAATGGAACTCCCGACCTCGTCATTACCAATGACGCGCTCTACCACTGAGCTACAGCAGCCTATAAAATCAAGGGCTTTAGAACAAACGCCCTACCAATACCCTACGAACAATTTCTGCGCTCTACCAACTCAATGTTCAAACACAACAATTTGGAATGGACCTGTCCATTCCCGATGGTGTGCCCTGCTACCGAGCTACCACAGTATCCGTGCGGGGGAATTAGCCGCATTCGACATTTGGTGCAAGCCCTCACTGGACGGTTTTTGTGTAGCTTGGTAACAGGGACATTATGGACCATAAAAACCCGATCAAAAAACAACGCACAGAGGCCGAAATTCGCGAGGAGCGGCTGAAGGCATCGTTGAAGGCGAATATGGCCAAACGCAAGGCGCAGACCCGTGCCAGGGTCGCTGCGACAGATGCTGCGACAGATAAAGAAAAGAAAGAGTAGGCAGGTATGGATTCGATCATTGTGAAGGGTGGCCGTGCATTGAACGGCAAGATCCATATTGCCGGTGCCAAGAATGCCGCACTGGCGTTGATGCCTGCGACGCTCTTGTCCGAAGAGCCGCTGACGCTGACCAATGTGCCGCGTTTGTCTGACATCAAAACCATGACCGAGCTTTTGCGCTCGCTGGGGGCGCAGGTCACCGCGTTGCAGGACGGCAAGGTGCAGGTCATGTCCACGCATGGGGCGGTCAATACCACCGCTGATTATGACATTGTGCGCAAGATGCGCGCGTCCAACCTTGTGTTGGGGCCGCTGCTGGCGCGCGAGGGTCATGCGATTGTATCGCTGCCGGGTGGCTGTGCGATCGGGGCGCGTCCGATGGATATTCACACGGACGGCTTGGAAAAGATGGGCGCGTCGATTGAATTGAGAGACGGTTATCTTCATGCCAAGGCGGCGGGTGGCAAGTTGAAGGGCGCTGTGATCGATTTCCCGTTTGCCTCTGTTGGCGCGACCGAGAACCTGATGATGGCGGCCACTTTGGCAAAGGGCACCACCGTGATCAACAATGCCGCCCGAGAGCCTGAAATTGTCGATCTGGCCAAATGTTTGCGCGCGATGGGGGCGCAGATTGATGGTGACGGCACATCGCGCATCGAAATTCAGGGTGTGGACCGTCTGTATGGTGCCACGCACGCGGTGGTGACCGACCGCATCGAGCTGGGCACTTATATGCTGGCCCCTGTGTTTACCGGTGGCGAGGTGGAATGTATCGGTGGCCGGATGGATCTGGTTGCAGCCTTTGCCGAAAAACTGGATGCCGCAGGTATCAACGTGACCGAGACCAAGGATGGGTTGAAGGTAAAGCGCCGAGGCGACCGCCCCCATGCCGTTGACGTGACAACAGAGCCGTTTCCGGGGTTCCCCACGGATTTGCAGGCCCAGATGATGGCGATGCTTTGCTTTGCCGATGGCACCTCGGTGCTGAAGGAAACGATTTTCGAGAACCGCTTTATGCACGCGCCTGAATTGGTCCGTATGGGGGCCAAGATCGAGGTGCACGGCAATACCGCGACGGTGCACGGCGTTGACAAGATGAAGGGTGCGCCGGTGATGGCCACGGATTTGCGCGCCTCGGTATCGTTGATCCTTGCGGGGCTTGCATCGCAGGGCGAAACGATTGTGAACCGCGTCTATCACCTTGATCGTGGCTACGAGCATGTCGAGGAGAAACTAAGTGCCGTGGGCGCGCAGATTGAACGGATAACAGGCAAATGAGTGATGCACGGTTTGAAGACGGCGGTGACAAGCCGCTGCGCCTGAAGGCCTTGGACGGCGAAGACCTGACGGTGCTGTCGTCGCTGGCGCAGGATGCGGTGTTTCCGGCCTCCGAGATGAAATGGGACCGCAAGGCGCGCCGCTTTGCGCTGCTGATCAACCGCTTTCGCTGGGAAGATGCGCCGAACGCCAAGATCGGCAAGCGGCAGGTCGAGCGCGTGCAGGCGGTGCTGTCGATCGAGGATGTGGTGGCGGTGAAAACCCAAGGGGTAAACGGTCGCGATGCAGATATGGTTCACGCGCTTTTGTCGGTAACATTCGAAGCCGGCGACGATGGCACGGGTCGCGTGGTTTTGACCCTTTCGGGCGACGGCGCGATTGCCATTGATGTCGAGGCGCTTGAGATTATGTTGCGCGATGTGACCCGCCCCTATATTGCACCATCGCGCAAGGTGCCGCAGCACGATTGACGTGCCAAGGAATCCCAGATGCCCCAGTTTCTAAAGACCACCGACGCCGACTTCGAGGCCCGCTTTATTGCCCTGTTGGGGGCCAAGCGAGAGGATAGTCCCGATGTAGATGCCGTGGTGGCAGGGATTATCGCCGATGTGCGCGCGCGCGGTGATGCCGCCGTGATCGAGCTGACGAAAAAGTTTGACCGGTTGGAACTGACGCCGCAGACGATGCGCTATTCGGCGCAGGAAATCGAGGCCGAGTGCGCCTTGGTCAGTGACGCGGATCGCGCCGCACTTGAGTTGGCGGCCACGCGCATCCGTGCCTATCACGCGCGCCAGATGCCGCAAGATGCGATGTGGACTGACGAGGTGGGGGCCACGCTGGGCTGGCGTTGGACACCTGTGTCGGCGGCGGGACTATATGTGCCGGGCGGATTGGCGTCTTATCCCAGTTCGGTGCTGATGAATGCGATCCCTGCAAAGGTGGCCGGCGTGGGCCGGTTGGCGATTGTGGTGCCAACCCCTGACGGCGTGAGCAATCCGCTGGTGGTGATGGCCGCGCGCATTGCGGGCGTCGACGAGATTTACCGCATTGGGGGCGCGCAGGCGATTGCGGCACTGGCCTATGGCACCGACACGATTGCGCCCGTTGACAAGATTACCGGGCCAGGCAATGCCTATGTGGCGGCGGCCAAGCGCCGTGTGTTTGGCAAGGTCGGCATCGATATGATCGCAGGCCCGTCCGAGATTTTGGTGATTGCCGATGCGGAGAATGATCCGGACTGGATTGCGCTGGATTTGCTAAGCCAAGCTGAACACGACGAGAGCGCGCAGTCTGTGTTGATCACGGATGACGCGGCCTTTGGACAGGCGGTCGCGGCGGCTGTCACGGCGCGCCTTGAGACATTGGACCGCCGCGCAATTGCGGGCAAAAGTTGGCGCGATTTTGGCGCGGTGATCACGGTGCGCGATATGGACGAGGCCGTGGCCCTGTCGGACCGTATCGCACCCGAGCATTTGGAACTATGCGTGGCGGATGCAGATGCGATGGCGGGCCGTGTGACCCACGCTGGCGCGATATTCATTGGCGGCTGGACCCCCGAGGCCATTGGTGATTACATCGGCGGACCCAATCACGTGTTGCCCACCGCGCAGTCGGCGCGGTTTTCAAGCGGATTGTCAGTAATGGATTTCATCAAACGGACCACCTTGGCGCGCATGACGCCGCAAGCCTTGGCAGCCATCGGCCCTGCGGCAGAGCGTTTGGCAATATCGGAAAGCCTAGGGGCGCACGGTCTATCGGTGCGCGCCCGCCTGAACAGGATTAACCAGACATGAGCCGTATCATCCACATCGACCTTGATGACAGCGGTCTGCCGGTGCCCACCCCCGAGATCGAGCAAGAGCGCAAAGTCGCGATGTTTGACCTGCTGGAAGAGAACAGTTTTTCATTGCCCGCACGCGAAGATCGCGACGTGCCTGCGGGGCCGTTCCGGCTGGACCTGTCGATCCGCGAGCGCCGTCTGGTGTTTGGGTTGCAGTCAGAGGATACAAGTCCGGCGGGTGAATTTCACCTGTCATTGGGACCGTTCCGGCAGGTTGTGAAAGACTATTTCCAGATTTGCGAAAGCTATTTTGACGCGGTCAAAAACATGCCGCCAAGCCAGATTGAAACCATCGATATGGCGCGCCGCGGCATTCACAACGAGGGCGCGCGGGTTTTGCAAGAACGCCTCGAGGGCAAGGCCGACGTTGATATCGACACGGCGCGCCGCCTGTTTACTCTCATTTGCGTTTTGCATTTCGGGGGCTAGGACATGGGCGCGGACCAGACGTTTCTTCCTCTGCCCCAATCGGTTCTGTTTTGCTGTGACCATAACGCTGTGCGTTCGCCGATGGCCGAGGGCATTATGAAGATGCTCTATGGCACCGCGTGCTACATTCAGTCGGTCGGCGTCAAAAACGATATGGAGATCGACGGCTTTGCGGTCACTGTTTGTGCCGAGTTGGGGGTCGAGTTGCACCGCCACCGGTCGCGCAGTTTTGACGAGATGGAGCAATGGGGTGATGACCTGTCTTCGTTTGATCTGGTGCTTGCCCTGTCCCCTGCAAGCCAGCGCCGCGCGCTTGATTTGACACGATTTTATCATCTGGATGTCGAATACTGGCCAATTCTTGATCCCACAGGATTGGGCGAGGGCCGCGAGACGCGGCTTGTCAGTTATCGGCAGACACGCGATCAGATCATCGAGCGGTTGATCGCACGCTTTGGGCCAGCCCGGGTCGAACGCGACTGATTGCGGGCCTGCGCGCTTTAGCCCTTGAAAATTGCTGCATTCAGGCGCATTTAGCAGCGGTCCACAGAAAACTGGTGGATGGATCAAAATAGGAGATCACATGGCCAAGGAAGAACTGCTCGAATTCCCAGGTGTCGTGAAAGAACTTCTGCCCAATGCGACGTTCCTGGTCGAGCTTGAAAACGGCCATACGATCATCGCACATACGGCAGGCAAGATGCGTAAAAACCGCATCCGCGTTCTGGCTGGCGACAAGGTGCAAGTCGAAATGACCCCTTATGATCTGACCAAGGGTCGGATTAACTACAGATTCAAATGACAAGCCTCCCGGTTGACGGGGGCCTTAAGCTCATTCTCGGCTCTGCTTCACCGCGGCGGCTGGAGCTATTGGCGCAGATCGGGGTCACCCCATACGCCGTCCGCCCCCCCGACATCGACGAAGAGCCGCGCCGCGCCGAATTGCCCCGCGATTACGTCAACCGGATCGCGCATGAAAAGGCGGCGGCGGTGGCCTGTGCGGATGATGAAGTTGTGCTTTGCGCCGATACCTCCGTGGCCATCGGGCGGCGGATACTGGGCAAACCTGCGGGTGCGGGCGAGGCAGCGGCGTTTCTGCACGCGCTTTCTGGTCGCCGCCACAAGGTGATCACGGCTGTCGCGGTCAAGCGCGGCGACAAGATCTGGCTGCGCGATGTGCAAACCACCGTGGCCTTCAAGCGGTTGAGCGACGCGGAAGTGAACTGGTATCTGGCCACGGACGATTGGCGCGGCAAGGCCGGTGCCTACGGCATCCAAGGCCCTGCCAGCGTGTTCACCCCGTGGATAAACGGATCATTTCATGCGGTTATGGGCCTGCCATTGCCCCAAACAACGGCGCTGCTGACGGCCGCTGGTTACCCCTTATTCGGAGAGACGCCATGAAGGGCCGCACGATTGTTTTGGACCATGTGAACGGGCTGGAGGCCGCCGCCTATCTGGTGGACGGCGTATTGGATGATCTGTTGATCGACGACAGCGATGCACCGCGCCCGGGTGCGATTTTCCGCGCGATTTGTGACCGCCCGATCAAAGGGCAAGGTGGCATGATGCTGCGGCTGCCTGACGGCGAGACCGCATTTTTGCGTCAGGGCAAAGGGCTAAGCCCCGGTCACGCGATGCTGGTGCAGGTCACAGGCTACGCCGAAGATAGCAAGGCGGTGCCTGTGACCGACCGCGTATTATTCAAAAGCCGCTATGCGATTGTGACACCCGGCAAGCCGGGCCTGAATATTTCACGCCAGATTGATGGTGAAGATGTGCGTGACGGTCTGCTGGCGGTGGCGCACGGCGTTTATGACGACACCTTTGGTCTGATCTTGCGGTCGTCATGCGCAGGCGCCGATGAGGCCGAGATCGCCGACGACATCGTCGCGATGCAGGATATGGCCCATGCCGTGATGGGTGATGCCGAGGGCCGCGAGCCGGAGGCGCTGACCGATGGTGATGGCCCGCATGGGCTCGCTTGGCGCGAATGGACGGGGGCGGCGGATGTCGTGACCGAGGAAGGGTCTTTCGGGCATCTGGGTGTGCTGGATCAGATTGATCATTTGTCCGACCCAAAGGTCACCCTGGGCGATGGCACGCTCTACGTCGAGCCAACCCGCGCGATGATCGCCGTTGATGTGAACACTGGCAATGACACGTCGCCGGGGGCCGCTCTCAAGGCGAACCTTGCCGCCTGTCGCGCGCTGCCCCGTGCATTACGTTTGCGCGGCCTCGGCGGGCAGATTTCTGTTGATTTTGTGTCGATGTCCAAAGCGCACCGCAAGCAGATTGAACAATCGCTGCGCGCCGCGTTTCGCAATGACCCGATTGAAACCTCACTGGTAGGCTGGACCCCGATGGGCCTGTTTGAATTGCAGCGCAAACGCGAACGCCTGCCTTTGGCGCGCACGCTGCGGGGGCTTTAACATGGCTTGTCCGATCTGCGACCGCAAAACCGTTCCGGCGTTTCGCCCGTTTTGTTCCAAGCGCTGCGCAGATGTGGATTTGTCCAAGTGGTTGTCAGGGTCATATGCAATTCCATCCAACGATCCAGAAGATGCTGAAGAACTGTTTGACGAGCCAAGCAAGGCCGAAGACAAGCCACATTGAAATTAGCGGAAAATGGCTATGGACACCCATGCATCCCTCGCCTAAAACGCCGCTACCCGATGACGTTTGTCATCCCGGTGCCCGGGTAGCTCAGGGGTAGAGCAGTGGATTGAAAATCCTCGTGTCGGTGGTTCGATTCCGCCCCTGGGCACCAAAAAACCCTTACTTTACAGGGGTTTGATGGCTTCGGTTGAGCTTCACTTTACATCCCGATAAGTTATACACAGTTATACACTTTGAAAGAGCGGATATTGGCCCGAACATCGAAGACCCCAAAAAAGTCAATCGATTCAATCCAGTCGATCAAACCTCTGCGTAAAGGGCTTGCCATCTACAAGACTGGTCGGAGCCCTTTTTGGTTTATTCGGCTGCGTGACCCCCTTGCTGGCAAGTATATCGTTCGGTCCTCTAAAGAGACATCTCGTCTTGATGCAATCGAAACAGCCCATGAATTTGCCGACGACTTCCGTAGCAAGGCCAACAGCGAGTTTGCGCAGCAGAAGTCCACGAGCTTTGAACACTACGCCAAGTTGCTGATCGCTTCACAAAAAGGGAAGTCAAAGTGGTCTGGAGGCGATGCAAAGCTCTTAAACCGTCAGAAGGACGGTTTAATCATCTATTTCGGCAAACACGATGTGACAAAAATCACGACTGGCATGGTGCGTGAATACTTGCTGCATCTCGATGACAATAGAGACCGACCGCTGGCCCAATCCACCAAATCCAAACATGTAGTCATCATCCGAAAGGTCCTGTCATTAGCCGTTGAAGATGGGCTGATGAACCAACTACCCTTGATGCCGAAGATAAAGACGGTCGATACGCCAAGGCATGCGTTCACAGACAACGAATATATTCGGTTCTCAAAAGCGTCGCTTGAATGCGCTGAACGGGGCGATGTCGTGAGAGGCGTTCAGATCACGGCCCATCATGCCAAGATGTTCAAGTTCATCGTCCATAGCTTCCTGCGGCCAACTGGCGGTGAATTGTTCGGGCTGAAACACAAGGACATTCAATCGCATTCCAGCCCCAACTATCTCGAAATGAACGTCAGAGACGGCAAGACAGGCCGTCGGGTGAGTGTGACAATGCCACTGGCCAAAGCGCTCTACGGCAGCATCAAGACACCTTTAGAATGGCCGCATGTTGATCCCGAAGAATATGTCTGGATGCCCGAGTATCCAAACAGGACGACAGCCATCAATACGGCCAGACGCTTGTTCAATCATGTCTTGAAGGTGGCTGGTTTGAAAGATGCCGACCGGAAGCTGTCGCCCTACTCTCTCCGGCATTATGCGCTTCAAACCCGCCTTCGTAGCTCTCACGGCAAGGTCAACATTCACACGCTGGCTCAAAATGCTGGCACGTCCGTCGATCAGTTAGAGCGCTTTTATCTGCACAAGATGGCTCCAACGCCGGAGATGATTGAGAACCTGCATTTCCGAGGTGACACAAAAGCGCCAACCGTCCGCAAACACGACAATGACCATCTTTCGTTTGTGGACGAGGATGATGAGGACTGACGGCAAGAGCCTTGTCGTCGGATTTCGTGCCCCCCCCAAAAAAAACATGTGAAGTGCAGCGTCAAGAATCCCAAATTTGAGCGGATTTTTGGCTGCAAAAAAAATTGGAAAAGCGTTGGGGAGACTGCGCTGAATACCGCCGCCCCCGGTATATAAAGCGGCTCTCAACGGCCCCCCGGGGGTGTTTTACAAACCCAGCGATGAACTATTGGGCCGCCCTTTTTCAGGGTGGGAACAACGAAAGCCAAATATTAGCATTTCTATAAAAACAGGGGGCGTTGTTCTCGATTTGGCAGACAGAGCCACGACTTCAGAAATCTCCTGTTGTCCAACTGGCGCATCAAGAGTGACCGCCTCCTTACATAAAAGGAGATCACCATGACACTTGAGAAACAGTTCACTCTCGCAGCGGCTGAAAAGCCCAAGTCCACCAATCCGACACACCAGCGTCGTCAGAAGTTCATCGCCGCAATCGACAAACAGCTTGCAGCTATGCCCGGCGGCAACTCGACCATTCTGTCCCGATCAAGCAACTGGGTTTGGCAGTCCGATAAAGGCGAGTGGTTCATATCACCCCGCTACGGCAAGGCACCACTTGAACTCGCTGAAGGCCTCCATGCCATCAAGTGTTCGGACGCTGACGATGCGGTCAAAAACTTGCAGAAGCTGAAGGCGCTGGCAGCTGAAGGCAAGCTGGATGCGGTGTTGGAAGCTGCGGCATCTGACATCCGCAGTCGGTTCGGGAAGTGATTGTTCACCACCCTCGATCACTTGAATGGTTGATGGTGGCACTGGCCTTCACCGAAGCCCATCGGTGTAGCAAGCATTGCAATTTTTACGAGAGTGTCCGCATCTCTAACGAGAATACTGGATACGCCAAACAGCCGTCAGTCTTGAAATTCAGCAAATTCGATCTGACATACAGTGGTGAATGAGCCCTGTAAAAAGATGTTATGCACTGGTGGGAAAGTAGATGGATTTGGAGTTTATCAGTCAAAATATATTTGAGCTCGTTTCGATCTTCATCGCTGCTGCTGCCTTGGTTTACGCTGCATTGGCCTTTAGCGGAGTTATAGCCGAAAGTTGGTGACGGCCCGGATGGGCGGCATATCATGGCGTT
>CAXBKX010000017.1:0-93779 GCA_963976475.1 uncultured Rhodobacterales bacterium
CTGAGAAGAAGGCTCCGCGCAAGACACGCAAAGCCCGCGCATTGCCGCAAAGCCTCGGGTCATCTTCTGCCAAAATCCCAGCTTGGACCAAGAATTGCGTAAGACGCTTCTTGCCGATGCCAAATTCGGTCGATGCTGTTGACACAGAGTGCAAGCGGCGCTCGGGATGCGATTGACCAAAGACGTCGAAGCCTTTGGCGATGGGCCAAATGTCGAAGATGCAATTTCGCAAAATGTCTCGGAATAGCGCAAAATCTTCTTCGTCACGATAGGCTCTAGAAAGGTGGATGCCCAGCCGCCGTTCGGCAGCCCGGGTGTCTGTTATTTTTTGGTTTGAAGTTTATCCCACAAATCCGGCCTGCGTTGGCGGGTGATTTTTTCGGACATGTCGCGCCGCCATTGTTCGATTTTGGCGTGGTTGCCGGATTGTAGCACCTCGGGGATGGGCCGGTCGTTCCAGAGGCTCGGTTTGGTGTATTGCGGGTGTTCCAGCAGGCCGTTGGAGAAGCTTTCCTCAATGGCGGATGCGGCGTTGCCGAGCACGCCGGGGAGCAGGCGCACGGTGGCGTCGATCAGGGCTTGGGCGGCAAGCTCGCCCCCGGTCATGACAAAGTCGCCAAGCGAGATTTCCTGAATGCCGAAGTGCTCGAGGATGCGTTCATCGACCCCCTCAAAACGGCCGCACAGCAGCGTGACCCCATCGGTGTTGGCGGCCAGCCCGCGCATCATGGCTTGGTTCATGGGTTTGCCGCGCGGGCTAAGATAAAGGATCGGCATGACGCCTTTTGCGCCCGCGCGCGCGTCATTGAGTGCGGCCTCGAGCACATCGGCGCGCAGCACCATGCCCGCACCGCCACCCGCAGGGGTGTCATCGACGTTTTTGTGTTTGCCGATGCCGTAGTCGCGCAGGTCATAGGTTTGCAACTGCCAGAGCCCGTCTTTGAGAGCGCGGCCCATCAGGCTTTCGCCCAAAACGCCGGGGAAGGCTTGTGGGATCAGCGTGATGATTTGCGCGGTCCAAGCGCCTGCAAGGTCGGGGGTGTCGGTGATCAATTCGCGCGGTTTCAAGGTCGGTCTGATGGATTTTCGACCGACGGATTTCTGTTTGGGGGTATCGGTCATGGGCCGGAGTTCCCTTGGGTTTGGGCCGCAATATAGTCGGCAAACAGCGCCTTTTTATGAGCAAAGCAGTCGTTCTCGGAGAGGGCCGATTTGTTCACGGCGAGCATTTGCGCGATCAGCGCGCTGTCGGGGCTGACGTTGCGCGCCTGTGGCGGGGCGAGCGCATCGAGGCAGTCAGGCGGCAGAGGAAACAGGTCAATCAGCGGGGTGGCGGGGCCGAACCGCAGGGCGCCGGTGTCTTCCAGGGCGCGGGTCACGATGGGCGTGTCGCCCAGCAGGGTTTGCGCCTGTGCGAGGATTGATTTGAAGTTGGCCGCGTCGCGATAGGTCGCCGCATAGGGATCGTAGTCCATCTTGAGTTTGCTGACCCGCAGGTTTTGCCAGTAGCTGCTGCGCAGCCATGCGTCTTGGTCGCGGGTGCACATGTAAAACGACAGCGCCATATCGGGGCCGAAGACATCCCTGATTGCTACTTTGGTGGCGAGCAACAAGACGGGGCAGGTGGCGTAGTTTTCATGTCCGCCACGCCCCGGGATCAGGCCTGCGAGGTCTTCACAGCTGATCAACAGGTGTCGTTTTTTGCCCAAGTGCAGGGTTTGCAGGAATGCGGTTAGCCGTCCGTGGTATTCTTCGAGGGTGAGCGGGTCTTGCATGACCGAATGCAGGGTTGCGCATTTGCTGACAGGGCCGATGCGCCCGGGCAGGACCAGCGCCATATGCGGCCACAGGTGCGGGCCGTTGCCGGCCAAGAAGGACTGGATCGCGGTTGTGCCGGTTTTGTGGAACCCCGCGTGCACGACGATGTGTTGCCCGCTCACAGTGGTTTCCAGCCGCCAAGGGCTGCTGCATCTGCGAGTGCGATTTTTTGCTCTTTGACAGCCGTGTCGGGCAGGGTGGACCGGTTCAGTTTCAGGAACTGCGCCCAAAGAGCGTCGGCGGGGCCTTCGTTGCCTTTGCCCACCGGGATCAGGGTGTCGCGCACGGCTTGTGGCACGGCCATTTGATCGACCAGAGCGGCGCCGGGTCCCAGAGGGTGGCGCAGGGCGTCGGCCATTGACATGACGCTGACGGGCAGTGGGGCGAGGGCGTCGCTGACCTCTTGGATGATCGCATCAAGGTTGGCGGCGTCGCCAAAGGTGGCTTGGAATTCATCAAACGACATGGTGAGCCGCTGGCCTTTGAGGTGGTGCCGGTAGGCGCTAAAGAGCCAGTCGTAGCTGTTGCGCGTGGTGAACAGCACGTTGACCTGTGCGTCGGGGAACCGGTCGGTGAGGTAGCCGGCAAGATAGGTCATCAGGGTGGGCACGGCGCCGTAGTCTTTCACATTGGGCCATCCCGGCAGGTGCCCTGCCAGCCCTTCGCAGCTGATCAGCAGGTCGCGGTCGGTGCGCACTGGAAATTCGCGAAACGCGGCGTCGAGAAGCTCGACCATATCGACCAGCGCCAGCGGGTTGTTGCCCCGGGAGTAGAGTGCGGCGAGTTTGACGACGGGTTTGAGGTGCCGCAGCATCCGCAGCTCGAAATAGGGGGCCAGCGTCTCGCGGTTGACCCACAAGAAGTGCTGCATCGAGCTGGTTGCGGTTTTGTGGAACCCCGGGTGCAAGATGATTTGGCGCATGGCTGCAAGTCGTCCGATCCAAAAAGTGTTGGCCGTATTGAACCCGTTTTAGGCGCGCAGGTAAAGCGGTCAGGCGTCGGGGAAGATACCGGCGGGCGGATCGACGATGACCCGCTGTGCGTGCAGGTCGACCGTGGGCACATTGGCCCGTGTGAAGGGCAGCAGCACGGTTTCGGACAGGCCCGAGGGCAGGATTTCCAGCAAATCACCCGCGCCGTGGTTGACCACAAGTTTGACCGTTCCCAGGGTGGCGTTGCCGGTGTCAACAACCGTGAGGCCCACAAGGTCGGCGTAGTAGTATTCGTCGTCGGGCAGGTTGGGCAGGCGCGAGCGTTCGGCGTAGAGGTCCACGTTGCGCAGGCTGTCGGCGTCTTCTTTGGTGACAACGCCGTCGATGCGGGCGGTAAAGCCGCCTTTGACCTGGCCGGTCAGGACCATCTGGGGAAAGATTTTGCCATCTTGTGTGGTCAGTGGCGCGTAGTCCGCGATGGCGGCCGGATCGGCGCAAAAGGATTTGAGACGCACTTCGCCGGTGACACCGAATGCACCGCCAAGGGTGCCGACAACGATCAGATCAGTCATGTGCGACCTCTTTGGTTTGAACGGGTGGTTGAGGGGCTGTGCGACCTACAGCGAGGGGCGGCCCGGGCGCGTGGCCCGGGCACAGTGTTTATTCGGCAGCGGCCTCTTGGGCGGCGGCTTCCGGTGCAGGTGCGGCGGCAGCTTCGGCCGCAGCGGCAGATTTTTTGGCTTTCTCGTCGCTGCGCGCTTTTGCCGCTTTGCCAGGCTCGCCCTTTTTCAGGTTTGCGCGGTCTTTCTTGGGCAGGATGCCTGCGGTTTCCAACATGCGAGAAACGCGGTCAGTTGGCTGTGCGCCGTGCGACAACCAGTATTGCACACGTTCCATATCCATTTTCACGCGCTCTTCGCTGTCTTTTGGCAGCATGGGGGCATATGTGCCGAGCTTTTCGATGAAGCGGCCATCGCGCGGCATCCGGCTGTCGGCTGCAACGATTGCGTAGTGAGGGCGCTTTTTAGAGCCACCGCGGGCGAGACGAATTTTCATAGCCATGATAGTGTAGTCCTTTGTTTTTAGATATTTAGGCGGGGCGAACCCGAAACCTATGATTGGTGTTGTTTGTGGTGTTGGATGACTTCCTGAATAATGAAATTCAGGAATTTCTTGGCAAACGCAGGGTCCAGATCGGCCTGTGCTGCAAGTGCTGTGAGCCGCGCAATCTGCGCTGCTTCGCGCGCAGGGTCGGACGGCGGAAGGTCGTGTTCAGCCTTAAGCACCCCTACCGCCTGGGTATGCTTGAAGCGTTCCCCGAGCGTGTAGACGAGGATCGCGTCGAGGCGGTCAATGCTTTCGCGGTGCCCTGCAAGAAGGGCTGCGGCGCGGGCTTCATCAGGTGTCATATGTGCGGCACCTTCGGAGCTTCGGGGCGCGGATACCGGTAGCAATGGGTGCCTGCGTGATCGCCGGACGGGTCGCGCACGGCGCCAAGGCGCAAGGCCAGTTTGATGGCGCGCGCGTTGTCGGGGTCGATGTAGCTGACCAATGTGTCAAAGCTCATCGCGTTCCAAGCGTTGTTGCGCGCCTTTTCAGCCGCTTCAAATGCGTAGCCTTTGCCTTCGGCGTCTTCGGTGAACAAAAAGCCAAGCTCTGGCTCCGGGTCACCTGTCTCGTGGCCGAGCAGAACAAAACCCAGAACGGTTTTGTCGTTCTGGTCTTCAACGGTCCAAAGGCCGCAGCCGCGCAGGATCCAGCTGGCGGTCAATTGGATAAAATCGTCCCACGCGCCTTCGCGGGTGAGCGGCCCGGCAATGTAGCGGCCACGGTCGGATATCACCATGTCGGCGAAGACGTCGAAATCTTCCATATAGGGGCCGCGCATCACGGTGCGGTCGGTAAAGATGCGTGGCAAGCCCTGGCCGATCCGCTCGACGGCGACGGCGGCTTGATGCAGTGGGACGCGCTCCCAAGGCAGGCGGTTGGCGTTTGGATCAATCATGATATCACCTCGAAATGTGCATGTGATTTACCTGCACGGGACGTGCACCCAGCGTGCACTGCAAATTTGGTCATAACACCACCCCTTTCGGGACGGGATGGCGGTAAACGAGTGTTTCTGGTGTCGGGGCCTTGGCACCAACATCCAGTTTCGCGCCGAGTTTTTCGGCCAGACGGATCGAGCGCGCGTTGGTATGCGCGATGTAGCTGACGGCAGTTTGCCAGCCCAGCACATCATAGGCGTGTTTGACGGCGGCGGCGGCGGCCTCGGTGGCGATGCCTGTCCCCTCGATCGCGGGGTCGAACATCATCCAGCCGATTTCGGTCTCGGGCCAGTCGGGGGGCGTCCAGGGGCCGACGAGACCGACGCAATCGTTGTCGCCCCGAAGCGTGACCGCCCACATGCCGTAGCCGAAGATTTCCCAGTGCCCGAGTTCAGCCGCGAAGGCGCGCCAGACCTTGGCCAGGTTGCCGCGGCTGTCAAAGGCGGTGGCCCGGTCCGACATCATGAAGTCGTGAAAGACCATCCAGTCGCCCGGTTGTGGGCGGCGCATGACAAGACGCGGGGTTTGTAGGGTGACGCTCATGCCCGGTGCCCCCGTGCAAGGTCATGCGGCCGCTGGCGGGAGTTTGAGTGGACATGCAAAATCGGGGCGAGAAGTGCCCGTGTCTGTCCATTATATGCCGCCAAGTGGTGCATTATTTCTTTTTCCCGAAGCCGGAAAGGCCGGGGGGCAGGGCCGCGCCTGCGCCCATTCCCGGAAAGCCGGGAGGCAGTTTGCCTTTGAGCGCCTTTGCGGCCTCGGCCATGGCGGCGGGGTCGTTCATGTCGGGCATGGCACCTGCCGCACCCTTGCCGCCGAACATGCCTTTCATGGCTTGTTTGAGCATCCCGCCTTTGCCCATCTTTTTCATCATGTCGCCCATCTGGCGCTGTTGTTTGATGAGTTTGTTCAGCTCGGAGACTTCGAGCCCGGCACCTTTGGCGATGCGTTTTTTGCGCGATGCGGCCATCAGGTCGGGGTTGGCGCGTTCTTTTTTGGTCATCGAGTTGATCAGGGCGATCTGGCGGGTCAGGATTTTGTCGTCGAGACCGGCCTTGTCCATCTGGGATTTCATTTTGCCCATGCCGGGCATCATGCCCATCATGCCTTCCATGCCGCCCATTTTGATCATCTGTTCAAGCTGCATTTTCAGGTCGTTGAAGTTGAACCGGCCTTTCTGGAACCGGCGCATCATGCGTTCGGCTTGTTCGGCCTCAATGGTTTCTTGTGCTTTTTCCACAAGCGCCACGATGTCGCCCATGCCAAGGATGCGCCCTGCGATGCGGTCCGGCTCGAAGGTTTCAATCGCGTCCATCTTTTCGCCGACACCAACAAAGCGAATGGGCTTGCCGGTGATGGCACGCATTGACAGGGCCGCACCGCCGCGACCGTCGCCGTCCATGCGGGTCAGGACCACGCCGGTGACGCCGATTTTGTCGTCGAATTCTTGCGCGACGTTGACCGCGTCTTGTCCTGTCAGCCCGTCAACGACCAAAAGCGTTTCGCGCGGGTTGGTGACATCGCGCACTTCGGCGGCTTGGGCGATCAGGTCGGCGTCGATGTGCAAACGCCCTGCGGTGTCGAGCATGTAGACGTCGTAGCCGCCAAGCGAGGCTTGGGTTTTGGCACGGCGCGCGATTTGAACCGGAGTTTCGCCTTTGACGATGGGCAGGGTGTCAACGCCGATTTGTGCGCCAAGGATGGCCAGTTGTTCCATCGCGGCAGGCCGGTTGGTGTCGAGCGAGGCCATCAGCACGCGCTTGCCCTCGCGTTCCTTGAGGCGTTTTGCGAGTTTGGCGGTGGTGGTGGTTTTGCCCGAGCCTTGCAGGCCGACCATCAGGATCGGTGCGGGGGCGTTGTCGATTTTGAGTTTGCCCGGATCGCTGTCGCCGGTCAGGATGTGACGCAGTTCGTCGTGCACGATTTTGACGACTTGCTGACCGGGGGTGATGGATTTGGTGACCGATTGTCCGGTGGCTTTTGCCTCGACGGCGGCGATGAAGTCGCGCGCGACGGGCAGGGACACATCGGCCTCGAGCAGGGCCACGCGGACCTCGCGCAGGGCGGTTTTTACATCGTCTTGGGAGAGCGCACCTTGTTTGGTGAGCTTGTCAAAGACGCCGGATAGCCGGTCGGATAGGTTCTCGAACATCGTAGCCGCGCCCTCGTTGTCGTTACATCAGCCCCTTATATAGGGAGCGGATGCT
This sequence comes from uncultured Rhodobacterales bacterium, assembly GCA_963976475.1. Lineage (GTDB taxonomy): Bacteria > Pseudomonadota > Alphaproteobacteria > Rhodobacterales > Rhodobacteraceae > Yoonia. Next base: position 7,006 of record CAXBKX010000017.1, read on the forward strand.
GAATACAGTAGCGCCCCCCGTGGGCGTTTCCCAAATAAATGCGCCCCCGTGGGCGCAACGCGCTGACGGAGGGCGATCCCTATCAATAGGGACCGGAAAGCTGGTGCTATCCGGAGTTGAGGTCGCGTTTACTGCCGCAAAAGGGGGGAGTCAAGAGTGCGCGGCCCCGGACGGGCGGGGCCGCGTATTTGCGTCAGGCCAGTGCTGGGCGATGTGTCATAAAGACAAAGGCCGACAGGATGCCCAAGATCACAGCGGGCACAAGCGTTGGCCCGAGCACGAGGATGTGGAACAGCACAGCAGCGCCCATTGTGCTGGTCAAAAGCCCCGCGCCGATCCATTCGCGTCCGCGCACCCACAACAGGACGGCGCTGACGATCTCGATGCTGCCGGTCAGGTAGCGGAACCATTGGCCCCAGCCGATGGCGTCAAAGGTGCCGACCATCATTTCGACGCCTGCGAATTTGGCGGTGCCTGCTGCGACAAAGGCAACGGTCAGCAGGGTCTTGATCGCGATCAGCCCGTATTTTTTGGTGGAAGGTGACATGGTGTAGTCCTGTATATAAGTGATGAATATTGCAATAGCACGATTGCATTTTCGAACGCTATAGTGGAAAGTTAACAGTGAATGTTTGTAAATGCACAGGTTGAGAATGGACAATTGGGACGAGATCCGCACTGCCTATCAGGTGGCACGCAAGGGCACGGTGTCGGGGGCGGCAGAGGTGTTGGGCGTGCATCATGCCACGGTTATTCGTCATATCGATGCGCTGGAGACCCGTTTAGGCGTCAAGCTGTTTCAGCGTCACGCGAGGGGCTATACCGCGACCGAAGCCGGGGCGGATTTGTTGCAGGTGGCGCAGGCGACCGATGATCAGTTCACCCAGCTTGCAGGCCGCATCAAAGGGCAGGGCGAGGGGGTGAGCGGCGAGTTGGTGGTGACCTCGCTTGCGGCGCTGTCGTATTTGTTGACCCCTGCATTGGTCAGTTTTCAGGAGTTGCACCCTGATCTGAGGGTCAGGTTCATGACCGGCGAGAGGCTGTTCCGGTTGGAATACGGTGAGGCGCATGTTGCGATCCGCGCGGGCGTGATGCCCGACCAGCCTGACAATGTGGTGCAGCCGTTTATGCATTTGCGGATGCGGTTGATGGCGTCCAAAGGGTATGTCGCCCGGCATGGCGTGCCTGCATCGGAGGATGATTTCGAGGGTCACCGGTTTGTGGGGTCGGACGACGGGAGCAATCGCGCGCCGTTCAACAAGTGGTTGCGCAGCAAGGTGAGTGCCAAGCAGTTTACCTATGTTGCGACGGACAATGAAAACCTGACCGCGGCGGTGATCCATGGCGCGGGCATCGGGTTTTTGTCAGACCACGATGCGGTGGGGCGTGATGATTTGGTCGAGGTGATCGCGCAGCGCGAAGACTGGGGTGCGCCATTGTGGTTGGTGACCCATGTTGATCTGCACCGCACGTCCAAGGTGCAGGCGGTCTTGGCGCATTTGAAAGCGGCGGCAAAGGCGCACGGCGCATGACGCTTGCCGCACGCAGCGGCCATTTGGCGATGCTGTTGTTTTCGGTGCTGGTGGCGGGGTCGTTTGCTCTTGGGGTGTTGGCGGCCAATGACATTGCGCCAATGGCGTTAAATGCAGCGAGGTTTGCGATTGCCGCGGCGATTATCGGCACGGTGATTGTGCTGCGCGGCGGGTTTCCAGCCGGGTCATTTGCTGCGCCGTGGCGCTATCTGGTGCTGGCGGTTATTTTCGCCACCTATTTTGTGTTGATGTTCGAGGGGTTGAAAACCGCCCCCTCGGTCAGTGCGGCGGCGGTGTTTACCTTGACCCCGATTTTGTCGGCGGGCTTTGGGTGGGTGATGCTGCGCCAGCGTTTGACGGGCCGCATGGGGTTTGCGTTGTTCATTGGCGGATTGGGTGCGCTATGGGTGATTTTTCGCGCCGACGTGCAGGCGATTTTGCGCTTTGAGGTCGGGCGCGGGGAGGTGATCTATTTCTGGGGCTGCGTCAGCCATGCGGCCTATACGCCCTTGGTCAGAAAGTTGAACAGGGGCGAGAGCGCGTTGGTGTTTACCTTTGGCACGCTGGTGGCGGGGGCGGGGGTGCTGACGGTTGTGGGCTGGTCGGATATTGTGGCGACCGATTGGGCGGGTTTGCCCGCGATTGTGTGGCTGACCATTTTCTATACTGCCATTTTTGCCAGTGCCGCGACCTTTACACTGTTGCAATTCGCGGCATTGCGCCTGCCGTCGTCCAAGGTGATGGCCTATACCTATCTTGTGCCTGCGTGGGTCATCGTGTGGGATGTGGCCCTTGGCGGGACCGCGCCGCCGGTGGCTGTGGTTGCAGGGATCGCGCTCACGGCGGTGGCGTTGGTGTTGTTGTTGCGCGATTAATCCAGTTCTTGCGCGAGGAAGGCCTCGAAAGCGTCCAGATCGACAGCCTCCATTTGCCCGAAACCTTGCATCCAGACGGAGGCGGCGCGCAGGGCGTCGGGCTCCAGTTTGCACCATTTCACCCGTCCGCGTTTTTCCTGAGTGATCAGTCCGGCGGCGCTCAGCACCAGCAGGTGTTTGGAAATCGCGGCCAGCGAGATGGTGAAAGGCTCGGCCACATCCGTCACGGCCATATCGTCCTCCAGCAGCATCCCGAGGATGGCGCGGCGCGTCGGATCGGCCAGGGCCGCAAAGGTGGCATCAAGCTGTGTGCTCATAGAGTGATTAAAACCGCCACCCTGGAAACGTCAACCATTTGGTTGAATAACAATTTCAAGGGCAGGGGCGGCGTTTTGCTAAAAATCTTGCCTCGCTTTTTATAAAATATTCATTTTTTACAACGGGTTAACATGGCGTAACGCTTGCTTGACTCGGTGCCGCCTGCATCCTAAACCCTGTCCAACTCTTTGTGGGACTTGAAACTGATGTCTGACCCGCGTGACCCGATCGATGATGGTGCCCGACTGCGCGCGCTAGAGGCGAAATTGGCGAAGGCAAAGCAGGTCGAGCAGGTCAAGGAGCACGGAGACGAGCACTATAGTCAGGCCCAGCAGGCATGGCGCATGGTGATTGAATTGGTCGCCGGTCTCGGGATCGGATTTGGCATTGGATATAGTCTGGACGTGTTCTTTGGGACGCTTCCGATTTTTCTGGTGTTGTTTATATTTTTGGGCTTTGCGGCGGGTGTGAAAACCATGCTGCGGTCGGCGCAAGAGATGCAGAGAAAACAGTCGGCAGCCGCTGACGAACATGAGGGCGAAGATCGTGGCAATTGATGCGAAAGCTGAAAAAGGGACCGAGCTGGTTTTCAAACCGCTGGACCAATTCATCGTCAAGCCGATGTTTGGTGAGGGTCCGATCCATTGGTATACCCCGACAAATGTCACGCTCTGGATGGGGCTTGCGGTGTTGTGCATCGTGGCCTTGTTTGTGCTGGGCAGCCGTGGCCGCGCCATCGTGCCGACCCGCGTGCAATCCATAGGCGAGCTGATGTATGGCTTTATCTACAAGATGGTCGAGGACGTCACAGGTAAGGACGGGGTCAAGTATTTCCCGTATATCATGACGATCTTCCTGTTTATCCTGTTTGCAAACTTCCTCGGCATTTTGCCGATGTCCTATACCACGACAAGCCAGATCGCGGTGACTGCGGTTTTGGGTTTCGGTGTGTTCTTTGCCGTGACCATTCTTGGCTTTGTGTTGCACGGGCCTAAGTTTCTCGGGTTGTTCTGGATGAAGGATGCGCCGCTTGTGTTGCGTCCCGTCATCGCGATTATCGAGATTATTTCCTATTTTGTGCGCCCGGTAAGCCATTCTGTCCGTCTTGCGGGCAATTTGATGGCCGGTCACGCCGTTATCAAGGTTTTCGCAGGCTTTGCCGCGATTGCCCTTGTCAGCCCGGTGTCTGTTGTGGCGATCACCGCCATTCTGGCGCTCGAGGTGCTGGTGGCCGGCATTCAGGCCTATGTTTTCACTATTCTGACCTGTGTGTATCTGAAAGATGCGCTGCATCCAGCACACTAGGTCCGACACGTCACGACAACTTTATTCCATCGTAAGGAGAATCTCATGGAACTCGTAGCAGCAGCCGCACTCGGCAAATTCATCGGCGCAGGCTTGGCCGCAATCGGTTCCGGCGCAGCCGCAATCGGTGTTGGTCACGTTGCCGGTAACTATCTGGCAGGCGCATTGCGCAACCCGTCCGCAGCTGCATCGCAGACTGCAACACTTTTCATCGGCCTCGCATTTGCAGAAGCTTTGGGGATCTTTTCGTTCCTCGTCGCCCTGCTTTTGATGTTCGCTGTATAAGTAAACCGTTATCCTTACGGCTGATCTGCGCGCCCTAAGCGGTGCGCAGGTCGGTAAAACCAAAGGTATTCGGGGGCCAACATGGCAGTAGATGTAGACGTTGTCGAAAAGGCGAAAGGCGGAATGCCGCAGCTGGATTTCGCGACATTTCCGAACCAGATTTTCTGGCTCACAGTCACTCTTGTGGTGATTTATCTTGTGCTTTCGCGCATTGCCTTGCCACGCATCAGCGCGGTTCTGGCAGAGCGGTCGGGCACAATTACCAATGATATTGCCGCAGCCGAAGAGCTGAAGCAAAAAGCGGTTGAAGCAGAGGTTGCCTATCAGCAAGCCTTGACGGATGCCCGCGCCCAAGCCGGTGCCATTGTCGCCGAGGCGAAAGCAGAGATTCAGGCCGATCTTGATGTCGAGATCAAGAAGGCCGATGCGCAGATTGCGGCGAAAGCGGCGGAAAGCGAAAAGGCAATTGCAGAAATCCGTGATGGGGCCGTGAAAAGCGTCACACAGGTTGCCAAAGACACAGCCAAGGAATTGGTTGCGGCGATGGGCGGGTCTGCGGATGCGAAGACGATCACAGCGGCGGTTGCCGCCCGCATGAAAGGTTAAGCACATGAAATATTTGACCGCTGCCTTTTTTGCTGTCGTCGCATCCCCTGCGCTTGCAGAGCCGGGTGCGTCGTTTCTTTCGCTGCGCAACACCGATTTTATCGTGTTGCTGGCGTTCATTTTGTTCGTCGGGATTTTGCTCTATTATAAAGTGCCATCCAAAGTCGGCGAAATGCTGGACGGGCGTTCGGCTGCGATCCGCGCGGAGCTTGACGAGGCGAAAGCCCTGCGCGAGGAAGCACAATCGCTGTTGGCCTCATATGAGCGCAAGCAGAAGGAAGTGCGCGAGCAGGCGGACCGTATTGTGGAGGCTGCCAAAGAAGAGGCCGCCCTTGCAGCGACCGCTGCCAAGGCTGACATAGCGGCATCGATCACGCGCCGTCTTGCCGCCGCACAAGAGCAGATCGCAAGCGCACAGGCGTCAGCCGTGAAAGCGGTGAAAGATCAAGCCGTTGTGGTTGCCGTTGCTGCCGCAAAGGACGTGATTGCCGCACAGATGGACGCCAAGGGTGCAAACCAGTTGATCACAGAGGCGATTGCGACTGTTGAAGCGAAGCTGCACTAAGCCACCGCATCGTAGGACGGGTTTTAACCCATGCGAATTTGGGCCCATCGCATCAGCGGTGGGCCTTTTTTGTGGCGAATTTGTCAAAATCGTCGCTGGCTGAGGTGAACTTTTGGTTTTCCGTCTTAAAATTGCAAGAACCGGTGCTATCATATCCTCAATTCGCCAAAAGTGCGGAACTATTGAGGTAAGATCGTTATGCCCACCACGTTTGACGTGATTTCGCTCGGCCAATTGGCCGATATCGACACCAATGAAGGCAATACCTATTCGGAAAACGCAGGCGCGCTTGTCGGGCTGACGTTTGGCGGGCCGGGTGATCCGTTGTTGAACAACTTTGTCGAATGGTCGCCCAACGGCAATGTCAAAGACTATTATGACATGGACAACCGTCCGCAGGACAAGTTCCGCATTGATGGGGGTCGCCCGCAAACGTTTGATGGCACCGCGGTTTATGACGCGACGGTGACCTATGTTGATGGCAGCACCGGCACCTTTACCGCTGTGATTGCCCAAGACACCGATGGCAACGCCTATCTGGTGCCTGAATATGTCAGCCCCGGGGATCAGTCGGTGTTGGAGGCAGGGCCGATCCAGTCGGTGACTTTGAATAGTTTGCTGGGCAACAATTATTCGGGTCTGAATGCCGAGAGATATACATGGGATTTTGTGACCTGTTTTATGGCAGGCACGCAGATCGAGACGGCGGATGGTCCCAGACTGATTGAAAGCTTGGCGATTGGTGACATGATCCCGACGCTCGATCACGGGGTGCAGCCCATTCGCTGGATTGCTGCATCAACGATTGAAGGCCGCCCTGATGTGGCGCCGGTGTGTTTTCAGACCGGCGCGCTGGGCAATACCGCCCCGCTTTATGTGTCGCCGCAGCACCGGATGCTTTTGACCGGCTGGCGGACCGAGCTATATATGGGCGAGGACGAGGTGTTGGTGCCTGCGATCCAGCTGCTGAATGATCACAGCATCCGGCAAGTAGCCCAGGACAAGGTTACCTATTACCACCTGATGTTTGACACCCACGAGTTGATTTATGCCCAGGGTGTTCTGTCGGAAAGTTTTCATCCCGGTCAAAAGGCGATTGGCGCGATGGCGAGAGAGGCAAGGCAGGAACTGCTGTCGCTTTTCCCGCAGCTTGCTGATGTGCGAGGCGAGGGTTACGGCCCGTCGGTGCGCCCGACGACACGGTCGTTCGAGGCCATGGTGTTATATTAAGCGGAGCGCGGCTTCGAGCCTATCTGAAATCTAGCGTCGTTCCTCGTGTTCGAGCCGTTTTTGCGCGTAGGTTTCATTGCGGTCGGCGGTCTGTTGGTTCGACAGGGCGGTTTCGACAAAATCCATGTGAACATGCACTGCCGCTTGGGCTGCTGTCGCATCGCGCAGTTGCAAGGCGGCGTTGATTGCCCTGTGGTGGTCGAGCAGAATGTCTCGCGTCGCCCGGTTTTTGAACATGATCGAGCGGTTGTAAAACACCCCTTCGCGCAGCAGTTCATACATCGAGCGCATCATATGCAGCATGATGATGTTGTGGCTCGCCTCGATGATTGCGAGGTGGAAATCTGCGTCGAGCCGCGCCTCCTCACTGGGGTTGCGTTTGGTGTGGGCGACTTCCATTTTGCCGAAGATCGCCCCGATGACCTTGAGGTCGGTATCTGACCCCAGTTTCGCGGCCCGCGATGCGGCCAGCCCTTCCATGTCCCGCCGAAAGTCGATGTAGTCAAAGACCGCTTCATTATGCGTGGAGAACAGCGCCACCAAGGCCGGAGAGAAGGCGCTGCCCAGCACGTCGGCGACAAAGACACCGGCGCCCGCTTTGCTGGCGAGCAACCCGCGGTCTTGCAGGTCGCCCAATGCTTCGCGCAAGGAGGGCCGCGAGACCGCCATGCGTTCGCTAAGTTCGCGCTCCGAGGGCAGCCGTTCGCCGGGCCGCAGAATGCCGCGCAGGATCAGCCCTTCAATTTGACGCACCACGCCCATTGACAGTTTTTCTTGCTGAATGGGTTCAAATGGCATCGGGCTCTCCGCAGGGGTATTGGTAAAGTTGTATGACCAAAGCGCTGTTGCGGCAATGAAAAAGGGGCCGCCGGTGTGGCGACCCCTGATCAGAGCAAAACGTTGAGAGCCTAGTTTGGCGTGATGATGATCTCGACGCGCCGGTTTTGCTGGCGGCCTTGGGCGGTGGCGTTGGTGGCAATCGGTGCGTCCTCGCCGCGCCCGATGGACCGGATCCGCTGTGGCGAGACACCGCCGTTGATCAACACGGAGGCCACGGCTTGCGCGCGCCGTTGTGACAGGTCGAAGTTATAGGCTGCTTCGCCGGTGCTGTCGGTGTGGCCGATCACGTTGACGGTGGTGTTGGGGTAGCGGTTGATCGAGTTTGCCAATGTGAAGATATCGTTTTGCGATGCCCCCGAAACGGTGGTGGAATCGACGGCAAACAGGATGTCTTGCGGCAGGGTGACAACAAGGTTGTTGCCGTTGTTCACGATCCCTACGTTGCTGCCCATCTGGGCGCGCAGTTCTTCTTCTTGTTTATCAAGCGCGTTGCCGATGCCTGCGCCGATCAACCCGCCGATGACCGCCCCTTTGGCCAGATTCTGGCGTCGTTCCTTGGCGGTGTTTGCACCAATGACACCTGCAAGTGCGCCGAGGCCTGCGCCGATGGCCGCCCCGTTGCGTGCCTGTTGGCCGCCATTTGGCGAGGTTTCTGTGCAAGCCCCGACGAGCGCAAGGGAGGCCGCTGCGAAGATGAGTGGTAATTTCATAAATGGCATATCTGTGATTCCGTCTGATATGGGTGCGCCGAAGCGCGATGTGGATACCTTGCTATGACCGATTAGGGATTGATATCCAATAACGATCCCCAAATTGCGGGTTTTATGCGGTTTTTCGCCTCTAGGCGGCACCGTCCAGCCGCGCCGATTCCCAAGCAAGCAGGGCGCGTTTGACCGGCAGGCCCCAGTGGTAGCCGCCCAATGCCCCCGATTTGCGCAGGGCCCGATGGCAGGGGATCAGCAGGCTGACAGGGTTGCGCCCGACGGCGGTGCCCACGGCGCGCACGGCTTTTGGTCGCCCGATGGCGGTCGCGATTTCGGTGTAGGTGGTGACATGCCCCGAGGGGATCCGCAGCAGAGCCTGCCAGACTTGCAACTGGAACGGCGCGCCGATCATGTGCAATTTTGTGTCGCCGGAAAGGCCGAGGGCGGCGGTGGTCCATGCCGCGATGGCGCCGGGGTTTTCGACAAATGTGGCAAGCGGCCACCTGCCGCGCAGGTCGGACATGGCGGTGTCGGGGCCAAATTCGGCCGCAAACGCCAGCCCGCATATGCCGCGATCTGTGCCCATCGAGAGGGCGGGGCCGAAGGGGCTGTCGAACCAGCCGTAGGTGATGGTGAGCCCTTCGCCTGCGCGCGCGAAATCGCCGGGGCTCATGGCCTCCCAGCGCACAAACAGGTCGTGCAGCCGCCCAGATCCCGAGAGGCCCACGGCATCTGCGGTCACGAGGGTGGTGAACCTGTCTGCGAGCAGGGATTTGGCGTGGTCGAGGGCCAGATATTGCTGATAGCGTTTGGGCGACACACCGACCCATTGCGAAAACAGCCGTTGGAAGTGGGCGGAGCTCATGTTCATTTGCGCGGCCAAGTCAGACAGTGCGAGGGGCGCGTTTGCCGATCCGTCGATCAGATCGATGGCCCGGCGCATGGTTTGATAATGATATGTGTTTTGCTGTTCCATGCGGGCAGTCTAGGGCAACGGGGCGGTTGCCCGCGACCCGAAAATTGCGCATAGATTGGGGCATGGTAAAACAACTCGGCTACAAGACGATCCGCGAGATATTTGAGCGCTTTCATGCCGCTGAAGCAGAGCCGAAGGGTGAGTTGGAGCATGTGAATGTCTATACGCTGGTGGTGGCTGTGGCGCTGTCGGCGCAGGCGACGGATGCAGGCGTGAACAAGGCGACGCGCGGGCTGTTTGCGGTTGCCGATACGCCGCAAAAGATGCTGGCGCTGGGGCTTGAGGGTGTGACAGAGCATATCAAGACCATCGGGTTGTTTCGCCAGAAGGCCAAGAACGTCATCAAGATGAGCCAGTTGTTGGTCGATGAGTTTGACGGCGAGGTGCCCAATTCGCGCGCCGCCTTGCAGTCGTTGCCCGGCGTGGGGCGCAAGACCGCCAATGTGGTGTTGAACATGTGGTGGGGTCAGCCCGCCCAAGCGGTGGATACCCATATTTTTCGCGTGGGCAACCGCAGCGGGATTGCGGTTGGCAAAGATGTGGACGCGGTGGAGCGGGCGGTCGAGGACCATGTGCCGGCTGATTTTCAGCTGCACGCGCATCACTGGCTAATTCTGCACGGGCGCTATACATGCGTCGCGAGAAAACCGAAATGCGCGGCCTGTTTGATCCGCGATCTATGTCTGTTTGAGGATAAAAATCTATGAAGAAATTTCAGGTCGTGGGCATCGGTAATGCGATGGTTGATGTGTTGGCGCGGGCGGATGATAGCTTTTTGGCGCAGGCGGGGATCGAGAAGGGTATCATGCAGCTGATCGATATGGACCGCGCGGTAGAGCTCTATGGATTGATCGGGCCTGCGCGCGAAGTGTCTGGCGGATCTGCGGCCAACACGATTGCGGGCATTGCACATCTGGGCGGGCGCACGGCCTATGTCGGCAAAGTGAAAGACGACCAGCTAGGTGTGATTTTTGCCCATGATATGCGCGCGCAGGGCGCGGTTTATGAAACGGCCTTTGCGCCAAAGGATGCGGTGGACGAGACGGGCCGTTGCCTGGTGATTGTGACCCCTGATGGCGAGCGCTCGATGAACACCTATCTGGGTGTGACCGAGTTCTTGACGGTTGATGATATTGACGAGGCGCAGATGGCGCAGGCCGAGTGGATTTATCTGGAGGGCTACCGCTTTGACGGGCCCGAGAGCCATGCCGCCTTTGCCAAGGCGATTGCGGCGTGCAAGGCGGCGGGGGGGCGTGTGTCGCTTACCCTGTCCGATCCGTTTTGTGTCAGCCGGCATCGCGAGGCGTTTCGTGCCATGATCAGGGACGACGTGGATTTGTTGTTTTGCAATCGCGCCGAGATGTTGTCGATGTATGAGACCGATGATTTTGATGCGGCTTTGGCGATGGCAGCTGCCGAAGTCGCGGTCGTGGCTTGCACCGATAGCGCCAATGGCGCGTATGTTCTGGCGGGGTCGCAGCACTGGCATGTGCCTGCCGACCCGGTGCAGATTGTCGATGCGACGGGTGCGGGGGATTTGTTTGCCGGTGCGTTTCTATGGGCGCTGGCGGAGAATTACAGCTTGCCTGATTGCGGACGGATCGGGAATATTGCGGCGGGCGAGGTGATTGGCCATATCGGTGCGCGGCCCGAGCAGGACCTGAAGGGGCTTATTGCAAAGGCGGGCGTAGTGCCAGCCACATAGCGTCGAGAGCGTCGATCTTGACCGGGTCGAAACGGGTCGCTTCTTTCCAGTATTTACCGGACGGGACGTAATATCCCAGCCGTGCCTCTTCGGCCAAGGCCGCCGCGACGGCGGATGCACTGTGTTGCAGCGGTTTATGCGCGGCGGCAGACGACGGGTGCGCGCGCGGGAAGGTCAGTTGGCTGGGACCATCCGACAGGTTCACCATTGCGCAGCCGCGCTGTGCCGCGAGCGCCATGAGGCGTGCCGATTTTGCGGGCAGTGACCGCAGCGAGATATCGTTGCGCAACGGGTCAGGTTGACCTGTGCCGTAAAAATGTGTCGGCCCTGTAGTGGGGTAGATCATGTCGCATCCAATCATTGCGATAACCTGCGGCTCGTGGGTCCCGAGTGCCCAATATGCGGCGGTGAATGCCATGGTGCCACCTGCGTAGACAAAGCCTCCAAACCGGTTCTGGACGGGGACATAGTCGCCCGAGCGGATTGTCGTGCGCCGGGTCATATCGGTTCGGGGTTGCCGGTCTGGCGCGAAATCATCGGGAAAAATAACGCTGTCCCAGTCCTGTCGCACTTGCCATGCATTGTTGATCGCGAGGGTGTGGTCAAACGGGTTTTGCGACCAAGCGCGAGCTAGCACTGCGCCCGGACCCGAGCCGACGATCAAGATGCTGCGCATTTTGGTTCCCCTTGCATGGCCAGCATGTAACGCGAACGTTGCGGTCGTCGAGAGGAAAGGAGCCTGCGGCGCGCATATTTTGGCTCTGAAGAGGCGAAAGAAGTGCGCTGCCAGCCGTTAGTCGCGTGGCGCAGCGGGCGTGGCAGCGGCTTCTTCGTCGGCGGTCATCGGCATGCCTGCCTGTTCCGCAGGTTGATCTTGTCGCAACCTGGTTAAAAATTGGTTTCTTCCGAGTAAAAATATGCTGGGGGGTGAGGCCATAGGCCGAGGGGGGCTAGCCCCCTTTCCCCGCTCGCCGCAGGCGCATCATTCGCCGAGTTTGGCATGAACTTCTTTGAGGTCGATCTCACCTATGGGCATTTTATTTCCGGGGTTTTCAAAGTCGTATTTGAACAGCTGGAAATCCTTTTTGTAGATTTCCCACATCAAATGCATCGACAGATCGTCAAAATAATCTTCCACCGGGTGCAGGCGTTTTGGACCGTGCCCTTCGCTTTCGTTAAATCGCGGGATTGTTGCGAGGTCCACTTTGTTCGGGGCGTTGATTTTGTCGAGAACCTGTTGCATCCCGTCGTTGAACCGTTCGGTCCAGAAAATCTTGTCGTAGCGCCCGCCGTTCATGATGAATGTCGAGATATGGCCGGACATGGCTGACCAGTGGATGTCGGGTTCCATTGGCCGCCGCCAGCGGATGGTGTCGCGAGCAAACAACAAGAACCGCCGGAACGATTTGATTTGATCGAACTCGAATCCGGTCTCGGGATCGCCCACTTCGATGCCGTATTTCTGGATCAGAAGTGGCACGAGGTTGCCGCGGTATCTGCGTCCGTTGCGTTGGATGCCGCAAATTTTGTCAAAAAACGAGGACAGGATGCGCGTATAGGGGTTGCGCACGCAGGTGAACGCATAGCTGTTGTGCGCCTTTACATTGGTCGTGATCAGCGGTTGGCTGTCTTCCATGGCCCATTTGTGCAGGCCGCTGGTTGCGTCATGTATGTCGCCGTCGAAAAACGCGCCGTGGTTTGAATAATACATGATCTGGCCGATGGTCGAGCAGGCGCATTTGGGAACGACCCGATACACAACGCTTTCGCTTTCGGTCATCCAAGTGCCGGGAAAACCCATATTATTTGTCTCCATCTGCCCGCGGTTGGTGCGGTCCTGCCGTCCATACCGTCATAGTTGACCGAGAAATACAAAGAAACCCTGTATATTCAACGTCTGTTCACGGTATGACATGTAAACAATACATAGGCTTGGGGTATACTGTTCGGAATATGGCAAAAATCGCGTTCATTCTTCTGTGTCATAAAGACCCTGATGCTATTATCCAGCAGGCCGAGCAATTGACGGCGGTGGGTGATTTTATTGCGATCCACTTTGATGCCCGCGCGCCCGTTGAGGCGTTTCAGCGCATTCAGACGGCCTTGGCGGATAATCCCAATGTGACCTATGCCCGCAAGCGCATCAAATGTGGGTGGGGTGAATGGTCATTGGTGCAAGCCACGCTCTATGCCGTGGAGGCGGCGGTTGATGCTTTTCCCAGGGCCACGCATTTTTACATGGTGTCGGGTGATTGCATGGCGATTAAATCGGCCAAGTATGCGCATCAGTTTCTTGATGATAATGACGTCGATTATGTCGAGAGTTTTGATTATTTCGAGAGTGAGTGGATCAAGACTGGTTTCAAGGAAGAGCGGCTGATTTACCGGCACTTTTTCAACGAGCGCACGCAAAAGCGCAGGTTTTATTGGTCGTTTTGGACGCAGCGCAAATTGGGCATCACCCGGGAGGTGCCTGCCGATATTCAGGTGATGATCGGGTCGCAGTGGTGGGTGTTGCGCCGTCGCACGATCGAATGGATTCTGGCGTTTACCAAAAAGCGAAAAGACGTGATGCGGTTTTTCCGCACGACGTGGATTCCCGACGAGACATTTTTCCAGACTTTGGTGCGTCATCTGGTGCCCGGCACCGAGATACAGACGCGCACGATGACGTTTTTGATGTTCACCGACTACGGGATGCCGGTGACGTTTTACAATGATCATTATGATTTGTTGTTGTCGCAAGACAGTTTGTTTGCCCGCAAGATCAGCCCCGAGGCCAAAGAGCTGAAAGAGCGGTTGGGGGTGCTTTATGCCTCTGGGCGCGATGATTTCAAGGTGTCCAACGAGGGCCGGGGGTTGTTCAAGTTCTTGTCGGGGCGCGGGCGTATCGGGCGCCGGTTTGCGACGCGGTTTTGGGAATCCGAGACCTCGCTGGGCCGCGAGCGAGAGTTGTTGATTGTCGCGTGCAAGAAGTGGCACGTCGCCAAGCGGTTGACGGACGCGATGCGCCAGCACACGACCATACCGGTGATCGATTACATTTTTAACGAGGAAGAAACCGATCTGCCGGATTTGGGCGGCATTCAATCGACGTTGAGCAAGCGCACCCGTCACCGCCGCGCGTTGATGCGCATGTTGTTTGATTATTACCAGACCAACAAGTTGGTGATCTGTCTGGACACGGCGAGCCTTGATCTGATGCAGGATTTCTTTTCTGACAGGTCGACGACCAAATTGTTGGAAATCGAGTGCAGTTTGACCGACGACTATCTGGCCGGTCACGCCCGCCGCGTCGGATTGGCGGGTGATCAGACGTCGCCCGAGACATTGGCGCAGCTTTTGCCAACGATCCGCTATGATGTGTTGTTTGAAAGCGACCGGATTCGCGATGCGGGTTTTGCGCATCATGCGGTGATCAAGGAATCGCAAAGCCCGCAGGAAAATGCGCCGGCTATTGCGCAGTTCCTGGGTGTGGATGATGATACGTCGCGACAGCTGGCTGAAACGCCCTATCTTTTTGTTGACTAAGGTGCCCTATGACATTCGATTATGATGACCAGAATATTTTTGCCAAAATCCTGCGCGGCGAGATCCCCAACAGCACGGTTTTTGAAAATGAATACGCGCTGGCGTTCAAGGATATAGCCCCGCAAGCGCCGGTGCATGTGCTGGTGATCCCCAAGGGGGCCTATGTCAGTCTTGATGATTTTGCCGCCCATGCCAGTGGTCCCGAGCAGGCGGGTTTTTTTGCGGCTGTTGCGGCGGTCTGTGAGATGAGCGATGTCGCCCAGGGGTTTCGCGCGATTGCCAATGCCCGGGTGCACGGGGTGCAGGATGTGCCGCATTTTCATATGCATATTTTGGGTGGCCGCCCGTTGGGGCGGATGTTGCAGGAGTAAGTGGCCTTCGGCGAGAGTATTTTCAAAAAAGCGAGGCGGGGTTAATTTTTGGTTAAGGCCAGGAAGACGTCTTCGAGGTCCGATTGTTCGGTTGTGATGTCGCTGATTTCGATTTTGGCGCGGCGAATGATATCAAGGACGGCATCGGCGCTGGTGATGTTGGACTGATAGGTGAAGGCGAGCCTGCCGTCGGGGCGCCGCGCGCCTGTGATCGTGTCGGGTAACGTGGGGATATCGCAATCGCGCGCGGGGCGAATGACCATGGTTTTGTGATCGAGCCGTCCGAGTAGATTTGCAGTGCTGTCGCGCACGATTTGTTTGCCGTGGTTGATGATCGCGATCTCGTCGCACATCGCTTCGGCTTCTTCCAGGTAGTGCGTGGTCAGGATGATGGTCACGCCTTGCTTGTTGAGGTTGCGCACGTTGGTCCAAAGCAGGTTGCGCAGCTCGATATCGACGCCGGCGGTGGGCTCGTCGAGCACGAGGATTTGCGGCGAATGCACCAGCGCCTTGCCTAAAAGCAAGCGCCGCCGCATCCCGCCCGAGAGCGAGCGCGCGTAGGCGTTGGCCTTGTCGGTCAGGCCGATGAGTTCGAGAATCTCGGCGGTTTTGCGTTGCGATTTTGGCACGCCGTAAAGCCCTGCTTGCACATCGAGCGAGCCTGCGGGGGTGAAGAACGGGTCGAGATGCGGCTCTTGCGGCATGATGCCGATGGCGGCGCGTGATTGGCGTGGGTTTTCGTCTTGGTCGAAGCCCCAGATTTTGACGGTGCCTGCGGTTTTTGTGACCAGCCCTGCAAGGATATTGATCAGGGTTGATTTGCCCGCCCCGTTGGGGCCCAAAAGCCCAAAAACCATGCCGCGAGGGATATTCATATTGATGTCATGCAGCGCGGTTTTTGCCGCTGTGCGCCCTGTGGCGGCGTAGGTTTTGCTGAGACCCGAAATTTCGATGGCATTGTCTGTCATGGATGTCTTTCCCCCGGCGCGGGCATTTGTTAGACAGGCATATGACGGGCCAAGACCCGTGGCAACCAGACAGGACGAGATATGACAACACCTGCCCCAGAAACCCGCATTGTGAATGAATACCGCGTGGCCTGTGATGGTGGTGGTGCCTCGGGTCACCCGCGGGTTTGGTTGCAAATTCCCGGCGAGCATGGTTGGGTCGAATGCCCGTATTGCGACGCCAAACTGGTGCACAAGGACTTTGAGGGTAAAGTCTGACCTAGCACCCTTGGCTGATTAGTGGCAAAACCGACCCTGACGCAAATGCAGGGGAGCAGTTTTATGACACAGCAATTCGGCAAGGGCTGCCATCTGCATTTGATTGATGGCTCGGCGTATATTTTCCGCGCCTATCACGCATTGCCGCCGCTGACGCGCAAGTCTGACGGGTTGCCGGTTGGGGCGGTCAGTGGCTTTGTGAATATGTTGCAACGCTATATTGACAATAATTCCGGCGTCGATGCTGCGACCCATGTTGCGGTGATTTTCGACAAGGGCAGCCATACGTTTCGCAATGATATGTTTGATCTTTACAAGGCGAACCGCGACGCGATGCCCGAGGATTTGCGCCCGCAGATGCCCCTGACCCGAGAGGCGACGCGCGCGTTCAATATTGCCTGCGAAGAGATCGAGGGGTTTGAGGCGGATGATATTATCGCGACGCTGGCCTGTCAGGCACGCGATGCGGGTGGCCGCGTCACCATTTTGTCATCCGACAAGGACTTGATGCAATTGGTTGGCGACGGTGTTGAAATGCTGGACCCGATGAAGAACAAGCGCATAGATCGCGACGGTGTGGTTGAAAAGTTCGGGGTGCAGCCCGAGCGTGTTGTCGATGTGCAGGCACTGGCGGGCGATAGTGTGGATAACGTGCCAGGAGCGCCGGGGATCGGGATCAAGACGGCGGCGCTTTTGATCAATGAATATGGTGATCTGGAGACATTGTTGGACCGCGCCGGCGAGATCAAGCAACCCAAGCGCCGCGAAAGCCTGATCGAGAACCGCGCGCAGATCGAGCTTTCCAAGCGCTTGGTCAGTCTGGATTGCGAGATGGTGCTGCCGTTTGATCTGGACAGTCTGGAGATCAGGGATGCGGTGCCCGAGGACCTGTTGGCGTTTTTGGCCAAGATGGAATTTCGCACGATTGTGAAGCGGATTGCGGATCGTTTGGGGGCGAAAGCGCCCGAGATCGAAGCGCCGGTTGCGGTGGTCGCCAAGGCGGTGCCGTTTGATGCGCAAGCCTATGAGAAAGTGTCGGATGCCAGCGCCTTGCAGGTCTGGCTGGAGCGGATTTATGCACGCGGCTATGTGGCGGTGGATACCGAGACCACGGCGCTCAACGAGATGCGCGCCGAACTGGTCGGGATATCGCTGTGTGTGGAGCCGGGGCAGGCCTGCTATATTCCGCTTATTCATAAGGCGGCGGCGCAGGATGATTTGTTTGGCTCGGATGCAAGGGCCGAGGGACAGATGGATTTTGCCGCCTGTCTGGCGATGCTCAAGCCGATGTTGGAGGATGAGAGCATCCTGAAAATCGGGCAGAACATGAAGTATGATGCCAAGATTTTTGCCCGTGTCGGGGTGGATGTGCACCCCATAGATGACACGATGTTGATGTCATATGCGATGCATGGCGGGCTGCATAATCACGGCATGGATGTGTTGTCGCAGACCTATCTGGGGCATACGCCGATCCCGATCAAGCCGCTGTTGGGGACGGGAAAATCGGCGATTACCTTTGACCGTGTGCCGATTGACGAGGCGGTGAAATATGCCGCCGAAGATGCCGATATTACCTTGCGCCTGTGGCAGATGTTCAAGCCGATGTTGCACCTTGCCAAGGTGACAACGGTCTACGAGACGCTTGAACGGCCCTTGGTGCCGGTGCTGGCGCAGATGGAAATGGCGGGCGTCAAGGTGGACCGCGATACGTTAAGCCGGATGTCGAATGGCTTTGCCCAAAAGATGGCGGGTCTAGAGGACGAGATACAACAGCTGGCGGGGCGCAAGTTTAATGTAGCGTCACCCAAGCAGTTGGGCGAGATCCTGTTTGATGAATTGAGCCTTGAGATGCCGGACGGCAAGAAACCATCGACGGGCAAGACCGGTGCCTATTCGACGGGCGTGGATGTGTTGGAGGATTTGGCGACGATCCATGATTTGCCGCGCCGTATTCTGGATTGGCGGCAGCTGGCGAAGCTGAAATCGACCTACACCGACGCGCTGCAAGAGCATATCAACCCCGAGACTGGCCGTGTGCATACGTCGTATTCGATTGCGGGGGCCAATACCGGACGGCTGGCAAGCACGGACCCGAATTTGCAGAATATTCCGGTGCGGTCCGAGGAAGGCCGACGCATTCGCGAGGCGTTTATCGCGGATGAGGGCAAGGTTTTGGTGAGCCTTGATTATAGCCAGATCGAGTTGCGGATTTTGGCGCATGTGGCGCGGATTGATGCGCTCAAACAGGCGTTCATGGACGGGGTCGATATTCACGCACAAACCGCGTCAGAGATGTTTGATGTGCCGCTTGACGAGATGACGCCTGCTATTCGCAGTCAGGCCAAAGCGATCAACTTTGGTGTGATCTACGGGATTTCGGGGTTTGGTCTGGCGCGCAATTTGCGCATTCCAAGGGCCGAGGCGCAGGGCTTTATCGACCGCTATTTCGAGAGGTTTCCAGGGATTCGCACCTATATGGACGAGACCGTGCAATTTGCGAAGGATAACGGCTTTGTGCAGACCCTGTTTGGCCGCCGGATCAATACGCCGCAGATCAATGCCAAGGGGCCACATGCGGGGTTTGCCAAGCGGGCCGCGATCAACGCGCCTATTCAGGGCACGGCGGCGGATGTGATCCGGCGCGCGATGATCCGGATGCCGGATGCGATAGAGGGGATCAATGCCAAGATGCTGTTGCAGGTGCATGATGAATTGATTTTCGAGGTGGCCGAGGACGAGGCGCAGGCGCTGATTGATGCGGCGCGCGCGGTGATGGAAAACGCGTCTGACCCTGCGGTGAAACTGGATGTAAAGCTGGCTGTGGATGCGGGACAGGGGAAAAGCTGGGCCGAGGCGCATTAAGGCGCGCGTCGGGCAGATGTGGAAAAGGGCAGGTGGTGAGCCTGCCCTTTGTCGTCTAATTCACTGATTTTTCTTCGATCAGGTTGGCGTCGGTTTTGCGCCCCTTGCTTATCGCGATCTGGCGGGGCTTGAGGGCCTCGGGGACTTCGCGCACCAGATCGATGTGCAGCATCCCGTGTTCGTGGCTGGCCCCTGTCACGCGCACATGATCGGCCAGATGGAAGCGCCGCTCGAACGCACGCGTGGCGATGCCGCGGTGCAGGTAGGTTTTGGCGTCCTCATCCTCGGACTTGCGCGCCGTGACGTGCAGATTGCGGTCTTTGACCTCGATGGCAAGGTCGTCATCGACAAAACCTGCAACCGCCAGCGAGATGCGCCAAGCGTCATCATCGGTCTTTTCAATGTTGTATGGGGGGTAGGTTGTATTGCCGGTATCCGCAGCAAGGGTCCGGTCCAACAGGTCGGCGATCTGGTCAAAGCCGACGGTGGCACGGTAGAGTGGTGTCAGGTCAAAAGTTCGCATGGTGGTCATCCTTTATCAAGCGATAACAAGCATTTGGCGCGCCGATATTGGCCGCGCCATGGGTGATATGGACCCTGTTTTGGCGTCCATACAGTCAATGTGGGGATGGCTGTTTTTGGTTTCAAGGGGATGAAACCATGAGAAATCTGTCAGGGCCTGACGAATTTTGCGCCAGTCTCGGTGCGCTGGCCGCCGATGACGATTTTGCGACCCGTGCCGGTGCTGGCAGTGCGAAACGAGGCCAGCAGTTGCGCAAGCGGTTCTTGCAGCGAGGTGCCGATAGAGATGCGTTTGCCGTCGATATCGGCCATGGCCGAGACCACCGAGACGATTTTGGCGGTTCCGTCCTGCATGGTGAAGATCGGCGCGCCGGAGGAGCCGAATGCGATATCGCAGCTCATCAGGATAACGCCGTTTTGCCGCTCGATCACGTCGCAGGCCTCTTGCAGGCTGGCGGCATTTGCGCGGTCGCGCCCGTAGGACACGATGCCGATCTGGTCACCTGCACGCGGTTTGGCGGCGATGCCGTAGGGGATGATGCGCCCGTTACGGATGGGTTGGTCAAGCTCGAGGATCGCGATGTCATTGGCGACCTCCGAGGTGTCGGTGGAGGGGCCGTTATAGTTGTAATCGGGGTGTGCCAGAATGCGAGAGACCCCGCGCGTGGCCTCGGCGCGCCCGTCACGCAGGCCCGCTTCAAAGACGAACCGGTCAGGGCTGATCAGGCTGCCGTCGGTGTCGTAAAGGCAATGTGCGGCGGTGAGGATCAGTTTGTTCTGGATCAGCGCGGCGGTGCAGAACCCTTTACCCACGATATCGAGCCTGCCGACCGCTTCCCAGCCACGGCTGTCGTTACGGGTTTGCAGGGTGACCAATGCACTGTCCTGCGCCGAGGCGGCGTTGGACAGCAGCACGAAGATGATCATCAGAATGCGCATGGATACCCTCAAGTTTGCAGGTCTTATAGCGGACCGCTTGGGGCGACATTATGGCATTATCGCAAGATTGGCACCTGTGGTGTGCGATTTTTTGCAATTGTGAGAGCGGGCGGTTTGGGGCCGCCGGTGGCCCAGTCCAATAGTTCGACGGTATGCACGATGGGTGTGTCGGTGCCCGATCCGATCTGCATCATGCAGCCGATGTTGCCCGCGGCGATGATGTCGGGGGTCAGCGCGTCGATGGTTTGCATCTTGCGGGCTTTGAGTTGTTTGGAAATCTCGGGCTGCATCAGGTTATAGGTGCCGGCAGAGCCGCAGCACAGGTGGCTGTCGGCGGGTTCCAGCACGGTGAAGCCGGCCTTGCGCAAAAGATCCTTGGGGAAGGTTTTGATTTTCTGGCCGTGTTGCA
Organism: uncultured Rhodobacterales bacterium; assembly: GCA_963976475.1. Classification (GTDB taxonomy): domain Bacteria; phylum Pseudomonadota; class Alphaproteobacteria; order Rhodobacterales; family Rhodobacteraceae; genus Yoonia. Next base: position 27,810 of record CAXBKX010000017.1, read on the forward strand.
GCGAGCAAGCCGCATGATAGGCGACGCGGGTGTTTTTGTCGTCCCCTTCGGGGAGGTCGAGTTGCATCAGCACTTCGGAGACATCCATCGCGATGGCGGATACACGCGCGGCATCGGCGGCCAGATCGGTGTTGCGGAACATATGCCCGTAGTCTTTCACCGTGGTCCCGCAACCGGATGTATTGATCACGATGGCATCCAATCCTGCGTCCATTTCAGCGACCCAGGCGCGGACATTTTTGGCCGCGGTGGCGTGGGCCTCATGCTCTTTGCCCATGTGGTGGGTCAGCGCGCCGCAGCAGCCTTGGCCTTTGGGGATCACAACCTCGGCACCGAGCCTAGTTAGCAGGCGGATGGTCGCATCGTTGATATCGGTGTTGAGCGCGCGCTGGGCGCAGCCGGTCATCAGGGCGACGCGCATCTTTTTATCCGCGACATGGAAGGTTTGCGGGTCGTCGTTGCGCGACACGGGCGGGATGACCTTGGGGGCCATTTCCAACATCGCCCGCAGGCGAGGATCGGGGATGAAGCGCGCAAAGGGCCGCCCGATTTTGGCACCCAGCAGGGCGATGCGGAACCGTGTCGGGTAGGGCAGGATGCGCGCCAGAACCCAGCGCAGGGCGCGGTCCGACAGCGGCCGTTTGTAGTTTTGTTCGATGTAAGTGCGGGCATGATCGACGAGGTGCATGTAGTGCACGCCGGACGGGCAGGTTGTCATACAGGCAAGGCACGACAGGCAGCGGTCGATGTGTTTCACGGTTTTGGCGTCCGGCACCCGCTCGTTTTCCAGCATGTCCTTGATCAGGTAGATGCGTCCGCGCGGGCTGTCCAACTCGTCGCCCAGGATTTGGTAGGTCGGGCAGGTCGCGGTGCAAAACCCGCAATGCACGCAGGCCCGCAGGATTTCGTTGGCCCGCCTGGTGCCCGGATCGGTCAGCTGTTCGGGGGTAAAAGTGGTTTGCATCAGGACATGATCCCTGTGTTCAGAATGTTGCGGGGGTCAAATTTGGCACGTAGCCCTGACGTGATGGCCGCGATGGCTGCGGGTTCGGGATGGAATGTTTGCCCTGTGCCGCGGATCAGGGTCGCGTGACCTGCGGTATTGCCCATTGCACGGCGCAGGTCGTGGCCAGCGGGGCACAGCGCCCAGATCAGCCCGCCGCCCCAATCATATTGCACGGCATCCGCGCCCAGTTTTGCGGTCAGGGCTGCGGCGTCGGAGGGTTTGACGGAAATGCGCCAGACGTCGCCGGATGTGTCCGCGAAAGATGTGACATCGCGGATCGCGGTCCAGTCGGTTTTGGTCTCGGATGCCGCACCAAAGGGGGCAAGTTTTTTGGTCAGTTCACCGGCGCGGTAGGCGATGGAGGCCGCGAACCCTTCGAGGCGGAAATATGTGCGCGACTGGCGCGGGTCGTGGGCCACGCCTGTGACCTCATAGGGCGAGGACAGGGCGGCGGACATCGCCTTGATTGCGGTCGCATCGTCGAGGTCTTTGAGGGTCAGGGTCAGTGTGGCTGCGACAGCAGGGAGCACTTTGAGCGAGACTTCGGTCAGCACCCCAAGTGTGCCGTAGGATCCTGTCATCAGTTTCACGAGGTCGTAGCCGGTCACGTTTTTCATCACGCGACCGCCGTTCTTGACGATGTTGCCCATCCCGTCGACGTAGCGCACCCCAAGCATGAAATCCCGACAGGCCCCGACAGCGATGCGGCGTGGACCTGACACGTTGGCGGCGACGACACCGCCGATAGTGGGCGTGCCTTTGGTGCCCAAAAGCGCGCGGTGGTCCATGGGTTCAAATGCGAGGCGCTGGTTGTCCGCCGCAAGGGCCGTTTCGATCTCGGCGACCGGCGTGCCGGCCTGCGCGACCAGCGTCAAAGCACCCGGTTCATACAGCGTGATGCCCGATAGTTTCGCGGTCGAAAGCGGGTCACCTGCCGCCTGTCCAATGGGCCGCGTGCCGCCGCCTGAAATGCGCAAAGGGCCGCTGGCGTCTTTGATGATTTGCGAAAGCGCAGCTTCTGATTGAGGTGTCATCACGTCTGCTTTCTTTAGGCTGCGCGGCGGGGGGCGGAGGTGCTCAGGGGGAACACTTTTGCCGGGTTCAGCAGCCATTCGGGGTCAAAAACATCTTTGACGGCCATCTGTGCTTCGAGGTCGGCAGGCGCGAATTGCACATGCATCAGGTCGCGTTTTTCGATACCGACGCCATGTTCGCCGGTCAGGCAACCGCCGACTTCGACGCAGAGTTTCAGGATTTCTGCGCCGAAGTCTTCGCACAACTCCAAGTCCCCCGGTTTATTGGCGTCAAACAGGATCAGCGGGTGCATATTGCCGTCGCCTGCGTGGAACACATTGCCCACATCAAGGCCGAAGTCTTTTGACATCTCGCCGATCCGTTTGAGAACAAAGGGTAATGACGAGACCGGGATCGTGCCGTCAAGGCACATGTAATCGTTGATTTGGCCCATCGCGCCAAAGGCGGATTTACGGCCCAGCCAGATGCGCGCGGCTTCATCTGCGTCACGGGCTTCGCGCAGCTCTACAGGGTTATGTTTGCGCGCGATCTCCATGATGAGGGCCAGTTGCGCGTCGATTTCTGCGTCGGATCCCTCGACCTCGACGATCAGCAATGCCTCGCACATCGGATAGCCGGCTTGGGCGAATTTCTCGGTGGCCTCGATGCAGGGGCGGTCCATGAATTCGATGGCGACCGGCAGCACGCCGGCCTTGATGATGTCGGTGACAACCTGGCCTGCGACCTCGGAATTGTCGTAGCCCATCAAAACGGGGCGCGCGCCTTCGGGCTTGTGCAGGATGCGCAAAGTGGCCTCTGTGACGACACCAAGCTGGCCCTCTGATCCGCAAATTACGCCCAAAAGATCAAGCCCGCCTGCGTCCAGATGTGCGCCGCCGATTTCAACCACCGTGCCGTCCATCATCACCATGGTCACGCCCATCAGATTGTTGGTGGTGACCCCGTATTTGAGGCAATGTGCGCCGCCTGAATTCATTGCGATATTGCCCGCAATGGCGCAGGCCAATTGGCTGGAGGGATCAGGGGCGTAGAAGAACCCGTTGGCCTCTACCGCGCCGGTGACCGACAGGTTGGTGCGTCCGGTTTGCACGCGGATATAGCGGTCGTCATAATTGGTTTCGATCACGCCGTTCATTTTGGCGACCCCCAGAATGACGCAATCGGCGGTGGGCAAAGCGCCGCCCGCCAGCGATGTGCCCGCGCCGCGCGGCACCACAGGCACGCCCATCTCATGGCAGAGTTTCAGGACGGCGGCGACCTGGGCGGTGTTTGCCGGAAGGACCGCGCAGAGCGGTGGGCAGCGGTAGGCGGTCAACCCGTCGCATTCATACGCACGGGTCTCCGAAACATCCGAGATGACGGCATCTTTGGGCAGGATTTCGGACAGGCGCGCGACAAGCTGGGCCTTGCGCGAAATGACGGCAGCGTTTGGGGTGGGCATATCCATGGCGGGGCTCCAATCAAAGCTATTGGTAAGTAAATATAACCAATTATCACGGATGGCAAGTTTGAATTGGTCAGGCTAGACATGTGCTATGGAGATGTTTGCACACCTTGCCGTTTTAAGCCCGCTTGATCTGGCCGCCGCGCTGTTTCTTGTGTTGATCTGGCACAGCCTGGGATGGATCATCGAGCACCCGCCCAAATCGCGGCCCTCTGTCACGGTTTTGATGTCGCAAAGGCGCCGCGACTGGATGCAGGTTTTTGTCGACCGCGACCCGCGGATTTTCGACAGCCAGATTTTGGCAAGCCTGCGGCAGGGCACCTCGTTTTTTGCCTCGACCTGCATTTTTGCCATTGGGGGTGTGCTTGCGCTTGCGCAAAATACCGATCCATTGGTCGGGGTGGCGCGAGAAGTGACCGAGGTGATGACACCTGTGTTGGCGATCCAGATCAAGCTGGCGTTTGTCGGGGTTATTCTGACCAATGCGTTTTTGAAATTTGTCTGGGCAAACCGTGTGTTTGGCTATTGTGCGGTGTTGATGGCGGCGGTGCCCAATGACCCCGCGCATCCGGTGGCGCGCTCGCGCGCGGCCCAAGCGGGAGAGTTGAATATCCGCGCTGCGATGAACTTTAACCGCGGGTTGCGGTCGATGTATTTTGCGCTGGGCGCATTGGCGTGGCTGTTGGGTGCGCTGGCGTTGTTTGTCGCCACGCTTGCGGTGGTCTGGGTGGTTTGGTCGCGCGAATTTGCGTCGATCCCGCGGAGTATTTTGTTGCGGGCTGATCCATGAAGTTGGCATGTGTGTTTGCGTTGGTTGGCACCGCGGCCATGGCCGACCCCCCCCAGACTGTGGCGGCGACAGCGACGCAGACAGGTAGCGGCTGGCGGTTTGACGTGACGGTGGCGCACCCTGACACCGGCTGGGACCATTATGCCGACGGCTGGGCGGTCGAGGATGCGGCGGGCAACGCGTTGGGCCTGCGCGTTCTGGTGCATCCGCATGTGACAGAGCAGCCGTTCACGCGGGGTATGACCATCACCGCTGATCTGCCCGACGTGGTGTATGTTCGCAGCCGTTGCAACGTCGAAGGCTGGTCGGATGAAGTGTTCGAGGTCACGCTAAGGTAGGACGGATTTAGCCTGTCTTACGCCCCTCGCGCAGCCATGCGCCGAGGGTCAGAAGCCCCGCCAGCAGCAAGAATGCCCAAGCCGGCAGCAATGCCTTGACGCTGACATCTGCGGTTTGAAACGCGCCGCGCGGGGTGATCCCGATCCAGCCGCGCCCTGCTGCGGGCCTGCCTGCCCGCACGGTCCGCACGCTGATATCGCCGTTTTCAATGCGTGATACCCCGCCGCGCGTGCTTTGGGTGGCGGGGGCCAGAATGTCGCCCGATGCGATGGTCTGTTCAAATTCGCGCGGTGCGGCGGGGCCCAGTGCGATGACGGTTTCGGTGTCGCCTTCGCGCAGCCGGTAAAGCCCGACATCAGGGGCCTGCCAGAGGGTTTCAAACCGCCCCGGTGACACCTCGCTCAGTTGCAAAACCGTCTCGGTCCCGTCGGGGTGTGTCACGGTCACGTCGCCGATTGTCTCGTCCAAGGTGCGCCGGATGATGCGCATGGTTTGCCCTGTGGGCTCGACCCAGAGCGCCTCTTCTTCCAGTTCGGGTTCTTTCATCATCCAATGGGCCAAGCGGCGCAAGAGTTCCAGTTGCGGCCCGCCGCCTTCAAAGCCCCGATCCCAGAGCCATGACTGGTCGGATGCCATCAAAGCGACCCGCCCTTCGCCGATCCGGTCGAGGATCAGCAAGGGCCTGTCGCCCAGGCCCGACATCACCACCTTGGCCGTGTCCGGCACCAGCACATCCACCAGCCGGAACCAGCGCCCCCAGCCCGGCCCGTCGCCGTCAGGGTTGGGCGAGAAATCTTCCAGTCCGGCCGTGACAGGGTGGCGCGCCCCAAGGGCGGTGATTTGTGGTGTGTAACCTTCCTCAAACACCCGCGCGGTGGGTGCGCCGGGCAGGATGTCACCCAAGGGCGAGCGATAGATGCTTTCTGCGCCGCCGTATTCGGGGCCTGCGGAAATCAGGACCGCGCCGCCTTGGGTCACATAATCGCGGATGTTTTCAAGATAGGCGTTGGGCAGGATGCCGCGCCTGCGGTAGCGGTCAAAGATGATCAGGTCGAAGTCGTTGATCTTTTCCAGAAACAGCTCGCGGGTTGGAAAGGCGATCAGGGACAATTCGTCCACCGGCACCCCATCCTGTTTTTCGGGCGGTCGCAGGATGGTGAAATGCACAAGGTCCACGGCGGCGTCGGATTTCAGCAGGTTGCGCCATGTGCGTTCGCCCGGATGCGGCTCGCCCGAGACCAAGAGCACACGCAAGCGGTCGCGCACCCCGTTGATCTGCACCACGGCGGCGTTGTTCCGGTCGGTCAACTCACCTGCGGCCATCGGGGTCTCGAATTGCACGATGTTCATGCCGCCGTGCGGCAGGTCCAGCGGCAGTTCGATGTCTTGACCCACGGGGACCTGAAATGTCACGGGCGTGTCGCCGTCGATCGAAATTGACAGAGGCACGATTGCATTTGTCTGCGGTGCAGCCCCTTGATCGTCGATGCGCAGGGTCAGGGTCACGGTCTCGCCAAGAATTGCAAATGCCGGTGCGTTCGAGACGATCAGGCGTCGGTCCCAATCGGTGTCTTTGCCGGTCAGCAGAGTGTTGAAGGGCGCGGGCAGATTTGGTTGCCGTTCAATATCGTGCACCCGCCCGTCGGTGATGGCCACGATCCCTGCGATGCGTGCTTGGGGCTCTTCGGCCAGTGCCGTGGACAGGGCGGTCATCAATTGTGTGCCGCTGTCGCCGTCGCCGTCAGGCACCGTCACGACCCGCAGGTCGGTGTTGTCCAAACGCGCCACTTCGTCTTGCAAATTGGCCAGCGCATCGGCGGTTTGCCGCGGTCTGTCGCTGATCGCTTGGCTGGCGCTTTCGTCGACCAGAGCGATCACGATATCGCTGAGCGGGGTGCGGTCTTCGCGCTGCACCGAGGGGTTTGCCACGGCCAAAAGCACCGCGATTGCGGCCAGTCCCCGCAGCCACCATCCCGCCAAGCCGCGCCATACCGCAAGTGCCACCACGACAGTGCCCAATGCGGCCAGCAGATAAAGCGCCATCAGCGGCACCAGAGGGTCAAGGATTACGGTTTGTGTCATCGTTATTGTCCCAGCCGATCCAGCAGTGCGGGCACATGCACCTGATCGGATTTATAGTTGCCGGTCAGCACATGCATGATCAGGTTCACCCCGAAGCGCAGGGCGATTTCGCGTTGCCGTTCGCCCGCAGAGCCGCGCCCGACGGGGAACATCCAACTGCCTGTGTCGTCTATCGCCCAAGCCCGTGCCCAGTCGTTGCCGCCGATGACCACGGGCGTCACCCCGTCGTTGAGGTTGCGGAACGGCATCCCTTCGCCCAGCTCCGCGTCTGCGGGGGCGGCTTCGACCCAGACGTCGCGGCTGGCGTAGCGACCGGGGAAATCTTGCAGCAGATAGAATGCGCGCGTCAGAACGTGGTCAGCGGGGATCGGTTCAAGCGCGGGGATATCAAGGCCGCGCGCGATGGCTTGCAGTTTGCGCCCCTCGGGGCTGCCCGACCCGAACCGTGCGGTGTCCGCGTCGCGGGTGTCGAACATGATCATGCCGCCGCCGCGCAGATAGCGGTTCAACTTGGCATAAGCGGCACGGCTGGGCAGGGCTTGGTCAGGGGTGATTGGCCAGTAGATAAACGGGAAAAACGCCAACTCGTCGGTCTCGATATTGACCGCGACGGGGGCTGCGGGCTCGATGGATGTGCGCTGGAACAAGGTCCGCGACACGCCTGCCAGCCCTGCGCGCGCGATGTCATCGGTGGCTTTATCGCCGGTCAGGACATGCGCCAAGACCACTTGAGAGGTTGCCGCAATGGCCGCCGCATCACTGGTTTGGGCCTGAGCTTCGGCGTCGGGGGCAAAAAGCAAGAGCGTCAGTAGACCTGCGGCGATATCGGCGCGTGGCCCACGCAGCCGCCCGCCCAGCAAAAGCGAGGCGATCACATCGACCAGCAACAGCATCAAAGCGCCCGACAAAAGCCAGCCTTTGATCGCCATTTCACGGGTTGTGGTCAGTCCTTGGACCGCAATGCGCGCGGGCCAAGCGGCGACTGACAAGGTGGTGTCGGGGCCGATCACATTGACCGCAATCTGGTTTTCGGGGCCGGCGTAAAGCCCGGGTCGCAGGGTCGGGCTTGCGGTGCGGTCCACCAGCAGGGCCCCGTCGATCCCCGCCAATGCGCTGCCGTCTTGCAAGCGCCCAAAGCCGTCAAGAACCGCTGAGGGTAGCCAAGTTGTGCCCGCCAGTTCGGTCGGGTCGGTGATCTGCGCGCGGGTCGAGATTGCCAGCCGGTCGAGCATCTGCACAAACAGCCCCGACAGCGGCAGGGTCGACCATTCGGCGTTGGCGGTGACATGCACCAGCACCACTTGTCCCAAGCCCAGATCCTTGCGGGTGACCAAGGGTGTGCCGTCGGCCAGACCTGCGATGACGCGGCTGGCCAATGTCGGGTCGGGTTGCGCCATGACCTGCGCCGAGACGGTCACATCGTCAGGGATTTGCAGCCCGTAAAAGGGTGATCCTTCGGGGAAGGGTGCCAGCGCTTTTGGCGCGCCCCAGCTCATCGCGCCGCCGACCGTGCGCCCGCCTGCCCGCAATCGCACCGGCAAAAGCGGATCCTCTTGGCGACGCCCCACATCGGAGGCCGACAGGCGTGGCCCGGCAAAGCGCAGCAAAAGCCCGCCGTCCTTGACCCAATCGGTTAGCGCGTCGGTTTCCAAGCCGCCCAGTGTTGCCACATCGGCCAGCACGATCACATCGGGGTTGGCCAGAATGATGTCCGACAGCGCCCCGTCGATCAGGTCGGCGGTGGGCGCCAGGGCCTCGCGCAGGTAGTGCAGCGGCGAGAGTAAATCGAGCGCTTCACGGTTTTCACCACCCGCGATCAGCGCGACCCTGCGCCGTTTCAGGGTGTCGTCGGTCAGGCTGACGGCGGCGGCGCTGCGCTGGCCTGTCAGCTCGAATCGGGTGACGCGGTTGCGCAGTTCCGGCGGCAGGATCAGGGCGGTTTCGGCCAAGGCGTCACCTGCCGCAAATGCAAGGTCGATGGTTTGCAACGGGCGCTCGATGCCCGCAGGGTCAAGCCCCACTGCGGTCAGCGGCACTGTGGCCGCATTGCCCACAGGGGTGCGCACAACAGAGACCAGTATTTCGCTGTTTTCATAGCGCGGCGGGCGCAAACCGAAGGTCGCGCGCGGCGATTGATAAATGGTGACGGGGCCGCGATCCTCGAATGCGGCCAGCAGGTCGCGCCGCCCGTCCCAATCAATGCCATCTGACATCCAGTTGGTCTCAAACGCCCCGTTTTGGGTGGCCAGCCAGTCGATTGCATCTTGCGATGGCTGCCAGGGTTGCGGTTGCAAACCGGCCAACCTGTCGCGCCATTCACTGGGGGCGGCAAAGGGGATATCGCCGATGGGCAGGTCCGAGAGGTTGACAATGGCGGTGCGTCTGTCGTTTCGCGAAGCCTCTGCCAAAAGCGCGTCGATCCGGTCGATACGCGCGGACCATCCCGCGGCCCCCGCCCATGAGCCATCAAGCGCGATCAGCAGATCACCGCTGCCGGATTTGGCTTGGTTTGGGTTCAAAACCGGCCCCGCAAAGCCGATGATCAAGCCCGCGACCGCCAAGAGCCGCAACAGCAGCAGCCACCAAGGGGTGCGGTCGGATTGGCTTTCTTTGTCGGTCAGGCCAAGTAAAAGTGCGACACCGGGGAACCGCCGCGTGACCGGTGCGGGCGGCACGGCGCGCAACAAAAGCCACAAGACCGGCAGGATGATCAGGCCCAAAAGCAGCAGGGGCGCGGTAAAACCAAGCGGGCCAAGGGTCCACATTATGTCTGCCTCGCCAATGATTTATACAGCCACAGCAGCGCCGATGTTGCGGGCGTGTTGGTGTGATGGGTGTGGAAGTGCCAGCCGGTGCGCTGGGCCAGCAGTTGCAGCCGTGCCTTGCGCGCGGCCAAGCGGTCGAGGTAGCGGCTGCGCAACTCGCCGGCTTGCAGGGTTTCGTGCTCATAGCCGCCGCCCATGGACTGGAAAATCGTGCGCCCGTGGAACGGGAACGTTTCTTCTTGCGCGTCGAGCACTTGTAAAAGCGCGCCGCGCACGCCGGTGTCGGAGGCCTTGAAGAGCGCGTCTTCGGTGCCGCTGATATCGCCGAGAAAATCGCTGATAAAAACCGCCCGCGCATGGGGCGTGATGTCGTTTGCGTCGGGTGCGCCGTAATCTGCGGCACTGTCTTCGCACAGGATGGCGGCCATTTGTGTGATCTGACCAGACCCGCGACGCGGTGGCAGGCGGGTGCCTGTCAGCCCGACCCGTTCGCCGCCACGGTCCAGCAAAATTGCGGTCGCCAAGGCAAGTCCGCGGGCACGCGCCGCTTTGGTCGGGGTGTCGTCGGAGGAGGTAAATGACATCGAGGCTGCGTTGTCGACCCAGAGCAGCACCGATTGCGCGATTTGCCATTCTTTGTCGGCGACAAAATTGCTGTCGGCGCGCGCGGACCTGCGCCAGTCGATGTGCCGCAGATCATCGCCCGATTGTGCGGCGCGGTATTGCCAGAACGTGTCGCCCATGCCGGCACGCCTGCGCCCGTGATCGCCCAAAAGGACGGTCGCGGCCAGATGATCGGCCTGCGCCAAAAGTGCCGGCAGCGGGTCGGCCAGATTTTGGGCGTTGGTGCGCAGGGTCAGGGGGGATGTCACGCGACGGCGGCCTTTGCGCGGGTGATTTCGGCGGCGACGCTTTGGATAATATCGACCACTGTGTCGCCACGCGCCCGGGCCGCAAAGGTCAGTGCCATGCGGTGTTCAAGCACAGGAACGGCCATGGCCATCACGTCTTCTGCGCAGGGGGCGAGGCGTCCGTCAAGCAAGGCAGACGCGCGCACGGTCAGCATCAGGGCCTGAGCGGCACGCGGGCCCGGCCCCCAACTGACCGACTGGCGCACGGGGGCGGGAGCGGCCGCATCGGGGCGGCAGGCGCGCACCAGATCGAGGATCATCTCGACGATATGATCACCCACCGGCATTTGACGCAGGATCGTTTGTGCGGCGAGAAGTTCATCGGCGGTAAACACGGCCGTTGCTTGACCCTCGACAGTGCCTGTTGTGGCGATCAGGATATCGCGTTCGGTTTCGCGATCAGGATAAGGCACGTCGATCTGCACCAAAAAGCGGTCGAGTTGCGCCTCTGGCAGGGGATAGGTGCCTTCCTGCTCGATCGGGTTTTGTGTGGCCAGCACGTGGAATGGCACGCCAAGCGGGCGGTGTTCACCGGCGATTGTGACTTCTTTTTCCTGCATCGCCTGCAACAGGGCCGACTGGGTGCGTGGGCTGGCGCGGTTGATCTCGTCGGCCATCAAAAGCTGGCAAAACACCGGCCCTTTGACAAAGCGGAACGCGCGGCTGCCGTCGGTGGCGGTATCAAGGATCTCAGAGCCGAGGATGTCAGCGGGCATCAGGTCGGGGGTGAACTGGATCCGGTTGCCATGCAGGCCCATCACTGTGGACAGCGTATCGACAAGGCGGGTTTTGCCAAGGCCGGGCAGACCGATCAAAAGCGCATGACCGCCGCAGATCAGCGCGGTCAACGTGAGGTCCACGACACGCGGCTGCCCGATGAACCGCTTGCCAATGCTGACACGTGCGGCGGCCAATTTGGTGCCTAGAATTTCGATATCGGCGACCAATTGATCGGGGTTTACCATGACAATGCTCCTGTTTCGCTTATATGCTTATAACAACAGATAACGCAGGTGACCCCAATGGCAAAACCAACGGACGGACAAAAGATCGTGACCCCGAGTGCAGAAAGCCTCGCGGCATCGGCAAGGGCTGCGAAAAAAGGCGGTTTGCCGCCTGTACATCTGTGGAATCCGCCGTTTTGTGGCGATCTGGATATGCGCATCGCGCGCGACGGGACGTGGTTTTATCTGGGCACGCCAATCGGGCGGGCGGAATTGGTCAAATTGTTCTCAACGATTCTGCGCCGTGACGGGGATGATTATTTTCTGGTGACACCCGTCGAGAAGGTCGGGATCACGGTCGATGACGCGCCGTTTGTGGCGGTGGACTTTAATCTGCGCGACGGGGTTTTGGTGTTTGAAACCAACGTCGGCGATAGTGTCGCGGCTGGCCCCGATGCGCCCATTCGCGTGGAGCGCGATGAGGTGACGGGTGAGCCTGCGCCGTATGTTTTGGTGCGCGCAAACCTGGAGGCCTTGATTGACCGCAAGTCGTTTTACCGGCTTGTCGAGATTGGTGAAGAGGCCGAGGTGGATGGGGTGCTTTGGTTCGGGGTGCGCTCGAAAGGCGCGTTTTTCCCGATCATTCCTGCGGCCGAGTTGTTGGCATGAAGGCCTGCGCAAACCTGACGATGCTTTTTGCCGAGATGCCGTTTCTAGAGAGGTTCGGGGCCGCGCGCGCGGCGGGGTTCAGGGCGGTCGAGGTGCTGTTTCCCTATGATGTGGCGGTGCCCGATATGCTGGACATGTTGGCGCGCAACGAGTTGCCGCTGGCGTTGATCAACTGTCCACCGCCCAATTATACCGGCGGAGCGCGCGGCTTTGCGGCTGTTGCGGGCGCGCGGTTCCGGCTGGATTTCAAGCGGTCGCTGCGCTATGCATCGGCGCTGGGCGCGCAGCATTTGCATATTATGGCGGGGGTGGCCGAGGGTGCCGGTGCGCGGGCCTGTTTTGTCGAGAATTTGCGCTGGGCGGCGGCGCAAGCACCACGGCAGAGCCTGACCATAGAGCCTATTAATCAAGAGGATATGCCGGGCTATTTCCTAAGCGATTTTGATGCGGCCTGTGCGATTATCAAAGAGGTGGATGCCCCCAATCTGCGTCTGCAATTTGATGCCTACCACGCGCAGAAAATCACCGGTGATGTCTTGGGAACATGGGCAAAAGTCGCAGATCTTGTGGTGCATGTGCAGGTTGGTCAGACGCCGGATCGCACCGCACCTGACCAAGGTGACATTGATTACAAAGGGTTTTTTGCGCGCCTGAAAGAAGATGGGTATAAGGGCTGGATCAGCGGCGAATATATCCCCGCTGGCCGCACTGACTTATCACTTGATTGGATCAGGTAGCTACTTGCCCGCCAGACTTTGCGCCAGACGCATCAGTTGCACAGCTTGCGTGCGATAGCCGAAATCATCAGCGCCACGGTTGGCATTCGCCAGGTCAATCGCTTGCGCGTAACCCCAATCGCCCAGATAGTTCGAGCCGCGCAGCAGTTGTCCGAAGCCCGCGATTGCGGCGGCAAATCGTGCCTCGCTATCGGCGGTCTCTGCCCCCGAAATCGGCAGTTCAATCAACTGGCTGACATCAGCGCCCGGGTCTTTGTAGCGCAGTTTCAGGACCCCCAATTCGGTGTTGTTTTGCACACCCTCGGGGGGGGCGTAACGCAGCGGGTCGTTTAATTGTGCGGCACTGCCAACGGGGGTGATCTCGTAAATTGCGGTGACGTTATGTCCCGCGCCCAAGTCGCCGGCATCGACCGCATCATTGTTGAAATCCTCGCGCCGCAAACTACGGGTTTCATAGCCGATCAGGCGGTATTCGGCGATGGTTGCGGGGTTGAACTCGACCTGCACTTTCACGTCGCCCGCAATCGGGAACAGCGCGCCGGTCAGTTGGTCCACCAGCACTTTTTGCGCCTCTGACAGGGTGTCGATATAGGCGGCAATCCCGTTGCCGTTCTGCGCCAGGGCCTGCATCGTGGCATCGTTCAGATTGCCGCGCCCAAAGCCCAGGACGCTAAGGTATGTGCCGCTGTCACGCTGGTCTGCGATATAGGTTGTCAGGGCGTCGGGGGTGTTGATGCCGACGTTGAAATCGCCGTCTGTGGCCAGCAGGATACGGCTGACTTCGCCGTCCTCGGCCATGCTGGCAGCGACCGCATAGGCCTGTCGCAGCCCACCTTGGCCGTTTGTCGACCCGCCTGCGCCAAGTGATTGAATGGCTTGCAGGATTGTGCTGCGCTCAGAGGCGGATGTCGGCGCCAGAACCTGCCCTGCGGAGCCTGCGTATTCGACAATCGCGACCTGATCTTGGGGGCGCAGGTTGTCAAGCATCAGGCGAAAGGACTGTTTGAGCAATGGCAGCTTATTGGGCTGCGCCATCGAGCCCGATGTATCGATCAGAAACACAAGGTTCAGCGGTGGGCGGTCGGCCACCGCAGGCATCCGGCCCTGCACCGCGATGTGCAGCAATTGCGTGCCCGCGTTCCACGGGGTTGGCATCAGCGAAACGCCGGGGCGAAACGGGGCCTCGCCGGCCTCGGGGCCTGCGTAATCATAGGGGAAATAGTTGATCATTTCCTCGATGCGCACGGCGTCACGCGGCGGCAGCGCCCCGTTTTGCAAGCTGGAGCGCACGACCGCATAGCTTGCGGTATCAACGTCGATGGAGAAGGTCGAAACCGGGTCTTGGCTTGTGATTTTGACCGGGTTGGCCGCCATATTGGCAAAGGATTCCGTGTTGTTGAGCGTCAGAATTTCCAGATCGGCGGGCATGGGGGCTGCCATTTGTGCATGATCGATGTCAGGGGCTGCAAGTGATAACCCGGCAGGTGCTTGTGTGCGGGCGGTTGTCTCGGCGATGGCGCTTGGCAGCTCGGTTCTGACCTTTGGCGCGGGTGGGGCAGTTTTTGCGGCAATGTCGGTCTCGGCGATGGTCAGGTCGGGGCCTGTGCGCATCAGGTCCTGCCCAATGGGCGAGAGATACAAAAATCCAACCGCAACAAGTGCCGTGGTCGCGGATAATCCGCCTTTTGTGGTGAGGGTGTTCAGCATGGTTTTCACTCCTGTCCAAAGGGCGTTTGGCCCGTTTTCAGAAGTTGGACGCGCGGCGTTTGCCGATCCTTGGAGGGCCGCGAAGTTTTGCTGCGCCAATGCGATGTTGTCGCGTTTGCGCGTCGCATCGGGGTCAGGCGTGGCCGCAGTCATTGCCGATTTGAGATCGTCGAGGTCGCGGGTCATGCCATATCCTCCTTTGCTTTGAAATCTTTGAGGCGCTTTTTGGCCTCGGAGATGCGCCAAGAGATTGTGCCTTCGGACACGCCGAGGATGTCTGCGGCCTGGGCGTGGGTCATATCGTCAAGGACAAGCGCCAGCGTGTCGCGCAGATCGTCGTTGAGGCAGCCCATCGCGGTGGTCAGCCAGTCTTGTTTCACGGTGTCTTCCTCGGCGGCTGCGCTGCGGTTGATCTCCCAGTCGCCCCAGCCTGTGGTGGCCTTGGTGTAGGTCGCAATCCTGCGTCTGCGGTCATGGGCGGCGTTGACGGCGACGCGGTAAAGCCATGTGGTGAGTTTGGCGCGGCGCTGGTAGCTTTGCAATTTGGCGGGCAGGGCCGCGCAGATATCTTGGGTCAAATCCTCGGCCTCGGTGCGCGTGCCGGTCAGCCGGAAACAAAACGCAAACAGGCGATTGTAGTGCCTGTCGAGCAGAGCCGCAAATGCCGCCCCGTCGCCGGAGGCCGCAGCAGATGCCAAGTCTTCGTCTGTTGTTTCCATGCGCATTATGGTGGTTGGACGGAGCTGATAGGTCAATCCTTGGTGTGACCCTAGGTTATTTGAAAATATTCTCGCTGGGGTCTCGTAATCCGCCTGTGCGCGCATAACTACTGCCCCTGATCAAGCGCAGTCAATCGCTTGTAATACTTCAAATAAATGGAAAATCCCCATGAAAGCTGCACTTATTCGCGCCTATGAAGGTGCCGTTGAAATCGCTGATATCGCGGCCCCGGTTTTGACCGACGATAGCGTGATCATCAAGGTTCATGCCGCCAGCGTGAACCCGATCGATAACATCCTGCGGATGGGCTATATGAAAGAGATGATGCCGCTGACGTTCCCGTTTGTGATGGGCTATGACGTAAGCGGCGTGGTGACCGAGGTTGGCAAAGATGTGACCACGTTCAAGGTGGGTGACGCGGTTTATGCCCGTCCAAACCAGGACGACAAAGGCGCTGTTGCCGAATTTGCCCGCGTGAAAGAGGCGGAATTGGCGCTTAAACCCGAAAGCCTGACACATGCCGAGGCCGCATCATTGCCATTGGCCGGTCTGACCGCGTGGCAGGCGTTTGTTGAATTTGCCGACCTCAAGCAGGGCCAGAAAGTGTTGATCCACGCAGGATCAGGCGGCGTTGGCACATTGGCCATTCAGATGGCGAAACATCTGGGCGCGTTTGTCGCCACCACGGTCAGCGCGCGCAACGCCGATCTGGTTAAATCACTGGGTGCGGACCTAGTGATCGACTATAAATCAGAGGCCTTTGACGAGGTCATTTCCGAGTATGACGTGGTGCTGGATATGGTCGGTGGCGAGATCATGAACCGCTCGTTCAAGGTGCTGAAAAAGGGTGGGCATCTGGTGTCGATCAAGGGGCAGGACACTGACGGGTTGGCGGCAAAGCATGACGTGAAATTCGATTGGTTCTTTATGCATCCCGACGGCGCGCAACTCAAAGCACTGGCCGATCAGGTTGCCGCAGGCGTGTTGAAACCCGTGATCGACAGCACGTTCAAATTTGCCGATGCGGGCAAAGCTTACGCGCATCTGGCGGACGGCCATGCCGTTGGCAAAATCGTGATCGATATGACCGCGTAAATAGTGGATGGGGCAGGGTTAAACCTGCCCCGATCCGTTTAAACTGACGTGCAGATGTATTTCATTTCCATGTAATCATCCATGCCGTGGCGGCTGCCTTCGCGGCCAAGGCCCGACTGTTTCACACCGCCAAAGGGGGCCACTTCGGTCGAGATGATGCCGGTGTTCACACCGACGATGCCGTATTCCAACGCTTCGGCAACCTTGGTGACGCGCGACAGGTCCTTGGCGTAGAAATAGGACGCAAGGCCAAAGATCGTGTCATTGGCAAGTGCGATCACATCGTCCTCATCCTCGAATTTGAACAAGGGCGCGAACGGGCCAAAGGTTTCATCCACGCTGACCAGCATGTCTTTTGTGGCATTGGTGACGATTGTCGGCTCGTAGAACAATCCGCCCAGCGCGTGTGGTTTGCCGCCTGTCAAAACCTTGCCGCCCTTGGATAGCGCGTCATCAAGGTGTTCTTGCACCTTGGTCACGGCGGCAGGTTCCACAAGGGGCCCAAGTGTGACGCCCTCGGTCAGGCCATCGCCGACCACCAGTTTTTCCACCGCAACTTTCAGCTTTGCGGCAAAGGCATCATAGACGCCGGCCTGCACATAAATCCGGTTGGCGCAGACGCAGGTTTGTCCGTTGTTGCGGAATTTGCAGGCAATCGCGCCGATCACGGCCTCGTCCAGATCGGCGTCATCAAACACGATGAAGGGGGCATTGCCGCCCAATTCCATCGAGCATTTCATCACCTGATCGGCGGCTTGTTTGAGCAAGATGCGGCCGACTTCGGTTGATCCTGTGAACGACAGTTTGCGCACGATCGGGTTTTCGCAGAACTCTTTGCCGACATCCGACGACTTGGTTGATGTCACGACCGAGAGCACGCCTTTGGGCACGCCCGCCAGTTCGGCCAGTTTCGCCATCGCAAGTGCCGACAGCGGGGTCAGCGACGCGGGGCGCACCACAAACGCGCAACCGGCGGCCAATGCGGGGGCCACTTTGCGCGCGATCATTGCATTGGGGAAATTCCACGGGGTGATGGCGGCGGCGACACCGATGGGTTGCGAAATCACCGTGATGCGTTTGTCGGCCATGTGTCCGGGGATGGTTTCGCCGTAGTTGCGCTTGGCCTCTTCGCCAAACCATTCCACGAAAGACGCGCCATAGGCGACCTCGCCACGGCTCTCGACCAGGGGTTTGCCTTGCTCGGCGGTCATGATAATTGCCAGATCTTCCTGGTTTTCCATCATCAGATCGAACCATTTGCGCAAGACTTTGGCACGCTCTTTGGCCGCCAAACCAGCCCATGCTTTTTGACTGTTATGTGCTGCATCAATCGCCGCTGCGATCTCGGACCGGTCCAGATCGGCGACCACAGCAATCACATCGCCGCGCGCGGGATTGCTGACCTCAAAGGTTTTGCCGCTTTTGGCATCGACCCAATTGCCGCCGACAAATGCTTTTGTGCAAAGCAGGTCAGGGTTCTTGAGCATGGATTTCAGGTTTGTGTGTGCATCGAGCATATGTCGTCTCCTATGTGTTGGCACTATCTGACCCGTCTGGGTAGGCTTGGTAAAGGGCAAAGGGTGGGAGAGTAGCGAAAATGGACATGGATGACCGGTTTGCCAATGGCGCATATATTGCGGGCGGCGACGCATACCCTGAAAAATGGGCGCGCGAGGCGGGCGCATTTCGCAAGATTGCGCGCTGTGATCTGGATGTTGCCTATGGGGGTAGTCCGCGGCAGGTGATGGATATTTTCTACCCGTCGGGCGCGCCCAAGGGATTGCTGATGTTTGTGCATGGCGGCTATTGGCTGGCCTTTGATAAATCGGTCTGGTCGCATTTGGCGGCAGGGGCTGTGGCGCGGGGTTATGCGGTGGCGATACCGTCGTATGATCTGTGCCCAAAAGTGCAAATACCCGATATTACCGTGCAAATCACAAAAGCGGCGCAGTTTGCCGCGGCCCGTGTGGCGGGGCCGCTGCGGTTTGCGGGCCATTCGGCGGGCGGGCACTTGGTGGCGCGGCTGGCGGGGCAGGACTGGGGCGGGCGGCTGGCGCGGGTGATGCCAATCTCGCCTGTGGCCGATCTGGAGCCGTTATTACAGACCAGCATGAATGCCCAATTGGGCCTTGATCTGGCCCATGCGCGCGCCGAAAGCCCGGTGCATATGACCCCGCCGCAGGTGCCGGTCACGGTTTGGGTCGGGGCGGATGAGCGGCCGGTTTTCATCCAGCAGGCGACCGCGCTTGCAAAGCTGTGGCGCTGTGATCTGGTGCAGGCGGCGGGGGCGCATCATTTCAATGTGATCGCACCGCTGGCCGATCCCGATAGCGCGATGACCTGCGCGTTGTTTAGCTGAAGGTGCGCGCGTAACACGGCGGGTCCTCAAAGGGGGTTGAACGGGCTTCAAAGATACCACGCGCAATTGCCCGCGCCATGCAGGTGGTGGCAGCATGGCCGAGGTAGATCAAATCATCGTAATTTTTATCGCCGATACTCGCAGCAAAGATCAAATCACCATCCATCGGTGTATGGCTGGGCACCAATGCACGGGCAAAGCCGTCGTGGGCCGCCGTGGCCAGCCGCGTGCATTGTGCTTGGGTCAGGCGCGCATTGGTTGCCACGATCCCGATGGTGGTATTGCGCGCATGGCCTTTGGTCGCGGGGCGGCCTTGCGGGTATGTGGGTGAGGGGCCGAGGTTGCCAAACTCGCCGTTTTGCTCAAAGGGTGCTGCCCAAAAATGCGGCCCGTCGCCGACAGTTGCGGACCCCAGCGCGTTGACCGCCACCAGTGCGCCGACAATCACCCCGTTTGGCAAGATCATGGACGCGGATCCGAGCCCGCCTTTCAGATTTGCGGTTGTCGCACCAAACCCCGCGCCCGCCGTGCCAAGTGCGAAATCTGCGCGCGCATTGCCGTAGGCCTGCCGCCCCAGCGCGTTATAGGGGTTCGTGGTCCAGTTTTTATCGCCGCCATTGAGCAGATCAAACAAGATTGCGGCGGGCACAATGGGCACGGTCACTGCACCCACGGCAAACCCGCGCCCGTCCGCGCGCAACGCATCGGTGACACCCGAGGCCGCATCAAGCCCGAACGCACTGCCGCCCGCCAGCACCAGCGCATCGACAGCTTCTACGGTTTTGTCAGGGGCCAGCAGGTCGGTTTCACGCGTGCCCGGCGCGCCACCCATCACATGCACGCCGCAGGTGAATGGTGCATCTGCGGTCAGCATGGTGACCCCTGATTTCAGCGCCGCGTCATGGGCGTGCCCGACGCGCAGGCCGGCCACATCTGTGATCAGGTTACGCATCCCGCGCACGCGATATGTGGTTAAACATCAACAATATAGGGCCCCAGATAATAGAGTGTCTCTGAATGGCTTAGCACATAAGGAAAGCCGCCAAAGGCATCTTCGGTGATGATGACCAGCGTGTTTGCCCCGTTCATTTTGGCAATGGTGCGGCTGACATCGTCGGCAGACAGAAAATCCAGCAGGCGCGGTTCGATGGTGCGGAACACAACCTCGACAAAGCCGGTGTCGATAAAGGCGCCGGGTTGGTCGATGGTGATTTGCTCGGGTGTATCCCCGTCGGCCTGAAAGCAATAGGTCATCGCCGCGTCCGCGCTCTCGAAGCTGCCGCACAGCAGATGCAGGCGCAATTTGCCTTCGGGCAGGCGGGCGTGCGGTTCGGGTTGCGGGGTGGGTTTGAAGTAATCGATAAATTTCCGAAGGACCGACATGGGTGTCTCGTTTTTGCTGGGACTGCGGGCAGGGTGCACTTTGATTGGCGTTCTGTCACCCCCAAGGCGCACAAAGGCTTGCTCGGGCCCGCGATTGGTTTTAAGGCTGACGACGAGCAAGCGACGATGGCGTCGTCGCAGGTAGGGTCTACCGCTTGGCAGACATGCCGTCGTCCTGAACGCCGGGACCTTTCGGGGTCTGCACATCAGACCCTTGCGATGCGAGGTCTGAAATATGAATACCCGTCCACAGTTTTACCGGTTCCACCAAGGCGCGGAAGTCTTGCCATTTGCGCCCGCCGAATATCAGGCGCGGCTTGCCGGATTGCGCCGGACTATGGCCGACAAAGGCGTCGCATCGGTTGTCTTCACCTCGATGCACAATATCGCGTATTATTCCGGTTTCTTATATTGCGCGTTCGGGCGGCCCTATGCCTTGGTCGTGACGGCCACGGATAATGTGACGATTTCGGCGGGCATTGATGCGGCGCAACCTTGGCGCCGGTGTTTTGGCGACAACATCACCTATACCGATTGGGAGCGCGACAATTACTGGCGCGCGATTTTGTCGATCACAGGCAGCGGCGCGGTGATTGGCATGGAGGGTGATCACCTGACGCTGGTGCAAAGCCAGAAGTTGCAGGCGTTTTTGACCCCCGCAAAGGTGGTTGATATCGCCCCCGCGACAATGGTGCAGCGTATGAAAAAGTCACAGGCCGAACTGGATTTGATCCGGCAGGGTGCGGCGGTGGCGGATGTGGGTGGCTATGCGATCCATGATGCGGCCCGTGCCGGTGTGCGAGAGATCGATGTGGCGATGGCGGGGCGTGACGCGATGGAGTTGGAGATCGCCAAACGCTTTCCGGACGCCGAATACCGCGATACATGGGTCTGGTTCCAGTCGGGGATCAACACCGACGGGGCGCATAATCCGGTGACAGGGCGGGTGCTGGCGCGCGGCGATATCCTGTCGCTGAATACATTCCCGATGATCAGCGGCTATTACACGGCGCTGGAGCGCACGCTGTTTGTAGAGGACGTCGATCCGGCAAGTCTACAGATTTGGCAGGCCAATGTGGCGGCGCATGAATACGGCATGAGCCTGTTGGTGCCCGGCGCGACATGTTCCGAGGTAACGGCCAAGATCAACACCTTCTTTGAAGAGCGTCAGTTGTTGCAATACCGCACGTTCGGCTATGGCCATTCATTTGGCGTGCTGTCGCATTATTACGGGCGCGAGGCGGGGCTGGAATTGCGCGAAGACATCGGGACGATATTGGAACCCGGCATGGTGATCTCAATGGAACCGATGTTGACGATCCCCGCGGGCACGCCGGGGGCCGGGGGGTACCGCGAGCATGATATCTTGATTATAACAAAGGACGGTGCCGAGAATATCACCAAATATCCGTTTGGCCCTGCGCACAATATTGTGTCGTGATCACAAATAAGTGGAGGCGTGCAGGCCACGTCCCACATAAACCCCCGTCATCGGGGCGGCGGTTGATTTGCATCTCGGCGCTCGCCTGATATGCAAAGTCAAGCGATTGACAAGGAGCGGACCCCGATGACCATCACGACAAAATATTCCCGGCGCGCGTTTGGTGCGCTGCTGCTTGGCACCACGGCGGCCTGTGCCAGCACGATCCCTGAGTCCATGCCCGAAATTCCGCGCGCGATGCCATTTTTGGAGGGCTACGAGCCGATCTTTGACGCGGGTTATAACCTACCGGGGATTCCGCGTGAGCTGACCCAAGGGGTGAACCGGCGCATGACGGGTATCTATTTGGGCGAAGCGCCGCCAAATTCGATCGATGTCGACCCATATGCCAAGTTTTTGTATCACGTCAAAGATGACGGCACCGCGGTGCGGTATCCTGTCGGGGTCGGGCGTGCGGGCAGGAGTTTTGCCGGCACCGGCATTATCCAGATGAAGCGCAAGTGGCCCGGTTGGACGCCCACCGCAAATATGATCCGCACAGAGCCAGAAATTTACGAGCCATTCCGCCGCGGTATTCCGGGTGGATTGCGCAGCCCGCTGGGGTCGCGTGCGCTCTATCTGTTCCGCAATGGGCGCGACACATATTACCGGATTCACGGCACCAATGATCTGGGCTCTGTCGGGAACTCGGGCAGTGCCGGGTGCATCCGGATGTTCAATCAGGACATCATCCAGCTTTACGAAGAAATCGAACTCGGCACCAAGGTGCGGGTGCGTGACGAGGCGGAATCGCAGCGCGTGGATCCGGAAAACTATGGGCGCGGCGTCGAGTTGCCCGCAAAGCAGATCGATCCAGAGGATATTTACGGTGAAGAGGCGCTGGCCAACGACAGGCCACCCGATTATGACGCGGTTGACCCCAACCTGCCGGTCATCCCCTCCAACGTCCCATTATAAGTGATTTGCAAGACCCGTCCCGATTGGAGCGGGTCTTTTTACATCAATGCCATTTACCTGCCGTATTTTTTGCGCATGATTGCGGCAAAGCGGCGTGGGGGGAATTGATATCGTCTCTGCGCGTGCCTATGTAACGACTTGTAACATTAGTGAGGGACCACCGCAGATGGCCAATTTCGATACCCAGATCCAAGAAAGCCAGGCGCAGGTTGCCGAGGCCCAGTCGAAGATTTCAGAACTGACCAGTCGCATTGAGACCGCCCGCCAGAAAATGGCGGCGGGCACCGATATTGCGATTGATATCGAGAATGCGACGCTTGACGACGTGCACGCGCATACCGAGTTGATGAACGCCAATATCGCCGAGCTGATTATGGGGCTGGACGATGTGACGGCGGCGTTTTCCAAGGATTTTGACGAGATGCGGTCCAAGACCACGATGGAAAGCATCGTGGGTTGGTTTTCGGGGGGCAAGTCCGACAGTATGCGTGAAGAGCGGATGCGCAGCGCCTCTGTCGATGACAAGTTGCAGGATTTGATTGCCAAATCCGATGTGATCACCAAGTTGTTGCAGGGTCAATTGGCGACGCTGAACGAGCAAAAGTCCAAGGTCGAGACTAACCTGACCGGCACGCTGGACGAGCGTGAAGCGACCGTGGGCGAGCTGGAAGGGCTGCGCGCGGATATTCTGACGCTTGATCCGCAGATTATCACGCTTGAAGGCAAGATTTCCGTCGAGCAGGATGCGGCCAAGCGCACGAAGCTGGAGAGCGAGTTGGCGGGGTTGAACTCGCGCTATAACGAGATGGTGCAGATGGAGCAGGTCAAGCTTGCGAAATCGCAGACACTGGAGCGCTATATCGAGAAGGGTAAAACCTGGGTCGACAGTTTGCAGAACCAGGCAGCGACGCAGATGGTGCTGATCAACAAACTGGAAACAGATACCAAGCAACGTGTTGTTTTGTATGATGCTTTGTCAAAGTCGCTGAAGACCGCACAACAGCAGGACGTGGCCCATAAGATCAACGAGATTGGCGTGAAAACCGACCAAGAGGCGCAAACAGCAATGGCCGCGATCGGGGCGGCAACCAACGCGCGTATGGCCGATATGCTGGAAGCCCACGAGGATCATATGGTGTTCGCCCGCGAGGTTCTGGAGCAGAAAGCCAAGGCTGACGAGCGGTTTGTGCGCCGGTTCCAAAAGATCGTCGAGAAACATGATAGCAATCAGTATGGGGATCAGGGGTAACCCTGTGCCATCCCTGATAGGGGGAACCTATGTCGAAAACTGATCATGCCCTCGACCACTTCAAGCTGGAAGATACCCGCATTACGCGGCGGTATTTTGGCAAATTCGAGCGCATCACGCAGCATATGACACGCGTGGCCGCCACGATGGAGGCCGAGGGGCGGCTGAGCAGGCGCGATATTGATGTCTTGGCGCGCTATCTATTGGCGCTGAACCACACGTTCAAAGCGCTGTCGCATAAGTATCATTTCTCGGGCCGGTTTGCCCATGCGGGGCAGTTGACGTTTGACCGGGTTGAAAGCGGCTTCCCTGTGTATCAGGAGCTGTTGGAGATGGCCAATGATGCGCTTCAGGCGGGGGTGCATTTGGCGCAGGTACCGTCAGTTGATGCGTTGAAAGACCAGATGGTGCGCACGATTGTGGGCGAGCAGGAAATCCCCACAAAGCTGCAATATGCGTTGTCGCAGCGGCTTTATTATGAAGAACTTTCCAAGGGCGGCATGTTTTGGGCGCGCAATGATCCAGCCGCGCTATGGGTCCGCAATGACGATGATCGCCGGCATTTTCAGGTGCATTGGGCGGTCTATGACAGTCAGGTCAACCTGCCGGTGATCTACATCATGGATGTGGAGGATACCGGTAAGGTCGGTCTGCCGAAAGACGAGCGCCGCTGGCCCGAAGCGCAGGCGCATTTGATGGCGCAATCCTTGGGCGGGTTGAAGTTGCTGACCATTGCCAAAGGCTTTGACGAGGATTTTGACGATCTGCATCCCACACGGCTGCGCCGGTTTCATATTGGTCCGATGTATTCGAGCGCATTCACCATGCAAACCGGGCCGCTGCGCGAGGTGCTGGAGGCCGCCAATAGTCCGGTTGGTGACGATTGGGCGATGGTTTGGACCGAGGAGGAATTGATCTCGGAGCGCGTAGAGCAGGTGAAATCTGGCTGGTTTGGCAGTGTCGAGCGGCAGATATTTGCGCTGGATCCGTTTAGCACCGGTGGCGCGGATATGGGGGCGTCGCGCATGGAGCGGTCGTTGATCATGCCCGAGCGTCCCTATCAGGCCTTGGCCGAGCGTAATCCGCCGGGGTTCAGGGATGTGCGCAAATTTGTGGTGTCCGATTTGGGCCGCGTGTTGAGTTATAAGTAAGATGTCTTGCCGCCGGCGGGGATATTGGCAAACCAAAGAGGATTTGAAATGAGCGAGACGAGTGATCAGATGGAGCTGCGCGAAGCGGATATTCGCAGTCATTACGCGGCGGCCTTGGGTCTGCTTGACGGGTTTGATCATAGCCCACGCATTGCCACGGGCGGGGCGGCCCCTGTGGTGGAGAAATCGTCTGGCTTGGGCACAAGGCGGCGGTTTCGGTCAACCACGCCGGGGCTTTCGACGCGCCGCGTGGTGCGCACCGAGGGGATACAGTTGTCGGCCCGCATCGAGGCGATTGGTGGCGACGGATTGCCCTCGCCGTTGCAGGCGCATGTGTTG
This sequence comes from uncultured Rhodobacterales bacterium, assembly GCA_963976475.1. Classification (GTDB taxonomy): domain Bacteria; phylum Pseudomonadota; class Alphaproteobacteria; order Rhodobacterales; family Rhodobacteraceae; genus Yoonia. The sequence goes on from CAXBKX010000017.1 coordinate 52,933, forward strand.
CAAGGCTTGCGCCGCGCGATTGCGATTGCGCTGGCGGTGGCGGACCAGTTTGCCGCGCGCACGCCGCTGAAAGATTTGAAGCGGGCGAATTTGGAAGGCGCACTCGCGCAAACTGACCGCGCGGAGTTTTCCGAATTGCTGACCGCAGAGGCCTTGGTCACGCTTTATGTATTTGGCTCGGCTGTGGCGTTTTTGCTGGGGTCTCATGCGTCCGAGCAGACGGTGGAGATTGGTGAGGTCGAGGAAGTTTTACTTGATAACGGCCAGTTGGCCTTGCATGGCGCGCTGTGGGAATTGGACCGCGATATTGCCGCGTTGGGGACCGACGAGCATAAAGTTGTGGCGGTTGTCTTGGCCTTTGCCGAGGCCTTGATGGACAAGGTGGCGGCGCGCGCGAGCACGGCCTCAAAGCTGGAGCCATTTGTGCAGGCCGCGTGGCGGGTCGCGGCGGATGATTTTGCGGTGCGCGGATTTAATCCGGTGACGAAGGGCAAGTCGACCACGCTGACGATGACGTTCAAAAAACCAAACGAGGTCGTGGGCAACCATATTGCCAAGTATCAGTCGATGAAATTGGCCAAGATGGTGATGGCTTATGACTTTGAGCGCAGGCTCAATCCGTTTGCTGAATTGGGCGGATTTATCTTTACGTTTATGGGCGACGGCAAGCCCGGGACGGGGAAAACCACGCTGATCCAGATGATGGCGGGGTTGGTGAATGACTACTGTCAGACAGCGGGATATCCGTTCAGGTATCAGAATTTGAGCACCGATAATATTGACAGTTATCAGGGCAAATCGGGGCAGAACGCGAAGGCGTTTATCAACAATATTCTGGACCCGTCAGTGATCGGGTTTGGCACAATTGACGATATTGACCAGTTGGCGGGCAAGCGCGGCGATAGGCAGTCGTCGGCGGGGCAATTGGAGATTACCGCCGTGCTGATGGAGAGTTTTGCTGGCGCCAATACGGTGGTGCGCGGCAATTGCACGTTCGGGATGTTTTCGAATTATCCCGAGAATGTGGATGATGCGCTGCGTCAACGGGCGGGGGCAAGGTTCTTGGTCGATGGGCCGCAAACGCGCGATGACTACATTGATATTTTGTATCTGCTGATGGGCAAGAACCACGATATTCCTGTGGGCGCGCATGAGGTGTTCTCGGCCCAGGAGATCAAAAAGGCGGTTGCGGCCAGCTTTGCGGGGCATTCAAAGCCGCATGAAGAGGGGCTTGTTCGCGTCTTTGACCGGGTGCAGTCGCAGATCGGTGATCTGGATACGATTGCCAAGATGGGCACCTATTTGAAGGCCATTCAGGAGGCCGACGAGCGGTTCACGGGGCGTGCGATCAAGAACATCACCGATGCGGTGAAGGTCCGTGCGATGGATTTTGAATTGCCAGACGAGTGGATGGAAGAGCCGGACCTGTTCATGTTCAAGGATTATGACACCAAGAAGGGCATGATCGAAGAGCTGCGTCAGCCGATTACCACGGACATGGTGATCCAAGAGATCAACCGATACGCCGACAGTGAGTTCCGTTATGCGGATAAGTCGGATGAGGTGGCGATTGAAGCGATGATCCGCGATTTTGGCCGCACGCAAGAGGCCAAGCGGCGGTATCTGGAGGCGAAAGGGTGAGCCTGATTTCCGACGGATTGTTTGTTCCCGCGGCGGTCTTGGCGTTGCTCGCGTGGCTGGTGCCAAAGCTGTTGTCGATGGTCATGCCAGAGGGGGTCAAACCCTTGTTGTTGATCGCGTTTTTATCGACGGTGATCTTGTTTTTGCTCAGCGCGGGCTTCTTTGTGGCGCTGTATCTGTGGCAGGGCATAAGCTGGGCGCAAATCGCGGCGTTCGGGGTGATGGCGAATGTGGCTTTCTACGGCAAGCTGGGGCTGATCGCGGGGCTGCTCTGGGCGCCGATCATGGTGCTTTCGGTGGCGAATCTGCCGCGCGGATGGGTGAAGAAAGTATGGTAAAACTATGAAACGTCTCATCCAGAAAGGCATGATGTTTGGTAATTTGATCCGCGTGGACAGCCCTGTGCTGGTCGAGCGGTATAATCGTGCGTTGAAGTCGCTGACGGGTAAGCAGACCGCCTTGGACGAATTCCATATCGATATCTCCGGCTATTCGCCCGAGGTCGGGGCGGAGCTGGAGGACGTGTTATATCTCAATCATCGCGGTGTGAACCGTCAGTTTATCTTGCTGACGACCGAGCAGGGAACCGCGCCTTTGCTCAATGCAAAATTTTCGACGAGCCGCGGCATTCTCAAGCAGTTTATCGAGAAAAACCGCGCGCAACTGTTTGCACTGACCGCGCGGGATGCGGTGGCGGGCGAGTTGGTCAATTCGGTCTATAGTGTCGAGACACCTGCCAAGTTGTTCGATATTGGCAAGGTGCATGTGGAGGCGGATACCACAAGCGGAACGCTGGCCACGGGCAAAAAACTGGGCGCGATGATCGATCGGTTCAAGACCGAGGAGGGCGCGTGGTTTGATGATGTGTTGATCGCGCAGATGATCGGGCTGGCCAAACTCACGGGCGATGTGGCCCGCAATCCGATCCAGTTGGAGCGCATGGATTTTAGCCAGCAGAATTTCTGGACCGCGCATTTTGGCGGCATCTATGTGTTGCGCGGCGTGCCGCATCCGGCGGTGATCGCGGCCACGGATACCGATTTGGGCGCAGTGCCGATAGAGCATGTGTTTACCTTTGCAGATCGAGGCGCGATTGCGAAGTTTTTGAAGTTGAACGATCTGGTCGAGCCGATCGTGGAGGCGCGGGGCGTGGACGCGGCGGCGATTTTGCACCAGAAGATGGATTTTGTCGTGGCCGCGGTGGCTGCTGAAATGGGTGAGGATTTGGCGGGTGCGACGCGGCGTGATCTGCGTCTGCTCGGGCGGCGATATGCGGAAAAATTGCCCCAAGCATGGCAAGGCATGGCGGCGCTGGCGCGTTGGGCAGAGGAGGACGGGCCGTGGCCGCGCATTACCTCTCAGCATGATGCATATTTCTATACACTGCGCGCCAAGAACCATGCGGATGCGGATTTGGTCAATATGCTGCTTGCGGAATTGTGCCCGCTGGATGTGCGCCAGTTGTTTATCTGTCATAAGGAGGCGTTTTACGCGGCCTACGCCACATGGCCGGATGAAAAGCGGGCCTATGTCGTGGACTTTCTGGATCGCGAGTATCAGGTGGACAAGGCTGGCACGCGAGAGGCCTTGTTCGGCCATGATGCGCCACTCGAAGAGCCAAAGCCGGCAAAGCGTGATATGATACAGGCGGTTGGCCCCTGGGGCGCTGTGCGAAGGAGATAGGGATGGGTTTCGTAAGATTGCTGGTATTCGGGTTTCTGGCGCTGAGCGTGGTATATCTGTCGATCTCGGTCTATTCACGCTCCGTGCGCCGCGAAAAGCTGGAAGATGCCTGGGCACAAGACAATCCCGGCAGCACCGATATGGCGGCCCGAGATGCCTATGTTACCAAAGGGATCAAAGCCTATAACGCGTCGTTTCGCCCCAAGCTGATTGGCCTGGTCTATATTATTCCGACGGTGGTGGTGATCGCCATCGTCTATATCACAAACGCGAATTGAGGTTCGACATGCACCGTATCAAGGTTACTTTCCGAGTTCTGGTTTTTATCATCGCGGGCCTGTTTTTGCACTATGTGCTGCCGCAGCATGACATTGTAAAGATCACCTCGACCGAGATTATCCGCACAGATTTCAGCAGCTATAACCGTATCTTTTACGCGCAACCCGACAGTGGTGCCGTCGATCAGCCAACCCGCGATTTGCGGCTGATCAACACGGATAAGAAAAAGACCTGGCTTTTGGGCTTTATACCGCGCGATAGCACGGAGGTGATGGTATATCGCAACGAGGATACCGGCTGGATCTGGCCGCCGTATTTCAAATTTGACAGTTCCGATTTGCAAGCCGAAGCCGCGAGTGCGGCCCGTGGTGAAAGCTGGGCAGTGATTACCCATTACGGCTGGCGCGTGCGCTGGGCGTCGATCTATCCCAATGCAATTGCGATCCGTCCGGTTGACGGGCCTGACGTGCGCATCATCCCCTGGTTCAACATTTTTTTCTTCGGGTTCGTGATCGTGGGGATCGTGTTTCTGCGCGCCATGTGGCGGCAGTTTCGCGAGCGCACGGTTGATCCGTTGTTGGACAGCGCCGAGCACCGTTTTGACGAGGCAAGTGCCGGAATTTCCGCCAAGAAAGGTCGTGTTGCCCGTTGGTTGGGGACGTGGCGCGCCAAGAAATAGCTGTGTTCAAAGGCTGATCCGGGATGGGGGCGTTGCCCCCCGGCCTGCGGCCTCCCCCCAGCATATTTCCACTCCAAAGAAGCCCTATTCGCCGTAAGGGATCCAGATGTTTTTGACCTCTGTGCTTGCTGCCAGATAGTCGCGGGTGGTGGGGGTCCCAAGTGGCGCCCATGTGCGTTTGAGGTTACCTGCGGAGGCGGTCTCGATGCCGGCATCGAGCGATGTGTCCGCAAGGTTCCACAGGCTGTCGAGATCGAGGTGATCCGCGAGGGTTTTTGCAAGCTCAGCATGTGGCCCTGTGACGATATTGACGACACCCGCGGGCACGTCGGATGTTTCCAAGACCTGGATCAGATCAGTCGCGGCCAGCGGGTAGGCGGCTGACGGGATCAGCGTTGTGCGGTTGCCCATCGCGATGGCGGCGGCCATTGGCGTGATGACGTCCAACAAGGGCGCGTCACCGCACAGGATGCCGATGTTGCCTATGGGTTCTTTCATCGCCAAGGCCACGCCGCGGATCGGGACCCCGTGGACCTGACCGTCGTATTTGTCGGCCCAAGCGGCATAGGTGAACAGGGTCTTTATGCTGGTCTGGACTTCTGCTTTGCCTGATTTGCCCGTAAGCGTAGTGACCCTGTTTGCGAATTCATCGGCCCGCGCCGAGAGGTTTTCGGCGATGTAGTAGAGGATTTGCGCGCGCAAGTGTCCGGTAGATTTCGACCAGCCTTTGGCGGCATTCATCGCCTCGACGGCGTTGCGGATATCCTTGCGCGAGCCCGTAGAGACATGGCCCAGAAGCGCGCTTTTTGGTCCAAAGATAGGGGTGGAATATCCGCTATCGGGGCGGGCTTGTTTGCCGCCGATATAGAGTTTTGCAGTGCGGTCAAGTGGGCCCGCGGCGGCGCCTTTGCCCGCGTGCGGTATCGCAGAGATGCGCGGTTTGGCGGTCGCATCGGGTTTGGTATAGCCCGCCAGTCCTTCCCAACCGCCCTCGCGCCCAAAGCCGCTCTCTCGCACGCCACCAAAACCTGCGGCGGCGTCCATCATATTGGTGCCATTGACCCAGACGATGCCGCAGGCAAGCTTTGGCGCGATATCTAACGCCAGATTGATGTTCTCCGACCAGACAGAGGCCGCAAGCCCGTAGCGCGTGTTATTGGCGATTTCCACAGCCTCCGAGGGGGTGCGGAACGTGGTGGATACCAGCACAGGGCCGAAGATTTCGGTTTGCATCAGATGCGATGCGGCGTGCAGCCCTGTGATCAGGGTTGGCGGGTAGAAACAGCCCTCGGGGGCGGTGGTTTGGAATGTCTCGCCTTCGGTGTTGTCCGCGACCAGTTCGGCGATCATGTCGCGCTGCGACGGGTCCACGATGGCGCCGACGTCGATGCATTTGTCAAGTGGGTCGCCGATGCGCAAGGTCCCCATGCGGGATTTAAGCTTGGCGTAGAAGCGGTCGGCGATGCCTTCGTGCACCAACAATCGCGAGCCCGCGCAGCAAACTTGACCCTGGTTGAACCAGATCGCGTCAACAAGGCCCTCGACGGCACTATCGATGTCTGCATCGTCGAACACGATGTAGGGCGATTTACCGCCCAATTCCAAGGACAGCGCCTTGCCCGAGCCTGCGGTGGCTTTGCGGATGATCCGGCCCACCTCTGTGGAGCCGGTAAACGCGATTTTATCGACGTCGGAGGCCACGAGAGCTGCGCCCGTTTCGCCGTCGCCTGTGATGATGTTCACGACGCCTGCGGGCACGCCCGCTTGGTCACAAATCTCGGCAAAGACCATCGCGGTCATCGGTGTAAATTCGGCAGGCTTCAGCACAACGGTATTGCCCATCGCCAAGGCGGGCGCGATTTTCCAGGCAAGCATCAACAGCGGAAAATTCCAAGGGATGATCTGGCCGCAAACACCCAGCGGCGCGCGGTCAGGCAGTTCCTCGTCCATCAGCTGCGCCATGCCTGCGTGGTAATAGAAATGCCGGATCGCCAGTGGCACATCAATGTCGCGGCTCTCGCGGATCGGTTTGCCATTATCAAGCGTTTCAATCACGGCCAAAAGGCGACTGTGTTTTTGCATCAACCTGGCAATGGCATACAGAACACGGGCGCGGGCGTGGCTGTCTTTGGCCCAAGCGGCTTGGGCTTTGCGGGCGGCTTTCACGGCGAGAGCCACTTCCTCGGCGGTGCCTTTGGTGACACCTGCGAGTTTGACGCCCGTTGCGGGGTTGGTCGTCGCGAAATCTTCGCGCAGGTGGCTAAACTTGCCGTTGATGTAGTGGCCCGCGATGCCGCCACGCGAGGCTATCCAAGCGAGGGCTTCCTTGCTGCTTTCAGGGGCTGGGCCGTAGTCCATGGTGTCGAAAATCTCTTTAACTGTCATGGTCTTATCCAATCGCGTGCCGCCACTGGGCAGAATATGCGCCTGTGACATGGTGTTCGAGTTGCCGCTCGATATCGCCAAGCAAGGACGATGCGCCAAAGCGGAAAAGATCGGGTTGCAGCCAGCGACAGCCAAGCTCGTCCTTGATCATCGCCAGATAGACCACGGCGTCCTTGGCCTTGCTGATGCCGCCCGCGGGTTTGTAGCCGACCTTGATACCTGTGCGCTCTTGGTAGTCGCGGATCGCACGGATCATGGTCAGGGTCACGGGCAGGGTGGCGTTCACAGGCTCTTTGCCCGTCGAGGTTTTGATAAAATCAGCGCCCGCCATCATGCACACAAGGCTTGCGCGCGCCACGTTGCGCAACGTGCCCAACTCGCCGGTGGCAAGGATCGCTTTGACATGGGCCTCGCCGCAGGCTTCACGCATCTCGACCATTTCGTCGTAGAGTGCCTGCCAGTTGCCTGTCAGGGCATGGCGGCGCGAAATAACGATATCGATCTCGGAGGCTCCGGCGGCGACACTTTCGCGAATTTCCTGAAGGCGCAGGTGGAACGGTGACAGCCCAGCGGGGAATCCGGTCGAGACAGCGGCCACAGGGATGGACGTGCCGCGCAATGCGTCAACCGCCGTTTCAACCATGTCGTGATAGACACACACCGCTCCTGTGGTCAGACCCTCCATCCCCAGCTTCTCAAGGATATCTTGGGCAACAGGTTGGCGGGCTTTGGCGCATAGGCGGCGCACGCGGCCCTCGCTGTCGTCGCCCGAAAGCGTGGTCAGATCCATCAGGCTGATGGCTTTGCACAGCCATGCGGCTTGATAATCTTTTTTGACGGAGCGCCGTCCGGGCAGGGTTGCGGCGCGGCGCTCGATGGCCGAGGTATTTGCTTGCACGCAGGCCACCCAATCCAGATCAAGCGGCATTACCGTGTTGCGCACATCCAGGATCTGCGGCAATTGCGCGCCTGTGATGGTTTCGGTTTTCGTGGTCTGCAAGGCGGTCTCCTCCACTGGCGGGAAGCGTGTCATGATAGGCTTGTCTTGGCAAGGTTTGACCAGTTGGTCAATATTATTCGGGCTGCACGACGTCACGTTGGTATTTGCGCCGATAGTGATGCGGGGTCACACCGATGGCCGCGCGGAATAGTTTGTGAAAATGCGACAGATTCGGAATACCACAATCGGAGGCGATGTCTGCAAGGGTTTCGGATGTGCCGGTCAGTTGGCGCGTCGCATGTATCATGCGCTGCCGGTTGATAAATTCCGACGGGCTGATGCCCAGCACTCGCTTCATGGTGCGGCTGACATGCGGGTGGGTCTGGCCGGTTTGGGCGACAAATCCGGCCGCACCTTGGCGAAACACCGCAGGGTCGGCGGCAGCGGCGATCGCGCGTGTCAGCCACTCGGGTGCTGCGCCTGCGATGTCTGGCTTGAGCAAGTCCGCACACAGCGGCAGCAAAAACGCCTCGACGGAAAACCGGTCAAGGTTTGTGCGTTCCAGCCGCATCGTGGCTTGGTTCAGCGCAATCAGCGCCTTGGTCTCCAGATGCAATACCTGCGGCGTCTCGGCCCAAAATAGCTGACCGGGCAGGGATTTGTGCCGCTTGCCAAGCGCGTCGATCAAGCTGGGATGCAGCGTCAGCGACACCACCAGCGCCTGTTCGCCGCGCCCTTGCAGCGCGTGGTGGTCATCTGGGCGCATGAAGACGACCGTCCCTTCGGACAGACTGCTTACCCCGTCAGGCCTGTGGTGCCGGATGGTGCCGTTTTGCACCCAGAACAATTGGTGAAAATCCTGCGTGTGCAACGCCTTGGGGCGCGCAGGCGTCACCAAGGCGCGGGTGATATGCACGGCCGTCCCGCCGCGCAACAAGTCCCGGTATTGAAGTGTAATCATGGTCATAATGTCAAAATAGCACAGGTTTCCGGCGCGCGCTGCAACTATTGTGAATGGATAGGTGACGAGGCCCCTGCAACGCGCTAAACCCAAGCTCAACCCCGCAGATCAAGGACCAATGCCATGACTTTCGACCGTTCCATCAAAATCGCGCCTTCCATTCTTGCCGCTGATTTCGCCGATTTCGGGGCCGAGATTACCGCCGTCGAGGCCCAAGGCGCGGATTGGATTCACGTTGATGTCATGGACGGGCATTTTGTGCCTGCGATCACCTTTGGCGCGCAAACCTGCCGCGCGATCCGTCCACATATCAAAACCGTGATGGACGTGCATTTGATGATCTCGCCGGTGGATGCCTATCTTGAAGGGTTCGCACAGGCCGGAGCCGATATCATCACCGCCCACGTCGAGGCCGGCCCGCATATTCACCGCACCTTGCAAAATATCCGCAGCCTTGGCTGCAAGGCGGGTGTGGCGCTGAACCCCGGCACCCCCGCAAGTGCGGTCGCCGATCTGATGGATATGGTTGATCTGGTCTGCGTGATGACCGTGAACCCCGGTTTTGGCGGGCAGAAATTTATCGACATGACCGCCAAGGTCCGCGCGCTGCGCGCGATGATCGGCGACCGCCCGATCCATATCGAAATTGATGGCGGCGTTGATCGGGCAACCGCACCTTTGGTCGCCAGCGCGGGCGCGGATGTGCTGGTGGCAGGCTCTGCGGTATTCCGCGGCGGCTCTGTCGCCGACCCGGCACCCTACGGAGTGAACATTGCAGCCATTCGCGCGGCGGCAAACGCGGCACTTTGATCTGCACAAAAACTGCACAGTCCAAGTGCGCGCAGTGCACGTCATTGCCTGAAGCCGTTTCTGAATAAAACCGGAAAAGGAAAGATCAATGACACCGATGACAGCGCGCGGCGTGCCGCGATCGTTGCAACGTGACGCATGGTGGAGCGCCGCCGAGAGCGGGGATGCGGGCGCGACAGGCATGGGCTTGCCGATCGTGCGCAGATTGCTGGCGGCCCAAGTTCATCATCACGTTTTAGCCGGTCGATGGATCAGGCAGACAGCACAATGCCCTGGGCATGCGCCAGAAACACAAACCCGTTTGCCGGCAGTTGAAGTGTCGCCCCGTCAAGCGTCGCGTTGTGATGACCCGTCACGCGGGCCTCGCCTTGCAGCGTGACTGTGCGGGGTGTTTTGGACAGGTTGTAGACACAGGTTATCTGCTGGTCGCCGCGCCGCGTGAACGCCAGAATTGGCTCTGGTAGGGTATGAAAAACACTTGCGCCATTTTGCAGCGCGGGGGTGGCTTTGCGAAACGCAATCATGTCTTTGTAAAACGCCAGAACACTGCCCGCACCTTGTTGATCCACCGCTTTTGCCGCTTGCGGGGGCTTGACGGGCAGCCAAGGTTTGCCTGTTGAAAAGCCCGCATTCGGGGCGTCTTTTTCCCAGACCATCGGCGTGCGACACCCATCGCGTCCCTTGACGGCGGGCCAATAGCGGATCGCGGGCGGATCGGTCAGTTCCTCAAACACCAACTCGGTCTCGGTCTGGCCCAATTCTTCGCCCTGATAGATGCCGATCGTGCCCTCAAACCCCATCAACATCGCGCAGGCCTGCCGCGCAATCGCATCCTGGGACACCCCATGTTGCGCCCAGCGGGTTACATGCCGTGGCACATCATGGTTTGAGAACGACCATTTCGGGTGCCCATGTGGCGCGCCCTGTTGAAACCCCTCAATGCAATTTCGAAAATGCCCGGCGTTGAAATCGGGGCCCAGCATCGCAAAGCTATAGGCCATATGCAGCCGGTCGACCCCTTGGGTATATTCGCCCATGATCTCGATCGACCTGCGGCCCATTTCACCAACCTCGCCGACCATCATAATGTCGTCGTATTGGTCTGTCAGCTTGCGCAACCGTTCCAGAAACCCGAGATTTTCGGGGCGGGTTTTGTTGTAAATGTTGCTTTGCATTCCATACAGATCAGTCGCCATAACTTGCGGTGCGGCTTGGGCTGCGGGGTTGGACCGCAATTGTTGATCGTGAAAATAATAGTTGACCGTATCAAGGCGAAACCCGTCCAAACCCCGATCAAGCCAGAACTGGCAGGTCTCGATAATCGCGTCCACAACATCGGGATTGTGAAAGTTCAGATCCGGCTGCGAGCCCAGAAAGTTGTGCAGATAATACTGGCCGCGCTGCGGATCAAACTCCCACGCAGGGCCACCAAAATGACTGTGCCAATTGGTGGGCGGGCTGCCGTCGGGCAGTGGATCCGCCCAGACATACCAGTCGGATTTCGGGTTATCACGGCTGACGCGGCTTTGCTGAAACCACGGATGCTGGTCGGATGTATGTGACAACACCTGATCGGTAATGACCTTCAGGCCCAAGGCGTGCGCCCGCGCGATCATCACGTCAAAATCAGCCAGCGTGCCAAACAGCGGGTCGATGTCGGTATAGTCCGACACATCGTATCCCATGTCTTTTTGCGGCGAGGTAAAGATCGGCGACAGCCAAATGCAATCCGCGCCAAGATCGGCGATATGCTCCAACCGCCGGGTGATGCCCGTCAGGTCGCCGACGCCGTTACCCGTCGTGTCCTGATAGGACCGCGGATAGATCTGATAGATCACCGCATCGCGCCACCAGTCCTGCATTCGGTTAGCCTCCCCCTTGATTCGTTATCAGACTGTTAGCGCAAACAGTCGCGGTTTGCATTGCATTCCTGCGCCAAGATGCCGCTTTATCGCGATGTGTCTACATTTTACACGGCGCAAGAGGGACGGGCATGAAGGACATTGTTTTGGGCGCGGGTGCGTCGGCCAGATCGTTGGGCTGGATCAACGCAAGCTTTTGCCGAAACACCCTCCTATTCCCTGCTGCGGCGTGCGGCGATTGACTATGTCCACAGGCTGCCGCAGCAGATGTCACTGCCGGCGGTCCGCCCGGGCCCACTGTTTTGACATTGATAAGAAAACCACATCTAATGCTAACGGTGTTTCGTGTTTTTTTTGAAAGCGAATTTGATTTGGGTGCTCTATCGTGGGGCTATCGGAGAGTGCAATGACCAGATACCCGCGTGACATGTATGGCCATGGTGCCACCCCGCCGGCTGCCGATTGGCCGCAGCGGGCGCGTATCGCTGTGCAAATCGTGGTGAATTACGAAGAGGGTGGCGAAAATTGCGTGCTGCACGGCGATGCGGCATCAGAGGCATTCCTGTCCGAAATCGTCGGTGCGGCGGCATGGCCCGACCAGCGCCATTGGAATATGGAAAGCATTTATGAATACGGCGCGCGCGCAGGGTTCTGGCGGTTGCACCGCTTGCTGGGGCATTTACCGGTCACTGTTTACGGCGTGGCAACCGCCTTGGCGCGCAACCCCGCACAAGTTCACGCGATGAAATCGGCGGGCTGGGAAATTGCCAGCCACGGGTTGAAATGGATCGAGTATAAAGACGCCCGCGAAGATGTGGAACGTGCCGATATGCGCGAGGCCATTCGCCTGCACACCGAAGTTGTGGGCGAGCCGCCGCGCGGCTGGTATACGGGGCGTTGTTCTCAAAACACGGTGCGTCTGGCCGCGCAGACCGGCCAGTTTGCCTATGTCGCGGATACCTATGCCGATGATGTGCCTTATTGGATGGAATTTGGCCGCGATACGCAATTGATTGTGCCCTACACGCTGGATGCCAATGACATGCGGTTCGCGACACCGCAGGGCTTCAATACCGGCACCCAGTTTTTCGACTACCTCAAAGCCAGCTTTGACACGCTTTACCGTGAAGGCGGGCGCATGATGTCGGTCGGTCTGCATTGTCGCCTGATCGGGCGGCCCGGGCGCGCCGAGGCCTTGCGACAGTTCATCGACTACGCCCAAAGCCATGACGGCGTGTGGTTCGCGACCCGTGAACAGATCGCCGACCATTGGGCGCAGGCGCACCCGCATGTGCGTATCGAGCGGCCCAGCCAGATGGATCAATCGCGCTTTGTCGCCCTTTACGGCAGTATCTTTGAACACTCGCCTTGGATCGCCCGGCGCGCGCATGGGTTGGAACTGGGCCCTGCGCATGACACGGCGGTCGGGCTGCACAATGCTTTGGCGCGCATGTTCCGCTCGGCCAGCGAAGATGAACGCTTGGGCGTCCTGCTCGCCCACCCCGATCTGGCAGGCAAACTGGCTGCGGCCAAGCGCCTGACCGCGCAAAGCACATCCGAGCAGGCGGGCGCGGGGCTTGATGCGTTGACTGACGACGAGCGTGCAGGCTTTGTGGCGATGAACACGCAGTATACTGAAAAATTCGGCTTTCCGTTCATCATTGCGGTGCGCGACCACAGCAAGGCCAGCATCATGGCGGCCTTTGCACAGCGCATCGGCCACGACCGGCCCACCGAATTTGCCACCGCCTGCCGTCAGGTCGAGCGGATTGCAGAACTCCGCCTGATGGATATGCTGCCATGACCAAACGGCGCAGCCGATGTGACACCCACAGCCATACGACACGCCAAGCCAACAATACTTCACCCAGATCCGCGCAAAGCGGGCAATCACGCAACAAGGGACTAACACAATGACAGATGCATCTATCGGGACACCGGAGCAACTCCGCGACCCGAATTATACCCCACCGATGGCAAAAGCCATTCCGCTGGGCATTCAACACGTTTTGGCGATGTTCGTCTCGAACGTAACGCCTGCGATTATTATTGCGGGGGCCGCCGGTATCGGTTTCGGCTCTGACCAAGGCGCGCTTGGCTTTCCGGACATGACCTACCTGATCCAGATGTCGATGCTGTTTGCAGGGATCGCCACATTGATCCAGACAATCGGCATAGGCCCTGTTGGTGCAAAACTGCCAATCGTGCAGGGCACATCTTTTGCGTTCCTGCCCGTTATGATCCCTGCGGTTGCCGGTCTTGGCGTGGCCGGACTTGGCGGGTTGATGACAGGTGTGGTGATCGGTGGCATCTTCCACTTTTTCATCGGCACATTCATCGGAAAAATCCGCTTTGCGCTGCCACCATTGGTAACCGGCCTGATCGTTTTGATGATCGGTTTGGCGCTCATCAAAGTGGGCATTCAATATGCGGCGGGTGGCGTTCCGAAAATGGGCACCGAAGCCTTTGGCACGCTGGCGATGTGGTTTCCCGCACTTGTGGTGATCTTTGTGACGCTCGCGATGAAGTTCTTTACCAAAGGCATGTTGTCGGTCGCCGCCGTGCTGATCGGTATCATCGTGGGCTACATCGTGGCCTATTTCATGGGGCAGGTCAGCTTTGCCAATGTGGGTCGGGCGGCAAATTTTGCGCTGCCAAACCCGTTCCGCTGGGGCTTCGAGCTGAACTGGGCGATTATCATCGGCATGTGCCTGATGGCGGTCATCTCGGCGATTGAAACTGTGGGCGATGTCTCGGGGATCACCAAAGGTGGCGCGGGGCGTGAAGCGACCGACAAGGAAATCACCGGCGCTACTTTCGCGGACGGTCTGGGCACCGCGATTGCGGGTGTGTTCGGCGGCTTGCCAAATACATCGTTCAGCCAGAACGTGGGCCTGATCGCAATGACCGGCGTGATGTCGCGCCATGTTGTGACCATTGGGGCGCTTTTCCTGATTGTCGCGGGCCTGATCCCCAAGATCGGCGCCATCATCAATACTGTGCCAATCAACGTGCTTGGCGGCGGTGTGATCGTGATGTTCGGTATGGTTGCGGCTGCGGGCATGTCGATGCTGGCGGACGTGCACTGGAACCGGCGAAACATGGTGATCTTTGCGGTCGCCCTGGCCGTCGGCCTTGGGTTGCAGCTTGAACCATCCGCGTTGCAGCACACCGGCAAGACACTGCAAATCCTTCTGACATCGGGTCTGTTGCCAGCGGCGGTCATCGCGATCGTGCTGAACCTGATCCTGCCAGAAGAAATCGGCGAATAAATCCGCCAATACCGCGGATCAGGCCCCCCTGCGTTGCGACGCAGGGGGGCCTTTTTATGCGCGGCGCCTGCGGTAGGGGCGCGGACACAGAAATGCGCGCAGCCGCCCATGGCCGATTTCGTTCTTTTGGCCTTCATCTTTTTGCTTGCCGGCGTGGTGGCTGCGACACATGACGATCCGGACGTGCCGACAGTGAAAAAGCAACGTCTAGGTGGCGCATATCCGCACATTGCAAAGCGATTGGGAAACCGATCTTGCCGCGAAAATGAAAACGGCGCTCAAAGCCAAATAGTTATTTGCCGCCTCCTATAGTCAATCGCGATTTGTGGTCGTAAAGTCGACCGCGAACAACAGCGTCCTCCCGCAAGACAATCTGGTCGCTGAACAATCAGGAATTTACCGTGAAGAAAATTGCCATCGAAGACCTGCGTTCGCGCAAATGGTTTATGAACAAAGACAACCCCGAAATGACCGCGCTATACCTCGAGCGGTATCTGAATTACGGGCTGACGCGCGATGAATTGCAGTCGGGCAAACCAATTGTCGCGATTGCGCAAACCGGATCGGACCTGAGCCCGTGCAACCGGCACCATATCGAGCTGACCAAACGGGTGCGTGACGGAATTATCGCCGCCGGCGGCACCCCGATCGAAGTGCCGGTGCACCCGATTCAGGAAACCGGTAAACGGCCCACCGCGTCGCTGGATCGTAACCTTGCCTATCTGTCGCTGGTCGAGACCCTGTTTGGCTATCCGCTTGACGGCGTGGTGTTGAATATCGGCTGCGATAAAACGACGCCTGCACTGTTGATGGCTGCGGCCACGGTCAATATTCCCGCGATTGCCTTGTCCGTTGGGCCGATGTTGAACGGCTGGTGGAAGGGCGAGCGTGCGGGCTCTGGCACGGTGATCTGGAAGGCGCGTGAGGCGCTTGCAGCAGGCGAGATTGACGACGAGGAATTTATGGACATCGCCGCGGCCTCTGCGCCTTCGGTGGGCTATTGCAACACGATGGGCACAGCCACAACGATGAACTCCCTCGCCGAGGCTTTGGGGATGCAACTGCCCGGATCGGCGGCAATTCCAGCGCCTTACCGCGAACGCGGCCAGATATCCTATGAGACCGGCAAGCGCATCGTCGACATGGTTTGGCAAGACCTGCGACCCACCGACGTGATGACGCGCGCGGCGTTTGAAAATGCGATTGTGATCAACTCGGCCATCGGTGGCTCGACCAATGCGCCTATTCACCTCAACGGGATTGCGCGGCACTTGGGCGTCGATCTGACCAATGATGACTGGCAGAAAATCGGCCATCATGTGCCGCTGTTGGTGAATTTGCAGCCTGCGGGCGACTACTTGGGCGAAGACTTCCAACAGGCGGGCGGGGTGCCTGCGGTTGTGGGCGAATTGTCCGCTGCCGGTCTACTGCCGCATCCTGATGCGATTACCGCCAACGGGCGCACGATGGGCGAAAACTGCGCGGCATTGCGGACCAAAGACCTGCGCGTGATCAAAACCGTGGCGGCCCCCATGCTTGAAAACGCGGGCTTCATCAATCTGTCGGGCAACCTGTTTGACAGCGCAATTATGAAAACCAGCGTGATCAGCGCGGATTTCCGCAAAACCTACCTGTCAAACCCCGACGATCCCGAAGCATTCGAAGGGCGTGCGGTCGTATTTGATGGACCCGAAGATTTCCACCACCGCATCGATGACCCCGCCGAGGCGATCGACGCGGACTGTATCTTGTTCATGCGCGGCACGGGGCCAAAAGGCTATCCGGGTGGCGCCGAAGTCGTGAACATGCGCCCGCCATCCTACCTGATCAAACAGGGGATCAAGGCGTTGCCCTGTATCGGCGACGGGCGACAATCGGGCACATCAGGCAGCCCTTCGATTTTGAACGCCTCGCCAGAGGCGGCAGATGGTGGCGGTTTGGCGTTGCTGCAAACCGGTGATCGGGTGCGGATCGACCTGATCAAATGCACGGCCAATATGCTGGTGCCTTTGGACGAGTTGGCCGAGCGCGCAGCCAAGCTTGTGGCTGCTGGCGGCTACGCGATCCCCGAAAGCCAGACACCGTGGCAGCAATATTTCCGCGAACTTGTGGGTCGGTTTGACGAGGGCATGACCCTGCGCGATGCAACCAACTACAAAGATATTTCACGCAAATTCACACCAAGGGATAGCCACTGATGAAACTGGTTCGCTATGGCGCCAAAGGCGCGGAAAAGCCTGCAATGCTGGACGCGGCGGGGGCATTGCGTGACCTGTCCGCGCATCTGGGCGATATCACCGGCGATGTTCTGGGTGACGACGCCTTGGCCAAACTGCGCACGCTCGATCCGGCCAGCCTACCCGTGGTCGCGGGCGATCCGCGTATCGGTGCCTGCGTCGGAAATTTCGGGAAATTCCTGTGCATCGGCTTGAATTATTCGGATCATGCCGCAGAGGCGGGCATGGACCTCCCTGCCCATCCGATCCTGTTTTTGAAAGCGAATTCCGCGATCGTGGGGCCGTTTGATGACGTGATCCTTCCGCGCGGATCGGTGGCAACCGATTGGGAAGTCGAGCTTGGTGTGGTGATCGGACGAGAGGCGAAATATGTCTCGGAAACCGATGCGCTGACCTATGTCGCGGGCTATTGCATCGTCAACGATGTCTCCGAGCGCGACTACCAAACCAAGCTGACGGGACAGTGGACCAAAGGTAAGTCCTGCGACACATTCGGCCCCATTGGCCCCTATCTGGTCACACGCGACGAAATCCCCGATCCGCAAAACCTGGCGATGACACTGGACGTGAACGGCACCCGTATGCAGACCGGACATACCGGCACGATGATTTTTAGCGTGGCGCAAATTATCGCGCATCTGTCGCAGCTTATGACGCTGCATCCGGGCGATATCATCACCACTGGCACGCCGCCGGGGGTCGGGATGGGCATGAAACCTGCGCCGGTCTACCTCAAGGCTGGCGATGTGATGGACCTGTCGATTGCGGGACTTGGCCAGCAGCGACAGCGGGTCGGTCAAGACGCTTGATTGCGATCCAACAGCTCCAGAAATAAGGCTGCGTGATCAAGGTCCGCCGCACCCATTCGGGTGCAAAGCCGCTCATACCGGCGCTGCATATCAACGGTCATCGGCAAGGTCAGGCCCAGCGCGCGGGCCTCGGCCAAAATGTTATCAAGGTCTTTGAGCTGGATCGTGGCGCGCCCGCGCGGGGCAAAATCATTGTCCGTCATACGTGCGCCGTGAAGCTGCAAAATAGTGCTATCGGCAAAGCCGCCCTTCAGGGCATCGCGCACGGCTGCGGGGTCCGCGCCGCCCTTTTGCAAAAGCAGCATCGCTTCTGCCACAGCGCCGATCGTGATCGCGACGATGCCCTGATTGGCCAGTTTTGCCAGTTGGCCGCTTCCTGATGGTCCGACCCGCGTCGGCCTGCCCATCACCGCCAAGGTCTTTTTTGCGCGCTCGAAAACATCAATTTCGCCACCGACCATGATCGCAAGTGTTGCCGCCTTCGCCCCGTCGGTGCCGCCAGAGACAGGCGCGTCAAGGTGGTCGACGCCAAAAACCGCCAGATCACGGGCTTGGGTGCGGGCCTCGTCGGGTTTGACCGAGGCCATTTCGATCCAGATTTGCCCTGCTCGCAGTGTCCCGGCCCGCACACATTGCGCTAGAACCTGCGCTGTTGCCGCACCGTCCGACAGCATGGAAATCACGATATCGGCCTTGGCGACAGCGTGCGGCGCAGTGGACGCAGCCAGCGCGCCATCCATCGCCAGCGCGTTGGATTTTGCCGTGCTCCGGTTCCAGACATGCACATGTAAACCGGCTCGCAAAAGAACGCGGACCATCGGCGCGCCCATCATGCCGATGCCAAGAAATCCGATTGTGGGAAACGACATCACGCGGCCTTTCACGGGTGAAAAGCCCATTCTGCCGCGATTTCCGTAAAAATGCTACGCGATAGTCTTGCGCCAGGTGCAAGATATGCCGCGCAACATCACACGCCTTCACGAGCCTGATAAGGTCAGGAGGCCAATTTCGCCTGCGGCTGCATGGTCATGTTTCGGATCAGATCAATGCCAAGAGGTTTGCCAAAATAAAACCCCTGCACCAATTGACAGCCCTCTTGTCCAAGAAACGCCAACTCGTCTTCGGTTTCGACCCCTTCCGCCAAGACCGGGATGCCAAACGCCGCCCCCAATGACAGCGTCGCCCGCACAATTGCGGCACGATGGGGATCAAGATGCAGGTCGGTCACAAAACTGCGATCGATTTTGATCTTGTCGAATGGAAATGTTTGTAGCGTCGCCAGCGAGGAATATCCGGTGCCAAAGTCGTCCATCGCAATACGGACACCCATTTTTTTGATATTTTTCAATACTTTCAGCGCAAAGGCAGGGTCGTGAATAACACTCGCTTCGGTGATTTCCAATTCCAACCGGCCCGCAGGCAGCCCGCTTTCCAACAACACATCCGACAGATTTTCGACAAAACTGGGGTGTGCTAGTTGCTGCGGGGCGACATTTACCGCGACGCTCCAGGGCTGCACCCAGGTCGCCGCCTCAGCGCAGGCCGTCCGTAAAACCCACAGGCCGATGTCCTGGATCAACCCCGTTTCTTCCGCCAGAGGTATAAATTCAACCGGTGAAATCATGCCGCGAACCGGATGCCGCCACCGCAACAGAACTTCACAACCAACGGCATCGCGGGTCACGGCATCATTTTGCAACTGATACACCAGTTCAAATTGCCGCTGGACCAAGGCGGTGCGCAAATCATTGGTAAGTCTCACTTTTTCTCGGACCTGCTGGTCCATCTGCGGGTCGTAGTCACAAAAGTCCTGATCGACATCCTGCTTGCAAAGGGACAAGGCAAGATTGGATTTTCGCAATAATTCACCAAGGTCACCGCCATCTTTTGTGCTGTTGGCACGACCAAAAGACGCGCTTGCTGCCACTGCGAGATTGACCAGATGGATCGGCCGAGTGATGAGATCGCGCAGCGTCTCGGCAAGGGATTTGACCTGTTTGGCATTTGTGAACCCGACCCTGACGGCGGCAAATTCATCACCGCCAACACGCGCGACAAAGACATCATCGCTAATCTGTGTTTTTAGGCGGGTCGCAACCGTTTCAAGCACCATGTCACCCACGGCATGACCATGTATATCGTTGATTTGCTTAAATGAATCCAGATCGATCGAGATAATTTCGATGTTGAGGCGCGGCTCGGTTTTCAACACCGCCTCGAGCGCATCAAGCTTGTCCAGCAAATGCAGCCGGTTGGGTAGCCCGGTCAATGGATCATGCATTACCGTATGCTTGAGCTGGACAACCGCTTCATTTTCCAGCTTGGTTTCAATCCCGATCGTCGAAAACCCGACGAACAAAACCACGGCCACAACCGATACAATCATGATCACCAGCACCGGTTCCGAAATGATTTGGGGCGGAACGGTCAGCGTATCGCTTGGGTTGATTTCAAGCGCGCTCATCCCGATAAAATGCAACGTGACGATGGACAGAACCATCAAAATGGCCGCGCCCAACCAACAATAGCGTGTCACCGGGAAAATGATGCGGTGGTAGCTGGCGATGCCCAAACCGACCCCGACAAGCACCGATATGATCACCAGACCCGCCTGCCACAGAATTTCACCGGGGACCTGAAATGCCGACATCCCGACATAATGCATAGTCGCGACCGTCAGGCCGAAACTGGCCCCCGCCACCACGAATTTGGCGCGCCCGTGCATGTAGGCTACGGCACTATTGGCAACCAGGGATCCGACAATCGCAACGCCAAACGACAGGGCTGTGAAAACCGGCTCGTAGCCGTGTGGAACGCCGGGTTCATAGGCGAGCATCGCAATGAAATGCGTGGCCCATATCGTGGTGCCCGTGATCAAACCGCTTAACCCCAATTGGATCATCTTGAGTTGTCCGTGGGCCACGATCAACCGGCGCAATGTCATCACCGTCAATACCGACCCTGCCGCACATACCACGGCGGCCAGCACCACGATCCGCAGGATATTCTCTTGCAATAGGGTCTCGATCATCAGAAACACGTCACTTGCCTCGCACAACTCACCATGATGAACTGCCTATCAGTGCAGGGGTAAAGATTGCGTTGCACTGTCAGGATTATTTGACCGACCCCACACACGCGGATGTGCGCGCAGTGTAACAA
This sequence comes from uncultured Rhodobacterales bacterium, assembly GCA_963976475.1. Lineage (GTDB taxonomy): Bacteria > Pseudomonadota > Alphaproteobacteria > Rhodobacterales > Rhodobacteraceae > Yoonia. Next base: position 73,653 of record CAXBKX010000017.1, read on the forward strand.
TAGGCGCCAGCCATTGGTAAACCGGGGCTGATCGCCCTATCTGATATGCAGCACCAACCAGACAAGGACCTGTATGATGACATACGCAAAGACCGACAAAGCCATTGCCGCCCTCACGCCAGAGCAATTCCGCGTCACACAGGAAAACGGGACTGAGCGGGCAGGCAGCGGCCCTTTGAACGGCAATACGGCACCGGGTATCTATGTGGATATCGTTTCGGGCGAGCCGCTTTTTGCATCCGCTGACAAGTTTGAAAGCGGCTGCGGCTGGCCCAGTTTTACCAAACCCATCGTGACCGGGCATGTGACCGAACATACGGACGCAGGTTTTGGCATGGTCCGCACCGAAGTGCGGTCCAGATACGGCGATAGCCACCTGGGCCACGTCTTTAACGATGGGCCACGCGACAAGGGCGGGCTGCGTTATTGCATCAACTCGGCCAGCCTGCGCTTCATTCACCGCGACGACATGGAGGCCGAAGGCTACGGCGAATTCATCACTCAAGTGGAGGACATCTAAATGACTGAGCGCGCAATTTTCGCAGGCGGCTGCTTTTGGGGCATGCAAGACCTGATCCGCAAGCTTGACGGGGTGGTCTCCACGCGCGTGGGCTATACGGGTGGCGACGTGGCGAATGCGACCTACCGCGATCACGGCACCCATGCGGAAGCGATCGAAATCGTGTTTGATCCCGCCCAAACCAGCTACCGCAAACTGCTCGAATTCTTCTTCCAGATCCACGACCCGACCACGCCCAACCGCCAAGGCAACGACCGCGGCATGTCCTACCGCTCGGCGATCTACTACCTTGATGACGCGCAAAAAACGCAGGCGCTGGACACAATTGCCGACGTAGACGCCTCAGGCCTCTGGCCGGGCAAGGTCGTGACCCAAGTCGAAGCCGCCCGTGATTTCTGGGAAGCCGAGCCAGAGCACCAAGACTACCTCGAGCGCCTGCCCAACGGCTATACCTGCCATTTCATCCGGCCTGACTGGGTGCTGCCAAAGCGGCAGGCGGCGGAGTAGGCACCGCTGCCCTGCCATCGCACGCCATGCATTTCGCACAGATTGTCCTGCGCCAAATGACTGCCCTATACATGACGTAATTACTTCAGCTAAACGCCAAAGGTGCGCGCGCCATACGCGAAATCATACGCGCCACTGCGCGGTCCGTTCTCGCGCAGAAGCATCAGCTTTTGTTTGCCCTCGGTCAGGGTCGGGATGTGATGTTCCTCCACCGGCCAGATCACGTAGCTGGGCGCATCGACGTGTTCGAACCATTCAGCGCGCCGGTCGAGGAATTGACCATGAACGGTCTTGTGAACGAAATGTGAAAAATCCTTGTAACTTTCCCAGACTGACAGCGTTGCAAGAGCGACTTCAGGCCGCCCGAACAACCGACCGGTATCGTTTTCGGGTCGTTCATACCCATCATCTTTGAGGCGCCAGACAAAGCCGTTTGATCTGTCGGCGACAGCATTGACGAGGTCTGAATTATCTTCAAACCCTGAAATTCGGTAGTCGCCATGAGGATGCAGGAGAAATCCCATGTTCATTTGAGCGATATGTCCCAAAATGCGCCTCCTATTTCGCCCGATACCCATTGTCGGCGTGCGTATTGTCCAGAGTAGTCTATCCAGAGGAACTTGATTCTAGCGGAATATATTCTGATCGCCTACCCTATTCTTTATGGTCCGCTTCGGACCTGAAGCAGTCGTTCACTCCAGAGGAAATGGCCACGCAAAGCGCCATGCGATCAAATTGTGGAAACCCAAAGGACCAACCCATGACCAATTCACCGCAAAAGTTCGATTTTGACAATTCCTACGCGCGTGATCTCTCCGGCTTCTACGCCGAATGGCAAGGGGCCGCGGCACCCGCGCCAAAGGTCTTGCTCGTGAACACCGCCCTCGCCACATCACTGGGTCTCGACCCTCACGCCCTGAAATCTTCCGCCCAAGAACTCTCTGGCGCTGTAGCCCCCGAGGGCGCCACCCCCCTTGCGATGGCCTATGCGGGCCACCAGTTTGGTGGGTTTTCCCCACAACTCGGCGACGGGCGCGCGCTCCTTTTGGGCGAAATCTTCGACACCCAAGGGGCGCGGTTCGACCTGCATCTCAAAGGCTCTGGCCGCACGCCGTTCTCGCGCGGCGGCGACGGCAAGGCGGTGCTTGGACCTGTCCTGCGCGAATATCTGATGGGCGAGGCGATGCACGCGCTAGGCATCCCCACCACGCGCGCCCTTGCCGCCACGACCACGGGCGAAAACGTCGCGCGCGACGGCATGAAACAGGGCGCCGTGCTGGCCCGCATCGCCGCAAGCCACCTGCGCGTCGGCACCTTCCAATTCTTCGCCGCCCGCAACGACTGGGAAAAAGTTCGCCAATTGGCCAACTATGCCATCGCCCGCCACGATCCCGACCTGGTCGATGCGCCCGACACATATCTGGCCTTTCTGACCCGTGTAGCCGACCGCCAGGCCGCACTGGTCGCAAATTGGCTCCATGTTGGATTTGTGCATGGCGTGATGAACACCGACAACGTCACGATCTCGGGCGAAACCATTGATTACGGCCCCTGCGCCTTTATCGACGCCTATGATGTCAACGCGGTGTTCAGCTCGATTGACCGCAATGGGCGCTATGCCTTTGGCAAGCAGCCGGTCATGGCGCAATGGAACCTGACCCGCCTTGCAGAGGCTCTTTTGCCGCTGATCGACGCAGATGACACCGACCGCGCCATTCGCTTGGCGACCGATGTGATCAATGGGTTCACCGGACGCTATACCGATCTGTGGACCGCAGGGATGCGTGCCAAAATCGGCCTAAGCGCGGCGCAAGACGGCGATAGCGCACTGATCAACGACCTGTTCGCGGCGATGGACGGGCAGGGCGTCGATTATACCCAATTCTTCCGGCGGCTGGCATCGGACACGGATCAGGACATCGCAGCCCTGTTTGACAATGACAGCAAAATCATCGCTTGGCTGGCGGACTGGCGGGCGCGCCTGTTGCGTGATCCGCAGCAGGCACAGGCGCGCCTTGACGCGATGAACGCGGTCAACCCGGTCTATATTGCGCGCAACCACCTTGTGGAGCAGGCCTTGCAAGCGGCTGAGGCGGGCGACATGGCCCCGTTTCAAAAACTGCTTGCGGTCTTGTCACACCCGTTCAGCAAGGTCCGCGGATTGGAAGCCTTTGAAGGCCCCGCACCGGCATCCTTCGGGGCCTATCAAACCTTTTGCGGCACCTAGCGGGCCGGTTTGGGCCGCAACAGCAATGGCGCGTATAGCACGACAAAACCTGCAAATCCTGCAATCCACAACAGGGCTGTTACATCCAATAGCGCCACGCGGTAGGTGACAAACAGATCTGCCGCCAGCCGCGTGATGACCGCGCCGATTACCGCGGCATAAAGACACGTGGTGCCCGCCCCCGCATGTAACGCGCGGCCCGAATGCCCCAAAGAGGCCCGCGTCATCACACCAAGGGTCATCAATCCGATCGCACCGGCCGTCCAGACATGCAGGGCGGCGGCCGTGCTGATGGTGGCGGGAAACACAATGCTGACACCCACCGCAAGCGCCCCCAGCGGGACAAATGCATAGCCCGCGTGCAGCACCCAAACCAGCGGCTCGGCCAGCGCTCTGACGCCCTGCCAGCGCCACAGCCGGACACTATGCAAACCTGCGATGATCAGCAGTGCGGCCCCGACCAGGCCGGCATCAGGCCGGGCAACCCATGCCAATAATGTCGCAGCCGACACCACAATTACCGCCTTATCATAGCGTTGCATCGGTGGCGTGGGCAGCACCGTGTCACCGCGCTTGACCAACCAGTTGCGGGTAAACGACGGGGTCACCTTGCCACCGATCAGCATGATCAGCACCAGCGCCACGCCAAGCCCCAGCCGCAAACCATAGCCCTGACTGGCACTCTCGCCCTGCACCGCTTCAAGATGGAACAGCGCATCAGCGGCAATAAACAGCGCCAAAAGGATCAAAACCGGCAGGTTGGCCCATTTCTTGCCCGCAACGATCTCTCGGAATATCACCGCCCAAAGCGCCACAAGAAACGACAGATCGGCCACGCCCACCACCCCCGCGGGCAAATAGGCCGAGGCACCAACCGCCAGCCGCCCCGCAATCCAAAGCACACAAAGCCCTGCCAAAGGCCAGCCTACCACCGGCAAACGACCGGTCCAATTGGGCACCGCCGTCAACAAAAACCCCGCGATCACCGCCGACAGATACCCGAACAGAAATTCATGCGCGTGCCATGTGACCGGGTCAAATACCGTCGGCAGGGCAACACGGCCCGAAAGCATCCCGATCCACAGGATCATGGCGACAGCGGCCCAGACACAGGCCAGTAAAAACAGCGGGCGAAACCCGAAACTGAACACGGCAGGTCCTGTCCATTTACGCATCTGCGTGGCGGTTGATGTGCTCATGATCGCTTTCCAATGGGTGTGGTTGATGTGGAGATGACCGTGCCACTGGCATCATAGGTCAGCCGGACCCGCATGTTGTGGTAGTAGAAAATCAGCCGGAACCGCCCCGCATCGGCGTCAACACCGGTCTCGGCGCGGCTGGTGATCTCGCCATCGCGCATCTTTGCGGGCACATCGGCGGGGGCAAGGCCCAGCAATGGACCCAGATCCGCGGCATCCACCGTGGCTTGGCCGTTTGACAGATCAATCTTCATGTGGTGTCCCCTGACTTTGCCTCATCCATCAATCGCCGGATATGGCGGGCAAACGCAAGCGTTGCCGGCACCGCAATGACACAGCCCAGCGCAATCGACCAGACGGCATCAAGCACCGGCAAGCCGACCCAACTGCCAATCAGCGAGGCAAAAAACACGTTCACCGCCGCGGCACTGGCCCCGAACGGATAGAGCACCAGCGCGATTTTCCCCGCAGGCCAACCGGGGGGGGTCATTTGCGCCTGACCGACAGATGCACCGCAACCAGCGCGATGATCAAGGCAAGTGATGCCATCCCAAACCAGTATTCCGCGGTGGCGGACTGGGCTTGTGGAATGGGCCGGTCAAAGGCTTCGGCAAATGCGGGTGAAGCCAGCAACATCGGGATAAGGGCAGTTGGGCGCATGATTATGTTTCCTGTGTAAGTTTGCGGTAAATATCGGGCAACGCGCGGGTCAGGCGGGCAGGGTTCGGCAAAAGACTGTAGCCACCGCGCCCGAAAATGCGGGCAAACCAGTCTTGGCCGTCCTCGTCGATGATCACGCCGTGCAACGATTGACCCGCACGCCTTGCCTCGCGCACGGCCATGCGGCTGTCTTCGATACCGTGCCGGCCTTCATAATGGTCAAGGTCGTTGGGCTTGCCATCGGTCAATACGATCAACAGTTTGCGCGCAGCGGTTTGCTGGGCGAGCATGGCAGAGCTATGCCTGATCGCCGCGCCAAGACGGGTGTAATGCCCGGGGCGCAACGCGCTGATATTGGCGATAATATCGGGGCCCATCCTGGCCTCGAACCCCTTGCAGCGGGTCAGAAAAACCCGGTCGCGGCGCAGCGATGAAAACCCCCAGATGCCCAGAGTGTCGCCAGCAGCGTCAATGCCTGTGGCAAGCGCGGCAAGGGCTTCTCGGGACACATCGATCACCGAAGTGTCGCCAACTGCGGCCTCGGTGGACCGCGAGGTGTCGATCAAAAACGCCACCGCAAGGTCGCGCGCGATCTGACGCGAAGACTGCCAGATGCGGTCGCTGCCCTGGCCGGTGGCCGCCAGATCCGCTTGGGCTGTGATTAGCGCATCAAGGTCCAGCTCGGGCCCGTCAATCTGGCGCGGGCGCAACACGCGGCGCGGGCGCAGCGCCTCGAACTGGCGGCGCACTTCACGGCTGCGCGCGGCATTGGGCACAAATGCCTCATGCGGATCAGGGATCGCAGGCGCATCCAGAACGCGGCAATGCGCATCCATATAACTGCGGCTTTTGTGGTTCCATTCAGGATAGGTGAAGATGCCCGCCAGCTTTTCGTGATCCGCATCGGCGGGTGACAGATCAAGGTGCAACCGCAGCCTTGTGGCCGCCCGCTTATCGACTTTCGACAGGGTGATATTGTCCATGTCGTCGGCGGCCTTTTGCGCGTTCTCGTCGTCATTGTCATCAACGCTGCGGTTCAGGTTCATCGATTCCACCCATGACAGGATCGATTCAAAACGGTGCAGGATAAAACTGTCCTTGCGGTTGGCCTCAGCGCGGTCTTTGCGCAGACCAAACTTGCGCGTGCTCATCGCGGCAGCAGGGGGTGGCGCGTTGGTCTCATCGGGCGCAGCGGCAGTATCGCTGGTCTCACCGGCACCGAAGGCCAACCAGAAAGGCACCGGCGCAAAGGGCATATAATGGCGGTCGGATGCGTGGTCTTGATGTGCCGGCGTAGCGCCGCCAAGCTGGTCACGAATGGCCCGTTCCATCGCGGCCTCGGCGGCGGGCAAGCGCAGGGTCGGGCGTCCGGCATAGGCATAGTCACACATCTGGCGGTAGGCGTCGCGCAGGCCCGGGCAGGCGGCATAAACACGGTCGGCGGCACTTGCATTCGCTTGGATCGTAACACAGTCGCGGGCGCGCAAATTGGGCGTGGGCGGCGGCACGTCGGCGCGGGCGGCAAGCGCGGTCAGCCAGAAATAACAGGCCTTGTTCAGGCGCGCATCACGAAAGGCCGCAATCACCGGCGGCAGGCGCAGGCGCTCGCCGTCAAAGCGGGCGACCCATTCCTTTTCGCGCTCGGCGCCGATCTTGCGGTGCACCGCGCGGCGATGGGCAACCAGACTGGCAGGGGCCTCGCCCAATTCCACGCCTGCGTGCCCGCCCAATGCGCGAAACAACAGCGCCAGACTGGGGCGGACCTGCGCCAATGTCACCGCCGCATCGTTGTAGGTTTTCGCCGCCCCGATCCCGCTGGCCATATCGTGCCACAGGTTGCCGACGGTTTCCTCCGGTTCCATCAAATCGCGCAGATGCATCGTGTTACCCCCTAGCCGTAGACCGTGGCGACCAGATCGCGCAATGCGGTCTGCACGTCTTCGTCGTCGCTTAATGGCTTGATGATCGCGGCCTCGATCGCTTGGGTCACACCCATGCCCGCCGCCATCAAGGTGGCTGCATAAATCAGCAGGCGGGTGGACACACCTTCCTCCAGATCCATACCCGACAGCGCGCGGATATGCCCGCCAAGCCGCACAAGGGATGCGACGCGTGTCTCATCCAACCCGCTTTCATGGACGACCACCGCAATCTCTTGCGCCGGTTTCGGAAAGTCTAAGGTGACAGACAAAAACCGCTGGCGGGTCGATGGTTTCATGCGCTTGAGCACATTTTGGTAGCCGGGGTTATAGCTGGCCACCAACATGAACTCTTTTGGGGCCACCAGCTCTTCGCCGGTGCGATCAATCATCAAGGTGCGGCGATTGTCGGTCAGCGGATGCAAGACCACGGTTACGTCCTTTCGGGCCTCGACAATCTCGTCAAGGTAACAAATCGCACCCTCGCGCACGGCGCGGGTCAACGGCCCATCCACCCAGACCGTCTGGCCGCCTTTCAACAGATACCGCCCGATCAGATCAGCGGCAGACAGGTCATCATGGCAGGCAACCGTGTATAACTTGCGGCCCAGTCTGGCGGCCATATGTTCGACAAAACGGGTTTTACCGCAGCCGGTCGGCCCCTTCAAAAGAAGGGGCAAACCATTGTCATGGGCCGATTTGAACAGATCACATTCAAGACCCGAGGCATGATAATGCGCGATATCGACGATGGTGTCTTTCATCATCTATTCCCCCGGCACGGTCACGTTCGGACCCGGTTCAATGATCTCGCGCTTGCGCACGACAAGCTGCGAATAGATGAACAACAAGGCCCCCAGCACAACCGCCACACCCGCGCCGAAACGCATCATGTAGAACAGCGACAAACTGTCTTGCACGTCCATATAATACTCGCCTACCACGCGCTGCAAATGCGTCTGGATCGTGCCCGCAAACGTCAGGACAATCGTCATAAACGCCATCCCGCCGGTCATCAGCCAAAAGCTGGCCATGTTGAGCACCTGATTATAGGGCTGGCGCTGGCGCAGCAGCGGCATCGCATAGGTAAAGATCGCGAGGTTCAGCGCGACATAGGCCCCATAGAACGACAGGTGCCCGTGGGCTGCGGTGATCTGCGTGCCGTGGCTATAGAAATTCACCCCGTGTAGCGTGTGCAGGAACCCCCAGACGCCAGCCCCGAAAAACGCCACCGTGCTGGACCCCAGCGACCACAATAGCGCGGCCTTGTTGGGGTGGTTTCGCTTGCCTTTCCAGACCATGACAAACGCAAACGACATCATCAAGAAGAACGGGATCACTTCAAAGGTCGAGAAAATCGACCCGATCCACTGCCAATAGCCCGGCAATCCGATCCAGTAGAAATGGTGCCCTGTGCCCAAAATCCCCGAAAACAGCGCCGTGGCCACAATGACATAAAGCCATTTCTCGACAATCTCGCGGTCCACGCCCGTCAGCTTGAGCAACAAGAACGCAAGGATCGCGGCCATGACCAGCTCCCATGTGGCCTCCACCCATAAGTGGACCACAAACCACCAATACATCTTGTCCAATGACAGGTTGTCAGGGTTGATAAAGGCGAAAATCCACAACAGGGACAACAGCCAAAGACCCATCAACAACACATTGGTGATCGCGGTTTTCTTCCCCGCCAGAACCGTCATCGAGATGTTGAACAGGAATATCAGCGCCGCCACCAGAATGCCGAACTTCACCCAAAGCGGCTGCTCGAGAAACTCGCGCCCGCCGTGAATGCCAAGCAGATAACTGACAACTGCGCCCAATGTGCCGACCACCAGAATGATCAACTGCAAATAGGCCAGTTTGACCGAATACAGCTCGCGCTCGGATTCCTCCGGCACCAGAAAATAGGCGGCACCAAAAAAGCCAAGCAATAGCCAGACGATCAATGCGTTGGTGTGGATCATGCGGATCACGTTGAACGGCAAGATCTCGGATAAAAAGTTGGGCGAGACGTAAATCCAGCCGGCCAGAAGCCCGCCCAGCACCTGAATGCCGAACAATGCCATCGCACAGACGAAATAGGCGTAGGCCACTTTTTGTGATTGATACTTCATAAAATCTCTCCTTTATCCCGCGTCATTGGGCGGCCAGCCCTGTGTGTCGGTTTGATCGGCCCAGCGCAGAAACTCTGAAAGCCCGCGAATTTCTTCCTCGGTCAGGTTGAAGTTGGGCATCTGGCGACGACCTTCGACGCCGCTTGGCTGGGCTTCCATCCAGCCTTGCAGCACTTCAAACGCGGCCTCGGGGTCGTCTTGCACACCCCAGCGGGTCATCACATTGCCGACTTCGGGGGCAAAATACGCGCCCTCGCCGTGTAAGGTATGACAGTTGATGCAAGAACTGCTTTCCCAGACGCGCTTGCCCAAGATCACCTCTTCGCTCAACGGCATTCCCGCCGTTGAAACCTCGACCACATATTTGTGACTGTTGATTGTCAGCACGATAAAGATGACCACGAAGAAAAAAGATCCTCCGTAGAACACATTCCGCGCCCTCGATTTTGTCAAAAATTCAGCCATTTTGGCCCCCCGTTCGTCAGTTGATATGACCTACTTAGGCGATGCGACCTGAGCGGAGTTTGCGCCAGCGCAAGGTTCCACGCGGTAAAGCTGATACAGTGTTTGCTATGAAATGCGCTGTAACCGAAGGTGCGAGATGAAACGAATGCGCTTGGATGACCCTGATTTATTGCTCGAGGATATGATGGCGCGCTGGCCCGAAACCATCGGCGTGTTCCTGCGTCACAAAATGCTTTGCGTCGGCTGTCTGGTCGCGCCGTTTCACACGCTGGTCGATGCCTGCGCGGAATACGGGCTGGAGATCGAGGCGCTGACCGCGGAACTTGCGGCCTGCATCACGCAGCCGCGGTAGACAAAACCACCAGTTGATGCGGGTCACACACGGTAATCTTTTTGCGCCCGCTTTTGACAATCCCGTCCTTTTCCCACGCACTCAGCATCCGGCTGACAGTGTGCAGCGTGGTGCCGGTCATCTCTGACAGGTCTTGCCGCGTGATCGGAAAATTGATCTCGATGCCATCCGCGACCTTACGACCGGTCTGGTGGATCAGCCGCAACAGGGCGCAGGCAATGCGCTGCTCGACATGCTGGGTCGCCATTTCCACAACGCGGTTGTTCATGTCGCTCATGCGCTGGCCAACCGACCGGTAGGTTTCGGTGCTAAAGCCGTCATAGCGTGCGGTGAAGTCGTCCCAGACGCGGGTCGGCCACGACAAGGCAAGCGATTGCGTCGCGGTGATCGCCGTTGCAGGATAGGTCGCGTGCCCCAATGCTTTGGCAATGCCGAACAACTGACCGGCGGGAATATGCATCGCAATCACCTGATCGCCGTCAGGGGTGATGCGCACGACCCTCACATAGCCATCCAGCAACAGATAAAACCGGTCGGCGGCCTGACCCTCCTCGAAAACCGACACACCGGCCTCGTAACGGCGCGAACTGGCCTGCGCGAGGATTTCGGCGATCTGTGCTGTGTCCAGCTTGGCGAAAGGTGGCAAGCCAGCCAAGAGACTTTCATCCAGACGCAATCTGTTGTTGGGGTTCTTTGCTGTCTTCATGGCGGCAGATTCTCACAAAATTGTGTAGAAATCCATGTGAATTGATCCAGATCAAGAAATTTCGCTGTTTTGCTTGCGCCATCACAATGTTGGACCGGATTTTTGCGCCTAGCCTGAGGCCAACATTAATCGAAAGGAAAACACATGTTTCGAATGATAGCCTCCGGTCTCGCATTGAGCGTTGCATTGACAGGCGCCGCCGCTGCCGAAGTTTTTGAAGTGCAGCAGTTGAACCGCGGCGAAGCGGGCACAATGGTGCTGGAACCAGGTTTCTTGCGCATCGCCGTTGGTGACACCGTGAACTTTATCGCGACCGACCGCAGCCACAACGCCGAATCCATCCCCGAATTGATGCCCGAGGGCGCCGTCGCATTTTCGGGTAAAATGAACAGTGACGTATCGGCAACTTTTGACGTGCCCGGGCTCTACGGCATCCGCTGCAAGCCGCACTATGCGATGGGCATGGTGATGACGATCGCCGTGGGCGACATCTCTGAAATGCCCGAGGGCTACCTCGAAGGCCGCATCCCCAAAAACGCGCTCAAGCGCTTCGAGGATCAACTCACCGGTCTGTAAACCACGGACCCACACACGAATTTGCGCAAGCCCGCTTTCGGCCTCGCGCCCCACTCTCCAAAGGAGAAGAAAATGACCAAGATTGTAAACCCCGGCGCAATGCCAACCAGCCGCCGTAATGTTCTGCGCGGATCCGTTCTTGCGGGTGCCGCCGCGATCACAGGCACCGCAGGTCTTGCCGGTCCACGCCGCGCACCAGTGCCAAAAGCCGCGCCAATGACCTATTTCACTCAAGTCGACGAAGAGCAGACCAAGGCCGAGGCCGCACCTGCGGATCTGTCCGGTTACACCCGCGTGAAACAGGAACTTGTTGCACCACCCTTTGCCCCTGCTCACGAACAGGTCGCAACCGGCGGGCCAAAGCTCATCGAGATCGAACTGGTCACCACCGAACGCAAGATGGTCGTCGACGAGGACACAGGTGCCACCATCTGGGCGCTGACCTTCAACGGCTCGGTCCCTGCACCTCTGATCATCTGCCATGTGGGCGACATGATCGAGCTGACCCTGCGCAACCCTGCCGAAAGCCAGCTTGAGCATAACATCGACTTCCACGCAGCCACAGGCGCGCTTGGCGGCGCCGCATTGACACACATCTTTCCCGGCGAAGAGGCTGTGCTGCGCTGGAAAGCCACAAAAGCGGGCTGCTTTACCTATCACTGCGCACCCGGCGGCGCGATGATCCCTTACCACACCACACACGGCATGAACGGCGCCGTCATGGTCTTGCCCCGCGAGGGCCTGACAGACGAAAATGGCAATGCGCTGAAATACGACAGCATCGCCTATATGGGCGAGCAGGACTACTACCTGCCCAAGGATGAAAACGGCGATTACATCGACTATGAAGTTGCAGGCGACGACTATGCCGACAGCCTTGATGCGATGCGCACATTGACCCCGTCCCATGTGGTGTTCAACGGTGCAGTCGGCGCTCTGACAGGCGACAACGCCTTGAAATTCAAAGTCGGTGAAACCGTTTTGATGGTCCACAACCAGGCCAACCGCGATTCACGCCCACATGTGATCGGCGGGCATGGCGACTACGTTTGGGAAACATCCTTCTCTGTGCCACCTTTGACAGATGTCGAGACATGGTTTGTGCGCGGCGGCACCGCGATGGCTGCGATGTATACCTTCCAACAACCGGGCGTATACGCCTATGTCACCCACAACCTGATCGAAGCGGTCCTGCTGGGCGGACTTGCGCACTTTGTGGTCGAGGGTGACTGGGACAACAACCTGATGGAACAGGTCGTGGCACCGCGCCCATTCGAGATTTAAACAAAGCCAACCAAAACACTGTCGGGGCCGCGCTTGAACAGCGCGGCCCCGATCTGTTTACGGGCTACTGCATGCGCGAAGGCACCGGTTTTACCTCCGCCCTCTCACTTTGAAACTTGCTTTGGGAAAATTTTTCCGACAGCACTGGCGCCATGTCAGTTATTTCCGCACTTTCCATCTCTCGCCGTCCCGCCGCCGCCTTTGTGGTTGTCGGGCTGTTCTGGGGCTGCTTTGCCGCCTATGTGCCGGTGATCAAAGCACAGCTCGGGGCCAATGACGCGCTTTTTGGGCTGCTGTTGCTGGGCTCTGCGACGGGGTTGGTGTCGTCAATGTGGTTGGCTCCCAAAGCCGATAAAATTCTCGGGGCCCGCGCGATGCAAGCGGGCGTGGTGATGCTGGCTTTGGTCTGGCTGTTGCCCGCACAGGTCGCCGTGCCCGCGATTTTCGCGCTGACGATGGGGCTGGTGGGCATGGCCTCGGGGCTGCTTGATGTGGTGATGAACGCGCGCGTCTCGGAACTGGAGGCAAAGCATAACCGCCCCCTGATGAACGCAAACCACGCCATGTTTTCATTGGCTTACGCCATTGCAGCCACGCTCACTGGGCTGGCCCGCGAGGCTGACATTGCGCCAGTTGTGGTCTTTGCAGGCTTTGGCGCGGTCTCGATCCTGATGGCGCCGTTCTTGCGCATGGATGTCGCCGTTGTGGCCCCTGATGACGACACAACAGGGCGCTACCCGCTCTGGCCGATTCTGATGGCGGGGTTCATCGTGCTTGTGGCCTTCATGTCAGAGGCCAGCGTGGAAACATGGTCCGCGCTGCACATCGAGCGCACACTTGGCGGCGGGGCGGCCGAGGGCGCGCTTGGCCCCGCCATGCTTGGCTTTACCATGGCCTTCGGGCGGTTTTCGGGACAGGCGATCTCTGCGCATGTGCGCGACGTTACCGTGCTGGTCAGTGCTGCAACGCTTTCATCGCTCGGGGCCCTTATCGCGGCCTTGGCCCCATCCCCGATGATGGCCTATGCGGGCTTTGGCATCCTGGGGCTCGGGGTTTCGGTGATCGGCCCTTTGGGGCTGGCGCTGGTCGGGCGGATCGTCAAACCGCACCTGCGCACCGAAGCGATCAGCAAAGTCGCGGTGCTGGGCTTTGCAGGGTTCTTCATCGCCCCCGTCCTGATGGGGCAACTGTCCCAGGCTTTCGGGTTGCGCTTTGCCTTTGGCGCCGTGGCCGTGTTGATCCTGATCGTCGTGCCACTGGCCGTCAGCGTCGCAAAAATGCCCCGTGCAGACGGAAACCGCTAGAGCCAGTCACCGGCAAAATTCTTTGGGATCAGCAGGTTATCTCGATCAAGCTTGGTCACATCCCGCCGCCCGCACAAGGCCATTGTGGTGTCCAACTCTTTGTGGATCACCTCCAGCGCCTTGGTCACGCCCGCCTCTCCCATCGCGCCCAATCCGTTGATATAAGCGCGGCCAATATAGGTGCCCTTGGCCCCCATGCTCAGCGCCTTGAGCACGTCCTGACCCGACCTGATCCCGCTGTCCATATGGACCTCTATCTTATCGCCCACCGCATCCAAAATCGCAGGCAGCACGCGGATCGACGACAAGGCCCCGTCCAATTGACGACCCCCGTGGTTTGACACGACAATCGCATCCGCGCCCAGTTTTGCAGCCATCCTGGCGTCTTCCACGTCCAGAATACCCTTCAAGATCACCTTGCCGCCCCACATTTCCATCAGCTTGGCCACGCGCTTCCAATCCAGCGCATGATCAAAGGCCTCAGCCGTCCATGACGACAGGGAAGTGGGGTCCGAGACACCCTTGGCATGGCCGATCACATTGCCGAAACTGCGCCGCTTGGTTTGCAACATTTGCAGGCCCCAGCCCCATTTCGTCGCGAGGTTGGCGATGCTGGCGGCGGTTAGTTTGGGCGGAGCGGACAGGCCGTTTTTCAGATCCTTGTGGCGCTGGCCCTGCACTTGCAGATCAAGCGTGATGACGATGGCCGAACATCGAGCCGCGCGGGCGCGCTCGAACAAGCGGCGCATGAAATCATCGTCTTTTAATGTATAGACCTGAAACCAGAACGGCTTGGTTGTGGTCTCGGCTACATCCTCGATGGAACAGATTGAGAGCGTCGACAGGGTAAAGGGCACCCCGAATTTTTCGGCCGCACGCGCTGCCTTTATTTCTCCGTCCGCCGATTGCATCCCCGTCAACCCGACAGGTGCAAGCGCCACGGGCATAGCCACATCCTGCCCGATCATCTGGGATTTGGTGGTGCGATCGGTCATATCAACGGCCACCTTTTGGCGCAGCCTGATCTGGTCAAAATCGGATGTATTCTCGCGGAAGGTCTGCTCGGTCCAACTGCCGCTTTCGGCATAGTCGTAAAACATTTTTGGCGTGCGGCGCTTATGCAGACGCTTGAGGTCCGCAATGGTGGTGATGATGGGCATGGCGCGACCTTTCCGCTAAATTGGTATGTAAGTATTACCAATTATGGAAGGTTCGCGCAAGCCGCAATGCTAGAGCCTCCGGCGGGAGTTTGATTGGACACAGAAAATGGCAAGAGGCTTAGGCTTTGTGGGTGCCGTCCGCCAGCGATTTTACAAACGCCAAAACATCTGCCGCACTGTCACCCGCACCAATGCGTTCGACAATCGCCGAGCCGACAACCGCGCCATCAGCAATGCGCGCGATATCTTCGGCGGCCTGTGGTGTTTTGATACCAAAGCCCACAATCACCGGCAAATCTGTCTTGGATTTGATGCGCACCACCTCTGGGGCCACATCGCGCGCCTGCGCGGCCGCAGTGCCGGTAATGCCGGTGACCGAGACATAATAGACAAAGCCCGAGGTGTTTTGCAGCACTTTTGGCAGGCGTTTATCATCGGTCGTGGGTGTCGCGAGCCGGATGAAGTTAATGCCAGCGGCCTGGGCCGGGATGCAAAGCTCAGCATCCTCCTCGGGCGGCAGATCGACAATGATCAGCCCGTCAATGCCGGCAGCGACCGCATCGAGCAAAAACCGGTCCACGCCGCGCGCATAAATCGGGTTGTAATAGCCCATCAATACAATCGGGGTCGTATCATCGGTTTTGCGCAACTCGCGCGCATATTGCAGCGTCTTTTCCAGCGTCTGCCCATTGGCCAAGGCGCGCTGGCCGGCAAGCTGGATCGTGATGCCATCAGCCATCGGATCGGTGAACGGGATGCCCAGCTCGATGATATCCACACCCGCCGCAGGCAGGCCTTTCACGATCTCGAGCCCTTTGTCATAATCCGGATCACCCGCCATCACATAAGCAACAAACGCCTTCTTTCCAGCAGCATTCAATTCGGCAAATTTGGCGTCGATACGGCTCATGGTTGTCCCCTTGGAAAATATCACCGCAGGTTTGCGTCAAAGGGGGGCGAAAGGCAATCCCAATCAGGGGACCTCATCTGTGCCAACCATCCAGCGAATGCCGAATTTGTCGGTCAACGTGCCGAAACCCGCACTCCAGAACGTCGGCTCCCAAGCCATCGTGATATCGCCACCTTCGGCCAAATCGTCAAAAACCCGCTTGGCCTCGCGCGACGTCGGCAGGCTCACCATCAAAGAGCTACCCTCCATTGGCGCACAGTTGTTGGCAAAATCATCCGATAGATAAATCCCGCCGCCGCCGATCTTCATTTCGCAATGCATCACCCAATCACGGCGCTCTGCGGGAATATCCATCCCTTCGGGCGCATCTTTCATTGTCATCATCTCGGGCATAGGCACGCCAAAGATGTCCGCATACATAGTCACCGCATCCCGTGCAGTGCCGTTGAAAAAGAGATAAGGTTTAATGTCCATAACAGGCCTCCATCTCCTGTATTAACACGGTTCGACTTGCGGCAAAACAATTCTGACCATAGAAGAGCCGCCAAGCAATCAGGAGAATGTCGGATGGGTTTTAAAATGGGTATCGTGGGTCTGCCAAACGTTGGCAAATCGACCCTGTTCAATGCGCTGACGAAAACCGCCGCCGCACAGGCCGCCAATTTTCCGTTCTGCACCATTGAACCCAATGTGGGTGACGTGGCCGTGCCAGACGCGCGCCTTGATAAACTCGCCGCCATCGCAGGCTCCAAAAACATCATCCCGACACGTATGACATTCGTCGACATTGCAGGTCTCGTCAAAGGCGCCTCCAAGGGCGAAGGCTTGGGCAACCAGTTCCTCGCCAACATCCGCGAATGCGACGCCATCGCGCATGTGGTGCGCTGCTTTGAAGACGACGACATCACCCATGTCGAGGGTCGCGTTGATCCGGTCGAGGACGCCGAAGTCATCGAGACCGAGTTGATGCTCGCTGACATGGAATCCATCGAAAAGCGCCTGCAAGGCCTGGGGCGCAAAGTGCGCGGCGGCGACAAAGATGCAGCCGACCAAGACCGCCTGTTGAAAGCCGCCCTTGCGGCACTGAACGACGGCAAGCCCGCGCGCACCGTCACTGTTGACGCCGATGACGCAAAGCAGTGGCGCATGTTACAGCTCTTGACCTCCAAGCCGGTCCTCTATGTCTGCAACGTCGAAGAGGACAGCGCAGGCGCAGGCAACGCACAATCCGACGCCGTGGGCGTTATGGCCGCATCCCAAGGCAACAGCCACGTTGTGATCTCGGCCCGTATCGAGGAAGAAATCAGCCAGCTTGATGCGGACGAGGCAGAGATGTTCTTGGGCGAAATGGGCCTTGAAGAACCCGGCCTCGACCGGCTGATCCGCGCAGGTTATGAGCTTTTGCACCTGCAAACCTATTTCACCGTCGGTCCCAAAGAGGCGCGCGCCTGGACCATCAAAGAGGGCACCTCCGCGCCGCAAGCCGCGGGCGTGATCCACGGCGATTTCGAGCGTGGCTTCATCCGCGCCGAAACCATCGGCTACAATGATTTTGTCACCTTGGGCGGCGAACAAGGCGCAAAAGAAGCCGGCAAAATGAAAGCCGAAGGCAAAACCTATATTGTCAAAGACGGCGACGTGATGCACTTTTTGTTTAATACATAGCAAAGACCTGCGCGCGCCGCCTAGGCTGGAATGCTGCGCTCACCACCCTCACAACCGCCCACACTCTTGCCAGGCTCCGGCAAACCCACAGGCAAACTTGCGTGGGCAGACCGCTAAAACAATACCGCATAAGACGCGCGCAATAGCGCGGCAAACAAGACGAGTACAACCAGCCCCGCCCAGAAATAGCCCCACAGCGTTGCATGGCCAATGCCGCGCATCATCTCGTCAATATCAACCTCTGCAAACGGCTTGTCTTTGGGTTGCGCCGCCAAGCTATGCGCCACAGGCAACAACACTCTCGATTTCTGCGACCAAACCGCGCCTAACCCCGCAATCAGATGAATCGCAGTCGGGATCAGCGTGGTGACCGCCATTGCATATAGCGCGGCACCCTCGCGCGGGTCGGCCTTGACGCGCTGCCAGTAAGTCAGCCAATCAAATGGTGCGGTCGCAGGACTGAACAGCGCCCAGATTGAAAGCACCGCAATCAGCGATGCAATCAGCGCAGCCAAACAAACAGCGGCCAAAACCAAATCCAGAACCATCTGCCCGATGATGACCCACACTGCAGGGCGTTGCTGATACACTTTCGCCAAAAATCCGCGCGTAATCGCCAGTGAAGCCATATCTGCGGCCGCATTCAAAAGCGGTAGAATAAAATAAATCAGAAAGATGATCGCGGACACTTCGAAATTGCCGGCAACGGCAACGGCAACGGCAAAGGCAGCGGCAACGGCAACGGCAGCGGCAGCGGCAACGGCTGCGGCACCGGCACCGGCAGCGGCAGCGACAACGGCACCGGCACCGGTACCGGCAGCGGCAGCGACAACGGCAGCGGCAGCGGCAGCGGCAGCGGCAGCGGCAGCGGCTTCCAACAACACCCGAACCGCCTTCGGTAGAAAACCGGTTCGGGTGTTGGGAGTGTCACCCGCTTTGAACAGCCGGGCAGCAATAAAATCCGAAAAATCCTCTGCATTTTTCGCAATATAAACTGCGCCGCTCAGGCCAAAAATGAACACAGCAAGCCGCCAGCCCCGTTCAAACCCGCGGGCCGTATCTTTGAACAATTCCACGCCCGCAGGGGCCCAGATATTGAAAAATCCCCACCCCAAAACAAGCGCAATAAAAGGGTAGAAATAGGCAATCGCAAGGCTAACGCCATAGGCCCGCCACGACAGCAACCTGTCGCCATACCAGCGCGCCGCAAATCGCAAAGTCCGCTCAAGTGCGCCAAAATAGGCCGCACTACGCCCCTGCCGATACCGCGCCGCCAAGACATCCCAAGAGGCAGGATCGCGCAGCATTTTCTCAAGTGCGACGCCTTGCCGATGACGTCCTATAAATGCGAAAAAAAAGCTGGCGGGAATGACCAGTAAACTAATCAGCGCCAATCCACCACTATTGGCATTCGCCCAGTCCCAGATATCTGATAGAAAAACCTGCTCCGATAAAAATGTTGACCAAACTGTAAACATTCATCCAGTGAAGTCCAGCCACCGCTATTTTGGCTCCGCAATCCAATCTTGCTGGTCCAGTAGACCCACATAAAACCGTGATACGCAAATCATACGCCGGTCATACGCGGATCTACCGCAGATTTCTGCCGTTTTGCCTCTTGCCCCCCTCCAAACTAATCCCTAAACGGGTCAGCGGAGACGTGGCCGAGTGGTCGAAGGCGCTCCCCTGCTAAGGGAGTAACGGGGTAACTCGTTCGAGGGTTCGAATCCCTTCGTCTCCGCCATAAAAACGCACCCAAAAAATTATTTTAATGTTTAAAATCAACGGCTTGGGTGCTATTTTAACGATTGCCGCCAGCAAGCCCCTACCAATTTCAGCCTGTTTTGCTACACAGTTTGTAACACAATTTTGCGGTAAGGTGGTTCGATGAGTGTCGTTTTAAGAAGCGGAACATACTACTGTTAATTTCCATGCAGAAGTGAGCCAGGTTTTCCATCGAGAAGTGAGCCATCTCTAAGTTATGTTTATTGGTTCATGCCGGGGTCAAGACATTACTGGCCTCCTTCTTTTTCCGAGCCATCTCAGCTGAGCTTGCCTTGAAGCGGAAGCTGTCATTTCCGGTCTCCAATATGTGGCAGCGGTGCGTAAGACGGTCGAACAAGGCAGTTGTCATCTTGGCATCGCCGAAGACCGTGGCCCATTCGCTGAAGCTGAGGTTTGTGGTGATGACCACGCTGGTTCGCTCATAGAGTTTGCTCAGCAGATGGAAGAGCATCGCGCCGCCCGACGCGCTAAACGGCAGATAGCCGAGCTCATCAAGGATCACGAGATCAAGCTTGGTCAGGCTTTCAGCAAGATGTCCCGCTTTGCCTTTTGCTTTTTCCAATTCAAGCGCATTGACCAGTTCAATGGTCGAGAAGAAGCGCACCTTTCGACGGTAATGCTCGACCGCCTGAACCCCGAGGGCTGTGGCGGCATGAGTTTTGCCTGTGCCAGGACCGCCAATCAGCACGATGTTTTGCGCTCCATCCATGAACTCGGTATGCGGCGGTTCCAGCCCATTGATTTGATGTGTTCCTGACGCGTGACGTGCCT
>CAXBKX010000018.1:0-69147 GCA_963976475.1 uncultured Rhodobacterales bacterium
GACATCTAGCAGGCACTCCTTCCCCCCGTCAGAGCGGGACAACCGGACGGATACCATTTTCCGATGAACGGTCGCGTTCAATTTTCGCTTGCGCGGCAGAAAGAAGAAACGTGGCAAAGCCGACAACCATCGGGACAGCAAGAACGCCAATCCAGTCCCAAAGGGATTTGTCCCTAAAGCCAAGCCAATTCGGACGCCAAATTTTCCAGACCAGTGCCACAAGAATTGCTGGGATAATCAATATGGCAGCAGAAATTCCGATCATGAAAAGCTCCGTATTCAAGTGGCGATGCAGATGTTTGGGCGGCGATTTCAACTGATCGACGCAAAATGGACAGTGCATAAATGTAGGCCCTGCGACCAATTTTGGCCGCACTGAACCTAGTCTAACGCGGCATAGTGTCCTTTGAGAAGGGCTTCCGCGTATTCGCCGCCTGCGTCGCTGTCATAGACCACGCCGCCGCCGACGTTGAGCGTGACACTGTTGTCTTCAAAGCAGGTCAGCGTGCGGATCGCGACGTTGAACGACATGGCCCCGTCAGGCGCGATCCAGCCGATGGCGCCGCAGTAGGCACCGCGCGGGGTGGTCTCGAGGTCTTGGATGATTTGCATGGCACGGATTTTGGGTGCGCCGGTGATCGAGCCGCAGGGAAAGAGTGCCGCGAATATTTCGCTCAGGGTCACGTTTGCGCGCAGGGTCGCGGTGATCGACGAGGTCATCTGGTGTAGCGTGGCGTAGGTTTCCACCGCGAAAAGCGACGGCACCTTGACCGAGCCGATGTCTGAAATCCGGCTCATGTCATTGCGCAACAGGTCCACGATCATCAGGTTTTCGGCGCGGTTTTTCTCGGATTTTTGTAGCCATTGCGCAAGGGCTGCGTCTTTGGCAGGGGTGCTGCCGCGCGGGGCGGTGCCTTTCATGGGGCGCGCTTTGAGGGTCCGGTTGGCGTCGATGGCAAAGAACAATTCGGGCGAGCGCGACAAAAGCGCAGGACCGCCCAGGTCGACCAGCGCGCCGAAGGGCACCGCCTGTTTGGATTTGAGCTGTGCGTAAAGTGCGTCCAGAGAGCCCGTGCGGGTGCAGGTTAACGCGAAGGTCAGATTTGCCTGATAGATGTCGCCTGCGCCGATGTAGTCTTTTACGCGGTCGAATGCGGTGGTGTAATCCGCCAGTGACCACGCAGGCATGGGCGTGGAGAGCGTGGCTGTGTCGCTCGGGGGCATGTGCGTGCCTGTTGTGGGTGCGTCAAAAACCCCAAAATGCAGCAGCGGCACATCGCGGTCTGGCGGCATCAGCTCGCGCAATTTGTGCGAAAACATATAGCCCAGTTCATAGCTGGCGGCCCCTGCCAGCCAATGCCCGTCGCGCTGTGCGCGTTCCATTTGGGCGAGCGCGGGGCCAACCTGATCGGGGGTGTCGGCGCGGATGATCCGTGCGGCATCGGTAAACGACAGCCCGCTGCCCTGTGGTCCGGTGTCAAAGAGAACGCGATTGGCCACGGGTGGGGTCCCTTTAGAAGTCTGCCGCGATCCGCAAGTCACGCAGCGGTTTGACCACGGTTATGGCATGGGCGTAGATCGGGTCGGCCTTATATGCGGCAAGGGCGTCGTTATTTGCGAACTCGGCGTAGACAATCACGTCCACTTCGCCGGACCATGCGTCGCCTTTGGTGTTTTCGCGCACCTCGAACACATCGGAATGCGGGATTTTGCCAAGCTCTTGCAGGCCAGATACGATTTTTGGAATATCGGCTTTGTCTTTGGCGCTAAAGAACACGATGTGGCGGATTCCGGGTCTGGGTGTCATGGGCGTTGGCCTTTTGTCGGTTGTTGACAGGCTCAAACCACATAAGCCGCGGCCAGACAAGACGACCCCTTACCGCAGCTTGAACGAAGCCGTATCACCTGCGCCCTGATCGGATGTGAAACGCATCTCGTTGCCCTGCGCTTCGACCAATTGGCAGTTATAGGGGATCGGGTCGTCGCCCCACGCCATATCGCGGCAGAAATACCCGTTTTCCCAGGTCCATGCGCCTGTGATGTCCCAGCCCAGCGCACGGCCCGCAATATCGCCGTCGGGGAAAACTTGCAGTGTTACGCCGTAAAGACGGTTTGACAGGGATTTCCCCGAAATAAGTAACAGAAACGTGTTTCTTTCGCTGACCCGTTCAAAGGCCTGCGCGGCGATAGGGGCGAGGCTCAAAACGGCGATCAGCAACATGCGGGTCATCGGGGTTATCCTGCGTGAATGTGTCACTCATACGCAGGATCAGTCTTTTTGGTTCACAATTGGTGTATTACAGCCCCAAAACATCCATCATATCATATGCGCCGGGTGCTTTGTCTTGTCCCCAAAGTGCCGCCTTGAGAGCGCCGCGCGCGAAAACCGCGCGGTCGGTGGCCACATGGCGCAGGGTAATCCGCTCGCCGGCGGCGGCGAATAATACGTCGTGTTCGCCGACAATATCGCCGCCCCGAATGGATGCAAATCCGATGTCGCCGCGTTTGCGCGCCCCAGTGATCCCGTCGCGGCCACTGTCGGACACATCGGACAGCTTGACGCCGCGCCCTGTTGCTGCCGCTTCGCCCAGCATCAAAGCGGTGCCGGACGGTGCATCGACCTTATGGTGGTGATGCGCCTCGATAATCTCGATATCAAAGTCGTCGTCGAGTGCGGCGGCCACCTTTTCGGTGAGTTTGGTCAGCAGGTTCACGCCCAGCGACATGTTCCCCGCCCGCACGATCACCGCATGACGCGCGGCAGCATCGATAGCCTTGAGGTCGGTGTCTGACAGCCCCGTGGTGCCGATCACATGCACGGCACGCGCTTGCGCGGCGAGGCCCGCAAAGGCGACGGTCGCGGCGGGGGCGGTGAAGTCGATGATGGCCTGGGCGGATGCAAAGACGTCGAGCGCGTCGTCGCAGACGGTGACCCCCATCTCGCCCATGCCCATCGCGGTGCCGATGTCTTGCCCGACCCAGGCATGGCCGGTCCGTTCCAGAACCCCTGCAAGGTGGCATTTGTCCGACGCCATCACGGTTTTGATCAGCATTTGCCCCATGCGCCCAGATGCGCCAGTGATTACGATGCCGGGTGTATTGGTCATGGGGGCGTGTCCTTTGTGTGCGAATGGTGTGGGGTATAGGCGGTTTTGCGGCGGGGTTAAAGCGCGCGCCGCCGTGCCCGTTTGCTTTGCCACAAGATGAACAGGCCCGAGGTGACGATCAGGGCGGAGCCGATGATCATGGCAGTGCTGATGCGTTCTCCAAATAGAATGACGCCCAGAGCAATCCCGAAGATCAGGCGGGTGTAGCGGAACGGGGTCACTGCCGAAACGTCGCCGGTGCGCATCGCGGTCATCAGGCAGGTATAGGCCGCCACACCTGCCACGATTGCGCCCAGCAGGTAGGTCGCGGTTTGGCTGTCGGGGCGCACAAATGGCGCTTGGTCCCATAAGGCAAATGCAACGCCTGCGACGACCACAGCCAAAAACCCGTAGACCCCCAATACCGTCGCACTCAGCGAGGCAGGTGCGGCCCGACTGGCCAGATCGCGCCCAGCGAACCCAAGCATCCCGATGACTGCAAGGATCGACAGCGCGGAAAAGCCGTCGCTGCCCGGCTGGAGGATAATCAAAACCCCTGCCAGCCCGATGAAGATGGCGGTCCACCTGCGCCAGCCGACCTGTTCGCCAAACACAATCGCGGCCCCTGCCACGACGACCAATGGTGTCGCTTGCAAGATGACGGTGGCGGCGGATAGCGGGATCAGGGCGAGTGCCAGAAAGTAGAAAAGCCGTCCGGTGATCTCGAAGCCCACGCGAATGCGCATCGGCTTGGAGAGCACATCGGGGTTGCGCAGAGATTGGCCCTTCGAGCGCGCGATCAGGGCGAACAGGACCGCGCCGAAACTGCCGAAAATGATCATGATCTGGCCCATGGGCAGGGTGGCCGAGAGCGCTTTGATCAAGGCGTCTTCGATGGCGAAAACAGCCATCGCCGCGATCATCCACAGGCTGCCGAACAGGTTGGCATTGCCATCCGCTTTAATCTGGACCGTCATCCGGTGTCCCCGTTTTGGTAGTTTCAGGCCCAATCCTGGCAGTGTGACCAATTGGAAATATGGCAGAGCGTCAGGTATGGGTGATGAAGGGTGTAACGCTTTGCGCATCGGCGCGTAAGCGGCCATTTTCATCAAATGCATCATCAGGATTGAACCGCATCAGCGCAAGTTGGTCAAAGCCGGCGATCACACCCTCATGCGCAGTCAGGCGAGCGGCCAGCCGCGCACGGGTTTTTGCCTTGTCCGCGCCTGTCCAGTATCCGTGAACGCCATGCACGATCTGTGGCTGGGCAACTTTGCAGCCCAGATACCGGAACGTATAGGCCAAAGGCCACAGCAGCATCCGCACATCGCCCTCTTTGCCGTCCGGTCCGCTTTCGCTTTGCTGCGCGCCGGTGCTGGCGCAAAACAGCACGGTTTTGTCACGATACCGGCCAGTGTCAAACCGCTCGCCGGTGGTGTGCATGGCGCCATGTGCAAGCACCCTGTCGCACCAGCCTTTGATGATTGCAGGCGGTCCAAACCACCAGATCGGAAAATGCAGAATAATCCGGTCTGCGGCCTGAAATTTGGTGATTTCCGCGGTGACATCCGCCGGAAGGCCGCCAGTCTGCGACGCCTGTTCCTGCGATTTCAGCACGTCATGTCCAGCGCTATCGGCGTAGTGGTCAAAGCGTTCCACAGGATCAAAGCCGTCTTGCACCAGATCCGACCGCGACACAGACCCGCCCGCAGCAAGGCAGGCACGCGCCGTGGCCGCGGCCCATGATCCGGTGAAAGACCCGCGAGCGGGATGTGCCATCACGATCAATGTTTGTGTCATACGCGGCCTCTTGGTCTGGTCGGTGATTGGTATCGGGTGTCTGGACGGGAATCCAGACCGGAGCATGAGAAGACTTGCGCGGTCTGTGGCCTTGCCTGCAACCGCCGCTTGGCAATTTGACCGGAACACATTACATGAGCGGTATGGCTAAAAACACATCCAGAGACGGGCGCGCGCCCACCCAACGTATGCTGAAGGTCGGCGAGATGATCCGCCGTGATCTTTCGGCGATCTTGCAACGTGGTGAAGTGCACGATCCCGAGTTGTCGCGCTTTATGATTACCGTGGGCGAGGTGCGCATGTCGCCCGATCTGCGGATTGCGACCGCCTTTGTGCTGCCGCTGGGTGGCGAGCAGAAGGCCGAGGCGTTGTTGGCGCTGCGCCGGAATCGTCACGAGATCAGGCATCTTGTTGTCAAGGGTGGGTCGATGAAGCACGCCCCCGAGCTGCGCTTCGAGATTGACGGCACCTTTGACCAGATGGATGCCACCGCCGCCCTGCTTGCGGAAAGTCATGTAAAGCAGGATTTGGACGAGTGAAGCGCTGGGCGTTTCTGGCGCTGCTCTGGGCGAGCCCTGCGGCGGCGGTGACCTGCGAGGATATTACATCACAGGACAACCGCTATACCGTGTGCACGGTTGATGTCCCGTCCGAGGATCTGCGCCTGTTTTTGCGTAACGAGGATGGCAACATTCTGGGCAATTTTGTCAATGTGAACGATACGCTGGGCGATCGAGCGCTGGCGTTTGCCATGAATGCGGGCATGTTTCACGAGGACCGCGCGCCTGTCGGGTATTACGTGCAAGACGGTGTCGAGGCGATGCGGGTGATCCCCAATGCGGGTCCCGGTAACTTTGGTTTGCTGCCCAACGGTGTGTTTTGTCTCAATGACGAGACCGCGCAGGTTTACGAGACCCTACAGTTTGTCCGCGAGGCGCCGGTCTGTCGCGATGCCACCCAATCGGGTCCGATGTTGGTGATTGATGGCGCGCTGCATCCGAAGTTTTTGAAAGACAGCACTTCAAGGAATATCCGCAATGGTGTGGGCACCAGTGCCGATGGGCGCACAGCGGTGTTTGTGATTGCCAACACGCCGGTCACTTTCTACGAGTTTGGAGTGTTTTTCCGCGATGTTCTGGAGACCCCCAATGCGCTGTATTTTGATGGCAGGGTGTCGCGGTTATATGCCCCTGAACTGGGCCGGTCCGATTTCGGATTTCGCTTGGGTCCGATTGTCGGCGTTGTGCAATAGTTGACGCGGGGCGC
Source organism: uncultured Rhodobacterales bacterium (assembly GCA_963976475.1). GTDB lineage: Bacteria > Pseudomonadota > Alphaproteobacteria > Rhodobacterales > Rhodobacteraceae > Yoonia. The sequence goes on from CAXBKX010000018.1 coordinate 6,153, forward strand.
GGGCGCGGTTAGCTGCCCCCGACAATGACATGGAACTTGGGTGACATATGGGACGTAAACGCAAAGGCCGCGATCTGTCGGGGTGGCTGGTGATTGACAAGCCTGCGGGTATCACGTCGACCGCAGTTGTGAACAAGGTGAAATGGGCGCTGGACGCGAAAAAGGCGGGCCATGCGGGCACGCTTGACCCCGAAGCGACCGGTGTTTTGGCGATTGCGCTGGGCGAGGCCACCAAGACGGTGCCGTTTATCACCGACGCGCTGAAGTGTTATACCTTTACCGTGCGTTTGGGCCAAGCGACCAATACCGATGATGCAGAGGGAGAGGTGATTTCGACCGCTGACCTGCGCCCCGCCGACGCCGAGATCAAGGAGGCGCTGGGCGCGTTTGTCGGTGATGTGATGCAGGTCCCACCACAGTTTTCCGCCGTCAAGATCGACGGGGTGCGCGCCTATAAGAAAGCCCGTGACGGCGAAGAGATGACCTTGGCCGCAAGAGAGCTGTGGGTCGAGGCATTGATCATGCTTGAACGGCCAGACGCCGATCATGTGGTGTTGGAGATGACCTGCGGCAAGGGCGGCTATGTTCGGTCGATTGCGCGCGATCTGGGGGCCGCATTGGGTTGTTACGGACATGTTTTGACGTTGCGCCGGATTTGGTCCGGCCCGTTTGATGTGGCGGACGCAGTGACGCTTGATCAGGTTGATGCGCTGGCCAAGACGCCCGAACTGGACGGGTTTATCCAGCCGCTCGAGATCGGGTTGGCGGATCTGGAGCAAGTGACCTGCCCCGCGGCGAGCCTGACAAAATTGCGCAACGGCAATGCTGCGACGGTGTTTGCCAGCGGGTTGGAGTATGATCAGGAAGTCTGGGCAAGCCATGAGGGGCAGGCCGTTGCGGTCGGGCATTACCGCAGTGGCGAATTGCACCCCAGCCGTGTATTTGTGCGCCCCGAGTGATGGGTTTTAACCCATCTGCGGTTGGCGTAAGCTGCGCCCATGATTACCCGTCACCATGATACATTGCTGTCCAAATCCACCGCGATCTATTCTGATTGCGAGAGGTATCGTTATGCTTTGACCCGCGTTTGGGATGTGGGCGGCATGCGCGCGTTGTTTGTCATGCTCAACCCGTCCACCGCGACCGAAGCGCAGAATGATCCCACCGTGGAACGCTGCGAGCGTCGTGCCCGCGCCTTGGGGTTTGGTGCGTTTCGGGTGACCAATATATTCGCATGGCGCGACACCGATCCGCGCAACATGCGCGCGGCGGCTGATCCTGTTGGCCCCGAAAATGATCTGACGATCCAAGAGGGCGTCGCTTGGGCCGATACGGTGATTGCCGCTTGGGGCACGCATGGCGCGCATCTGGACCGCGGCGCGCAGGTGGCCGCCTTGTTGCGCCAGACCCGGCAGCCGCTTTATGCGCTGGGCCTGACCAAGGACGGCCACCCCAAGCATCCGCTTTATATCAGTTACACCCAACAACCCGCCCTGTGGTCGCCAGCATGATCGCAGGGTTTGAGCAGTCCTATGTGCAATGCGGCGATGTGCGGTTGTCGGTGCACCGTGCAGGGCAGGGCACCCCGCTTATCGCGCTGCACGGCTATCCGCAGAACCACCATTGTTGGGCGCAGGTCGTCCCCGCATTGGCGCAGCATTTTGATGTGATCATCCCTGATCTGCGCGGCTATGGCGACAGTGATGCGCCTGCCGATGATGCGGATCATCTGACTTATTCCAAGCGTGTGATGGCGGCGGATATTGTCGCACTCATGGATGCGCTGGGCCTGCCGGATGCGCATGTTCTGGGCCATGATCGTGGCGCAAGAGTTGCCTACCGGCTGGCGCTGGATCATCCGCAAAGGGTGCGGCGGCTAGGCATTATCGAAATTGTGCCAACGGGGGATTTTTGGGCCGGTTGGGACGCAAATCTGGCGATGAAAGCCTATCATTGGACGTTTCTGGCGCAGCCCGCCCCATTGCCCGAGCGGATGATCGGGGCCGATCCCGCCGCCTATATCGACTGGACGTTGCAGGCGTGGACGCGAGACAAGTCACTGGATGTTTTTGCCCCGGACGCGCTGCATAGCTATCGCGCGCAAGCCGCCGATCCGGCGCATCTGCACGCAATGTGCGCCGATTACCGCGCGGGTGCAACCGTTGACAAGGCCTTGGACGAGGCGGATCTTGCCGCGGGGCGCAAGATTGCAGCGCCACTGCATTTTCTTTGGGCAAGCGCGGGGTTTCCGGCGCAAACGGGTGATCCCGCGCGGCTGTGGCGGGCCTGGGCCAGTCAGGTGACGGATCAAAGTTGCAGTGCGGGTCATTTTGCGATGGAGGAGACGCCGCAAGAGGTGATCGCGGCGTTCGGGCCGTTTTTTGCAGGGCGTTAACCGGTTTGAGCGAATTAACCCATTGGCTGTATGTTTTGTGCTATGACAGGGGCACGACAGTGGTCGGGGCGGCCTAATGTGCGGAACATAAACGATGTTTGCTATTCTTGGACTATTTGGATTGGCGTTATCTGCGGTCATGATGACCGGCACGGAATTTGACGACGCGAGCACAGCCGAGCAGGATGCCGCCGATGCGGATGCGGCAAAAGATGACCTGTCGCCCGAAATTGTAACCCTTGATCAGTTGCTATCTGATTCGGGTGAAGGCGCAACGGATCAATCGGGCGAGGATGTTATCGTGTTTGCCGGTGACGCGGATGACCTGTTGGTCACGGGCGCGGGCAATGATCTGGTCAGCGGCGAGGATGGCAATGATACCATCGATGGCGGGGCCGGTGATGACGAATTGCACGGTGGTCGCGGTGACGACACGGTCAATGGCGGGGCGGGCAACGACGAGTTATTTGGTCATGTTGGGGATGACACGATTGACGGTGGCGATGGCAATGATGCGCTCAATGGTGGCGATGGTGCCGATATCCTGATTGGCGGCGATGGCGACGATTCGATGCTGGGCTCGCTGGGCGGTGACACGTTGATCGGCGGCAATGGCGAAGATGTCATGTTTGGCGGATCCGGCGATGACCTGCTGGACGGGCGTGATGACGGGTCCTTTGATTTTCTCAACGGCGGCGCGGGCGATGATGTGTTGTTGGCAGGCGTTGGTGATTTCCTGAATGGCGGCGACGGTGCCGACCTGTTTGGTTTCGAGACCCAAAGCAATGCGTTTGTTGACGATTTCAATCCTGATGAAGATAGCATTGAAATTGCCTATGGCGCGGGCGACACCCCGCCGGTTCTGCAATTCATTGATAATGATGAAGGTGTGCTATTGATGGCGGATGATACCGCCGTGGCGACCTTTGCGGGATTGACTGCTTTGGATATGGCGGACATTCCGGTCACGTTGACGCCTGTGTGATAAAACACTTTCTTTTCCACGCATTTTGACCTAAACGCAGCCATCCGCGCAAAGAATCCTTTGTGCGGACCCTCCACGGGCTTTTCTGGACGACATCCCGGATTGCGCCATTCACCCTTTAGACAAGGAGACCCCGATGTCGATTACTGCTGAAGAAAAAACACGCATCATGAAAGAATTCGCAACCAAAGAAGGCGACACCGGTTCGGCCGAAGTTCAGGTTGCTATCCTTTCCTCGCGCATTGCAACATTGACCGAGCACTTTAAAACCCACAAAAAAGACAACCACGGTCGCCGTGGTCTTTTGAAAATGGTTGCTCTGCGTCGTAAGCTTTTGGACTATGCCCGTGGCAAAGATGAGGCCCGTTATCAGGACCTGATCAAGCGCCTGGGCCTGCGCCGCTAAACCTGCGCAACCAAGACTTTTCGGAAACGCTCACCCATTGCGGTGGGCGTTTTTGTTTTTGGGGTTTGTTCTATGTCAAAGTGCGCAAAGCGCGCGCCCCCTAAAACGGCGTTATGAAACATGCACACCTAGCCGCACTTGGCCTTTTTGATGCGCGGGTTCCGCGCTACACCAGCTATCCGCCCGCGACCGCCTTTTCGGTGGAAACGGGTGTCGATTTTCAGGAAAGCCGGATCAGGGGCTTGTCTCCTGCCGCGCCTGTCTCGGTCTATGTCCATATTCCGTTTTGTGAACGGCTTTGCTGGTTTTGCGCCTGCCGCACTCAAGGAACAACCTCGATTTCTCCGGTGATCCGCTACCTCGATACTGTGAAGAAAGAGCTTGACCGGTTGCGCCACTTGCGCCCGTTTGGCTTGCGTATGGGCCGGTTGCATTGGGGCGGCGGGACGCCAACGATCCTGCCACCTGATATGATCCGCGACCTTGCCGCCGCCATCATGGATGTCATTCCGCCCGCCGCGGATTTTGAGTTTTCGGTCGAGATTGATCCGACGATGGTGGACGCGGATAAAATCGCAGCGCTTGCCGATGCCGGCATGACCCGCGCCAGCATCGGCATTCAGGATTTTGCGCCCGATGTGCAAGACGCGATTGGCCGGCACCAAAGCTTTGCCCAAACCAAAACTTGTGTTGATCTGCTGCGCGCGGCGGGCATTACCTCGTTGAATGCGGATCTGGTTTACGGATTGCCACATCAGACACTTGAAAAAATGGGTGCATCGATTGATCAGGTGCTCACGCTCGATCCGGACCGGATCGCGCTATTTGGCTATGCCCATGTGCCGCATATGGCCAAGCGGCAAACGCTGATCAAAGAGGAGACATTGCCCGATGATATCGCGCGCCACGAGCTGTCCGAAATGGCGACCGCGCGGTTTGTGCAGGCGGGCATGGCCGAGATCGGGATCGACCATTTTGCCAAACCGCTTGATAGTCTTGCCATCGCTGCGCGCACAGGCGACCTGCGCCGCAATTTTCAGGGCTACACTGTTGACAGTTGCCCGACGTTGATCGGCATCGGGGCCTCTTCGATTTCGCGTTTTGCGGACGGTTATGTGCAGAATGCCGGTGCCACCGCCGCCTATATTGAACGCATCGAGGCGGGGCAATTGTCGGGGCATCGCGGTGTGGCGATGACGCGCCAGGATGAATTGCGCGCCCGCGTGATCGAGATGATCATGTGCGATTTTGCCGTTGATCTGACCGAGTTGCGCGCGACCTATGGGGAAATGGTCGCCGATTTGGACGCTGATATTGAAAAGGTCATGGACCGGTTTGGCACAGTGATTCAGCGCCGCGAGGACGGTTTCCAAATAACCGAACACGCGCGCCATGTCGCCCGCCTGATTGCGCGGTGCTTTGACACATATGACATCGCCTCGGCGCTATATTCTAGGGCGTCTTAAGCTGCGATTTGACCTGCGCGAGGGCGCTGTCGGCGGCCCGCGCCAATAGGACGGCGTCCGTGGCCGTGGCCACAAATGTGAAACCCGCGTTCAGTAAATTGGCGGCAAATGCGGTGTCATTGACCAGCGTGCCAACAGGGATGCCAGCGGCGATCAATTTGGCGGCAGCAGGGTGGATCAATGCCCAAAGATCGGCGTGCAGCGGTTGACCCAATCGCCCGATATCCGCGGCGATATCGGCGGGACCAAAGAAAACCCCGCTGACGCCATCGACCGCGGCAATCTGTTCGGCCTGTGCAATCGCGGCGGCGGTTTCCAGTTGCAAGATAACGGTGGTTTCATCCTCGACGCGCGATGTGTAATCGGTGATCCGGCCAAATTTTGTCGCCCGCGTGGCCCCCGAAACCCCACGTATGCCGCGCGGTGGATAGCGCGTCGCCGCAACCGCGTTTTGCGCCTCTTGCACCGATTGGATCATCGGAAACAATAGCCCCTGCGCACCCAAGTCCAACAGGCGTTTCACAGCCACGGGATCGTTCCATTCGGGCCGCACGATGGCGGTGGTGCCGCTGGCGGCAAAGGCTTGCAATTGCCCCAGCACATCCTGATAGCCGGCGGGCGAATGTTCCATGTCGATCAGCGCCCAGTCAAAACCGGCGCTGGCGATCACCTCGGCGGCAAACCCGTTGGCAAGGCTGGCCCAGATGCCGATCTGTTGTTCGCCGCGGGCAATCGCGTGGGTAAACGGGTTGGATGCAAGCCTCATCAAATGTCCTGACCTGATGCGATTGCGTCCATAACGGTGGCGATGTCTGCGTCCGCTAGCGCGTAATCGCGTTTGGCCACCGCGACCGAGATATAGCCGCGGGCCAGATCGCGCATCACGCTGGCCTTTGGTCGCGCGGATGCCGCGCCGTAACCCGCACCGCCCGGAAATGCCATAACGACCCGCCGTCCGTGGGCCACAAACTGTTTGCCCTTGCCGTTCATCTTTGTGCCGTCGTCTTGCGCGATTGTTGTGGGTGCCCCGGGTCCGCCGCCGCGCCGCCCGTTTGCGGGGTGGTCGACGCGGTCGAACATGGCTTGGATGTCGAATTCGTGGCCTTCGCGCGCGCCGACCTCCATGAATTGTCCCAGACCGCCGCGCTGCTTGCCTGCGCCACCAGAATCGGGGCGCAGTTCCTTGCGCCAAATAATGACGGGGCCTGCGTGCTCTGTCGCCTCGACGGGCATTGTCATCACACCGGACGGGAATGCGGTTGCGTTCAGCCCGTCAAAGTCGGGTCGCGCACCAGAGCCGCCTGAATTAAACGTCAGAACCTCGGACCGCACGGCGCCTTGGGGGGCGGGTGCGTCGCTACGTGGGCGCAGGGACACTTGAAAATTGCACAGGCATCCTGCACCTTCGGCGGGCACAAGTCCGGGCACGATCTGGTCAAAAGCATTGAACACCGCGTCGGGGACAAAGTGGCCCACGATATGCCGCAAAGCGACAGGCGCGGGGTGCACGGCGTTGACGATTGAATTGACCGGCGCTGCGATCTCAAAAGGCGCAAGCGAGGCCGCGTTATTGGGGATTTCGGGCGCAATGGCCACCTTGAGCGCGTAGCAGGCGTAGGCTTTGGCATAGACCAGCGGGCAGTTGATCCCTTTTTTATCCAACCCCGAGGTCCCGGCAAAGTCCGACACGATCCGGTCGGCGTGCACGGTCACCTTGACCTGAAGCGTAATGGGCGTGTCGAAACCGTCGACTGTCAGCGTGCCGGTGGCCGATTTGCGCGGCAGGGCGGCAATGCGTTCCAATGTCGCCCGCCGCGAGTTGTCGAGGATGAAATGCGCGATGCCCGACAGGTCATCCAGCCCGAATTCATCCATCATCTCGATCAATCTGCGGTGCCCGATATCATTGCAGGTCGCCAGCGCATACATGTCGCCAACCAACTGGTCAGGTTCACGCACATTGCCGCGCACAATGCGGATCAGGGTCGCGTCAACCGTGCCGCGGGTCGCGAATTTCATGATCGGCAGATACAATCCTTCCTCATAGACACTGGCTGCATCGGCGCCAAATCCGCGCCCGCCGATGTCCACGATATGGGCGGTGCAGGCGAAGAAACCGACGTGTTTGCCGTGGTGGAACGACGGGGTGACCATCGTGATGTCGTGCAGGTGGCCGGTGCCTTCCCACGGGTCATTGGTGATATAGACGTCGCCTTCAAAGATGTTTTCACGCCCGATCCGGCGGATGAAATGCGCGACCGCATCGGCCATCGCATTGACGTGACCCGGCGTGCCCGTGACGGCCTGTGCCAGCATTTGGCCGTCAAAATCGTAGACCCCCGCCGACAGGTCGCCCGCCTCGCGCACCGAGGTTGAAAAAGCGGTCCGCACCAGTGCTTGCGCCTGTTCCTCGACGATCGAAATCAGACGGTTCCACATGACTTGGTAGGCGACGTTCGAGGGCGCGGTCATATGCGGTCTCCTTTGCGGATCAGGTCGATTGTGCCGTCGGGTTGCGCGATGGCTTGGCGGGTTGATGGCACGATGATGGTGGTTTCATCCTCGACGATAATCGCGGGGCCTTGCACTGTTTGTCCGGTGATCATGCCCATGCGGTCCACGATGATGGCATCGACGGGTTTGCCCAAAGCGGCGTCAAACAATGCGCGCTGGTCGGTTGATTTTGCGGGGGTGGTGGGCGTCGCGGTCTGGATCGCTGCGACCTTTGCGGGCGGCGTTGTGGCATTGACCGCCCAGACGGTGATTTCGATGTCCATGCCGACCACCGTGCGCCCGAAAAGTTTGGTGTAATCGTCTTCGAACAATCGCTGGAATGTGGCAGCGTCGGGGGCCATTGCCTGCGCTTGGGTCAGCACAATCGGGATTTCCCAGCCTTGCCCCGAATAGCGCATATAGACCTTGAATTCCGACAAGATATCCGAGGTCGCATCGCAGGTCCGCACAAAGCCTGTGGCTTCGGTTTGCAGATCAGTCAAAAGCGGCTTGATGATGCCCGCGTCAAAGCCCGCCAATGTCATATAGACAGATCTGTTGGCCTCGAAACTGAACGGCGCACGCAGAAACCCGATGGCCGAGCCAACGCCCGCACCTAAAGGCACAAGCAGGCGGTCAACGCCTAGTTTTTCGCAAAGCCTGCCTGCGTGTAGCGGGGCGGCACCGCCAAAGGCGATCATGGTATAATCGGCAAGGTCTTCGCCGTTTTCAACCGCATGAACCCGTGCCGCATTGGCCATGTTTTCGTCCACAACCTCGGCCAGACCAAAGGCGGCGGTTTGGGCATCCATATCAAGCGGTGCGCCCAAAACAGTCTCTAATGCCTTGTGAGAGTCTGATTTATTCAACTTTATCGACCCGCCAGCAAAATTGTCGGGGTCAAGTTTGCCCAAAATCAGGTCGGCATCGGTCACTGCGGGCTTTGCGCCGCCGCGTCCGTAACACGCGGGGCCCGGTTCCGATCCGGCACTTTCCGGCCCAACCCGAATTTGCCGCATCGCATCCACATGCGCGAGGCTACCGCCGCCTGCGCCAATTTCAACCATGTCGATCACAGGGATCGAGATCGGCATCCCCGAGCCCTTTTTAAACCGGTAAGTGCGCGCAACTTCGAATACCCGAGAGGTTTTGGGCGTCTGGTTTTTGATCAGGCATATTTTGGCTGTGGTGCCGCCCATGTCAAACGACAACACCTTGTCAAGCCCGTAGCGCGCGGCGATGTTGGCGGCAAAAACCGCCCCGCCTGCGGGGCCGGATTCGACCAGTCGCACGGGAAAATCTGCCGCACTTTCCAGACTGATAATACCGCCGCCAGAGTGCATCAGGAAGATCGGGCAATCGGCCCCTTCGCCCGCCAGACGCCCCGCAAGTCGCCCAAGGTAGGATTTCATCAGCGGCTTGATATAGGCGTTGGCCACGACGGTGTTGAACCGTTCATATTCGCGCATTTGCGGGCTGACCTCTGACGAGATCGATACCATCGCCTCGGGCATCAACTTGTCTAGAACATCGCGCACCAGTTTTTCGTGACTGTCATTCAGATAGGAATGCAGCAGGCCGACCGCCACGCTTTCATAGCCTGCCGCTTTGATCGTTTTGACCACCTGTTCAACCTCGGCGCGGTCCAGCGCGATCAGAATATTGCCTTTGGCGTCGACCCGTTCGGACACAGTATAGCGCATTTGCCGCGCCAGCAGTGGTTCGGGCAGGGTGAGGTTCAGGTCATATTGCTCGAACCGCGATTCGGTGCGCATTTCGATCACATCGCGAAAGCCGGAGGTGGTGATAAGGGCGGTTTTGGCACCGCGCCGTTCAATCAGCGCATTGGTCGCAAGGGTGGTGCCGTGGATGATTTGCACAATGTCGCAGGGCGAGATGCCAGCCTTGCCGCAAACCTGTCCCATGCCATCGATTATCGCGTTTTCGGGGGCGGCGTATGTGGTCAAAACCTTGGTCGAGAAAGACCTGCCATCGACCTCTAGCACGACATCGGTAAACGTGCCGCCGATATCAACGCCAAGTCGTGCAGAGGGGGGTGTCATGGGGCTCTATCCTTTTTGAATGCAGGATAGGTCGGTCAGGGTGCGGCCTATCGTTGACCGCACCCTGACATATCTTAATCGCCGTCAGCAATGCCTTGTTGACGCAGCCGTGCCCGACGCGCGCGGTAGCTGGGCAGGATCACCAAAAGGGCGGCGACCACCAGCAAACCCATTGTCATTGGCCGCTCGAGGATAAAGCCGATGCCGCCTTCAAGCTGCATCGAGCGGCTGAAGTTGTCCTCCAACATCGACCCCAGGATGAACCCGATCAGCAGCGGTGCCAGCGGGTAATCTGCGAACCGCAGAATTGTGGCACAGATGCCAAAGCCCACGAGGATCAGCAGTTCGGTCGCGTTGTTTTGCCCGATATAGGCGCCCATCAGCGTGAAGAACAAGATGAACGGGATCAGGAAGGTGCGTGGCACCAGCAGCACCTTGGCGATGTAAGGGATCAACGGCAGGTTCAGGATCAGCAGCACGAGGTTGCCGATATACATCGAGATGATGACCGACCAGAAGATGTCCGGGCTGTCGATCATCAGGCGCGGACCGGGTGTGACGTTCAGCGCAATCAGCGCGCCAAGCAGGATCGCGGTGGTGCCAGAGCCCGGAATGCCAAGCGTCAGCAGCGGCACAAACGAGCCTGTGGACGCGGCGTTATTGGCCGATTCCGGTGCGGCGAGCCCTTTAAGAGATCCTTTGCCGAACATCTCCTGATCTTCTTTGGAGGCGATGTTGCGTTCCACTGCGTAGCCCAAGAAAGACGCGATTGTGGCCCCCGCACCGGGCAAAACGCCGATCAGAAATCCTTGGATCGATTGGCGTCCGATGACGGGGGCAATCTCGCGGGCCTCTGCGCGGGTGATGCGCAGATCCTTGATCTCGCCGCCATCTTTGGTTTTGGATCGTGACGGATCAAGCACCAGATACATCGCTTCTGGTAGCGCAAACATCGCCATCGCCAATGTGATAAAGCCAAACCCCGATTGCAGGTCCATGATGCCCATGGTGAAGCGCGGCGCATTGAACAGTGCGCCTTCTCCGACCGTTGCCATGATCAAGCCAAGCAGCGTCATCAACACCGCCTTGCCGACCTGACCGGTGCCCGCAAAGGCCGCGATAGCGGACAGGCCCACGACCATCAGCGCAAAGTATTCCGCCGAATGAAACAGCAACGCCACGGAGGCCAGCATTGGCGCGAAGACCATCAACAGGACCGCGCCGATTGTGCCGCCCGCGAAAGACGCGATTGCAGCCACGGTCAGCGCCTTGCCGGCTTTGCCTTGTCGGGTCAGCGGATAGCCGTCAAACGCCGAGGCCACCGTCGAGGCGACCCCGGGTGCGTTGATCAGGATCGAAGAGGTCGAGCCGCCGAAAATTGCACCATAGTAGACGCCCGCGAGCAAGATGAGTGCGGCAGACGGATCGCCGATGGAAATGGCCACGGGGATCATGATCGCGATAATCGACATCGGTCCCAGACCGGGCAACATGCCGATGAAGGTGCCGATCAGACAGCCGCCGATGACCATCAGAATATTTGTGAACGAAAAGGCCGTTGTCAGGCCGATCAATAGTCCTTCAAGCATGTCCTACATCCCTAAAAAGAAAGGCCAAGGGCGCAGGAAAATTCCAAGCACTTCTTGAACCAGATACCAGATGCCCGCGCTTGCGATAACTGCAACAGGGATCATAATGTGCCAGCGTCTCTCACCCAAGGTGACAGAGCCTGCGACGAGGAAAATCGTGGTGGCGGCAAGAAACCCGACAGGGCGCAAGCCCAGGGCATATGCGGCCATAAGCGCCAGCAAAATCGCGGCTTGGCCAATCTTGTAGTCAGCCATGCGGCGGTAATCGATGTCGCCTTCCTTGGCTTGTCCATCCGATTTTTCGAACCCCACCAGAATAGACAGGCAGGTGACAATCGCCAACACTGACAGCACCTTGGGGAATGTGGACGGCCACACAGGGTTGCGTTGCATGAACGGCGGTAGCTGTGCGTCCATTGTGAAAAATGCGGTATATCCGTAAGCGATGCTGATCATCAAAATGATCAATGCAATCCAGCGATCCAGCGCCATTGAGGTCCCCTCCCGAGATGGAAAAACGGGCGGGACACATTATGCCCCGCCCGCGTTTGATGTTTGCGTGACTTACAAGAAGCCAAGCTCTTTCATCAGATCGCCGATTTCCTTTTCCTGACCCTCGAGGAAGGTGCGGAAATCGTCGCCGTTGTTGTAGATGTTGACCCAGCCGTTGGCCGAACGCACGGCTTCCCACTCTGGTGTGTCATACATTTTGGCCAGCGCGTCCTGGTAGGCTGCCAATTTGACCGGATCCATGCCCGGTGCGCCAAAGAACCCGCGCCAGTTCACAAACTGTGTGTCGATCCCCTGCTCCATCATTGTTGGCGCATCTGCATAGGCGGGCACGCGCTCAGTTGATGTCACACCGATGATGCGCACTTCGCCCGCGTCAGCCAATGCAACTGCCTCTGAGAAACCAGTGGAAAGTGCTGCGATTTCGCCGGACAAAAGCCCTGCCATCGCCGTGCCGCCGGCATCGTATGGAATATAGTTCACGCCTGTCGGATCTTCGCCAGCCGCTTTCATCACCATGGCTGCCACAAGGTGATCAAGACCACCCGGAACTGAACCACCACCGATTGCGGTGCCTTGTGGGTCCGCTTTATACGCGGCCAGTAGGCCGGCCATATCCATGATGTCGCTGCTTGCGGGCACAACCAAAGCGGCATAATCGCCGATGGTGCCTGCCACAAGCGTCAGGTCAGAAAAGTTGTAAGGAAACACACCGGTCAGCGAGCGAATAATGATCGGGGTCGAGTTGACCATGAGCGTGTCATCAAGGCTCGCTGCGTTCTCGATCATGTAACCGATGGCCACACCGCCGCCGCCGCCTGACATGTTTTCATACGATGCAGTGCCGATCAGGCCCGCGTCAGTCAGCGCTTGGCCCGTACCACGTGCTGTGCCGTCCCAGCCGCCACCAGCGCCGCCCGGGATCAAGAAGTGAATGCTGTCTGCAACTTGGTGTCCTGCGGCGAATGCAGATGTGCCAAAGCTCATGGCCACCGCGGCAGCCGTCATCATGACCCGGCGGGTCAGGTTAAAATTGGTCATATTGTCCTCCCATTTGACAAGAACGATGTTCGTCGTTCATGCACAACGTAATCATGTTAAGCTGACACCGACCTGTCACCACCTGTCTGAAAGGCCGCGTAGATATGCGACTGCTGCTTGTTGAGGATAACGCCAGACTGGCGGCTGCGATCAGCGATATGCTGGTGCTGGACGGGCACGCGGTTGACCATGCGGGCGATCTTGCGACGGCGCGTGACTTTGTCGATACGGCGGATTACGATCTGATATTGCTTGATATTATGCTGCCGGACGGGGATGGGCGGGTGTTTTTGCAAGGGCTGCGCAAACGCGCGCTGGATGTGCCGGTGATCGTGCTGACCGCGCGGTCAGAGGTTTCTGACAGGGTCGGCGTTCTGGACCTCGGGGCCGATGATTATCTGGTCAAACCTTTTGATTTTTCCGAACTGGAGGCCCGCGTGCGCGCCGTTTTGCGCAGGCGAGGCGGGGCCACATCCAACGTGCAGCGAATCGGTGATATCGCTTTTGATAGGCTCGCGGGCACCTTGGAAGTGGCGGATGCGCGGATCGATTTGCGCAATCGCGAACTGCGCCTGTTCGAAGTGTTCGCGGCCAATCCCAACATGATATTTTCAAAAACCAAGCTGGTGGACCGATTATTTTCCGCCGACGAAGACGTGTCGGAAAACGCAATCGAGGTCTATGTCGGGCGGCTGCGCAAACACCTGACGGGGTCCGCAGTCACGATCACAACCGTGCGCGGCGTCGGCTACAGGCTGTCGATTTCATGAACAAGCGCGGCTCAATTCTGCGGCGTTTGATGCTGCAACTTGTTGGTGCTGCCGCTGTGCTGGCCGCGATTTTATTTGTGCTGTTCCAATCCTTCGCCCGCCAATTGGCCATCGAGGCACAAGACAATACGCTTTTCGCATCTGCCTCGGCGATTTTGGAAAGCGTATCGGTGCAGCAAGGCGAGGTGAACGTCGACATCCCCTATGCCGCGTTGTCGATGCTGGGAAATGTATCGGACGACCGCGTATTTTACCGCATCGGCATGGGTGTTGTGCCACTGACCGGCTATGACGATTTGCCCGGAAAGCCCGGCGCGGACGCGGTGTCATGGACCGATACATACCGCGGCGATGATCTGCGCATGGTGCAGGTCACCCGCGCGCTATCTGTGGCAGGGACGCTGAGGGATGTGACCGTTGTGGTGGGTCAAACCCAAGGCGGTCTTGCGCAAAAGCTGGCCCAAATCTCGCGCATGGCGATCCTGATTGGGGCGATATATTTTGTCGTCGCCAGCCTGTTTGCCTATTGGACGGCGCGCAGCACTGTGCGTCCGCTCAATGCCGTGGCCGAAGCTGTGGCGCGGCGCGGTCCGCTGGATTTGCGCCCCGTGACCAAGCCGGTGCCCTCGGAAATGGCCCCGCTGATGGTCGCGCTGAATGCGTTCATTTCGCGACTGGACCGGTCGCTGACACGGTCCGAGGATTTCATCGTCGAGGCCGCCCACCGTGTGCGCACCCCGCTGGCAACCGTGCGCGCGCAGGCCGAAGTCACCCTGCGCCGTGTGGACCGGCAAGAGAACCGCAATGCGTTAAAGCAGATGATCCGTGCCGTCGACGAAAGCAGCCGTGCGGCGGGGCAATTACTTGACCACGCAATGGTGGCATTTCGAACCGATCATCTAGATCAGCAAGCGCTGGATCTGGGCGCGATTGCAGCCGAGGTCGTGGAGCGTCAGACCCCGGTTGCCGCTCTCAAGGATATCACATTTGATGTCGATATCATTGCAGGCGGTGGGTTCAACGGCGATGCGATCCTGATCCAGAATGCGGTCACCAACCTGATTGACAACGCGGTGAAATATTCGCCGCAAGAAACCACAATAACAGTCTCTGTTAAGGGAAATTCGCTAAAAATATGTGATCAGGGTCCGGGGTTTCCTGCCGCTGATATAGACACGCTGACCGACCGTTTTGCCCGCGGCACCAATGTCGGCAATACCGTGGGATCGGGTCTTGGCCTGACTATCGCCCACGAGGTGGCTCTGGCCCATAACGGGGCGTTGATATTGTCCCAAAACCCGAAAGGAACAGGCGCGTGCGTCACTTTATCTTTGCCATCCTGATGTGGATGCCAGTCGCGGTTTTTGCGTTTGAAATCGAAAGCGAAGCCCTGTTTGAGGCCGAGTTCGAGACCGCGCGCCTGCGCATCATTTCAAGCACCGACGAGGCGGTTTTCGCGCCGATCATTGCGCAATTCCAGAGCCTAAACCCTAGTATCAGTGTCTATTATGTTGTCGCCTCGAGTGCCGAAGTCAGCAAAGCAATCACGGCGGAAAACGAAGCATTCGACATTGCGATTTCATCTGCAATGGATTTGCAAACCAAGCTGGCCAATGACGGGTTTGCCCTGCAACATACCTCGGCTGCGACAGCGCTGGTTCCCGCGTGGGGCAATTGGCGCAATAGCGTTTTCACATTCAGCCAGGAGCCTGCAACATTTGTCTTGTCGAATGCTGCGTTCAAAGGGCTTGAAATGCCACGGACCCGTCAGGATTTGATCAGCCTGCTGCGCGCCCACCCCGACCGGTTTGACGGCAAGATCGGCACCTATGATGTGCGCACCAGCGGGTTGGGATATTTGTTTGCCACCCAAGACAGCCGCACCTCTGAAACCTTTTGGCGGTTGACCGAGTTGATGGGCAGTTTGGGCGCAAAACTATACTGCTGTTCCAGCCAGATGATCGAGGATGTCAGCACCGGAAAAATCGCCATCGCCTATAATGTGCTGGGCAGTTACGCCGCTGCCCGCACCGATCTGGCCGATGCTGTCACGATTGTCGCGCCGCAGGATTACACCGCGATGATGTTGCGCACGGCGGTCATTTTGAAAACCGCAACTGTGCCTGATGTGGCCGGTCTGTTTGTCGATCATCTGTTGCGCGGTGCATGGGGCGGCACCCCCGCCAAGGAGGTCGCGGAATATACCCGTCCGATTCCGCTCGGTCCGGGGCTGTTGGTGTTTCTTGACCGGTTAAAGCGGCGGCAGTTTCTGGCCGAATGGACCAATGCGATCGAGCAATAGGGTCTAGAAATCGACCGCGATGCCCTTTTTCTCCCAATCGCCATAGCGCACGGGTTCAGGGCCTTTGCGCCCACCCAGTTCTGTGGGCAGGTCAATGTCGCCTTTCGCAGTGCGCCGCGCTTCGGCCTCGGCCAAGGCACGTTTGGCCGCGTCGGGCATATCGGGGGTATCATTGGTCATGGCGCTGTCCTTGTAGGGTCGTGTTGTTTGATATACTGCCCTGATCATTGAAAACAAGGGAACACCCATGAGCCAAACTGGTCTGCCACCGCGCCGCGCCGCGCATCATTTGTTGGAACAGATCATCGGCGAGGGCCGTTTGATGGCCGAGCTGATTGGCGGCGGTGCCTTGGATCATTTGGCCGCAGATGACCGCGCGCGCGCCCAGCGTCTTGCGACCGATGCCTTGCGCGGTCTTGATCGTGCTGACCGGATGCTCAAGCCGTATTTCAAGAAAGCGACGCCTTCTGACTATGTGATGAATGCGCTGCGCCTTGGGGTGATCGAATTGACCGGCGGCGAGGCAGCCCACGGCGTGGTCAACGCCTATGTCGAAATCGTCGGTCGCAACCAGCGCACCGCGTCGATGAAAGGCATGACCAATGCAGTGTTGCGCCGGATCGCAGAGGAAGGCCCTGCCGGGTGGCACAAACGCGCGGTGCCGCTGATGCCCGGATGGCTGCGCCAGCCGCTTGTGGCCGCTTGGGGCCGCCCTGCGATGGACGCGATGGATGCGGCGCATTTTGCCGGTGCCCAGCTTGATCTGACCTGCAAGGGTGATCCGGCACAGGTCGCCGAGGCCGTCGGCGGTGTGGTGTTGCCAACCGGATCGGTGCGTGTGGCCAGTGCGGGCCAAGTCAGTGCACTTGCAGGGTTCGAGACCGGCGATTGGTGGGTGCAAGACGCTGCCGCCGCTGTGCCGGTGATGATGTTGGCCCCGACGGCGGGCATGTCTGTGCTGGACCTATGCGCGGCCCCCGGTGGCAAGACAATGCAATTGGCAGCGGCGGGTGCCAAGGTGACGGCGGTTGATGTGTCGCACGGGCGGATTACCCGCGTGTCCGAAAACCTTGCGCGCACACACTTGTTCGCCGATGTGCAGATCGCGGACGCCTTTGATGTGACGGGGCAGTATGACGCGGTGCTGCTGGATGCGCCCTGTTCGGCCACCGGCACCATTCGCCGCCACCCCGATCTGCCCTACGCCAAGGACGGGTCCGAATTTGCCGAATTGATCGACCAGCAAAGCCGAATGATCGACCATGCGCTGACCTTACTGAAACCGGGCGGCAAGCTGGTGTATTGCACCTGTTCATTGTTGCCCGACGAGGGCGAGGTCCAGATCGAGGAAGCGCTCGAGCGTCATGAGGGCCTGACGGTGGATACCACGGCGGCCAATATCGCGGGCATTGATCCTGACTGGACCACCTATGAGGGCGGGGTGCGGCTGCGTCCCGATTACTGGCCGACGCTGGGTGGCATGGACGGTTTTTATATTGCTGTGCTGACAAAGCCGTAAGAGGCGGCTAGTGTTGCGGCAATAATCAGGCGCAACAGCGCAGAGCCGAGGCAGTGAAAATTGGCCAAACCGCAGACATGGCGCGCAAAACGCACGCAATTCATGCACCGCGTTCATGCGCGCGCGGCATCGCGCGCGCGCCCGGCCACAGGATTCGTCAGCCAGCCAGAACCGCGCACCATCGGCCATTTCGCCCGTGGCCGGCAGCTTGTCGCGGGCAATTTTCTGTTCTCGGGAGTTTTGGTCGAGGCCAAGAATGCGGTCATCTGGGATATTGCCAAAGATAACGATGTGGTGGCCGAAGAATTGCAAGGCTGCGCGTGGCTTGATGATCTGGCCGCCGTCGGTGATGCCAAGGCACGGGCATGTGCGCAGGCGTGGCTGGCGCAGTGGATTGTGCGGTTTGGCAACGGGCGCGGGCTGGGCTGGACCCCCGATCTGGTCGGCAGGCGCCTGATCCGCTGGATACAACACGGGTTTTTCCTGCTGCGCGGGTTGGAAAAAGACGAAAGTCAGGCGTTTTACCGCTCGCTGGCGCAGCAGACGATTTTTCTGTCGCGCCGCTGGCATACATCGGCCCAAGGTTTGCCGCGTTTCGAGGCACTGACAGGCATGATCTATGCGGGGTTGTCGTTGCAGGGCATGGAACAACATGTTGCCCCCGCGGTCAAAGCCTTGGCGCGCGATTGCACCAGGGAGATCGACGACACCGGCGGCATCCCGACCCGCAACCCCGAAGAATTGCTGGAGGTTCTGACGCTTTTGACATGGACCACCGCCGCGCTGACCGAAAGTGGCCACCAACCACCTGCCGCGATTGCCACAGCGATTGCGCGCATCACGCCGACCTTGCGCGCCTTGCGCCATGCGGATGGTGGCTTGGCGCGGTTTCATGGTGGCGGGCGCGGGCTTATTGGTCGTCTGGACCATGCGTTGGCTGCGGCAGGCGATAAAACCCGCCCGGGTGATACGCTTTATATGGGTTTCGCGCGATTAAGCGGCGGGCGCACCTCGATCGTGATTGATGCAGCCACGCCGCCCACAGGCCCCGCATCGGTCAACGCTCACGCCAGCACCCTTGCCTTAGAGGTGACATCCGGCCGCCGTCCGTTGATTGTAAACTGCGGATCGGGGCGCACATTTGGCGAGGACTGGCGCCGCGCAGGGCGGGCCACGCCCAGCCATTCTACCTTGTGCATCGAAGGCTATTCATCATCGCGACTGGGCACACAAAGTCGCGTTGTAACATCGCGCCAAGAGCTGCTGGATGATGTGCCCGGTTTTGTGCAGGCCGAGTTTTCTACCCTTCACGACGGCAAGCGCATCGAGCTTTCGCATGACGGATATCGCCGCACCCACGGGCTGACCCATGCCCGCACGCTTGATCTGGCGATGGACGGGCGCGGCATGGTGGGCGACGATGTGCTGACCACGCTGACCGACATCGACAAACAACGCTTCGAGCGCGCGCTGGACGAAACCGCGCTGCAAGGGGTGCCTTATGCTCTCAAATTCCATCTGCATCCTGACGTGGATGCGACCCTTGATATGGGCGGGGCGGCGGTGTCGATGGCGCTGAAATCCGGCGAGATCTGGATCCTGCGGCACGACGGACACGCCGAATTGTCGCTGCAACCATCAGTTTATTTAGAAAATGGCCGATTAAAGCCCCGTCCGAGCCAACAGGTGGTTTTATCTGGGCGCACGATGGCCTATGCGACACGCGTCCGCTGGTCGTTGGCCAAAGCGCAAGGCACCCCCGAGGGTGTGCGCGATTTGGTGACCGACGACCCGATGGACCCAACCGATGACTGATCTTGGGGGATCACATGACTGACCTTGCACCGCTGCGCCGCGCGCTACTTTCTGTTTCCGA
This sequence comes from uncultured Rhodobacterales bacterium, assembly GCA_963976475.1. Taxonomy (GTDB): domain Bacteria; phylum Pseudomonadota; class Alphaproteobacteria; order Rhodobacterales; family Rhodobacteraceae; genus Yoonia. The sequence continues at coordinate 25,568 of CAXBKX010000018.1, forward strand.
TAAGACCGGATTGCTTGATCTGGGCCGCGCACTTGCCGCCCGCGGCGTCGAGCTTTTGTCCACCGGCGGATCCGCCAAGGCGCTGCGCGATGCGGGGCTGGATGTGCGCGATGTGGCCGATGTCACCGGCTTTCCCGAGATGATGGATGGCCGCGTGAAAACCCTGCACCCTGTTGTGCATGGCGGCCTGCTGGCGCGTCGCGACTTGCCCGCACATGTGGCCGCGATGGATGCACATAACATCGGTGCAATCGATCTTTTGGTGGTGAACCTCTATCCGTTTGAAGAAACTGCAGCCAAGGGCGCCGATTTTGACACCTGCATCGAGAATATCGATATCGGCGGCCCCGCGATGATCCGCTCTGCGGCGAAAAACCATGCCTTTGTCAGCGTGATCACCGATGTGGAAGACTATGACGCACTACTGGCTGAACTGGATGCCAATGACGGTCAAACAACCCTCGCTTTTCGCCAGAAATTGGCCCAGACCGCATATGGGCGCACGGCGGCCTATGATACCGCCGTCAGCACATGGATGGCGGGTGCCATTGAACTGGCGACCCCGCGCCGCCGGTCCATTGCGGGCACCTATCGCCAAACGATGCGCTACGGCGAGAACGCGCATCAGACGGCGGCATTCTACACCGATGGCACGGGGCGTCAGGGCGTTGCGACCGCGGTGCAGCATCAAGGCAAAGAGCTGTCGTATAACAACATCAACGACACCGATGCGGCGTTTGAACTGGTTGCCGAATTTGACCCTGCGGGCGGCCCTGCGGTCGCAATTATCAAACACGCAAACCCCAGCGGTGTGGCGCGGGGGGCGACCCTGTTGGAGGCCTACAAAAACGCCTTTGACTGCGACCGCACCAGCGCCTTTGGCGGGATCGTCGCGCTGAACATGCCGCTGGACGAGGCCACAGCCAAGGCGATTGTCGAGATTTTCACCGAAGTTGTAATTGCACCCGGTGCATCGGATGCGGCCAAGGCTGTGTTTGCCACCAAGAAAAACCTGCGCCTTTTGACAACGGATGGCTTGCCCGACCCGAAAGCCGCGCAAATCACCATGAAACAGGTCGCAGGCGGCATGTTGGTGCAGGACAAAGATGTGGGGTCTGTTGACCTTTCCGATCTGAAAGTCGTGACAAAGGTCAAACCGACCGACGCGCAGCTGGCCGATCTGCTGTTCGCCTGGAAGGTCGCCAAACACGTCAAATCCAACGCGATCGTCTATGTCAAAGACAGCGCCACTGTCGGCGTCGGCGCCGGGCAAATGTCGCGCCTTGATAGCGCACTGATTGCTGCCCAAAAAGCCGAGCGTATGGCGCGCGCAATGGACCTGCCGCAATCTCTGGCGATTGGCTCTGCGGTCGCGTCTGATGCGTTCTTTCCCTTTGCGGATGGGTTGTTAGAGGCCGCCGCCGCAGGGGCGACCTGCGTCATTCAGCCCGGCGGTTCAATGCGTGACGATGAGGTCATTGCCGCCGCAGACCAGGCGGGCATTGCGATGGTCTTCACCGGTATGCGCCATTTCAGGCATTAAGGATAAATCGATGCGGTTGCTTTTCTGGACGGGATTTTGGGTGTTTCTGGCGGATCAGGCCAGCAAATATGTTGTTGTGCATTATCTCGACCTGATCACAAAAATGCGCATCGACGTGTTTCCACCGTATCTGACGTTCCGGATGGCATGGAATCGCGGCGTCAACTTTGGCATCGGCGCGGGGCTTGACATGCGCTGGGTGCTGATTGGCATCGCTTTGGTGATCTCGGCGGTTGTGTTGATCTGGCTCTGGCGGCGGCCCGCCGACCGGTTCACCTATATTTCTGCGGGTTTCCTTGTCGGCGGCGCGCTGGGCAATGTGGTGGACCGGCTGATTTACGGGGCTGTGGCCGACTTTCTGAACATGTCGTGCTGTGGGTTTGACAACCCCTATGCGTTCAATATCGCGGATATATCGATTTTCATCGGCGCAATCGGGATCGCATTTGCCGATAGTGGCAAGTCGAAAAAGAAACGGGCGTGACGACCTGTGACAGTTGGTTTAAAAGGGTCGTGGAAATGACCAAGGGATTGGGTATGCGCAAGGCGATTTTGGCACTTTTGGCGGCGGTCACGCTTTCGGCGTGTGCGACCGGACAGCGACCATTGCAGGACATGCGCTCGACGACGGGCGGTCCGGATGAATTTTCGGTGCTGCCTGTGGGCCCGCTGGTGATGCCCGAAACCATGACCCTGCCTATGCCGACACCCGGCGGAACCAACCTGACCGACCCGACACCAAAAGCCGACGCAATTGCGGCCCTTGGCGGCAATGCAGCGGCAGTCAATAGAGGGGGCATTCCGGCCGCTGATGCCGCCTTGGTCACAGGTGCATCGCGCAATGGCACCCAAGCCGATATTCGCGCCGTGCTTGCCGCCGAGGATGCAAAGTTCCGTGCCGGTAAAAAACGGCTCGGTTTCCTGTCAGCCCTTAGCCGCAACCGTTATTTCAAGGCCTATGCCCGCTCCGCGCTGGACGCCTATGCGGAATTGGCGCGGTTCAGAGCGCTTGGCGTGGCCACACCCACTGCACCACCTGCCAACTAGCGGCACTTCACATCCGCGTTTGTGCCCCTTGCACATGGCCCGGCCAGACGTAGGTTATGCTACGACCGCCCTTCTAAAGGCCCCCCATCAAAGGACTGCCCATGCGCCGCATTATTGCCTCTGCATTTTTGTCGTTCACCGCCTTGCCGGCTCTGGCCCAAGAGGTGACGACCTACACCCTTGATAACGGCATGGATGTCGTTGTGATCGAAGACCACCGCGCCCCCGCCGTGGTGCAGATGGTATGGTATAAGATCGGGTCTGCGGATGAACCTGTGGGCGCGTCCGGTGTTGCGCATTTTCTTGAACACCTGCTGTTCAAGGCCACAGACACACTGGAAAGCGGCGAATTTTCCGAGATTGTCGCGGCTAACGGCGGGTCCGACAACGCCTTTACCAGTTACGATTATACCGCTTATTTTCAACGTATTGCTGCCGACCGCCTGCCCTTGATGATGCAGATGGAAAGCAACCGGATGAACAATCTGCGCCTGACGCAGGCCGATATCGAGACCGAGCGCAACGTGGTTCTGGAAGAGCGCAATCAGCGCACCGAGAACAATCCCGGCGCATTGGCCCGCGAGCAGTTCAACGCCGCACTGTATCAAAACCACCGCTACGGCGTGCCGATCATCGGTTGGAAACACGAGATGGAAGACCTGTCACTGCAAGATGCCACCGATTTCTACGACCTGTATTATGCGCCCAACAACGCGGTTTTGATTGTCGCGGGTGACGTAGACCCTGTTGAAGTGAAAGCCTTGGCCGAGCAATATTACGGCGTGATCCCCGCGGAAGAAAACCTGCCAGAACGCCTGCGCCCGCAAGAGCCGCCGCAACGTGCCGAACGTCGTATCACCTATGTCGATGCGCGCGTCAGCCAGCCCTATTTGACCCGCTCTTATCTTGCGCCTGAACGCGACAGCGGTGCACAAAAAGAGGCCGCCGCATTGGTTTATCTGGCCGACCTTCTGGGCGGGTCGCCGTTTACGTCGGCGCTGGGCCAAGCCCTGCAATTCGACACCCAAACCGCCGTTTACAGCAGCGCGGGCTATAGCGGATCAAGCTTGGATGACACCACGTTTTCGCTGTCCGTGGCCCCCGCTGATGGCATAAGCCTGTCGCAGGCAGAGGCGGCGATGGACGCGGCGATTGTCGCGTTTCTGGCCGCCCCGATCGACCCCGCACTTATGGAAAGCCTGCGCACGCAACTGCGCGCCTCCGAGATTTACGCCAAGGATGACGTGCAGGGCATTGCGCGTAGATACGGCGCCGCCCTGACCCAAGGGCTGACGATCAAAGATGTGCAAGACTGGCCGCAGATCCTGCAAGAAGTCACCGAAGCCGACATCAAAGCGGTCGCCGCCAAGGTTCTGAACCGTGATCAATCTGTCACCGGCTGGGTCGTTTCCAGCCAAGAGGAGGCCCGCTGATGTTGCGTTTTGCCCTTGCTCTTTGCCTGACCGTCGCCGCCTCTGCGGTGTCGGCGATTGAAATCAAAGAGGTCACCTCTGCGGGTGGCATCAACGCGTGGGTAGTCGAGGAGCCCTCGATCCCGTTCACTGCGCTGGAAATCCGGATGCGCGGCGGCGCGTCGCTTGACCTGCCGGGCAAACGCGGTGCCACAAACCTGATGATGGCGCTGATCGAAGAGGGCAGCGGCGAGATGGATGCCCGCGCATTCCAGACCAAGCTCGATGCGCTTGCTGCCAGCCTCTCGTTCCGTGCCTCCGACGACACGATGTCGATTTCCGCGCGTTTCCTGAGCGAAAACCGCGACGAAGTGCTGGCACTTTTGCGCCAGGCCCTGACCCAGCCCCGCTTTGACCAAGATGCAATTGACCGCGTGCGCGCACAGGTTCTGTCAGGCATTGCCAGCGACGCCAAAAGCCCCAACAGCATCGCGCGCAGCTATTTCGATCAGGCCGCTTTTGGCGACCACCCTTACGGCTCGTCGCCCGATGGCACGGTCGAAAGCGTCAACAGCCTGACCCAACAAGACATGTTTGATGCCGCGCGTAATGCATTGACCCGAAAAGATATTTACGTCTCGGCGGTGGGTGACATCACCGCGCAAGAGATCGGCGGCTTGCTCGACGACTTGCTGGGTGACTTGCCCGCAGATGGCCCCGACGCGCCTGCTGATGTCGCATTCGGGCTGGCCGGCGGCGTCACGGTTATCCCCTATGACACCCCGCAAGCCGTGGCCCTGTTTGGCCATGCGGGCATCAAACGCAACGACGATGATTTCTTCGCCGCCTATATCCTGAACGAGGTTTTGGGCGGCTCCGGCTTTGAATCGCGCTTGATGAACGAGGTCCGCGAAAAGCGCGGCCTGACTTACGGGATCGGGTCCTATCTGGTGCCGAAATTCCAAGCCGAAATGTGGATCGGTCAAGTGGCCAGCGGCAACGAAACGATTGCGCAAGCCATCGACGTGATCCGCGCCGTCTGGACCGATCTGGCAACCAACGGCATGACACAGGCCGAGCTTGATAGCATCAAAACCTACCTGACCGGTGCCTATCCACTGCGGTTTGACGGCAACGCCGAGATTGCCGACATCATGGTGGGGATGCAGATGATTGGCCTGCCGACGGATTACGTGACCAACCGCAATGATTATCTGGCGGCGGTGACACTGGATGATGTGAACCGTGTGGCGGCACAATATCTGCGTCCCGACGACCTGCGCTTTGTGGTGGTCGGACAGCCCGTGGGGTTGGAAAGCACCGATTAACCACAAAACACGCTCGCAGAATCGGACATGCCCATGCTAAACCTTGTGGCATGTCCAACCCTGACCCCCAGATAAAGCCCCAGCCGGTGATCCGGCAGCTTGATGACGCCGCAATCAACCGGATTGCTGCGGGCGAGGTGCTGGAACGTCCCGCAAGTGCTGTCAAGGAACTGGTCGAGAACGCGGTTGACGCAGGCGCCACCCGCATCGAGGTCGTGATCGCCGATGGCGGCAAGACCCTGATCCGTGTCACCGACGACGGTTGCGGGATTGCGGCGTCTGATCTGCCGCTGGCCCTGTCGCGCCATGCCACCAGCAAAATCGACGGCTCTGATCTGCTGAATATCCACTCTTTCGGCTTTCGCGGCGAGGCTTTGCCGTCGCTGGGTGCAGTTGGCCGCCTGACCATGACCAGCCGGATTGCGGGCGGCGAGGGGGCCAGCATCGCGGTCGCGGGCGGGCGTCAAACTGCGGTGCGCCCCGCGGCCTTGTCAAACGGCACCGTGGTCGAATTGCGCGACATGTTTTACGCCACACCGGCACGGTTGAAATTCCTGCGCACCGACCGCGCAGAGGCCCAAGCTGTCGGCGATGTGGTCAAACGGCTGGCGATGGCCGAGCCGTTTATCACCTTCATTCTGCGCGATGCGTCAAACGGCGATCAGCGCACGACGTTTCGCGCCGACGCCGAAACCGGTGATCTGTTTGACGCGCTGCATGGGCGTCTGCGCACGGTGCTGGGCCGCGATTTCGCCGATAACGCACTGCCGATCGATGCGCAGCGCGACGGGTTCCACCTGACAGGCTACGCCGCTTTGCCGACCTATTCGCGCGGTGCGGCAGTGGCGCAATATCTGTTCGTGAATGGCCGCCCCGTGCGCGACAAAATGCTGCTGGGTGCCCTGCGCGCGGCCTATATGGATGTGCTGTCGCGGGACCGTCATCCGGTGGCGGCACTTTTCGTTGATTGCGACCCGACACTTGTGGATGTGAACGTGCATCCGGCAAAATCGGAGGTGCGGTTTCGTGACCCTGCGGTGGTGCGCGGGCTGATCGTATCGGGCTTGCGCCATGCCTTGGCCGAGGCGGGGCATCGGGCCGCGACTACCGTGGCCAATGCGACCTTGGGTGCGATGCGGCCAGAGCAGTCAGAACCACGCGTATACCAGATGGACCGCCCGTCATTCTCGGCGCGCTCGATGACATTTCAAGCGCAAGCGCCGGGGTTTTCAGAGGCCCCCTCTGCGCGGATTGAGCCAGCGTCGACGGATGAGGCGCTCCATTTGCCGCTGGGGGCCGCGCGCGCGCAAGTGCACGAAAATTACATCATCGCCCAGACCGAGGCAGGCATTGTGATCGTTGACGGACATGCCGCCCATGAGAGGCTGGTTTATGAAAAGCTGAAAAAACAGATGGCCGAAAACGGGGTCGCGGCGCAGGCGCTGCTGATTCCCGAAATCGTGGAAATGACCGAAAACGAGGCAGCCCAACTGTTGGACATCGCCGATGATCTGGCGCGCTTTGGTCTGGGGATCGAACCGTTTGGCGGCGGGGCCATTGCCGTGCGCGAAACCCCCGCGATCTTGGGCGAGGTGAACGCCGGTGCGATGCTGCGCGATATCTTGGATGAACTTGCCGACACCGGCGGATCAGACCGCGTGCAGTCAAAGGTCGAGGCGATCCTGTCGCGCGTGGCGTGTCACGGCTCTATCCGCACCGGGCGCAGGATGCGCGGCGAAGAGATGAACGCACTGTTGCGCGAAATGGAAGCGACCCCGATGTCGGGGCAATGTAACCACGGGCGGCCCACCTATGTGGAGTTGAAACTGTCCGATATTGAACGATTGTTTGGACGCACATGATACAGATCGGCGATTATACCTTTGGCCTCGGCGACCCGTTGGTCCTCGCCGGTCTTGGCGTTGCCCTCATCCTCTTGCTACTGGTGGTGCTGTTGATCATCTCGGTGCGCCGTGCCGGTAAATCGGGCGAAATGGCGCAAATTCTGGCGAGCCAAATGGGCGGGCTTGGCAGCCGTGTGGAAATGCTCTCGAACGGGCAGCAGCAGTTGTTCGGCGGGTTGACTTCGGTCACGGAGGCACAGGCCCAGCAACAGGCGCGGACCCTGCAATTGATGGAACAACGGCTGTCCCAAGTCTCGGAATCCATGAGCGTGAACCTGTCATCATCGGCACAACGCACCGCGCAATCGCTTGGCGAATTGCAGCAACGGCTTTTGACCATCGACAAGGCACAAGAGAATATCACCAAGCTGTCGGGCGATGTTCTGTCCTTGCAAGATATCCTGTCCAACAAGCAAACACGGGGCGCATTTGGTGAAATCCAGCTCAACGATATTGTCAGTAAGGCCCTGCCCTCGGACGCCTATACGTTCCAGCACACCCTAAGTAACGGCAAACGCGCCGACTGTCTGATCCACCTGCCCAACCCGCCGGGTCCCATCGTGATTGATAGTAAATTCCCGTTGGAGGCCTATGAGGCCCTGCGCCGCGCCAAGACCGATTGGGAGGCCAACGAGGCCGCCAAATTCATGCGCACCAGCGTCAAGGCGCATATCAAGGCGATTTCCGACAAGTATATACTGGACGGCGAAACCGCCGATGGCGCACTGATGTTTCTGCCCTCGGAAGCCGTCTATGCCGAGCTACACGCCAATTTTCCCGAGCTGGTGCGTGACGGTTTTGCCGCCCGCGTCTGGATCGTATCCCCCACCACCTGCATGGCGACGCTGAACACAATGCGCGCGATTTTGAAAGATGCGCGAATGCGTGAACAGGCGGGCGCGATCCGAACCACCCTGCGGCTGCTGCACCGCGATGTGGAGCTGGTCTCGGAGCGGGTGGGCAAGTTGAACACCCACTTTGGCCAGGCGCGCAAAGACCTCGACGACATCAATATTGCCTCTGAACGGGCCGGCAAACGGGCCGCGAAACTTGATAACTTCGACTTTGAAGAGATAACGCCCGAAGTCGAGCCGCCCAGCGCCCCGCTTGCACAGCCTGACCGGTGACACCCCTGTGGTGGTTTATATGCCGCTAAACCGCTGTGCCAGACGCGGAAGAATACCACGAAATCGTAACGGCGCATCGGTGGCCGCAAGGCAAATGCAATCGACGCCCGCCTCGGCAATCGGGGTGTGCTGCATGTCTTCGTTTGCAACTTCGACATCACCGGCCCCAAACCGGTCGCTCGCGTCGTAAAACGCGCCCTGCAACACCATCGTCAACTCGGTGCCGCGATGCCCGTGATCCGGTATCGTTGTGCCCGCAGGAATTTTCAACAAGCGCACCGTCGCCGTGCCACTGGTTTTCAAAACCATCTGGCTGACGCCACCGCCGACTTTGCGCCACCTGACCGCCGCCAGATCACCGGCAACATAGTCCTGCAACGGGGCGGGAAACACGCCGCGCACATTCTGACGTGGCACCGGCGCAGGCGCACCTCGGTCAATCATCGCCAAGGTCGCGGCCAGCGCATCAGCATCCATATTGGCAGGGGCCGCGTCCAACATCACCTCGCCACCCAGCGCGTCATATTCGGCCACCGCCGCACGGCAATCATCGCACATCGACACATGGGTCGCGACAACAAGGTCAAAGGCCTCTGGCAGGGTGCCGGCGGCATATCCCATCAAAAGCGGTGCAGTCAGGTGGTGCTTAATCTGTGTCATTGTGTGTTTTCAGTTCATTGCGTGGCGCAACCGGTCAAGTGCCAGCCGGATGCGGGATTTAATGGTGCCGAGCGGCAGGCCGGTTTCCGCTGCGATTTCAGCATGGGTCAACTCGCCAAAATACGCGCGTTCGATCAAGTCGCGCTGCTTTGCGGGCAGGTCCGCCAAGGCACGACCCAGAATTTCGGTTTCCTGTTGCAGTGCGATGGTGTCGGCCTGCGAGGGTTGCTCTTCGGGACCCCATGGCAAATCTTCCGGCTCGGGGCGGCGCTGCTTGCGGATCATGTCGATGCGCTTGTTGCGCGCGATGGTGAAAATCCACGTCGAGACACTGGCCTTGGTCGGGTCAAACAGATGCGATTTGTTCCAGACCGTCACCATCACCTCTTGGGCGCATTCCTCTGCCATATCGGGGCTGGTGCCCGATTTCATCAAAAAAGACTTGAGACGCGGCGCGAAATAGCCAAACAGCTCGGCAAAGGCCACGCGATCCTTGTGGTCGCGCACCGCGTTTAGCTGGACGATCCATGCCATCCGTTTGTTGGGGGGTGCTGTTGTCACGTCATGCGCCTCTGGTTGCATGACAACACTAGCGCGCCTGCTGGTGTTTGGCGATGCGGTAGATTGCGGCGCTGCGCGTGAAAGGGTGTGCTGTGTCAACATACCTCTCTTACGCGGGGCGTCTGTGATTGGATCAGTTGAAATTAAAATGAAACTCATCCACCTGTGTCCCCGTGACGTAAGAAGGTAAACAAGCTTGCAGGATATTGACTTATGCCCTTTGAAACCGCCGCCACCGCCCCGCGTAAAATTGCTGTTGTGGGGGCGGGTATTTCGGGCATGGGGGCGGCGCATATGTTGGCCCGCGATCATCAGGTTGTGCTTTTCGAGGCCGAGACGCGGCTTGGCGGACATGCGCGCACGGCCATGGCGGGGCCCAACCGCGACACCCCCGTTGATACCGGTTTTATCGTGTTCAACTATGCTAATTACCCGCATCTGACGGCGCTTTTCGACGACCTTGATGTGCCGGTCGTCAAAAGCAACATGAGCTTTGGCGCGTCGTTTGGCGGCGGGCGGCTGGAATACGGGCTTGCGGGGCTGGATGCGATTTTTGCGCAGCGACGCAATGCTCTGAATCCGAAATTCCTGCGCATGATCCGCGACATTTTGCATTTCAACAAACACGGGTTGGCCGCCAGTGCCGACGAGAGCCTGACAATCGGCGGGCTGATCGCCAAATTGGGCCTGTCGGACTATTTCCGCGACCATTACCTGCTGCCGTTCTCTGGCGCGATCTGGTCGAGCCCGAAAGACAAGATCATGGACTACCCCGCCCATGCGATGATGAAGTTCTTCGACAACCACGCGCTTTTGTCGGCCACGGGCCAGCACCAGTGGTTCACTGTGCAAGGCGGGTCGCAGGAATATGTCAACAGATTGGGCAACGCAATGACACGGCAAGGGGTGGATTTACGGCTTGGCGCGCCAATCGATGCTGTGCGCCGGACAGTTTTTGGCGTCGAGGTGAAAGCCACAGGCGGCGATTGGGAGGCCTTTGACGAGATCGTTTTTGCAACCCATTCCGACGTCTCGCTGCGGTTGTTGTCGGATGCATCGCCCGCAGAGGCCGCGACGTTGGGCGCCATTCGCTATCAGCCAAACGCGGTTGTTCTGCATTCGGACACATCAATTATGCCACAGCATAAATCGGTCTGGTCGTCGTGGATCTATACCGAGGCCGCGGGTAAATCCGGTGACCAGATTGACCTGACCTACTGGATGAACTCGCTGCAACCCTGGCTGAACGACGCGCCCTATATGGTCACTCTCAACAGCACCCGCCCGATCCGCGACGACCTGATCTGGGACGAGGTCACGTTGCACCATCCGGTCTATGACAGCGGCGCATTGGTCGCGCAAAAACACGCCGCACAGATGAACGGCACCAATCGCACATGGTTCTGCGGCGCGTGGATGAAAAACGGATTTCACGAAGACGGGCTATCATCGGCGGTGGATGTGGTATCGTCGTTGAACGGGGTGACACGGCATCAGATGGCGGCAGAGTGAACAAAATCCAGCACATCACAGGACACACCTACCACGGCAGGCGCGGTGCTATCAAAAACGCCTTTCGCTATTCCATCGACTATGTGCTGCTGGACGCCGAAAATGATGCGGCGGGGCCGTCGCTGTTTGCGCGCAATCGCGGTAACCTGATGTCCGTGCACGACCGCGATCATGGTGGCACGCCCAAGGCAGGGCAGGGTGCGGCATGGGTCCGCGATGTGTTGGCCGCCCGTCATCTGGATGTGACGGGGCGGATTGATCTGCTGGCGCAACCGCGCATCCTTGGCCATGTGTTCAATCCTGTGTCTTTCTGGCTGTGCCATGATGGCGCGGGGGTGTTGCGTGTGGTGATTGCCGAGGTCAGCAACACATTTGGCGACCGCCATTCCTACCTGTGTCATCATGATGATCTGCGCGAAATCACCAAGTTAGACACTATTTTCGCAAAAAAAATATTCCACGTCTCGCCGTTTCAACCGGTGGATGGCAGCTATACATTCCGCTTCGACATCACTGCCGACCACATCGCGATCACCATCGATTATTCCCGCGGCAATGGCGGGCTGGTGGCCACCTTGACCGGTCCGCGCGCGCCTCTGACCAACCAGTCAATCCTGCGTGCGGCCCTGCGCCGCCCGTTCGGGTCGCGCCGTGTTCTGGCGTTGATCCACTGGCAAGCGCTTAAACTATGGTGGAAAGGCGCCACATTCCGCACCCGACCAAAGCCGCCCTCCCGCGAGATCAGCAAATGAGCGCATGGCGCGACCGCCTGCCAGCCTATGCAGGTTTCGGCGCGGTGTTATCGGCGGCGGGCCTGCCGATCTATATCTATGCGCCGAAATACTACGCCGATACTTACGGCGTCAGCCTGACCGCACTGGGCGCGATCCTGTTTGGCCTGCGCCTGTTTGATGTGGTGCAAGACCCCGTGCTGGGATGGATCAGCGAGAGACTAACAAAGGGCAAAGCCGCTATTATCAGCGCGGTATCCCTGCTTTTGGCGCTGTCGATGATCGGGCTGTTTGCCGTGCCACCTCCGATCAATCCCGCGATCTGGTTTGCCATCACCATCACCGGACTGTTCAGCGCCTTCAGCTTTCTGACCATCAATTTCTATGCCCAAGGCGTGATGAAAGCAGGGCCCACAGGGCAGGTGCGCCTTGCCGCGTGGCGTGAAACCGGCGCGCTATTGGGGGTCTGTATCGCCGCCGTCGCACCCACCATTCTGATGGATCTGTCGGATGATCCTTTTGGCGTTTTCGCCTATGGCTTTGCGGCGGCAACGCTTGCGGCAACTCTATTCATCTGGCCCGAATGGACAGGGCGCAGCACCGCCGCGCCCGCGCAGATCCGCGAGATCATCGCCGACCCCTCGACCCGCCGCTTGCTGATCCTGGCCTTGGTCAACGCCACCCCTTTGGCCGTGTCATCGACCCTGTTTTTGTTTTTTGTCGAGGCGCGGCTGGACGCTACGGGCTGGGAAGGGCCGCTTTTGGTGCTGTTCTTTCTTGCCGCAGCACTCTCTGCGCCGCTATGGTCCGCGGCGGCGATACGGTGGGGTGAAAAGCGCGTGCTTTTGGTCGCAATGGTGCTGGCGATCATCGCGTTCGGGTTTGCGGCCAGCTTGGGCGCGGGCGACGCAGGCCTGTTTGCGGTAATCAGCGTGGTTTCGGGGGCCACCATCGGGGCCGACCTGACCCTGTTGCCCGCCATGTTCGCGCGGCGCATGGCGCAAGTGTCACCCAACGGCGGTCAGGGCTTCGGGCTTTGGTCGCTGGTCAGCAAATTCACCTTGGCATTTGCCGCTGTGCTGCTGCTGCCGCTGTTGGAGCGGGCGGGGTTCAGCGCGGGGGAGGCCTCGCAACCCGCCAGCGCTCTGGCCACCTTGACGCTGCTTTACGCAGTCTTACCTATTATGCTCAAGGTCGCGGCCATCGCGCTATTGGCCAGCACGGATTTGGAGACAACAGATGACTGACTGGCAAGGCAAACGCTACTGGATCGTGGGCGCCAGCGAAGGGCTGGGGCGCGAAGTGGCCAAACGGATCAGCGCGGCAGGGGCCGAAGTGATCGTCTCGGCACGTAATGAGGACCGGCTCACATCCTTGGTCGCAGAGCTTGGCGGGCGCGCATCTTCTGTGACGCTTGATGTGACCGACATCAACGCGGTCCAAGCCGCAGCCGCACAGATCGGACATATCGACGGGGTTATCTATCTGGCGGGTGTGTATTGGCCGATGAAAGCATCCCAATGGGACAACGAGCGGGCCGATATGATGGGTCAGATCAACTATCTCGGGGCCAGTCGGGTGGTCGGTGCGGTGATCGGACAGATGGTGGATCGCGGTCGCGGGCATATTGTTCTGACAGGCTCTCTTTCAGGGTTTCGCGGCTTGCCGGGGGCGATCGGATATTGCGCATCCAAGGCGGGGATCATGGCATTAGCAGAGTCTATGCAGGCCGATTTGCGCAAAACCGACATTCAGGTGCAGCTGATCAACCCGGGTTTCATCAAAACCCGGCTGACCGACAAAAACGACTTTGCGATGCCGTTCATCATGGAGCCGCGCAAGGCCGCACAAATATTTTTCGAACACATGAACAGCGATGATTTCAAGCGCAGCTTTCCAGTGCCGTTCGCTTGGCTGTTCCGGCTGTCGCAGTTTATGCCCGACTGGATGTATTATCGGCTGTTTGGTGCAAAATAGTGCAAGTTGCAAACCCGGCCTAGGCGGTGGCGTTGTCAAACGCTTTTTTGGCGCGGCCCCAGACCCCGGTTTCCAGATCATCCAGCGTGGCAAGATGCGCCAGCAACTGGCCTGCAAAATCCTCGCTGCTTTCCACCGGCAACAATGATGGCAGGTTATCAATCGCTGTCACATCCAGCGGCGGGGTTTTGTGCACGCGCAGGGCGGGGGCCGCCCATGTTGTCTCTCGGTTGTAAACCTTGATCGGGGAAAAATCGCTTTGCGGGTCGCAGGCGATATCGCCGATCACCGACAGACGCCTGCTCTCTGTCTTGGCAGATGCAGGCACAAACACCGGCGTGCCCGCGCGGGCCAGAATGCAGTTCAGAAAAATATCATGCGCCAGAATTTCGGGGAACGGCCCGCCGCTGGCTGTTTCGGCCATATCCCATTTGGTCACCGGCAAATCCAGCGCGCCATAGAGATCTGCGGCCCCCGTGCCAACGCGGCCCAAGGCCCCGATGATCAGCGCATTTGGCCGCTGCGGTCCCAGCGCTGTGCGCAATGCGTCGCACATGCCTTTGGCGCTTTGGTATGTGCTGACAGGCCCCGCAATGCCGCCCGCCTGTTGCGCGATCCATGCGATCAGGCTCACCGCCGCACCGGCATAGCCCGCCCAATAGCCAAATGCCGCAACCCGCCTGCCGGCGTCATCGACCAGATATTCCAGATCATACAGCGCCCCACCACCGGCTTTGAACCGGTCCAGCAACACGCGCCCTGCGGCTTGGCCCTTATAGGCATGACCAAACATGATGTGGCGATGCGGCAACGGCGTGCCATCTTCGGGCAGCTCTTTCAGGCCAAAGATAATCGCGTCCGCAGGCGCGCTTGTCCACGACCCTTCGGGCGCAATCGCACAGCCCGCGGCGGCATAACCGTCAATCGCAATCGCGCGTTGGCTGTTGCGTTCCACCGTGACGGTGATGCCCGCATCGCGCAATTGCTGCACGCCGCTTGGCGTCAACCCGACCCGTTGCTCATGTGCACGGCTTTCCGCGCGAACCCATAGATGTGTCATGACAACATCCCCTTGGCGATGACCGCTTGCACCGATGGACGGGCACGGATGGTTGCCATGAATGCGGTCAATTTGGGGTAGGCGGACATATCAACACCGTCACCCTCGCCCCATGATGCGACAACGAAAAGGTAAGGGTCGGCCAGCGTAAAATCAGAGCCCAACACATAGGGCGCAAAGGCATATGTAGACTCTAAATAGGCGCAACAGGCACCAACCGTCTGTGGCACCTTGGCACGCATATCGTCAAGACTGCTCTGTGCATCCGCCCAACGCGACCCGCGCATCCTATGGGCGTGGGCGACATGTATGGTCGCGGCGACGTAATACATGACCTCACGCATTTTGGCGGCTTGGAAACGATCGGCAGGGATCATCGCGGGGCACATGGTGCCGATGTAATCAAGGATTGCACCGGTTTCGGTCAACGTGCCCTGATCCGTCACCAACGCAGGCACACGCCCCTTGGGATTCAGTGTCAAATAGTCCGCTTTGGTTTGCTCGGCGCTTGCAAAATCGACAAAACGCGGAGTGTAGGCAATCCCCGCCTCCTCTAACGCAATCGCAACCACAACAGAGATCGTATTGGGGGCGTAAAAAAGGTCCATGTGATATCCTTAGTAATAGGTGCGCGCCGCAAGGCGGTCGGTATGATCCAGATGCGGGGCAGAGTTGAACGCACCCAAAATCGGCCCCTGCGGCGTGACGTGAATACGGTGCACCGAGGTGTTCAGGATCGGCAAGGCAATCTGCGCCATCTGCGGGATATCCAGGTGCAGAATATGCGCCACCGCGCGGGCGATAATCCCGCCCGAGGTCACGCATAAAATCCGCTTGCCCGGTTGTGCGGCCTCGTTGATCACGGCCTGCACGCGGTCGCTGAACGCGGCATAGGTTTCATTGCCCGCGATCAGCCCGTCGCGCCACGCAGTTAATGTGGCTGGGAAATGCACGGCAAAATCATCGGGGCCAGTGCGTGGTGCCGCCAGCCCTTTGGCATCCATCTCAGCGGCCAGATCGTAATAGGTGATCTCGTTGAGCCGCGCGTCCTCGGTCACTTTGCTAAACCCCATGCCTGCCACGGTTTCACGTTGCCTGCGCAAGGTGCCCGAATAGACCGTATCAAACACACCGTCATGGGCGTTGATCCAATGGCCCAGCCATGCGGCCTGCTGATGGCCAAGCTCGGTCAACCGGTCATAGTCGGCCTCGTTTGTTGCCGCCGAATTTGCCTGCCCGTGCCGGACCAGAGTGATTTCGCCCATGATGCCTCCTTGGTGTTGCGCTATGGGTAAGCCAAGCGGTGCATCAGGCGCAAGCATCGCCTTGGCCCTTGTTTGCAGATTCCGCCTGTGGGATTGTCCCGTCAGAGCATAAAACAATAACAGGTTATCCCCAGATGAGCGCCGCCGTCCTGCTGAAAGATGTCTTTGGCTTTGATGCCTTCCGGCCCGGTCAGCAAGAGATCGTCGAGGCGGTGATTGCAGGGCAAAACACGCTTGCGATCATGCCCACGGGC
This sequence comes from uncultured Rhodobacterales bacterium, assembly GCA_963976475.1. GTDB lineage: Bacteria > Pseudomonadota > Alphaproteobacteria > Rhodobacterales > Rhodobacteraceae > Yoonia. The sequence continues at coordinate 41,949 of CAXBKX010000018.1, forward strand.
GGCGGTAAATCCCTGTGTTTCCAACTGCCTGCCTTGGCGCGGCAGGGCGTGACAGTGGTGATTTCCCCCCTCATTGCCCTGATGCGCGATCAAGTGCGTGCGCTGCAAGCGGCGGGCGTCGACGCCGGTGCGCTGACCTCTGGCAATACCGAACAAGAGACAGAGGCGGTTTGGGCGGGGTTAGAGGCGGGCACCCTGCGGCTGCTTTATATGGCGCCCGAACGTCTGGCCGCTGGCGGCACCATGCAGATGCTGCGCCGGATCGGTGTGACATTGATCGCCGTGGACGAGGCGCATTGTGTCAGCCAATGGGGCCATGATTTCCGCCCCGATTACCTGCGCATCGGTGAATTGCGCCGCCTGCTCGACGTGCCATTGGCCGCCTTCACCGCCACCGCTGATGCGGAAACCCGCGCCGAGATTGTGCAAAAACTGTTCGACGGGGCAGAACCCTCGACCTTCCTGCGCGGCTTTGACCGGCCCAACATCCACCTTGCCTTTGCGGTCAAGGACGGGCCGCGCGCACAAATCCTGACCTTCGCCGCCGCCCGCAAAGGGCAATCCGGCATCGTCTATTGCGGCACCCGCGCCAAAACCGAAACCTTGGCACGGGCTCTGAATGACGCAGGCCACACCGCCTGCAACTACCACGGCGGCATGGAGGCCGAGGACCGGCGCATCGTTGAGCGCCGCTTCCAGCAAGAAGACGGGTTGATCGTCTGCGCCACCGTCGCGTTCGGCATGGGCATCGACAAACCCGATATCCGCTGGGTCGCCCACGCCGATCTGCCCAAATCAATTGAAAGCTACTATCAGGAAATCGGCCGCGCGGGCCGCGACGGGGCACCCGCCGAAACGCTCACCCTGTTTGGCCCCGACGATATCCGCTACCGCCGCCAGCAAATCGACGAAGGACTGGCCCCGCCAGAGCGCCGCGCGGCGGATCACGGACGGCTCAACGCGCTGCTCGGTCTGGCAGAGGCCTTGCACTGCCGGCGCGTGAACCTTTTGTCCTATTTTGGCGAAAACCCGGGCCCCTGCGGCAACTGCGACCTCTGCGATAAACCCGCCGATATATTCGACGGCACAACCGCGGTGCGCATGGCGTTGTCGGCGGCGTTGCGGACAGACGAATGGTTTGGCGCGGGGCATCTGATCGACATCCTGCTGGGGGCCAAAACCGAAAAAATCGCACAGCGCGGTCATGACAGCCTGCCCACTTACGGCGTCGGAACAGACTATGACAAACGGCAATGGCAGGCGATTTTCCGGCAGATGATGGGGCACGACCTGATGCGCCCCGACCGCGACCGGCATGGGGCCTTGCGCATGACCGACCACGCCCGCCCGATTTTGCGCGGCGAAGCCACGATCCAATTGCGCCGCGACAGTATCAAAGCGGCCAAAGGCACCGGCCCCAAAATCCGGCAAATGGTCTCTGAGGAAGATGCGCCCCTTTTGTCTGCCCTCAAGGCAAAACGCCGGTTTTTCGCCGAACAGCTGGGCGGACCTGCCTATATTGTATTCAACGACAAAACCCTGATCGAGATGGCCGAAAAACGCCCCGTGACCCTCGACCAGATGGCGCAGATCGGCGGTGTCGGAGCCAAGAAACTCGAAATCTACGGGCGCGCCTTTCTCGAGGTGATCTCGGGCGCTGTCGAAGAGGTGCATCCGGCGCGGCGCAAATTGGCAGGGCGCGGCGAGGGTGCGGTGTTCGACCGTTTGCTTGCCGCGCAAGCGACACTTGCGCGCGGCCCGCAGGGCGCCGACAAACCGATGTCGCTGAACGCCGCGACGCTTGCGAAAGTGGCGCAGTTGCGTAGCGCCGATATGACGGTCATGGCGCGATTGATCGGTGACAAACAGGCCGACCGTTTTGGCGATGCTTTTCTTGAAATCCTGCGCGACGGCTAAGAGTGTTGCGCGCCGGACCATGATTGCATAGCGTGAAGGTTAACGCGCCTTTTTAAACGGATATGACCTTATGTTTTCACGCATTCTTGCGCTTTTCAGCGGCGACAACGCCTTTAAAACCGAACTGCCACCAGCGGACGCGCGCAACGCGCTGGGCGCTTTGATGGTGCGGGCGGCCAAAGCTGACCATGCCTATCTCTTTGAAGAAGTTGAACAAATCGATGCAGTTTTGGGCAAGCTGTACGGGTTGAACCCGGTGCAGGCCGCCAAAATGCGTGCCGGCTGTGAATTACTGGAAGAGGAAATGCCCGTCACCGAGCAATTGGCCGGTATCCTGCACGACGCCATCAGCATCGCCGACCGCGAAGCCGCCGTATCTGCGCTTTGGTCAGTGGTCTTTGCCGATGGCGTCGAACGCGAAGAAGAAGACGAATTGCTCCACGCCGTCGAGGCCGCCCTCGGCGTTTCTCCCGACGTCAGCAAACGATTGCACGACGCAGAAATGGCCAAACTGCCTAAAAAGCGTGACTAACGTCCAGCTTCCTCAATCAACATCAGCCGCCTATCGCTCGATAGCGGATGTCAAATAGGCTGACCCGAAGGTTTGCAATGTGGACAATGCCAACCTTGGTTAATCTAATACCCGCAACTCTTCATATGAGACAGCAACGTGTTTTATGAATGCCTGACGTTCGGTCAGGCGACGATAGTAGTTTTCGATATTCGGGAAATTGGCTCTTGCGATCTCGATGTCAAAGTATCGGAAAAGCAAATGCCCAAACTGAATATCTGCGAGAGAAAAATTTGCAGAAGCAAGAAAAGCCTGCTTTGATAGCTGAACGTCCGCAATAGCTAGGAAATCATTTAATTCAGAGACAGCTTGCTGAATCGCTTGTGGGTCTTGTTTCGAAGGAGCAGTGCGGACAACGCGCCAAAAAATCGGTGTCGTGAATTTGACTGCGATGTTGATTTTGGCCCATTCCGCCCATTTATCCACCGCTGCACGGGCGTCTGCATCATTGGGCCAGAACTCATCGGGTGCATACTTCCCAGCCAAATAACGAAGAATTGCACCTGTTTCCCATATCGGTGCATTTTTTCCATCTTGGATAACAGGAATCGTCCCATTTGGGTTCATCGCCAAGAAATCCGGCGTATCGTTGCCGCCATAAATGAAACCAACATCTCGCCGTTCATAAGGCAGTTCAAGTTCCTCTATCGCCCACATCACGGCTTGAACATTTGATGATGATTTGCGTCCCCAAACTTTGACCACTGCTACGCTCCTGCTAACAATTCTATTTTAAAGTGGACGGTTTTATTGGATCGCACAAGCATGTCTCGTTCACGGGGCCCTTCACCAGACACCAAAACACGCCGACCACCTTGGCCCGCCACACCTCCTCAATTCCCCTTGCCATCCCCCCCCGTCCCTTGGTCTAACCCCTCCAACAAAGAGGAACGCCGCAATGACCGACATCGCCGCCCGCGTCTGGAACCACAAATGGAAGATCGACCCCATCGTGCGGTCGCTCATCGACACCGATTTCTACAAACTCCTGATGTGCCAATCCGTGTTCCGCAACAAACCCGACACGCAAGTCACGTTCAGCCTTATCAACCGGTCCAAACACATCCGGCTTGCCGATCTGGTCGACGAGGGCGAATTGCGCGAACAACTCGACCACATCCGCACCCTGTCGCTGTCTCGCGGCGAAAGCACATGGATGCGCGGCAACACATTCTACGGCAAACGGCAAATGTTCACGCCCGAATTCATGGACTGGTTCGAAAACCTGCGCCTGCCACCCTACCACCTCGAAAAAATCGACGGCCAATACGAGCTGACTTTTGAGGGCTCATGGCCCGAAGTCATGCTCTGGGAAATCCCGGCACTCGCTGTCCTGATGGAACTGCGCGGCCGCGCGGTCTTGGGCACAATGGGCCGCTTCGAGCTGGAAGTTCTCTACGCCCGCGCCAAAACAAAAGTCTGGGAAAAGGTCGAAACCCTGCGCTCTGTCGAGGGCCTCAAAATCGCCGACTTTGGCACGCGGCGCAGGCATTCCCACCTCTGGCAAGACTGGTGCGTGCAGGCCATGTCCGAGGGCCTCGGCGACAAATTCACCGGCACCTCCAACTGCCTCATTGCCAAAAACCGCGACCTGCCCGCCATCGGCACCAACGCCCACGAATTGCCCATGGTCTACGCAGCACTTGCCAAAACCGACGACGCATTGCGGCGCGCGCCCTACGACGTGCTCGCCGATTGGCAGGCGGAACACGACGGCAACCTGCGCATCATCCTGCCCGACACCTACGGCACCGAAAGGTTCCTCAAACACGCCCCCGACTGGCTCGCGGGCTGGACAGGGATCAGGGTCGATAGCGGCGATCCGGCGACTGGGGCGCAAACGGCGATCAACTGGTGGACATCTCGCGGCGAGGACCCGACCCAAAAACTGGTCATCTTCTCCGACGGGCTGGACGTCGATAAAATCGTCGAGTTGCAAACCCAATTCGCAGGGCGCGTGCGCGTGTCATTCGGCTGGGGCACCATGCTGACCAACGACTTCAAAGGGCTGACCAAAAACGACACCCTCGCGCCTTTCTCGCTTGTGTGCAAAGCGATCTCGGCCAACGGCAACCCCACCGTGAAACTAAGCGACAACCCGAACAAAGCCATGGGGCCAGCCAGCGAAATCGCACGGTACAAGCGCGTGTTCGGCGTAGGTGAGCAGGAGAAGGTTGAGGTTGTGGTTTAGATTACTGGCCACGCATTGGGTACTGCGATCGCACTCAGTTTTTTGTAGAGAGCCTTCGCATCGTCTAGCCGTGAAACCTTATCAGGTTTCCTGTTTGCGGTTTCTTGCCAAGGATCTTCAAAGCCATCAGTTGCAAGAAATGCGGCGGTAGCTGCGAGTTCAAGTGAGATTGGATTTGCTTCTTTGGCTAACTCAATAATCCCACGCTTGCCTTCGTCGACTTCAACCACGACATCTGGACCAGTGGTGTAAACTGAATAGAAACCTCCCCAGCTGGCCTGTCTCTGCTCTTCTTCTAAGTTGCCGAATAATTGTGCAAATTCTACTGTGTCGGCAAGTTCTTGGCTAAATGGACCATAATGCTTGTACGCGAACGGTAAACCTGAACCTAAGCCAGTCAGCTCAAGCAAATAGGCCGTCTTTTGAAGTCGAGTTCGCCCAATCATTTCACCATCTGCTACTGCGATAATTGAAACTAGATCATCAATAGATTTTGATATGGATCTTGGTGTCATCTTTCTTCCTCCTGAATTGCCGATCTTATTGCGTCGGTTATTTTTTTCTTTGCTACGGTGTCTGAATCATCAAAATAAGCGCGATTCAACTTAAAAACGCTCGCTGCCCTTACTACTTCGGAAGTATCACGCAGGTTTCGGAGGGTGTCACCCTCCTTTATAAATATTTGATCCAGTGGGCCTGAACTTGCTTCTGTCACTTTGTACGGCGGCCGATTTGCGGCATCAATGATTATGCGCGGCACTTCTTTTGAGTTTGTTTCAGACCATTCGTTGATCTCATCTTGCGCTCTAATCACAATGCGATCTGTTGCTGCCGTATCGAAAGATGTTTCAGATTGCTTTCTGACATAATCCCGTAAATCCGCAGATTTCCAAAGGTCTCGGTCCCTTAATCGCTTTGCTAATCCCGAAAGAATTTGGTCTTTACAGGACACCATTTGTGACAATGCGCCCCAAATTACAGTATCATCCAAGTCTAGAAACAGGTCCAAATCATTTGGCTTCTTTATGAATTTTATAAGTGGATGGTTTGAATTCAACCCTGTCTTCGAAATACCGGAGTCCTCGACTACGCGAAATAGTCTCACTAGTAGTTCCGTGAAAATTTTCTCTGCGCTTCTAGTCGCCTTATGGAAATATACGGTCGGATAGAGTTGAAAAAGGCCCAAAACATATGTCTCGGCGGCGAAATGTGCTTTGCTGTCCAAGACTAAAGTTTCGACTTCACCAACTAAGTCTTCGTCTACAGCTTGCTTAACCTTCCCAACACGTAGGTTTGCCATCAACCATGTAAAATCAATTTTACTGTGCTGAGTACCAGTCATCAATTTGTCCCGACGCATATAGTCTAATCGGTCTGCATCGAATTGACTGGAAACCACAGAACTATAAACATCAGTTGGACCATCTACAGCAATTAAGTCTGCGACATCGCCGGGAAACCCGCCACCAAGAAGTGCAAGTGACTCGCTTAGTTCACTGTCTCTGATAATCTTGGCGCTAATTGCCTCATGTTTTAGATTTGGCAATGCCAGTCGTTTTCCAACCGTTTCAAATGAATGGCTGAATGGCCCATGGCCGACATCATGAACTAACGCAGCAGCCAACGCCGTTTGGGCGCGGCGTTCTTTAAATTGGGACGTAAGTTCCGACTCTATGTGTGCCATGAGTTCACGTGCAGTGTGAAACACGCCGATACTGTGAATAAACCGCGTGTGCGTTGCCCCTGGGTAAACAAGTTCGGAAAATCCAAGTTGCTTAACTCGACGAAGCCTCTGAAACGGGCGGGACTGTATAACTTGCCAAAGTGCATCTTCAAACTCATTTGCTCGAAACTCCACAAGATCGTGTAGTGGGTCACGGACTCTTTGCTGCTTATATGAGCTCATGTTCTACTTTTGTTCCCGTACATTTGTCAATTCAACTTATTGTAATAGATTCACCGAAGACAGCAAAATATAGAGATCAATACAACTTTTAGTAGTTGATATCGAATATGCGACATTTGAATCATCAAGTTGTGTCCCCCTTACTCCTCAACCTTCCCCCGCAACTTCTTCACTTCCCCCCGCTCTTTCTTCCCTGCCAGCCGCCGCTTTACCGATCCATAGGTCGGCTTGGTAGCACGTCTGCGTTTGGGCACATGTGTCGCCGCCACGATCAATTCGGCGAGCCGCATCCGGGCGAGTTCGCGGTTGCGGGCTTGGGAGCGGGTGTCTTGCACAAAGATCACAATCGCGCCCTCTTTCGTCCAGCGTTGCCCCGCCAGCCGTTTCAGCCGCGTCTTCACAGGGTCGGGCAAATTGGGCGAGCGTTCCGCCTCGAACCGCAACTCCACCGCTGTCGACACCTTGTTCACGTTCTGCCCGCCCGGACCAGAGGCGCGGGTGAAGCTTTCGGTCAATTCCCAGTCGGTCAACGTGATCTGATCGGTGATTTTCATGCCGCCCCCAAACGTCATACGCCAGTCATACGCGTGTCATACGCCGATCATACAGCCAAAAACCCAAGAAAAAAGGACCACTCCGGCGTTGGAATGGCCCTTTCCTGAATCACGGAGGCGGGTCGGTTAGGTCACCCACCTTGTGTGTCGTATCCCAAGGTTTGCCCTAGAAAGCGACCCCACAAGTTGTCCCGACTGCCTTCTCCAATACTTCATGATGCACTGGATCACCTCCTTTCAAAATGTTTCGCCTAAAAAGAGACTCGCATATCTGGCGCATATGTCAAAAGTTTTTTGCAGGCCCCGCCATCCGCCCGATGATGATGCGGAACGGCACCAGCGCAATCAACGCAATCGCTATCTTCACCCCCCAATCCGCCACCGCCAACGACACCCAAAGCGGCACCAATGGCCCCGCGTTCAGGAACGGCACAGGGTCTTGCGCCCAGATGATCTGATCCGCCGCTGACTGGCTGAACCCATTGAAAAGGCTAGAGAAAGCGATGGTGAAAAAGATCGCAGTATCAACAATCGAGCTGATGATTGTCGAGACAAGCGGCGCTGTCCACCACGACCCGTCACGCAATTTATTGAACACCGCGATGTCCAAAAGCTGGGCGACAAGAAAGGCGCTGGCCGACCCAATCGCGACGCGCAAAGCCACAGCAGGGCCAAATTCGAGCATAATTTGCGATCCGATCAGCGAGCTGATGATCCCGACCACCAAACCCACATAAACCACCCGCCGTGCAGCAGCCGCGCCATAGACGCGGTTCATGATGTCGGTCACCAGAAACGCAAGCGGATAGGTGAATGCCCCCCAGGTCAATAATCCGTCAAGGATCAGAAATTGCACGAGAATATTGGAGGCCACCACAACGAGGGCCATGGCGATTACGCCGGGGAGAAGCTTTGTCATTTTATTACATTATCCGTTTTTGCAAGGGTGCGGCACTTGGTTCCCGACCATTCGGGAACGCGCCGCACTACCGCTTCAAACGCTGTCGGTCAATCACTGATCTGGTATTCGACGATCTCGGTTTTCTGGAAGAACCGGAAGTTATCGTCTGAAATCATCGTGATCCGCAGCGCGCCCGTTGCATCACGCCAAACGCTGATCCCTTCCAGATTGTCATGGGTTCCATTGGCGGTATCAAGCAGGGTTTCTTCGCCACTGCCATCCATGTTGAAGCGCCGCACGCGGCTTTGAAACCCGATCCCTGTGAAATTTCGCTCCAGCACATAAAGCCGGTTGTCGGGCCCAACGTCAGCCCCGACCACAAGGTGCGTTCCACGCCGCGGAATAGAAAACGGGATGTCCCACGCGCCGCTCAAAAACCGGTAAACCGGAAACGGCCGCGTCGCGCGACCAGAGCGTTCAGGGATTGTGTAAAGTGCGCCGTCTGGTCCGATAGCCAAGGCCTCAAGCGAGCTGTTGCTTTGCAGTTTGGGGAAATCGGGGTGTTGCGGCAGAGCGGTGGCCTGCGTGGCATCGGGCGCGAAGCGATAGACTTTGTGGCGGCCTTCTGTAGAGACAAATATCGTGCCGTCGGATGCGATGGCAAGGCCCTCGCTATCGGCCCAGGCTTGACGAATGCGTCCGCGCGGGTCGGGCAGTTGCGTTCGGGTTGCGTTTGAGATGCCCGTGATGATCCCGTCTTGGCGCTCCAGTGTCGCAACGACAAGTCCGATGCCGCGATCGGTGATGGTTGTCATGGTCCGTCCGTCGTCACTGATCTCAAGTCCCGAAAAGCCGCCAAACCTGGCATCATTGCTGGTCCATGTTGTGGCGCTCAACAGTTTTGACGCTGCCGCGGGCGCTTGCGCACAGCCTGCGAATAACAAGAAAACAATAAGGGCACGCATGTCAGTTGTTCAACACATCCATGCATTGCGCAGGCAGATTGGCCATGGTCAATGCAGCCCGCGGCGCGCGCTGTGCGGGGTTGGGGTCGGGCGGCGGTGGGTTGAGGATGTTATCGACCCAAGCCTGCGCATCCGCGCAGCCATCACCGGGCGGAGGAGGGGCTTGGTTGACGCAGTTTTCCGCGCCCTCGGGGCAATTGAGCCGCACATGAAAGTGGTTGTAATGCCCGGTCCAAGGTCGGATTTTATTCAGCCAGCTGCGGTCGCCCGTTGCGCTATTACACATCGCGACTTTTGCGCCGGGAAACACAAAAATGCGCCCGACACGCGGATCAGAGGCGGCGCGGCGCAGGATGGCCTCGTGCTGCGGGGTCCAGTCGCTATTGGTAAAGGCACCACCGGCGCGGCGCATCGAAATCGACGACAGGCTTTCGCGCTCGGACGCGGTCAGGTCCAGCCGTTTTGGCGGCAGCATCCAGATATCGGTATCCAGCCCGATCTGGTGGCTGGCGTGTGACGGCACCGGCCCACCGCGTGGCTGGCTCATGTCGCCGATATACAAGCCCGCCCAGCCCGGCTGTGTGGCGGCAAAGCGTGACAGGTCATTGATGAAATCGACAGTGCCCGGTTGGGTCCAGTTGCGGTTGCGCGACAGGCGCATCGCTTGCCATGTTGGCCCTGTTTCGGGCAATTGCACGGCGGCTGCCTGACACCCTTTGGCGTAGCTGCCGATCGGGCTGGCGCGTTGTGCAGAGGCTGTCGACATCCGGCCAAACAGGTCGCGCGCGTTGCGGGTATCTGCCACGCTTTGGGTGCTGGCGTTGACGCCGTCTGCGGTGGCCGTGGTCTTTTCTCCGCCACATGATGCAAGGGTGGCGAGGAGCGCTATTGCGATACTGATGCGGACCATTGTGCTGCGTCTCCATCTTTGTTGACCCAGCGTAGCATGACAAGGCCGATCACGAAAAGGAAGATGACCGGCAGGAAGCCAAGCTGGGTATTTCCTGTCATCAGGGTGAAGAGCGTGATCAAAAGCGGCGCAAGGAAGGCGGTGGCCTTGCCTGTGAGTGCAAACAGGCCAAAGGCTTCGGTGGGCCGTTCGGGGTGGGCGTGCCGCACCATCATGGACCGCGACGCGGCATAAAGTGCGCCGCCCGCCCCGCCAATCGCCGCCCCGCAGATGTAGAAAATGATGTCGGGCAAGTTTGATCCGGCGGCGAGCGGAAAGCCGAACAGCTGTTGCCGCGACATGCCGACGATAAAGATGCACACGGTGATCAGGATCAGGATTGCGGTGATGATCACCGGTTTCGGGCCGTATTTTGCGTCGCAAAGCCCGCCGATCCAAGTGGCGATGGCCGCCGTAATTGCCGCGATGATGCCAAAGACCCCGATCTGGGTCGTTTGCCAGTCCAGCACAAGGGCGGCATAGACGCCGCCGAATGCATATAGTGCGTTCAGCGCATCGCGGTAGACCATTGATCCGACGAGAAAGTTGAACAGGCTTTTGCGCTTGAACACCGATTGCAGTGTGGCCCAGAGGTTGATCAGAACCGTGCCCATCGAGGGTGTCGGGTTTTTGTCTGATGGCGCATCGCGGACCCATGCAAAGAACGGGATCATGGAAATGGCAAACCAGATTGCGATGAAAGGCCCGACCGAGCGGGTCCCTTCGCGCAGGTCGGGGTCAAGCCCGAACAATGGCGCATTGCCCAGCAAGGTGACGCCCGCGTCGTTTTCGGCCAGCAGCAACAGCATGATGAAAAGCGACACGACCCCGCCCCAATAGCCAAAGGCTGCGCCAGAGCCGGAGATGCGTCCGACCTCTTCGGTGCTGCCCAGCGATGGCAGGATGGCGTTCACGAAATTCAGCGCGCTCTCAGATGCAAAGAATCCGATGTAGAAGATGAACAGCATCAAGAACAGCGTGCTACCATCCGGTGTCAGTCCCCAGAGCATGGCCGCTGCGATGACGTAGATGACCGAGAAGAAGATGATCCATGGGATTTTGCGCCCCGATGTATCGGCGAAGGCCCCCAACACGGGTGCGGTCAGCGCGATCAGCAAGCCTGCGATGGATTGACCGATCCCCCAGATGGATTGCGCTTGGGCGTCGGCGGCGGCCTCTGTCAGGCCTGTGCCAAGGTAGTATTGTGCGGCAACGGCGGCGAAATAGGGCCCAAAGATGAAGGTGAGACCGAGCGTATAAAAGGGTTGCGTTGCCCAATCAAAGGCCATCCACCCCCAGATGCGTTTCTTGTGTGTAACCGCCATATGCCCCGCCCCGTTTTATTGGGTCGATAAGACACTGCATTAGGCTGCGCTGGCAAGCGGTGCTTTTGCCAGTGTCGGGTCGACGGGTGGCCAGGGGCGCGTGCTGTCGGCCGCGATCCAATTGGTGACCCAAGTGGGCAGTGCGGGCAACGGGGGTGTTTGGCCCAGGGCCTCAAAGGCGCGCGCTGGCGTAACGATGCCGTTTTTGTCGGTGATCGCAGAGCGGTAAAGTGCTTGCACGGCGCAATCCCCGTCGATCCAGATCGACTGGTCGATGTAGAAAAACCGCTCGTCCCAGCCCACCGCACGGCTGACCATTTTGAACCGCACAAAAGGGCGGATCCGTTTGCGGTAGCGCACCGATGTGCCCGCCATGGTCAGCCCCCAGCGATTGTTTCGCAGCAGTTTGAGCAGACCTACCCGTTTGGCCAGCACCGTGCGCCCCAGATCAAGGATGGTCAGGATGCGCCCGTTGTTCATTTCCATGAACACATCGATGTCTTGCGGCCAGCAGCGATGATAAGACACATGGGTGCCCAGAAACGGCAGGTCGCTTGCGTTGCGCGCAAGGACCATGTCTTTGATAAGGCGGCCGAAGGGATACATGAGGCGGGCTTTCAAGGGGATAAACTGGACATGGGCGTGAGTGACCCAAACGTCAACTTGTGACCTTGCGGCAACCGCCCTCTTGTTTCAGGGTCGATCTGCCGTTACTTGCGAGAAAACTTTATGAAAGCCGAAAACCGATGCAATCTGTCTTTGATATCCTGATGTTGCTGCTGGGCGTTGCCCGCACGCTTATTTTTGCCCATTTCATCATGAGCTGGTTGATCAGCTTTGATGTGCTCAATGTCCGGCAGCCACTGGTCGGTCAGATCTGGTATACGCTGCAACGCATCCTAGAGCCGATCTATGCCCCGATCCGCCGCGTGATGCCGAACCTTGGCGGCATTGACCTGACGCCGATTGTGGCACTTTTGGCGATCGAAGTGATCCGTATCTTGCTGATCAACAACATCGGCCTGTTTTACTAACCCGTGTTGGCGTGCCGGCTATGGTGCCGGGACGTAGCGTTCAAAGACCAGACGGATCAGGCTTTGCGCGTCGCTGCTGACTTGGCGCACGCCGACGATATAGGACCCTGACGGGATGCGCGCGGTGATCAGGCTGTTCAGGCTATCGCCCTGATCGTCGTTGCGCGAAATCTCGCGGCCCAGATCATCATAGAGGATCAGCCAGGGGTCGCCGCTGTCGCCTGCGGCAATCGCCTCGATCAGCAAAAGCCCGGCGCGGTCGATATCAAATGAATACCATTTTGTGTCGGCGCCGACCTGCGCGTCCTGGCGCATCCGGCTGGGCAAATTGCCCAAAGCAGTGATCTCGATCGACCCGTCCAGTGGTGGGGCGGCTTCGCCGCGCGCATAAAGGGCGGCGATCGCGGCCTGCGGGTCAAAGGTGGAAATCGTCAGATTAATCGGCAATGCGGTGTCGTTGAGCGCATTCACCCCGATGCAATAGTCGCCCGCGGGTAGTGCTGTCGACTGGTCAATCCGAGAGTTCAACCCGTTGCTATCGTCGTTTTCGGCCAGTGTTGCTTCGTCACTGTCAAACAGGGTGATGGCGGGATCGGCGGTTTCATTCTCGGCGGTGATCGAAATGGCGGTGGGTTCGGCAAGCGTGAACGACCAGAACGGGGTTTCATCGACGGTTGCTGTCATGGTGTTGCCGAATTCACCAAACGGGCGCGCGGCTGCACAGCTACCCGACGGTGTATCGCTACCGCCGTCCGTCAGGGGGGCGCCGGGGGTCAGGGCCTCTTGCTCGACCCGCCCGACCCGCACAAAGGCGGTCATCGGCGCGTCGTCGTAGCTTTTCATGATCATGCAGTAGCTGCCCGCATCAAGCGAAAGCTCCGCGCGCGCCGCACCATTGCCGCCAGAATCATCGTCAGAGGCCACGATACCGCCGGCATCGTCGAAGATTTCGATCAGCGGATCACCGGCACCGCGCCCCGCCGCCTCGATGCGGACCTCGGTGCTGTCTGACAAAGTGAACAGCGACACATATGCATTCCCGCCAAGCACCAGCGCCATTTGTTCGCGGTATGCATCGGCGGTTGTGATGTCGGATGCGCCTTGGTTCCCACCGATCCATTGGCCGCCAGCGCCCACCCCGCCGCACAGGTCTTGTGCCGCAACCGGGTTTGCAAAAGCAAAGGCCAATGCGGTTGAAGTCAGGAAAATATGTTTCATAGGGGCGGCTCCTTGGTCACAGCGTTGTCACAAGCCTAGTCGCAACACAGGGCATATTGCCAGTCTGATCAGGAGTTCGGGCAATAAAAAAGGCCGCGCCCAATGAAGGGAGCGACCGATTTTAGATCAATGCAGTGCGCTGGTTTAGCCCTGGCGGGCTTTAAACCGACGCTGCGTCTTGTTGATTACATAGACGCGGCCCTTACGGCGCACGACGCGGCAATCGCGGTGACGCTGCTTGAGCGAACGGAGGGAGTTGCGAACTTTCATGGGTTCGGTCCTTCTTTGTCGCGGCGCGGCGATTGCGCCTTGGGTTGCATTTAACGACACACGGGGTGTGTGCCGACGAATTCATGGTGGACGATACTGGGATCGAACCAGTGACCCCTTCGATGTCAACGAAGTGCTCTACCGCTGAGCTAATCATCCATGTCTGGCTTGGTGTCAATCCTGCGCCCTATAACAAAATAGGACGCGGGGTGAGCCGCGTCAGTCGTGCGGTCTATAAAAGGAGTCGCGGGGGGGATCAAGGGCTTTTGAAAAACAGATTTATCAGGTTAAGATATGTGTCAAAGGAGCCCCGATGTCAGATGCCGCCTATCAGCTTGTGATGCCTGATGCACGCACGACATCGGTGATTTTTGCCTCGCCGCATAGTGGCAGGGACTATCCGGCGGCGTTTTTGCGGTCGGCGGTGTTGAGCGCGCAAGAGATCCGGTCGTCCGAGGATGCATTTGTTGATTTACTTTATGCCGATGCGCCCCGGTTTGGGGCCCCATTGTTGACGGCGAACGCACCTCGCGCCTATCTGGATTTGAACCGTGGCCCGCAGGAAATGGATGCCGGTCTGATCGAGGGCGTGCGCCGTGTGTCGCAAAACCCGCGTGTGGCCAGTGGTTTGGGGGTTGTGCCGCGCGTCGTGGCAGGTGGCCGGTCGATTTATAAGGGCAAGATATCGCTGGCCGAGGCGCATCATCGTATAACCCGGTTCTGGCACCCGTATCACGCGGCTTTGCAGGCGTTGATTGATGAAAGCCACAGTGGTTTCGGGCAGGCGATTTTGATCGATTGCCATTCGATGCCGCATGAGGCGCTGGTCAATATCAGGACGGGTGGTGGCGCGCGACCCGATGTGGTTCTGGGTGACAGGTTCGGGGCGGCGGCCTCGGGCGCGATTGTCGAGCATATCGAGGCGGCCTTTGGGGCTGCGGGTTTGACGGTTGCAAGGAACATGCCGTTTGCGGGGGCCTATATCGTGCAGCATTACGGGCGTCCGTCGCGCAAGCAACACGCGGTGCAAATCGAGATCGACCGCGCGCTTTATATGAACGAGGCGACGCTGGAGGTGAACGATAACTTTGCCCCGCTGCGCGCGCTTTTGTCAGGTGTTATGAGCGAGATCACCGAATTGGGCCGCGAGACCGATACCGCGCTTGCAGCGCAATAGCGCGGATCCGGCGGGTTAACGTAGTGCGCGGCCTTTGATGATGGCGTCTTTGCCGAACTTTTCGCGGATTTTGTCGGCGGCGGCTTCGGCTTTTGCTCTTTTGTTTGCGTCAGGGTCCAAAAGATCGCCGGTTCTGTCGGCGTCTGTGGCGGGTCCCAGCGCGCTGATCCCGACCCCGATCAGCCGCAATGGGCCGTTTGTGCCTGCCTGATCAAACAGATTCCGCGCGGTCCGGTAGATTGTATCGGCCAGTTGGGTTGGGTGGTGCAGCGATTGCCTGCGCGAGAGTTGTTTGAAATCCGAGGTTTTGAGTTTCAGGGTCACGACCCGCCCTGCGATGTCCTTGGCCTTGGCCCGCGCCGAGATTTTTTCGGCCAGTCGCCAGATGTGCCCGTCCAGAATATCGGGGTCGCTGGTGTCGGTTGAGAAGGTGGTTTCGTTCGATATGCCTTTGACGGGTGCGCTGTTTGAAATCCGCCGCCCGTCTTCGCCGCGCGCCAAAGCGTAAAGCCGCTCGCCCATACTGCCAAAGCGGGCGTGCAAGTCGCGTCTGTCCCAGCGCAACAGATCATCAAAGGTGCGGATACCTGCCGCTGACATGCTGTCTTGTGCGACGGGGCCAATGCCCCAGATCAGCCGCACGGATCTGGGGCGCAGGAATGCGGTGGTTTCGGCCTTGCCTATCACCGAGAACCCGCGCGGTTTATCAAGGTCAGAGGCGACTTTTGCCAGAAACTTATTGTGCGACAGCCCGATCGAGCCGGTGAGGCCCAGCTCGGACTTCATGCGTTTAATCAGGTGCGCCAACATCACCGCAGGTGGCGCGCCGTGAAGTCGCGCGGTGCCGGTCATATCCATAAATGCTTCGTCGAGTGACAGCGGTTCAACGGTTGGTGTCAGCTCGTCCATCATGGCGCGGATAGCGCGGGAGGCTTCGATGTAGGCATCCATGCGCGGGCGCACCACAACCGCGTCGGGGCAAAGTTTCAGTGCCTGGAACATCGGCATCGCGGATTTCACGCCTTTGATCCGCGCCACATAACAAGCGGTCGAGACCACGCCGCGATGCCCGCCGCCGATGATCACCGGTTTGTCCGCCAACGCGGGGTTGTCGCGTTTCTCCACACTGGCATAAAAAGCGTCGCAATCCATATGTGCGATGGTCAGGTCGAAAAGTTCGGGGTGCGAGATCTTGCGCGGGCTGCGACACGAGGGGCAGCGGGTGCCACGTTGAAACGTGGTCAAACAATCTTTGCACAGTGTCGGCATGGCGCAAAGATAAGGCGCGCGCGCGCCTGCCACAACGGTTAAGGTAAGGGCTATGGAAGATGATTTTCACGGCGCTAAGGTGGCATTGATGATTGGCGGGCAGGTGTTGGTCACGCTGCGTGATGATTTTGCGCATATTCCCTATCCCGGTGTCTGGGACTTTCCCGGCGGTGGCCGTGAGGTAGGTGAAACCCCGTTGCAGACCCTGCACCGCGAGGTGATGGAGGAGGTCGGGCTGGTTATTCCTGATACGGCGTTTGTCTGGCAGCGCCGGTATCGCAGCAATACGGACCCGGACCAGTGGAGTTGGTTTTTTGTGGCGATGGTGCCTGCGGGGTTCGAAGCGAGGATCGAGTTTGGTGACGAGGGGCAGGGGTGGCAGTTGATGTCGCTGGAGGCGTTTTTTGCGCTGGACCGCGTGGTGCCGGACTTTCCCCAAAGACTGCGCGATTGGCTGGCGGATGGTGGCGATGTTATGTTGAATAATGCGCGGATCACGCCTAGTTAATGGGCAGGATATTGCGGGAAAGGCAGTTTTGATGGATCAGTTTTTGGCAGAGTTTGGCGGGCAGAATATTCTGTTCCTGCTCTTGGCGGTTTTCATTGTCGTCAGCATTTCGGCGGGCGTGCGCATCGTGCCACAAAGTCAGAAATTTGTGGTCGAGAGATTGGGAAGATTGCGGGTTGTTCTGGGGCCGGGGATCAATTTCATCGTGCCGTTTCTGGACCGTGTGCGCCATAGGGTGTCGGTGCTGGAACGCCAGTTGCCCGCCATGTCACAAGACGCGATTACATCCGACAACGTGTTGGTGCAGGTAGAAACATCGGTGTTTTACCGCATTATCGAGCCTGAAAAGACAGTTTACCGTATTCGCGATGTGGATGCCGCGATTTCAACAACCGTGGCGGGGATTGTGCGGTCCGAGATTGGCCGGATGGAGTTGGATCAGGTCCAGGCGAACCGCTCGCGCCTGATCGAGGCGGTGCGCGATCAGGTGGCCCAGCAGGTTGATGACTGGGGTATTGAGGTGACCCGCGCCGAGATTCTGGATGTGAATCTGGATCAGGCGACGCGCAATGCGATGTTGCAGCAGTTGAATGCCGAGCGCGCCCGTCGTGCGCAGGTGACAGAGGCCGAGGGCACAAAGCGCGCGGTCGAGTTGAATGCGGATGCCGAGCTATATGCCGCCGAGCAAGCGGCAAAAGCGCGCCGTGTGTCTGCGGATGCGGAGGCCTATGCGACACGGGCGGTGGCCGAGGCGATTGCCGAGAACGGTTTGGAGGCGGCGCAGTATCAGGTTGCCTTGAAGCAGGTCGAGGCACTCAATAAGATGGGCTCTGCTGCGGGCACCCAGACGATTGTGTTGCCGGCCAATGCGTTGGATGCCTTTGGCGATGCGTTCAAGATGTTGAAGGGGAAGTAGCATGATCTTGTGGGAGCAGTGGTGGGTCTGGATGTCGGGCGCGGTTTTGCTGGCGACTTTGGAGGTTCTGGCCCCCGGTTACATCTTCCTGGGCTTTGCGATCGGGGCGTTTGCGCTGGGCTTGTTGTTGGTTGTGCAAGTGCCGCTGGGCGGGTTTGCGGCAACGATATTGGTTTTTGCGGTGCTGTCGCTGATTGCCTATCTTGCGATGCGTCGTGTTTTTGGGCTCAAGTCCGGATCGGCGGAAATTTGGGATCGTGATATCAACGACCAATGATTGACCCGCCACTTTCGCGGCGGGTCATATTGAATTAGCTGCGCAGGGTGTCGGACATGCGCAGCGCACGTTCGGTCAGGCCGGCCGCGATTGTTGCGGCGTCCATTGTTTGCGGCCCGTGGAATTCGCAAGGATAGCGATACATGCGACCGTCGCGTTGGATATCGACCGACGCCATAAATGCACCTGATTGGGCGTTGTAGCGAAGATTATTGATGCGCATGGCAAGGATCCTTCTGGCTGTGCATGTGATCTAGGCACGACGATGAAGGGCAATAGTTTCGCATCAGTTGATTTTGCAGTGTTATGTGCGATTTTTCTTACGAAATTGCGATCTCGGCGGTGATGGCCAGTGCTGCGGCGCGCGGATCAGCGGCTTGCCAGACGGGGCGGCCAACCACGATGTGATCGGCCCCGTCTGCGATGGCCTGCGCGGGGGTTGCGACCCGTTTTTGATCACCCAAGGCGGCGCCTACGGGGCGCACGCCGGGTGTGACGATGAGTTTGCCGGCCGCTTCGGGCAGGGCGCGAATGAGAGCTGCCTCTTGTGGTGAGGCGATGACGCCATCAGCGCCGGCGTCAAAGGCGCGGCCTGCGCGTTCTTGCACCAGATCGGTGATGTTGCCTGATTTTATCAGGGCATTGTCGAGGTCGGCGCGGTCCAAAGACGTGAGGATGGTCACGGCCAGAATTTTCATGTCGGACCCTGCGGCCCCATCGCGCGCCGCCGCCACCACATGTGGGTCGCCGTGCACGGTCAGCAGGTCGATGTCGAACTGGGCCACGCCACGCACGGCGGCCGCGACCGTGGCACCGATGTCAAAGAATTTCATGTCGAGGAAGATTTTCTTGCCGTGATCGTGTTTCAACTCGTTGGCGAGTGCCAGCCCGCCGCCGGTCAGCATCCCGAGCCCGATTTTGTAAAAGCCGACCGCATCGCCGAGTTTTTGGGTCAGGGCGAGCCCGTCAAGGACATTGGGCAGATCAAGGGCAACGATCAGGCGGTCATCGGACATGTGCGGTCTCCAGTATGATTTTCTGCGGTTTATCGCTTGCGGGAGACGCGCGCAACCGGCGGTGGGTCGGGGTTGGAAGCTGCGCGAATGATGAGTGGACGGGGTTACGCGTCTTTTCGGGGTATCGCGGGCGCGGGGTGCGGCAATGGCCGGTCTTTGACCGCTTCGTCATGGGCCTTCAGGCGGCGCAGGATGTCGTCGCGCAGCGGTTTTTGTGCCTTGTCTTTGGGGGTCTTGTCTTGTGCCATTGCGCAGCATTCCTGTTTTTCCAAGGGCTTGTATGGCCGTGCGGGTGCGGCAATGCTTGGGGAACTTGGGCGCATGGTTCCCCCCTTTTGCGGGGCGTCATCTTGCAAGCGCAGCCCACGCATCCCATTTATAATGTGAGGCCCAAGAGGGTGTGTGCTGCAACTGCGGGCACGCCCGAGCAGGGTGCTTGTCAAAGGAGAGACCAGATGAATTTAGAGAAATTTACCGAGCGGTCACGCGGCTTTATTCAGGCTGCACAGACCATTGCGATGCGTGAAAGCCACCAGAGGCTTTTGCCGGAACACTTGTTGAAAGCATTGATGGATGATGATCAGGGGCTGGCCGCCAATCTGATTACACGCGGCGGTGGCGATGCCGCGGCGGTCCGTATGGCCGTTGATCTGGCGGTGGGTAAAGTCGCCGCTGTGACCGGCGATATTGGCCAAGTCTATCTGGATTCCGCCACCGGTAAAGTCATGGCCGAGGCCGAAAAGCTGGCGCAGAAGGCGGGCGACAGTTTTGTGCCTGTCGAGAGGCTGTTGATGGCGCTGGCGATGGTCAAATCCAAGGCCAAGGATGCGCTGGAGGCGGGACAGGTGACGGCCCAAGGGTTGAACGCCGCGATCAATGATATTCGCAAAGGCCGCACCGCAGATAGTGCAAGTGCTGAAGATGGCTATGACGCGCTGGCGAAATATGCCCGCGACCTGACGGAGGCTGCCGAGCAGGGTAAAATCGACCCGATCATTGGCCGTGACGAGGAAATTCGCCGCGCGATGCAGGTGTTGTCGCGTCGCACCAAGAACAACCCTGTGTTGATTGGTGAGCCGGGCGTGGGTAAGACGGCGATTGCCGAGGGTCTGGCGCTGCGCATCATCAATGGTGATGTGCCTGAAAGCCTGCGCAACAAGAAATTGATGGCGCTGGATATGGGCGCGCTGATTGCCGGTGCCAAATATCGCGGCGAGTTTGAAGAGCGTTTGAAAGCGGTTTTGAAAGAGATCGAGGACGCGGCAGGCGAGATCATTGTGTTTATCGACGAGATGCACACGCTTGTGGGTGCGGGTAAGGCGGATGGCGCGATGGATGCGGCCAACCTGATCAAGCCTGCGTTGGCCCGTGGCGAGTTGCACTGTATCGGTGCGACAACTTTGGACGAATACCGCAAATATGTTGAAAAGGACGCGGCTCTTGCCCGTCGTTTCCAGCCGATCATGGTCGAAGAGCCAACCGTGTCTGACACCGTCAGTATCCTGCGCGGTATCAAGGACAAATACGAAATGCACCACGGGGTGCGGATTTCCGACAGCGCGCTTGTTGCCGCGGCGACGCTTTCGCATCGCTATATCACTGACCGGTTTTTGCCCGATAAGGCGATCGATCTGGTTGACGAGGCCGCAAGCCGTTTGCGCATGGAGGTCGACAGCAAGCCCGAGGAATTGGACGCGCTGGACCGGTCGATCTTGCAGTTGCAGATTGAAGGCGAGGCACTCAAGAAAGAGGACGATGCCGCATCCAAAACCCGATTGGGCAAGTTGCAGGAAGAGTTGGCAAATCTGATGGAGCGCGCCGCCGAGATGACGGCGAAATGGCAGGCCGAGCGTGATAAGCTGGAAGGCTCGCGCGAGTTGAAAGAGAGGTTGGACCGTGCGCGCGCCGAATTGGATATCGCCAAGCGCGAGGGCAATCTGGCCAAGGCTGGCGAGCTGTCGTATGGCGTGATCCCCGAGTTGGAGCGCAAGTTGGGCGAGGCCGAGAGTTCTGACGACATGATGGTCGAAGAGGCGGTGCGCCCCGAGCAAATTGCGCAGGTTGTCGAGCGTTGGACCGGTGTGCCGACATCCAAGATGCTGGAAGGCGAGCGCGACAAACTGCTGCGCATGGAAGACGAGTTGGGCAAGCGCGTCATCGGTCAGAAATCTGCGGTAAAGGCCGTGGCCAATGCGGTGCGCCGTGCGCGAGCGGGTCTCAATGACGAGGGCCGCCCGCTGGGGTCGTTCCTGTTTCTGGGGCCAACGGGTGTTGGTAAGACCGAGCTGACCAAGGCGGTCGCCGAATATCTGTTCGACGACGACAGTGCTATGGTGCGTATCGATATGTCGGAGTTCATGGAAAAGCACGCGGTCAGCCGTTTGATCGGCGCGCCTCCGGGTTATGTCGGCTATGACGAGGGCGGTGTTTTGACCGAGGCCGTGCGCAGGCGTCCCTATCAGGTTGTGCTGTTCGACGAGGTTGAAAAGGCGCACCCTGATGTGTTCAACGTGCTGTTGCAGGTCTTGGATGATGGTGTGTTGACCGACGGGCAGGGGCGGACTGTGTCATTCAAGCAGACGTTGATTATTCTGACGTCGAATTTGGGTGCGCAGGCGTTGTCGCAATTGCCCGATGGCGCGGATTCCTCTGATGCCAAGCGCGATGTGATGGATGCGGTGCGCGCGCATTTCCGGCCCGAGTTCCTGAACCGTCTGGACGAGACGATTATCTTTGACCGTCTGGCCCGCGACGATATGGCGGGGATTGTGACGATCCAGTTGGGCTTGCTTGATAAGCGGTTGGCGGGACGCGAGATCCGGCTTGATCTGTCCGACGGAGCGCTCAAATGGCTTGCCGACGAGGGCTATGACCCTGTGTTTGGTGCCCGCCCATTGAAGCGCGTGATCCAACGTGCTGTCCAAGACCCCTTGGCCGAGATGATCTTGGCGGGTGATGTGATGGATGGTGCGACGGTCAGCGTTGATGTGGGGCCGGACGGGTTGATCGTGGGAGACCGCGTAGCCCCGTCCAACCGTCCACGCCCTGATGATGCCGTTGTGCATTGATTGCGGAACATTAAGACGAAAAGGGCCGCGTCAGGTGTGACGCGGCCCTTTGTCATTGGAGGCGCTGGTGTTTAGCCCAGGATTTCGGGGATCCATTCGTCAAGCACGAAGTTCGCGTCGCTAAGCCCCTCAAGAGAGGTGTTTTGCAAGGTCAGCGTGTCGCCATTCCCGAAGTCAAAGACGACGTCGGCGTCAACTTGAGATGCGAATGCCTCGTAGGGATTGGTGAAGATAAGGCCGTCACCAAACGGAATGAAGATGCCTGTCAGGTCGAGCAGGTCTTCTGCGACGTTGAAATCGCGCACAAGGTCGGCCCCGTCGCCATCGCCAAACACAAAGGTGTCCGCACCGTCGCCACCAGCCATTTTATCGCGGCCCACACCACCCGAGATCGTGTCGGACCCCGCATCGCCGAACAGATTGTCGTTGCCGATACCGCCGAGGATCACGTCATCGCCGGCACCGCCACGAATGGCGTCATTGCCGGTTCCGCCGTCAATCAGATCATTGCCGTTGTTGCCGTTCATGATGTCGGCGCCCGCGCCGCCAAACAGGCTGTCGTCCCCCGAGCCCGCCGACAATTTGTCGTTGCCGCCGCCGCCGATCAATTCGTCGTTGCCCACGCCGCCATATAGTTGATCGGCGCCGTTGCCGCCATTGATCAAATCATTGCCCGCGTCACCCCATAATTTGTCGTCGTTGGAGCCGCCATCAACGATGTCGTCGTCATCGCCGCCCCGAATGCTGTCTTTGCCATTACCGCCATAAAGTGCGTCAGAGCCAGAACCGCCGAACAGGGCGTCGTAACCGTTTTCGCCAAATAAGAGGTCATCGCCGGCGCCGCCTTTGATGTTGTCCCATCCAGAGCCGCCATAGACGATGTCGGCGCCATCGCTGCCAAGGAATACATCAGCGCCGCCGCCGAGCAGAAACTGGATCACGCCGGTTGGCACATAGGCGACGCCATCGGGCGCAATCGGATTTGCAAAAAACAGGCCTGCGTCAACGCTGTCTGCACCGCTTGTGCCGACGATATTGTAGTCTTGCGGCAAAATCAGGTTTTCGATCGCCAGTGGGTCAAGGCCAGATACTTCATCCAACAATGCGGTGGTCAGTGTCGTCGCGGGCGTATTGATCTCAAGCGTGCCTGCGACGATGCCGCCTTGGCTCACGGCGATGTCCGCCACGGTTCCGCCTGTCAGGACGGTGATGCCCGCGATTGTCTCGTAGGTGAACCCGGTGCCCGACAACGTGACCGACAGGCCCGCGCCATTTGAGAGCGTAAATGTGTCGGCGGTTTGCGCGGTGATGGTGCTTGAGGCGTTCATGATGCCCTGCAAGCTGGCGATATAGTCGCTATACGAGAAATTTGGATCAGCGCCGAGTGTGTAGGTAAGTGCCATAATATTTTGTCCCCCAAGACTAAATTAATGCCCAACCCATTTGGGTCAGGCGGTCGTATGTGCCCGAAATGCGGCTCATGTTGATGTGTGTTATGAGGCCCCGTAGTTTTGGTGCCGCATTTGGCCCACATCATTGCCACAATTTGACCACATTCGGGGGGCTGCGACAAGCGAGCACGGGTTTTGAAGCTGATTATAGGGGCAAATGGAAACAATTCGATTGATCTGGCGGCACTGTTTCACAATTGCTGCGGGAATTCAGGTGAGGTGTCGCAGAATCAATGCGCGGCAAAGGCGCCTAAACGCAAACCAGCCTCGCGGGGATGCCGCGAGGCTGGTGAGTATTGAGTGGAATGCGCGGTCAGAGAATAAAGTCGCCGCTGGTCAGGGTGATGTCCGCGTCGCCGTTGTTGAGGATATGCAGTTGATCTGACCCGAAGAGAGTGAGCGCGCTGCCTGCTGCAATTGTGATCGAAAACAATGGATCGGAGACCAATCCGCTGATGTCGGACCAGCCCGAGACATCGATCAAATCGATCCCGTCTTCAAAGTCGCTGATGGTGTCGCTGCCGTCGCCGGTGGTAAAAATAAAGATATCGGCGCCCGCGCCACCGGTCAGCCAGTCGTTACCGGCAGCACCGGCAAGCCGGTCATCGCCATATCCGCCGTCGATCCGGTCGTCGCCGTCGCCGCCATCCATGCGATCATTGCCGGTATCGCCCGACATGATGTCATTGCCGCAGTCGCCGAACATATTGTCGCGCCCGTCGTTGCCGGCCATTTGGTCGTTGCCGTTGCCGCCGCGCATTGCGTCATTGCCGCCGCCGCCGCCCATGCTGTCGTCGCCGTCGTTGCCGTTCATATTGTCGTGACCTTCGTTGCCGACAAGCCGGTCATTGCCGGCTCCGCCGCGAAGTTTGTCGTTGCCATCGCCGCCGTGAATAAAGTCGTCGCCCAGCCCGCCTTCGACCAGATCATTGCCGTCACCGCCAAACAATGCATCGTCGCCCGCGTCACCCCAGATTTTATCGTCGCCTGCGCCGCCTTCAACGCGGTCTGTATCATCGCCGCCACGGATGCTGTCGTTGCCTTCGCCGCCAGCGAGAAAATCAAGACCCGTGCCGCCAAACAGCACGTCGTTGCCAGCCTCACCAAACAGCCAGTCATTGCCTGCGTCGCCTTTGATTTTGTCGTAGCCCGCGCCACCGGCAAAAATGTCGTTTCCGTCTTGCAGCGATATAATGTCGTCCCAGATGGTGCCTGCGATGATGTCGGCATCTATGGATGGGAAGACAGAGAGAAATTCGACGCCATAGACGGCGTCAAAAATGGCTTGTTCCATGGTTGAAAGTGGCATGACGTGTTCCAATTCATTCGGACCGCCCGAGGGTGGGCGGGTCACTGATTTTGGCACAATTGGTCGGGTTCAAAACGAAATACGGGTTACATAATTGTGTCAGGTTAAACGAGGCATCCGGGGATACATCGGGATTTGAAACAATTTGACCGTAATTCGGGGCCCAAATATGTCATTAGGGAGGTATTTCGAAACAATAGCGCCGTTTTTGGGGGTTTTGTCACGATTTTGCTCACAAACTTGCAGGTGAAGCCAAACATTTTGTGAGATGTGGCGATGGGCCGAAACTATTGGACCGCTTTGCGCGTATATATGGACAAGACAAGTTGATGCCCAATTTTATGGAGATGCCCGATGGCTTATCGCTGGACCAATAATCTGACTGCTGCTGATGTGACCCCGAAGGACGCGTTCATGAACCGGCGGCAAATCATGGCAGGGGCTGCGGGATTGGGAGCGATCGGGTTTTCAGCGACGCAGGCCGCAGCGCGGGTGGATCTGGTGCCCAACCCATTGGAAGATATCAGGACCTACAATAACTATTACGAGTTTGGCACTGGCAAGGGTGATCCTGCGAAAAATGCAGGGTCTCTGGTCACGTCGCCCTGGTCGATCAAGGTTGACGGGATGGTTGATAATCCCGGTGAGTATAGTGTGGACCAATTGCTGGCGGGTCTGGACATAGAGGAACGTATCTACCGTTTGCGCTGTGTCGAGCAATGGTCGATGGTTGTGCCGTGGAATGGTGTCGAGCTGGCGGATGTATTGAAAAAGGCCGGCGTGCAGTCGCGCGGCAAGTATGTCGCGTTTGAAACCGTGGTCCAGCCCGACAATATGGTTGGTGTGCGGCGCGGCGTTCTGGATTTTCCCTATGTTGAAGGGTTGCGCATGGACGAGGCGATGCATCCGCTGACACTATTGGCGACCGGGATCTACGGCGAGCCGCTGGCCAATCAGAACGGTGCGCCGATCCGTCTGGTGGTGCCATGGAAGTATGGGTTCAAGTCGATCAAGTCGATTGTGCGGATTTCCGTCACCGACAGGCAGCCGCCCACTACATGGAACAAGATCAGTTCGCGCGAATTCGGGTTCTACAGCAATGTGAACCCGACTGTGGACCATCCGCGGTGGTCGCAAGCCGACGAGCGCCGGATTGGCGGCGGGTTGTTTGCGGGGCGTCAGGAGACGCTGATGTTCAATGGCTATGACGAGGTTGCCAGCCTGTATGCCGGCATGGATTTGAAGGCAAATTTTTAAACCACGGGTTTGCACTATATACACACAGAAATAGCGAAGCCGTATTTTGGCGGTTTTGATGAGGTAGACTTATGACCATCGTTCCGACCATAGCCCCGACTATCGTGCCGACCATCAATGGCGCTTTGCGCAAGCTGCCTGCCTGGTTGATCTATGTGGTTGCGGCGCTCTGGGTGGTCTGGGCGTTTTATCTGGCCGCGACGGGGCAGACCGGGCCAGAGCCGATCAACACCTTGGAGCGCGCCTATGGGGCGATGGGACTGAAATTCCTGGTCGCGGGCCTGCTTGTGACGCCGCTGCGCAATTGGACGGGGATCAATCTGATCAAGTTCCGCCGCGCGATCGGGGTCACGACGTTCTTTTTGATTGTCGCGCATTTGATGGTGTGGGCGCTGTTGGATGTGCAAAGTTTCTCACGGGTCTGGTCCGATATCGTCAAGCGCAAATATGTCACCGTCGGCATGGCAGCGTTTGTCTTGATGGTTCCGCTTGCGGTTACCTCCAACAATCTGTCGATCCGCAAGATGGGGCCACTTGTCTGGCGCAAGTTGCACAAGCTGGTTTACCCCGCCGCGGTGTTGGGCGGCGTGCATTATTTGTGGCTGGTGCGGGGGTTCCAGATTGAGCCGATCATTTATATGGCGGTCATTCTGGCGATGCTGGTCTATCGGTTTAAGCTGGCAACCAAGGGCGCCTAGCGGCCTTTCCTTTTTGCGGACGGTCGGCAGTGTCGGCCAAGATGTCAAAACGCCGGACTATTTTCTGCGCAAATGGCGGTTTTGCGTTGCAGCCCTCGGCAGTGCGCGGATTTTTGGTCTGGGGGGTGTTGATTGGACTGTTCGCAGAATCGGTTTTTCCGGGACTGGGGTTTGCGGCACCATTGCCCGGGTTGATTTGCGCGTTTTGGCTGTCCGGGGTGCTGAAACCTGCCTGACTGGGCGCGCACTCTGCCCAAGGTGCAGTGCTATTTTGGGGATAAGTCTAGATGTGGTAGCAGGCGGGTGGGGCGCACATAATATTATTGCGAAGTTACCTAGGGTCCGAGATCAAAAATTTCCCTAACTCCATTAAAACACTGGGAAAAACAAGTTTTTGAGAAAACTTGGATTTTCTTGATATTTGGGGTTGCGGGTTTTGTTGGGTGGCTCTA
>CAXBKX010000019.1:0-57094 GCA_963976475.1 uncultured Rhodobacterales bacterium
CAACGCCATGATATGCCGCCCATCCGGGCCGTCACCAACTTTCGGCTATAACTCTAATTGCCGCAAAGACAGGTTATGAGGATACTGCGTTTCTTGAATTGGCGTTTTCGGCAACTATGAATTCGGTGAACCCGGAGGCGGAAAACGCAGTTGCGTCCAGGCTTTTGATGCTTGGGTTGCCAGAACGTGCCATGGAAATCATCGCAGGCCAGGCGGTTGGAAGTGCAATGATGGAGCGGCGTTATTTACGATCTTCTGCCGCGTTGGAAATTGGTGATCCCGAGGCGGCAATCGGCGAATTGCTTGGTCTGACCACCGCGCGCGCGGAGAAAATCCGCAGCCAGGCCGAACTTGTCCTTGCGGGCCAAGATACAATATCTGCAGTCGCGCAGGGTAATGATTGGAGAATGGGGAATTGGACCCAGCTTGCAAAGGGAGACGACACGCTATTGCAGGACGTTTCGCGGTCAGTGCTATCAGAGGTGAATATTCCGGCGGGTGGTGAGCAGCCACTTGCAGATGGCCGGCGTCTCTTGGCGCAAAGTGCGGATATGCGTAACTTGCTTGACGAAATATTATCAAGATTTGAGGCAGTCCCAGAATAATCGTTTGCCGCTTACTCTTTGTAAATCAATAGAACCTAAAAGTTAACCATATCGCAGCAGAAGGCGCGCAAATATGTTGGTTGGCTTGGTTCATGATGTCTCTAAAGATTGTAGAGATAGCGGCTTTTTTGATTTGAGAGGGAGTGCTTGTTTCGGGAAAAGATTTGCTCATAGTTTGAATATTGGAGTTGATATTTGAGCATGGATAGAGCGGTTTTCGGGAGAATATTCCAACCAACAATTTTATTGGCACTCGCACTGATGGCGATTATCGTGATGATGATTTTGCCAGTCCCAGCTTGGGTTTTGGATATCGGGTTGGCGGCGTCATTTGCCCTTGCAATCTTAATGTTCACAGTGACGCTGTTTATCGAACGCCCCTTGGATTTCTCGGCGTTTCCGACGGTATTGTTGGCGTCACTGATGTTGCGTTTGTCGCTGAATGTTTCGTCAACCAAGTTAATTATCGGAGAAGGTCATACCGGAACGAATGCTGCTGGAGATGTCATCGAAGGCTTCGCAATGTTCGTTATGGGTGGCAATGTTTTACTTGGCTTGGTTGTTTTTGGCGTTCTTTTGATTGTCAATTTTGTAGTGATAAATAAGGGCGCAACTCGGATGGCCGAAGTTGGCGCACGCTTTGCGCTGGATGCAATGCCCGGCAAGCAGTTGGCTATCGACGCGGATATGTCGGCGGGTGCTATTGACCATGCTGAAGCCAAGATTCGTCGTGAAACAGAGCAGGCGGAAACAACATTTTTCGGGTCCCTCGACGGGGCTTCCAAGTTTGTAAAAGGTGATGCAATCGCGGGTCTTTTGATAACGGCCCTCAACCTGATTATGGGGTTGATCATTGGCGTGACCATGCAAGGGATGCCGATTGGGCAGGCATTTGAAACATACGCAATTTTGACCGTGGGTGACGGTCTGGTCTCGCAAATTCCGGCCGTCATCATTTCAATTGCGTCGGCATTGTTGTTGGCCCGCGGTGGCGCGAAGGGTGCGACCGACCTTGCGCTGGTGGCGCAACTGGGGCGTCATCCGGCAGCCTTGACCACGGTTGCGATCCTTATGGGGCTGTTTGCGCTGGTTCCAGGTTTGCCATTTCTGCCATTTATACTTGGTTCGATTACGCTGGGTGGTTGTGCGTTTGCTATGAGCAAAGCTTCAAAACGAGAATCTGAGGCTGCTGAAATTCAAAATATGCCAAAAGCGACGGCGCCGGCCAAGGCGTCGATGGGTGACATGCTGGATCTCGATGATATTCATGTCGAATTTGCGCCCGATCTTGTCGAAATGGTGCTCGATCCCGGCACCGGCTTGGATGCTCGGATCGCGAACATGCGAAACCACGTCGCAACGGCTTTTGGAGTACTGTTGCCAGAAATTCGCCTCACAGACAATGCGTCGTTGCCGTCTGGTTTTTATGTCGTTCGTGTTCATGGGGTCGAGCAGGTCCGCGACCGTTTGGTGCCGAATCGCATCTTGGCGTTATTGAGTGATGATGCGGATGTCGACCTACCTAGTGATAACGTAAGCGAACCGGTTTATGGCGCGCCTGCCCGCTGGATTCCGACTTCGGCACAGGAGTCAGCGGCGCTTGCAGGTCTGACAACAGTCCAGCCAACGGAAGTCTTGGCGACACACTTGCTAGAGGTCGTGAAGCGAAACTTTCCAAGGCTGATGACGCACAAGGCGCTGCGGCGCCGGTTAAGCGAAATGTCAAACCTGACAGATCCGGACAGGGCAGACGCAAATCGGAAGCTTTTGGACGAGTTAATTCCTGACAAGGTGCCTATCGATGTTTTGCTGGCAGTTCTCAGATTGCTTCTTGAGGAGCGTGTTTCGGTGAGAAACTTGGCGCTGATTCTCGAGGCCGTTTCGGAGGGTCGACAGCTTCATCAAAATGTTGAGGGCATCACAGAACACGTCCGGCAAAGATTGGGCTTCCAGTTGGTTGCAGAAATGCGCAGGCCGGACGGCACAATTCCATTGGTTCAGCTTGCACCAGAATGGGAGGATACATTTGCGAGCTATGAAATTCGGTCTGACCGTGGCTCCGGCGACGTTGCATTGCCTCCGGATAGTTTTAACGCATTGGCCGACGGCATTGCGGCTAAATTGGGCCAGGCTGCAAGTGCTGGAACCTATGCGGCCGTCGTGACATCAATGCGACGACGGCGTTTCTTGCGGACGGTGATGACGGCGAAAGGTATCATGAATCCAGTTCTGTCTTTTGAGGAAATCGGCATTGATGCGAGACCGGCATTGGTAGGGTTGGTGCCCGTCGCATGATCGCCGATCTCGCCAGTCTCGTTCCAATCGCCCAGTCACTGCTTTGGCTTGGCTTTGCGGTGTTCGTGCGAGTTGGGGCGATGATGGCCGTTTTGCCGATTTTTGGCGAGCAATCAGTTCCGTTGCGATTGCGTTTGGGGGTGACCCTTGCCTTCACAGCGATTGTGGCGCCAGCTTTAGAGACTTCGATTGGGCCGGCACCCGTTTCGCTGATCGGCGCGGTGCAATTGCTGGGGCCAGAGGTCTTTGCAGGGTTGTTTTTTGGATTGGGGCTACGGTTTTTTGTCTTTGTCTTACAGATTGCGGGCTCGATCGCGGCACAGTCGACATCGCTTTCTCAGATTTTCGGTGGCACGGCGGGCGTCGATCCGTTGCCCGCAATGGGGCGGTTTTTCGTGGTCGGGGGATTGGCGCTTGCGGCAATACTTGGGCTTCACGTCCGGTTCGCCGCGTATATGCTGCAAAGTTATCAAATGTTGCCCTTTGGGGTTTTGATCGCCCCGGAGTTGATGATGACGGTCGGGGTGCAAGAAGTTTCGCGCACCTTTGCGTTGGGCTTTACCCTTGCGGCTCCATTCGTTGTGGCGTCTTTGATTTATAATGTGACGTTGGGCGTGATCAACCGCGCGATGCCGCAATTGTTGGTGTCCTTTATCGGGGCACCTGCGATTACAGCGGGGGGAATGATCATGATGCTCATTGCGACGCCTGTTCTTTTGGCTATTTGGATGACCGCTTTTGGGGATTTTCTTGCCGCCCCGTTCGAGGTGCGCTGATGAGTGAGGAAGATGAAGACAAGCAATTTGAGCCGAGCCAGAAGAAGTTGGATGATGCCCGCAAGAAGGGTGAAATTGCCAAATCCAACGATCTGACCACGGCCGCCAGTTACGCCGGAATGGTGATTACTGTCGCAGCATTGGGCGGGACGACGTTGATCGGGGTCGGGTCTGCGCTCAAGACGTTGTTGGATCAAGCCGACGCATTGGACGTTGCAATGTTTTCGGGAAACCCCAGTCCGTTGTTGATTGGAATAATGGGTTCCGTTGCAGTGAATATGATGCCCTGGTTTCTTATTCCTGCGGCGCTGGCTTTGCTTACGATCCTCGCGCAGCGTGCCATAGTTTTTGCACCCGAAAAGCTAGTGATTAAGGCTTCGCGGATTTCAATCATCTCGGGAGTAAAGAACAAGTTTGGGCGTCAGGGCATTTTTGAGTTTGTCAAAAGCTTTACCAAGCTATCGATTTATGGCGCCGTTCTGGGGATTTACGTGGCGGGCCAAATGGACCGAATTGTCGCGACGATGTATCTTGAGCCCGGCATGGTCGTGGTCGAATTGGGTCGATTGACCGCTGGATTGATGCTCATCGTTTTGGCCATTGCGTCAGTGATCGGACTTATTGATTACGTTTGGCAAACCGCAGAGCATCACCGCAAACACCGGATGTCGCGCAAAGAAATGATGGATGAAATGAAGCAATCCGAGGGCGACCCCATGCTTAAGCAGCAGCGGCGCCAAAAGGGCATCGAAATTGCGATGAACCAAATGTTGGCGGATGTCCCGACCGCAGACGTCGTGATTGTTAACCCGACCCACTATGCTGTTGCGCTCAAATGGGACCGTAGCACGATTGGTGCGCCCGTTTGCGTTGCCAAAGGCGTTGACGAAATTGCGGCGCGTATCCGTGAAAGCGCGATGGAGCATGGTATCGCGATCCATTCGGATCCACCGACTGCGCGATCTCTATTTGCGACCGTGGATATCGGGGCCGAGATTGCGCCGGATAGTTATGCGGCGGTTGCGGCCGCGATCAGGTTTGCGGAAAGCATGAGAGATAAGGCGCGTCGTCGATGAGTTTGAAGCGAGATTTGGCGCAGCTTGCGCGGATGACAGATGCCGCATTTCAAGCGGCGCAGAACGAATTGGCCGTGGCGAAGGCCCGGGAAGTGGAGTTGCGGGCGACACTGAAGTCGCTGGAGCAGTCGCGAAGTAATCGGGCGGAGGCCATATTGGATCAAGCAGATACCGCGCTTGTTGCCGGAGCTGATGGTCAATGGTTGGTCTGGGTGGAGCAGCGCCGGCGGTTGATCAACCGTGAATTGGCGCAGTGTCTGGTAAAACAGGACCATTGCAAGCAAACAGCCCGGCGCGCGTTCGGACGTGATCAGGCTGTGCTTGCTCTTGAAAAGGCGCGGGCGGCGATTGCAAAGCGAAAGGCGGTTCGCAAAGATGATTATACGTCCTGACGAACGATATCCATGATCAAGACATCTTTTGCGATGCCTGGGATGATTTGTTTTGCGCGACGCATCAGGTCTTCTCGTAGGGGGCGCAGGTTTTGTGCGCTGGTAAAGTTGCCCGAGAAGCCGCCGATGTTAGCGTGATCAAACATGGCCTGTAGAAATGCGTCGCGCAGCTTTGGTTCGGCAAGGAAAACTGACTCTTTATTACCTGGTGCGACTTCGATGCTCAGTGCCATAACAACCATTGCGCTGACAATCCCGTCTTCGACAATCGGCACAATGAATTGGTTGTTGAGCTTGGCAAATTCGTTGATGATCGGGTCGCCGTTGCTATCGACAACGGCGATGTCTGTTTTTGGGATGTGATCGGGCGAGGCAGGCTCGGCACAGGCAACTGCGACATCGTTTTTATCCGACGCGGGTTCATTGGGTAGCAGGAACAGCCCCGCGCCGACACCACCGCCGACACCAATGAGAAGCAGGATAAGCGGAAGGAAAATTTTCTTCATTTTGGTGTCCTTGGGTTAATTAGAACGGTAAAATTGATTCCAGGGCTTGTTGGCCATAACGGGGTTGTTGCATGTCGGTAATTTGACCGCGGCCGCCGTAGGAAATGCGCGCCGATGCGATTTTGTCATATGTGATTTCGTTTTGTCGTGTGACATCGGCGGGTCGCACGAAACCGCTGACCAAGAGTTCGCGAAGTTCGAAATTGACGCGCACCTCTTGTTGTCCGGCAATCGACATCACCCCGTTGGGCAAAACATCCATGATTGTTGCGGCGACCCGAAGCGTAAGTTTTTCATTGCGTCGCACCGATCCGTTGCCCGCAGAGGAGCTGCTGGAGTCGAGCTGCACCGCGCTGGACATTGTGGCGCCGTCGGGTAGACGCCCATCGACACGTTGCGGAAAACCAAGAAGTTGCGGCACTCCCATTTGTTGATCCGCAGAGCGCGACCGCTCGCTCGAGTTCGAAATCTCGGCGCGGTCATCGATTTCGATTACGATGGTCAGGATGTCGCCACGCTGCATGGCTCGTCGATCGCCAAGCAGAGATGCGCGGTCTTTGGTCCAAAGTGAAGACCTTGCTGAAACTGGAAGGCTGGCTGTTTGCACGGTATTTGGCAGCCCATAAGTGACCATTGCTGCTCGGTCGGCTGTCGCTTGAATCGACGTCAGCTCGGGCGGTTTTCCCAGAGGAGTGCTAGAGCAAGCGGCGAAAAAAAGAAGGCATATCGGAATGAAAAATCGCATGGAAATTCCTTACTGGGACACGTAGGCAACGCCATCTGCGCCGACGCGGGCGCTAACGGTCGAGCGGGATGCAAGGTTCATGATACGGACAGTTTCGCCGGGGCCGGCGCGGCCAAGAGAGCGCCCCTCGGTGGCGATAGTCACACCGCCGCGTTTGAACAGAAGCGGCACGATCTGATTGCGCTCGATAACAGCCGGAAAACCGACATCAGCCGCCCGGATCGGGCGCCCTGCATAAAGTGCGACGCGCGATTCCATACCCACAAAAAGCAAGGGATCAGATTCACCACCTACGACTGTCCCGTCGCGCAAAGCCAGATCCTCTGGCCCGATCAAGGTTTGGGCGGGAATGGTACGTGCCGCCACGACCGTTTGGGATATGGCGGGTGACGCAAGTAGGCCCAAGAGAAATATCAGGCGGATCATCGGATCTGCACCATTGATCCCAGCATTTGATCTGCGGCGGTGATGACCTTCGAGTTTAGCTCATAGCCACGCTGTGCTTCGATCAGGTCGGTCACTTCGCGCACAGGGTCGACCGAACTATCCTCGAGGTATCCTTGCCGCAAAACGCCCAGGCCGTCTTGGCCGGGTGTTGTCACATTAGATGGGCCGGAGGCGGGTGTTTCGAGGAACAGATTGGAGCCGATCGCCTCTAGGCCCTTGGGGTTGGTAAAGCCGGAAATGGTAAATTGGCCCAATAATTCTGGTTGCACGCGGTCGGTGAAATAGGCGTAGACTTCGCCCTCGGCGTTGATCGAAATGGACCTTGCGTCGTCCGGAATGGTGATGTCGGGGACCACAGGAAAGCCGTCTGATGTCACGATCAGGCCATCGCCTGAGCGCTTGAGGCCACCGTCACGCGTGAACGCGGCCGCACCATTTGGCATTGTGACTTCGAGATAGCCCTTTCCTTCGATGGCAAGGTCAAGATCACCGCCGGTTTGCGCAAGTGCGCCTTGGCTTAGCATAACAGAAATGGAGCTGGTCCGAACACCGAGGCCGAGTTGAACGCCTGTGGGCAAAACCGTCCCATCAGAGGCGTTGATCGTGCCCGGTCGCGTAACCTGTTGGTAGTGAAGGTCCGCAAATTCGGCGCGGCGTGGATTATAGCCAGTGGTATTCATGTTCGCGAGATTGTTTGAAATGACCTCGACCCGCGTTTGTTGAGCGGTCATGCCAGCGGCTGCGATTTTGAGAGCAAGCATTGGAGTGTCTCCTATTGGTTAACGGCTAAGGGATTGGATAACGCCGCGGATGCGTTCGTCTTCTTTTTCCATAAAACTTTGGCCGAGTTCATAGGCGCGCTGAACTTCAATCATGCGCCCGATTTGAATGATTGGATTGACGTTCGATTGTTCGAGGAACCCTTGCATCATGCGGCCATCGGTGGCCGCATCGAATCCACCTTGTGGATTGAAAAGCGTTCCACCTTCACGGGTCATTTTGAGGGGATCGGCAGGGAGAACCAGACCGATTTGACCAACCGGATTGCCGCCCGCGCTGATTGTGCCATCAGGGGCGATACCGATTTCGCCAGCATCCTGCGGGATAAATACCGGCGCGCCACCTGCATCCAGCACAGGGTAGCCGTCCATTGTCACAAGATCACCATCGCCGTTGGGGGTAAATGACCCCGCGCGAGTCAACCGTTCGCCATTTGGCGTCTCAACCAAAAAGAAGCCGTCACCTTCTATTGCGAGGTCAAAGGGACCGCCCGTTCGTGCCAAACCGCCTTGTGTTTGAACTGTGTTCCGGACCTCTGCCGTTGCCATGGAGAGCGAGGGGAAATCGCCGCCGAGATTCTTGATATACTCCGAAAACATGACCTCTTCGGCCTTGAAGCCTGTTGTGGACGCATTGGCGATATTGTTGGCGATTGTGCGCATTTCGGCCATCAGGCCCTGTTGGCGCGTTATCCCGGCATAACTGGCGTTTTCCATTTGTTATCCTCCTGCGATGAGCGGGATCAGGGTGTTTTGAAAGAACCCGACAAGTGTTTCGGACATAAAGCCCATTGTGATCCAGAAAACGCCAATGATACCTGCCAGCTTTGGCACGAAAGTCAGGGTCTGTTCCTGAACCGAGGTCAGGGCCTGAAACAGGCCGATCACAAGTCCGGAAACCAAGGCAATTGTCAGGATCGGTATCGATACGACAAAGGCAATCCAAAGCCCCTGGCGCATGACGTCATAAAATTCTGGTTCGGTCATTACACGGGCATACGCAGAATTTCTTGGTAGGCTTCGACGACTTTGTCGCGAACGGTGACCGCAGTTTGCACAGCCAATTCTGTTTGTGCGAGAGCCTGAACCAAAGTGAAGGGATCTGCGCCGGATGTCATGGTGGACATGGCGGTTTTTTCAGAACTTTGCAGAGTCGACAAGAAATCTTGTGCGACATTGGCAAACCCGTTGTCCGGGACCTCTGTCGGCGCCATCGCAGTTTTGCCCGCGGCATAATTCTGAGCGACAAGGTTGGTTTGAATACCCATTCTAGCTATCCTTTAGTTTCTAAGAAGGTCCATCAGGGCAGTCGACATTTGCCTGATCTGATCGAACATTTTGAGGTTTGCTTCGTAGCTGCGCTGTGCTTCGCGAGCGTCCGCAATCTCCACGAGAAGTTTCACATTGGAGCCATCGTAGTTGCCGGTTTCATCCGCAAGCGGGTTTGTCGGGTCATATATTTTTGTAAGCGCGGATTGATCCAATTGGACGCGACCCGCGGCAACGGCACCTGTCTGTTCGCCCTGTTTCAGGGTTTCCTTAAATGAGATAGTCTTGCGCCGATAACCCGGAGTGTCGCTATTTGCGATATTTTCGGATACATGACGAAGGCGCGCTGACTGTGCCTTCATACCGCTCGCGGCAATTGATAATGCGTCACTAAAATCAGTCATTTTATCGACCCAGTGCCATGCGAATCACGTTTAAGCCATGCCGGTAAATGGCGATGGCCCGCGTGTTTTCGTTTGAAACTTTGACTGCATTCAGCATTTCCTCTTCGATCGAGACGGAGTTGCCATTTGGGGCGGGTTCAGCGGTTGTGTAGGTTTCTGCTGGCGCGCTATTGTTTGCGCCTTGGCTCAAGTGCCCCGCGCGGGTCATTTTTAGCTGCGATGCAGGGGCGGCGTTATAGGAACTGGCAAAGTCCGGAATTGTTCGTGCCCGATACCCTGGTGTGTCCGCATTCGCGACATTTCGTGCGATGATTGCTTGGCGTGCGCCCGCGTTCTTTGCCATCGCGCCGGCGGTCTGAAAGATGCTTAAAGATTGATACAATGGGGTTCTCCCTATTTGGCTTCAACAAAGCATTAAGGGTAATTCCTTAAGAAGAGGTTGTAGTTAACCAAGTCAGGATCAAAATGAGACAAAATTTCATTGAATGTGCCGTCAAACATATCGCCCGTCAGAAGGTGCAATTCGATATGGGTCAAGTCATCGAGATTTCGGGTGGCACCATTGAGGTTGCAGGTTTAGGTGCAAAAGTTCGCTTGGGTGATCGGGTTGTCGTGCAAGCAAATGATGGGGCTAGAATCGGACAAATTGTAAAACTTAGTATGGAAAATGTCATTGTTCTGATTGAGTTAGGCGCGTCTGGCGTAGCAATCGGTGACCGTGTGCGCACGGATGGAGAG
The DNA here is from genome assembly GCA_963976475.1 of uncultured Rhodobacterales bacterium. Lineage (GTDB taxonomy): Bacteria > Pseudomonadota > Alphaproteobacteria > Rhodobacterales > Rhodobacteraceae > Yoonia. The sequence continues at coordinate 10,033 of CAXBKX010000019.1, forward strand.
GCTCATTTTGCACCGAATGACTACTGGCTTGGTCGTGTCGTCGACCCAAGCGGGAACCCCTTGGACGGTCGCCCGCTGTTGCCTGGTTCGGTTTCGATGCGGGTCGAGGCCGCCGCGCCTCCCGCCCATGCACGCCGAAAGTTGGGGAAGCGTTTGGAGACCGGCTTGGCTGTTTTCAACACTTTTTTACCAATTGTCAGAGGGCAAAGAATCGGGCTGTTTGCTGGATCAGGTGTTGGAAAGTCGACACTTTTGGGAAATCTTGCGCAAACCGTTCAAGCCGATGTCATCGTTATCGCGCTGGTTGGTGAACGGGGCCGTGAATTGCAGCACTTTGTGACTGATATTTTAGGCGCGGAAGGTATGGCGCGCACGGTGGTGGTTGCTGCGACATCGGACCAGGCGCCACAGGTGCGCAGGCGATGCGCTCCAGCGGCAATGGCTGTCGCGGAACATTTCCGAAATGCGGGCAAACAGGTTTTACTGTTGGTCGATTCGGTGACGCGGTTTTGTGAAGCTCACAGGGAGTTAGCGGTTGCGGGCGGCGAGGCCGCAAATTTACGAGGATACCCCGCGTCAACAGGGCCTGCGATTGCTGCGCTATGCGAACGAGCGGGGCCAGGTGCGGATGAACAAGGAGATATCACGGCGATTTTTTCGGTTTTGGTTGCGGGGTCAGACATGGACGAGCCCGTTGCGGATATGTTGCGTGGCGTATTGGATGGTCATATCGTTTTGGATCGTGAAATCGCCGAGCGAGGGCGGTTTCCGGCGATTGATTTGCTGAGATCTGTCTCGCGCTCCTTGCCCGACGCGGCCAGTGACCTTGAAAATGGTTTGATCGCGCAAGGTAGGCGGCTACTTGGACAGTATGATCGCGCGGCCTTAATGGTTCAATCGGGGCTTTATGTTGGGGGAAGTGACCCTGAAACAGATAAGGCAATCGCCTGTTTTCCTGCGCTCGACGGATTTTTGGCGATGTCTGATGCGCGCGGCATTACAGCTCATTTTGCGAAGCTGAGGCAAGCTGTCTCCAAGCAGCGCCCGACGGATGGGCCTTGAATCCTAAAAAAGTCGCGGGGCGGATTGCATAAGCGTCAGAGCAATATTGTTGCCCGACATGCCCGAAAATGAGTTCGCTTCAGATCGTATGAGGAACATGCGAAGCAATTCCTCCTGTTTGTCTGGATCATTGAAGTCATCAAGCTTGTCGGTTCCAAAGACCGCATCGGATCTTTCCTTAAAACTGGTTAGTTGTTTGTCCAGATCGATTTGTGCGATTGACGACGGAAGCCCGAGCGCGGTTTCAAAGATTGTACGAAGCGGCCCATTTCCCAACATGGAAAACCATCTAGCGTCTTCGCCCAGTGTCTGTGTGGTTAAGTCCTTTAGGCCGTCTTTGATGTTTAGCGCTAATCGCAGGTCATTATTCTGTTCACCAACAGCGCGCTCAAATTGTTTTTTCTCATACCGCGCTACAATGGTTTCCGCAAAGCTGGACAGGCCAGTTCGTGGACCAGCGGGGTCACCGAACCCAAAAGCGGCGCTTAAAGTCGCGTAGCTTTTGTCGGCCAAACGGTTGGCCAGTGCGTCATCCGCTGTCGTCCCATCGCTCAAAATTTTCTGAATGAAGAACTTGTTGTCGATGTCATCATCTAGACCAAAGGCGCCAAGGGCAACTGTTAGCAATTGTCGGTCAGCAACGAGGTCCTTGGCGGAGGTGATTGCGCCGATTTTTTCGCGAAAATAGTCGGTAGCGCGCGCAATGGGCGCGCTTTCTGAAAGGATCTCTTGTTGTGTTTCAAGTGACCGTTCCAGAAAGCGCCAACCGATATAGCCGGTTGAAGGGAGAATCGCCTGAAACATTAGCTTAGCGACGGGGCCATAAGTCGCGCCTCCCGCGGTAAAAGGGTTCGCAAATTTTTGAGCACGCGGTAAAAATCATTTTCTTGCGCTGAATGAGTGGCCGCATCAAGGAGTTGTCGACTGTCATCATCGCGAAGTGCTTGGCTAAGCTGTTCAATTCCAAGAAGAATTTGAAATCTTGCGTCGTCTTCTTTGACATCGCCGGACAGTACGAGTTGCGCAATGTAGCAGACGCGCCGCACAGGAGTATTGACTTCGTCGGGGCGGATGGCATCGCGCAGGCGCAGAATATTGGCGTTTGGTGTCAAAATAGAGAGGCGGCTGCGTCGGTCGCCATTTTCGATTACCGCACCGTTTACCAAAACGCGTTCTTTGGGGTTCAGTTTGAGAACAAGTCCGGACATTAGGATGCTCCCATCTGGTTAAGGCCACGCAGAATTGCGGTATTGATCTCGACGAGGACATCGCTGTCGGCCTTGCCATTTAGCACTTTGGTGCTGTGTTGTTCGGTAAATTCTGCAAGGTAAAAAATTTGCGCACGCAAGGGTGCGGGTAGACTATTTAGGTTGTCAGCGACATCTGCGGCCATTGTCGTCCAAAGTCTGCGGTTGTCGTGCAGGGCGGCGACAAGTGCGGGGAAATTTTCGCGCGGGTTCAAAGCCGATTTTTTTAGATTTGCTGTCACTTGGCTGATGAGTTCTGCTTCGACGGATCGTGGCGTGCGCAGTGGGAAGTGCTTTGGGGCATATGCTTGCCGGGCTTGTTCTGTGACGTTCACGGGAGGTCCTTCCGGGACAATGTGGAACGAGACGCGGTTTTACCGCGAGGATGAGGTGAGGGTGCCAAATTTTTCGACACCCTCGATAGTCATTAACGGAACAGTGACAGGATCGACTGCGGAGCCTGATTTGCAATCGACAAGGATTGCACACCGAGCTGCTGCTGGACCTGCAAAGCCTGTAGTCGCGCAGAGGCTTCTTCCATGTCCGCATCAACAAGCGAACCGATCCCGGACTTTAGGGAATCGCTAAGTTGGGAGATGAAGTCAGCTTGGGTTTCAATGCGGCCCTGGACCGAACCGAAAGATGCGGCGGCATCGATCGACGAGTTGATCAAAGCTTCAATGTTGCCAAGGGCGGCTGTTGCACCTGCGCCTGTGGATACATCGATTGCTGACAACGCGCCCAAGCCACCAGCGCCCGCGTTACTGAACTGTGCGCTGACGCCGACGTCAACTGTCCCCGCATTCGCAAAGGCCAATTGACCAGGCGAAGCGCTGTTATAATCAACCGTTACACCAGAAATTCCGAGGGCGTCTACTGCGTTCTTGAGGCCGATCGCGACAAGGTCAGAAGTTGTTGTGGCGGCGACATCGCTGGCCGAGACAGTATAGTTGGCGGTTTGATCGCCGATTGTAATGGAGACGGAATCGCCTTCGGCAAATGCCGCACCCGAGTCGTCGATGACGATCAGGCCTGTACCGGTGGCGTTATCCAGCTGGAAGCCGGCGGTATCGCCATTCGCCGATACGTTATCACTGCCGGCAAGGACGTTTTTCGCGCTATATGATCCGACAGACAGGTCTTGAGCTGCGACGGCAATGTTGGAGGATGTGACGCCGCCGGACGAATCGCGGTCCAAAGATGAGAGAACATTGACCGTGGTTTCGGTGCCGTTGACCAGGTTCAACCCGTTGAACTGTGCCGCGCCGACGACGGATGTGATTTGGTCGCGCAGCGCAGAAATATCGGTTTGGATTTTCGTCCGGTCGACGTTGGATTCTTGCGCCGCGACGATCTTGCCTTTGATGTCGGTCAACAGGTCAGTGACGGTTTCGGAAGCGTTACGCGCAACGGCAACTGTCGAGCTGCCCAAGTTCAGGCTGTCGGAAATTGCTTTGAAGCCCTTTACGTCGGATTCCATAACCTTGGAGATTGACCAAACGGCGGAGTTATCTTTCGCAGAAGCGATCGTTTTGCCTGTGGAAATGGCGGATTGTGTTTGCGCGAGATCGGAGTTGATGGATTTGAGAGTTTGAAGCGCAACCATTGCGCTGTTGTTTGTCAGAATACTGGACATTTTTTTGGCCTCTAAATTGTGGTGGCGCGTTTTGCGCCGGATTTTTCAAGGATGCACAAACAGCTGGTTTGTGCGTCGAAAGCCATTCTGACTGCAGCTCTGATTGTTGTTCAGAGTATCCGTTCTGGTTGAATGCAAGATGCGAGGGGGATGCTGAACATGACGTTAACGGCGGCTTTGAAGATAGATTGCATTTGAATCAATTTACGGGGCTAGCTGCGTTTACTAAGGTCTGGCGCCTTTGATGCGACCTGTGCAATGCGCCCGGATTGATCATAAATGCGCAAGTTATCACGGACTTCACGCATTGCGCTGATCCGCTGCCGTGCGGCGGAAACCCCTTCGATTGCGGCAAGGAACAAGGCTTGGTTTCGTTGTAGAGCATTGTGAATTTCGGAAAGCGCGGCCTTGTTTTTGACCCGGCTAAGTGTCTGATCGAATAGAGTCTGCTTTGTCGACGCAAGGGAATCAATCTTGTCGAAATCCGCGGTGACAATGGCCAGCCGTTCTTGCTCAAGAAGCTGGATGAATTTTTTATGCATCCATCCGCTCCTTCATTGCCTCAAATAGAGCTTCGGCCAAGCCGATTCCGCCCGCCTCGACCATTTCGCGGGCCTGTTCGTCACGCAAGAACGAGCTGAACCGGTCTTCACCAACACCCCCGCCGAAAGATGACCGTGGCGCACCGAAACCGGCGGATTTGAGCATTTCAGAAAGAAATGTCGCCTCGAGTTCTTTTGCGGCATCAAGCAGTTTTTTATCGGTCGTATTCGCTGTTTCAGGCCGCGCCACTTGGTGCGGAGCAGGTAGAGCGGGGATCATTGTCATTGTCGGTTTCCATCAATTTTTTTCACCATGCATCCAAACCGGTAAACAATCGGTAAGTATATTGGCGCAAAAGTGGGGCACAATTTTTTGAAGCGGAGAATCGATGCCGATTATTATGTCCACCGAAGTCCAAGCGGGGCCGGGGCAAAAAGCGACGCCTGCCAAGCCGGTTGCAACGGACGGGTTTGCACAGGTGATGAGTGATTTCTTTTCGCCGTCAGGTAGGCAGGTCGCAGGTCGCGCCGGTGGGGATGCAGCTTTGCCGTCTGTGCAGGAGGTTGCGGTGCCTGATGTGTCGGTCGACGTGCCTGCCGAGGAGGTCAGTCTGGATGTTGCTGCTGACCTCGAGTCCGACGCCGGGAGTGAACCGGAAATGGACCCATCGGGTATTTGGCCGCCCGTGCCGCAGTTGGCGGCTTTACGTATTGCGCCTTTGTTTGCAACGCCGCCAGCCCAACAAATGCCGAGTGGTACAAGCGGTGCTTTATCGGGGCGCGTGGACTCTATTCCGTTGGCTTTTGTCGCACAAGGGTGGGGAAAATCTCTGCAAACCCTTGAGGCATCAACCCCGTCTGCGGCGCGCGATATCGCGGTAGGTGCTCAGGCGGATGGAAAGTTGGCATTCGCATCGGTTCAGGGGACAGACCTGATACAAGAGGATATTTTGAATAAGACTGCGAGTGCGCAATTGCTTTTGGACGGCTCACCCAAGCAGTTGTCGCCATCGCCGGTACCGCAGGGCGCTGCGCAGCTACAAATGGTGGCCGCCTTGCCCAGAGAAGACGCTCGGATCCGGACCGCAGATGGGGTTAAACTGCCGGACACGCCGCCAAACCGGGATCGCGGCGGGGCCTCCGAAGTCGTGACAGGGGACCGGTTGCAAGCTGATCCACGATTGGGGCCGTCGCCGGTGCAGACCGCGATTGCGGCAAAAAGCGATGCTTTGGCGCCTGTGGATGGTGCGCTTGGCTTTGAAGGTGCATTGCAAGGTGGTGGCGAGCGCGTATCTACCGCGTCAGTCAGCGGCATTGACGTGAAGACTGCGCCGCCCGTGCAAGTCGCGACTGCCGCGGCCCAACAGATGGCGGTTGCTGTCCAAAAGAACCCCGCCGGGGTTACAGAAATGATCCTGAACCCAGAGGAATTAGGGCGGGTTAAATTGGCGATGGCGACCTCTGATGGTGCTGTGACGCTTACGATCACGACCGAGCGGCCGGAAACTCAGGATCTGATGCGGCGTCATATCGAGGTGTTGGCGCAAGAGCTTCGACAGTTGGGATTTGGCGATGTCGGGTTCTCGTTCCGAAGTCAGGGCGACCAAGAACAGAGTGATGAAACCGGTAGTGCGAGTGTAGACGCTTCTACTGTCGAGGCAGATATTCCCGAGGCGCAGATCGCTGCGGTTGAAACAAGCGGTTTGGATTTAAGGCTTTGAAGGAGACATAGATTATGGATGTTACGCAAACAATGGCAGCCACATCTGGCGTTTCGGCTGCTGCCAGCCAATCGACTGCCAGCAATAAGGAAATCAGTTCGGACTTTGAGACATTTCTTAAAATGTTAACCGTGCAAATGCAAAACCAAGACCCGCTGAATCCGGTTGATTCGTCTGATTACGCTATTCAATTGGCGACCTTTTCGGGGGTCGAGCAACAGGTGCAGACCAATGATTTGCTCAAGGGGCTGACGGCCTTGATGGGCACGAATGGAATGGCGCAGATGGCGGGGTGGGTCGGCAAGGAGGCACGCGCGCCGGTTGCTGCAAATTTTGATGGCGATCCGATCACGCTGTCCCCGAACCCCGCCAGCATCGCGGACCGTGTGCAAATCGTTGTCAGCGATGCCCAGGGATTGGAGGTCGAGCGCTTTGATATTCCGGTGAGTGCCGAGCCGGTGGAGTGGTCCGGCTTGGATTCAAACGGCTATCCGCGCGATCTTGGGCTTTATAGTTTCGAAGTGGTGAGTTTTGTCGGTGAGGAAGCCTTGGCGCAAGATCCGGTTGATGTTTACAGCACCATCACCGAGGTGCGTAGTCAAGGGGGGGAAACGGTTCTGATCCTCGAGGGAGGCGCGGCGATTGCGGCAAGCCAGGTGAGCGCGCTGCGCGATCCCAATCTTTAAAATGATTGCACGGCCCAAATGATTGCCGCAGTCAGGACGCCGCCCAGGGCCATCCATGATAGTGTTGCGCCGCTCTGTTTTGGTGGTGCCGGCGGTATCGGGTTGTTCTGATTGATGAGGGCCGATTGGGCAATTGCGGGCAGAAGCGGGCCGAAGCGGGCCAGAATGCGCGCGGTTTTCACCATATCCTTGAGCAGTGCCTTGGGTCCGATCGATTCTTTGATGTAGTCTTCAACCGTCGGCTTTGCGGCCTGCCAGATGTTCATGTGCGGATCAAGCGACCGCGCGACCCCTTCGACCACCACCATGGTCCGTTGCAGCAAAATAAGCTCGGTGCGCGTTTCCATGCCAAAGCGTTCGGTCACTTCAAACAGATAGGACAGCAGGCGCGCCATAGAGATGTGGCTGGCGTTCATTCCGAAAATTGGCTCGCCCACGGCACGTAGCGCGCGCGCGAATTCATCGACATCTTTGTGCGGCGGGACATAGCCCGCCTCGAAGTGGACTTCGGCCACCCGTTGGTAATCTTTGCGGATAAAGCCAAAAAGGATCTCGGCATAGACGCGGCGGGTGTATTCATCGATCCGCCCCATGATGCCGAAATCATAGGCAATGATATCGCCGTTTTCAGCGACCTTGAGGTTTCCCTGATGCATGTCGCCGTGAAAAAACCCGTCGCGCAGCGCGTGGCTAAGGAAAAGTTGCAGGACCCGCGTGGCCAATTGCACACGATCGTGGCCTGCGGCATCCAGTGCCGCGTTATCGCCAATGCTATGCCCTTCGACCCAATCCATTGTCATCAGTCGCCGTGATGACATGCTCCAGCGCACACAGGGCACCGAAAAGCCACGATCGTTTTCGGTATTTGCGGCAAATTCCGAGGCCGCGGAGCTCTCCAACCGCAGGTCCAACTCGCCCGCAACGACCCCTTCAAAATGAGCGATGACCTCCATCGGGCGCAGGCGGCGCGAGGACGGTGACAACACTTCGATGGCGCGCGCGGCGAAATAGAAGGCGTCGATATCCTTGCGAAATGCCCGTTCAATGCCGGGTCGTAGAATTTTGACGGCGACCGCATCGCCGGTGTCGATCAAGTGCGCTTTGTGGACTTGGGCAAGGGAGGCGGCGGCAACGGGTTCGGAGAAGCTGCTGAACAGTGCCTCGACCGGTTTGCCTAGCTCGTGCAGCACGGTTGCCTTTGCGGCGGCCATTGAAAAGGGTGGTAATCTGTCCTGAAGAATCCGCAGCTGCACCGCCAGATCACTGCCAACGACATCAGGGCGGGTCGAGAGAACCTGACCGAATTTGATATAGGCGGGACCAAGCGCGTTGAGTGCACGCGGGGCGGCGGGCAGGGACGGGTCGCCCTTGAAGCCGAGCCATTGAAACGGCCAAACAAGCCCGCGGATCGCGATCCGCATCAGTTTTGGGGCCTCGAAAGCATCGAGCACGACTTTCATCGCACCCGTGCGCTCAAAGGTGGCACCGGTGCGGATCAGGCGGATAATATTATGGGGGCCGCGCACTTACAGTTTCCATCCCGAATGCAGCGCCGCAATGCCCAGCGACAGATTGCGGTATTTTGCCTGCTCGAACCCTGCGGATTTTACCATGCCAAGAAACGTGTCCTGATCGGGGAATTTGCGGATCGATTCGACCAGATATTGATAGCTTTCGCTGTCATTTGCGATCAGTTTGCCCATGCGCGGGATCACATTGAATGAATAGGCGTCATAGGCCGCCTGCATCATCGGGTTTGGCAGTTGGCTGAATTCCAGGACCATCAACCGCCCACCGGGGCGCAAAACGCGGTAAGCCTCGTTCAGGGCCTCTTGCGGGCGGGTGACGTTCCGGATGCCAAAGCTGATGGTGTAGACGTCAAATGTAGCGTCCGCAAAAGGCAGCGCCATCGCGTCGCCCACCACCCAATCCAGGCTATCGGACATGGCGGCGGCTTCGGCCCGTGTGCGCCCTGCCACGAGCATTTGTTCAGTAATATCGCAGACCGTGGCGTGCCCGGACCCGGCGCGTTCGAGGAATTTGAACGAGATGTCACCGGTGCCGCCCGCCACATCGAGCAGTTTTTGCCCTGCACGCGGGGCCAGCCAATCCATCATCGCCTCTTTCCAGATCCGATGAATGCCCACGGACATGACGTCGTTCATGATGTCGTATTTGCTAGCCACGGAGGTGAAAACTCCCTGCACGCGCCCTGCTTTTTCGTCTTCGCGCACGGTTTCAAAACCAAAGTGTGTGGTCGTGTCGGTCATCTGGGCTTGCCGTCCTTTGCGATGCCCCCAACTATAGGGCGTTGACGGGGCATATATCGCGCCCTGAACCTTATAGAAAGTGTCCGATGCCCGAATTACCAGAGGTCGAGACGGTTCGCCGCGGCTTGGTGCCCGTGATGGAGGGGGTGGTCATCGCGCAGGCGCAGGTCAATCGCCCCGATTTACGCTGGCCGTTCCCCGAAAATATGGCCGAAAGACTGACCGGCAAACGTATTTTGCGCCTGCGCCGTCGCTCGAAATATATCCTTGCCGATCTGGACAGTGCCGAGACCTTGTTGATCCATCTGGGCATGTCGGGGCGCATGACGATTTCGGGGCATGGGGTGGGCCAGTTCTATCACCCGCATCCCGCAGCGGCCAAGCACGACCATGTTGTGTTTGAAATGCAGGGCGGCGTGCGCGTCACGTTTAATGACGCGCGCCGCTTTGGTGCGATGGATTTGATGCAAACCGAGGCCGAGGCAGATTTCTGGTTGATCCGCGATTTGGGCCCCGAACCCTTGGGCAATGCATTTGACGAGGCATATCTGGCGGCGCGTCTGAAGGGGCGCAATACGCCGATCAAATCGGCGCTGCTGGATCAGCGGGTGGTTGCCGGATTGGGCAATATTTATGTGTGTGAGGTGTTGTTTCGTGCGGGGATACATCCGGCACGCAAGGCGGGGCAGATCAGCGCAAAGCGTATCGCGTCATTGGTGCCGCTGATCCGCGATGTTTTGGGCGAAGCGATCGAGGCTGGCGGGTCATCTTTGAAGGATTACCGCCAGGCGGGCGGCGAGTTGGGATACTTTCAGCATCGGTTTGCAGTTTACGATCAGGAGGGAAATCCATGCCCAACGCCCTCATGTAAAAGCAAAATCACCCGAATCGTGCAGTCGGGACGGTCATCTTTCTTTTGTCCGCAATGCCAAAGATAGCTTGATCCTGCGCGGCGGTTGCGCAATCACTAACCCTCAAACGCGGCAAATTGGACAGACACATGGCCTTTGAAACGATCATCGTCGATATCTCGGATTGGGTGGCCACGATCATACTCAATCGCCCCAAGGCGCTGAATGCAATCAACGCACAACTGATGCGCGACGTTTGCACTGCTTTGGAAGAGGCCGACGCCAACCCCAAGGTGCGGTGCATCGTGTTGACGGGGTCTGAAAAGGCATTCGCTGCGGGCGCCGACATTACAGAAATGGCTGATCAGTCGTTTGTCGACATGTTTACACAGAATTATTTCGCGTCCGAGACGACCCGTTTCAACACTACCCGCAAGCCGATTATTGCTGCGGTTGCGGGATATGCGCTGGGCGGTGGCTGCGAATTGGCGATGATGTGTGATTTTATCATTGCGGCGGAAACGGCCAAGTTTGGTCAGCCGGAAATCAACCTTGGCGTGATTGCGGGAATTGGTGGCACACAGCGTTTGGCGCGTTTTGTCGGAAAATCCAAGGCGATGGATATGAATCTGACGGGCCGGTTTATGGACGCCGCCGAGGCAGAGCGTTGCGGGTTGGTCAGCCGCGTGGTGCCGGTAGGAAAATTGCAGGCGGAGGCCCGTCAAGCCGCTGAAAAGATAGCCGAAAAATCGCAAATCGCGACAATTGCGGCCAAAGATGCGGTCAACCGGTCATTCGAGATGAGCCTTGCGGAGGGTCTCAATTACGAGCGCCGTTTGTTTCAGTCGCTGTTTGCGACCGAGGATCAGAAAGAGGGTATGGCGGCCTTTGCGGAAAAACGCGAGGCCCAGTTTCGCGACCGCTGACAATTTGGGGTTTTCTTTGGTGCGGAATTGCCTTAAGGGGACCCCATACATGCGCGTGAGGTCCGCTTTGACCAGAATCAGCCGGTTCCCAAAACCCGGCTCGGGCCAATTGCGCAGCTAAATTTTTATTGACCCGAAAGAGGGAACCGAAGACATGGCAAATACACCACAAGCAAAAAAACGCGCCCGCCAGAATGAAGCACGTTTTCAAGTCAACAAAATGCGCCGCTCGCGTATCCGCACATTCTTGCGCGCCGTAGAAGAAGCAATTGCGTCCGGCGACAAAGAGGTCGCTGCAAAAGCATTGCAAGCAGCCCAGCCGGAGTTGATGCGCGGCGTGACCAAAGGTGTCGTTCACAAAAACACAGCCGCGCGCAAAATGTCGCGCCTTGCATCCCGCGTGAACGCGATCGCATAAATATTGGATTCGTCGATTCCTGTTGCCCGAATGCACAGGTCAAGAAGCGCGCTGGGTTCAGCGCGCTTTTTTGTTTTTTCCAACATGGCATGAGGTTTTCTCGTCTTTTCAAAGGGGTCACAGATTCTTTTTCATCAAGAGCCGAGTCAAGCGCGATGTTGTGTTGAAGAGACTCGCAACTGGTTGCTAACTTACCCAAGCGATTCACATCGTTCCGGGGGGACATGGGTGAAACGGGTCCGAATATCAGCACGCGGTATGTGTGGTTCGGTCCGCTTATTCATGCAGGGTCAGATAGCTTTTGAGCTTGATGTTTCTGTGTCTTGGGCAACAGCATTCATGCTTTGCACATCAAGAAGTCCCTTTCCGTCGTTGCAGAGGCAAACCGTGCTTGTCCTGGTCACAAGTGCTAATTGCTGACGCTTTTGAGATTTGCGCACGTCAGGCGCGCTTGGGTCCAACGCCCGAGCGAGGGCTTTTAGTGTGTCGATTGCATGTGAACGCAGCGAGGCGAGCGCCTCGTTTGTGGCGGCATATAGAGAGTGACGGAACAAAGATGACGAATGAAATGTGGGCAAAAGTTTTAGACGCGCTGAAATCAACTGTCGGTGCCAACAACTTTTCCAACTGGATCGAGCCGCTGGAATTTGTCGAATTCGCGGGCGCTGCCGTCACCTTCAAAGTGCCAACCACATTTATTGGCAACTATGTGCAGCAAAATTTTGGCGACCAGATCATGTATGAGTTGAACCGCGCCGGTAGCTCTGTGAGCCGTTTGATTTTTGTGGCGACCGGTGCCGCACGCGCGGCGATCAAGCCTGCGACGGCGCCAAGGACGACATATGTGGATGACATCGCGGGCGCGCCGCTTGATGCCCGATTTACCTTTGATACGTTCATTGTGGGCAAGCCAAACGAGTTGGCCAATGCCGCCGCCCGCCGCGTGGCCGAAGGTGGCCCCGTCACATTTAACCCGCTGTTTCTTTATGGCGGAGTTGGATTGGGCAAAACACACCTGATGCACGCGATAGCCCATGAGTTGCAGCGCCGTAGCCCCGAATTGAATGTGCTGTATCTGTCCGCCGAGCAATTCATGTATCGTTTCATCACCGCGTTGCGCGAACGCAAGATGATGGATTTCAAGCAATTGTTCCGCTCTGTCGATGTGCTGATGGTTGATGATGTGCAGTTCATGGCTGGCAAGGACAGCACACAAGAAGAGTTTTTCCATACCTTCAATGCGCTGGTTGATGGCAAGAAGCAGATCATCATTTCTGCCGACCGCGCGCCGGGTGAGATCAAAGATCTGGAAGAGCGGATCAAATCGCGGATGCAAAGCGGGTTGGTCGTTGACCTGCACCCCACCGATTATGAACTGCGTTTGGGCATCTTGCAGTCCAAGGTAGAGGTCTACCGCGACCAATACCCCGGGCTGACGATTGCGCCGGGTGTGCTGGAATTCCTCGCGCACCGTATTTCGACCAACGTGCGTGTGTTGGAGGGGGCGTTGACCCGCTTGTTTGCCTTTGCCTCGCTTGTCGGGCGTGAGATCAACCTCGAGCTGACCCAAGATTGTTTGTCCGACGTGTTGAAGGCCTCTGATCGCAAGGTCACGGTCGAGGAAATTCAGCGCAAAGTATCCGAGCATTATAACATCCGCCTGTCCGAAATGATTGGCCCAAAGCGGGTGCGCAACTATGCCCGTCCGCGCCAGATGGCGATGTATCTTGCCAAGCATATGACCAGCCGGTCCCTGCCCGAGATTGGCCGCCGTTTCGGGGGCCGTGATCACACCACCGTCATGCACGGTGTGAAGCGCATCGAAGAGCTGAAAGGGATCGACAGCCAGATCGCCGATGATCTGGAATTGCTGCGCCGCGCCCTTGAGGAATAGCCATTAAGCTTGACCATCGCGCAACACTGCACGACAGTTTGCACAATATCGCTTGAGACCGCCCAGAAATGCGGTAGCTTGCCAGTCCGACGGGCGTTTGCCCGTCAAGATATGCGGAGCATGGGACATGAAATTAAGTATTGAACGCGCAAGCCTTTTGAAGGCCGTCGCACAGGCGCAGTCCGTGGTCGAGCGCCGCAATACGATCCCGATTTTGGCGAATGTGTTGATCGAGGCACAAGGCGATAGCGTGCAATTCCGCGCTACCGATCTGGATATCGAAGTCGTCGACCGCGCGCCGGCACAGGTGACGCGCGCTGGTGCCACAACGGTTTCGGCAGTTACCCTGAACGAGATTATCCGCAAGCTGCCCGATGGCGCGCTTGTGACCCTGACCGAGGATAGCAATACGGGCCGTTTGACGATCGAGGCAGGTCGGTCGAATTTCTCGCTGGCGACATTGCCAAAAGAAGACTTTCCCGTGATGGCATCATCGGAATATGCGGTCAATTTCTCGGTCCCGGCCCCTGTGCTGCGCCGCTTGTTCGACAAGTCCAAATTTGCGATTTCGACCGAAGAGACCCGGTATTACCTTAATGGCGTTTACATGCATGTCGCTGACAGCGATGGCGGAAAGGTGCTGCGTTGCGTGGCCACCGATGGTCACCGCTTGGCGCGCATCGATGCCGATTTGCCCAGTGGTGCGGGCGATATGGCGGGTGTGATTGTGCCGCGTAAAACCGTGGGCGAATTGCGTAAATTGCTGGACGATGACGATATGCAAATTGCCGTGTCAGTGTCCGAGACCAAAATCCGCTTTGCGACCCCTGACATCACGCTGACATCAAAGGTGATCGATGGCACGTTCCCCGATTACACCCGCGTGATCCCGCAAGGCAACACACGCAAGCTGGAAGTGGACGCCGCAGAATTTGCCCGGGCCGTTGACCGTGTTGCGACGGTGTCATCCGAACGGTCGCGCGCGGTCAAACTATCGCTCGACGAAGACCGGCTGATCCTGTCTGTCAATGCGCCCGATAGTGGAGCCGCCGAAGAAGAGCTGGCCGTGGCATATAGCGACGAGCGTTTGGAGATTGGTTTCAACGCGAAATACCTGTTGGAGATTGCCAGCCAAGTGGACCGTGAAAACGCCGTATTCCTGTTTAACTCTAGCGGTGACCCGACATTGATGCGCGAAGGCAACGACACCTCTGCGATCTATGTGGTCATGCCGATGCGCGTCTAGCGACGGGTTGGGTTTGATCGCATTGCATAAGTTTTAGGGAGGGTCGATCCATGTCGGCCCTTTCTTTGTCAGACCTGACGCTGTCGCATTTTCGGTCGCATAAGCGTGCGGTGCTGCCCTGCGATGGTCGCCCGGTCGCGATTTATGGACCCAACGGTGCGGGCAAAACCAACCTGCTTGAGGCAATTTCCTTGCTGTCGCCCGGTCGCGGTCTGCGGCGCGCGTCGCCCGACGACTTGATCCGCAGGCCCGAGGCGCTGGGCTGGAAGGTCACGGGGCTATTGCAATCGGGGCATCAAACCCACGAGATCGAGACTTGGGCAGAGCCTGCCGCGACGCGCAATGTGCGCATTGACGGCAAGGCCGCGCCGCAGGTGGCGCTTGGCCGTATCGCGCGCGTGTTGTGGCTGGTGCCCGCGATGGACAGGTTATGGATAGAAGGGGCCGATGGACGCAGGCGGTTTTTGGACCGAGCGACATTGAGTTTCGAGCCAACCCATGCCGAGGCGGTGTTGCGGTATGAAAAGGCGATGCGAGAACGAAACCGCCTGCTCAAGGATATGATCCGCGACGCCCATTGGTATGTGGCGTTGGAACGGCAGATGGCCGAGGCGGGCGCGAAAATTCACCGCCACCGCAGCGCGGCAATTTCCGCATTGGCCGCAGCCCAAGAGGCGACCAAAACCGCGTTTCCAACCGCCGACCTGACGCTGATCCACGCCGATCCTGTGGTCGAGGCAATGGACGATCCCGAGGCGTTGATTGCGGCCTTTGCGCAAAGCAGACCGCGCGATATGGCGGCGGGACGCACGTTGGTCGGGCCGCACCGCGCGGATTTGCTGGCGGTTTTCGCGGACAAAGGCGTGTCGGCCAAGGACTGTTCGACGGGCGAACAAAAGGCGTTGTTGATCAGTCTGATCCTTGCCAATGGTCGCGCGTTGATCCGCGATTTTGGCGCGCCGCCGATTTTGCTGTTAGACGAAGTTGCGGCCCATCTTGACTCGCGCCGTCGCGCCGCACTTTATGATGAAATCTGCGCACTGGGATCGCAGGCCTTTATGACAGGCACCGGACCTGAGCTGTTTGCAGAACTGGGCAGCCGCGCGCAATACGCCGAAGTGACCGAGACGAGCGGCGTATCGTCCATAAATCAAGGAGACCCGACATGACCCCACAACGTGTGACCCTGATTACGCTTGGCGTTTCTGACCTGCAAAGATCGAAAAACTTCTACGGTGCAATGGGTTGGAAGCCGACAAGCGAAGTCGAAGGGCAGGTCGCTTTTTACCAGATCAACGGGCTGGTCTTTGGCCTTTTCGGGCTTGAATCACTCGCAAAAGACCAAGGGCGTCCAGATGCGAAGCTTGGCACTGGTGCTTGCACACTGGCGCAAAACTTCACAACGGAAGCCGAAGTTGATGACGCTTACGCCCTCGCGTTGAAATGTGGAGCGACGGCGCTCAAAGCCCCAGAAAAAGTGTTCTGGGGTGGCTATTCTGGCTATTATGCAGACCCTGATGGCCACGTTTGGGAACTCGCGATGAACCCGTTCTGGGAGATCAACCTCGACGGATCATTGACCCTGTCCGAGGCCTAGAATGCAAGTCGAGCGGATCGAAGAAATGCGTCTCACACAAGTTGACGAAGAGCAAATCGGCGCCCTATTGGACCGTGCCTTTGGGGCCGACTACGAAGGTCGCTCTTACTACCAGCAACGCCATCATGTGAGGCTGATCATGCGCGCAGGGACCGAGATACTGGGGCATATTGCGCTGTCGCTGTGGGCCACAAGGATGGACGAGCAAATCGTTCAGGTTGCGGGGCTGGCAGAGGTGGGCACTGACCCGCACTATCGCGGCAAGGGGATCGCAACAAAGCTGATGGCCGCCGCGATCCAAGAGGCGCGGGCAAGCGTGGCGTCATTTGTTGCGCTCTTTGGTGATCAGCCACTCTACGCTGGTTCGGGGTTCATGACTAAGCGGAACATCCTGCGCTTCACGCCGTTCATCGACGTTCGGACCGTTTCGATCAAAGAGGTCGCGAAAGAAGGCCTTATGATCTTGCCATTGACCGATCTAACATGGGATGACGATGCGCTTATTGATCTTGCGGGACACGCATTCTGATGACGATCTCTCCCTATGACCTGATGCTCTACGCAGGCGCTTTGTTCGTACTGTTCCTCACTCCCGGCCCCGTATGGGTGGCCCTCGTGGCGCGTTCGCTCTCGGGGGGCTTTCACGCGGCATGGCCTCTGGCTCTTGGCGTTGTTGTTGGCGATGTGCTGTGGCCGTTCCTCGCGATCCTTGGGGTGACATGGATCGTTTCGGTCTTTGCGGGGTTTATGGCGGTGCTCAAATGGGTGGCCACCGCGACGTTTGTGGTCATGGGCTATGTAATTTTGCGCAATGCCCATACATCAATCGCGACCGATAGCCGCCTGACAAGGCCGGGCGTGTGGGCAGGGTTTCTGGCCGGTTTGGCGGTGATTTTGGGCAACCCCAAGGCGATTTTATTTTACATGGGCATGTTGCCGGGCTTTTTTGATCTGACGATCCTGACATGGGCCGATATCATTGTGATCTGCTTTTTGTCGTTTCTGGTGCCGCTGGTCGGAAACCTGGTTTTGGCGGCCTCCATCCACCGTGTGAAGGCGTTTTTGACCTCGCCCAAGGCGGTGCGCCGCACCAATATCACGGCAGGGTCGCTGCTTATTCTGGTGGGGCTGGTGATCCCGTTCACCTGACGCAAAATATGGGGGTTTCGCCGTGACAATCCCTGTGAAAATGCCTATATTTTGCGAGTAGCATAACAGGAAAACCCACATGTCCGACGATCAAGCTGAAAACGCCGCTTACGGCGCTGATTCCATCAAGGTTTTGAAGGGGTTAGATGCCGTTCGCAAGCGCCCCGGCATGTATATCGGCGACACGGATGACGGGTCGGGCCTGCACCACATGGTCTATGAGGCCGTGGATAACGGAATTGATGAGGCGCTGGCCGGTCATGCCGACCATGTGACCGTCACAATCCATGCCGATCATTCGATTTCTGTCGGTGACAACGGGCGCGGTATTCCGGTTGATATGCACAAGCAAGAGGGCATGTCGGCGGCCGAGGTCATTATGACCCAACTGCACGCTGGCGGAAAGTTCGACAGCAATTCCTACAAGGTGTCGGGCGGTTTGCACGGGGTCGGGATTTCGGTCGTGAACGCGCTGTCTGATTGGCTGGAGCTGCGTATCTGGCGCAATGATAAAGAACATTACTGCCGGTTCGAGGATTCAGTGACCGCCAAATCGCTAGAGGTCGTGGGCCCGGCAAATGGGCGCAAAGGGACCGAAGTGCGGTTTCTGGCGTCCTTGAACACGTTTTCAAATTTGGATTATTCCTTTGAAACGCTGGAAAAGCGCCTGCGCGAGTTGGCGTTCCTGAACTCTGGTGTGCGCATCATTCTGACCGACGAACGCCCTGCGGAAAACTTGCGCTCCGAGCTGTTTTACGAAGGTGGCGTCAAGGAATTCGTCAGATACCTTGATCGCTCGAAAACCGCTGTGATGGACGAGCCGATTTATGTTGTGGGCGAACGTGATGACATCGTTGTCGAGGTCGCGATGTGGTGGAACGACAGCTATAACGAGATGGTGCTGCCCTTTACCAACAACATCCCGCAACGCGATGGCGGCACGCATATTGCAGGCTTTCGCGGCGCGCTGACCCGCACGATCAACAACTATGCGCAGTCGTCCGGCATCGCCAAAAAAGAAAAGATCAGCTTTACCGGCGACGATGCCCGTGAAGGTTTGACCTGTGTTCTGTCGGTCAAAGTGCCCGATCCAAAGTTTTCATCCCAGACGAAAGACAAGCTGGTGTCTTCCGAGGTCCGCCCTGCGGTGGAAAACCTTGTTGGCGAAAAGCTGTCGGAATGGTTTGAAGAAAACCCTGCGATTGCGCGTCAGGTTGTCGGCAAAATCGTAGAGGCGGCCCATGCCCGCGAGGCCGCCCGCAAAGCCCGCGAATTGACCCGCCGTAAAACTGCGATGGATGTGAATTTTCTGGCCGGCAAGCTCAAGGATTGTTCCGAGAAAGACCCGTCAAAAACCGAAGTCTTTCTGGTGGAGGGTGATTCCGCCGGCGGCTCTGCCCAGACAGGTCGCGATCGTGGCACGCAGGCAATTTTGCCGCTGAAGGGTAAAATTCTCAACGTTGAACGCGCCCGTTTCGACCGTATGTTGGGCAGTCAGGAAATTGGCAACCTTGTGATGGCTTTGGGCACCGGGATTGGTCGCGACGAATTTGATATCAAAAAACTGCGCTATCACAAGATCGTCATCATGACCGATGCGGATGTTGACGGGGCGCATATTCGCACCCTGCTTTTGACCTTCTTTTTCCGTCAGATGCCCGAATTGATTGAAAACGGCTTTTTATATATCGCGCAGCCGCCGCTATACAAAGTGAGCCGTGGCAAGTCCGAGGTTTACCTCAAGGATCAGCCTGCGATGGACGATTATCTGATTGAACAAGGGTCGGACGGCGCATTTCTGCGGCAAGGCAACGGCGAAGAGATTAGCGGCGCTGACCTGCGCCGTGTTGTCGACGAAGCCCGCCAGTTCAAAAATCTGCTGAATGCGTTCCCAACGCATTATCCGCGCCATATACTTGAACAGGCCGCGATTGCGGGTGCCTTTGTGCCCGGTGTGGTGGATGCCGATTTGCAGGGCACCGCAAACCGCGTGGCCAAGCGGCTTGATCTGATTGCCGAAGAATGGGAGCGCGGCTGGCAAGGCCGGATCACCCAAGACCAGGGGATGCGTTTGGCGCGTATTCTGCGCGGTGTCGAAGAGGTGCGCACGCTTGATGGCAAGATCATGCGCGGTGGCGAGGCGCGCCGCACAGGTTCGTTTACCAAAGGCTTGCAAGACGTCTATGAGCTGCCTGCCACCTTGGTGCGCAAGGACCGCAATCAGTTGATCCACGGCCCGCTTGATCTGCTCAAAGCGATTTTGGAAGAGGGCGAGCGCGGCTTGTCGTTGCAGCGCTACAAGGGCTTGGGCGAGATGAACCCGGACCAGTTGTGGGAAACCACATTGGACCCTGACGCGCGGACCTTGCTACAGGTCAAGGTCGAGGATTTGGCCGAGGCGGATGATTTGTTTACCAAGTTGATGGGCGATGTGGTTGAACCGCGCCGTGAATTCATCCAGAAAAATGCGCTTTCTGTCGAAAACCTTGATTTCTGATGGGGTGTAGACTCGTGCACAACCTTCCACGCGACCCCAAGGTTTGCACGGTTCGCCCAATGGTTTGCGCTGCCACCGTTTGAACAACGTTTCGCCGTCGAACTTTCTGCTTGCGCTGTATCGTTTTTGTGACGGTAGACTGCGGCAGAGCAGTTCACGGTGAGCGACGCAAAACACCGATCGCAGTCTATGATGCCCACACCAAGCATGTCAGTCTGGCGGCATCTTGTGTGGTTGTTTTATCTAGTATTCAAACGCAATACCCGTGGAACCATCTCGGGAATATCCTCTGCTACAAGGCCCGGACCAAACGCCTCTGCGCAGTGCAGGTGAAGCTGTGCCGCGACAGATGCCGCCTCGAATGCGTCAAGACCGCGGGCAAGCAGCCCGGTGATAAAACCCGACAGGACGTCACCGGATCCGGCGGTCGCGAGCCAGCCCGCGTGTTGAAAGGGCCGCGAAGAAACGGCGGTGAATTCACCCGTTGGTGCGGCGATGATCGTGTCTACGCCCTTGAACAGCACGACGCAGTTTGCCTTGGCCGCCGCAAGGGTCGCAAGGGTCACGCGGCAAGTCGTCTGTTCAAATGCCGCAGGGATGAAGCGGCGCAATTCCCCCTCATGTGGCGTCATCACGTTTTGGCCATGTGCCGCAGGGTCGATGCCACCGGTCGCTTCCGACAAAAGCGTGATCGCATCTGCGTCGATGCAGATCGGGCAGGTCTGCGCCAGAGTATCGGCAAGGGCCCGTTTCGCGGCGGCATCAAGGCCCAGATTGGGACCGATGCAAATTGCCGACGGGCGTATCTGCGCAAAACACGCAGGCAAGGATCGCGCGGCCCCGAACGGTTTGATCATAATTGCATCAAGATGTGCCGCGTGCTCTTGCACGGCGTCGGCGGCACAGGCGACGCTTACCAGTCCCGCACCGATCCGCAGGGCACCACGCGCGGCCAAGCGCGCAGCCCCGCCATGCCCAAACGGGCCGGCCACGATCACGGCATGGCCATAGCAATGCTTATGGCGATCACCGGATTTTTGCAGATGGTCCCAATGCGCTTGCGTCATCACAAATGTGGTGGGTTTTTCATGCGTCTGTGTCATGGTCCATCGCCGTCTTTGGTTTGCGTTTTTTCAGGGCCTCGAACCCGATGATCACATCAAGAAGTTCCGTCGTGATATCAGTCTGGCGCACCGCGCGGGAGTCCGAGAGCAGCGCATCCAGCCGTTCATCCACCGATTGTTCGGCCTGCTGCATCAAGGCAAGGCGCGCTGCGTTTTCTGTGACCAGCGCCTCGGCGGCGGCACGAAACAGGCTTGCAAATAAATGCCCCCGGAGCAATGCCTGAAACAACGCGGCGGGTGCCATGGAAAAATAAGGTAGGCTGCGCGACGCCCAGGGTTTTGTCTGCATCTGAGCAATCAGTGCCGTATCCAGCGGCAGCAGCGCCTTGATCTCTGGGCTATGCGCCCCCGATTCCATTCCCGCCCCCGCCCCGCTGCGGGCAAAATAGGTCAGTGCCACTGACACGTCTTTGGGCGATATGCCCTGCCTGATTTCATCGAGCTTTTGCGTCAGCAGATTTGCCATCCGCCCGATGCCATCCACCGAGGCGGGGGGAAAGAACAGCGCGTCCACGTCAAGATGTTGATCCGCAAGCGCATCCGCCATCTGCGCCCCGACGCACAGGAGGATCACAGGTGCGTTTCCGATCTGCGTTTTGACATGCTGCGCAAGCGCCTCGTTGTAATTCCCGCAAAGCCCGTGGTCCGTGCCGAACACGACATAGACCTGCGCGGCCACGTCCGGTGCGAGAGCGTCCAGCGCCCCTGCTTGCGACAAAAATGCATGAAGCCCCGCCAGAATAGTCGCGTGATAGGCCTCGACGGCTTGGGCCGCGTGTTCATAGGGGGCGGCATTGATGACCGACAGCGTTTTCATCGTATGGACCACGCCACGAATGCCTTTCATACTGGTCATGCGCCGCGTCAGCGCCTCAAGCGATTGTGCCATTTTGTGCCCCTATCGCATCACGCGCCTGTTTGCCCAACCCCGCGATTTGCCCGCGCACGGCGTCGGTGAACGGTGCGTTTGCGGCAATCTGCTTTGCAATATCCGCCAGATCACGCGGTGCTGCGGCGCGAATAGTCGCCATGACGGCAAGGGTGTCAACCTCGCCCAACCCATCGAGATACCCGTCCATTGCGGCCACCAGAACGGCAAGTTGTGCGATGGCGGGCATCGGGTCACGCTCGGCCTGCCGCAAGGACGCCCGCACTGCCGCTCCTCTTTTCAACCGCGCGCGCGTTGTGTCATCCAGGCGGGTGCCGAAGCGGGCAAACCCTTCCAGTTCTTCGAATTGCGACAGGGTGACGCGCAGGTTTCCCGCAATAGACCGGAACGCATGGCTTTGCGCCTTGCCCCCCACCCGCGACACCGACACGCCAAGGTCGACCGCCGGAAACTGGTTTTTACGGACCAGACGCGGCGACAGATAAATCTGCCCGTCGGTGATCGAAATCAGGTTCGTCGGAATATAGGCCGACAGGTTCTCTGCTTGGGTTTCGACGATCGGCAAGACGGTGATCGAGCCGCCGCCTGCGCTTTGCGCGAATTGTCCGGCACGTTCCAGCAGCCGTGCGTGGATGTAGAAAATATCACCCGGAAACGCCTCGCGACCGGGCGGGCGGCGCAAGAGCAACGACAGTTCACGGTAGGATCGTGCGTGATGCGTCAGGTCATCCAAAAGCACAAGCACATCGCGGCCCTGCCCCGAGAAATGCTCGGCCATCGACAGTGCGGCATAGGGCGCGATAAAGGCCAGCCCTGCGGCCTCGTCATCGCCCGCAGACATGACAATCGTGCGCGCCATCATGCCGCCGTCACGGACCGCGCCGATGACCTTTGCCACCGCATCTCCGCGCTGGCCGATGGCACAGTAGATACAAATCACCTCGGTGTCCGTCTGGTTGAGAATGGCATCCACCACCAGCGATGTCTTGCCGGTCTGCCGGTCTCCGATGACAAGCTGGCGTTGGCCCAACCCAATAGGCACCGCCGCATCAACTGCCTTGATCCCCGTTGCCAAAGGCCGCGAAACCGCAGTGCGATCTAGGATTTTTGGTGCCTCGGCCTCGACGGGACGCATGGCCTCGGCCTTGATCGGCCCTTTGCCATCCAGCGGCTCTCCCAATGCAGTGACAACCCGCCCAAGCAGGCCCGCGCCCACTTTGGTGCTGACGACACTTTGCGTGCGGGTCACTGTCTCGCCGATGGTGACAAGATCCGTCGATCCCAAAACAACAACCCCAAGGCGGTTCGGTTCGAGATCAAGCACGACCCCCCGCACCCCGGATGAAAATTGCAGCACCTCGTCGGATAGGGCCTGCGCCAAACCGGTCACGACCGCGATCCCGTCGGCAACCTCCGCGACCCGCCCGCTCTCGATCACCTGCAAGGCGGGGGCGGGACTGTCGAGGATCATTTGCAAAAGCGCCTCCGCGCTGGGGGCCATGGCATGATCACTGTGCATCGGCTGCCGCTTTCAATCCGCTGTCTTGCACAAGACGCGCGCCGACGCTTTCTGCGAGCCCCGCGACATAGCTGTCCACGGTCCACGCGACATGCGCGCCGCCCATGTGCAACACGACCCCCGGTGATTGTGTATCCGAGGTTTCAAACCGCACCGCAATTTTTGGAAAATCCGCCTTCAATGCGCGGGCAAATGCATCCTGCGCGGCAGGCTCCAGCGGCGCATGACTGGTGACGACGGCCGCCGTTGCCTTGCGGTCCATCTTGGCCAGCGTCGGCGTCAACTTTGCAACCAGCCGATGCGCAATCCGGTCCTCCAGCGTTTCATCCGCCAAATCCACCAGCGCCTTGCGCATCAACGACAACAATGCATCCGTGCCGGCAGCGGCCAGACGCGCGGCAAAATCGCGGGCTTCCTGATCAAGCTGTGACCGCAACGCAGCGCGCTCTTGCGCGATCTGCTGGCGCGCCTCGGCCATCAGCCCGTCACGCTGCTTGTGCGCTGCGTTGGTTATGGTGTCTGTCATCCGAGATTGGGCGACCTCAAGTGCCTGCACCTTTTCGTGATACTGCGCCGTGACCTCCATCGAGGCCTGTTTTGCGGTCACGGCCTCTTGCATCCGGTTTGCTATTTCGGCCTCGCGGGCATCGATACCGTCCAGGATCGGACGGTAGAGAAACCGCTTTAGCAGCCAGACCAGCACCAGAAAATTGGCGATCTGGGCGATAACCGTGATCCAATCAATCGACATGGGTTACCCGCCTGTCGTGGCCGCGGCGGCAAGTGCGGCGGTCCAGAACGGGTTCGCGAAAATCAGGATCATCGCGACGACGAAACAGTAAATTGCCGTCGATTCGATCATGGCGAGGCTGACGAACAAGGTCCGCGAAATGCTCGCGGCCGCGTCCGGTTGCTGGGCAATTGCACTAAGTGCTGTCGCCGCGGCACGCCCCTCGCCCAGTGCCGGACCAATCGCGCCAAACGAAACGGTCAGTCCGGCGGTGAAAATGGAGATGGCTGCAATGATACCAAGGTCTGTCATGGCGTGTCCTTTTCAGGCTGTGTTGAAGGGGGGTGTGCCGTCGCACTCGAGATGTAAACCGTTGCCAAAATCGCAAAGATATAGGCTTGGATAATGCCGGTCAGCAAGCCAAGCACATCCATCACCACGGGAAAGAAGAACGGGGCGACACCCAGCAGGATCGCGGCAATCACTGCGCCGCTCATGATGTTGCCGTAGAGCCGGATGGCCAGCGATATCCCGCGCGAAAACTCTGCGATGATGTTGAACGGAAGCATGAAGAACGACGGCGTGATATAGGTCTTGAGATAGCCGCCAAGACCGCGGCTGGAAACCCCGAATAGCGGCACCGCGATCAGCACCGACAGCGCAAGCGCGGTGGTCGTCGACAGCGAGGATGTCGGCGGCGTAAAGCCCGGCACCACCAAGAGCAAATTCGACACCGCGACGAAAAGAAACAGCGTTCCGGCAAAATAAAGCAGAGGCCGCGAAGGCCCCGCCGCGATTTCCGCGATCTGGTTCTGGATGCCCTGCACGATCACCTCGAGCATTGTGCGCCAACGGCTAGGTGGCACGTCGGGGCGCAAGTTGCGCGTGATCAGCATTGCAGAGACCGTGAGCAGCGCGATGACGATCCATGTGTAAAACACGGTCGCATTGATCGCGATACCCCACAAGGTGAACATGATGATTTGATCCGGCGACAGGGTCATCTGGTCTCTCCGCCGGGTGATTTCAGCCGGGCAACTGTTGTGACGACGAAGCGCAGGGCGAAGAATGCGGCCCCATATCCGGCAAAGGCCCAAGGCCCGGCAAGTGTGACGACACCCCACCCGGTCGCAAGCAAACCCGTAATGCGCAGGGCTGCACTGAGTGACAAAAGCCGCACAGGTGACGCGCTGCGCAAGGCGATCCGCATCCCGTAGGCCAGCCCCGCAAAGTAGAGCGCACTGATGCCCGCGCCCGCCCCGAAACCAAGCATGAAACCGGTCCAATCGATGGGTGTCATTCTGCGTCTCCTTCTTTGTTGATCCAAATCGCGGCGATAAATGCGCCCAGCACCACGCCGCCGAGGATCAAGGCGATTGTCCATGAAAACACCTGTGGCAAAACACCGTCCAGCCAGCGACCCAAGTAAGCACCGCCAACCGTTGGCACCACGATCGACCAGCCGATCATGCCGAATGTCCCGATGCCGCGCAGCGGGCTGTGGGCTGGCTTGTCGCGGATCGATTTCATCCGGCGGGCGTGTTGTGCGATCTGGTCTTTTGCTTTGTCAGGTTTTGGCGTCATGGCTGTTGCCCCTGCAATTGCGCAAACCTGCGAACAATATTGGCCTCGAGCCGTGACATCGCCGACCGGGCCTCGCGCTCGTCCTCGTCCATCTGCACAAAACGCGCGGCGACAGTTTCTTTCAGGCTGCCCAGATCATCGCCCCGCACCCCGCGCATAACCGACAGCGATACATCGTGCCCCTCTTTGACCAGCAATCCTTCGTCGAGGCCGAAAATTTCCTCTGTTCCATCCGCAAGCCGCAAGGTCAAAACCGACGGCACCAGTGCTGTGACAAAATCGACGTGATTGGGCAGGATGCCAAACGCGCCATCGGGTGCAACGCCGGTCAAACGCACCGCCCGCCCGTCAAACAGGGTCTGTGTCGGCAGGCGTATGGTGACGCGCATATCAGCTGCCATACTCATGGGTTTGCCCCCAGATCAGACAATCCGCCAATCATATAATAGGCGCTTTCGGGTTGTTCAAATTCGGTCTGAGCAAGGATCGTTTCACAGCCGTCCAGCGTGTCTGCGATCGGCACCAGTTTGCCCGCAACCCCGCTGATGGCACCGGTTGTCACAAAGGGCTGTGTCAGGAACCGTTCCAGACGGCGGGCCCGCGCGACGGTGGCACGGTCGGCCAAAGACAGCTCTTCGAGACCCAGCATGGCGATGATATCGCGTAATTCCTCATATTCGGCCAAGGTCCGCCGCACCGCGCGCGCAATGTCATAATGCCGCTGCCCGACAACCGCAGGCGTCAACATCACCGACGCCGAGGCGAGCGGGTCAACCGCAGGATAGAGCCCCTCGCTGGCGCGCTTGCGCGACAGCACGACCGAGGCCGACAGATGCGAGAAAATATGCGCCGCCGCAGGGTCGGTGAAATCATCCGCAGGCACATAGACCGCCTGGATCGAGGTGATCGCGCCGCGGCTGGTCGAGGTGATGCGTTCTTGCAGGGCGGCCAGTTCGGTGGCCATCGTCGGCTGATAGCCGACCCGCGACGGCATCCGCCCCATCAAGCCGGACACCTCCGATCCGGCCTGCACAAACCGGAACACATTGTCGATCAGCAGCAGCACATCCTGGCCTTTGTCATCGCGAAAATATTCGGCCATCGTCAGCGCGGTATTGGCCACAAGAAACCGCACGCCCGGCGCCTCGTTCATTTGACCAAACAGCATGACCGTCTTTTCGCGCACGCCCGCAGCGCCCATTTCGCGGTATAATTCCTCGGCCTCGCGCGACCTCTCGCCGATGCCGCAAAACAGGCTGACACCTTTGTGGTGCTGCACGGTATTGTTGATCAGTTCTGTTATCAGCACGGTTTTCCCCACACCCGCACCGCCAAACAGTCCGGTCTTGCCGCCGCGCTCGATCGGCGACAGCAGGTCGATGGCCTTGATGCCGGTCTCAAGAATCCGTGACTGCAAAACCCGGTCGCTCAAGGCTGGCGGCGGGCGGTGGATCGCGCGGCGCGTGGTTGTCACAGGCGCGGGGCCGCCGTCAATCGGTGCGCCAAAGACATCGAGCATCCGGCCCAGAACAGCCTCGCCGACAGGCACCATGATCGGCCCGCCGGTCGCCGTCACCTTTGCCCCGAGGCCCAACCCGCGCACCGGTGCCAGAGCCATCGCCCGCACCATGCCATTCCCGATAAGCGCAGACACCTCAAACGCGATTTTGCCCGCGTAAAGCAGATCATGGATGCGCGGCACGGCACCGTCAAACGCCACATCGACAACGCCGCCGCGAATGGCCGCGATCCGGCCATCCGTGGCGGCGTCAGATTTTGGTGGCAGGGTCGCAGTTTGCATCAGGGTCGCTCATGTCTTGTTGTCGCAGTGGGGTAGCCCTCGGCGACAGCTTAACAGCTGCGGTTTGCGTAGCGTTGATTTGGGTCAATACCGGGCATGATTTAGCGCGTGTCTCCTGGCTGTTTGTCAGCTGACAGAATTGAGCGGCCGGGGTGGATTGTGTCGTGGCTAGCGGGGATAAAGCACCGGAAGGGTCGCGGTGCCCAGCAGCGTATTGGTGGCACCGCCGATATTCAGGTTGTAGCCGTGAGAATGGCCAAGAGCACCGCTCGACGTTTTTGTGCGATGATGCTGTGGTTGTTCCGCAAAGGAGCCGCTGATCTGTCCGGCTGGGTGAAAGGTCTTGCGGGGTGCCATCGGGGCCTTGCAGCACGATAATGCTGCGGTTGTTCATTCGCGCTGTGCTCTGCAAGTGATTTCTGTGCGAAGTATTCCCGTTTTGAAAAGTCGTATTGAGAAAGATCAATCGGCGGCTACAATGGCCCGGTAAGATCATTTTCAAACAGATCGCGAGTAAATACATGGCAGATCAGGATTTTTATGCAGCCTTGGGGGTGTCGTCAAAAGCCACGCAAGACGAGATCAAGCGCGCCTACCGTAAGCTTGCGCGGAAGTATCACCCGGATGTGGCCAAGGGCGCGGGAGCCGCCGAGAAGTTCAGGGCGGCGGGTGCGGCCTATGAGGTGTTGCGCGACCCTGAAAAGCGCAAACTGTATGACCAACACGGGGCGGCATGGGAAAACCCGCCGCAGCCCGATCCGCGTCACGACTGGAATGGCGGTTTTGATTTCCGGCGCGAGGATGTGACGGGGCGTGATCCCGAGGGGTTTCGGCAGTTTTTCGAAAGCGGATTTGGATCGCGCCAAGGGTCAGGTGGTCCGCGCGGGTTCGCAGCACAGCAGGCGCAGATCGACGTTGATCTCAAGGATATTTTCACCGGCGCGGAGCACACCATCGCATTGCAGATGCCCAAGATTGACGCGCAGGGCCGCGTCACCTTGCAAGACAAGCGGCTGAAGGTGCAGATACCCAAGGGCATGATGCCGGGCCAGAACCTGTTGCTGAAAGGGCAGGGGCAAGAGGGGGCCGATTTGATCCTCGAGGTCAATGTCCGCCCGCATCCGACCTACCGGATCGACGGCAAGGACCTGAGCGTTGATCTGCCAGTCACGCCGTGGGAGGCCGCACTTGGCACCACGTTGGACATGCCGACGCCAGCCGGGCGGATACGTGTCAAGGTGCCGGCACAGGCCCGCAGCGGGCAGAAACTACGCCTCAAGGGGCGCGGCTTGCCAGGCGCGCAGCCGGGCGATTTATATGCCGTTTTGCTGATCGTGAACCCGCCGTTGAAAACCAAAGAGCAGCGCGCGCTTTATGAAAAGATGGCAAGCGAAATGGCATTTGACCCAAGAACCGCAATGAAAGGCTGAGGAGATGAAGAAGACAACATTGAGTTATCATCAGGTCGAGATGATCGAGACACTAACCCTGGTCGAGCTGTGCCGGTTTTGCCATGTGGGTCAGGACTGGATTGTGACGCTGGTGGAACACGGCGTTCTGGAACCATATGGGCCGGACGCAGCCGACTGGCGGTTTGATCCGGTCAATGTCGCGCGGGCGCGTAAATCCCAGCACCTTGTGCGGGATTTCGGTTTGAATGCGGCGGGTTTGGCTTTGGTTCTGGAGCTGATGGATGAACGCGACGAGTTGGCTCGCAAACTGGCCCAGGTGATCGACGGGTAAAGGCTTGCGCTTTCTGGCCAAAGCCAGGGGGCCACGGACCCTCCAACCCTCGCCCTTCAACGCCTCTCACGCGACCTTGGCCATGAACCGCGTGTGCTGCTGCTGCCGTTTCGACATGGCAGGCCGCCTTGGTATTGAAGATCAGCAAGCTACAAATTGCGTCAGTGTCCAAATTTCGGGGCGGGTCGTTCATTGTGAAATCCCGGTGGATTCCCGCACATTCGAATTTGGTTTAGGCGACGCAGGGCTAGGTGACCCACGGACAGATGTCATGTTCGCGTAAGACAATCAGGCCATTCGACCCAGCCATGGCGGGGTCTGAAATAGCACCTGGTCAATTCTTCGGCGGATTGGCGCAGTCGCGGCATAAAAGCGCGAAGGGCACTGCGGTGAGCCGTGCCGCCGAGATGTCTTCGCCACATTTTTGACAGACGCCGTAGGTGCCAATTGCGATCCGGCCTAGTGCCTGTTCGAGCTGGACGAGCTCTTGCAGGCCGGCGCGACCGACTGATTCCAGAACCTCGTCATCTTCCAGTTCGATGGATTGGTCGTTGAGATCCGCGCTTGTCGGTTCGTCCAGCGCGGCGTTGACTGCTGCCAGTCGAGATTTCAACTCGGCGATCCGGGTCTCGATCTGGTGCTTGTAGGCGGTGGTGTCTTTCATGGTGTCCTCCGATTTTGTCCTGCGATCATCGCATGGGCAGGGCGGCGGGTGATTGATCCTGATCAATCTGGAGCCGGTCGGGTGCCCTTGATTTATATCAACGCTGAATGTGGCGGCCCGATACACAATGGGCTGCGTCCGGGGCAGTAGATTGCCCGGGGCCGCAGACCTTTTTGAAGGGAGCACCGCCATGGGCCGCACCACGCCAGCACCAAAGAGCACAGCCGCGCGTGTCGTGCCAATGCCTGTGCAAGTCAATCTGCCTGCTGTGATCGTGCCGGAAGATACCCATCCGCACCAGACCCTTGACCGCGCTGCACGCGCAGGCGTGGCGCGGTTGACGGGGGGTGTTTCGCCTCATGCTTTTATCGCGGCGTGGACCGATTGGGCGTTGCATATGAGCCGTTCGCCGGGGCGGTTGCTGGAACTAATTGAGCGGGCGCAGGGCAATGCAGGACAATTGGCGACGCAAGCGCATGTCACCGAGCCGCCGCCGTTTTTGCCCAAGCGATATGACACGCGGTTTGATCATGCCGGATGGGACCAGCCGCCATTTCGGATGTGGCAGCAGGGTTTTCTGGCTGTGCAGGATTGGTGGGATTATGCCACCGACCCGCTGCGCGGCTTGCGCGATGATGATGCAGGTCGGACCCGGTTTATGACACGGCAAATGCTTGACACCGTGTCGCCGTCCAATTTCCCTTGGCTGAACCCCGAAATTATTGAACAGACGGCGAAAACCGGGGGCCGCAATCTGGCCGAAGGGGCGGCGCATTTCTGGCATGACTGGCTCAAGACAGTGATGCAGATACAAGAGCCTGCGCCCAAAGGTCACGAGATAGGCAAAGAGTTGGCCTGCACACCCGGTCGGGTGGTGTTTCGCAACGATCTGTTCGAGTTGATCCAATATGCGCCGCAGACCGACGAGGTCCATGCCGAGCCGATCCTGATCGTGCCGGCCTGGATTATGAAATATTACATTCTTGATCTGTCGCCGCAAAATTCGATGGTCAATTATCTGGTCGGGCAGGGGTTTACAGTGTTTATGATATCCTGGTGCAATCCGACGGCCCAGCAGGCGGATCTGTCGCTGGAGGATTACCGCAAACGCGGTGTCATGGCGGCGCTGGAGCAAGTTAACGCGATTTTTCCAACGCAAAAGGTCCATGCCGTGGGCTACTGCCTTGGTGGCACGATGCTGGCGATCACGGCGGCCACGATGGCACGCGATGGTGACGACCGTCTTGCTTCGGTCACGCTGATGGCCGCACAGATCGATTTTGCCGAAGCGGGTGAATTGCTGTTGTTTCTGGATGAAAGTCAGGTGGCGTTCATCGAGGATATGATGTGGGATCAAGGCTATCTTGACCGCCCGCAGATGGCCCGGGCTTTTGCCGCGATCCGGTCCGAAGACCTGATTTATACGCGCGCAGTAAAGCGTTATTTTCTGGGCCAGGAGGATTTGCCGTCCGACATCGGCGTTTGGAATGCCGACACGACCCGGATGCCGGCGCGGATGCATTCCGAATATCTGCGTGGTCTGTTTTTGGAAAACCGGCTGTCGGCGGGGCGTTTTGCGGTCGAAGGGCGGGTTATTGCGCTCAAGGATATCACAGGTCCGGTGTTTGTGGTCGGCACCGAATCCGACCATATCGCCCCTTGGAAATCGGTTTATAAGACGGCGCTTTTTACCGATTGCGATCTGACCTTTGTGCTGACCAAGGGTGGCCACAATGGCGGGATTTTAAGCGAGCCGGGCCATGTCGGGCGGCACTACCGGATTTCGAACAGGCCTGCGGGCGCGCATTATGTCGGTCCCGATGCTTGGCTCGCGCAGCACAAACAGAAAGACGGATCTTGGTGGCCGGAGTGGCTGCGCTGGCTGGCGGGAAACAGTGGCGCGATGACGCCCGCGCCGCAGATCGCGTTTGAGGCCGACGCCTTTGAGCCAGCACCGGGAACCTATGTGTTTCAACCCTGACTGCTAAATTTGGGGAAGGCTGATTTTGGTGCGGTTTGACATGATGACAAAGATCGATAATCCGCGCCGCGACATGTGAGCGGTTTGACTTGGTCGACCAATTATGAGGAGAGTGCTATGCAATTTGATTTCAACAACAAGACTGCAATTGTCACCGGGGCGGCGTCAGGGATCGGCGCTGCGGTAGCGCGTGATCTGGCGCGGTTCGGGGCCACGGTGGTATTGGCTGATATGGACGAGGCCGGGATGGCAGCGGTGGCCGCACAGATCAAGGACGCCGGTGGCAAGGCCTTGAGCCACAAGACCGATACGAGCGAGGCGACACAGGTGGCGGCGCTGGTGGCCTATGCTGTGGCGCAAACCGGCGGATTGCATCTGCTGGTCAACAACGCGGGCATTGGCGGTCCGGCAGAACCGGTGGGCGAGTATCCGCTGGATGGCTGGCACAAGGTGATCGACGTCAATCTGAACGGCGTCTTTTACGGGATGCGCTATGGCATTCCGGAAATGGTCAAGGCGGGCGGTGGTGCCATTGTCAATATGGCGTCCATTCTGGGCACGGTCGGTTTTGCCACCGCGAGCGCCTATGTCGCGGCAAAACATGCGGTTGTCGGCCTGTCCAAGGTTGCGGCGATGGAATACGCAAAGGCCGGCGTGCGTGTGAATGCGGTTGGCCCGGGATTTATCGCGACCCCGCTTTTGGACAAGAACCTTGACGGTGCGATGCTGGATGTGATTGCCGGAATGCACCCCGTCGGGCGTTTGGGCACAGCCGAGGAAGTGTCTGCACTAACCTGTTTTCTGCTTTCGGATCAGGCCAGTTTCATCACCGGCAGTTACCACCTTGTTGATGGTGGCTATACGGCGCAATAGGCGGGCGCTGACAGATATAAAATACGAGCGCGAAGGGGGGGGTATCCCGCGCGAAAAGGACAATTATTATTGACACCCAAAAAATATTGCGACGGGTTGTGATCGAGCATTTACGCTTGCGTGAGATGGCGCCTCGCTTGGTATTGCAGCGCAGGCAGCCGAGCGCGCCCTGCGCCCGTTCGCAATTGGACGGAAAAATTGGCTCTTCGCGGGGGCCGATACCGGGGCGGAAACTCTCGCCCGCGCCATACGTCCGAAGCTGGCGAATGAAGCGCAGTCTGACGCTTGTTTTTGCTGGAAATGGCGGGATGGTGGAATAAGCACAAAGTTTTGGTCATCGCTTGACCCTCCAGTCGCTGGAACTATGTGGTCTTGCGAGAGGATCATTTTGAGCCACAGCCCCTGGAGGACCGTTGCCTATGCCCAAAGATATTTCCCCAAAAGCGGCCATTCTTTACCGGATGGTGATGACCGATCACATGTGCCCTTACGGCTTGAAGTCGAAAGACCTTTTGGAACGACAGGGTTATGCTGTTGACGACCGGCACCTGACCAGCCGTGAGGCGGTGGATGCGTTCAAGTCGGAACATGGCGTAAAAACAACGCCGCAGACATTTATTGGCGACAAGCGGATAGGTGGGTTTGAAGCCCTTGGCACATATTTTGGCAAGGCCACAAAGGCCAAAGATGCCACGACATATCAGCCGGTGATTGCGATTTTTTCGATTGCAGCCCTTATGGCGATATCGGTCACATGGCTTGCGTTTGACACCCTGTTTACGGGCCGGACATTGGCATTTTTCATTGCCATTGCGATGATCCTGCTTGGTTTGCAAAAATTGCAGGATGTTGACCGGTTTGCTACGATGTTTCTGAACTATGATCTGCTGGCCCAACGCTGGGTGCGATACGGCTATATCTATCCATTTGTGGAAGCGGGGTCAGGCCTGTTGATGCTGGCAGGGATTTTGACCTGGATTGCAGCACCGGCAGCCTTGTTTGTGGCCAGTATCGGGGCATTCAGCGTATTCAAGGCCGTCTATATCGACAAACGGGACTTGAAATGCGCCTGTGTCGGTGGCGACAGTAATGTGCCGCTTGGGTTTGTGTCGTTGACCGAAAACCTGATGATGATCGGTATGGCAGTCTGGATGCTGGTGTTTATGTAGTCCCGGCGTTTGAAAGAAGGGTCGCGAGGGCGGCGCTATTGTCGCCGCCCTGTTGTTTTTTACATGTCCATTGCCGCACCGGGTGTCGACATCTGGCCCATCATGCCCATCTGCATGTGATAGGGCAGCATACACATGAACATCCAGTTGCCAGCGTTTTGGACTTCGACGACAAAGCTGATGCTTTGACCCGGCAGCAAAAGCGACTGCTCGAACAGGGCTTCATGTTCCAGCAGGTTCCAGTCGGCGCGCCGCGCGCGATAGTTGACTGCCTGCATTTGCTCCATGGCCATAAACATGAATTCATGCAGAACGGTGCCATCATTGCGCACGGTAAACCGGATACGTTCACCAGCCTGCACCGCAACATTCAGGTCTGAAAAGGTCCATTCAGACATTGCAAGCTCGATTTCACGGTCAAAGGCTTGGCCGTCATCACAGAAGCCCAAGCCTCTTTCACCCGTGCAGGCGACAGGCATGACCATATCTGTCATTGGCATGATGCCACTGTCAGCCGGCGCCATATCGGCCATCGGCATCGTTGTGCCGTCAGCCATTGTCATGGTGCCACCGTCGGCCATGTCCATGGTCGTGCCGTCAGACTGCGACATGTCCATGCCCGCCATATCCATGTTGCTCTCGGCTTGTTCGAGCATCATTTCATCCATTGGCGGCACTTCGAACACCCCGTGCTCCAGCTCTTCGTTTTCTTCAAAAGGGCCGGCTGGCAAAAGGCCACTGTCTTGCAGTTTTGTGATCTCCGAGGTCAACGGCGCGGCTTGATAATCCGGCTCTTGCTGGACCACGATGAAATAGGCCGTCGTCCCCAGCAAGAGAACGCCGGCGATTAAGTATAAACGCATAATCATTGCAGGTTTCCTTTCATTCCGCAGGGTGGGCAGTAGCGCCCGAGGTTACGGCATCATCGCTAAGGGCCCAAGGATCAGCATCGGCAGTGCGACCACGGGTGGCGCTCCAGATGAAGTTGATCACAAAGAAGATGAACCCGAGGCCGATCAGATAGGCGGCACCGGTCAGCAACATCTGCGGCAATGCCCATTGCTGCAACGGCAGGTAGTCGACAACCCAACGCGGAAAGTAGACGAAGCCGAGATAATACATCAACGTCACCTTCGAGAAGATACCGATCTGCCAGAGCCAGAAATGCGTATTGGCCAAGCGCTGACTGAACATCCGCCCGGTGAAGTAGGGGTAGAGGTAATAGGCACCCGCCATCGCCATATTGGCCATGAAGCCCACGAACATCGCATGGAAGTGTGCAGGCACAAAGTAGGTATTGTGCACAAAGTCACTGTCGGTCGCGATCTGCGCGTTCACATAGGCCGTTACACCGCCAAGCATCAAAAAGAAGATCGAGGCCACGATGAATTTGAACGGAACCGCACGACGCGCTGAATCAGGAATGCGGTCAGACCAAAGCGTCGAGATCCAGTTGAAGACATGGAGCGTCGACGGAATGAAGATCGCCAATGTCAGGATTTGCGTCGCACGTTGAATTGGACCGACAACATTTTCAGCGGGTTGGAAATGGTGCGGGAAGACGACAAAGCCGAGCACAGTCAGCAAAGAAAATGCGATGACCGCAGACCAGTGACTCCAGATCGGACGCCCCAGAAACCGTGGCAAAAGCGTGTAGAGAACGGCAATTGCGGGCATCAGCGGCAAGTAAACCGCCGGGTGACCGTAGAACCAGAACATAAACATGAATGTCATCACGTCGCCGCCGCGGGCTGGATCGAACAATGCGGTGACTTCCATCCAGTCTGTCAACATTGTCATGCCGACAACCGCAAGGATCGGAGTCGATCCCATCAGCAGGATGCCTTCGGAAATCGCACCCCAGCCCATCAAAGGCAGT
The DNA here is from genome assembly GCA_963976475.1 of uncultured Rhodobacterales bacterium. Lineage (GTDB taxonomy): Bacteria > Pseudomonadota > Alphaproteobacteria > Rhodobacterales > Rhodobacteraceae > Yoonia. The sequence goes on from CAXBKX010000019.1 coordinate 45,731, forward strand.
TTGCCCAACCCGATGCGGCGGGCCGCTTCCCAGCCGTTGCGCATCAAGACAGCACCAGCAAGGAATTCCGAGATTGCCACCAGAACAACCGCCAGATAGCCCAAGAACACCAGATCACCACCAACGCGAAGCGACATGGGTGGATAGAATGTCCAGGTGAAATCGGGACGCGCAATGACAAGGAACACCGCGGCCAGGATCAGCAGCCAATAGCTCCATTGTGCAGCACCGGCCCAAAGCAGGCGACCTGTGCCCAGAACCTTGGGCATCATGTAATAGTTCAGTGAAATGACAAACGGGATGATGAAGCCGAAGACCATGAACATTCCGTGCAAGGTCATCAGTTGCATATAGGGCCGTGCCCCGAAGAACTGGATATCGGGGGCCGCCAGTTCAGTGCGGAACAGGATTGCCATCAGCCCGCCAAGGCCAAGCATCATGATCGATGTCAGGATACCCTTGATCGCGATGTGTCGATAGTCGTGTGAAAACAACAGGGTTTTCAGTGTCATATTGCCGATGATATCTTCGGGCACCCAGTGAGGCGTTTCGCCCATTCTCTCGGCATCATGTAGATGTGCCATTCGTAGTCTCTCCTATAATTTCATTTCGACGGGGTTCAGGCGCCAGAGCCTTCACCGTCGACAGCCGCATCTTCGGGGCCTTCAACAACCAACCACGCCTTCATTTGCGCATGGCCAACACCACAATAATTCAAGCACTGAATCAGATATTTGCCAGGTTCTTGCGGGGCGCGAATCCAGACATCACGTTCTTTGCCCGGATCAAATTCTGCGGTGATCCCTGCGGCAGGAATGTTAAAGCCATGGATCACGTCGTTCGAGAAAATCCGGAACAGGATTTTTTCGCCCGGCTTAACAACAGCCGCGTTGCGACTGATTTTGTCGTCCTCGGTCAGGAACGCGAAGCCCCATTGAAAGGCGATCACTTTGAGTTCGCGGTCAAACCCCTCTGCCCCGTCGATGGCCGGTTCGTCCAAGATGCCGGCACTGGCCATTTCGCCTTGATAGGCTTCAACGATTTGCGTGCTGCGCATGTCGCCATACCAGACAACGCCGACCAGTAGGGCAACAAAGGCCACTTCCATCCAGTATTTCGGTTTCCATCGTTGTGGCAGCAACAGCGCGAGAAACAACGCGCCGATCCCGATGCCCAGAAGGACAAAGACGATGATCATCATGGTTGCCTGATATCCACTCAGGCCAAGTGCGGATTCCATTGAGGTTCTCCCTTGAGTTAGGTCTGCGTCGCCCACGCGCTGTGGAGCTTTCGCAGAATTTGTATTTTATGAATAAACGTGAGCCTCCATTACAGGGGCGTCACTTATGCCTGCGCAATGGCAGCCAAGACCAGAAAGAGCACCCTTAAGCGCGCGGCGGTCGGGCGAGGGGTTGCAGCGTTTGTGCAGTCAGCAAAGATGCGTTGAGCATCAGGCTGGTTTTGGTCACGGTTATTGCAACCATCAAGAAGTCTGAACCAGAGAGCAGGGCGATACCACCGCTGCACGCGCCTGCGGGCCCGCTTGCGAAAGCGCAAGTCGGCGTTCCAATGCAACAGCTCATGCCCGCTGTCGTGCCGGGTGTGGTCGGCAAAGTGGATGGAACGGCAATGATTGTGCTTTGTGAGGGTCTGCTTGATGCCCGCAGTTGCCCCGAAAACGTATTCGCGACCAGCCCGACAGCTAGTAAAAATAGAAATGTTCGGGCGATCCAGGATATTCTCATCGGGGCAAGATCGGCGATTGTTCGCCGTTTTGCAAGGATAAATTGGTCAGATTTGATGCCGCAGACAGGCGCTGTGCCAATACAGCGCAGTTTCTAGACGATAGCGCGATCATGCAGCGGGAATTTCCAACATTGCGTCAAGCCCGCCTTCGGGCAGATTGGTTAGTGTTAGCGTGCCACCGTGCGCCTGAATGATGGTGCGCGCAATCGAAAGACCAAGCCCGGTGCCGCCGGTTTCGCGCGACCGGGATTTTTCAAGGCGGTAGAACGGCTCGAACACCCGCTCCAGCTCGCTTTCGGGAATGCCGGGGCCATCGTCAGCGATTGATATCCGGATCATATCGTTTTCGGTTTTGTCGGCTACCGTGACACTGCCACCGTAGCGCAACCCGTTTTCAATCAGGTTGCGGAGCGCCCGCCGCATGGCACGCGGGCGGATCCGTGCATGTGTTCCACTTTGGGTGTTCAGGGCGAAATCCCCTGCCATATCGTCGCGCAACTGGTTTAGAAAATCAGCGACCGCGACGTTTTCGGACGGCTCTGACATGGCCATACCATGCGCAAACGACAGGGTTGCCTCGACCATATCCTTCATCTCGTCAATCGAGCCGATCAGGCGGTCGCGGTTTTCGTCATCCTCGACCATTTCGGCGCGCACCCGCATGGCGGTAAGGGGCGATTTGAGGTCGTGGCTAAGGGCCGCGAACAATTGGGTCCGGTCCGCAATGAACCGCGTCAGCCGCGATTGCATCCGGTTGAAGGCCTCGGTCAGGTGGCGCACTTCAAACGGGCCACGCGGGGCGATACTGTCCACTTGTTCGCCCCGCCCAAGGCGTTCGGCGGCATCGGACAAATGCCGCAACGGGCCGGTGATCCGCGATAGAATAAACCAGCACGCCGCAATCAACAGGAGCGCCGCAGATACACCGAATGTAATCGCCTGTGCCCAGGGCCATTGTAAGGGCGGTCGCTGAAACCGCGTCGCCACGTTAAGCCAGCGCCCGTCAGACAGTCCGATGGCCAGTTTCATTTCGATGGCGGATAATTCACCCTGCATCATCGCGACATGCATCTGGTCCATTTGCGGCGGTAAACGCGTCATAGTGGGCATGGTGTTCGGGGCTTCATGAATTTCGACCCTGATCTCACGACGACCGTCCGGTCCGATAAGTGCATTGATCCGGTTTGTGATGCGCCCGCCGTCGTTGTGATTGTCATGGTCCACCTGAGGCCGATCTGCCACCTGAAATTGCACCAGGGGCGAATTGGCCGCGCGCAGGATGGCGGCATGAAGCTCGGGTGGTGACTCATCGATCAGCGTGGCGACATTGGCCGCACGGCCTGCCGCCTCCAGGCCTTGTGCCGTCTGGACCGCAAGGCTGCGCTCATCGACAAAAAGCCACAGGCTGAATATCTGCGCGATGGCAAGCGTGGCCACGATCAGCAAAACCAACTGCCCGCGCAGGCTATCTATAAACCGCCCGATCATGCCAGATCCGTCACATCGGTCGCCAGACAATAACCGCCGCCGCGCACCGTTGTGATGATTGCGGGCCGTGCTGGATCTATCTCGATCTTGCGCCGCAGCCTGCTGATTTGATTGTCAATGGCCCGATCAAACGCCTGTGCCGCGCGCCCCGAGGTCAGATCAAGAAGCTGGTCGCGGCTCAGGATCAGCCGGGGCCGCGCGAGCAAGACTGCCAGCAATCGGAACTCTGCCGTTGTCAGACCGGTCTCGCAGCCATCCGCCGCCGTTAGCACCTCTCGATCTGTGTCAAGCTGCCAATGGGCGAATGCGACGCGGCGACCCGATAGGCCGCCTGCATGAGGGTCTGTGCGCACCGACCGGCGCAGGATCGCTTTGATCCGCGCCAGCAATTCGCGCGGGTTAAACGGTTTGGCCAGATAATCATCGGCGCCAAGCTCCAACCCGACGATCCGGTCGGTGTCTTCGCCCAGCGCCGTCAGCATCAGGATCGGGGGTTTGCCGTTGGCCGACAACCGTCTGCATACCGAGAGCCCGTCCTCGCCGGGCATCATCACATCCAGAACGATCAGATCGTAATGGCCGGTCGCAAGCTTTGCGTCCAATTCGACGGCATCACAGGCCACGCTGGCGCGCATTCCGTTCTTTTCCAGATAACGTCTGATCGCGTCACGGATATCGCGGTGATCGTCAACAATAAGGATATGCGGGGTTTCATTCATATGCCTGTTCTAGCGCATCATCGCCTTGCGTTTAAGATTAAAATGTCGCGGCATGTGTCACGTCAGGGCGGTGCGACAAACGGTTACAAATCTCGGGCGGGGGTGGGATTGCATGGCGCGGTTTCATCGCCATATTCAAGCTATCGAAACAACAAATATGAGGTATCGCTATGAAACGCACAACACTCTTCGCACTTGGTCTGATCGCATCTACTGTGACTGCGGGTGCCGCAATCGCACAAGGAACACCGCAACATGGTGGTGGTGCTGGCCAAGCTGCAACTGCGCCGCATCAAGGCGGCATGGGCGGCGCTGGTCAAGCTGGCGGCATGGGCGGCATGGGTGGCGGTGGCCAAGCCGGCGGCATGGGTAATATGGGCGGCATGATGCAGATGATGCAGAAGATGCACGGCCAGATGATGTCCGGCGGCATGGGCGGTGGTATGATGGGCGGCGGTATGGGCGGCGCAGCAAATATGGCATTTGACACCGACGGCGACGGCAAAGTCAGCCCTGACGAGATGCGCGCCGGACTTGCAGCGCAACTGGCACAGTATGACGCCGACGGCGACGGCGTGTTGTCCATCGCCGAATTTGAAGCGCTTAACAGCGCGATGATCCGCAACCAGATGGTCGATCGTTTTCAGGCGCTTGACGAAGACGGTGACGGTCAGGTGACCGGCGACGAGATGGTCGCACCTGCCGCACGTTTGGAAAAAATGATGGCAATGCGTGCGCAATCCGCTGGGGGTGACGCGGACAAAATGCCGATGGCCGAAGGCATGGATAGTGACGACATGATGAAAGACAACAATAACTAAACCTTTTCCGGGTGCCGGTCAGTGGCCGGCACCCGGAGACCTGGAAAGGACTGGAAAATGATGGGCTTTGGTGGGTTATGGATGCTACTGATTGTGGTTGTGACCATTCTGGCAATTGCAGCATTGGCAAAATATCTGATGAAATGACGGAGCAATAACGATGGCATATACCTATGACCGCACGATAACAGACAGCGATTTCGAGCAGGTAGATAGTCGCGTTCGCGCGGCGCTCGCCGAGAAGGGTTTTGGCATATTGACTGAAATCGATGTGAAGGCGACGATGAAAAAGAAGCTCGATGTCAACATGGATGCGTATCGCATCTTGGGGGCCTGCAACCCGAAGCTGGCGTATCAAGCCATCGGGGTCGAGCCGAAAGTCGGTGCGATGTTGCCGTGCAATGTGATTTTGCGCCAAGTCGACGGCGGCGTTGAAGTCAGCGCGGTTGACCCTGTGGCCTCGATGGCCGCGATTGACAATGCGCGCCTGAAAGAGGTCGCTGGCGAAGTGAGAACAATGTTGGCGGACGCGATACAGGCCGCGTAACCCTTGCAACTGACCCTTTGGTGTCTCGTGCCGAGGGGACCTACCAACTGGACATAGAAGGAAAAACATATGTCAATTGATCGTGCAGTACTGGCCTTTGCAGGTTTTATGGTGCTCTTGTCGCTTGCGCTGACACAATGGGTATCGCCTTATTTTATCTGGCTTACGGTTTTCGTTGGCGCAAACCTGATCCAGTCAGCCTTTTCGGGGATCTGCCCGGCAGCCGCATTTTTCAAATGGTTCGGCGTCAAGCCGGGCAAGGCGTTCTGATCTGTTCCGGGCTGGCATCACACCACCAAGCGTCCTGACCACCATAAATCGAACGGATCTTGGGCGTTGCTTATCAAAGACATAGCAGTTTACGAGCCGAAGTGCACTTGAAGCGGTCTGCTTTGATCGGGGCACTTCTTTCGGGATGTGGGTCATGGGCAAGCCGCCAGTCAAATTGCGCGCTACGGTTTTGACGGTGCCCGGTTTGCAAGCGCGATCCCGACCAGCGTCAGGCCGATCCCCGCAAATGCGATCAAACCGAAGCGTTCGCCAAAAAAGACAGCCCCCATCCCAAGGCCGAATACCGGCACCAGAAAGCTAAAGGCGTTGGCGCGGCTTAGCTCGGAGGTGGCCAAAATCTCGCCCCACAACCAATAAGCCAGCGACGATCCCAGCAGGCTGATTGCAAGTAGGATCATCACAAAATTGGCGGACCAGATAACGCTTGAGGGATCCTCGAAGGCATAGGCGCCAGCCAAAAGCGGAAAGCCACCAATCAGCAACTGCGCGCCCATTGCCATGATCGGGTCGACCTGACCCGCGATTGACCTGATCAGCACATTGCTGATCGTGATGCCGACCGCAGCCATCAGAATGTAAATCAATCCAAGCTGGAAGTTGCCGGCTTGTTCCGTAAACATCTGTGGCAACGCGATAAGGACGATACCCCCAAGCCCAAGTGCCATGCCCAACCAGCCGATGCGCCCAAGTTTTTCGTTGAGCACCAGGCCCGCCAGCACAGCCGCCATCAGGGGTTGGGTATTGGCAAGAACCGTTGCAATGCCCGGCAGAATGAACTCCGAGGCCATGAACATGCCAAGGTAGCCGACACTGGTTGCCCCCAGCCCGACAAAAACCAATGTCAGCCAAATTTTGCCGCCACGTGGCCATGGTCGCCCCAATGCAAGCCCGACGCCGATCAGTGCCGCCCCGGCCACAAAGGCGCGCAGGGCTGCGAATGTCAGGTGTGGTGCATAGGCAAAGCCTGCGACGATAAGTGGAAAGCACACGGCCCACAGGAACATCACCAGCACGATTTTACCGATGAAAATCATGTAGCGATATCAGGTGCTATGTCGTTTTTCCGATTCTGACCTGCTTTGGCAAACCGCGCCAAGGCCATTGGGTTTTCAGGCATTGTCGCGCGGCGTTTTATCGGCCTCAGGCTGTTTGTCATCAGGTGGGGGTGCGCTGTGATCATCGTGGCTGTGGCCTTGTGTATCGCTGTTTTTATTGCGCCCGTGGCCGCCATGCCCACCGCGTCCATGCATGAAAAAATGCACGCCGATGAAGCCGCCGAACAGCACAATCAATACCCAGTTTTCCAAAATCCACTGCATGGTCGTCTGTCCTTTTCAAAGCACGAATATCTATCGTCTGTATTGAGTAAGACGCCGCCTGCCACGCCACATTACCGGATATTCAAAATGAGCTGTGTTGCGATCGGATTGCGCCTGTCGGAATGAGCGGTCAGGTGTCACCGCAAAAGCAATCCGGTGCTCGCGGTCCGTTGGGTGACGTCGCCCCGGATGATGTGCCAAGGCCCAGAGCCATGAGCACGGCAATCTCGCGGCGCGTCTGGTGCAGCATGGTTTTTGCATCCTGATGTTCAAGCCCCAAGGTGTTTGCGGCCACCTTGAGTGGCTGCCCGTCGATTTCGGTCAGATGAAACAGGCGGCGCCGCAAGGGCACATCGCTGCTGTGCAGGTCTTCAAGGCAAATACAAAAAAGTGCGTTCAGAATGTCACGCAATTCGGAGTCAAGCTGCGTGTCTGCCATGTTGGGGAATGAACAGGTTGGTTTCGAATGCGCCATTGGTCGCCTTCCTCAATGAATGTGCACGAAAGGGGCCTTCATCAAGTAGACGCGGCGGAAACCGGATCGTTACACAGTTAGCACATCAAGGGTGGGCCGCGTCATCGCCGCAATGGGTCAGTTCAATCGGGTCTTCGCATCCTGCGGGTGGACAAGAGCAGTCCTCAAAGCCGTGTTTGCAGCAAAACCCGCAGTGTCCCAACAGCAGATCCCCAAGCGCTCCGCGAGCCCGGTGCAGCCGAACCGCCAGCGTTCCGGGCTTGAGCCCAAGATCAGCGGCGACCGCGGCGCGGTCTTCCTCGTCGATATCGATCCGGCGGATCAGGTCGCTGTCGGCCTGGCGCAATTCGGGCACCAGGCCTTTGACGCAGCCACACATCTGCGCCATCGTTTCCTCTGCGTCCGCCACATCTTCTACGGTTTGCATTTCCACGGCAAAGGCATCGCCGAGCCGCTTGCGGCGTCCGTTCTTGCGGTAGTGGTCATTGAGCGCCGAGCGCAGCACCGAGTAGAGCCATGCATCCATCCGGTCCGCGTCGCGCAACTGATCTTTGCGCGCCAGAACCCGGATGCAGAATTCCTGTAGCACATCCTCGGCATCGGCCCGATTGCCCAAGCGTTTTGTCAAGAACCCGAGAAACGCCGACCGCCCGACCAGCAACGCCTTGTCGACGCTGGTATCGTGCGCGTTTGTGTCATGTGACGTCATGGTGGTTAAGTCCTCGAATATCAGGTTTCGCCTGCCGTAACTGGATGATCAAGCAAACAGGACAGGGCATTCGCGTGCGCATTTGTTGCGCACGATAATGTAGATCAAATGCAATGTGCCTAATCCGGCCAATATGCAGAAGAACGAGATGTAAGCATAGCGCAGAAACAGGATATCCACAACGACCACGGCCACGAGGGTCAGCGCGAACCAACGCATGTGCAGGTAGGTCGAAATTGCGGGCGGTGCGATAATCAGGAACAGATAGATGAAATAGGTCATCGGGCGCGGCATCAGATAGTCGAGGATCATCGTGCCCTCATAGGCCAGCGAATCGCGGTTGACCGAGACTTCTACCCAGTCTGGGTTCAGCAGGTGCGGAATATAAAGCGCCAATCCAAACGCCAGTCCGGCGACCGCCATGGCCAGCATCAGGGGCTTTCTGCGGCTTTCGGGTGGCTCGAGCAGGTAGGTGGCCACGGGAATCCAGAACGGCCACATGAACCATGTAAAGAAGATATAGCCGAGCGCATTGACCAGTGTCGTGTTCGGATCGCCCGCGTTGACGCCCATCCAGACGCCGCCTTCAAGCAATTGCTGGAACCCTGCAAACAGCGGCATCAACGCGACGGGCAGGTAACGTTTGTTGATCTGCCACGCCTTGGTGATCGCAAACCCACCCCCGGCGACAAGCAGGGCACCGGCGCTAAAGCTGACAGTTGCAGATAGGCACATATTGGAATCTCCAGATGGGTATGTCGTGCGAGAACTCGCTGAAAGTTATGTGGTGGGTCATCCCGCGGGCACCGCAAAGACAAGAACAAAGCCGAGTATAGCGCCAATTGCGATAAACCGCGCGCGTTCCATGTTATTGCGGCACACGCTATAGGCGACGACGCATTGCATGAGGTAGTAAAACGCAAAGGCACGAGATGCAATTGCAATGATGGTAAACGTCGATCCTGTCCATGCCAGCGCGATCGCGGCGACCCCGACAGCAAGATACCCCCAGCGCGTGGCAATACGGCCATGGCTTGCCTCTTTGAGGTTTGCCGTTGCTGCCAATGTATCGGCCACTGCGGCAGAGAATTGCGACATGCCCGCCGCGATGATCAAGGGGAGCGGCAGTAGAACCGATGCGGCGGCGGCCAACCTGATCAGGCTGTTGTCGCCGTATTCCCCGTTCAGGACCGTCACAAGCGGTTGCGCCAAGGCGACAAAGATGACGTAGACCGTAAGCGACAGATACTGCGACCAACGCGCGGCGCGAATCCGGGTCTCGGCGTCAAAATGTTCGCCCAGATAGCGCGTGGTCTCGAACCCCTGCACGATGATCAAGGTGCCGGCAACGATGGTGGCAATGTCCCACGCGCTGCGGTCGGGCACGGCGGGCAGCGGCACCGTGCCCGTGCGCAGGATTTGACCGCCGTCATAGATGGCAAAGCCCAGTAGCAATGCGGCCAGAATAACGATCGTCAGGTAAAGCGCCCAGCGCTCCAGCTTTTCCAGCGGATCAAGCCCGCCCGCGAGGCCGATCACGGTGATTGTGCCAATGATGATGCTGGTCATCAGGCTTTTGTTGAACGTGGTATCCAGTCCCAGACCGCCGAGCACGAACGACGACAGGATATGCACGTAAAGGCAGATCGAGACCACATAGGCCGCAACAAGCGCAAAGTCCGAGACCCGTTCGGCCACGACCGTCAGCCGGTTGGTTCCTGCGGCCAGAACCGGTTCGGCACACAGAATGTTATGGCGCACGATGCCGCCAACCTGATGGGCGACCAGGGCAACCACCACGATCGCTGCAATCGCATAGGGCCCCACGGCACTGGCCAGCACCGGCACCACGACCAGAAAGCCGCTGCCAAAGATAGAGGCCAACGGTGTGCTCATGGCGGGCACCGTGTTGCGGGCTTTCTGTGCAAAGCCAAGGCCGGTGAGGCGGGGATGTGCCATGAATTATCCTGATCGCGCAATCTTGAACCCTCAGTTCAATCGGGGTCTGGCGAGGCTGTCAATTCGTTAATTTTCGATCACATAAAATTAATTTTACAATATCTGGTAACCGATTTTACATCGCGGCGTCTATTTACCCAGTGGCGTATTGCTAAAAGTTGGCATAGCGTAGACGAAACCCCCGCACCCGGTTTGGGTTGCTTGATATGTGACGAAAGGGCGCCGCAAACAATGACCGCATTGACCCAATATGCGATTTTGCTTGGCTTGACGCTGGGCGCGGTCGGGCTTGTCGCGAGCCTTTACGCGCTGGCCCGCGCTATTGGACGCGCCCGCGACGAGGCGGGGAAAGATGTGCCCGCCACCGCAGGGTCATTGGCGCGGGATCCTGTCTGGGTCCGGTATCACGCCAAATATTATGGCTATGCCTTGCTGTTTCTGGCGTTTGATATGGAGATGGCGTTTATGTATCCTTGGGCAGTTGTCTACCGCGAGGAAGGGCTCGTCGCACTTTTGGACATGGGCGTGTTCCTTGCGATTTTGTTTCTTGGCCTGCTTTACGGGTGGAGCCAGGGCGCGTTGAGGCGGCAAGAATGATCGGCGCGCGTCAAGGGGTGATGACGGCGTTGCGGCAGTTGATCGCGGCAGCCATGTCGCAGGATATGCGCGGATTTGTGGTGCCGGGGGCGGATGTGGCAAGGGCCGCTGGGCTTGATCTTGGCGCGGCTGGCATTCACCTGTGCGCCACACCCCGCCATGCAAATGTGTTGATTGTTATCGGCCCGTTGCCCGCAGGATTGGCCGATGCCGCCAGCGTCGCCTATGCCCAGATGCCACGCCCGCGCGCGATTTTGGCGTTGGGTGCGGGGGCGGTTGCGCCGCTGCCGGAGGCAGATGTGACGGGGCCGTTGACGCAGGCGGGTCTTGTGGCGGCGATGGCGGATTTGCGCGGCATCTTTGCCAAAGGCGCGTTCCAGTCCGATGTGACCGATTACGATGCACCTGCCTTGCAGACCCGCACCGAATTTACCTGTCCGATGCACCCTGAAATCGTGCAGGACGAGGCGGGGAATTGCCCGATATGTGGCATGAACCTGGTGCCACGTGAAACCGCCGCATCGCCACACGCCGGCCATGCCATGCCCGAAAAGGACCACAAGATGCCCAGTGATACCCCTGCAAAACCCATGGCCGCAACTCACGACCATAGTCAGCACGCCGCCGCTGATACGCCCGCGCAATATACCTGCCCGATGCATCCCGAAGTGGTGAGCGACGAACCCGGCAACT
>CAXBKX010000020.1:0-38321 GCA_963976475.1 uncultured Rhodobacterales bacterium
TAGAGCCACCCAACAAAACCCGCAACCCCAAATATCAAGAAAATCCAAGTTTTCTTCAGCGAACGAGTTTGGGACTGTTTTCCCCTTATTTATATAAAGAATTTATCGGCGGAGTCCGGGTGTTCCAAGTCCGATCGCATCGTTTTTGCGCTGTAGCTTGTGGATAACTCTGCTTTCAGCGGGTTCACAAGGCAGCACATCCGATTCCACCACATAGTCGGCCGCTCTCCTGGACCGATTCCATGCCTACGCCTTGCGCTAGCGCGATACACCCCACCCAACTTGCAAACACTGGCCTGACGCGCAAATACCAAGCCAAAGCCGCAGGCTGTTGTCGCAGGCGCAAAACCATCAAACCGGCCACCCCCGCGCTATTCCAGTGTTTTATGCGCGCCGTCACAGCGTGGCATCCGCTTGGACAATCCGCAAATACAGTCAAATATCCCTTTGCCTGCAAATATCCGCGCCGCATTCTTGTCGATCCGCGCGTGGCGCGTCGCTGATTGCTTTGCACCCGCGATATGCAACACATACCCGCGCCTGCGCCCCGGTGTCAGCGCCGCAAATGCCTGCGCAAACTCCGCATCATCAGCAATACGGTCTTGCAATTCTGACGGATAGACCAGCGCATCCTTCGCCAGCATCTCGACCTTGCGGCCCGCCCTCTCGATCGCGACAGCATCTGCGACAAACGCAGAAATCTGCCCCCTTGCCTGACTGATCGCAGGCAAACCGGTGAACCGCATCAACCGCGCGGCCTGCATCTGCTCGGACCTCTGATACAGCACCTTTTCAGGATCGTTCATCAAAGCACCCTTGAAAAAGCTTAGACCGCAATAGGCTTTCAGCGCATGGATCATCACGATATTTGCGCCCGAATCGGTATAACACAGGTTGCCCCATTTCACCGTCTCGGTCAGTCCACACCCCAGCAGGATATCGCGGAGCGCCTTGCGCTCGGCGTGCCACACCGGCTTGGCCAACAGGGCTGCAATTTTCCGATCCAATGGCGGTCTCCGTCATAAAAAAGGGCAACCCAAGCTGCCCTCGATTACCCTGCTACTCCGCCCAGTCCCACGGCGAGGTGAATGCGCCCAGCGCCTTGGTCACTGCCGCCTCATCGACATCGCCGGTTTTGGTCAGATGGGCCACAAGCCCGCGCTTTTTGTCCTCCGACACAAGGCTCACCTTGGCCGCAACACCGGCCTTTTGCAAAACCTCGTTATAGACGCGGGTAATGGCGCGTTTGCGCAGGTCAGGCTTAAAAATCTTGCCCACGGCGGTTTTGGGCAATTCGTCCAAAATCTCCAAAAATTTGGGGTGGGCGGCACGTTCGTGAATTTTGCTCTTGGCATAGGCGAGCAAGTCTTCTTGGGTCACGGTGGCGCCATCAACCAGCTCGACATAGGCGCAAGGCACCTCGCCCGCGTGCGCATCGGGCTGTCCGATCGCACCGGCAAAGGCCACCGCCTCGTGACCGGCCAAGGCCTCTTCGATTTCGGCGGGGTCGATATTATGCCCACCGCGAATGATCAGATCCTTGGCACGGCCCGTGATCCACAAATACCCGTCGGCATCAATACGGCCCAAATCGCCGGTGCGCAGATATTGCACGGTATCACCCAGAGGCGTGCCTTCGCCGGGATAAAACAAATCCTTGTTCTTGGCAGTCTCGGTATAGGTCTTGCCATCGTAAACACCCGGTGACGCCACGCAGATCTCACCGATTTCGTCGGTGCCGCAATCAAGCTGGGTCGCCACGCTGACAATGCGCACATCTGTATAGGGGAACGGAATCCCGATCGAACCCACGCGCTTTTCGCCGTCAGGCGGGTTGATCGACACCAGACATGTGGCCTCTGTCAGCCCGTAACCTTCGCAAATCGTGACACCGGCGGCCTCTTCAAAGCGGCGGTATAACTCCAGTGGCAACGGGGCTGATCCACAAAATGCCAACCGCAGGCTCGAGATATCGGCATTCACTTTGCGCTGCATCAACGCAGACATCGCCGTGGGCACCGTGATCAGGAAAGTGGCCTTGTGGCGTTCGACCAGTTTCCAGAAATTGTCAAACACACCCTCGCCGCGATAGCCTTGCGGGGTCGGGAAAACGATCTGTGCGCCCGACCCAAGCGAGGCACCCAAAGACACAATCGCCGCAAATACATGAAACATCGGCAACGGACACATCTGCACGTCTTTTTCGGTAAACAACAGCCGTGCCCCCAGCCACGCATTATATATGATGCCCGAATAGCGGTGCTGGGCTACCTTGGGCATTCCCGTCGTGCCACCGGTGTGGAAATAGGCGGCAACACGGTCGCTTTGACTGTCGGCAAATGCCAGCGTCTTTGGCTGCTTGTTCATCTCTTCGTTAAAATCCAGAACCTTGGCGCTATGTGTCACCGGATTTTTCGGACGGATCAACGGCACAATCAGTTTCTTGATGCCTGTCAGATAGCGGTGCAAATCCACCTCGACTATAGCCTCGACATTCGGGGCCAAAGCCACGGCTGCGGCAGCCTTCTGGGCGACATCTGATTTGGGAAATGCGCGCATCGTGACCAACACCTTGGCATTGGTCTCGCGCAAAATTGCTGCAATCTGCTCTGGCTCCAGCAGCGGATTGATCGGGTTCACAATGCCCGCGATCTGACCGCCCATATAGCTCAGCACGGCCTCTGTCGCATTGGGCAGCATATAGGCCACAACATCGGTCTCTCCAATGCCCAGCGCGCGAAACATATTGGCGGTTTGCACCGATTTGTCGTGGAATTCCTGCCAGTTCAACGTCTCGCATTTTGCAGCCGGATCAGACAAAAGCTGAAAACTCACCGCCTTGCGATCCGCAAATTTCGCAACCGTCTGACTTAGCATCTGGTATGTCGTAACCGGCATCTCCCGATCCGCCCAGGCCGCCTCATTCTGGATCGCGATACGATCCTCCATTGTCGCATAAGTCATGCAAGTCTCCTCCCCGCAGTGATGTCCGCAACTTGAACCGTCGCGTGGTAACCTCGCTGTCAGAGTGTGGAAGTTCTTGCCGCTTGGCAACTGTTACGCTGCGAAATGCCGCGCTAGCTGGCGGCGCCCGCGGTAAACTGCAACCGTGCCAGACGGGCATAAAGCCCGCCCTCGGCGACCAAAGCATCATGGGTGCCGGTGGCCACGATGCGTCCACCATCAAACACTACAATCCTGTCGGCCTTTTTGACCGTCGCCAATCTGTGCGCGACAATCAAGGTGGTGCGGGTGCGGGCCAGATCCTCGACCGCCTTTTGCACCAGTTGCTCACTTTCCGCGTCCAGCGCGCTTGTGGCCTCGTCGAGCAATAAAATCGGCGCGTCGCGCAGGATCGCACGGGCAATCGCGATGCGCTGCTTTTGCCCGCCCGACAACATAACGCCACGCTCGCCCACCTGGCTGTCGTAACCTTCGGGCAAAGCGGTCAGAAAGTCATGCGCTGCGGCTGCTTTTGCGGCCGCTTCAACCTCGGCATCACTGGCGTCGGGCCGGCCAAAGCGGATGTTTTCGCGCGCTGTGTCGGCAAAGATCACCGGATCTTGCGGCACCAGTGCGACGTGCTGGCGAAAATCTGTGCGCATCATATCGCGCAGGTCCACACCGTCGATTTTGACAGCCCCCTCTTGCGGGTCATAAAACCGCTGCAACAGTTGAATAACAGTGGATTTACCCGCACCTGACGGGCCAACCAAGGCCACGCTCTCGCCGGGTTTCACCGTCAAGGACACCGCATCCAGCGCCGAAACTGTCGGCCGTCCGGGATAGGCAAAGGTCACATTTTCAAACGTAATCTCAGCGGCTTGCGTATCGGGCACCGCAACAGGGTTGTGCGGGTCCTTGACCGCATCATCGGCCTGTAGCAATTCTACCAGCCGCTCGGTGGCGCCTGCTGCGCGCTGCAACTCGCCCCAGATCTCGGTCAGCGCGCCCAACGCGCCTGCAACCATGATCGTATAGATCATAAATTGCACCAATTCGCCCACAGTGATGACGCCCGCGCGCACATCCGCGGCGCCCATCCACAAAAACCCCACAACGGCCGAAAACGCGATGAAAATCACAATTGCGGTCATCAGGGCGCGGGTCTCAATGCGGCGCTTGGCTACGAGAAAGCTTTTCTCGGTCACGCCGTGGAATTTCTTGCGCGACAAGGCTTCGTGGGTAAAGGCCTGCACGGTTTGGGCCGACAATAGCTGTTCAGAGGCATCGCCCGACGAGGCCGCGATCCAGTCCTGGTTTTCGCGGCTCAGGGCGCGCACGCGGCGGCCCAGCAGGATGATCGGGATCAAAACCACAGGGATCGGCCATAGCACCAAGCCAGTCATTTTCACCGAGGTCCACAACATCAACCCGATACCGCCGACAAAAATCAAGGCGTTGCGCAGCGCAATCGACACCGACGAGCCGATCACCGACAAGATCAGCGTCGTATCCGTGGTGATCCGGCTTAGCACCTCGCCGGTCATGACTTTTTCGAAAAACGCAGGCGACATGCCGATCATGCGGTCAAACACCGCCACGCGAATATCCGCCACGATGCGTTCACCAAGACGGGTCACCAGATAATAACGCAGTGCCGTGCCGACAGCCAAAAGCCCCGCAATTGCAAAGGCAACCCCAAAGTAGCTGTCCAGAATTGCGCCATCGGAGATATTGAAGTTATCGATCACCCGACGCACCGCAAGCGGTAAAACCAATGAAATCATCGCGGTAAAGGTCAAGGCAACCAGTGCCAGACCGGCCATCTTTTTATACGGGCGCACAAATGGCCAGAGTTGTCCCATTGCGCCGATTTTTTTGGAGGTCGCGCGGTCTTCGGCGTTGATACGGGGGGGCTTGGCCATGTGGTCGGTCCTAAACTTTAGTCCCGAACGGCCTGCGTGGACCCAAATCATCCGGTCATGAGGAGTGGAGCGGGCGACGGGAATCGAACCCGTGTCTTCAGTTTGGAAAACTGAGGTCTTACCATTACACAACGCCCGCGTGCGCTTGCTCTATATGGCGATGCGTCCCCCCGATGCAAGCGTGATTTGCCGGTTACGGGCAGAGTTTTCGCCATATCTTTGCCAGATTCATCATTTATCCACCTCTCAAGACGACATCTTTGACGATTGGACGGGATCAAATGAAACAGCTTCGCAATATCACTCTTGCGCTTTACATCAGCGCAACTGCTTTGTCAGCGCAATCCGCTGATAATGAAGTGTTTATTACCTCTCGGGGCTATTTCCCCGAGGTGATTTATATGAATGTCGGGGATACGATCAAGTTTGAAAATATGAGCGGGCGCAGCGCGCGAATCCGCTATTATTCAAACGGCTGGGTCGATTTGATGCCTTGGACCTCCAACAATGCGTCGCGGACAATCACCATGACGTCGAGTATTTTGAACAAGATTTCCAACGCCCTGCCTGCGCCGCAGATCAGCAGCAACAACGGCTATTATACCGCCAATAACGGCGCGCAGCTTAGCTTTGTGACCGCACCTGACGAATGCCCGTCCTCCGAAAACCGCATTTTGTGCTAGGATTTCGTGCGCGTTGATCGGCATATTTGGACCGCGACCCGATAAAACGCCCGCATCGGCCTGACCCGATCAAAAGGGAAAAATGCCCCTATGATCCGCGTATGCCTGACGTATGATTTGCGATTGCCGATCTTGCGCGGTGGGGTCTCGGCCACGGGTCCGGCTTTGCCAAAGGTCAAAATATCGCCCCAATGGTGCGCTATGACGGACCCGGATTTCAAGACAGGCATTTTGGAGAATATTTATGACGGACCAGCGCATTGCCCTGATGGTGGACGGCGACAATATCAGCGCGGTGCACGCCACAAGGATTTTTGCGCAAGCTCAAACGCTGGGGCGGGTGGATATCGCGCGGGTCTATCTTGGCGCGCAGCAGACCGAGTGGCACAGCGCCGCGGGGTACCGCGTGATGTTTGCAGGTGCGGGCAAAAATGCGGCGGATATTTTGCTCTGCATGGATGCGATCGAACTTGCGCTGCTGGACGGGATCAAAACCTTTGCCATCGCCACATCGGACGGTGATTTCAGCCACCTTGCACTGCGGCTGCGCGAACGTGGATTGCATGTGCTGGGCGTGGGCGAGCAAAAAGCGCCGCAAAGTTTCCGTCTGGCCTGTTCGGCATTTAAGCAACTGAAAGGCGCGCCCAAGGCCGCGCGACCATGCGAGGTCGCGGCACCGCCCTGCGCATTGACCGAATTTGATCGCAATATCCGCAGCATGATTGCCACCCATAGCATCGGCGGGAAAGGGATGCGGATTGCCGATCTTGCGCCAAAAATGTCTGTGACACATGGCACGCGCATCAGTGCCTATCCCGAGAGCAACTGGCGGTCCTATCTGACCAAACGCCCGGCGCTGTTCGATGTGGACCCGCGCGGCCCCGACGCGATGGTGCGTTACCGGACGGCGGGGTTTGCCGCAGGACCCGCATAAAACGACCCGCGCACAGATCGTGCGCGCCTAGCGGTAAAGCTGCGAATAATGCAGCAGGCCCCAGCCGGTCAGCGCGTCATGCACCGCTGCCCAGAGACTGCCGAACTGGAGCGGATCAAGGTCCGCCCTCTGTGCAATCTCGCCCAGCGTGCGCTGCCCGTTGACCAGATTGATCGCGGTCGCGCTGCGCGGATCAAGCGAGATCTGCAATTTTTCACCATCGGACGTGAGTGCAACCGGTTTACCGCTGTGCACAATTTTGGCCAAGGCGCTGACCTTGCCGCCGCTGATATGGGGGATCGCCGACAGCGCCTTGCCAGTGGCCGGTTGGCGCGCGGCTGCCACAGGCACAGCGTAGCCCACATGCACCTTGATTGAGCCGCGCAGTTTTTCCGCGACAGCCATTGCTGCGGGTGCGGGCAGATCGCAGGGCGCGTCAAGGAACGGTTGCGGATCATATTGTGCGGGTTTGCAGAAACCCACCAGTGACCAATCGGTTTGCGCAAGCACGCCAAGCAGATCGGGCACGTCAAACGCCCGATCCTGCCCGTGCAGCAACAGGTCATAAAAGCCCGCATCGCTGGTCAGATGGTCCCCTACCCGCGCATTTTTCTTGAAGGGATGGTCCGCAGGCAAGCGCGCATAAATCGCGCGCGCCCGGGCCAATCGCTGTTTTGGATCGCATCCCGCGAGCAGGCTCGAAAAGGCCTCTTGCAGTGGATAGACGCCCGACCGGCCGTAGGGTGCG
Source organism: uncultured Rhodobacterales bacterium (assembly GCA_963976475.1). Taxonomy (GTDB): domain Bacteria; phylum Pseudomonadota; class Alphaproteobacteria; order Rhodobacterales; family Rhodobacteraceae; genus Yoonia. Next base: position 7,234 of record CAXBKX010000020.1, read on the forward strand.
TAGACCATGAACCCCATGCCGCCGTGCGGTGCGACCGCAGCGCGCAACGCGGCAAAACCGGCGGCGGGGTCAGGCAGGTGGTGCAGCACGCCGCAGCAGTCGATATAGTCAAACGGCCCCAATTCACCTGCGTCCAGCAGGCTGCCGGTGATAAAGCTGATGCCCGTCAGGCCGCGTATGCGGGCGCGTTCCTGCGCAATTTGACGCGCCGAGGTCGACAGGTCGATATAGGTGATGTCGTAGGGCCGCTTGGCGCTGGTCAGCCCTTGGGCCAATTGGATCAACCCGTCGCCGCTGCCGCCGCCGGCCACAAGGATTTTGATCGGCACCGACCAGTCGCGATTGCCGCCAAAGACAAAGTGGTCGATCTCGACGGGTTGTGACGGTGATCCGACGATCAGGCGCTTGGCCTCGTCCTTGGGGTCGCGCGCCGGATAGGGGTATGCGTCGTAGTGTTGCGTGACTGTGACCATGTGTGGACCCTGATCGCCTCTTCTGACATGGAAAAGACCCCCGTTGCGGTTTGCATCGGGAGTCTAAATATTAGCCGGTCGTCTACTTCACAGTAATGCGCCCATCGGTGTAGGGCGTGTAGGCGCCTTGTGCCGCCATGTATTCGGCGGTGACATCGGCAAGGTCGGGGCCGAAGTCATAGGCGTTGGCGGCAGTTTTGAACATGCTGTAGCCATCGCCGCCGTTGCGCACATAGTTATTGGACACAACGCCATAGGTTGCTGCCGGATCAAGGGCTGCATCGCCGACCATCACGTCAGAGATACGGCTGCCCACTTCGGCGGCGGGATCAACGGTGAAGGTCATGCCTGCCACTTGCGGGAAGCGCCCTGCAACCCCGGCCATATCCGAGACGCCGTTTTCAAGGGCTGCGAGCATGACCTCGCCGGTCACCTGGAATGTGGACAGCGTGTTCTGGAACGGCAGCACGGTCAGCACTTCGCCCATGGTCACGTCGCCCGCATCGATGGACGCCCGCAAACCGCCGGAGTTGGCGATGGCAATCGTGATGCCCTGATCGGCCACGCGGTCAAGCATTGCGTCGGCCACAAGGTTGCCCATTTCGCATTCCATCAACCGGCAAACATCGCGGTTGCCTTCAATATTGGCCGCTGATTGAGCGATGACTTTGGTGCGCACGGCCTCCAGTGGAATGGCCAATTCGGCGACCCGCGCGACAGTATCGGCATCTTCGGCCACGGTGCCGTCAAGCAGGATCGGCTCGCCCACCGCAGATATGACATTGCCCTCATCGTCGAAGGTCACGTTCAATTCGCCCAGGAATTTGCCGTATGCATAGGACGACAGGATCGCGGTGTTGCCGACCATAGTGGGGTATGGCCCTGCTGCACCCTCGATGGTGTTCGACAATAGCGTGTGGGAGTGCCCGCCGACGATCACGTCAACACCGGTGGTATTGGCCGCGACAAGTTGATCGACGCCGTAGCCCGAGTGCGACAACACGATGATTTTGTTCACACCGTCCGCGGTCAGTTTATCAACCTCGCCTTGCACCGCCTGCGATGGGTCGGTGAAGGTGATGTTGTCGCCGGGGCTGGCAAGTTCATCTGTGTTTTGCGGCGTCAGGCCAATCAGGCCGATCTTCTCGCCGCCGCGCTCGATCACGGTGGATTTCGCGAGTTTACCCGCCAGCAGTGGCTCGCCCGAGACGTCGGCGTTTGACATCAGGATCGGGAAATTCAGGCTGTTCATAAAGCCTGCGAGCACTTCGGGGCCGTCGTCAAACTCGTGGTTGCCCACAGTCATTGCGTCATAGCCCAGCTTGTTCATGAACTCGGCGGCCATCGCACCCTTGTAATAGGTATAGAACAGCGTCCCCTGGAACTGGTCGCCGCCATCGACAAGAATAGAGTTATTGGAGCGCGCGCGCGCCTCCGCCACGGCGGTGACAAGTCGTCCTTTGCCGCCAAAACAGTCGCCTGCGGTGTTATCTTCTGCGGAACAGTCGCTGTCATATTTGCTAATGGGTTCAAACCGCGCGTGGGCGTCGTTGGTGTGCAGGATGGTCAGCGAATAGTCTTGCGCAGCAGCGGCGGTGGCCATCAGCGCAATGGCACAAGTGGTTGTCAGGATTCGTGAAAGCATTGGAAAGTCCCCCTAGGTTACATTGTTCACAGATTGGCAATCGCTCTTGCAGGAGTCAAACACCGATGCGAAATTCCTATAGCTTTCCGTAACGACAGCTTTGTGACGCCGGTTGTGCCACGGGCCTGCTTGACCAATCTTTGCGCAACCGCCATGAAACGCGCATGATGATTTACAAGATATTCCGCGCGCCCGAATGGGCGCAGATGCAGGCAGACGGGCAAACCCGTGGCGCGCCGATTGATCTGGCCGACGGGTTTGTGCATTTTTCCACGGCCGAAACGGTGCAGGCAACCGCAGACTTGTATTTTGCGGGGGTCACGGATCTGGTTTTGGTGGCGGTGCAGGCGGAGGGTCTGGATGCGTTAAAGTGGGAGCCGTCGCGCGGCGGGCGGTTGTTTCCGCATCTGTTTCGCGCGCTGCGGATGGATGATGTGGCGTGGTGGCGGGGTTTGCCATTGGTTGACGGTGTGCACCGGTTTGGAGACCTGACATGAAGATCGTCGAGCAAATGGGCCTGCGCGCCTTGCGGGTGTTTGACCCCGAAACCGCGCATGGCTTGGCGATTTCGGCGTTGAATGCGGGGTTAGGCCCGAAAGCGGGACCATTTACCAGCGCACGGTTGCGCACCGAGGTGGCCGGTTTAAGCTTGCCCAATCCTGTCGGGCTGGCGGCGGGGTTTGACAAGAATGCCACCGCCCTTCATGCGCTGGTGCGCACGGGTTTCGGGTTTTTGGAAGTCGGTGCCGCAACCCCGCGCCCGCAAGCGGGCAATGCAAGGCCGCGCCTGTTCCGCCTGACGCAAGACAAGGCGGCAATCAACCGGTTCGGGTTCAATAATCAGGGCATGGAGGTCATCGCGGCCCGTCTGTCGGCGCGGCCCAAGGGGGTGATCGGGTTGAATTTGGGCGCCAATAAAGACAGCGAAGACCGTGCTGCGGATTTTGCGCATGTCTTGAGCACATGTGGCGCGCATCTGGATTTTGCCACCGTGAATGTCTCGTCGCCCAATACCGAAAAGCTGCGTGATTTGCAGGGCAAACCCGCGCTGACTGCCCTATTGGCAGGGGTGATGGCGGCAAATGCGGCGCTGGCAAAGCCTGTGCCGATATTCTTGAAAATCGCCCCTGATCTGGACGAGGCGGCTCTGGACGACGTGGCGCAAGTTGCCGGTGCCTCGGGGATCGCGGGGATCATTGCCACCAATACCACACTGGACCGCACAGGGCTGCACGGGCGCTATGCTGCACAAGCCGGCGGGCTGTCGGGACAGCCGTTGTTTGAAAAATCCACAAAGGTCTTGGCGCAATTATCATCCCGCACGCATCTGCCTATTATCGGCGTGGGCGGTGTTGGCTCTGCGGCACAGGCTTATGCGAAAATTCGCGCAGGGGCCGCGGCAGTGCAACTTTATACAGCATTGGTGTTTGGCGGCATGTCATTGCCCGACGAGATTGCACGCGGGCTTGATGATCTGCTGGCCAAGGACGGGTTTGCATCGGTGGCTGATGCGGTGGGCACAGGACGGAGTGACTATCTATGACAATTATCTGGCATAACCCGCGCTGTTCAAAATCACGCCAGACACTGGCGATTTTGACGGCAAAAGACGCAAACCCCGAGGTGCGATTGTATCTGCAAGACCCGCCGACAGAGGCGGAAATTCGCGCTGTTCTGGCAAAGCTGGGCAAGACAGCAGCCCAGATTGTGCGGCGCGGCGAAAAGGCGTTTAAAGACGGTGATGAGGATGCGTTGATTGCCCTGATGGCCGCCAATCCGGTCCTGATCGAACGTCCGATTGTGATTGTCGGCAATGACGCGGTGATCGGCCGTCCGCCTGAAAATGCGCTGGACCTGTTTGATTAACGCGCTGCGGCCTCGAGGCGCGGGTATTTCCAGCCAAGGGTGACGCCGCGCACGATGAAGCTGAACAGCAGCCCCAGCCAGAGCCCGTGATTGCCAAACGCCGCCATCAGCGGGATCACCGCGATGAAATAGGCGCTGGCCGAGACAATCATCATATTGCGCATATCCGCAGAGCGCGTGGCCCCGATGAAGATCCCGTCGAACATCCATGCCGCGACCCCCACAACGGGGGCGGCCACCATATAGGGCAGATAGATGCGTGCGGCGCTTTGCACATCAGGGGCGGTGGTCATGATGTCGATGATGGCGGGCCCAAAGGTTGCAAAAACAAGTGCCAGACCGACGCAAATCAGCGCCCCCCAGCCGCTGGTCAGGATCGCGCCACGGCGCAGGCGCGCGATGTTTTTCGCACCCAACGCTTGGCCGACAAGGCTTTCGGCTGCCGCCGCGAACCCGTCCAGCGCATAGGCGGTCACATTGAGAAATTGCAGCAGGATCTGGTTGGCGGCCAGTTGCACATTGCCAAAATCCGCGCCCCAGAACAGGAAGCTGACAAAGATCGCTTGTAGTAGCACCGACCGGATCAGGATATCGCTGTTGACCACCCCCATGCGGATCAGGCGGGCGCGGTCAAAGACGCGGGGTCCATCGCGCCAAGCGGTCCCGGCAAAAGCGTCGCGACACAGCCACAGGCCCAGCGCCAGCCCGCTCCATTCGGCGATGAACGTGGCCCAGCCGACACCTGCGACGCCAAAATCGAAATATAGCACAAACACCATGTCGAGGATGATGTTCAACCCGTTCATCAAGACTTGGATTGCGAAAACGCCGCGGGTGCGTTCCTGGGCGATCAACCAGCCGATAATGCCGTAAAGCCCGATCGTTGCGGGTGCCGACCAGACGCGGACGCTCATGTATTGCCGCGCGAGGGTCTCGACCTCGGGGCTGGCGGGCGACACTTTGAACGCCAGCCAGAACAGCGGGATTTGCCCCAGGATCATCACCGCCCCTGCACTGAGCCCAATGAGCAGTGCACGCGACAGCAGCGCTGCGACTTCGGCGGCATCTTCGGCCCCCGTGGCCTGTGCGGTCAGCCCCGCCGTGCCCATGCGCAAAAACCCGAAAACCCAATAAAATGCGGTCAGGATAATCGCGCCGATGCCCACAGCCCCAATCGGGGCCGCCTGCCCCAATTGCCCCACCACGCCGGTGTCCACCACGCCCAAGATCGGCACGGTTGCATTGGACAGCACGATCGGCAGCGCGATTTGCAGGACCCGTTTGTGGGTCAGCGCCTTAGCCATCGCGGTCGGGCATCAGAAAGTGACCGGTGGCTTGGGCGAATATGCGGGTCCGGTTGTCTTGCCACGCCTCGACATGCACGGAGGCATAGCGCCGCCCCGAACGGTTGACCCGCGCGCGCGCATAGGCGTCACGCGGCAAGCCCGACCGCAGATAATCAACGGTGAAATCGATGGTTTTGGGCAGCAGGATACGCGGTTTGTCCTCGGCGATGTTGCCCGCCTCCATGTCTTCCCATGTCACAGCCCAGCTTAGCTCGATGATCGCCGCCACCTCGAGAAACGCCGCCGTGACGCCGCCGTGCAAGGCAGGGATCATCGGGTTGCCGATATTGCGATCGTGATAGGACAGCAGGGCAGTCAATTCGTCGCCGTGCCGTTCAAACTGGATGCCCAGAAAGCCGATATATGGCACGCCCGCGACCAGATTTTGCAGCATCGCGTCGCGCCGTTGTTTGATGACTTGCACAGGTTCGGGGCGCCTCATGCGCTGTCCCCCATTTGCACCGTAAAGGCCCCTGTTGCGGTGGCCACGGGGCGCGAAGTGTCGGCGTCCATTGCGGTCGCACGCACAAAGGCCACCGAGCGGGTGACATGATAACATTCGGCCACGGCGGTGATTGTGTCGCCGGGTTTGGCGGGGCGCATATAGTCAATACGCAGATCGAGGGTGGCAGTGCCAAGCGGCCCGCTGGGGTGCGCCATCACCGCCGCCCCGCCGCAGGTGTCCATCAACGCCGAGACCGCGCCGCCGTGGATCACACCGGTCTCGGGGTCGCCGATCAACCGTGTGTCATAGCCCATGGTGATCGTGGCGCGGCCCGCGCCGATCTCGGTGACTTGCATCCCCAGCTCGCGCGCATGGGGGATGGCTGCGATGAATTGGCGCGCAATCAGGGTCTGGCGGTCGGTGATTTCGGTCATGGGCGGCTCCTGTGGGTCACGCGCAACTTGCCATGTGGCGGGCTGATGGCAAGCGGTATCTGTGCAAACGTGGCGTGCAAAGCGGCGTTGATCCCGACAATGCGGCAGGGTAGAGTATATGCAATGGAGGATATGATGTCGGACCCACGCCTGTCATTCAAGGAGATGTGCGCCAAATATGACGTCACCCCGCGCACCCTGCGGTATTACGAATATATCGAGCTGCTGCATCCTGAAAAGGAAGGCCGCGCACGGTTTTATGGCCCCCGCGAGTTGGCGCGCATGACGCTGATCCTGCGCGGCAGGCGGTTCGGGTTTTCGTTGGAAGACATCCGCCAATGGTTGCTGATCTACGAAAACGAGGGCACCAAAGCGCAGATGCACCAGTGGATTACCTTGGCTGACGGGCAGATCGCCGAGCTGATGGAGCAGCAAAAACAGTTGCAAGATACCTTGGCGGAGTTGCAAAGCCTGCGCGACCAGACTGCCGCCACGCTGGGTTAAACGCCACCGTTTTGTGCGGTTACGCGAACACAATCGGCTTTACGAATGTTACGCGTGACGTCGCGGTAGCTTTACTGACCTTTCGTCAACTTGGAAATGACGCCACGTTTCGTTTACGTTAACGTCAATTTATCTTGTAGGGTCAATCATGACCTCGCACATGCGATCAAAGACACATTGCATGAATGGGACTAGATGATGACGACCGATACAATGACGATCCGCGATATGTGTGCCGCATTTGATGTGACGCCACGCACCTTGCGGTTTTATGAAGCCAAGGAGTTGCTGTTTCCGATCCGCGATGGCCAGCGCCGCTTGTTTACCAAGCGTGACCGCGCCCGCCTCAAGCTGATCCTGCGCGGCAAGCGGTTCGGGTTCAGTCTGGAGGAAATCCGCCAGCTTCTGGACCTTTACCACATGGACGACGGTCAGCAGACCCAATTGTCCAAAACCTATGAAATGGCCGAGCGCCACCTTGCCGACATGCAGGCCCAAAAGGCCGAGTTGGAAGAGGCGATTGGCGAGATGACGACACAGATGCAATGGGCCGCCGACACGTTGCGCGCCCTTGCAAAAGCTAAACCAGCGGCCTGAGCGCCTGCCTCCGTTCACGCCCAGCCTAGAAAGAGCCATCATATGCCGATCTACAACGCCCCAGCCAAAGACCTGCAATTTGTTCTGCACGACCTGCTGAAAGTATCCCAGCAGGATATTGCAGGTTACGCCGATCTGGACCGCGAATTTACCGGTGCGGTGATCGAAGAGGCCGGCAAGATTGCCAAGGATGTTCTGGCGCCGCTCAATCAGGTCGGCGATATCGAGGGCTGTGTGTTGGAAAACGGCGTTGTGCGCACGCCTACAGGGTTCAAGGCCGCGTTTGATCAGGTCCGCGAAGGTGGGTGGACCACATTGGATTGTGACGAGGCCTATGGCGGCCAAGGCCTGCCCTATGTCATGAGCATGGCCGCACTGGAGCCGTCGGTGTCGGCAAACATGGCGTTCAACATGTATCAGGGCCTGACCCACGGGGCCTATTCGGCGATCCATGTGCACGGCACTGACGACCAGAAGCAAACGTTTTTGCCAAAGATGGTGAGTTGCGAGTGGACCGGCACGATGAACCTGACAGAGCCGCATTGTGGCACCGATCTGGGGCTGATGCGCACCAAGGCTGTGCCAAATGGTGACGGCACCTATAAGATTTCCGGTCAGAAGATCTTTATCTCGGCGGGTGACCACGATCTGGCCGACAATATTATCCATCTTGTGCTGGCCAAAATTCCGGGTGGTCCCGAGGGGATCAAGGGTGTGTCGTTGTTTATCGTGCCCAAGATCAAGGTGAATGATGATGGCACGCTTGGTGAACCCAATGGTGTGTCCGTGGGCAAGATCGAAGAAAAGATGGGCATTCACGGTAATTCAACATGTGTGATGAATTACGACGAGGCCGAGGGTGTGCTTTTGGGGCAAGAGCACAAGGGGATGCGCGCGATGTTCGTGATGATGAACGAGGCCCGTTTGGGTGTCGGGCTTCAGGGCTATGCGCAGGCCGAAGCCGCCTATCAGAACGCTGTATTTTATGCCAACGACCGCCTGCAAGGGCGCGCGGTGACAGGTGCGCAAAACCCCGATGGCCCTGCCGATCCGCTGATCGTGCATCCCGATATTCGGCGCAATTTGATGGATCAAAAGTCGTTTGTAGAAGGCGCGCGCGCGTTTACCATGTGGGGTGCGAACCTGATCGACCGCAGTCACAAGAACGGTGATGCGGATGCCGATGGCCTCGTGTCATTGATGACGCCCGTCATTAAGGGGTTTTTGACTGACAAGGGGTTTGAATATGCCGTTGCAGCACAGCAGGTTTACGGCGGCCACGGTTATATCGAGGAATGGGGCATGTCCCAGTTCGCCCGCGATGCCCGAATTGCGATGATTTATGAGGGTGCCAACGGCGTGCAGGCGCTCGATCTGGTGGGCCGTAAATTGGCGCTGGACGGTGGCAAGCATGTCATGGCGTTTTTCGAGATGATCAAGACGTTTATCAAAGAGAACGACGGCAATGAGGCGCTGAAGGCTGATTTCTTGGTCCCGCTGAAGGCGGCGTCAAAAGATCTGCAAGCGGCGGGGATGTATTTCATGCAAAACGGCGTGAAGAACCCCAACAACGCTTTGGCCGGGTCCTATGATTTCATGCATATGATGGGCCATGTTTGTCTTGGCCTGATGTGGGCGCGCATGGGCAAGGCTGCGATGGAGGCATTGGACGCCGGTGCCGAAGACCGCGCGTTCTACGAGACCAAAATCGCCACTGGCCGCTATTATATGGCCCGTCAATTGCCTGCGACAGCGATGCATTTGGCGCGGATCAATACCGGCGCGGGCACGGTTATGGCCCTCGACGCTGATCAGTTCTAGGCCCATGATGGGTGCAAGCCCATCCTACGAAAGACTGGACCAAATATGCCAAAGCGCCTGAGACTGACACGTCGTTTCCCCGTCGCCATGACGCAGGACGGGTATCGCAGGCTCAAACGCTTTGCCGCGGAAAGTAAACTGGAGGAAGGGGAAGCCTTGTCGTTTTTGTTCGAGAATTTCAATTCGGTGATCAACGAGGACACCTTTGGTCAAAGGTTGCGCATGTTTCAAAACGAACTGGAGGACCGCAAGCGGTGAAAAGATGAGTATTTGGGGAAAAAGCGAGCGCAAAGGCCCGACACCCGCAGGGTTTGATCCAAGGGCATCGGAGCCTCGCTTTTTACGGTCCCGATTTGGTGAATGGGGCTCTCCAGCATGTACCGCCCTGTAAGTTTTCATCTTCGTGCTTAAGTAAGATTTAAGAACGCGGGCCTTCGTCTCGCTTTTTTGAAAATACTCAAACTACGACGCCTGCAATAAGGTGTTTCATCTGGGAGGATGCCCGACATGACCATGAAGCTGCATTGCTTTGGCGAAAGCGGAAATGCCTATAAGGCCGCACTTACCTTGGCGCTGGCCGATCAGGCGTGGGAGCCTGTTTACGTTGATTTCTTCAACGGCGAGACCAGATCCGAGGCATTTCGCGAGCTGAATATCATGGGTGAAGTGCCTGTGTTGCAAGACGGTGATTTGGTCCTGACCCAATCGGGCGTCATTCAGGATTACATCAGTTCCAAATCCGGCAAGCTGGGCGGCAAATCTGCCGCTGAACGCCGCGAGGTTTTGCGCTGGATGTTTTTTGACAACCACAAGGTGTCTGGCGTTGCGGGTATGCTGCGGTTTCAGATGAATTTCCTGCCGCAAGCCAAACGCAATGCCGATGTGATCGGTTTCATGTCGATGCGGCTGGCTGCTGCTTTGACCATCATGGAAACCCAATTGGCCAAAACCCCGTTCTTGGCGGGAGAAGAGCTGACCATCGCCGACATCGCCTGCGCGGGCTACTTGTATTACCCCGAGCCGTTCACATTCGAGCGCGAGCAATACCCTCATATCAACCGGTGGCTCGATGCCATTGCAGCGACCCCCGGTTGGAAACACCCCTATGATCTGATGCCCGGCTCGCCTGCCGATCGCGCCTAAAGGAGACACCTATGACCGAAGCCTATATTTTCGACGCCATTCGCACCCCACGTGGTAAAGGCCGCGCTGACGGGAGCCTGCATGAGGTGACCTCTGCGCGCCTGTCGGCGGGCATGTTGAACGCGCTGAAATCACGCAACAACCTAGAAGGCCACGCCGTCGAGGATGTGATCTGGGGCAACGTGACCCAAGTGGGCGAACAGGGCGGGTGCCTTGCGCGCACGGCGGTGCTGGCCTCCAACCTGGACCAATCCATTCCGGGGCTGTCGATCAACCGCTTTTGTGCCTCGGGCATGGAGGCCGTGAACCTTGCGGCCAATCAGGTGCGCGGCGGCGCCGGGTCTGCCTATATCGCGGGCGGCGTCGAGATGATGGGTCGCGTGCCGATGGGATCGGACGGGGCGGCGATTGCGGTTGATCCAAGCATTGCGATGGATACCTATTTTGTCCCGCAAGGGATTTCAGCCGATATTATCGCGACCGAATACGGGTTCACCCGCGAGCAGGTCGACCAATTGGCGGTTGAGAGCCAGAGACGCGCCGCTGCTGCATGGGCCGACAACCGGTTTGCCAAGTCGATTGTGCCGGTGACCGACATCAACGGCCAGCCGATTTTGGACCATGATGAATACATGCGCCCGCAAACCGATATGCAGTCGCTTGGCGCGCTCAATCCTGCGTTCCAGATGATGGGCGAGGTCATGCCCGGCTTTGATAAGGTCGCGTTGATGAAGTATCCGCATCTGGAAAAGATCAACCATATTCACCACGCGGGCAACTCGTCGGGTATCGTGGACGGCGCCGCAGGTGTGCTGATCGGGTCCAAGGAGTGGGGCGAGGCGATGGGGTTGAAACCCCGCGCCGTGATCCGCGCAACCGCCAAGATCGGCACCGATCCGACAATCATGCTGACCGGACCAGTGCCTGTGACCGAAAAGATCTTGCGTGACAGTGGCATGTCGATTGCGGATATCGATTTGTTCGAGGTCAACGAAGCCTTTGCCTCTGTGGTGTTGCGCTTCATGCAGGCGTTTGATGTCGATCACAGCCGTGTCAACGTGAACGGCGGCTCGATTGCCATGGGTCACCCGTTGGGTGCCACCGGCGCGATCCTGATCGGCACCTTGCTGGACGAGCTGGAACGCAGCGGTAAAAGCACGGGCCTTGCGACGCTTTGTATCGCGTCAGGTATGGGTGCGGCCACGATCATCGAGAGGGTCTGATGACAGACGAGGAGTTCACCGCATTTCTTGCTGATATTTCAACCTGTCTTATCAGCAATGACTTTCAGCTTTGGGCTGGACGGATTGCGTTGCCCTTCTCGATTGTCACCGCCACTGGTCCGAATGTGTCGCAGACGCAGGACGACTTGCGCAGCCAGTTTGATCTATATGTGCAGGCGTGCAAGGCCATGAATTTGGATATGGTTTTCCGCGCGCCGCTGCAGTGTGAACATAGCGAGGATGGCACGGTCATCGGGACCTACCGGACCGAGCTATTGTGCCGCGGCCAAAGGATGGTAGCACCCTTTACGCCCTCTGCGCTGCTGACCCACGAGGCTGGCATCTGGCGCGCGTCGGCCATTTTGAACGCCCGTGGTCATGCGGGATGGACACCGCAGCCAAATACGGAGCCAAAGTGACCCGATGACGCCCATTCATAACCTTGCGCGCAATGCGCAGCCCCGAACACTTGCTGCGACGTCACCGTCGCGCCCCTCATATCCAGGAGATGACAATGACTGATTTTACGATGAAAACCGACGCTGACGGCGTGGCCACGATCACGTGGGATACGGTTGGGAAATCGATGAATGTGATGAACCAGCAGGGGTTTGTCGACCTTGACGGGCTGGTGGATCAGGCGCTGGCGGATGATGCCATCAAGGGGGTGATTATCACCTCCGGGAAAGAGGGTAGTTTTGCCGGCGGTATGGATCTCAATATCATCGCAAAGATGAAGGATAGTGCCGGCGACGAGCCGGCGCGTGGCCTGATGGAAGGGCTGATGGCCAGCCACGCCATTCTGCGCAAGATCGAGCGCGCGGGTATGGACCCCAAGACCAACAAGGGTGGCAAGCCGATTGCCTGTGCGATGCAGGGCACGGGTCTGGGCATCGGGTTTGAAATTCCGCTGGCCTGTCACCGGATTTTTGTGGCGGACAATCCAAAGGCCAAGATCGGCCTGCCCGAGATCATGGTCGGTATTTTTCCCGGCATGGGCGGGACCACGCGGCTGGTGCGCAAATTGGGCGCGATGAATGCCTCGCCGTTCCTTTTGGAAGGTAAACTGTCTGATCCTGCGAAGGCCAAGCAAGCGGGTCTGGTGGACGAGGTCGTGCCCGCGGATGAGTTGCTGTCTGCGGCGAAGGCTTGGGTGCTGTCCTCCCCGCCGATCGTAAAACCATGGGATGAAAAGGGTTATAAAATGCCCGGCGGCACGCCGTATCATCCGGCCGGATTCATGACCTTTGTCGGCGCCTCTGCGATGGTCAATGGCAAGACCCAAGGCGCATTTCCTGCGGCCAAGGCGTTGCTCTCGGCAGTTTACGAGGGGGCGATGGTGCCGTTTGACACCGCGATCAAGATCGAGGCGCGCTGGTTTACAAACGTCCTATTGAACCCAAGCTCCGAAGCCATGATCCGTTCGCTTTTTATTAACAAGGAAGCGCTGGAAAAAGGCGCGAACCGGCCCGCTGTGATCGACCAGAAAGTCAAGAAAGTCGGGATTATCGGTGCGGGCATGATGGGCGCAGGCATTGCGTTGGTGTCTGCATTGGCTGGCATTGAGGTTGTCTTGATCGACGCCAAACAAGAAGCGGCAGAGAAGGGAAAATCCTACGCGGCTGACTATATGGACAAAGGCATTGCGCGCAAAAAGGCGACACCCGAGAAGAAAGAGGCGGTGCTTGGGCTGATCATGGCGACCACCGATTATGACGCCCTCAAGGGCTGTGATTTGATCGTGGAGGCCGTGTTCGAGGATGTGGGCGTCAAGGCGGAGGTGACCGCCAAGGTGCAGGCTGTGACGGGTGCGGATTGCGTTTTTGCGACCAATACATCGACCCTGCCGATCACCCAGCTTGCAAAGGCTGCGATGGACGCAAAGCGGTTTATTGGCATCCACTTCTTTAGCCCCGTCGACAAGATGCTTTTGGTCGAGATCATCAAAGGCAAGGAGACGGGTGATGTGGCTGTGGCCAAGGCGCTGGATTTTGTGCGCCAGATCCGCAAGACCCCGATCGTCGTCAACGACGAGCGGTTTTTCTACGCGAACCGTTGTATTTTGCCCTACGTGAATGAGGGCGTGCGGATGCTGCAAGAAGGCGTCGCACCTGCGTTGATCGAGAATGCGGCGAAACTGTTGGGGATGCCGCTTGGCCCGCTGCAACTGACCGACGAAACCTCGATCGATCTGGGCGTGAAGATTGCAAAAGCGACGAAGATTGCCATGGGCGACGCCTATGACGACACCGCCGACGAGTTGATCTTCTGGATGGCTGACGAGGGTCGTTTGGGGCGCAAGGCGAATGCCGGCTTCTATGACTACGACCAGAAGGGCAAACGTCAGGGGCTTTGGGATGGGCTGGGCAAGCGCTATCCTTTGGCCGACGTGCAGCCCGATTTGCACTTGGTCCAGCACCGCTTGATGTTCTCACAAGTGCTCGAGGCGGTGCGCGCGCTGGAAGAAGGCGTGCTGGAGGATATCCGCGAAGGTGACGTGGGTGCGATCCTTGGCTGGGGCTTTGCGCCGTGGTCGGGTGGTCCGTTCAGCTGGCTCGATATCATCGGCACGCCCTATGCCGCCGCGCGTTGTGACGAGCTGACGGCATTGTTCGGCGACCGCTTTGCCACCCCTGCGCTGTTGCGCGAAATGGGTGACAAGGGGCAGTCGTTTTACGGACGCTTTGGACAAACGCAAAAAGCGGCCTAGATAGTATGTCGTGACGAGTATCGGGCGCGGGCTGCAAGGCGCGCGCCCTTTTTGCGTCTGGTCTGCGCGGGGATATGACGGAGCCTCCGGCGGGGATATTTGCAAACCAAAGAGCGTCAGGTCGGATCAAATTGATAGTGCGAGCGCGCGATATCTGCGGCACAGAGGTCCGCGATCAGGGCTGCATCTGTGGCGGTGTAATAGGGCCGCCAATCGCGCGGACGGGCGGATTGGTTGAGCGGTTCAATCGTGAGCGAAAAGCCCAAATAGTCCCAAAGCGGGGCCAGATCGCGAGCGAGATGTTCAAGCCGGAAGAAATGCGCGTTCGGGGTCACATAGCTGGCGTATGGGGTCTGCCTGATGCTGCGTTGTGTGTGAGGCGCGTTCAGGAAGCCACTGAAATCATGCGATTTTGCCAGTGTCACAGCGGGGTGCTGGAAACTCTGGGTTTGCAGCCATGTGTAGTAGCTGACCATCCGGTCCCAAGGATTGCGCACCAATGTGAACACAAACATGTCCGCCGGATCAACAGCGCCCGCCATGTCGTGCACCGTGCTGTGTTTCCAGATACGCCCCGCAGCGCGCAGGTCTTGGAGCCGCGCCTTGCGCCGCTTGGCTTTTGGCGTGTCGCCGATCAGGATGTCGTCGTGCATTGCACGGGTTTCAAGGGCCGTGGCCAGCGCCGTGCCACCGGTTTTGGGGATATGCGCAAAGATATAGTTGCGCCCGCGAGAGATGATCATGGGTCTGACCTGACCGCGATGATGATCCCTGCCGTGGCGATCAGCCCCATGCCCACAAGCCCCAGCGCTGGCACGCCTTCACCCCAGAGCATCCATGCCCAGAAGCTGGCGAAGACCAGAAGCGTGTATTCAAACACCGCGACCGAGCCTGCCTCGCCGATCTGGTAGCCTTTGAAGATGCAGCCAATCCCGATCACAGCACCGGTCGCCAAAACCACATACCATGCGAGCATATCCACAGTGACGGGCATCCAGCCGCGCAAGGCAAAGCCCGCAGCCCCCACCCCGCCGCCGGGCAACACCAGCACGCCGATGCCGCCAAATAGTGTGAGGGCCGCAAAGAACCATAGCGTCAAGGTCAGTGTGGTTTCGCCCTCGCACCACGCCCGCGTCGCGATGGCCCCGATCGCATAGAGCAGCCCTGCGAATACCGGCAGGAACGAGATCAGGTTGAGCGCGTTCGGATCTGGCCGGATGACCAAAAGCGCACCGATGAACCCGAGCCCCACGGCACTGCCGCGCACGATGCCGACCCGTTTGCCTTGGAATATCACCCCGATGATCAGCACAAACAGCGGCGCGGTGAACAGCCCCGCCACCACAACCCCGATCGGCAGGATCGCAAGACACCCGAAATAGATCACCATTGCGCCGGCCTGTAAAACGCTGCGCCCCAAGACGTTGACCGGTTTGCGCGGCCAAAACGACCCCGCCCCGAGAGTTGCCGCAATCAACAGTGCCGCGATGACCATCAGCCCACGGATCAGGTGAAATTGCCACAAGGAACTGTCTGCGGAAACGAGGCGCACCAGATTATCACTGAACCCGAGCGTCATCATGCCCGCCAGAATAAGCCAAGCGGCGCGGTTGGTTTCAAGCAAGGGCGTGATCATTGCGGGGTATTCCGATTTTTGAGAGGGTGCATTTCCCCCATTGATTTAAATGTCTGACATATCCTAGGGTCACCTGACAAGCAGAACCACGGGAGGGGTGCGCAATGGGATGGATGGCTGACGAGACCGGGTTGGACAAATGCGCCGCCAATTATGTGCCGTTGACGCCCCTGTCGCATTTGCAGCGCGCCGCAAGTGTGTTTGCCCAGCGTGATGCGCTGATCTACGGCGATATGCGCCTGACTTACGCGCAGTATCATGCCCGCGTGACCCGTCTGGCCAGTGCGCTGTCAAAGGCGGGTGTCCAGCCGGGCGATGTGGTGGCGACCGTGTTGCCCAACATCCCAGCCCAGTCCGAGGCCAGCTTTGGTGTGCCGGCCTGTGGCGGCGTGCTCAATACGATCAACACGCGGCTGGATGTGGATACGGTGGCATATATTTTCGATCATGGTGGCGCCAAGGCGGTTTTGGTTGATAGCCAGTTCCTGCCAATGGTGATGGAGGCGATTGCGCTGATGGATGGCCCTGCCCCGCTGGTGGTCGAGGTGCCGGATGTGCAAGCGGGCATCAAGCCGATTGGCGAGCAGATCAACTATGAGGATTTTCTGGCCACGGGGGATGCGGATTTTGCGTGGATCATGCCGCAAGATGAATGGGAAAGCCTTGCGCTGAATTACACATCGGGCACCACAGGCCGGCCCAAGGGCGTGGTGTATCATCACCGTGGCGCGTATCTGATGACAATGGGCACACCGATTTCTTGGCAGTTGCCGCTGTTTATCACATATCTGCAAATCGTGCCGCTGTTTCATTGTAACGGCTGGAACCACACATGGATGATGCCCGCGCTTGGTGGCACGGTGGTGTGTTGTCGCGACATTTCGGCCAAAACGATCTATGCCGCAATCGACGACCATGGGGTCACACATTTTGGCGGCGCGCCGATTGTGCTGAACTTGATCGTGAATGCCAAGGCCGAGGAACGCCGCAGCTTTGACCACACCGTCGAGGTCTTCACCGCAGGCGCGCCCCCTGCCCCCGCGACACTGGCTGCTGTGCAAAAACTGGGGTTCAATATCACGCAGGTCTACGGGCTGACCGAAACCTATGGCCATGTGACAGAATGCATATGGGACGCCGCGTGGGGGGCCTTGCCGGCCGACGAAAAGGCCAGCATCCAGGCCCGCCAAGGGGTCGCCATGCCAATGATGGAAGACATCACCGTGATGGACCCCGACATGGCGCAAGTCACCATGGACGGGGCGACGCAGGGCGAGATTATGATCCGCGGCAATGCGGTGATGAAAGGCTATTACAAAAACCCGCAGGCCACCAAAAAGGCGTTTGAGGGCGGCTATTTCCATTCCGAGGATCTCGCTATCCAACACCCCAACGGCTACATCCAGATCTCGGATCGGGCCAAGGACATCATCATATCTGGCGGTGAAAATATCAGCTCGGTTGAAGTGGAAGGCGCATTGATGCACCATGCAAGCGTGAACCTGTGTGCCGTGGTGGCCAAGCCCGACGACAAATGGGGCGAGGTGCCTTGCGCCTTTGTCGAGCTCAAACAGGGCGCTGTGGCCGATGAGGCCGAGATGATCGCCTTTGCCCGGACCCGCATCGCAGGGTTCAAATGCCCCAAACGGGTGGTATTTCAAGAGCTGCCCAAGACCTCGACCGGTAAAATCCAGAAATTTGAACTGCGCATGATCGCCAAAGCGCTTTAAGGTGTCTACACAAAGTCGCCGCGCCCCGTTAAGCTGGGGTAAATAACATAAAGCAGGCAGATGACGGCACTCCGTGAATATGAACGGTTGGAAAGCAGCGGGGTATGGCGCGCGGACGCGGATGCGCAGCGCCGCGACGTCACCGTGGCCTTTGGCAATGCGACGCTGGTGATCACCGACAATGCCGAACGTCCGCTGACCCATTGGTCTTTGCCCGCGATTATCCGGCGCAATCCGGGGCAGCGCCCGGCGATCTTTGCCCCCGGAGAAGATGCCGAAGAGTGGGTCGAGATCGATGATGATCTGATGATCGGCGCGATTGAAAAGGTCCGCAAAAGTCTGGCCAAACGACGCCCGCAACCGGGAAAATTGCGTCAGGTGCTGACGGTCGGGTTTCTGGCGGGCACCGCCGCGCTTGCGGTGTTCTGGCTGCCGGGCGCCTTGACCCGCCAGACAATTTCGGTGGTGCCGATGGTGAAACGCACCGAAATCGGCGCGATTGTGCTGGGCCATGTGCAGCGGTTGACCGGCCCGCGCTGTCGCAACCCGGACGGCTCTGCGGCGCTTTTGCAATTGCAAACCCGTCTGCTCGGGCCCGATGCGGGGGGGCAGATCGTCGTGCTGCCGCAATTGGCTCAAGGGGCGGTTGCCTTGGCGGGCGGGATTATCCTGCTGGATCGGCGCATCATTGAAAACGCCGATGATCCGGCGGTGCCTGCGGGATATATCGTGGCTGCCGATGCGGCGCGCAAGGCCAGCGATCCGTTGGCCGGCGTGTTGCAAGCGGTGGGTTTTGGCAAGACATTCGAGCTGTTGACGACCGGTGATCTGCCCGCAGACAGCCTGGTTGATTATGCCCGCGCAGTCACGCAGGCCGATCCGTCATTTCCCGCCGATAGCGCATTGATCGCGGCATTTGAAGCCGCAGAAATCCCCACCGCGCCCTTTGCCTATGCGCGCGACGCTACAGGCCAGAGCAGCGCAGGCCTGATAGCCGCCGACCCCTATGCAGAACGCGACGAGCCGGTGATATTGAGCGACGCGGCGTGGGTGCGCTTGCAGGGTATTTGCAACGGCTGACCGCACAAGAAAAAGCCCTGCGTCGCGGGTGCAGGGCCTTTTCCCGGGAGAACCTTAGTTGCGTGTATAGGCGTCGTTAAAACCCGCGCTACGGGCCGCTTGCAACGCATTATTCACCTGCGCACCGCTGCCGAAAGGCCCCAGCAAAACAACGCTATAGGCCGTGCCAGCAACCGATTTTGCACCCAGTCCGACAGGCAGACCCTGACGCTGGAATTGCTGCCCGATCACAGTGGCGCGCGCGCGATCGGTCACGCTTGCGACCTGCACATAGCGCGGGGCAGTGCTGGCTTGCGGCGCAATGCTGCGCGATGAAATGCGGGCCGTGTCCTCATAGGAAACACGGGTTGCGGGCAGGCCACGGTTCGGGTTCAGCCGTCCGTCGCTCCAGACGCGGGTATAGCCCTTTGGCGGGGCCAGAACGCGGGTTTGGGAGGCCCCGACAGGGTTGGATGCGGGCACAGGCGGCGGCGTGAAGAAGGCAAAAGGGTTGGTCGATCCGGCGTCGCTATTGCGTGCCAGGCGCGGTGTGATCGGCTGGGTTTGCGGGCCACAACGCACCGCGGCACCGCCCACGCTCAAGATACCGGCAGGGCAATTGGCAAGCCCTTGCGGCACGATGCCCGGCGCATAGGGGGCGCGCGGCCCCGCGATGGTAATCGGCTGGGTTTGCGGCCCGCAACGCACCGGCAGGCCGGTCTGCGCATTCATATATTTCCGCCCCGTGGCATCCATATCGGCACAGACTTCGGTCATGGTCATGGTCGGCAACACAGGCGATGCGGCAGCCACAATCGGGGCCGGTGTCTGGCCGCCACAATCAATGGTCTGCCCTGTCGTGCTGCTGATAAAGCCGGGCTGAAGGCCGCGCCGGCCAACACAAAATACGCTTTTTGTCTGGCGCGCGGCAGCGGGCGGGCTGACGGGGGGCTGGATAACGGGGGGCTGGATGGCGGTCACCGCGGTTTGGATCACAGGCGGCGCGATGGTGCCGCCGCAGTCAATCGTGCGCCCTGTGCTGGAGCTGACAAAACCGGGCTGCGGGCCAGTGCGACCGACACAAAACGCCGCCAATGTCTGGCGCGCGGCGGGTGCCGGTGTCGGGGCGGGCGCGGCAGGCACGACAGGCGCAGTGTTGATCTGTGCCGACCGCACGACCGGTGCCGGGGTCACGGGGCGCTGCACGATGCGCGGCGGCGTGGTTGTCGATGCCACCGTGCGGATCGGCGCGCCGACACTGCGCGCAGGGCGCGGCGCGGGTGTCGGGGCTTGGGCTATCACCGGCGCAGGGGCTGCGGCCGTCAACGTGGGCTGAAAACTGCAAAGCTGTGTGCGGTCGCGGCTGACCCGCGGCACCCAGTTGACGACGCCGCTAATGCCTGCGCGAATAAAGGCACAGCCCTTGCTATCGACATATTGGTTGCCGGTATAAGACGACGGCGGGAATTCGGCAGGGATAAATGTGCTGGTCTGGGCCAAGGCTGGCTGCGCCGACATGACGATTGCGACAAATGCAGCGCTGATAAAACCACGGTAAAACATAGGGGCCCCCACTAGATATTGTGGGAGAATGCGTGACAATCACCATTTTGTAAAGCCATTGTCCGCAATAATGGATCAAATATTACCTCATTTTGTGCCAAACATGCGGTCACCCGCATCCCCTAGCCCGGGCACAATATATCCTTGGTCATTGAGATGACTGTCTACCGCTGCTGTGACAATGGGCACATCTGGATGGGCTTGCTTCATGCGTGCAATACCTTCCGGCGCCGCCAGCAGACACAGGAACCGGATGTTCTTGGCGCCCGCTTTTTTCAGCAGATCAATCGCCGCGACAGAGGAATTGCCGGTGGCCAACATCGGGTCGACCGCGATCACAAGGCGGTCTTCCAGCTCGGTCGGCACCTTGAAATAATATTGCACCGGCAGCAGGGTTTTCTCGTCGCGGTAAAGCCCGACAAAGCCGACGCGCGCCGAGGGGATCAATTCCAGGATCCCGTCCAGCAGCCCGTTGCCCGCCCGCAAAATCGACACCAACGCCAGTTTTTTGCCGTCAATCACCGGCGCGTCCATCGGCTGCATCGGGGTCTCGATGCGCCGCGTGGTCATCGGCAAGCCGCGCGTCACCTCATAGGCCAAAAGCTGGCTGATCTCGCGCAGCAGCTGGCGAAACACCGCCGTAGAGGTGTCTTTGTCGCGCATCAGGGTCAGTTTGTGTTGCACCAGCGGGTGGGTCACATGGGTCAGGTGGTCGGTCATGGGGTGGGCTCCAGTTTCTTGGCAATTTTGGCGCGGGTGGCCTCGTCGCAATAGGCCGCGCGCAAGGCGGTTTGGTTGAGCACGGCAAAATCGTCCGCGCCCCAGCCGAAGGTTTTGGCCAGCATGTCATATTCATGGGTCATTGTGGTGTGGAAAAACGGCGGATCGTCGGTGGATACGGTGATCTGCACGCCCGCGTCGCGCAATTTCTCGATCGGGTGGCTGGCCCACTCAGGGACCGCGCCCAGTGCGACGTTTGATCCCGGGCAGACCTCGAGAACGATGCCTTTCTCGGCGATTTCAGCCAAAAGGTTCGGGTCATGCACTGCGTTGATCCCATGCCCGATCCGGCTGACGCCCAGATCACGGATCGTGTCGGAAACCATATCGGCCCCGCCCCATTCACCCGCATGACAGGTCAGCGGCAGGCCCGCCTCGCGCGCCATGTCAAAGCTATAGGCATAGTCTTTCGGGCGGCCCGCCATTTCGGCGCCAGCCATGCCAAAGCCCACGATAAAGTCGCCTTTTGTCTCGGCAGCACAGCGCGCGGCGGTCTTTGCCTGCTCGGGGCCAAAATGCCGGATTGCGGTGATGATGCCGCGCAATGTGATGCCCAAATCACGCTCGGCTTCATGTGCAGCACGGCTGATCGCATCAAGGTATTCGCGCCAGGCACCCAGATCGCCACCTCCACAAAAGTCTGGCGAAACAAAGGTTTCCGCGTAGACCACGCCATGTTTTGCGGTTTCTTCCAACACCGCCAATGTCAGGCGATAGAAATCTTGCGGGCTTTGCAGCGGGGTGCAGGCCGCCTCGTAGGTGTTGAGAAATTCGTCAAAGCCCTGGTAGGCATAATCGCCGTTTTCATCAAAGATCTTTGCGATGTCGATGTTCTTTTCGCGCGCCAGTCCGGCGATGAATTTGGGCGGTGCGGCGCCTTCGAAATGCAGGTGCAATTCGACCTTGGGCATGGTTTGCAATGTCATAAAAAGCTGCGTCCTTCGCCGGTGTATGGGATGTTCAGATGTGCCGCGACCGAGGCCCCGACATCGGTAAAGGCCAGATGGCCAAGCTGTTTTGCGCCCAAACCATGCACCAGAACCGGCACCCGTTCGCGGGTGTGGTCGGTGCCTGTCCATGTCGGGTCATTGCCGTGATCGGCGGTGATAATCAACAGGTCATCCGCCGCCAGACGCGGCAGTATTTTACCCAGTTCCGCGTCAAACCATTCAAGGTGGCGCGCATAGCCGTCCACGTCGCGCCGGTGACCGTATTCGCTGTCAAATTCCACAAAATTCGCGAAAACAAGCGCCCCGTCAGCGGCGGTATCGACCAGATCGCGCAAATGCCCCATCAACGCCAGATCGCGCCCCTTGCGCAGGTCATCAATGCCGCGCATTGAGAATATATCGCCAATCTTTCCGATGGCATGGACCGGATGCCCCGCCTTGTGAACCGCATCGCAGATGGTATCGGACGGCGGCGCAATCGCGAAATCACGGCGATATTCGGTACGCTGGAACCCCGATTTTACATCACCGGTAAAGGGACGCGCAATCACCCGCCCCAGTTTCATCGCGTGCAACGTCGGGGCCAGATCGGCGCAAAGTTTCATCAAACGCTCGCGGCCAAACACCTCTTCATGGGCAGCAATTTGCAGCACGGAATCCACCGAAGTATAGCAGATCGGCCAGCCCGATTTAAGATGCGCGGGCCCTTCATCATCGATCACCTGCGTGCCCGAGGCGTGCCTGTTGCCCAAAATGCCCTCAGTGCCTGCCAGCTTGCAGATCAGCGCGGTCACTTCGGGCGGGAATGCGGGGTCGGTTTTGGGGAAAACATGCCATTGCCACGGCACCGGCACGCCCGCCAATTCCCAATGGCCCGAGGGGGTATCCTTGCCGTTCGACACTTGCGTCGCGGCCCCCCACGCACCTGCTGGCTGCGCATTCAAACCGGTTGCTGCCAGCCCCGACGCCAATGTGACCGCCGCGCCTAGCCCCAGGCCGTCCAGCGTCGGCAGTTGCAAAGGCGTGCCCGCATCGGCACGCACCTGCGCGATATGCCCCACGGTATTGGCACCGGTATCGGGCACATCGTCGTTGAAAAACTGGCCCGCATCGGGCGCGCCACCGATGCCAACACTGTCGATCACGATCAAAAAAGCACGCGCCATCACGATATCCTCGCGCGGATCAGGGGGTTGGGATCGGGTTTAGCGCCAATGGTCATGGCCCCTAAAACCGCCTGTGCTGCCGCCTCTGCGGCCTCTTCACTGGCGGCATGGATTGTGCAAAGTGGCTGATTTTTAGCCACTTTCACCCCCAACCCCACAACATCCGACAGTCCGACAGCAGGGTCGATCTTATCGGTCTCGACCCGCCGGCCCCCGCCCATATCGACCACCGCAAGACCCAGAGCCTCGCCGTCGATCGCCGCGATATACCCGCTTTGCGGGGCCACGACCTCGCCCACGACTTTGGCCTTGGGCAGATGCGTGCGCCAGTCGTCGGCCATATCGGGCGGCCCCCCCATCAGCGCGATCATCTGCGCAAAACGCGTCAGCGCGCGACCAGAGGACAGCGCCTCTGTCAGCTTTTCTTGCGCCGCTGCCTCGTCTTCGCCGTGCAGCGCCAGCAGGCGCGCGCCCAGCGCCACGGTCAAATCGTGCAAACGCGGTGCCGCGGCGGTGTTGCCCGACAACACCTCCATGCAGATCGCCACCTCCAGCGCATTGCCCAATGCAGGCGCCAATGGCTCGTCCATATCGGTGATCAGCGCGGCGGTCGGACAGCCCGCGCCATTGGCCACGTCGACCAAGGCGCGCGCCAATGCAGTCGCCTCGCTTTGGGTTTTCATAAACGCGCCAGAGCCTACTTTCACATCCAGAACCAGCCCTTGCAGGCCCGCAGACAGTTTTTTCGACAAGATCGAGGCGGTGATCAGATCCACGCTTTCGACCGTGCCCGTCACATCGCGGATCGCATAGAGACGGCGGTCGGCAGGGGCGATGCGGGCCGATGCGCCGACAATCGCACAGCCGGTCTTGCGCAGGATGTGCCGCAACTTGGCCGTGGTCACATCCGTATTCACGCCCGCAATCGCGGCAAGTTTATCAAGCGTGCCACCGGTATGCCCCAGCCCGCGCCCCGAAATCATCGGCACAAAAACCCCGCAAGCGGCCAAGGCAGGCGCCAGCAAAAGTGACACAGGATCGCCCACGCCGCCGGTCGAATGTTTGTCCAGAACCGGACCGTCAAAATCCCACGCCAGCACATCGCCACTGTCGCGCATCCCCTTGGTCAAACCCACGCGCCCGGCTTGCGACAATCCGTTCAGACAAACCGCCATCGCAAAGGCACCCGCCTGTGCATCCGACACGACACCGGTGGCCAAGCCTCTGGTAAACCACATAAGTTCCGCATCATTCGGGGTCTGTTTGCGCCTGACTTTGGCAATGATCGCGCGCGCATCCATGCCCTACACGCGGCTCATATAGGCGGCATCAAAGCCCGCAGGCAGCAGCGTTTTGATCGTCGTGTGGGTCTGCGAGCCGTCGACCGTATGCAGCAGCACCACCACATCGCCATCGGCAAATTCGGCGATTTTTTGCCGGCACCCGCCGCAAGGGCTGACCGGCTGCGGGCTGTCGGCGATCACGGCAACTTCGGCGATTTTGGTATCGCCCGCCGCAATCATCGCCGCAATCGCACCGGCCTCGGCACAGGTGCCTTCGGGATAGGCCACGTTTTCGACGTTGCACCCCACATAGACCGCACCGGATGTCGCGCGGATCGCCGCCCCCACCTTGAATTTCGAATAGGGCGCATAGGCGTTTTCGCGCACGGCGGTCGCGGCATCTAACAAGCTCATCACTTACTCCTGGTTTCGGCCAAGTTTGACCGCTTGGTCAAGTTAATGCAAGGCAGGTTTCGGTCGAAAAGACGCCCGGCAACGAAACGGCGCCCAAGACGATTTTGCGGCCTCGTTGAATACAAATTTCTGCCCCTGCGATGCGCGGTCAGGGCGCAGATCGCGGGTCGGCAGACGCATTTGGGCGCTTATTCCGGTCGATTTTGTGATGCCGCGCAACTTCTGACGCATAAGCAAAATTTGCAAGAGGCCGCCATCCGTGTTTATTGATAAGACACGGCTTGCCGCAGGGGCGCACAAATAGTTTAATATTAAACTATCATAACTGGAGAGAGTGACATGGCTGACGACACACGCGACCGCGCAAGGCAGGCGGCTCTTGACTATCACCAGTTCCCCAAGCCCGGAAAACTTGAAATTCGCGCCACCAAACCGCTGGCCAATGGCCGTGATCTGTCGCGCGCCTATTCGCCCGGCGTGGCCGAGGCCTGCCTCGCGATCAAGGCCAACCCCGACACCGCCCGCGACTATACCACGCGCGGCAATCTGGTTGGCGTTGTCACCAATGGCACCGCCGTTCTGGGCCTTGGCAATATCGGCGGGCTGGCGTCCAAGCCTGTGATGGAAGGCAAAGCGGTCTTGTTCAAGAAATTCGCAAACATCGACTGTTTTGATATCGAGCTGGACGAGAGCGACCCCGAGAAACTGGCCGACATCGTCTGTGCACTGGAACCCACATTTGGCGCGATCAACCTTGAAGACATCAAAGCCCCCGATTGTTTTATCGTCGAGAAAATCTGCCGCGAGCGCATGAATATCCCTGTTTTCCATGATGATCAGCACGGCACGGCGATTGTTGTGGGGGCTGCGGCAACCAACGCGCTGCGCGTCGCGGGCAAGCGGTTCGAGGACATCAAGATCGTTAGCACCGGTGGCGGGGCGGCGGGCATTGCTTGTCTCAATATGTTGCTTAAATTGGGCGTGAAACGCGAAAACGTGTGGTTATGTGATATCGAGGGTCTGGTGTATCATGGCCGCGAAACGGATATGACCCCGCAAAAGGCCGACTATGCCCAAGGCACCAGTGCGGCCACATTGGGGGATGTGATCGAAGGCGCGGACCTGTTTCTGGGCCTGTCAGGTCCGGGCGTTCTAAAGCCCGAAATGGTTGCCAAAATGGCCGACACCCCTATCATCTTTGCACTGGCCAACCCCAACCCAGAAATTGACCCCGACGCAGCCCGCGCCGTGAACCCCAAGGCGATTATCGCCACCGGTCGCTCGGATTTTCCCAATCAGGTGAACAACGTGCTGTGCTTTCCGTTTATCTTTCGTGGCGCGCTGGATGTGGGGGCCACCGACATAAACGACGAGATGAAAATCGCCTGCGTCGAAGGCATCGCCGAGCTGGCGCGCATGACCACAAGCGCCGAGGCCGCTGCGGTATATGTTGGCGAAAAACTCACCTTTGGCGTCGATTACCTGATCCCCAAACCGTTTGATCCGCGCCTGATGGGGGTTGTCGCGGGTGCCGTGGCGCGCGCGGCGATTGAAACCGGCGTCGCGACCCGCCCGATCGCCGATTTGGAAGCGTATAAAGCAGGTCTCGACGGGTCGGTGTTCAAATCCGCCATGATCATGCGGCCGGTCTTTGATGCCGCCCGCACCGCCGAGCGCAGCATCGTGTTTGCCGAGGGCGAGGACGAGCGCGTGCTGCGCGCCGCTCAAGCGATTATGGAAGAAACCACCGACAAGCCGATCCTGATTGGCCGCCCCGAGGTGATCGAACAGCGCTGCGAACGTGCGGGTCTGAAAATTCGCCCCGGGATCGACGTGCAGATCGTGAACCCTGAAAACGATCCGCGTTATTTTGATTACTGGAACACCTACCACGACATTATGGCCCGCAAAGGCGTGACCCCTGATCTGGCCAAGGCGATCATGCGCACCAATACCACCGCGATTGGCGCGGTCATGGTGCATCGCGGCGATGCCGATAGTATGATTTGTGGCACCTTTGGCCAGTTTCTCTGGCACCTCAACTACGTGAACCAGATCCTCGGCACCGATGATTTGCACGCGGTCGCAGCCCTGTCGCTGATGATATTGGAAGACGGCCCGCTGTTTATCGCCGACACCCAAGTGCACCCCGAACCAACCCCCGAACAAATAGCCGAGACCGTGATCGGGGCTGCGCGCCATGTGCGCCGCTTTGGTCTCGCGCCCAAAATCGCACTGTGTTCCCACAGTCAATTTGGCAACCTTGATTGCGACACAGGCCGCAGGATGCGCGCCGCAATGGCGATTTTGGACAGCGCACCGCGTGATTTCGACTATGAGGGCGAAATGCATATTGATGCGGCGTTGGACGTCGAACTGCGCAACCGCATTTTCCCCGACGCACATCTGCCCGGCCCTGCGAATGTGTTGGTTTTTGCCAATACCGATGCGGCCTCTGGCGTGCGCAACATTCTGAAAATGAAAGGCGGCGGATTGGAAGTCGGCCCGATCCTGATGGGCATGGGCAACCGCGCGCATATCGTCACACCGTCGATCACCGCACGCGGGCTGTTGAACATGTCGGCGCTGGCCGGCACCCCTGTGGCGCATTACGGCTAGCGGATGCAACTTAGTCAATAAATTTACAGTAATTTCCTGTTAGCGCCGCAACCGCGCTTGCCCGACCAAAAACCGCTGCTTACACCTGTTATGACTATCATTTGGGAGGATGATCATGCGTTATTCAGAGGTTTACAAAAGCTGGCAAGACGACCCCGAGGGGTTCTGGATGGCGCAAGCCGAGGCGATTGACTGGGTCAAGCCGCCGACAAAGGCGCTGCACGCCGATAACGCGCCGCTGTATGAATGGTATAAGGATGCGCAGGTCAACGCGTGTTACAACGCCGTGGACCGCCACGTTGAACAGGGCCGCGGCGACCAAACCGCGATCATCTACGACAGCCCGATCACAGGGCGTAAATCCAAAACCAGCTTTGCCGAATTGCAGGTCCAGACTGCCGCCCTTGCGGGTGCATTGCGCGACAAGGGCATCGTGGCCGGTGACCGCGTGATTATCTACATGCCGATGGTGGCAGAGGCTCTTGTGGCGATGCTGGCCTGCGCGCGGATCGGTGCGGTGCATTCGGTGGTTTTTGGCGGCTTTGCAGCCCATGAATTGGCCGTGCGGATTGATGACGCAACCCCCAAGGCGATTATCGCGGCCTCTTGCGGGCTGGAACCGAACCGCGTGGTCGCCTATAAACCGCTGCTTGACGATGCCATCTCCCAATCGGTGCACAAGCCCGACGTCACCATCATCCTGCAACGCGACGAATGCGCCGCCGATCTGACCGCGGGCCGCGACTTTGACTGGCACGCCGTGCAGGCGGATGTGACCCCCGCCGCTTGTGTGCCTGTGTCCGGCGACCACCCTGCCTATATCTTATATACCTCTGGCACCACCGGCGCGCCCAAGGGCGTCGTGCGCCCGACCGCGGGCCATTTGGTGGCGCTGAACTGGACCATGAAAGCGATTTATAATGTCGATCAGGGTGATGTGTTCTGGGCGGCGTCCGATGTGGGCTGGGTCGTGGGGCATTCCTACATCTGCTACGGGCCACTGATCGCGGGCTGCACCACGGTCGTGTTCGAGGGCAAACCGATCGGCACGCCGGACGCGGGCACATTTTGGCGGGTCATCGAGGAACACAACGTGCGCTCGTTCTTTACCGCACCCACCGCGTTCCGTGCGATCAAGCGTGAGGACCCCAAGGGCCTTGAGATCAAGAAATACGATATCTCCTGCATGCGCGCGCTGTATCTGGCGGGGGAACGCGCCGATCCAGACACCATCATCTGGGCGCAAAACATCATGGGCGTGCCGGTTTACGACCATTGGTGGCAGACCGAAACCGGCTATACCATCGCGGGCAATCCTGCGGGGATCGAGGCGCTTGCGGTCAAAATCGGCTCGCCCACCGTGGCGATGCCCGGCTATGACGTGCAAATCCTCGATGAGGCGGGCCACCCGATGAAACCCGGCGAGCTAGGCGCGATTGCGATCAAACTGCCGCTGCCGCCGGGCACGCTGGCCACGCTTTGGAACGCCGAAGACCGGTTCATCAAATCCTACCTGCACGCCTATCCCGGCTATTATGAAACCGGCGACGCGGGGCTGATCGACGAAGACGGCTATCTCTATATCATGGCGCGCACCGATGACGTCATCAACGTCGCAGGCCACCGGCTCTCTACAGGTGCGATGGAAGAGGTGCTTGCCAGCCACCCCGACGTGGCCGAATGCGCGGTCATCGGGGTCACAGACCAGCTCAAAGGTCAATTGCCGATGGGCTTTGTGTGCACCAACAAAGGCACCGCCAAAACCGACGACGAGATCAAAGCCGAATGCATCAAACTGGTGCGAGACCAGATCGGCCCGGTGGCTGCCTTCAAACTGGTTGCGGTGGTGGACCGGCTGCCAAAAACCCGTTCCGGTAAGATCCTGCGCGCCACCATGGTCAAAATCGCCGATTGCGCGGCGTTCAAGATGCCCGCTACCATCGACGACCCCGCAGTCTTGGATGAGATCAAAGAAGCGTTGCAGCCAATGGGCTATGCGAAAGGATAGTCGAGAATAGCAGCGTTGGGCCCACCTTACCGCGAATCGACTTGGCAAAACGCGTTCGGAAAATAGATCGAGCATCAGATTCTGAAAAGCAGGCCCTTCTGGGAGGTTGCGGTTTGGCACCGCTGTCTCTTGCAGGGCAAGTGGACCGCCGACGCCCGCGTTAGCACATTGAAAGCAAATTAGAGCCCACCAATCCAACTGTCCGTCGTTCAGGGTCGCTATGCCGTGGTTACGGCCCACTGAGTGGCCCGTCAGGGTTTTCAAAGAGAATTTTCGCATGCTCGATCGTTTCTTCAAGTAACGCGTTTGAATTTGCCTCCGGAATAATGGCAAGTTTAGCAGTCGGGCCAGAGACTGTGCAAACAGACCATGCAAGTGATTGCAACGCAATCTCAATCCCTTTCGGTTGGAGCACCGCGCCTAGTAACGGTCGTCCGGTGGAATTGTGAGCTTGTGGTCTTGTCTTTGGCGTCACATGTGTTCCGACTTCGCACAGCCATGTGTAGGTATCTTGATCCGTTGGGATCACGGAACCAATTTTTTCCAACGACTTCCTTACAGAAGCGGGGCTATAGTTCTTTTTTCTGATTTGGTCGGACGCGTCCAACCAAGATCGTATGTGCTTGTTTTCAGAGAAAAAGAGTTGGGCAAGATTGCCTATTTCAGCAATCCTGCGACTTATTGAAAGTGCCTCGTCATAATAGCCAATGCCAAGGAGTCGAACTGCGGAGTTTACAGACGTTACTGTTCTTCCCGAAAGATACTCGAACACATGCTCTTTGCCGTGGCATCCCCATTCGCAGCAAGCGAGGCCTTACAGCTTCTTTGTAATCGATTCAAGACGTTCTGCAATTTCGGACTGTGCCAGCATGTCACTCCAGGTTGCCTCCTCACATTCGGTCTCAAGCGATTTCATCGCTCGCCAATAATCGTGTCCAGAAGTCTGCATTCTTATTGGTCCTTTAGTTTCAAAGCTCACCGATGTTAATTTCCATGCAGAAGTGAGCCAGGTTTTCCATCGAGAAGTGAGCCATCTCTAAGTTATGTTTATTGGTTCATGCCGGGGTCAAGACATTACTGGCCTCCTTCTTTTTCCGAGCCATCTCAGCTGAGCTTGCCTTGAAGCGGAAGCTGTCGTGAAACGCGGTTCTATCGTGTCCGCCTTCAAATGCTTCGTAATCGTATTGCGCGACAAACCAGTGCGGCGCGAAATCTCGCGGATCGATAGCTTCTCACGCAAAGCCATGCGGCGAATTATGTTCAAAAGTCCCATGTGTATCACTCCATTGCTCCCCATTGCGCATCGCGCTGGGGATAGGGTCACATGGCTCAGTTCTCAGTGGAAATTATCTGCTTATCTGGCTCACTTCTGCGTGGAAATCAACGCATCGTCATCAAACCGAAGGTCATCCTCGAAAAACTTAGGGAAGTAATTTCGAAATGCGACTTCGGCATTATTCCAGTGTCGGGAGAACTGATCATATTCACTTTGACTTTTGTTGTTAGACTCCCAACTTTTGGCTCCTGCCCCATACATCAGGCTCCTTGCTCTGTTGTCTGTCCAGTTTTTCGGGTTCAGCAATGCATACCTAACCTCACTAAGCGAACCATTCTCCTCTGTAAGCGTCCGGTCTGACTGCCCTACGGGGTAGTTTTCCACGGCAGCAGATCAT
>CAXBKX010000021.1:0-35768 GCA_963976475.1 uncultured Rhodobacterales bacterium
CTTTCGTCATGCAATCCACCTTAACAACTGGTCCGAAAATCCGCGACCATCTCTGCTTCAGGTGGATTGGTCATGGCAGGCCGCAGCGGTATCTGGGCTGTAGACGATTTAAACGGCACGCCAGAGCGCATCATTTCATGGCCCGCCCTGCCCGACGACATGCGCACCAACGACGGCAAAGTCGGCCCCGACGGCGCGTTCTGGGTCAGCACAATGCAAGACCGCGACGACCGCGGCCCCTCCGGCGTTATCATGCGCATAGCCCCCAACGGAACCATCACAACCCCCCTAAAAAATTTCACAACCCCCAACGGCACCGCATGGTCCCCCGATGGGACGCACATGTATCTTTGTGACACGCGTGAGCTCTGGGTTGATAAGATCGAGTTTAATCCAAAAACCGGCGCACTTGGGGCAAGGGACCGGTTCGTGACGCTTGATAGCACGCAAGGCAAGCCGGACGGTGCGGCGGTGGACTGTGCGGGCACCTATTGGGTTGCGGCCCCTTATGGGCATGCCGTGCACGGCTTTGGGCCTGACGGGCAGCATATTGCAACCGTGAACGTGCCAACACTTATGCCGACAATGCCATGCTTTGGCGGGGCTGATATGACCCAGTTACTTGTCACCAGTTTGGTCAAACAAGACGCCCCAGACAGCGGCTCTGGCGGGGTGTTTGCAGCGCAGATGCGCGTAGCCGGTTTGCCGGCCCATCGGTTTGAGATCCGCTAGCGTTGCTTGCCCCCTTGGGCTAGAATCAACCAGTAAGCCTGAACAGGCAAGACAACATTAGAATTGGCAGCCCTTTGAAAACGCACAACTCTTCTGCAAATCTTCTGATGGTGGGTGCCGGTCTTTCGGGGGCCGTGATCGGGCGGACACTTGCAGAAGCAGGTCACAACGTCACAGTGATAGACAGCCGCGATCATGTCGCCGGAAATTGCCACACTGCGCGCGATCCACAAACAGGTGTTTTGGTTCACGTCTACGGGCCACATATTTTCCACACCGACGACACGGAAATCTGGGACTACGTAAACCGATTTTCCCGCTTCATCCCCTATAAGAACCAGGTGAAGTCGACAACACAGGGCCACGTTTTCTCACTGCCGATCAATCTGCATACGATCAATCAATTCTACGGCAAAACCATGCACCCCGATGAGGCCCGCGCGTTTATTGCAAGCCAAGCAGACAGCAGCATCACCGATCCGCAAACCTTCGAGGATCAAGCCCTCGCATTTGTCGGACCCGATCTCTACGAGGCCTTCTTTAAGGGCTATACACAAAAGCAATGGGGCTGCGATCCAACCGTCCTGCCCGCCTCGATCCTGCGCCGCCTGCCTGTGCGGTTCAACTATGACGACAACTATTTCTTCCACACATACCAAGGGATGCCCGAAGACGGGTATACGCCGCTTGTTACCGCGATTTTAGACCACCCCCGCATTACGGTGCAGCTCAACACGACCTTTGAGGCCAAAGATGTGGGCAAATGGGACCATGTGTTTTGGTCTGGCTCATTGGACGGGTTTTTCGGGTGTAATTTGGGACGGTTGGGATACCGCACACTCGATTTTGAACAGTTTACCTATGACGGCGATTATCAGGGCTGTGCGGTGATGAACTATGGGGACGCGGACGTGCCGCATACGCGTATTACCGAACACAAGCACTTTGCCCCGTGGGAGGATCACCAAGGGTCTGTGCTCTACCGTGAAACGGCGCGCGACTGTGGGCCGAATGACACCCCTTATTATCCAATCCGTCTGGTTGCCGAGAAAGCATTGCTCGCCGATTATGTAGCCGCCGCCAAAGGCACAAAAAACGTGACCTTTGTCGGTCGGCTTGGCACCTACCGCTACCTTGATATGGACGTCACTATCCGCGAAGCACTTGACTGTGCGCACGATTGGCAACA
The DNA here is from genome assembly GCA_963976475.1 of uncultured Rhodobacterales bacterium. Taxonomy (GTDB): domain Bacteria; phylum Pseudomonadota; class Alphaproteobacteria; order Rhodobacterales; family Rhodobacteraceae; genus Yoonia. The sequence goes on from CAXBKX010000021.1 coordinate 1,922, forward strand.
TGCGCATACATCGGACACCCCTGCCCCGCTCTTCTCAAAGGCCCCGTTATGACCCTTGCCGCAATTGTTGTTACGTATAACCGGCTTGATCCACTTAAAGTCACTGTCGCGCGGTTACTGTCAGAGGCAGCAGATCACATTATCATCGTAAATAATGCCAGCACCGATGGCACAACCGGCTGGTTGGCAACACAAGACAATACGCGCGTTCGTGTCATCAACCTCACCACGAATACAGGCGGGGCAGGTGGGTTCGAGGCTGGCATGGCTTATGCCCGAGACACCCTCGACCCTGACTGGGTTGTGTTAATGGATGACGACGCCCGCCCTGCACCTGACGCGCTTGCATGTTTCGCACGCGAAACATCTGATATAGACCCTAATAATGGCGAATATGGCTGTATCGCAGCTGCGGTGTTTTACCCGGACGGAAAAATTTGCGAAATGAACCGCCCGTCGCACAACCCGTTTTGGCATCTGGGCCTATTTGCCAAAACCCTGTTTACAGGCGCGCGCGCTGGGTTTCACCTGAGTGATGCCGCCTATGCTGCAGACGCCGGAGCCACAGAAATCGATATTGCGTCTTTTGTCGGATACTTTGTCAGCCGCGGCGCAATCACCAAAGCGGGCCTGCCCGAGGGTGGCTTATTCATTTATGGCGACGACGTGCTCTATTCACTGCGCTTGCGCCGTGCGGGCCTGCGCATCGCAATGAACCCCGTCGTGCAGTTTGAACATGCCTGCGGCACCTTGGGCGATGGATTTGTCTACCGGCCGATCTGGAAAATCTACTACCACTGCCGCAACGGTGTGGCGATTGCCCACCAAGCGGCTGGACCGCTGATATTTCCTGCAGCGTTGCTTTACTATGTCGCAGTTTGGTGGCGCCGTGGGCGGTATTGTCCACCCGCTGAACGGCCTACCTATTACAAGATGATGCGCGCGGGCCTGCGCGATGGATTACGTGGCAAACGTGGGCGTCACGACGCAGTCCATCAAGACTAGATAGCCTTGCGTGAACAGGGTAGCCTACATAGAACAAACGGATGCAGGATACAATTTCATGACCGACACTCCTCCAGAATCCCCAGAGGAAAAATTTCCTGAAAAACACCCGAATGGCGGTGGGGATCAGAAAGGCAAAGCCAAACCGCCTCAAAGCGCGCCTCCGGGACGTCCTGCAACCATGCAAAAGCGCCACTATGGGCTGCTTTTATCCGCTCTGATTATTGTATTTTTGCCGCTCGCCACCGCTAGCTGGTATCTCTACACCAAGGCTGCCGATCAATATGCCTCCACGCTTGGGTTCACGGTCAGGTCCGAGGATGTCAGCAGTGCCGTCGATTTACTTGGTGGGCTTGGGTCTGCATTGGGCGGCGGCGGATCTGGCGCGCAGGATTCTGATATTTTATATGAATTCATGCGCAGCCAGCAACTTGTTCAAAGCATTGATGACAAGCTTGACCTGCGCACGATCTATACCAAGCAGCGTGATCCCGATTGGCTCCTCAGCTTTGATCTTGAAGGCACCATCGAGGATTTGACCCGCTACTGGCAGCGTATGGTCCGAGTTTCATATGATGCGGGCTCCGGTTTGATGGAAATCCGCGCGCTAGCTTTTACGCCCGCTGATGCAAAGGCCATTGCAGAAGAAATATTTGCCGAAAACTCAGCCATCATCAACGAGCTTTCGGCCATCGCCCGCGCTGATGCGATGCGCTATGCGACCGAAGATCTCGTACAAGCCGTGGAGCGGCTGAAACAGACTCGCGAGGCACTTACGACGTTCCGGTTAACTAACCAGATTGTGGACCCTAACGCGGACATTCAGGCACAAATGGGCTTGCTCACGACCCTACAAGCCCAGCAGGCCGAGGCGTTGATTGAGTTTGATCTACTTGCCGACATTGCTCGCGAAAGTGATCCGCGTCTGGAACAGGCCCAGCGACGACTTGATGTTATCCAGACACGCATCAATGCAGAGCGACAGAAATTCGGGGTTGGCGGGCAGGGACCAGGCGGCGTGGAATATGCAACCACGATCGCCGATTTTGAGCGGCTTACCGTTGATCGCGAATTCGCAGAAGCGGCCTATGCGGCCTCTCTTGCCGCGCGTGACGCCGCCGTCGCCGAGGCCAATCGGCAAAGCCGCTATCTCGCGACCTACATCAAACCGACGCTGGCGCAGAAATCCGAGTTTCCGCAGCGGATCATTATTATCGCGATCATTGGTTTGTTCAGCTTCCTGATCTGGGCGATCTTCAGCCTTGTGTATTACGCATTGCGTGACCGCCGCTAACCCCCATGATCCACCTTAACAAAATCTCCAAATCATTCTGGACCCCGACCGGGAGAAAGGTGATTTTGCACGAAACAGATCTTGTCTTTCCAAGCGGAGTGTCCGTGGGGCTTTTGGGGCGAAACGGCGCCGGAAAATCAACACTGATGGATATGATCGGCGGTACTGCAAAAGCGGACAGCGGGAGCATTGATGTGACAGGCACGGTCTCATGGCCGGTTGGCTTCAAAGGCAGCTTTCATGGACAACTGACCGGTGCGCAGAACATTCGCTTTATCGCGCGCGTTTACGGCGTGGATACAGAAAGCCTGCTCAATTACGTCAAAGACTTCGCGGAGCTAGGTCCGCATCTTTACATGCCTGTGCGCAACTATTCTTCCGGCATGCGTTCGCGGCTCGCATTCGGGGTTTCAATCGGTATTCCGTTCGACACCTACCTCGTTGACGAGGTTACCTCTGTCGGCGATGCCAACTTCAAACGCAAAAGCCGCTTTGCATTTTTGGAGCGGATGGAAAATGCAGGGGCAATTGTTGTGACACACTCGATGCGGCAATTGCGCAAGTTATGCCAAGCGGGTGCCGTGCTGGAAGACGGCGTGTTGACCTACTACGACGATATCGATGATGCGATCGAAGTGCATCATCTGAATATGGGGACGGACGAAGACGAATAATGTTTCGCGCGCGAAAAAATCAGAGTCTATTTCAGAGATTTTAGAGTCTGAATAAGGCGATTTACAAAATCAGCGTCCTTCAAGGCCCGGCCCTGCAACGTAATTTTACCGTCAGCATGGGCCAGATATTCAAGCCCGGACGGCAGCAAGACAGGGCGGGCTTTTAGCTGCTTTTCACCCGCCCCTTTAAGCGCCGCCGCGATCACAGCCATTTCTGCGCCCGCGGTTTGGGGGTGTGCGGCCTCCAGTTTTTTGCGCAGCTTATTGCCGAACCCCGTATCGCCACCAAGCGCCTGCGCCAGTGCAAGCCCCAGCCGTTCTGATAGTGCCGTTGGAAACTGCAACACATCATCCAAGGTCCGCACGATGCGCACAAAAGACCCTATCTTGGACCTTTTGGCCCGTGGCACCGCGTGGAACAAGGCCGCAAGCGCGTCTTTGTCAGAGGCAAATGCGCCCTCATCCGCCGCACGTGCTACGATCCGTCCGCGCTCATAAAACGACAGACCGCTGCGGATTTCATTTTCTTCGACCATCGACAGGTAAGATGTGGCCGCATCATCGGCCTGACGGATAATCGCCAAAACAGTGCCTGTTCCGCCCTCTAGATACAATTCGCGCAGGGCCGTCAGCCGCCGCCACCCCGAGATAAGACCAAAGGTTTCGGGTCCATGCGGCACCACCTCGATTGCGGTTTGCTGGCCGTTTGCGCGCAGGCTGTCTTTCAGCGCGGTCATCTCGTCGGTATCAATCGCCACGCGATCACGCACAAGAAAATCAGCCTTGATCGCATCAAGCTGGACCTTTTCAATCCAGCGCTCTTCTTGTCGCGCGGTGCTGATTTTATCCGAAAGCTCCATCAAGGCATTTGTCAAAGCGGCATCATTGGCCACATCTGCGATCGGCACCCGCGCCGATTTTGTCTCTGGTGCTGCAAGCGGCGCGTCGGGTGTGAGCATTGCGGGGCTTAGGCGTTTGCGTTTGGCCATGTCAGTATCCTTCAAAGGGCTGTGCATAGGGAAGGCGGGTCAACAGCGGGTATATGCGCCGTGCGGTGGTGTTTCGCGTGCGAAACATTACCCGGCCATCTCGTCGCGCCGCCATGTGCCGATCAGCAGCGATTTGAAGGCCGCATAGGTCGCGTCAAACGTCTCGCGGCCCCGTGCATAGGTTTCGCGGTTAAAATCGCGGTAGTCGGCTTCATAGATCCCTTGCACCTGTTCGCCGGCTTGCCCGATCAGTGCGGTGAAATCCTGGCGGTGTGGTGACAATGTGCGCCCCAGATAGGCCTGCATCAATCCGGCCAGCTCGGCTTGTTGGCTGCCGTCATAGCGGGTCACGACGGCGCGCACCGCATCCCAGGAAAAAGCCATCTCGGGGCGGCCCAAGGCACGCGCGGCAAGGTTTTCGCCCTCTTCGATGGAATTGAACGTGGTGTGCAGCATGTCGAAAAACCGCCCCGTGCTGTCAAATTCCAGAAACGAGGCGCCCACCGGCACCAGTAGAATGTCAGCGGCGGCCAACCCGTTGATTGTCAGATAGCCAAGGGCAGGGGGGGTGTCGATGAAGATCAGGTCGTATTGGTCAAGGATGCCGTCGGCCTGCAATGTATCGGTCAACGCATCCCATAATTTCCAGCCGCGGCCCTGCATACGCCAGACAGGCACCTGAAATTCCGCCCAATACAGGTTTAACTGCGCGCCGATCAGATCGATGTTGGGCCAATGCGTGGGCTGCACAAGGTCGCTGGTTTTAACCGAGAGGGCCTCGGTCAGGGTCTCGTCCAAGGGCAGGGGTGCCTCGTCGCGGTCGGCCCGGCGCTGGTTATCGGCCTGTAGGTGGCTGGCGTAATGCCGGGCCAGCAGCGGAAACACGGTTTGCCATTCATCCTCGACCTTGCCGCCGAAGATCGAGGTCATTGACGCCTGACTATCAAGATCAATCACCAGCACCTTATAGCCATCCAATGCGGCCGACATCGCCAGATGTGCGGCAGTGGAAGTTTTGCCAACGCCGCCTTTGAAATTGGCAACGGCCACCATTTTGGCAGGCAGCCCTTTGGGGCGGTAGGGCAGGTATTCTTTGGCTTTTGATCCGGTTGACCCAAAGTGCGCGCGTAGACGGTGGACCTCGTCCAATGTGAACCATTTGGCGCCGCTTGCGGTCTCGGACTGGCCTTGGGGCAGGTCGGGGTTTTGTTTCAGGACGCGGCGGAAATGGGCGGTGGCGACCGGGATCAAATAGCGGGTGATTTCCCAAGTTGAAAACAAGCGTAACTTGCGCGCGCCATCCTCGGATAAGCCGCGCCCTGCAAGATCATCTCGGCCCGAGGCACAGGCCTGGGCGATTTGTGCAAATCCATGTGATGTTGTGGGCGCGCCAAGATCAGCCAAGGCTTGATCGGGATCGATCGAGAAATAGGGGGGGAGGGGTGTGCTGCTCAAACCGCCAGTCCTTTGATGTTATATCTTTTGATCAATATACCTAAAAAGATCGCACATGGAAGAAAAGGTTGCTCATACAGCGGCTTTTCTAAGCAAATATAGCGAAAACGACAGCATCTTGGGGTGTTGTAGCGGGGAAAAGAAAAAAAAGCGATGTTAGAATCTGTTAGTTATATAGTTATGGCTTTGATTGGATTTTTAAGATGTTGGAATAACAGAAGAATTGGCGTCAGTGAAACTTGGGTGCGACTCTGATACCCCGATAGGGCGACTCTGATCCGACGACATGGCGATTCCAATCCACCGTTGCCAGACCCCTGTGGATAACTTTAAGGTGTCAGTGAAACCCCGAAGATAAATATCGGGTGATTCCGGCAACGACCGGAGAGGCAAAGCAGGGCAGGGCATGACAGCAAGTCTATCAGTGGGGATGCGCGATTTTTTCGTGTGCGATATTCTTGAGGCCAGTCCCAAGGATGATCTGGGCACGATGGAGCATCCGTTTTTTTCATTGTCCACGCGCCCTGATCGCACCATTCGGCATTACGCGCATAACGGCACACAGGTGACCGTGACGCCCTCTGTGCGGGGCAGGGCGACGATCCATGACAAGGATATTTTGATCTATTGTATCAGCCAGCTGATGGCGGCGCTGAATGCGGGCCGCGAGATTAGCCGGACGCTGAAACTGACGGCGCATGATCTGTTGGTGGCCACGCGGCGTGATACCGGTGGTGATAGCTATGCCCGTCTGATCGAGGCGTTCGAGCGGCTGGCGGGCACACGCATCACGACCAATCTGGTGACCGGAGAGGCCGAGACCACATCGGGGTTTGGCCTGATCGAGGCATGGGAGGTTGTGCGCAAGTCGCGCGGCGGGCGCATGATCAGTGTGACGGTCACATTGTCGGATTGGCTGTTTCGCGCGGTGCAGGCAAAATCGGTGCTGACGTTAAGCCGCGATTATTTTAATTTGCGCAAACCGCTGGAACGGCGGCTTTATGAATTGGCGCGCAAGCATTGCGGCCAGCAGCGCACTTGGCGCGCGTCAGTGAAGACGCTGCATACCAAGGCAGGCTCAGACGCGCCCTTGCGGGTGTTTCGCGCCGCCCTGCGCCGGATGATCGTGGATGATAATCTGCCGGACTACGAGATGGCCGAGGACGAGGGTGATGTGATGGTGATCACGCGCAGGCGTCTGGTCGAGGACAGCCCGCGCCTGCCGTCCTTTGGGGCCGAAACACTGGATGCCGCCCGCGCCATGGCACCCGGATGGGATATCTATGCGCTGGAGGCCGAGTGGCGCGGGTTCTGGATAGCGTCGGGGCGGCAGAAACTGCGCAGCCCCGACAAGGCATTTTTGGGCTGGTTGCAGGGGCGGATTAAGCGCTAAGCGGCGGGCAAGAGACGTCCAATGCACCAGCGGTATATAAATAGTAGTTTGAAGTCAGGGTTGCTGTTGGGGTGGCGCGGGCTGCGAGGAAAAAATATCCGTCACTCGGGGCTACAAATGACAACGGGATATATGTTCGTTGCATCTCTACGCTTGGGGGCATGACCATGTTGTCTTGGCTGTATAGGACGGTTTGCACAGTGCTTGGAGCCGAGCTCCACGATTGGTTCCAAGGCCCGGTCTGAAATGCGAGGCGGATATCAAGCCCTGTGATCTCTTCGCTACTAAGATGCCCGGCAAGGACAAATCCGTGCAGAACCGACCCGCTGGGCACGAAGATGCCTTTGATGGGCCACGCGATGCTTGGTTCGCTTGCCGTGCCAAGGTCGAGTGTCGCCATTAACGAGCTGCCATTACCAGTTGGCGCGGTCCAGCTGTAATCCGAATTCACTGAATGACGGTAAGAGTAGGGCATGATTTGTCGTGTCAGGCTTGTGGGCATATCCACCGCACCCGTGATCTGATCGATACGCAGGGCTTCGATAAAGGTGCTGCCGTCTGTGCTGACTTTGATGGAAAAGTCATCATTGCCGGCCAGCCCCATTTCGGTCCGCCCTGACCAATTGGTTTGGTAGAGCAGGGACGCCGTGTCGCTGGCATTCGCTTTGTTGAGTTTCAACTGATGACCTGCGCCGTCATGGCTTAGCAAGGTCGCATCGGCGGCGACGGCTAATTTGTTGACCGCATCAGAGCTGGCGTTGATGCCGACCCCTGACAGGTTTTGCAAAACCGCCTCGGGGGCAACATCCTGCCAGCCGTTGCCTGTGAAGACCCGCAAAGCAGACTCTGCCACGCCCCAAGCCTGCCAGCCGATTTGCGGTGCGGCAAATATCCAGCCACCGCCGCGCCAGCTTGCAATTTGCCCGCCTTGGCTGGCCCAAACACCTGTTGGTGCCGCCCCCAGCGCCCATGCCTGTCCCTCACCGGCCTGACCGGGCGGTGTTGTCGCGTCAAATGCCTGCACCGTCAGCTGCACGATCATATCCAAAAGCTCGACCGCCTCGTTATGGGTCACATGTTTTTGCGCTTGGGCCGCTTGAATAAGGGGCAGGGACAAGTTTGGGGAGAGTTCGGACATGAGGGGCGCGCCTTCCGTAGGGGTGAAATAGCACGCAGTATTGGATCATGGGGGTAAACAGGGCCTTGGGGCACCGTGCGGTGTCGTGATCTGTATAGATAGCGCCTGCTTGAAAGGGGTATATCTGCGTGCTAGCACAACCAACGATCTACAAAGGATACGTTTCAATGAAAAAAGTGATCACCTACGGGACGTTTGATACGCTGCATTACGGGCATATCTTGTTGTTGAAGCGGGCGCGTGCCTTGGGCGACCATCTGACGGTTGCCTTGTCGAGTGACAGCTTTAACGCGCTTAAAGACAAGACATCGCATTTTGATTTTGAAGCCCGCAAGGCGCTCCTCGAGGCGATTACCTATGTGGACGAAATTATTCCCGAACACGACTGGGATCAAAAACGCGGCGATGTGACCACGCATAAGATCGATGTCTTTACCATGGGGGACGACTGGGCGGGAAAGTTTGATTTTCTCTCGGACCTTTGTGAGGTGGTCTATATGACGCGCACACCCAGCATATCGAGCACAGAAATCAAAAAGATCACCGGCAAGTCATTCTGACGCGGCGGGCCTCGCAAGGATAATAGCGTTGTAAGCTGTAACCCCTTGGGCAGACTGATGAGGCGCGTCGCACGGCTAGACGGTTATCGGATAAATCTGCTAGGCGTGCGGGCAACGTAAAGAGTTCCAGAGGTGCGTGATGCCCGATCTTCCCGACAATGCCACCACCACCGCAACAGTCTCGGTTGGAGATTACTTTTGGGACCGCCTTGAAGTGGCGTCGGATCGTGACTGGATTGCGTTGGATGCCGCAGTTGGCGACCGGGTGAGCATCAATATGATGGGCTATGGCGCTCAGGCATTAATTGACCCGTATTTGCGCATATATGATGCCAATAGCGTATTGGTTACCAGCAATGATGACATCATTACGGGTGGCCAGCGAAATGCAATGGTGACATTTGTCGTGGGCAGTGCGGGGCCGTATTACATCGAGGCAGGGGCCTATGCCGATAGCGGAACCGGAGGCTATCAAATCGCGGTCCGCGATGGCAACAGCCCGCTGAACAACACCCCTTTGCAGGCGCTGACATGGGACACGGTGCAACCTGATAACAGCGTTTCGGTCTATTTTGTGCCCAATGGCCAAAGCCGCAACCCCGGTGACGGATGGATCACATCCGAAGGTATTAGACCCTATGAACGGGCCCAGTTTCTTGCGGCGTTTGCACAGATCGAAGCGGTCAGCGGCCTGCGGTTCAATATCACGACCGATCCGAATGCCGATTTTCAAATCGTGCTTGATACCAATGACATTGGCACAGGTGAAAACGCGTATCTGGGCGTATTCATTCCCCCCGGCGAGGCTGCCGAGGGTGTGGGCATCTTCAATGGGCAAACGTGGGATCGCCAAGCAGGTGGGGACCTTGAACCTGGCGGGGCGGGCTATGTCACCTTGATGCATGAAATACTGCACGGGCTTGGGTTGTCGCATCCGCATGATACGGGTGGGGCATCGACCATTTTTACCGGCGTCACGAGCGCCTTTGACGACTATGGCAGGGGCAACCTGAACCAGGGTATCTTTACAACGATGTCTTATAATTCGGGGTATTTTACCGGCACGAACGGCAGTGCGCCTTATTACGGTTTGACGGACTATGGCTATGAGGCCGGACCGATGGCATTGGATATTGCCGTCTTGCAAGAGCTTTATGGTGTGGGGGCCGCTTATAAGGGCGGCAATACCACTTACTCTCTGCCGGAGAACAACCAGCCGGGCACCTATTGGCAGGCGATCTGGGACACCGGCGGCAGCGATGAAATCCGCTATGACGGCAGCGGACGTGCAAACATCGATTTGCGGGCCGCCACGTTAGAGAACAATTTTGGCGGTGGCGGCTTTGTGTCGGCTGTGCGCGGCATCAAGGGTGGTTACACAATTGCAAATGGCGTCGTGATCGAAAACGCGACGGGCGGTAGCAATGCTGATTTCATTCAGGGGAATGCGGCGCGAAACAGGCTGGATGGGCGGGCCGGTTTTGATACGGTTTCCGGTGATGGCGGCAACGATGTTGTTTTTGGTCGTGACGGCAACGACAAATTGAGTGGCAACAAAGGTAATGATTACATTGCAGGGGGCCGCAACGCAGATACGATCTATGGCGGCGACGGCAATGATAAGGTGCATGGCGAACGAGGCGACGACAAGGTTTATGGTCAAGCCGGGCGTGACATGGTGACGGGCCAGGACGGCCAGGACATGCTTTTTGGAAATAGCGGCAATGACCGGATCTATGGTGGCAACGGCAACGACCAGCTTTGGGGCGGCACTGATGATGACTATCTCAATGGTGGTGCTGGGAATGACCGGGTTTTTGGCGAGGTAGGGAGTGACACCCTGCAAGGCATGGATGGCAAAGACTATCTCAATGGCGGGAGCGGGTTTGATACGATTGCGTCAGGCAATGGCAATGATACGGTCTTGGGCGGCACGAATGGCGACACAATCACAGCCGGTAATGGGAACGATCGTATCTGGGCGGGTGCTGGTTTTGACAAGGTGCACGCTGGCGCTGGCGATGACTGGATATCGGGTGGCTATAACGGCGACGTCCTGACCGGCGGTCGGGGTGCCGACACATTCTATTTCAAGGGCATTTACGACAGCCTTGCGGGGAGCACACAGCGCGATACCATCACAGACTTTGGACGTGATAACGAAGCGGACGTCATTGATTTACGCAGCATCGACGGCAACCGGGACATTGCCGGAAATCAGCAATTGACCTTCATCGGCAGGGCTGCATTTTCAGGTGCAGCAGGCGAGCTGCGCTATGCCCGCGATGGTGCAAATGTCATTGTGCAGATTAACAACGACAGCGATATTGCCCCTGAAATGGAAATCCTTTTGCGGGATGTAAGCGCCCTTTCGATTGACGACTTCATACTTTAAAGCAGGGCCTAATCAGGCAAAAGGGGTCAATATGCGCGTTCTTGTTACCGGTGGTGCCGGCTATATCGGCAGTCACACCTTGCTCGAGCTCTTGGGCCAGGGGCATGAGGTCTGTGTCTTGGACAACTACGACAACTCCAGCCCCGTTGTGCTTGACCGCGTGCGCGCCTTGTCCAATGGCGGCAAGGTCACAGCCCATGAGGGTGATATCCGCCACAGCCGGACACTTGACGATGTCATGGCGGACTTTGCCCCGGAGGCGGTGATCCATTTTGCGGGCCTCAAGGCGGTGGGTGACAGCATGGCCAACCCGCTGGGCTATTACGATGTGAATGTGAACGGGACGCTGGCTCTTTTACATGCCATGGACAGGTATCACTGCCGACGGATCATCTTTTCGTCCTCTGCAACTGTTTACGGCGAGCCTGTCTATCTGCCTTACGACGAGGCGCATCCCTTGAGCCCGACATCGGTTTATGGACGCACCAAGATGATGGCCGAACATATGATCACCGATTGGGCGCGGACCCATGCGGATGCATCCGGTATCTTGCTGCGGTATTTCAATCCGGTTGGTGCGCATCCATCTGCACGGATTGGCGAAGACCCCAGCGATGTCCCCAACAACCTGATGCCGTTCATCGCGCAAGTGGCGGTCGGCAAGCGGGCGCATCTGTCGATCTTTGGTGATGACTACGACACACCTGACGGGACAGGGCAGCGCGATTATATCCATGTGGTTGATCTGGCACGGGCCCATGTGGCGGCTCTTGATTACGCCACACGCACATCAGGGGCGCGGCCCTTCAACATCGGCACCGGGCAGGCCCAATCCGTGCGCGAGATGGTGACGGCCTTTGAAGCGGCCAGCGGTAAACCCATTGCTTGCGTTGTCACACCACGGCGCGAGGGCGATATCGCCACGATGCAGGCCAACGCGACACGGGCAAATACCGAACTGGGGTGGCGTGCGACCCATAGTCTGGATGATATGGCGGCCAGCACTTGGGCGTGGCAGTCGCAAAACCCCAACGGCTATGACGATGTGTAAATCTGCCTTGCCGGGCACGATGTTCGCCCTCCAGGTAACAGTAGGGTGATGTATTTAGGCAAGCTGTTTTTTATTGTAGAACGACTTTTTCAGAAGGTTGTTCAACATAGTCACCAAACAGATAAGTTATGGGCACGAGCCCAACGAGGAGATGAAATTGACTAAACGCGCGTTAATTACCGGTGTGACTGGACAAGACGGATCATATCTGGCGGAGTTTTTGCTGAAAAAAGGCTATGAGGTGCACGGGATCAAGCGGCGCGCGTCCTCGCTCAATACCCAAAGGGTTGATCACATTTATGAAGATCCCCACACCGATAATGCGCGGTTCCGGCTGCATTACGGCGACCTGACCGATAGCTCGAACCTGACGCGGATCGTATCCGAAGTGCAGCCTGACGAGGTCTATAACCTTGGGGCGCAAAGCCATGTGGCGGTGTCGTTCGAGGCGCCCGAATATACCGCTGATGTGGACGCGATGGGCACCTTGCGCCTGTTGGAAGCGATCCGGTTTTTGGGGCTGGAAAACAAGACCAGATTCTATCAGGCGTCCACCTCCGAGCTATACGGTCTGGTGCAGGAAACGCCGCAAACCGAGACCACGCCGTTTCATCCACGCAGCCCCTATGCCGTGGCCAAGATGTATGCCTATTGGATTGCGGTGAATTACCGCGAGGCCTACGGCATGTATGCCTGCAACGGTATCTTGTTTAACCACGAGAGCCCGCGCCGCGGCGAGACATTTGTGACCCGCAAGATCACCCGCGGTCTGGCCAATATCGCGATGGGCCTGGAGCCCTGTCTCTATATGGGCAATATCGACAGTCTGCGCGACTGGGGCCACGCCAAAGACTATGTGCGGATGCAGTGGATGATGCTGCAACAAGACACGCCCGAGGATTATGTCATCGCGACCGGCGTGCAATATTCCGTGCGCGAGTTCATCATGTGGTCGGCGGCAGAACTGGGTATTGCGTTGGACTTTACGGGGACAGGCACTGACGAGATTGCGACGATTACAGCGATTACCGGCGATCTGGCGCCAGCACTCAAGGTTGGCGATGTCGTGATGCGGATTGATCCGCGCTATTTCCGGCCTGCCGAGGTGGAAACACTGTTGGGCAATCCCGCCAAGGCCAAGAAAAATCTGGGCTGGGTGCCGGAAATCACCGCACAAGAGATGTGCGCCGAGATGGTGGCAGAGGATCACAAGGCGGCCCAGCGTTACGCTTTGCTGAAAAAGCACGGGCTGGATCTGCCTGTGAGTGTCGAGGGCTAGGATATGCGTGTCTATGTGGCCGGTCATCGCGGCATGGTTGGCGGGGCCATTACCCGCCAATTACAGGCGGCGGGCGGGCATGAAATCATCACAGCGACCAGCGCCGAGCTGGACCTGACAAATCAGGTGGCTGTGCGTGATTTCATGCAGGCGCAAAAACCCGATATGGTGATTTTGGCCGCTGCCAAAGTGGGCGGCATTATTGCCAATAACACATACCCCGCGCAGTTCATTTACGAGAACCTGATGATCGAGTGTAATGTGATCCATCAGGCCTATGCCGCAGGGGTGACCCGTCTGTTGCAACTGGGATCATCGTGTATTTACCCGCGCGCTGTGGCGCAACCGATGCCCGAGAATGCGTTACTAACAGGCGTGTTAGAGCCTACAAACGAGCCCTATGCGGTGGCCAAGATCGCGGGTATCAAGCTGTGCGAAAGCTATAACCGCCAGTATGGCACCGATTACCGGTCCGTCATGCCGACCAATCTTTATGGCCCGGGCGACAACTTTCACCCCGAAAACAGCCATGTGTTGCCCGCCATGATCCAGCGGTTTCACGGCGCGGTGCAAGACGGGTTGGACGAGGTTGTGATCTGGGGCACCGGCACCCCGCGCCGCGAGTTTTTGCATGTCGAGGACATGGCCGCCGCATCGCTGTTTGTGCTGAACCTGGACCGCGCAACATATGACGCACAAACCGATCCGATGCTGTCCCACATCAACGTGGGCACCGGCACAGATGTGTCGATCTTTGAGGTCGCACAGATCATTGCTGATGTCACGGGCTTTGCCGGCAAGATCACCTGCGACACCTCCAAACCCGATGGCACCATGCGCAAGCTGATGGATGTCTCGCGCCTGGACCGCATGGGCTGGACCGCGCAAATCGGCCTGCGAGACGGGCTGGCGCAAACCTATGGGTGGTATCTGGACCAACTTGCAAGCGGGGCCGCAGTGCGCGCAAAGTAATGCCATTATGCAGTCGTGATGATACATGATAATATTATAGAGACAGCGATTTTAATCCAACGATAAGGGTGGAAAATGATTACTCCGGTTCTTCTTTGTGGCGGGTCAGGCACGCGGCTTTGGCCTTTGTCGCGCAAAAGCTATCCCAAGCAGTTTTCTGCATTGATGGGGGCGACGAGCCTGTTTCAAGCCTCTGCCGCGCGCTTGGCGGGGCCTGACTATGCCGCCCCTGTTGTTGTGACCGCGGATGCGTTCCGCTTTATCGTCACCGAACAGATGGCGCAGGCCGGGATTGCGACAGGCGCCGTTCTGATCGAACCTGCGGGTCGTGATACCGCGCCTGCGGTTCTGGCCGCCGCCTTGCATCTGGCCGCAACAGACCCTGATGGCTTGATGCTGGTGGCCCCATCCGACCATGTGATCCCTGACAGTGACGCATTTAACGCCACTGTTGCGGCGGCCGTGCCCGCGGCCCAAGCCGGGCAGTTGGTCACATTCGGCATTAGCCCGGACCGCCCTGAAACAGGCTATGGTTATTTGGAAATGGCCGCGGCCCCCACGGGTGAAATAACCCCTTTGCCGCTGAAAGCTTTTGTTGAAAAGCCCGACGCGCAAACTGCCGCCGCGATGTTGGTTGAGGGGCGCTATCTGTGGAACGCGGGCATTTTCCTGTTTTCTGTCAAATCCATTGTCGCAGCCTTTAACACCTACGCCCCCGACATGGTGAAAGCGGTGCAAGCCGCCCTTGATGCAGCTAAGTCCGATCTTGGCTTTACCCGCCTTGATCCTGCCGCATGGGAAGGGGCCGAAGCGATCTCGATTGATTACGCCGTGATGGAAAAAGCGGACAATCTGTCCGTTGTGCCCTTCACCGGGCGCTGGTCCGATCTTGGCGATTGGGCCGCTGTCTGGCGCGAGACCGAGACAAATGGCGTGTCGCTGTCAGGCCCGGCGACGGCAATTGACTGCACCAACACGCTGTTGCGCTCCGAGGTCGAGGGCCAGGCAATCGTCGGCATCGGCCTGGATGACATCGTCGCCATTGCCATGCCCGACGCCGTGCTGATTTCGCACAAAGGGCGCACCCAAGAGGTCAAACAGGCGGTTGCTGCTCTGAAGGAAAAGAAGGCCCCACAAGCCGAAACATTCCCCAAAGATCACCGCCCTTGGGGCTGGTTCGAAAGCCTTGTTGTGGGCGAGCGGTTCCACGTCAAACGCATCGTCGTGCATCCGGGGGCCGCACTGTCGCTCCAAAGCCACCACCACCGGTCCGAGCACTGGATCGTGGTCGAGGGCACCGCAAAAGTGACCATTGATGACGTGGTCAAACTGGTCACGGAAAACCAATCCGTCTACATCCCACTGGGCGCCGTGCATCGCATGGAAAACCCCGGAAAAGTGCCGATGGCTTTGATTGAGGTGCAGACAGGCACCTATTTCGGGGAAGATGATATTATTCGCTACGAGGACGTTTATGCGCGCGGCTAATCCTATGGACGGCCTGTTGCCCCGATAAAGGGCGGTGTCGGCCCGTGGGGGCAGGTCAATTGTTGTAATATTTGGCGCCGTATCCCGCATAGGCGCCGTATTTTCCGCCATAACCGTATCGTTTCATGCCTTTCGCGCTGATCTGGCTAAGGACCAAGCCTGTAACTTTCTGATTAGCATCGCGGAACAGACGCATAGATTCTTCAACTTGCGCGGCTGTTGTGGAGTCCCACTGGACCGTAAACAAGACAGCATCCGCCAGTTTCGCGATAATGCGCGCGTCAGGCACAATCAGCACTGGCGGCGTATCAATGATGATCACGTCATAGCGGGTGCGCAATTCTTCCAACATTTCACGAAACTTGTTGGATGAAAAAAGGTCGGCGGCATTGATAGACGTTTTCTCGCCCACAAGCAGATCACATTCAAAGCCGGGTTCACGAAAAATGACATCCTCCAGGGTCGCATCGTCCGTCAGAACTGAAACCATTCCTTTCTTGGGGATATTATCAAAATACTGGGTAAAGGTCCGACCGCGAATGTCACCTTCGATCAGCAGAACCTTGTTGCCCATACCGATCAGATTTTGTGCCAGCGCCAGTGAATTTGTGGTCTTACCTTCGCCCGGCAACGAGGATGTGGAGACAAGCACTTTGGGGGGATTATCGACATCCGATAACAGCACGGAGGTGCGTAAATTCCGGACAGCCTCGGCCGCGGCAGAGGTTGGTTTTTCGGTAAGGTATTTGACAATTTCTTTGCGGCCAGCCACAGGAATAGATGGAATTTGCCCTAGAACTGTTTTGCCCGTGAAAGCTTCTAATTCCCGGGCCGAGCGGAATGTATTGCTGCGCGCTTCACTGACCAACACCCAAGTGGCCCCCAATAGCATCCCCAAGATTGCGCTTGCCGCAAGGATCAGCGGCTTGCGTGGCGAAGCGGCGGCTTCGGGGACAACTGCTTTTGACAAGATGCGGCTATCGGCTTGCTGAATACCTTCTTGGGCGGATGTTTCTTTTAGGCGGCCAAGGAAGTATTCGTAGAGAAGCCGGCTGGCTTCGGCCTCACGCTGCAACTGCTGCAATGTGATCAGATCCTGGCTTTGATCGGTGATCTGTGCCTCGATGGTGACTGCCGATTCCCGCAAGACGCTCAACTGCTGGATGGCACGGCTCGCTTCAAGGGCGGCGCGTGATTTGACCTGCTCAAAGCGGGTATCAAAAGCAGTTGCTATTGCTGGGTCAGTGTCAACGCGAGGTAATAATCGTTCCAATTGCAGGTCACCGGTTGTGTCGGCTTGTTGCTTGCGGGTCTGTAAACCGGCAAGCGAAACGACCTTGGCCTGCGCAAGATCTACAGCTTCGGTTGCGGCTGAAATACGATCGCGCAATTCTTTGGCTTGGCGTTCGAGCCCGCCCAGAGATTCTGGTGAAATAAGGCTGGTTGCACCCGAAAAATCAGAAACTTTTGCTTCGGCTCCTTCTAATTCAACTTTCAATGTTGCGACCCGTTCGGATAGCCAACTCGTTGCCTGCTCTGTGGCGTCAAATTTCACCTCAAGCTGGTTCAAAATGTAGATCTCTACGATCGTATCAGCGATCAAGGCTGCCTTAGCGCGCCCCTGACTTTCGACAGTGATCTGAAAAACCAGACTTTGTGGCACATTGCGAATAGAGACACTTTCCAAAAGCGCGGAAACCGTTTTGTCCCGCTTTCGCAGTGCGATCACAGCAGCGGGTAAATCCTGCTGGGGAGCATTGGACCATCCGACAAGCTCTTTGATCCCGTCTTTCAGCTTCTGTTTGAGACTAACCTCCTGCAATTCACGATTGAATTCGGGGTCACTCATCAGGTCGAGGCGATCCACAACTTTGCCCATCAGACCGCGCGCTTTGATAACCTCTACTTCAGAGTTGACTGCGGATGTATCCGCCGACATCCCGCCGACAACACTTTGCAAATCCACGACGCTGTTCTGCTGTGTTTCAAGAATCACAACAGCTGTTGCGCGATACGTGGGTGTCGCCACAATAAAAGCGTAGTAAAAAGCGACCGCAATAAACACGGTCATAACCGCACCAATAAGCCATTTGCCGTGCCAGATAATGCCTAGGATTGCGCCGATATCGACAACCTGCTCGGTTGCTCCAAGCGCAGGGTCACTGTTCAAAGGTTTTGACATACGTGATAAACTCTTAATTTGTAATTTGGCGGTTGTGTCGAGGCCAAACTGGTCGAATTTTGTGCTGTTAACCACACTTTCGAGCAATCAGCAAATACACAGCACACTACACACTACCAAGCGTTTGATATATGGGGAACAACAATTTCCTTTAATGCAGGTGCAAAAACAGTTAACCATACCTGAAGTTTATAGAACCCACCTCGGCGGACACTCCTTGAAAATTCTCATTCTTGGCATCAATTTTGCACCTGAAATTATTTCTACAGGTCTTTACACAACAGGGCTCGCCCGAAAATTGAGCGCGCGGCACCATGATGTGAAAGTTGTCACAGCCCACCCCTATTACCCGGCTTGGAGGCGCCAAGCAGGGTATCCACGGTTTTGGTATCGCCGCGCAATGTTGGATGGGACGGTGAGTGTCATCCATTGCCCGCATTATGTGCCCGCGCACCCTTCCGGGGCCAAACGGATTTTGCACCATGCCAGTTTTGCCCTGACTGCATTGCCTGTCATGTTATATCGCGCCGCAACACAGCGACCGGATTTGGTGGTGATCGTGGCGCCTGCCTTGCTTGCGGCGCCTGTCGCGTGGTTGGCTGCACGATTATCGCGGGCCAAGTGCTGGCTGCACATCCAGGATTTGGAAATTGATGCGGCCTTTGCGACGGGATTGCTTAAAAAGGGAACACGCAGTGGGCGATTGGCGCTGATGTTCGAGAAATTTATTCTAAGCCGTTTTGACAAAATAAGCACCCTTTCGGCGCCCATGATGCAAAAGCTGCGCGAAAAAGGTGTCGATGACAGCCGCCTGTATGAGTTACGCAACTGGGCAGAGCTGGATCATATATCTCCCAAGGATGTGGCCCCCGCATTCAAAGAAACATTGGGCATTTCGACACCTTTTGTAGCGCTTTATTCTGGAAACCTTGCAAATAAGCAGGGATTGGAAATCATCCCGCACGTTGCCCGCCTGTTACGATATCGCAGTGATCTTGGCTTTGTTATTTGCGGCGACGGACCAATGGCCAAAAGTTTGAAAGCGCAGTCAGAAGGTAGTCCAAACATTTCATTTCATCCGCTGCAACCCGTTGCGGCATTCAACGACCTTTTGGGCATGGCAACAATTCATCTTTTGCCGCAAATAGCCGGGGCAGAGGATCTTGTTTTGCCTTCAAAGTTGACAAATATGTTGGCATCAGGTCGCCCTATCGTGGCAACGACCGCTGCAAATTCCGCCTTGGGGCAAGAAATGGAGGGCTGCGGTGTGACAACGCCTCCCGGTGACGCGGCTCAAATGGCAAAGGCTATTGCTGACCTGTTGGATGACCCCGAAGCGAGAGCCCGGATGGGCAAAGCCGCACGCGCGCGCGCGCTGGATTGCTGGGACGGCGAGGCAGTGGTTGATGCTTTTGTCACCCAAGCGGACCAATTGATACGGACGGGTGGGCGTTCGCAATGAATAAGATATTATACTCTGCGCCCTTCCGGAAAACCAAAGCCTTGGTCAATAGGGCACCGCGTGCGATTGCACGTATCACAGCCAGCCCGCACGATTATTAAACACGCCCACCGATCATCGTAAATTCACTGCCAAAAAGTGGAGCCCATCTCTTGATGCAAGTTGCACAAGCATTACTCGAAACAATCCAATACGGCAGCTTTATCACACAAACACCTTGCTTGATTAAGGCAATTGACCCCGAGCAATCCCACACCCCTCACAAGGGGGGAGAGAAATGAACATAGATAATCAACGTCTTGTGTTGAAGTATCGGAAAGACTGGTTGCTAAGTGAGGAATCCTAAGACCCATCAAACCGGACGGCGCGTTCACTTTATTGCCGCGACCCCCCCACCTGTAAATGGCATGACCTTGATGTCTGCGGCCATGCGCGACGCTCTCTCCGAGACCGGATTTTTAAGCTATTACCCGGTCACAAACTTGCGTGGTTTAAAAGGGGTTCGCTGGAGCATTCTTAAACATCTTCAGATTTGGCGTTGTGTGCGGCAAGCAAGCCGCGCTGCCCACAGCGCCGACGTTTGTTATATGGTGCCTGATTCAGTACATGGTCTTATTCTTAATCGGATTGAGATGCGTCATCTTACTAAACATTTTGCCCATGTTTTTCTTCACCATCACGTGTCCACCTACGTCAATAAACGCGATCCGCACATGGCGGCAGTCATCAAGCGGTTGGGATCCGCTGTGACCCACATCGTGCTGGGTCCCGAGATGGAGCATGGGCTTCGGACGCAGTATGGGCAAGATATCAAGACCCTAACACTGGGAAATGCCGCATTGGTGCCGACGGTAACAGCCCCGCGCTTGCGCAGCCAGTTAGACACTGTCGGCTATCTAAGCCACGTCAGCCTGCCAAAGGGGATCGACAGGTTCATGGAAACCGTGCGTGCGGTTGATCGTGCCGGCCATAAGATAAATGCAGTGATCGCGGGGCCGTTTGCGGATCAAGAGACCGGCGCGCGCGTTCAAGCGTTTATCGCACAAAACCCCGAGACGCGCCGTTATGCGGGCCCGGTTTATGATGCCCAAAAAGAGACGTTTTGGGATCAGATTGATGTTCTTCTATTCCCCTCGCGGTATGCACAAGAGGCTCAGCCGGTCACGATTTTCGAGGCTCTGACACAGGCGATTCCTGTGCTAGCAACACCGCGTGGATGTATTCCCAGCCAGTTGTACGGGACTGGCTGGGTTCTCCCCGAGGATCGTTTTGTGCAACAGGCCTGCGACCAGATTGTCGCTTGGCGCAATAAACCCGACGCCTATAAAGCCGCGGTTACCCATGCCCTGTCGCTTTGGGATGATCACCAAAAGACGGATGCGGCACGTCTTTTGGATGTTGTGAACACAATCACGCAAAAGCACATGACATGAACACGGCACCAACCATCCGCAAGATGATGGCAAAGGCATTATCGATATCGATTCTTGCGCGGTTTGCACAACTGGGCATGGCAATTTTTGCCGCACGCAGCTTTGGCCCCGAAGGATACGGCGTCTTTACCTATGCGATGGGCATAGGATTGGTGGCAGGGCGTTTGGGCGGACTTGGGTGGCCGATGGTCATGGCACGGTTTGTCCCGGCTTATGTGCAAACAGGCGAATGGGGTTTGTTGCGGGGGCTTTTGCGCATAGGGCCTGTTGCAGCTTTGGTATCAAGCATGGCTGTGGCCGCGCTTATGGTGTTCACAGCTCTCATGGTCGGGCGCGAAAGCGACTTATACCTTGGCCTGTTACTGGGCGCTTTAATCATGCCGATGATGTCACTCCGCACGGTTTATCGGCGCAGCCTCGCATCGTTTGACCGGTCGGGCTGGGGCATTGCTATCGACGAGCTGATCCCGCCGCTTGTCGTAGCACTTGCCATTCTGTCGACATTGGCATCTGGGCCAGAGGCGGCACTCTATGTTTATGCGGCGGCAAGCTTTGGCGGAGTAGCCATCGGCATCTGGCTTGTCCGCCAAGCGATGCCAGCCCAAGCGCGATCAGCCGCCCCCGAAGTGCACCTGAAGATGTGGCTGATTACCGGCCTGCCGGCGCTCGCCGGATTGATGGCCAAGCTTTTGATGAATAAAAGCGATGTGCTGATGTTGGCACCTCTTGCAGGCATGGAAGCGGTGGGCTTTTACGGGGCAGCAATGCGCGTTACATTTGTCCAACTCTTCCCGATGATCGCGCTGTCGACGGTATTAACCCCAAGAATTAGTGCCGCGATTGCAGCCGGACAGCATATGAAACTCAAGCGCATGATGCGGCTTGGGCTCGGGGCGGCGTTGCTGGTTTCGGTGCCGACAAGTGCGGCTCTGATCTTTTTTGCAGCACCCATTATGAGCTTTATTTATGGCACCGACTTCCAGCCCGGCGCGCCCATTCTTGCCGTCCTGAGTGCAGGCCAGATCGCCGCTGCTATCAGTGCAATAACGTCCTCGTTCCTTATCGTTTCGGGGCTTCAGATGCGGTTTGCATATCTGACAATGATCGCACTTGGGGTGAATCTTGTGCTGAATTTCGCCCTGATCCCGCTTTACGGAGGTCTGGGTGCTGCAATCGCAACAAGCGTATCTGCAACGCTTCTTGTGACATGCGAGTTACTGCTGTGGTTCGGTTACCGGCGTCGGCTGTAGGTTCCGATACGCTGGTTTTCTACCGAAAGAATAACGGATTATAAGGTATACAAAAATAATTACTGCGACATCCGATAAAATCCGCACGATACCCTGAGACAACGCAGCATTTGATAGCGCGGCAGTATTCAGGCTAAGTGTGTAGAATAGCGGGACAGCAAATGACCGTTCTTTTATGATTGGTAAAAGTGAATTGCCAATCAGTCGCAGCACATACCCAAATAGTAGCGAACTTATAAGAAATCCGATTGGCCCAAAATTAATCCAGCCTTCTCCCATAAAGCTTGCTGGCCGTCCTGTTCTAATAACAGATTGCTGCAAAACCTCTGCCTTGACGCGTTTGCCCAAGGAAATCTCGGGTTTGCTCGGCCAAATTGTCCGCGGGATAGGCGCAAATACCCAAGTAAAATATGTTGATCCAAGTTGATAGTCCATGCGCTCGGGCACGCCCATAATGATCTGCGACGTTCCGACGATAGATAGTCCATTCCCAGTTTCTGCAAATGCGGAAAGTGGGTCGATAAGGCTAAACTCGGCTGACCGTTGGGCTGTAGTTCGCAGCGCTGTCATCACCAAAAAACCCAAAATAATTGCCATGGCGCTCATCAATTGTATCCGAATAGTAAGTCTATCGCGAACACTCAGCGCAATCAAAATCCCCAAGATCACAAACACGGCGCCCGAACGGGAGCTTGATAGAAACGGCACGGTTAAAGCCAGAACCACAAGCGCCCAAAGTTGATATGAGATTACGCGAGGTACCCGTGTGTAGCGCGCCAAATAATATGGCAGCGTGACCAAGACTGTAATAATAGAGATATTTTTCATCATATTTAGGTATCCGGCGCCAGTATATACGACCTCTCCGTTCGAAATTACCTCAATGGCTCGTTTTCTTGAGATGTCACTAATTGTTGCGCTTAAGCCCCCAGTTTGTTGAATGTAGACGAGAATACTAAGCGCAGAAATTGCTACGCCTGCTACCAATGCAAATTGAACGCCTCGCACCGAAATATCGGTGTCAAGTGGCAATATATACTCTGCTCTTACTCTCGACCGACACGCAGTGTTTCCAACTCCAATGAGAAAAGCTGAAATTACAAACCAACTCGCCCCATAAAGAAACTCATAGTTAAAACGACCAGCCATCATATACTGGATGCGCGGAGTTTGATTAAACGCCACAAAATAGACAGGAATGACTGCGCCTATTATGATGTATAAGACGACTAAATTCAAAGGATCGACTAACGAAATATCCTTACGTAAAAAACAAGGTGCAAAAATTAACCCCGCCAATGACAGGTGGCCGAAAGTCACGAGCAGGAACATTTCACTAGCTCCAAATATAACGGCCATAAAGGAAATGGCAGATAGTAGTAAATTCAGAAATAGCGTTGCTTTATATAGTAATTGCACGAGACCTCGCTTAAGGCTTTGCTAGGCGGTCAAACTGATCCGGTGGCGGTTTAGGCACCTGATATCCCTAACCCAACTGTGAAACAGTGTCTATTGGTCTGCTTTCTTCTCGGCCAATTTAGTCGTCAGATAGGCGCGCGCGTCGTCCGAGAGCGTCTGGGTCAAAGCCGCCGTCTTGGGTAAGATCAGCGCTTTGATTTTATCTCGCGTCCGGGTCGAGATCAGCGGTTTGATCCGGTATAGGTAGAAATGTGAATTTGCTATTTTCGCCATCAAAGACCCCGGTTTGACAACAGCCTTACCCGCAGAGGCATTGCGGTGCGTCTCTTCGGGTCTCTGGTCGGGCGCCACACCCAGAAACGTGCAAATCTGCGCAAAAATGACCGGACGGTTGGCGATATAATCTTCAAAGCGCACAATCAGAATTTGCGTCTCGGGAAGCACCGCCCGCCATGGCGCAAGCTGCCAGTCATAACTACTATATGCCACATAGGTCTCGTCTTGCGTGACGGCCTCGTTCAGGCTGCGCGTCTCTTGCCCGAGACCCTGCAAATGGTGATATTGGCTGATCATGCGCTTGATCGGATCACGCTGCATGTAAATAATTTTGAGCGAAGGCCCCAAAAGGCGAACAGCACGGTCCGCAACCCCTTCGTAAGTTGGCCGCTTGGCATAGGTTGTCGAGGCCTCGCCACAGATGGCATTGGCAGGGGCGGCTGCAAATTTCGCCATATAACGTGCGACCCCCTCGGGCGTATCTGCCTGCGCATAGGCCAGATCATCCGGCTCTTTTTCCGGCGGTAAATAAAGCCCCGAAACAGCGGCAAGATCCTCATATAGCGTCGTCGTGCCCGCCTTCATCGCACCAATGATAAGAAACCGGGGCTGCATTATTGAATGTCCGATTTCAGCTGGCCGTAAACCTTGTGCGCCGCTGCGCGCTGTTTTGCAAATTGCGGCTCAAGGATCGCCTTTTTGGCCGCCGCAACAATTTGCGCCTTCTTTTCATCGTAATGGTTGGGGTTGCTGTGTGAGATGGTCGCATTTTTTTCGCCGCGCCGGCGCGGGTTTTGGTCCATCATGTCAAAAACCGCCTGCCTGTCGGCTTCGGAATCCGCATCAAACGACCGGAACCCAAGTCCGAACTTTTCATTCAGTTTTGCAATAACAAGATCGGGCCGCACAGTAACATCCTCGAAAGATGCAAAGACCACATGGTCCTTTGAAAGCGGCATCACATGAGCATAAAATCGCGTGTATTCGCTAAAGGCATCCCCTACAGACACCGTTTGCGACACGTTCTTCATCGCGAAAAAAGACTGAATAGCGGCGTCTGGCTCACGGTATAAAACAAGACTGGGGATGCCGCGCCGCACTGCGGCTTTCACATGGGCTGCGGCATGAGAGTGGTGCGCGAGACGAATATTGCCCTCATAGGCATACCGCAAGAGCGCCTCTGTCCATGTGTTCCCACAACGTGGTGCGCCCTCGATAAGCAACTGCGTATCTGGGCCGACAACGGTTTTGGCTTTGCGCAATTTGCGCAGCGGCAAATAGATGAATGGGCGTGTTGAAACAAACGACCGCAAGCGCCGCAAGATGCGTTTGGCCGGCTTGGTTGACGGCCCAAAAGAGACCTGTTCATCTACCATAAAGTAACCGTCCCTCTATCGCGTGCTCTCATAAGAATCCCGAAGCTCTGTTATTTTGCAAAATTGCACCGGCGCCCATCAGTAATATCCAAATTCAGAAAGATCATGGCCTAATCTTTTCGAAAGTTCTATGTTTTGCCGGGTAAATTTTGCATCGCAATGCCTTGCAATAACGGCTTTGTGCGTCTTGGCGCGAAAATTAAGGATCGTCACATAATCCAGGATGCGCAACACGCGTAATGTCAGTTGATAAACCCCTTTGCCAATAAAGCCATGGGTTGGAATAATACCGCAAGGCGACAATGTTGTCCTGAAAACAAGCCGGTGAAGCCCGCGCATAACCAACAGATGAAAGATCGATTTACTTGTATTTACCTGCTCGTTGTAAGGCGGTGACGTCGGACCCTGTGCCCCCGAAAATTTCTGGATTGCGGCGTAGAAGCTATCCGGCGATTTACGCAAATGCTCAAATGGAATCATAAGAACATTGGCAGACCCGAATTCTGCGACAAGGGTCTCGTGCAATTCTAGATAATCGATCACAGCATCATTAAAACCCGGTATGCGCCGGGTTGGATCATAGCGGTGTTGTTGCTGCAAAAATGCCTTGAGGCTTCGATGGTCACCATCAATCAATGTTTGCTTCCACATGGAATAGAGCCACGATTTTTGCTCTCGTATGACCACCATAATCTTTGCATCAGGTGATGCCTGCTTTAGACGTCGCAAAATGGCAAGCCGGTCATAAGCCCCCGAAGACGGATATCCCAAAAGCCGCTCATGCGACAAAACCAAAACATGCCCCGCCTTGTCAGCCGCAATTTTGCTATCTTGCAGCGCCGTCTTCTCGGCCACCGTTAAATAACCGGCGCCAAATTTCTGCACAAATAAAGATAGCAAAGAAACGCGATCAACGGGGTGATAGCCATGGGCTTCTTTGAAATAGTTGTTTTGCAAAAGTGACGTGGCCGTCTTGTGAAATCCGATGTGATAAAGGGGCACTGGGGTTCTCGTTTGTATTTAGATTTTCATCAAACCGTCTGTGCAAATTCACAACACCCGCTTGTGCAATTAATGTCGAGAAGCTTGATCAATCCGAAATTGTATTGGGTGTCAGTATTTCATTGCTTTGCCTCGTGTCAACTTAGCCGTCACGATTCTTATAACTAAGAGTTATGTGTGAAGAATAGATGCCCGCAGGTGCAGGCCGGAAACAGCGGCAGTTCGTGTCCGGTGTCGCCTGCCCCGAAAAAGCGTACCAGCTCGTATGTATTTGTCAACAGAATGTGCGGTTTGAGATTTGTCAGGCGTGACAAAAATACGTTCACCGCCTCGTGAAGGCGCCGCAGACGTTTCTGGGTTTCTTCCTTGAAGGGGTCTGATGCCGGACAGTGCAGAATCCTACGCTCTCATGAGCGTTTTGTTTTTCCCGGCACGATTAGACTACCCCACTGGCGGGGGATGGTCAAAATCTGTAGCCTGTGCAGGCGCTGGTAGCGCCGCTGATGCCCTTGGTCAGGCGGACCGGTCGGCCCCGGACGACTGATCTGCGCGAGGTGTTTGACGCGATCCTCTACATCGCGACGACCGGCTGCCAGTGGCGCATGTTGCCCAATGACTTTCCGCCGGTCTCGACAGTGCGGCGCTACTTTTATGACTGGCGCGACAACGGCCTATTGAAGCTAGTCACTGACACCGTTGGCCTGCTTGAATCCATCTCGAGCGCCTATCCACTGCTGCGCCATATCTTTGCCCATGGAGGTTACGCTGGACCAAAACTTAGGGGCGCGCTGGAGAAGATCGGACGTTGGACGCTACAGATCGTCAAGCGTTCCGACACTGCGCAGGGCTTCGAGGTCATTCCCCGAAGATGGGTGGTCGAGCGGACCTTTGCATGGCTTGGAAGATGCCGCCGAATGGCAAAAGACTGGGAGAAAACTATCGCAAGTGCCGATGCCTGGCTCCTCATTGCGCACATCAGGCGTGTAACCCGCATGCCCGCAAGCTCATGAAATCCCGCGTATAGTTTTGAATCAGACTCTAAGACCGGATATTTTCCCTCAGCGTAGGCCGATTTTCCTGATCACAGTGGTTGCCAAAAATGAAAAGGCCAACCTGTCAAAGACAGAACAAGCTGCGGCCGTCGAGATGAGCAAAATGATTGTCGTAAGATATCAAGATCTGGAGACGAAACACGAGTGCATTTGAGAGCGTGAAGAATGGCCTGGAAGACGCCTGAGCTACCCCCCGAAATTAGGACACTGACGTAAGCTGCGATTTGTAGTTTGCTGATCTTCAACACGAAGGAGATCAAGATGTCGAAGCGGAAGCAACATCACCCAGAGTTCAAGGCGAAGGTCGCGCTGGAAGCACTGAAGGGCGAGGAGACGGTCAGCGCGTTGGCCAGTCGGTTCGGCGTGCATCCTACGATGATCCATCAATGGAAGCGGGCTTTGCTTGAGGGCGCATCTTGGTGTGTTCGAACGGGGCAGCCGAAAGGCACCTGAAGTGGATGAAGAGCAAGTAAAAGACCTGCATGCCAAGATCGGGGAGTTGGCCGTCGCCAACGATTTTTTGTCAAGAAAGCTCAAGCCGTGGATCTGTGGGTAGACAATGCGCCCTGCTGTCGCTCTCACGATCGTCATTTTACTATGAGGCTAAGGGCGAGAGCGAGATGAACCTCGATCTAATGCGTCTGATTGATAAGCAGTTCTTGGAGACACCGTTTTATGGCGTTCGCCAAATGACATGGCACCTGCGCAATGAAAATCACGTGGTCAACGAAAAGCGGATCAGACGTTTAATGCGGCTGATGGGCCTTATGCCGATCTACCAGAAACCCAATACCAGCAAGGCAGCGAAGGGTCACAAGATTTACCCCTATCTGCTACGTGGCCTTCGCGTGGATCGGCCCAATCAAGTTTGGTGCGCCGACATCACCTATCTGCCGATGCGGCGGGGCTTTCTGTATCTGGTGGCTATCATGGACTGGCACACCCGCAAAGTGCTGGCGTGGCGCATCTCAAACACTCTGGAAGCCGGGTTCTGCGTCGATGCGCTGAACGAAGCCATTCACAAGTTTGGTCCGCCTGACATAATGAATACAGATCAAGGCAGCCAGTTCACGTCGTTTGCCTGGACGGACCGGCTGCGGCGCTCAGGTGTCCGAATCTCAATGGATGGCAAGGGCAGGTTCTTGGACAACATCTTCGTCGAACGCCTCTGGCGGTCACTGAAATACGAATGCGTCTATCTGCATGCTTGGGAAACCGGATCAGAGGCCAGAGCTGGCGTCAGAAAATGGATCGAGTTCTACAATCACAAGCGCCCGCACTCTTCTCTTGGCGGCAAACCACCTGCTGTGGTCTATTGGCAGAGAACTGAAACAACCAATCCCGATCAGCAGGTGCAAAGAGTAGCTTAAATTACGCCAGATCCTGTCCAACAATTGGGGAGTAGCTCAGCCATCGCTTTTGCGAACGGTGATGCCGACGATGCAAAAGTGTATGAGGTTGTGGTCACCAGCGTCAATGTTGCGGAGGTTGCGCCAGCAAACTGGCCTATCACAGACCGCGTTCGCCAAAAGCATAGGTGTGGCAAAGGGAACTTTGCTCAATTGGGAACATGGACGTCGGCATCCGACAGAACCGGCACAGGTCCTGCTATCACTGATCGCCAAAAAGCCGTCAGTCGTTCAAGACTTGATGCGACAAGAAGGGCCTCAGATTTACAAAACAATTCATCCCTAGATTTAGCTTCGGAGCGACTATGCCGTGCACGCGTTGCTCCGAGTCGCGCAATAATGGCGGCCAAAGTGGTTATTGAGGATCGTTTCTCTGCAACCAATCTTCAATCATGCGGCGGATCATTTCTGGGCGGGTAGGGAGGTCTTCAAACTGTCGCCGCGCCTCGTCGATTTGCTTTATTGTGCCTGACGGCAGACGCACTGTGACTGGCGCTGTATCGACTGTTGGGCGTCCCATTTTTGACATTGAAATCTCCGTTTGACATTGTGAAATCATAATGTCATATTTGTCATGAGGATGCAAGAGTTGGACCTCCTGCACCCTCACTAAACCACTCAGATCCTATGGAGATCTTCATGACCTATACTGCCTTTAGCACGCCCGATGGCGTGTCCAAAACCCCCGACTTTATTTCCGCTCCATCTGTTGATGCGTTACCTGCGTTTGACGATGTGTTGACGTTGTTGCAGGCCGCCCGCGCCGCAGATGACTGCCTCGATGATCAGTGGTTTGATCTGGCGTTGTCGTCCTATGTTGATGCCGCCGATGATGCCTGGACCCGAGCTGAACATGCACTGCATGCGTTCAGGGCAGGGCACCCTGATGCGCGAGACTGCGTCATGGCAGCGGGCGAGATGCTTTTGCTTTTGGCTGACGGCGGCGGCAACGTGGCACGGTTGCGAGAGCGCTCTCGCAAAGTGCGGAGCGCGGCACTGCGCTGCTTCTTTCGGTCCGACACAACCTTGCGCCATGTTGCCCGTCGCTTGATGGCGATGGCCGACATGATGGATCAGATGATCACCGCGGCGCAGACCGATGCGCGCTCTGCTGACGCTTGGTTTGATCCCGGCACCACTGGGTTGAGTAGCCCGACGGTTGATTTGCGAGACGCTGTTTCAGCCTAATCCAATCCCCTCATTTCTGAACGTCTGTCATCCGGCTGAGCCGGGTGGCGACGATCCGTGATGTCTATTCCCCATCCAAAACAGGAGTTACCACTTTCGCAAATTTCAACTTGATCCCTCATAATTTCACCATCGGCGATGATGTCCTTCCGGCTTGGGACATGCCGTGCAAACTGAGCTGGCACATTGCGGCCCAGCAAAAGGGCTTTGACCTTCTGGGCCGCGTTTTAGATCGCTACCACGGGGTCGTGCGCTGCCACGCATGCGGTGCCCTCTCTGTGGTGCGGCTGAACGTCCTGCGCGACCATTGCCCGCTGTGCCACCCTTGCATCCTTGCGCGTCGTATCGCGGCCGCTGGATCCATCGAAGCACAATGGCTGCGCCAAGATCTGAACGATCGTCACTACGGCTATTTCCGGCTTTATTGTGACCATGAGGTCCGCAGCCAGTATATCCGCGTTGAGCGGGCGGCGGCGGGTGGTCACAACGTCAGCTGTGAGAGCTGTCGCGAGACACGCTACGCGGAACAAGCGTCCAAACACGACTGGACCCTTGTCGGAGCCGCCGAGCACGGTAGGCTCGGCTATCGCAGCTACCAGCATAGCTGCGGCCATACGCAAGACGTCATGATTGGCAATATGGTCTGGGGTGACTGCTCCTGCGCAAATTGTGGGGTGAGTTGGTCGGCAAACAAGTCGTTTATCTACCTGTTTCAGATCGCGCTGCCGGGGCTGACCGTGTTGAAGCTGGGTTATAGTGCAAGGCCTGAGAAACGCCTTCGCCATCAATTGGGCATTGATCGTTCCGCGAAGACGGAGGTCCTGCGTGTTGTGCCGATGCCGACAGGCAATCTT
Source organism: uncultured Rhodobacterales bacterium (assembly GCA_963976475.1). Classification (GTDB taxonomy): domain Bacteria; phylum Pseudomonadota; class Alphaproteobacteria; order Rhodobacterales; family Rhodobacteraceae; genus Yoonia. The sequence goes on from CAXBKX010000021.1 coordinate 32,518, forward strand.
GCGGTCGCGGAAGAACAAGCCTGTCATCGGACGATGAAGGAGTTCCACGCGGAATTGGTGGTGCCAAAATCGGAGTTTGGCGACGGTATCAACACGCTGGGCGAGATCTATCGCCGAGAGGCTGCAGACATCCTCAACGCGATGATGGATGAGATCGCGCAGCGCTATGGCGCGGGCTGACGCATCAAGTGGCAGTGCGGCACGGCCGCACCGCCAACCCCTACTTTTTCTATTTCTATGTCCAGCGCTCAGCGCTTTTGACCCCATTCCATTATTGACCATTGGAGATCACCATGAACGTATCAGATTTTTTGACGACTTTTTGCTCACAGCCGCGCAAGAATGGCCCCGTCTGGCGCCCACTTTACGACGATGCGGCGCACGGAAAGCGCCCAGCGGATGACCCGTTTGACGAAGCGTTCGAGATGGCCGCGTATCAATCCCTTGCGGGGGAGGCGCGAGCGGAGCGCGCGGCCTACTTGCTAGATGTCTTGAACAACACTTCCGATACTGACTTCGTGCCCGAAGTTATCCTTGGCGCGCATCTGGAGCTCCTCTCGGAGAGTGAGCTCACGCATGCCTTCGCGGATGTTGATCCGGACTATGTTGCCCCTGCCGTATGCGCGCAAACAAGCGACCTCCAATTGTCAGCGCGGGACATCGCAGCGGCATTGGCAATCGGCGATGATCCACTGGCGCTGAATCTCGCAACAGCCACATATGACAGCCCAAATCGAAGCCGCGCAAATGCACTGCTTGCAATTGCACAAATCGCAGCGCGGTTCGAGGATCAGCTGACAATTGATCGGCTTCTGCGACCGGGGTCCGCAACAGTGATTTTATGCGAGCGCGAAGAAGACGTGGCGCCGCTGCAGAAAGCACTACTACGGTTCCGGGCGCGACCAGCGGTGAATGACTTTGATGACCCAAAGCCTGTCCCGCCCGCAACAATTATCACTCTGGATCGTGACCCCCACGGTCTGCAGCTGAAGCGCGCATTAGACGCTGTGTCGGAGGCCCCAGCACTGGTCGTCATTACGTCTGACCCCAGCCAGCTGCAGGGTTGTCTGGCGCATCTGCCGATGTTGCATATTGATGCGCCAAGTCGCGATGTTGTTCTCGCCGTGATCGCAGATGTGAGCTCAGCAACGGGTCAGATCAGCGTGGGTGCGGTTCGTGCGGCCTTGCCAACCGAGGCGGAAATGAAACTCTTGTCACGAGGAGCACTACTCTTAGCGTTTCGAGAGCGCGGATCCATGCGCGTGGCACGGCGGATGTCGACGCTTGCGAGAGAAGCGGGAGGAAACCGGGCTGCCACACGGCACGACGCGGATCGGCGCACACAGGCGCTCTCTGCTGCAGCAAGCGCTGTTGTGACCTATCTCTCAGGGGCCGAGGTGCCAATTGCGATCACCATGACACGCAATGGCGCTCTGGTGCATACCGGCCCCAATACAACCCGCCAAACAACCAAGGCGGTGTCAGGGCGGCTGGCAGCGCTATTGGCGGGCGAGGCGCTGCGCATCATTCAGAAAGGCAAAGTCGGGGCAGAGGGGCCAACTTATGCAAGGATGCGTCTGCAGGCCACACGGCTCGCGATCGGCGAAGCGCTAGGGTTGCTTGAAGAGACCAACCTAAACGTCAAACCCGATACCGCCGCGATCAAGCACGCATTCGGCCGAGACAAGGCGCTGCGGCCAAAGATCAGCCGCAGGCTTGATGACTCGCAGAAACAAGCGACAACTATTCTCAACCGCAACCTTGCTGCGGTCGATCTCATCGCCAGCCATCTGCTGGCAGACGGTGCGGTCCCAAGTGCGACGCTGGTTGATTTGTTCGTGAGTTGTGCAGAGACGAAATGGTAGCAGTGGTCGTCGCAGTCTGTTTGGCGGCGCTTCCGTTGCGCTTCTCGTGCAACGCCCGCCAGTTATGCTTTAAGCGGCGATATGATATTTAACGTTCTCTCGCTAAACTGGTGTTCCAGTTTTGGTGCGCTGGCCGACGCGGAGGGCTTATGGAAAGCATTTTCTTTCAGCTTCGTGAGAGATTTTGGCCGGATGTGACGACGGCCCAAAATGGGAGCCGCTCCGTCGGACTCCGCCTCATGAACTTTGCCAGTGGGGAGGGGGTATGCAGCTGGCGCGGGTGTCACGAAGGAAGAAGGCCCGTTCTACGATCCGCTCCAAAACACCCGTGGCGTGAATGCTATCAACCGCGAGATTGCGGTCTTTGCCGTTGAAGGCGCAGAGGCACGAACGCCAATCATCTTCGTCATTCAATAAGCGCGTCACGTTCCAGACTAGAAGCTGCGCCGCCGAAAAAGTCTCTGGCGGCGCAGCTTTGGGGCTATTCGATACCCATTGATCGGTTTGACCAAGCTGCCGTCAATCTCAAGCTCCTTTGGAGCCGCGTCCCGCTTGGCCGCCACTACGGCCGCTACATTTCCCGCTCACGACGCATGCCAGTAAGCCATCCTCGCGCGAACCGCGCGCTGTCTGGGCCGGCGCGATGTGGCGCGTTGATGCGTTCCAAGCGCTCGTAAAGAAAGTCGAGCGCGGTCGAAGAGAAGTTGCGCCCTGTGATCGCATGAAAGTCCATGAGTGATACGTGATCTGTGACGTCTGCGGCGACACATAACCGATCAAGCCAATGACGTTCAAACGGCGGCGCGTCGGACAATGCGGTCCGTCCGTTCAATGCCGTAAGAAGGTCGTTTGCAACGGTGCGGACATCGGGAGCATCAGCTAGATCGCTGCGCGGGATATTGTGGACTTTGGCACTGACCGGGCTCCACGCGTGTTCGGGCCACTCGGGTGCGGGTCGGATCAAACTTTCAAAGGTTTGCACATTTAGGTTTTCGTCGATCCAGCTGAGACCTACCTCGATTGGCCAGCTTTCAGCATCAAGGCTGCTGGCCTCAAAATCAAGAAATGCAAATTGGAGGAATGGGATTTGGGTCATGGCTTTTGCTCACACTTCCTATTCAAAGATAAACCGTTCCAGATTTTGAACAGGGCCAAGTTCATCCGGATGCCCGACCGAAACATTCGTCAGGCGTGTCTGGCCGATGTTGAACGAGACCGGATGATGGGTGTGCCCGAACAGCCATCGGTCTGGTTGATGTTTCAAAATGAGCGGTTCCAAATCGGACGCATAACATGGCCCGACATTGGACATGTCTTTGAGCGCTTTGATGTGGAGTTAAGCCCAAAAGTTGGTGACGGTGTGATTAGGCGGCGTTTTGAAGTTGC
>CAXBKX010000022.1:0-29987 GCA_963976475.1 uncultured Rhodobacterales bacterium
CACGCGATCGACCAAACGCAATTGAAAAATCAATGGGCCGCGGCCGCCGCTTACCATTTTCCCTAGCAGGCAGGGCCATGATCAGCCTTTTGCAAACCCGTCGCTCAGCCTTTCTCTGAAGAATGCTGGATATGATATGGTGCCACTCGATTTTCGTCGGGCCTATAAGTGCTGGCAGGAGCAGGAGGGCGGGGGCGATTTGGTGGCTTGGTCGGAAAGATTGAAGCTTCCCGCAACGGTTTAAGTAGTGACCAACGCGCCTGAACCAGAATAAACCTTTGCTCTCATCATCAAAACTGGTGTTTCTCACACTATGAAATTGGTCTCCTAGTCGGAAAAACTTCGGCAAAATACCCAATTCGCACTGGTATTTCTATCAGAGGCGCATCAAGGCCCGTCAGGAGTATCCTGAGTGTTGCTAATCCAAGCTTCGAACTGACTTCTGCGAAGACCATACCTCATCAGATTTCCTTCGTGGAGAGCATCAACTTCTTCGTCGATGATTTCACGAAGTTTATCTCCATTTGAAACGAGGCTCTCTGCATCGACATACTCGTCAAGTCCGGTAAAAGCTCCAAGAACAGTGTCGCGGACCATGGACTTGATCTCATTTCGGTATTGTAGCCGTAACGGATCCGGTTCCGGCATGGATTTCACAATCGCAGCATAGCGCTGACAGGATCGCTCGTAGGCTGCTAAGTAAACTTCTGCCAACAGTCGCGTTTCATTCAATTCATAAATTGCTTGAGTTCCTTGGAAATACGCGGCCTCAGGTATCTCAATGAACGATAAAGGTGAAACGTTTGCTTTGATAAGAGGGATGTTGGCGCCAAGGCGGGAAACGCGCTTATTCACATCCTCAAAAGGTTGGAGGTAAGTGATCTGAGCCATCAGGAAGAATGATGCTTCGAATGGGTCTTTGATTTTCGACACCTTTTCTAAAATCATATCAAAGGCTTCTTCGATCCTTTGGGGGATGGCCAGCGGGGTAAAGACGCTTCCGGTAATATCGACAGGGCGTCGGCGCAATCTGCCCGATGCCGCTGGATCTTTCATCAGGTTTTCTGAAAGAAGGGCGTGAAGGTTCATAAAGGTGTATCGATCGAAACCGATTTCCTCAGGGCTTTCTGCGATCATTTCAATGGCCGCCTTGTGGTTTAGGATCATCTGGGCTTCTTCTAGGTCCTTCCCCTGAGCCACTTTACCTAAATTGATCAACTCTTCCGTTTCAAGTCGGGAATATCTGTTTCCTTCCAACTTCGAGGATGCCCATGAAAGATCGATCATCAGCCTACCAAGAACATCTCTGAGGTGAGTTCCCGCTGGGGAATTCCCGACTCCAGTTCGACCCATGTCGTGCAGTTGAGTGCGGATATCGACATCAAGAAAGAATGAATCGTTCGGAATGTAATCCTCAAGGAAGCTTGAATTCCATGTGACGGGCCGCTTTGCAATTGCTGGTTGAGCAACCGCCTTTTGGATGCGTATTGCTCGATCCGACAAATTTAGTCCTTCATTTTCGATACGCTTCTCTGCGCGATGTGCGAAATATAAGACCGCGACACTTTTTCCTTCTCGCGAAACCTCTCCATCGTCCTCCATCTCTGAAAGAATTCGCTGGAGCGTTCTACGGTTAACGTCAAGACCGGCCGAGGAAACATCATCCTCAAGATTGGAGATACCTTTGCCACCATCAGAAGCTAACAATGCCTCAATGATTACATCTTTAATGTTCTGTTTTGTATCTGACATGATGGCTTCTTTCGTGCTTTTGTCACACAATAGCACATTGCGCGACAAAAGCACGACAAAAGCGCGACAGATTGCGCGACAGAAGCACGACAAAAGCGCGACAGATTGCGCGACAGGGAAGTAAGGGCTCATTTACTTCATGCAAATATCGTCTCCATGTAATTCTGTTTTACGGGGAATCCAGCGACCACGGCTCTTGACCTTATTGTAAAAATCATTGCTCTTAGAGGAATGAAAACGCATCGCCATATCCACCTCATACCGGCCATCTGATCTGTCCCCACCGGACCGGCATGTGCCGCGTATTCCCCAGCCCACCTAATCCATCGCTTGCGCTTCGCCGGTTCCTGACCTGACTTCTGGATATGGATGCCGACTATGAAACTCCTCAAAATTATTGATGCTACTCTCTATGAAACTGAACCCCGTCAAATCTCCGATCACCTTGAATTGGTCCTGAAAGACATCCGTAAAAGGAATTTCACTGCCTCTGTTATTGGTGGCCCTGATGAAGATGATGGTCTCTGCGCAATGGACGTTGGCGCGTTTTCTGATGAGCTGACTTATGGGCACGAATTGTCCCGCAATGAAGAGAAGCGTATCCTGGCGCGAGCCACCAAACTCGCGAAGGCGCGCGAAGCCGCGGGCGGCCTCTCTCACCTGAAGCGCGAGGAATGCGAGCGCCTAGAGCCCTCATTGAGGGGCATGCGGATCATCATGGCCAAAGATGTGAATTGGGCCGATGAAGTTGCCGCTAAGCTGCATGAGGACATGCCTTGGATGGGTCGCGCAACCGAGTATGTCTGGCACGCGCTGCGCCGCTCTGCGCAGCGCGGTGAACCGATCACCTTGCGCCCTGTCATGGCTAAGCTCAGAGTGCACTTAAAGGGCGTTCACCGCGTTCGCAAAACTCTCGCCGATGGCACACGTGTTGAGTATCACTACGCATGGCGCAGTGGGCCCCGAATTTGGGATCAATCGAAGCTATATGGCCAGAACTCGATTGAATACGTCGAAGCGTTTCGTGCCGCATTGAATGCGCACACGCAAACCAAAGGGACGTTTCAGGACATCGTTGATGCATTCTTTGCATCATCTGAGTTTTTAGCGTTGGGTGATAGGACGAAGAAGGATCACTGGTATAGCGTTGCGCGGGACGGTGGAATCGAGGCTGAATTTGGCAAGGCGCCAATTAGCGCTTTTGAGGACAGGAGAATTCGACCGCAGATCCTAAAGTGGCGGGACCAGTATGCTCCGGGCACCGGTGATCGTCTTATTTCGACAATGCAGCGGATCGTCTCCTTCGCTTACGAGCGTGGGCTCCTTTCAGAGCACCATCTCTTGAGGGTCAAGAAGCCGAAAAAGTCCAACCGTGCAGGCATCATCTGGACGCAGGCCGAGATTGATCAGTTTGTTGAGGGAGCGCCGCGCTATCTGGGGCGTATCCTCGTTGCCGCTGTCGAAACAGGTCTTCGGCCTGGTGATCTTCAGATCTTGTGCCGCAAAGATATTGAGCGGACCAAAGGGGACCATGGCCGGATTATGCTGCGAACCAAGAAGAGCCGTGGCAACAAATATGCCTCGATCCCGATTACCCGCAGCTTGGCTGCATTGATTGACACGTTGCCTGATAATCAGGAGCGGATCATTGTTGCCAGTGATGGCGCGAATTTCAACAACCCGGACTCGATGGGGCGTGCGATTTCGAAATGGCGGGATATTCTTGGGATCAGAAAAGAGCTTCGACTCTATGACGCGCGCGGCACGGCGGTAACACGTCTGGTTCGGGCTGGGTGCACGCTGTCGGAACTGGCCACACACATGGGCTGGAGCTTCCAGCACGCAGCGCAGATGCTTGAGAAGTATGCGGCCCTCGATCCGGATATGGCTGATGGCATCTTGGAGAAAGTTGAGCGGCGCGAGCGGCTGAACGCTGGTGAAAAGGAGTAAGTTTCGTCGTCAAAGGTGCGAACTTAGCGTCAAATTAATGGAGGTTAACGAGCCTCACCCAAGGCCATGCGCTCGGTGTTTGATATTGACATTTTGCGCATGGCAACCTAACTATGAGGGGCAAGTCGCCTCGATCGCCCGAATTGTCACCGTATGGTGTGCGTTCCTTCCGAACGGTAGGATAGGGCTCGAGGCGCAAAATTATTTGAATTCCCATACATTTTCAATGTGGTTGTTTCGGTGCATAACTGATCGACAATGCTGACAGTCTGATTTTTCGATCTTGTAGGACCGTGCAATCGCACCCGCTGTCATATCGGCAAGTTGAACCAATGGATCCTTAACGGAATCTTTCAAATCCAATTTCGTTACAGCATTGGCATCCAAGTGCTTTCTCAGGTAGCTCCTGAATGCCTTTTTGAACGCACGGTCCCCCGACCCATCAATGACAACTTTAGCGTTGTTTAAAGAGCCACCGTCATGCTGAAGCATATTTCGTATGAAAAACTTATAGAAACTCTCTTTTTTCGTGCGAAGAGCGTCAGAATAAATAAGTTCCTTCTGGACAACCACGGAACGGGTCCGGAATTGAAACTCCCCCATGACTTCAAAAAATGTGTCACGATGTGGGTGGTAAAGCTTGCTGAATTTGAACTCCGGCTTCACGCGGAGCTCTCCCATCAGTCGAGATATTCGAGCACCACAAGCGCGAGCTTGATCGTGATCATCAAAGATAACCATAGAAGTCACGAATGTCGGCGACGATCCCTTGGCCAACTTGAACCCCGGGTCGCCAGATTCATCAATAAAAACCAGCATTTGCGCAAGCTATTTAGATAGTGGTTAGTGCGCAATACGTATTTTCACAATCAAAGTTCAGAAAGATGGCGATCCTTTTTTTACCATTCATGCCATACTGCATTGAAATTGATGGAGCGACGCAATGACTGGTCCACATGTGAGATTTGATGAAGATGTTCTGGGCGACCGCAGCCTCGTCGTCGCTGATGCCGTGGCAAGCCTGCATCTGGAGGGGCTGAGCCTCGATCGGTCTACTTCGGAAGATTTTGACCAATTTATTGCCGGGACGATCAGCTTGAGCAATGTGAGGTCACGGATTCAAGGCCGATTTACCGCTCACCGGGTTTTATCAAACGGCAGGTGAACGGGTTCCTGCTAATTCCTGTCAAAAATCCAGTTTTGCAAACTAAACTGTAAACTAAGCGAATTCATGAGATAAGCGCCCATCTCGATTCACTGCTAAGTGCCTTATTTATAAGGGAGAAAGGCTGGCTGGGGTGGTAGGATTCGAACCTACGGTACATGCTACCAAAAAGCATTGCCTTACCGCTTGGCTACACCCCATCAGCGAGGCGTTGGATACGATGAAGGCGGCTGTGGTTCAAGCCCCGAATTAGGAAAAAATCCATTCATTTTACGATTTTGCAATTCTGCCAACCTTCTCGGGAGTTTCGCCGTCTAGACCCGCAGCGGATCTGCCTTTGCAAGTGTGTCAAAGGCCATCAAGCTTTTCACCAAAGCAGCCATTTGCGCCAGTGGAATCATATTGGGTCCGTCAGAGGGCGCGCGGTCGGGGGCTTCGTGGGTTTCGATAAACACCGCAGCAATACCCAATGAAACAGCCGCGCGTGCCATCACAGGGGCAAACTCGCGTTGGCCACCCGACGATCCGCCCTGGCCGCCGGGTTGCTGCACAGAGTGCGTCGCATCCATCACCACGGGATAGCCGGTTTTGGCCATCGTGGGCAGGGCGCGCATATCGGCGACAAGGGTGTTATACCCAAACGATGTGCCACGCTCTGTCAGCATAATCCGTTTGTTGCCGGTGCTTTCGATTTTGGAGACGACATTGGGCATGTCCCAAGGGGCCAGAAACTGGCCTTTTTTGACGTTGATCACAGCCCCCGTTTCACCCGCCGCAAGCAACAAATCGGTCTGGCGGCACAAGAATGCAGGGATCTGCATGATGTCGCAAACCGCCGCCACATCGGCGCATTGGCCGGCGTTGTGAATGTCGGTCAGCACCGGGCAGCCAATCGCCTCTTTCACCGCTTGCATGACCTTTAGGCCCGCGTCGATGCCAAGGCCACGCTGACCCGAAAGCGATGTGCGGTTGGCCTTGTCAAAGCTGCCTTTGAACACAAATTGGGCGCCCGCGGCCCGGCAATTTTCGGCCATCTGGCCCGCAATCATCTGGGCGTGATCCAGGCTTTCCAACTGGCAAGGACCGGCAATCACCAGCAAGGGGTGGTCGTTGCTGACCGTCAGGTCGCCAATGTTTACGTCAATCATTATGCGGTTACCTGTTCGCGTAAAATGGAAGATGTCAGCGAAATCATCAAATAGATGCCGGCAAAGATCAAAAATGCGAGCACGGTATTTTCAAATACACGCGGATAGGTCGCCTCGTCGGGGGCCACGGGTTCAACGCCCATCGACAGATAACGGACCTGCCGGTTGGCCTCGACCTGGGTGACCTCCATTTGCGCCAGGGCTTGTTGCACCATGATGGTTTGAAAATTATAGTTTTCTTCGGCCAGCCGCAGCTTGGTATTATTTGACGCAATAGAGCCATTCGCGGAAGAAGCAGAGGTCATCTGGCCGCGTAATTGGGCAATCAAACCATCAATATTGCTGATTTGGGCGCGCAGCCCTTCAACCTGTGCCGAATTGGGGCGCGCGACGCCGAGCTTTGCTGAAAGGTTGAGGTGGAGCTGCTGGCGCTGGGATTCCAACGCGGATACTTGGCTCATAATGGCGCTGGATTCGCCGACCGGATCCAGAATTTCGGTGTCCTGCTGGATTTGCAGCCATTCGGCCAAAGCGTCCGACCGGCGCAGTTCGGCACTTTCATAAGACGCGCGCGCGCCTGCCATCTGGTCTTCGCGCAGGCGGCGGGTCAATTGGTCGACCTGCTCTTCGGCATAGCCGATCAACGCCTCCGAAAATTCCTGACTGGCTTGGGGTGTGGCGGCAATAACCTCCATGCGCAAAATACCCTCGGTCGGGTCATAGCTGATTTTGACGCGCTTTTTGTAAACATCAAAGACATCCTCATTGCTTGCGTCAGGTGCAAGACGTTGAATGCTATCGATATTTTCATCGCTAAAGTGGGCTTGAAATCCGTATTCCTCGTTGAGACGAACCATCGCTGCCCGCGAGGCAAGATAGGATTGCACGGTAATACTGTCTTGCTGGGTGGCCATCGAGGTGCCGGCAAACAGACCGCCAAGCCCGCCCGCGGAACTTGCCGGTTCGGCTTGCTGTATGACAAATTCGGAATTGGTTGCAAACATCGGTGTGGCCATCGCGATGAAATAATAGCCCACCAGAATGGTTGGCAAAAACACAAAGAAACTTAGCCTGGTCAGCAGCAAGGCCAGCTTGCGACGCCTGCGTTTTGCAATGTCACGCTGGATGTCCATGATCGCAGCGGTCCTGTCCTGCGCAGGGGTTGCACGTTCGGTCGAGGGCAAGTTTGCGCCCTGATCGGGGATAGTTTGCGGGAGTTGGATGCGTCCCAAAGGCTGGTTCTGCACGCCTGCGCCTGCTTGCCCCGCAGGACCGCCAATGCCCGGCACACCGCTTTCGGGGGCGACCAGTTCAAGGATTGTATTGCGTTGGAACGGGTCGATTCCGGCCGCACGCAGCTGGGCAACCGCATCGAAATCCGATGTGACCGCAAGGCCCTGCTTTTGCGCCACCCTGCGGGCCATGCGCAATTGGCGCCCCGTCAGCCCTTCGCGGCGGATTGCATCGACCGCATTCTCTGCGGCGCTCGACACCTGACCTTGCGTTGGCTTGCCCGCCGCGTCAGGTGCCGCCGCTTGCGGCGCGGCAGCCTGCGGATCGGACCCTTGTCCCATCGGGCTGTCACGGCGGATGCGGAATTTCTTAGCCTTGGGTTTCGTAGTCATACAACTGTTTCGCTTCTTCCAAGGTTTCAAACATGTGGATGCGTCCATCCTTTAGCACAGCCGCAGATTTTGCGAACCGTTCAAGTGTCGCGGCCTGATGCGACACGATAATCACTGTGGTATTTTCCAGACGCTCGCGCAGGATCTCGCCCGCCTTTTTATTAAATTCGGCATCGGTGGTCGAGGGCATTCCTTCGTCGATCAGATAGATGTCAAAATCCAGCGCCAGCAGCAAAGAAAATGTAAACCGCGCGCGCATCCCTTGGGAATAGGTCCCGATCGGCATGTCAAAATACTCTTTGATCCCGCATAGCCAGCGACAAAACGCCTCGACATAGTCGGGATCAAGCCCATAAAGGCGCGCGATATAGCGCGAATTTTCTCTGGCCGTGTGCCGGTTGACAACCCCGCCCATAAACCCCAGTGGAAACGATATTCTACAGCCGCGATGGATCGTCCCTTCATCAGGTTTTTCCAGCCCCGCCATCATATTGATCAGCGTGGTTTTACCGGTGCCATTGGGCGCCAGAATGCCCAGCGAGTTTCCCAATTCGACACGAAAAGACGCGCGATCAAGGATGACCTTGCGCTGCGTTCCGGTCCAAAAGGACTTGCTGACATTCGTGAACTCTAACATGCCTTACCCGCTCTGGCCCTTATATGGGCCCGCCATTCATGACGACAATAGGTTAACACCCGATCACGCGGGCATCCCTTTTTTGCGACTATGGCGCAAGAATGTGGCGAAAAACAGTCTCAAACGCTTTGCGAGCGGAATTTCACCGCGCGCGTTGCAGTGCTAGTTCTGTTTTTGCACCCGGGTCAGCTTGCCTGCGATGATCGCGACAACAGCGGCAAAGAAGCTTAACAGCGCACCCATTTTGGCGGCATCTTTCACATTGATATCACCCAACATATCGGTGCTCTCAAAGGCAACTGAGGCGATAAACAGCGATACCGTAAAGCCAATGGCCGCGACGCAGCCGATCACAAACAGATCGATGATCCGCATTCCTTTGGGCAAGCCCAGCCCAAGCGGGCGCGCGGCAAGCCAGCCGAAGAGCAAAATTCCGACAGGTTTACCGATCAAAAGCCCTGCAAGGACCAGCCATGTCGGCGAGCCGATGGAGGAAAACTCGACGCCGGCATTGAGCAGACCAAAGAAGAACAGGATGATTTCAACAGGGTGTTTGAGCAGGTGTTCGATATGGTTCAACAGGTCGGTCAAATATTGCTCGGCCTCGCTAAAGATACCAAAGGCGCGGTCGGCATGTGGAATGGTGATGACAATCGGCAACAGGCCCAAGGCAGGGTTGATCCCCGATTCCTCAAAGCCATACCAGCTCAGCGCGCCAGCAATCAGATAGGGCCAGAACGACAGTTTTTCGCGCACCCATGTGGAGTAGGGTCGTGCCTCGTTGTTGCGGTCCAAGCGGCGGGGCAGGCGGTTGGCCAGCCAGAACACCGCATAGGCGGAGCCCGCCGACAGCAGCAACCACTGCGGCGCCAATTCGCCCGCTGGATAAAAGATTGCCAGAATGATCAGACCGGCGGCATCGTCGGCAATCGCCAAAAGCAGCAAAAAGCGCACCGCAGGGTGGCCCGCACCAAACACCATGCGTCCAACAAGATAGCTGAACGCAATGTCAGTGGCGGTTGGGATGGCCCAGCCTTTGGCAACCGCATCATAGGTATCGGACCCCAAGAAATACGCGAGCCCAAGGTAGACAGCAATCGGGCCTGCCATGCCGCCAAACGTCGCCACCAGCGGGGTTGCGGCTTTTTTACCGCGCAAAGAGCCATTCTTGAGAATGATCGCTTCCCAGACTTCTTTGGCCGCGATGGCAAAGAAGAACGCCATCAATAATTCATTTACAAAATAATGCAGCGTCAACGTGCGGTAGGCGACCAATCCCGCATCATCGTAGTAGGGTTTGCCGATGAAGAAATCTTCGATCAACACATAGTCGACAAAATATTTGTAACCCTCCGGGTTCGTGTTTGCCCAGACAAGGGCAATAAGCGCGCCGATAATCAGCAGCAATGAATAGTTGGTTACGAAATTCCAGACGCGATACATGCTGTGTCCCCACTTTGGTTTGGGCTAAGGAGTAGACCAAAGCGTTTTAGGCTTCAAGTTGCACGGCGAATGTTTAGCCTAGCCATATGAGACTGCCAAAAGACATTCAGGCCTGCCGGATTTGCGCGACGCGGTTCGGGCAAACTGCGACGGCGCATCAGCCGCGACCTGTGGTGTGGTTTGATAGCCCGCCGCGCATCGTGATCGCAGGGCAAGCGCCCGGTGCGCGGGTGCATGACAGCGGCAAGCCATTTACCGACCCGTGTGGCAGGCTGGCGCGACCATGCGCCTCGGGTCTTCCCCTTGCCACATCCGTCGTGGCGCAATACCGCTTGGATCAATAAAAACCCTTGGTTCGCATCCGCGCTCTTGCCCGCGTTGCAGGCCGCTGTGAAAGACGCACTTGATGACTGATCTTGATACCGCCCATGCTGCAATGGAAGCAGCGCCCGATGATGATGCCAAGCGGCTACAATTTTACGAACGGCTCGCTGATACCGAACTGTTTATGCTGTTGGGGGCAGAGGCTGCGGGCGACAAGGTCACACCGGAACTCTTCGAGATCGACGACCAGCAATATGTCCTGATTTTTGACCGCGAAGAACGACTGGCAACCTTTGTGGGCCGTGAAGCGCCCTATGCCGGTCTGTCAGGGCGGGTTCTCTCGGGGATGATCGCGGGGCAGGGGATTGGCCTGGCGCTGAACCTCGATGTGGCGCCGTCTGCGATGCTGATCCCTGCGCAAGCAGTCGATTGGCTTCACGCCACGCTCGAGAACGCCCCGCAAGAGGCCGAGGCCCGCCTGAAAGAGGTATCAACCCCTAAGGGGCTGCCAGAGGCGGTGATCACAGGCCTCGACCGTAAACTCGCGATTGCGGCAGGACTGGCGCAGAGCGCTTATCTTGCGGCAGCCATCTATGATGATAAATCCCGCGGACACGTGCTTGCGTTCATCGACGCCGTGCCCGGATCGGAGACCGCATTGGCCCGCGCGGCGGGTGAAGCCTTGACGTTCTCGGGCATTGAAGCGGGCACGATGGATGTGCTGTTTGCGCGCAGCAGCGATCCGTTGGCGGCGCATTTGGCAAAGGTCGGACTGCGGTTTGACTTGCCTGCGCTGCACGACCCGCAAGCCCCCGGTGCGCCCGGCATGGATCCGAACCGCCCGCCGATACTGAAGTAGCCCCCGGCGGGAGTAATTTGACAAAAAGCCATGCGGATCAATATCCGGCGCTACGATCGACCAGATGCAGGAATGGCAAACCGTTTTCGCCACGCGCGATATTTTCCGCAATGATCTGTGATGCGGTTTCAGGGCGGGTGGTGGATGCAATATGCGGGGTCACGGTGACCTGCGGGTGCGCCCAAAACGCGTGATCCTGCGGGAGAGGTTCCACGCGAAACACGTCCAGCGTGGCGTGGGCAAGTTGCCCGCTGTCAAGTGCAGCAAGCAAGGCGTCATCGTCAATCAGCGGACCGCGACCGGGGTTTACCACAAACGCGCCTTGGGCCAGCATAGCCAGACGGTCCGCGTTCAGCAGGTTTTGCGTTGCCGGCGTATCGGGCAACAACAGCACGACAATCTGCGCCGCCGCAAGGGCCTCATCTAACCCGTGATCGCCGTGCAAACATTTCACGCCTTGGACATTTTTGGGTGTGCGTGACCAGCCGGTGACGGGGAACCCCAATGCGACCAATGCGCGTGCACAAGCCGTGCCCAATGCGCCAAGCCCCAAGATCGTTACAGGACGGTCGGCGGCCAATGGCGGGTAGTCGGTGCGCCACTGTCCGTCCTGCCCCAGAATATGGGCATCGATGCCAAGGTGGTGGCGCAGCACATGGCCCGTGACCCATTCGACCATGCCCCGCGTCAACCCGTCATCGACCATGCGGGCCAATGGGTGGGTCAACGTCCGGTTGCCCGCGATGCTTTCGACGCCCGCCCAGAGGTTCAAAACCGCCTTGGCGTTTACATATGGGGTGAAGTCAGAGACCGGACCGTTGGGCGCCAGCACGATATAATCGACATCCGCGCAAGGATGATCACACGACAGGTCAACGCCAAGGCCCGCATCACTGAAGGCTTTGTTCAACGGGGCTTGATACTCCGCCCAAGCCTCGGATTTGGCGGCAAAGAGCACTTTCAACATCAGCGGGGCCTATGGACATGGGCGCTTTGGATCAAGCCAAAGGCCAGCAGAAGCACAAGCATTGCGGTCCCGCCATAACTGACCAACGGCAAGGGCACGCCTACAACCGGGGCCAGCCCCGTGACCATTGCCATATTGACCGCAAAGAACAAAAAGAAGGTCATCGTGATGCCTAAAGTCAAAAGCGAGGCGTAGCGGTCCTTGTTTGACAACGCCGAAGCAATGCAAAACACGACAATCAGCACATAAAGCATCAACAGTGACGCGGCCCCGATGAACCCGAATTCCTCGGCCAATGTGGTGAAAATAAAGTCGGTTTGCTTTTCGGGTAGAAAGTTGAGGCGCGACTGGGTGCCTTGCATAAACCCGCGCCCTGTCCAGCCGCCCGAGCCAAAGGCGATCTTGGCCTGCGTGATGTTGTAACTGGCACCAAGCGGGTCGCTGGTCGGGTCCAGAAATGTATCAAGCCGGCGATATTGATAATCTTCGAGCAACTGCCAGGGCGTGCCGCGACTTTCAAAAACCGCAAAAACTGTGCCAACGCCTGCGGCAATTACCGTCGCAAAATACGCCCAGTGCACACCCGCCAGAAACATGATTGTGCCCCCGCCGAGCAACAACAAAAGGGCGGTGCCCAGATCCGGTTGGCGCAAGACCAACGCGGTTGGCACAAGGATGAGAAAAACCGGCAGCACCACCCAAAAGGGACGCGATGTCTTGTCGGTGGGCAGCCAGTCGTAATAGGCCGCAAGCGCCATCACCAGCGTGATTTTGGTCAACTCGGAGGGCTGCAAGCGGATGAAGCCCAGATCAATCCAGCGCTGGGCGCCCATGCCCACCGAGCCAAATAAATCAACGCCGATCAACAGCATCAATGACAGACCAAACGCCAGTGCCGAGATATTGCGCCAGAACCAGATCGGGACCATTGCTACGCCAATCATCATGACCATGCCTGCGCCAAAACGCTTGGCTTGCGGGGCCATCCATGGGTCTGTCGATCCGCCCGCAATCGAATACAACATGATAAAGCCAGCCCCCGCCACGGCGCCAAGCAATAAAATCACGGGCCAGTTCAGGTGCAGTAACTTTCGAAATCCGGTCGGGACAAATTTGGTGTTATGTTCAAGATAACTCATGTCAAGGCTCGATCCTGTGAGATCTGCGGGTCATAGGCGGCGCCCACGGCTATCGACTTGACCCAGGGACGGGCGGCTGACCCCAAATACAAAATGTGCGATAGCCACGACCAACGGGTAGAATATGATCGTCATCATCATCTGGATCAAGGTCAATCCAAGCGGCGCCTGCGTGGTCATCACAACCGTGAGAACGGCGCGATTCAACAGCGTGATCGCGACGATACCAACCGTGACCGTGCCCCACTCCAGCGCAAAGGGCATGTTGCGGATGCCTTTGGCGCGGGCGCGCAGGATTTCCGACAGGATAACGACCAAGGCCGACCATAGCCCCGGCGGGCGCTGAAACAGCAGGTCGGTAAGAAAAAACAGCCCCGCCACCAGGATCATCGGGGCATAATCGGGTCTGCGGGCCACCCAGGCCAGGGCCACGGCCAAACCCCAATCGGGTGCGGCCCAAACCGCGGGGATCATGCTAAGCGGTAAAAGCTGCACAAAAATCAGCCCAAGCGCCACCAGCACAAAGATCGATCGGCCCAGCCAAACCCGTGTTGTGGGCGCATCAGCCATCTGTGGCCTCTTGAGGGACAGGCGCCGGGGCGGCAGGTCCGGCCAACAGACCGCCAGGATCGGCAATGGCCTCATTGGGGCGGGCGCGCATCACGCGCAAAAACTCCAGCCGCTCATAGTCGGCAGACAGGCGCACGCGCAACCGGCGATCACTGCCAAGCGCCACTTGGCCAATCAATAAATCGGCAGGAAACACGCCGCCATCACCCGATGTAATCACCCGGTCGCCGGGGCGGACCAGATCGGCATTTTCCAGAAAATCAATCGGCGGGTTCAATGTGTTGTCCCCGGTTAAAATCGCCTTTTGGCCTGACGGTTGGATCGTGATCGGGATGCGGCTAGACGTATCGGTCAGCAAAATCACCCGCGCCGTCTCCTGTCCGACACCCGAAATGCGCCCCACAAGACCAATGCCATCCATCGTGGGCCAGCCATCGATAATTCCGTCGCGTGCGCCGACATTCAACAAGACAGACTGGCGAAACGGGCTGCCGCTGTCGGCCATCACAACGCCGGTGACATAGGTCAGTTGCGGATCAAGGCGGACGTTGTTGAGGTCGAGCAATTTTGCATTTTCCTGCTCCAATTGCAGGGCCGCCTCTTTCCAGGCTTTCATCTGCTGCAATTCGCGGCGCAGGTCGTTGTTTTGGGCGGCAAGTTGGGAATAGGACTGATAGTTATCCATCAAAACAGCGATCCCCGTGATAGGGGCCATAGCCCAGTCAAACGACGGCACAACGCGGTCGATCACCGCGATGCGAAACCTCTCGACGCGCGGACTGTCGATACGCCAGACAAGAAACGTGCCCAGCATCGCAAAGACGATCAGCCCGACCAGCAGTCTGCGGATCGGGCCGAAATAATCGTCGGTGTTGCGGTCATTGGCCAAGAACAGCCCCCGGTTTATCGCTATCTATCAGCTATCGTAGTCAATCACGTGGCGCAGTTGCTTTTCATATTCCAGTGCCTTGCCGGTGCCCAATGCCACACAGTTCAGGCTCTCGTCGGCCACGGAAATTGCCAGACCCGTTTGCTCGCGCAGTGCCAGGTCTAGCTGTCCAAGCAATGCGCCGCCGCCGGTCAACATCACACCGCGGTCCACAATATCTGCGGCCAGATCAGGCGGGGTGGCTTCAAGAGCTGTCATCACCGCTTCGCATATCTGCTGCACGGGTTCGGCCAGGGCTTCGGCGACCTGGGCTTGTGAAATTTCGGTTTCTTTTGGCACGCCGTTCAGCAAATCGCGGCCCCGGATATGCATCGACTGGCCACGGCCGTCGTCAGGCATACGCGCGGTGCCGATTGTCGTTTTGATACGCTCGGCTGTGGCCTCGCCGACCAGCAGATTATGCTGGCGGCGCAGGTAGTTGATGATCGCCTCGTCCATACGGTCGCCACCCACGCGCACAGAGCGCGCATAAACGATGTCACCAAGGCTCAAGACCGCCACTTCGGTGGTGCCGCCACCGATATCAACAACCATGTTACCCGTCGGATCGGTGATCGGCATCCCCGCGCCAATCGCGGCGGCAATCGGTTCGGCAATCAGGCCGGCACGGCGGGCACCTGCGGATAAAACCGACTGGCGGATTGCGCGTTTTTCAACCGGCGTCGCGCCATGCGGGACACAGACAATGATCTTTGGCTTGGAGAAAGTAGAGCGCTTGGCGACCTTGCGGATGAAGTGCTTGATCATCTCTTCGGCGGTGTCAAAATCGGCAATCACACCGTCGCGCATCGGGCGGATCGCCTGAATGGATCCGGGCGTGCGGCCCAGCATCAATTTGGCATCTTCGCCCACGGCAAGCACCTTTTTGACACCGTCCTTGATGTGATAGGCCACGACCGAGGGTTCGGACAAGACGATGCCCTTGCCTCTGACGTAAACCAGCGTGTTCGCGGTCCCGAGATCGATCGCCATGTCTGACGAAAACATACTTCCAAAAATGCCCATAGTGCGGTTAGTCCTTGCGAGAATCCCAATAAATATTCGCGACTCCCCCGTCGCAAAGCAACTGCCTTATAGGAAGGCGCGGGCAGGGGGGAAAGAGGTAAACCCGAATGACGTCGGCGACATGCCGCCAAAGCAGGTTTCGGGCGAGGTCACAAGTGTAAAGATTTGTTCGAAAAGTTATATTTACTCACAGGTCATGCTAAAAGTTAGATGGATATCGTTTGAAAAGTGACAGGGATGACGGTTTCGTGCCACCCCTGAAAAACTGTTAAAATTCCTCAAACGTCTTTGTAAGAAACGCCCTTGGTGTCATAACCGACCGTGCTTTGGGCGCGCCGCACAATCAAACGGTTCAGCGCATTGACGTAGGCTTTGACCGAGGCCACGACCGTATCCGTATCGGCCGATTGCCCGGTCGCAATGCGGCCATCCTCTTCCATACGTACCGAAACCGTGGCCTGCGCATCGGTGCCTTGGGTGACCGCGCTCACTTGATAAAGTTGCAGGCGGGCCTGATGCGCAACCAGTGCCTTGACCGCATTGAAAGCCGCGTCAACAGGGCCGTCGCCGGTGGCCGTTGTGCTGACGACTTCGCCATCCACCTCCAACGTCATTTCCGCCGTCTGCGGGCCCTCGGTGCCACAGATAACGCGCAACGATTTCAGCTTTACACTGTCCTCTTCGCCCGCGTTCTGATGCACCAGCGCAATCAGGTCATCGTCGTAAACTTCCTTCTTGCGGTCAGCCAATTCCTTGAAACGGACAAACACATCCTTCAATTGGTTGTCGGCCATGTCAAAACCCAGCTCGGCCAATTTGGCGCGCAACGCGGCCCGCCCCGAATGCTTGCCCAGCGGCAGTGACGTGCCCGCCAGACCTACGGTTTCAGGGCGCATAATCTCGAACGTATCTTTGTTCTTCAGCATCCCGTCTTGGTGAATACCGCTCTCATGGGCAAAGGCATTCTTGCCAACAATCGCCTTGTTGAACTGCACCGCAAAACCAGACACCGTCGCCACGCGGCGGCTGATGTTCATGATCTTGGTGGTATCAATGCGGGTGGTGAACGGCATGATGTCGTGGCGCACTTTCATGGCCATCACGACCTCTTCCAGCGCCGTATTCCCCGCACGTTCACCCAAACCATTGATGGTGCACTCGATCTGTCGCGCGCCACCTTCAACAGCCGCCAGCGAATTGGCCGTAGCCATCCCCAGATCATTATGACAATGGGTCGCAAAGATAATCTCGTCGGCCCCCGGCACCGTGTTGATCAACCGCCGGATCAAATCGGCACTCTCGACCGGGGCGGTGTAGCCTACGGTATCGGGAATGTTGATCGTCGTCGCACCGGCCTTGATGGCAATCTCGACCACGCGGCACAGGTAATCCCATTCAGTGCGGGTCGCGTCCATCGGCGACCATTGCACGTTGTCGCACAGGTTGCGGGCATGGGTGACCGTGTCGTGGATACGCACCGCCATCTCGTCCATCGTCAGGTTCGGGATCGCGCGGTGCAATTCCGAGGTGCCGATAAAGGTATGAATGCGCGGGCTTTTGGCGTGTTTTACGGCCTCCCAGCAGCGGTCGATGTCTTTGTAGTTGGCGCGGGCCAAGCCGCAGATCGTCGCATCCTTTGTGTGCTTTGATATCTCGGACACGGCCTTGAAATCGCCCTCCGAGGCAATGGGAAATCCCGCCTCGATAATATCGACGCCCATCTCGTCCAGCAGTTCGGCGATTTCCAGCTTTTCGGCATGGGTCATGGTCGCGCCGGGGGATTGCTCGCCATCGCGCAGCGTGGTGTCGAAAATCAACACTTGATCAGTCATTTGAGGTATTCCTTGTTTGCCTTAGCTATTTGTGGTGCGTGTCCCCTCTGAGCGGTCGCACCGACATGGCACGCTCAGAGGCAGCTAAGCAGCAGCAACGCACGCAGGTTCAGGCCCGAAAGACCGCCTGAAACGATATGTGCGTTTGTGTTCATGCGGCGACTATAGCCAGCTTTGCGGCGATGAAAACCCCGTTTTTGGGGGCCAGCCCCCAAACCCCCGGCATATTTGAGCTCAAAAGAAGCCATAGCACTGGTCAGTCAGTCTTGGCAGGCTAGATGCGACGGATGAAAAGAGTTTTGATCATCGGCGCGTCGGGCGGAATTGGTGGCGCGCTTGCAGAAGCTTGCGCGGAGTGGAAGGTGGCGAGGTTATCGCGGCGCGATGACGGGTTTGATGTGTCCGACGCTGCAAATGTGGATCAGCACCTTGATGCCCTGGCGGGGCCATTTGACGAAATTATCGTGGCGACTGGTATTCTGGGCACCCCCGAGAAATCACTGGGGGCAATTACCGCTGTCGAAATGCAGCGCCTTTTTGCGGTCAATACGATCGGCCCCGCGTTGATTTTGCGACATGTACCGCGCTTGTTGGCACCACAAGGAAAAGTGGCGGTGCTTTCGGCGCGTGTCGGGTCCATCGGCGACAACCAAATCGGCGGTTGGCACAGCTATCGCGCCTCAAAGGCGGCCCTCAACCAGATCGTCCACGGAGCCGCGATTGAGCTTGCGCGCAGCCACAAAGGGTCGGTTTGTGTGGCCCTGCATCCCGGCACCGTGCAAACCCCATTTACGGCAAGATACGCAGGGCGGCATAAAACCGTGCCGGCCAAAGATGCCGCGAAAAACCTGCTGCAAGTCATCAATGACCTCACGCCCGATCAGACCGGTGGTTTTTATGACTATGCGGGGAATCCCGTGGCTTGGTGACGGAAATCTATTGAGCTTCGGGTGGGTTTTCGGGGTCTGCTGCGGGGGCAGCGATTGGTAGCGTGCCATCGACCCAATCGCCGGTGGCTTGCTCGCCCGTGGCATAGCGCATGGTGCCCGCCCCTTGTCTGCGGCCACGCACAAACATGCCTTCATAGACATCGCCATTGGCATAGGTCGCTACACCGATCCCGCTGATTTCGCCGTTTGACCACTGGCCCTCGTATGTAAAGCCATCGGGCAGGGTGATTGATCCTGTGCCATTGCGCTGACCGTCTTTGAATTCGCCCTGATAGACCGTGCCATCTGCATAGGTCGCGGTGCCCATGCCGTTGCGCTGACCGTTGGCCCAAGCGCCGTCATAGGTATAGCCATCCGCATAGGTCATCTTGCCCATGCCGTGGTTCTTTGCGTTCAGGAACTCACCTTCATAGACCAATCCGTTGGCATAGGTTGCAATGCCGCGACCGTTGATCACGCCGTTGTCCCATTCGCCCTCATAGCTCGACCCGTCGGGATAGGTGATTTTGCCCATGCCATCCGCCAGATCGGCGACAAATGTGCCTGTATAGACAGAGCCATCGGGGTAGGTGACTTCACCCGACCCCTCGATTTGACCTGCTTTCCAGTCGCCGACGTATTTATAGCCGTCCGTGCCGGTAAACGTGCCAAGGCCATTGCGTCTGTCGTCTGCAAAACTGCCCACATAGACATCGCCATTGGCATAGGTGACGGTGCCCGCCCCCTGCCTGCGCCCTGCAACCAGATCGCCCTCGAAGATATCACCATTGGGCTGGACCAAACGGCCCTTGCCCTCGATCTGACCCATTGTCCAATTGCCCTGATAGACCAACCCGTCAGCCATCGTCAGTGTGCCGGTGCCATCGCGTTCGCCCGCTTTCAGCATGCCCTTATAGACCGCGCCGTCAGGATAGGTGATTTTGCCGATCCCTTCCTTGACGCCATTGATCCACGGGCCTTCATAGACATAGCCACCCGGACTGCGCATCGTGCCGATGCCGTTGTGCATCGCGTTTCGCAACTCGCCCTCATAGACCACGCCATTGGCGTAATTGGCGATACCGCGTCCGGTGATATTGCCGTCCAGCCAATCGCCCTCGTAGGTGCCGCCATCCGCAAAGGTTATTTTGCCGGTCCCCGACGGTTTGCCCGCCACAAACGTGCCCTCGTAAATCGAGCCATTGGGGAAGCGTGCGGTGCCCGTGCCACGGATCTCGCCCTCGACCCATTCGCCTGAATATTCATAGCCATTGGGCAACCGGTAGGTGCCCTGACCGTGCTGCTTGCCGTTCAGGAACGCGCCCTCATAGACGCCGCCGTCATCATATTGCTTGGTCTGGACTGTCTGGGCCGTAGCCCCGCTTGCAGCCGCCGCAAAAATCGCGGCACCGACCACTGCCTGCCATCCAAATCCCGCCATGCTGACCCCCTGTCATATCATTGTCGGGCCAGCCTACTGGACGCGGCAGGGGCTGACAACGGGGGAACGCGGGCAATCGGCTTTCCCTTGCGCATGGATATGCTACATCTGGGCCAGACCAAAAGGATATGACCATGACGCAACATTTCCGGCTTACCATCGCCCAGTTGAACCCGACCGTGGGCGACCTTGCGGGGAATGCGGCGCTGGCGCGCGATGCCTGGGCGCAGGGCAAGGCGGCGGGGGCCGATATGGTGGCCCTGCCAGAAATGTTCATCACCGGCTATTCGACCCAAGACCTTGTGAACAAACCGGCATTTCACCTTGCTGCGATGGCGATGATCGACACTTTGGCGCGCGACTGCGCCGATGGGCCGACGCTGGCAATCGGCGGGCCATATGCCGAAAACGACAGGCTTTATAACGCCTACCATATCTGCCGGGGCGGGCGCGTTGTGGCGCGGCAACTCAAGCATTTCCTGCCCAACTACACCGTTTTCGACGAGGTGCGGCAATTCAACCGCGGCCCGATCCAAGGGCCATTCGCCATCCCGGGCGGGCCGCGCATCGGCAGCCCGATCTGCGAGGACGCTTGGTATGAGGACGTGGCCGAGGCGATGGTGGAATCAGGCGCCGAGATCATCCTCGTGCCCAATGGCTCGCCCTACTATCACGGTAAAATAGAAAAACGGATGAACACTATGGTCGCGCGCGTGATCGAAAACAACGTGCCGCTTGTGTATCTCAATATGGTTGGTGGCCAAGACGATCAGGCGTTTGATGGCGGCTCATTTGTGCTGAACCGTGGCGGTAAACTCGCCGTGCAATTGCCGATGTTCGACAGCGCCATCGCGCAGGTTGATTTCCACCGCACCGCCAAAGGCTGGGAGGCCGCCGAGGGCGAAAAAGCCACATGCGACAGCGCGACGGGCCAAGACTACCGCGCCATGGTGGACACCCTGCGCGACTACATGGGCAAAACCGGCTTCAAAAAAGTGCTGCTGGGCCTGTCGGGCGGCATCGATTCTGCCATCGTGGCCACCATCGCCGCCGACGCGCTGGGCCCACAAAACGTGCGCTGCGTGATGCTGCCGTCCGAATACACCAGCCAAGCCTCGCTCGATGACGCACAAGCGGTCGTCGATGCCTTGGGTTGCAACTACGACACTGTCTCCATCGCAGGGCCGCGCGCTGCTGTGTCGGAGGCGCTCGCACCGCTCTTTGCAGGGCTTGACGCGGACCTCACCGAGGAAAATATCCAGTCGCGTCTGCGTGGCCTCTTGCTGATGGCGCAATCCAACAAATTTGGCGAAATGCTTTTGACCACAGGCAACAAATCCGAGGTCGCGGTGGGCTATGCCACGATCTACGGCGATATGGCGGGCGGCTATAACCCGATCAAAGACATGTATAAAACCCGCGTGTTTGACACCTGCCGCTGGCGCAATGCCAACCACGCCCCTTGGATGCTGGCCCCTGCGGGCGAGATGATCCCCGTGGCGATCATCGACAAACCGCCCTCGGCCGAACTGCGCCCCGATCAAAAAGACAGCGACAGCCTGCCGCCCTATGACATCCTCGACGGCATATTGATGATGCTGGTGGACGGCGAGGCAAGCGTCGCCGATTGCGTCGCGGCGGGCTACGACCGCGTCACCGTGAAAAAGATCGAACACCTGCTTTATATTTCCGAATACAAACGCTTCCAATCCGCCCCGGGCACGCGGCTGTCCAAACATGCGTTCTGGCTAGACCGGCGCTATCCGATTGTGAACAGATGGCGCGATGACGGCTAGGCTTGGATAAATCGCCCACCGGACTGCCACGGCTTCCAAAACCGGCGGCGCGGGCGGAATTGACCGGAAATCAGCGGCATGGCATTTATGGCCCAGTGATAAAAAAGGGGTTTGATATGGAAAACGCGCCGTTGGTCGGAACTTGGTCGTTGTGCTCTTGGCATAATCAAACCGAAGACGGTCGTCGGCTGTTCCCCTTCGGCAAGGACTTGCGACTAAGCGCTGCGGGTGCCCTGCTTTGGGGGCACAAAGTCACTGCCTGCCTCGACTGGCAACGCGCCACGGCGTGACCACCCTGGGGCAGGTCGCGCGTGGTGCACAAAACGACACCGAAACAATGCACGCCACTAACCGGCCTTGAAGTTGCGCCTGACGAGGCGTAACGCTGGTATATCATTTCTTGAAAGTAGCCGCTCATGCACGCCGTTCATACGATCGCCGCGGCCTTTTCAAACGCGGACTGTGACCGCATTCTCAAGCAAGCCGCATCCGTCCCGCATGAGGACGCCAAACTCGTCGGTCAAACCAAAGATCACAACATGCGACGCGCCGATCTGGTGTGGCTCGATAACGTGCCCGATACGGGCTGGGTCATGGATGTGATCATCGACCAGATACGCGTCGCCAACCGCGACATATTCGGCTTTGACGTGCGCGAATTTAGCGAGAGCGTGCAAGTTGCCCATTATGACGCCGCCCGCGAAGGGCATTTTGACTGGCACAGCGATATCGGTGACGGTCGGATTGCCGCCAGGCGCAAACTGACCCTCGTCGCACAACTCTCCGAGCCTGACGCCTACGAGGGCGGCGCGCTGGAGGTCATGCCGTCGAGCCACACAATCACCGCCGATCGCGCGCGCGGCACCGTCACGATTTTTCCAAGCTATGTGCTGCACCGTGTGACACCGGTCACCCAAGGGCATCGCGTATCGATGACCGTTTGGGCGCACGGCCCCGCGTTTCGGTAGCCGTTTTGTGGCATACGCGCGGTGCAGGTGTATCATACCTGGTTTTTGCGAACTGATCAGTGGTCCGGCCTGTCACCGCGACCCAACTGGACAATTTCGCCCATGTCTGACACATCCTTACCCAACAGGAGATCAGCCCATGACCACAACCCGTTTCGCCCCGTCGCCCACCGGCTATATTCACATCGGCAACCTTCGCGCCGCCCTTTTCAACTACGCCATCGCGCGGCAAAACGGCGGCACCTTTGTGCTGCGTATCGACGACACCGATCCGGTTCGCTCCAAGGACGAATATGAGCAAGGGATCAAGGATGACCTGACGTGGTTGGGCCTGACATGGGACCGTGTGGAACATCAGTCCAAGCGCATGGATAAGTATCTGATTGCAAAGCAGGAACTTATCGACATGGGCCGTCTTTACGAGTGTTTCGAGACACCCGTCGAGCTTGATCTGAAGCGCAAAAAACAGCTCAATATGGGTAAACCACCGGTCTATGATCGGGCTGCATTGCACCTTTCCGAGGCGGAAAAAGACAAGCTGCGCGCTCAGCGTGGCTCGCATTGGCGGTTCAAACTGGACCATGCGCGCATTGAATGGGACGACGGGATTATCGGCCCCATCTCGATTGATGCAGCCTCGGTGTCCGATCCTGTCTTGTTCAAGAATGACGGGCAGATTCTCTATACGCTGGCCTCTGTGGTCGATGATGTCGAAATGGGCATGACCTATGTGGTGCGCGGCTCTGACCATGTCACCAATACCGCCACCCAAATTCAGATCATGCAGGCGCTGGGTGGCACCGTGCCACGTTTTGCGCACCATTCATTGTTGACCGGCCCGCAAGGCGAAGCACTGTCCAAGCGTTTGGGAACATTGGCTTTGCGTGATCTGCGCGCGCAAGGTATTGCGCCGCAAGCAGTGTTGTCGTTGATGGCGCGGCTTGGGTCGTCGGAACCGGTGGAGTTGCGCGCAAACGTGCAAGAGATTGTCGATGGCTTTGATGTGACAAAGTTCGGGTCGGCCCCGACAAAGTTCGACCTCAACGATCTCTGGCCGCTGACCGCGCGGTATTTGGCGACACTGAGCGCCCAAGACGTGGCCGACACGCTTGCAGATGTTCCTGCCGATAAAAAAGTTGCGTTCTGGGATGCGATCAAAGGCAATATCACAAAGCTGGATGATGTGGCTGATTGGTGGGTGTTCTTTGAAAATGGCGCGGTGCCTTTGGTGGCCGAAGAGGACCGTGAGTTTATTGCACAAGCCTTTGATATGCTTGGTGATCCTCCCTATGCTGCGGATACCTGGGCAAGCTGGACGACGGCCGTCAAAGAGGCAACGGGACGCAAAGGCAAGGGGCTGTTCATGCCGCTGCGCAAGGCGGTGACAGGGCGCGCGCGGGGGCCGGAAATGACCGATGTGATGCCCTTGTTGCAGCGCAAGCCAAAGGTCTGAAGCATTGGCCAAGCAGGCCGTTTTCCTGGAAGGGAACTTGCTGCGCCATATCACGGTGATGTCGCTGACGGCCTCTGTGGGGCTGATGGCAGTGTTCATCGTCGACTTTGTCGATATGATTTTCATCTCGATGCTGGGAAAATCCCAATTGGCTGCGGCCGTCGGATATGCCGGTGCGATTTTGTTTTTCACCTCGTCATTCGGGATTGGTGTGGCGATTGCCGCAGGGGCGCTTGTCGCGCGGGCGATCGGGGCGGGGAAAGTCGAAGACGCGCGTCGTTTGGCCACCCATGCGTTGATTTACGGCGTTGCGTTCGCGGTGGTTTTTGCATGGTTGGTATGGATGAACCTGACGCCACTGGCCGCCCTGATGGGGGCCTCGGGCGAGACATTGCGCCTGACGGTGCATTACCTTGCGATCATTGTCCCGTCGTTGCCGTTCTTGTTGGTTGGCATGGTGGGGGGCGCGATTTTGCGGGCGCATGGCGATGCGCGCCGCGCCATGATGGCGACGGTTTGGGGCGGAGTTGTCAACGCGGTTCTGGATCCGATTCTGATTTTTGGCCTGGATTTGGAAATGACGGGTGCGGCCATGGCGAGTGTGGCCGCCCGGGTCGTGATGGCAGCCGCGGCGGTGGTGCCTATCTATCGGTATTATAACGGGTTTACCCGACCGAGTGTTGCGACATTGCACGTTGATTTTCGGCCCATTTTTGCGATTGCGGTGCCAGCGATCCTGACACAATTGGCCACGCCGATCGGGCAGGCCTATGTCACCCGGTCGATGGCCGCATTTGGCGAAGAGGCGGTTGCGGGCATGGCTATTGCCGCGCGTATCACGCCTGTCGCATTTGGCGTGATTTTCGCTTTGTCGGGGGCAATTGGCCCGATCATCGGGCAGAACCATGGCGCGGGACAACACGACCGGGTTCGTGGGGCATTTCGCGACGGGATCATCTTTACGGCGGTGGTGGTGGTTTTGGTTTCGACGATCCTGTTTCTTTTGCGCCCCTTGATTGCAGACCTGTTTGTGCTGACCGGCGTTGCGCAAACGATTGTGTTTTTGTTTGCGGGCCCATTGTCGTTGTTGTTCTTTTTCAACGGTGTGATCTTTGTATCAAATGCCGCGTTTAACAATCTTGGGCACCCGTATTATTCAACGGCGATTAACTGGGCGCGCAACACCGTGGGCATCGTGCCGTTTGTCCTGGTCGGGTCGGCGTGGTTTGGCGCGCCGGGTGTTCTGGTTGGTCAATTTCTGGGTGGGACCGTGTTTGCGGTGATTGCCTGGCGTCTTGCGCGGCGGGTGATGGCGGCACCGCATCCGTCTGACCCAGCAGAGCCGTTCCAGCGCCAAAGCCGGTTAATGCAGCTATTGCACGCCCGCCGTTGAGTTATTCGCGGGCGCGCAGGATGCGTGCGGGTTTTGCCGCAAGTGGCCGGATGGCAAAGGTGAGCCCGGCAAGAAGCGATGCCGAAACGCCGCCGCCGATGATCAGCAGTGCATTGGCCCAGATCACGCGGTAGTCGCCTTCCATCACATAAGTTGTGACGGCCCAGCCGCCCAAAATGCCAGCCGCCAAGGCCACGATACCGGCGGCAAACCCAAGCAGGGCGGCGCGTAGGGTGAAGCTCCACAAGATGCGCCGACGCGAGGCACCGAGGACTTTTAGAACCGCCGCCTCATAGGTGCGGGACCGCTCGCCGGCTGCGGCTGCACCAATCAGCACAAGAAAGCCTGTGACCAGTGTTGCAAGGGCGGCATAGCGTGTTGCGGCCGCAATGCCGCCGACCAAGGTGATCACTTGATCAATGGCATCGCGAATGCGGATTGCGGTGATATTGGGATATGTGTTGGCAAGATCACGCAAGATGCCCGCCTCGGATTCGGGGGTCGCATAGACCGTGGAAATCCAGCTATGGGGTGCGCCGGCCAAGGCCGAAGGGTTCATCGTCATCACAAAGCCGATGCCTGCGTTTTCCCAATTTACATTGCGAAAGTTGGCGATGGTTGCGGTGATGTCGCGCCCAAGGATATTGATGGTCAACGTGTCGCCGAGAGACAATCCGATTTCAGAAGCTTCTTGGGCGGCGAAGCTGATCAAGGGGGGACCGGTGTAATCGGCGGCCCACCATGTCCCCGCCGTCAGTTCCGAGGGGTCATCAAGGGTGGCGGCATAGGTGACGCCACGGTCCCCGTGCACGACCCAGTGCCCCTTTGCAAATTCTTCGGCGGGTTGGTCGTTAATCATGGTGATGATCCCGCGCAACATCGGCGCGGTTTCGACCTTGCGCACGTTCGGGTCTGTGGCCAACCTTTCGCGGAAGCCGTCGATTTGATCAGGCTGGATGTCGACGAAAAAGTAACTGGGTGCCACATCGGGCAGCTCGTCTGCGAAGGAGGCGCGCAGGTTGCCATCGATCTGGCCGACCGCAGAGAGAACCGCAAGGCCAAGGCCAAGCGACAGCACAACAGAGGTTGTTTCGCCGCCGCGCGCGCCGATTGCATTGAGAGCAAGCCGCAAGGTGGGCCAGCCGCGGGCGCGTTTGCCCAGTGCACGTGCGGTGATACGCGCAAGAAATGCCGCGAAGACAAGGATCAGCAGCGCGCCTGCGATTCCGCCTGCGGTCCAGAGCGTCAGGTATATGGTGTCGGAAAACCAGACAGCGGCCCCGAGCAGGGAGGCGATCAAGAGGGCGGTGATGATCAGATAGCGGAATGCGGGCAGCCGATTGCTTGATCCAAAAGCATCGCGAAACAGGGTCGCGGGCCGGATTTGCTCTGCGCGTGCCAAGGGCCACAGCGTGAAAATGAGAGCGGCGAGAACGCCGTAGAGTGCCGCTTCGGCGAGGGGGGCCACGGAGAATGCGAAGTCTGCCGGGATCGGCAGTTGGGATTTGATGACCGGTGCCAGCACAAGAGGCAGGCCACCCCCAATGATTAGCCCGAGCGTCACACCGATCACTGTTAGTCCGCCGATTTGCAGAAAATAAGTCAGAAATATGGTGTTGCGGCTTGCGCCAAGTGTTTTGAGCGTTGCGATGACACTGGTTTTTCCTGCCAGATATGACCGCACAGCCGCAGAGACGCCAACGCCGCCCACGGCCAGTCCTGACAGCCCCATCAGGATCAGGAAGGCCCCGATCCGGTCAACAAAGCTTGCGGTGCCACCTGCGCCGCGGCGACTGTCACGCCAGCGCAGGCCGGTGTTGCGAAAGCGGGTATCCGCCTCGGCCTCCAGCGCATCCAGATTGGCATTCGCAGGCAAATCAAGGCGGTAATTGGTTGAAAATAGGGTGCCTTCTGCAAGCAGGCCTGATCCGTCGAGATCGACAGTTTTCACGATTGTGCGCGGCCCGAGGCCAAATCCACCAGATGCATTGTCGGGGTATCGGTCTAGAATGGCCCGCAGCGTGAATGTCTGTTCACCCAAGTTGAAGCTATCGCCTGCTACAAGTCCCAGCCTGTCGGCAAGCACCCGTTCCATAACGCCGCCACGATCCGACAGCGCGTCAGAGATGGGGATATCGGGCGCAAGCGAGACGCGCCCGATGAGAGGGTAGGCGTCATCGACAGCGCGGATCTGGGTCAGACCACGTTCGGTTATACCATTGCGGTCGACGACAACCATCGAGCGGAAATCGACGGTTTTGGATATGGTCTGAGATATTGAGGCAAGCCAATCGAGTTCATCTGGGCGCGCAAAGCGGTAGGTAAACTCGACTTCGGCGTCGCCGCCGAGTAGTGCCGCCCCTTCTTTTTCCAACCCCGCTTGGATACCCGAGCGCACGGTGCCGACGGCAGCAATTGCCGCAACCCCCAGTGCGAGACAGGCGAGAAACACCCGAAACCCGCCCAGACCGCCGCGCATTTCACGCAGCGCAAACCTTGATGCTACTTTCAGGCTCATGCAATTCGTCCGTCGTTCAGGGTGACGATTCGGTCGCAGCGAGCGGCAAGGTCGGTTGCATGGGTGACCATGATCAGGGTCGCCCCGTGTTTGTCGCGCAGATCGAACAGCAGATCCATGATGGCCGCGCCATTTGCCGCATCGAGGTTGCCTGTCGGCTCGTCCGCGAGCAGGATTTTCGGGCGCGGCGCAGAGGCCCGCGCCAGAGCGACGCGCTGTTGTTCGCCACCGGACATTTGATTGGGATAGTGGTCTTTGCGCGCCCCGAGCCCCACTGCGTCCAGCTCCGCAGAAGCTCTGCTGAAAGCATCGCGCACGCCTGCAATCTCGAGCGGGGTTGCGACGTTTTCCAATGCGGTCATTGTCGGGATGAGGTGGAAAGACTGGAACACGACCCCCATATGTTGGGAACGGAAACGGGCCAGTTGGTCTTCGTTCATGGTGCTAAGGGTCTGGTCCAATGCGTGGATTTCGCCTGATGTGACCTGTTCAAGCCCGCCCATCAACATGAGGAGCGATGATTTGCCTGAACCGCTTGGCCCGACAAGACCCAATGTTTCGCCCTGTGCCACATCGAGTGTTATATCGTGCAAAATATCGACTTTGCCTGCATTTCCGTCTAGCGATAGTGATGCATGTGACAGCGATAGGACGGAATTTGACATGAGGCAGGCCTTTGGTTTGATGCGCTTTAATGGATATGGGGCATTGCGCGCTATGCGCAACCTATGTGTCGCAATTGCCGTGTTTTCCGGCGCGGCCTATGCCGAAACTGTGAAAATTGCGGCATTGGGTGATAGTTTGACCGCCGGTTATGGTTTGCCGCAGGCCGACGGGTTTGTGCCGCAGTTGCAGCGTTGGCTGGATGCGCAGGGTGTGGATGTCGAGATTGTGAACGCGGGAGTGTCAGGGGATACGACGGCGGGTGGTTTGTCGCGAACGGATTGGACGCTGACCCCCGATGTGGACGCCATGATTTTGGCGCTTGGCGGCAATGATTACCTGCGAGGGCTTGATCCTGCGGTAAGTCGCGAGAATCTGACCGGGATACTGGCCAAAGCGGAAGCCGCCGGGGTTGAGACGCTTTTGGTCGGGATCGCGGCTGGAAGCAACTATGGGCCCGCTTACAAGGCGCAATTTGATGCAAACTATCTGGACTTGTCGCGTGCGTTTGATGTGCTGCTATATCCGGACATGTTTGCGGGGTTGCTTGCGGCCGCGGGCACGTCGGATCGGGTGACGGATTTTCTGCAACCTGATGGCATCCACCCAAATGCGGAAGGTGTTGCGGCCAATGTGGCGGCGATGGGTCCGAGTGTTTTGGCATTGCTCGAGAGCATAAGGTGATCTGGGAGCTTGGGGGGGCGCGACTACGCCTCGCAAAACGGCATGGTGCTACACCGTATTGACTTTGCGATTTGTGAATTTTTGGGAGGGGGTGGCAAAAGTTGCCGGATTGGAACGCCCGTAAGCAAACGGGCGCCCCAAAGGGGTAATTTAGGCCAGAGCCAGGTTCACCGCAGATTCGCGACCGTCACGGCCAGCTTCGATGTCGAAAGTGACTTTTTGGTCGTCTTTCAGGCCGGTCAAGCCGGAACGCTCGACGGCAGAGATGTGCACGAACACATCCTTGGAGCCGCCATCGGGAGCGATAAAGCCGAAGCCTTTAGTTGCGTTGAACCATTTTACTGTACCAGTAGCCATGGTGATAATCCTTTTTTTCAGTCTGTCCGCGGAGTGCGACAGCGCGGCTTAGTCAGTGCAATATCGAAAGACTGTAGCCGAAAAGGAGAACAGTGGGTCGAGATAGAATAACGTCTGCAAATGTCAGATGCCGCTTTTTGAGGAAAAATGCAAGTGTTATCCGTTTGGGTTGCAAAACAAGTGCATTTTTTTGCTGAAAGCGAGGGCTAGATGTTTTCGAAATACATAAGCTCGGCGATCCATCCCATGAACAGGCTTGCCCCGACAAGGGTGTAGATGCCTAACCCGCCGATCGGGCCAAATCCTGCGAAAACAACTGCAATAGCAGCGGCGACTATGCCGACAAAGCTGCTGATGAAAACCATTGAGTTAAGCCCAAAAGTTGGTGACGGTGTGATTAGGCGGCGTTTTGAAGTTGCT
>CAXBKX010000023.1:0-29643 GCA_963976475.1 uncultured Rhodobacterales bacterium
CGATGTCATCGCCCGTGTCAAGGAAAACGGACCGCGGTCGTAATCGGGTGGTTACATATGATCAAACGCAGCCTTTTAATCTTAGGTCTCCTAACCCTTACCGCCTGTAGCGACGTCTATTCTTGGCGGCAAAAGTTGACTGTTACGGTACTAACCCCCGATGGTCCTGTGGTCGCGATGAGCGTCGCAGAAGTGACGTTCAGAGATACCGACGGGTTTTGGGTGTTTCCCGAAGCGCGTGGTATCCGGTCTCGTATCAGCGGCGAGGCCGTTGTGCTGGAGGTTGCGCCAGATCGCTATTTGTTTGTGATGCTAGACGGCGTTGAGAAACTTGCTCGCAAGACATTCAAGCAATTTCCTTACACTTACGATCTTGGATTTAAGCAATGGGCGCGGTCTGTGAAAAGGTATCGGGGCGAGGATGTTGTGCCGCCAGACGCATACCCCCAGATGGTCACCTTTGATGATATCAATGACCCCATGTCTGTACGGCTAGTTGATCCTGCGAACCTGTCAGAGGTTTTTGGGGTGGGCTATGTGCTTGAAGGGATGACGCTTCAAAATGTGGAAGAGCCCATAACGACCGGTGTGGTTCAGAGTGTCTTAATGTGGTTGGGGAAATCCCCGGAAGCGACAGTTCTACCCGTCGTAAATATTGATGACTTTTCGTTTGCTGCGAAACTAAGGCACGGAAGTTTTATAAAGGAAATGTAAATGGCTATTTCGGATGATCTTTTTTTAGCAATTCTATCGATGGATTCGTACAATCGTGGATACGGGACAGGGCTTGAAGGCCTGGGTGGTGTAGGTTCACAGATAGGTAACGCTAAGATCATCGATCAATCGGAAACGATGCTTGTGAAGAGAACGCAAAAAAACAAACCATACAATTTATCCAATACCTCAAAATACAGATCCTTTACTTGTTTCCAAACACCAACGCGTGTTGGGTGACGCTAACGTCGAATATACCCGTTTAACATAATTTAGCCTATGCGATTTTGGGTTTTGAGTCTTCCAAAAAGGACCGTTTGTTGAACGGTTTCCTCAAACCCGACATTGGAGCATTTGAAACCAACGACAACTCTGTCCGCAGAGCCGCGGTCCCATCAGCCACTCTGGATCATCAAACATCGTCCGCAAAAACACGCCAAACCTTGGCATACGCAAATCATACGTCAATCATACGTCTTGTTTCTTGCCGCCAATAGGTCCAATCTGGCCGCTCACTAGGGCCAGATCATGCCAATCTCCATTGAAACATTCTTCCTCGACCCCGCCACCGAAGGCACGCTTCAGGCCCGCATCCAACAGATGGTGGCCCAAGGCATTCTGGCAGGGCGGTTCCGGTCCGGCGAACGGCTGCCGTCCAGCCGAAAAATGGCGCTGCATCTGGGGGTTAGCCGGATCACCGTCACGCTGGCCTATACCGAACTTGTGGCCGATGACTACCTGATCTCCAAAGGGCGCTCCGGCTATTTCGTCTCCGAAAACGCCCCCGAACCCCCCGCCTTTCCCGCCTCGGAACCGGGCAACAGCACCGTCGACTGGGCGCGCGCCATCGGGCACCACTACACGCCCTCTCTTGGAATGGACAAACCCACCGACTGGGCCAACTACCGCTACCCCTTCATCTACGGACAGGCCGACCCGACCCTGTTCGACACCGCCAATTGGCGGCTCTGCGCCCTCAAGGCACTGGGCAAACGCGACTTCTCGGCGCTGACCTGCGACTACTTCGACGGCGACGACCCGCAACTTGTGGAATTCATCGCGCGGCAAACACTGCCACGGCGCGGCATCCTTGCGGGACCACACGAAATCCTGATCACCATGGGCGCACAAAACGCGCTCTGGCTCACCGCCCAGGTCCTGCTGAACGCGCGCCGCTTGGCTGCCATCGAAGACCCCTGCTACCCCGCCCTGCGGCACATCCTTGACCAGTCGCGCTGCCAGCTTGCCACCGTGCCCGTCGACAAGGACGGCCTCCCCCCCGACGCCCTGCCCGCCGAGACCGACGTTGTGTTCACCACCCCCAGCCACCAATGCCCAACAGCCGCCACAATGCCCTTGGCGCGACGCAAAGCCCTGCTGGACAAGGCCGAAAAACACGACTTTCTTGTGGTCGAGGACGACTATGAATTTGAAATGTCTTTCCTCAACACGCCCTCGCCATCACTCAAATCACTGGATAAAAACGGGCGGGTGATCTACGTGGGCTCGTTCTCGAAGTCCCTGTTTCCGGGGTTGCGGCTCGGATACCTCGTCGGCCCCGCCCCCTTTATCCGACAGGCGCGTGCCTTGCGGGCCAGCGTGTTGCGCCACCCTCCCGGACACATCCAGCGCACGGTCAGCTACTACCTCTCGTTGGGGCACCACGACGCGCAGATGCGGCGGACCAGCAGGGCCTACCACGACCGGCGCAACGTGATGGATGCCGCCTTGCGCACGCACGGGCTGACCGTGGCAGGGCACGGCACCTACGGCGGATCATCGGTCTGGCTGCGTGCGCCCGACGGGGTCGACACCACAACGCTCGCCCTTTCGCTGCGCGCCCACGGGGTCCTGATCGAGCCGGGCGCACCGTTTTTCGCTGGTCCCACCCCGCCGGAAAACTTCTTCCGGCTGGCCTATTCCTCGATCCCGACCGCGCGCATCCCCGACGGCATTGCCCTGATCGCCAAAGCCATCAGCACAGCGCCACAAGTTTCCAATTAAATGAGACATCATGTCTCATTAAAATTTGCACTGGCGCTATTTTAGCTGCACAACTGGCCCTAACGCTTGGCGCAAGACAGCCATAATGTAAACGCTAACATCCATCGCGTTCCGCGGTGCATTTCATCCATTTCCATCGCAAAAGGACTGCCCTCATGAAAATGACCACCGAAGAAGCTTTCGTCAAAACCCTGCAAATGCACGGCATCGATAACGCTTTCGGGATCATCGGCTCTGCCATGATGCCGATCTCCGACATTTTCCCCGATGCGGGCATCACGTTCTGGGACTGCGCGCATGAAACATCGGGCGGCATGATGGCCGACGGTTTCACGCGGGCCACTGGCAAAATGTCGATGATGATCGCGCAAAACGGTCCAGGCATCACCAATTTTGTGACCGCCGTGAAAACCGCCTATTGGAACCACACGCCGGTGCTGCTGGTCACGCCACAAGCGGCCAACAAAACAATTGGTCAGGGCGGCTTTCAGGAAATGGAACAGATGAACCTGTTCAAGGATTGCGTCGCCTATCAGGAAGAAGTCCGCGACCCATCGCGCATCGCCGAGACACTGAACCGCGTGATCATGCAAGCCAAGCGCGCCTCGGCACCCGCACAAATCAACGTGCCACGCGATTTCTGGACCCAAGTGATCGACATTGATCTGCCGGTGATCGTTGACTTTGAATTGCCACAAGGCGGCGCGACGGCTGTGCAAGACGCGGCTGATTTGCTCTCCAACGCCAAGTTCCCCGTCATCCTGAACGGTGCTGGCGCGATCCTGTCCAAGGGCGGCATCGAAGCCTCGCGCATTCTGGCCGAAGCGCTCGACGCGCCTGTTTGCGTGGGCTACCAGCACAACGACGCCTTCCCCGGCAGCCACCCGCTTTACGCCGGTCCGTTGGGCTATAACGGGTCCAAGGCGGGCATGGAGTTGATCGCAAAGGCCGACGTGGTTTTGTGCCTTGGCACACGCCTGAACCCATTCTCGACGCTGCCCGGCTATGGCATCGACTATTGGCCAACATCCGCGAAGATCATCCAGGTTGATCTGAACCCAAGCCGTATCGGCCTGACCAAAAAGGTCACGGTTGGGATCGTCGGTGACGCGGCAAAGGTTGCCTCGGGCATCACAGAAAAACTAAGCGCAGGCGCGGGCGATGCGGGCCGCAAAGAGCGCAAGTCCCTGATCGCACAGACCAAATCTGCTTGGGCGCAAGAATTGACCTCGATGACCGATGAGCAGGACGATCCGGGCACAGATTGGAACGTGCGCGCACGTGCGTCCAAGCCTGATTGGATGTCGCCTCGTATGGCATGGCGCGCGATCCAGGCGGCCTTGCCTGTTGAGGCGATCATCAGCTCGGACATCGGCAACAACTGCGCCATCGGCAACGCCTATCCATCGTTCAACGAGAGCCGCAAGTATCTCGCGCCGGGCCTGTTTGGCCCCTGTGGTTACGGTCTGCCAAGCATTGTTGGCGCGAAAATCGGCCGCCGCGACGTGCCTGTTGTTGGTTTCGCCGGTGACGGCGCGTTCGGGATTTCGGTCAACGAACTGACTGCGATTGGCCGTGGCGACTGGCCTGCGATCACACAGATCGTTTTCCGCAACTACCAATGGGGTGCCGAAAAGCGCAACTCGACGCTTTGGTTCGACGATAACTTTGTCGGCACAGAGTTGAGCGAAGACGTGTCCTACGCCGGCATCGCCAACGCATGTGGTCTAAAAGGCGTGGTGGCGCGCACCCAAGACGAGCTGACCGCAGCCCTTGCGCAAGCCATCAAGGACCAGATGGAAAACGGCATCACCACATTGATCGAGGCGATGATCAACCAGGAACTGGGCGATCCGTTCCGCCGCGACGCAATGAAGAAGCCTGTGCAGGTTGCAGGCATCAACAAGACCGACATGCGCAGCCAAGCCGTCTAGGGTTTGCTGTTCGACCTTGGCCCTTACACACTTGCCGCCCTTGGCTTCGCATTGCTTGGGGCGGCGTTTGTGCGCGGTTATTCGGGGTTTGGCTTCTCGGCGATCTTCATTGCATTCGCCAGCCTCGTGACCAATCCCGTCCCTTTGATCCCGGTGGTGTTTTCCTGCGAGATCCTGATGACAGCCCTGCAAGCCCGTGGCATCCGCCGCCACATCGACTGGCCCCGCGCCTTGACGTTACTGGCTGGGGCCACACTGGCCCTGCCGCTCTCGGTCTGGTTTATTCTGACCGTGGGCGGGGATACCGCACGCCTGACCGTCTCGGCGATCATATTCGTGATGTCACTGATCTTGCTGTCGGGCTGGACCCTGCAACGCCGCATCGGCACCGGCGGCCACATCGGGGTCGGGTTCATCTCGGGGCTTTGCAATGGCGCGGGCATTGGCGGGCTTCCTGTCGCGGCTTTCATGTCGGCGCAACCCATGGCGGCACCCATCTTCCGCGCCACGATGATCGTCTACCTCACGGGGCTCGATCTGATCACCATGCCGCTGATGTGGGCAGGCGGCCTGGTCACTCTCGACACGGCAATCGGCGCAGCTTTGGCGTTTCCGATCCTTGCGCTCGGCGTCTGGCTTGGCGGGCGGCAATTTCTTTCGGCAACGCCTGTGACATTCCGCAAATTTGCAGTCATGTTGTTGTTAACCCTGTCCAGTCTCGGACTGATCCGCGCATTTATATGAGGCCTTGATGAACTCTCCCTTCCTGTCAAACCGTGCGGCTGTTGCCCCGCAAAACCTGCTTGATCTGGCCGCCACCTTTGCCGCCCCCCGTGTCGCCATCGCGCGCGCCGGAGCGCCCTTGCCGATGCAAGCTGCCGAGGATGCGACCAAAGCGGGCATTATGATCCCGGTGTTTGTCGGCGAAGCAGACGCAATCCGCGCCGAAGCGGCCAAGCTTGACTGGGATATCTCCGCATACGCGATTCATGACACCACGGGCGAAGATGAGGCGGGCCGCACCGCCGCCGCCCTGTGCGGTGCGGGCGAGGCTGACGTTTTGATGAAAGGCAATCTGCACACCGATGTCTTTATGAAGGCCGCCGTTTCCCGCGATGCAGGCCTGCGCACGGGGCGACGGTTTGTGCATATCTTCCATATTTCACACCCCGATGGCGGCAAGCCAATCCTGATCTCGGACGCCGCCGTGAACGTGCACCCCAATCTGGAAACCCGCCAGGATGCGATCCGCGAGGTCGCGAATTTACTCAACCTACTTGGCAACACACGTCCGAAAATTGCGATATTGTCAGCCACCGAAAGCCCGATCCCTTCCGTGCCCAGCGCCCTTGAAGGCCGCGCCTTGGCAGACTGGGCAAAGGCCAACATTAGCAACGCCGATGTCTCCGGCCCGCTGGCATTCGATCTGATCATGTCGCCTGATGCCGCGACAACCAAAGGCCTCGCCGCCGACCCTGTGGCGGGTTTTGCCGATGCCATCATCGTGCCCGATATCGTGTCGGGTAACGCGCTTTTCAAAGCTTTCGTCTACCTCAAGGGCGGCTGTGCAGCGGGGCTTGTGACCGGGGCAAAGGTGCCGATCCTGCTGACATCGCGTGCCGATCCTGCCGCCGCGCGCATGGCATCGGCTGCCCTTGCCGCGATCACCTGCGGGTTGCCAAAATGATCCTTGTGCTGAACGCAGGCTCGTCATCTCTCAAGGTCGAGGTGTTCGATGCCAAGCTGACATCCCTGCTTTACGGCGCGGTCACGTCGGTGGGCGGAGACGGCACGTTAACGCTGGGCGATATCAGTATCGACGTGACCACGGCCGATCACGCCGCGGCACTCGCGTTGATGCTTGACGCGCTGGCGGCGGCCAAAATCACCATTCCCGACCTGACTGCCGCCGCCCACCGCGTGGTGCATGGTGGCACGATCCTGACCGAGCCTGCGCGCATCACCCCACAAGTCATCGCCGCAATCAAAAGCGTCATTCCACTGGCCCCGCTGCACAACCCCAACAACCTTGCCGCCATGCTGGCGTTGCAAGCCCGCGCACCCGACCTGCCGCAATATGCAAGCTTCGGGACCGCATTCCACGCCACCAACCCTGCCGTCGCCACGCGCTATGCCATTGCGCAAACCCAGCACGACGCGGGCATCCGTCGCTACGGATTTCACGGGCTGTCCTACGCCCATATGGTGGCACATTTCGGCGACACCTTGCCTGCGCGACTGCTTGCGTTTCACCTTGGCAACGGCGCTTCGCTTTGCGCCATCAAGGATGGCCAATCCATCGCCACCTCGATGGGCTATTCGCCACTTTCGGGGCTCACAATGGGCACCCGCTCGGGCGATATCGACGGGGCGGCGGTGCTGCGCATCTCGGCGGCCTTGGGCGAGGATGAAACCGACCGGATGCTGAACCAGAACTCCGGCCTCAAGGCGCTGGCGGGAGACTACAACATGCGCAACCTGTTGCACCGCAAAGACGCGGATGCGATGTTTGCGATAGATCACTTCTGCTACTGGGCGGCGCGTCATGCGGGCTCTGCCATTGTGGCGATGGGCGGGCTTGATGCGGTGGCTTTCACCGGCGGGATCGGCGAAAATGCCGCCCCCGTTCGTGAAAAGATCATGGGCTATCTTGCCTGTTTTGGCGCGGTGCCCGTGCATGTGGTGGCCGCCGATGAAGAAAAACAAATCGCGCGTGATGCGCTGGCCTTGATGGGTGCGGGCTATTGATGGACTGGCTGCTGGCCCTCACGCAATTGACGCTGACGCAGGTCTGGCTGCTCTTGGCGATCACCACGCTTGCGGGCATCGTGCGCGGCTTTTCCGGCTTTGCGCTATCGGCGATTGTAATGGCCTCGGCAGTCACCTTCCTGCCGCCGATCCAACTGATCCCGATCGCCTTTTGGCTGGAGCTTAGTGCCAGCGTTCTGATGGCGCGCGGCGGCTGGCAAGAGGCCGACAGGCGCATTGTTTACGGGCTGGTCGCAGGTTCGGCCATCGGCACCCCGATCGGGCTTGCACTGACCACAAATATCCCCGTCGCGACCTCCAAACTGGTGGTGCTGATCCTTGTGATCGTGCTGGCGGTGATGCAATTGGCCAAGATCCGCATCGGGTTTCTGGCCACCAAAGCGGGGCTTTATATCGCGGGCATCGCCGCAGGCATTGTCACGGGACTGGCGTCCATCGGCGGCATGGTTGTGGCACTTTATGTGCTGAGCCAGGACGCGCCTGCGCGCAAAATGCGCGCCGCCCTTGTGCTGTTTTTATTCATCAGCTCGGCCACTTCAATGGTCTTTTTGCTCTATTTCAACGTGATGACCATGGTTGCCGTCGCCCGCGCTGCGGTCTTTGCGCTGCCTTGCGTTGGTGGCGTCATCATCGGCCAACGCCTGTTTATTCCGCGCCTCGAGCCATATTACCGGCCGTTTTGCCTCACACTCTTGACCGGACTTGCATTGGCAGGTCTGATCCGAACATCCCTGTCCTGAAAGGTAGTCCCATGTCGCTAGACCAGCCCCAGATCGATCTGTCGCCAAAGGTGTCCGACGAGGTCCGCAAGACCACCTGTTACATGTGCGCCTGCCGCTGCGGGATCAACGTGCATATGAAAGAAGGTAAAGTCGCCTATATCGAGGGCAACAAGGATCATCCGGTCAACAAGGGTGTGCTTTGCGCCAAAGGGTCTGCGGGCATCATGCAACACAATTCACCGGCCCGTTTGCGCGCACCCTTAAAACGGGTTGGGCCGCGTGGTTCAGGTGAATTCGAGGAAATTTCATGGGAAGAGGCGCTGCAAATCGCCACCGACACCCTTGGGCCGATCCGCGAAAAAGCCCCAGAGAAACTTGCGTTTTTCACAGGTCGCGACCAGTCACAGTCGTTCACATCGTTCTGGGCGCAAGGTTTTGGCACCCCCAACTACGCAGCCCACGGCGGGTTCTGCTCGGTCAATATGGCGGCGGCGGGCATCTATACGATGGGCGGCGCGTTCTGGGAATTTGGCCAACCCGACTGGGACCATACCAAGCTGTTTATGCTGTTTGGCGTGGCCGAGGATCACGACAGCAACCCGATTAAAATGGGCATCGGCAAGATCAAGGCACGCGGCGCGCGCATGATCGGCGTCAACCCGATCCGCACCGGCTATAACGCGGTGGCTGACGATTGGGTCGGGATCACGCCGGGCACCGACGGGCAATTCATCCTCGCACTTGTGCATTGCCTGATGAAAGCCGGCAAGATCGACCTGGACTATCTGGCGCGCTTCACCAATGCCTCTGTGCTGGTCAACGAGGACAAAAAATCCGACCAGTTCGGCCTGTTCCTGCGCGATGCAGACGGCCAGCCACAGGTCATCGACCGGCGCACAGGTAAGTTGGCCCCTTGGAACGGCAAGGGCGTGGCGCCTGATCTGGCCGGCACCCACCGCGCCAAGGGGGTCACGCACCGCCCCGTTTTCCACCTGATGGCCGACAAATACCTGTCCGATGATTACGCCCCCGAGGCCATCGCCGACAGCTGCGGCATCCCCGCCAAACGCATCCGCGCAATCGCCGCCGATCTGGCGCGTGTGGCCTTTGACGAGGCGATCGAGCTGGACCGTGCATGGACCGATTTCCGCGGTGTGGAACATACCAAAATGATCGGACGCCCTGTGTCCTTCCACGCGATGCGCGGGATTTCGGCACACTCAAACGGTTTCCAGACCTGCCGCGCGTTACACATGTTGCAGATCATTCTGGGCTCGGTGGAAACCCCCGGCGGGATGCGCTTCAAACCGCCCTACCCCAAGCCCGCGACAGCCCACCCAAAGCCGCATGGCAAGGTCACACCGGGCGCGGCACTTGACGGGCCACATTTGGGCTATGTGCAAGGGCCAGAAGATTTACTGCTGCAAGACGACGGCTCTGCCACGCGCATCGACAAGGCCTATACATGGGAAAACCCGATGTCGGCGCATGGCCTGATGCATATGGTGATCTCGAACGCACACGCGGGCGATCCGTATAAAATCGACACGCTGTTTATGTATATGGCCAATATGGCGTGGAATTCCTCGATGAACACCGGCGGCGTCATGGCGATGCTGACCGACAAAAACGAGGACGGATCTTACGTGATCCCGAACATCATTTACTCGGATGCCTATTCCTCCGAAATGGTGGCCTATGCCGATCTGGTCTTGCCTGACACGACCTACCTTGAACGGCACGATTGTATCTCGCTGCTCGACCGCCCGATCTGTGAGGCCGACGGCGTGGCCGATGCGATCCGCTGGCCTGTGGTGGAACCCGACCGCGATGTGCGCGGGTTCCAATCGGTGCTGTGCGAGCTGGGGGCAAAGCTAAACCTGCCCGGATTTGTGAATGAGGACGGCAGCCAGAAATACCAAGATTACGCCGACTATATCACCAACCATATCCGGCGTCCGGGGATCGGGCCTTTGGCGGGGTTCCGCATGGGCGAAAAGGGCCTGCAAAACGGGCGCGGAGAGGTCAACGAGGGCCAGATCGACAGCTACATCAAGAATGGCGGGTTCTGGGTCGAACATGTACCTGAAAACTGCGCCTATTATAAACCGTTCTCGATGGACTACCAGCATTGGGCCGTGAAAATGGGGTTCTATGATGTGGTGCAGCCCTACATTTTCCAGCTTTACGTCGAGCCGATGCGCAAGTTCCAGGCCGCCGCCGAAGGCATCGGCACCCGCCAGCCGCCCGCGCATTTGCGCGGCCAGATCAAGGTGACGATGGACCCGCTGCCGATTTGGTATCCGCCGTTTGAAGACGGCCATGTCGACCCCGAAGAATACCCCGTCCATGCGCTGACCCAGCGGCCGATGGCGATGTATCATTCATGGGGCACGCAAAACGCATGGTTGCGGCAAATCCATGGGCATAACCCGCTTTATGTGCCCACGAAAATCTGGGAGGCCAACGCGTTTAAAGATGGCGATTGGGCGCGGGTGTCGTCCGTGCATGGGTCGATCACCGTGCCAGTGGCGCATCAGGCGTCGCTCAATGAAAACACCGTCTGGACATGGAACGCGATTGGCAAACGCAAGGGCGCTTGGGCCTTGGATAAAGACGCCTCGGAGGCCACCAAAGGGTTCTTGCTCAACCACCTGATCCACGAGTTGCTGCCGCCCAAAGGCGACGGGTTGCGCTGGGCAAATTCCGATCCGGTCACCGGTCAGGCCGCGTGGTTTGACCTGCGTGTGAAGATCGAAAAATCCGGCGTGCCAAATGAGGCCCAGCCGGTTTTACCGGCGATAAAATCTCCCGTCGGGCGCGGTCCAAAAGACATCGCATGGAAGGTGGGCAAATGAGCAAGACACATATCTTATTGATGATACTCGCTTTTGTCGTGCTGACATTCGGGTCGTTCATCTGGATGATCGCCACTTGGGACGCGGATAAAGAAAAATCCATCACCTTTGCCGCGCCACATGAAACCACATTGGAAAGGGCCACCCTATGACCCAGCTACCACCAAGCACCAAAAAGAAACTCGGCCTTGTGATCGATCTTGATACCTGCGTGGGCTGTCATGCTTGCGTGATTTCGTGCAAGGGCTGGAACACCGAGAATTACGGCGCGCCGTTGTCGGATCAAAACGCCTATTCCGGCGCTGCATCGGGCACGTTTTTGAACCGTGTGCATTCCTACGAGGTGCAGCCGCCGATGTTGAAAGATCAACCTGCGGCCCCTGCCCAGTTGATCCACTTTCCGAAATCTTGCCT
Source organism: uncultured Rhodobacterales bacterium (assembly GCA_963976475.1). Classification (GTDB taxonomy): domain Bacteria; phylum Pseudomonadota; class Alphaproteobacteria; order Rhodobacterales; family Rhodobacteraceae; genus Yoonia. The sequence continues at coordinate 11,416 of CAXBKX010000023.1, forward strand.
GCATTGCGATGATGCGCCTTGCGTCACGGTCTGCCCGACGGGGGCCAGTTACAAACGGTCTGAGGACGGCATCGTTCTGGTCAACGAACAAGACTGCATCGGGTGCGGGCTTTGTGCTTGGGCCTGCCCTTACGGCGCGCGTGAACTCGATGCCAAAGAAGGTGTGATGAAGAAATGCACCCTGTGCGTGGACCGGATTTACAACGAAAACCTGCCCGAAGAGGACCGCCAGCCCGCTTGCGTGCGCACCTGCCCGTCAAATGCGCGCCATTTTGGCGATTTGGCCGACCCTGACAGCGATGTGTCGATCCTTGTAGCCGAGCGTGGCGGATTTGATCTGATGCCCGAGCAAGGCACCAAACCGACCAATAAATACCTGCCGCCACGCCCCAAGGATGTAGAGCCGGAGTATGATATTCTGGCCCCCTATCTTGCGCCGGTCGCAAGTGACGGCAAAGGGTTTGTCAACTGGCTCGACAAGGCCCTGTCGGCGCTGCCCGGAGGAGCGAAATAATGCATCCAGCTCCATCAGTTATTGCATTCACCACATTTTCGGGCCTTGGATTTGGTCTGTTGTTCTGGCTTGGCATCGGGCTGCCCGCGCCAACAGGCTGGGGTGCGTTCGGGTATTTCGCCATCGCCTATCTGGGGGCTGTGGGCGGATTGCTGGCCTCGACGTTCCACCTTGGCCGGCCAGAGCGCGCGATCAAGGCATTCAGCCAATGGAAGTCCAGCTGGCTGTCGCGCGAGGGGATTTGTGCGGTTGTGACCCTGTTGATCATGGCGGTTTACGGGGCGGGTCTGGTGTTTTTGGGCACAAGGTTCACGCTTCTGGGCTGGCTCGGTGCGATCGGGGCTTTGGGCACGGTGTTCACCACCTCGATGATCTATGCACAGTTGAAAACCGTGCCGCGTTGGCATCATTGGACCACGGTGGCGCTGTTCTTGCTGTTGTCGCTGGCCGGTGGCGCGTTGGTGTCGGGCAATGCAAGGGTTGCACTGCCTTTGCTGGTGATCACAGGCGCGTTGCAGGCCTTTGCGTGGTTTCACGGTGACGGGCGGTTTCTGGCGTCGGGCACAACGATGGCCAGTGCCACGGGTCTGGGGCATATCGGCCGCGTCACCGCGTTCGAGCCGCCCCATACCGGCACCAACTATTTGATGCGCGAGTTCATCCACGAGGTTGGCCGCAAGCACGCGGTGCAATTGCGCGTGATCGCCTTGGGGCTGGGGTTTGTGCTGCCGGTTTTGCTGTTGCTGGTGTCGGGCAATCTGTGGATCGCGGTGCTGGCGGCGATCAGTCACGTGTTTGGCATTCTGGCGCTGCGCTGGCTATTTTTCGCGCAGGCCGAGCATGTCGTGGGACTGTATTACGGGAAACGCTAGATTGGCGGGCCGATGGGCCCGCTTTAAACCTTATCCGCGGATACGGTTTTCGGTGTCGCCATCGAAAAGGTAAATGCGGGACTTGTCGATTGTGACACCAACCCGCGCGCCAGTTACCGACCTTTCATCGCCGCGTTCCTCGATTACGATGCGCTCACCGGTTTCGCCTGCCAGATAGACAAAAGACACCCCGCCAAGGCTTTCGGTCATCTCGACGGTATGGGTGTCGCCCGCGGGATCGACCATCAGGTGTTCGGCGCGCATCCCCACGGTGACCTTTTTGCCCGAATAGGCCGGGGCAATGACCCCTTCAAAGCTGGCTTTCATGCCCGGCACGGAAAGATTTCCGTCATTTGCGACGCCTTGCAGGAAGTTCATCGCCGGAGAGCCGATAAAACCGGCGACAAATTTGTTGTCGGGGTCACGGTATAGCTCCATCGGCGCGCCAACCTGTTCGATGATGCCTTTGCGCAGCACCACGATTTTATCGGCCAAGGTCATGGCTTCAACCTGATCATGGGTCACATAGATCATGGTCGCGCCGATTTCCTTGTGCAGCCGCGCAATCTCGACCCGCATTTCCACACGCAGTTCGGCATCCAGGTTCGAGAGCGGTTCGTCAAAGAGGAACACCTCGGGGCCACGCACAATCGCACGCCCGATCGAGACCCGCTGGCGCTGACCGCCTGACAAAGCTGCGGGTTTGCGGTCGAGGTAGTCTTCGAGTTTCAGGATGCGCGTCGCTTCGGCGACTTTTTGCGCAATCACCGCTTTGGGGTGGCCGTTCATTTTGAGCCCGAAGCCCATGTTGTCGCGCACCGTCATATGGGGGTAAAGCGCGTAGGTCTGGAATACCATGGCCACGCCGCGCTGGCTGGGGTCCATCACGGTCACGTCGCGCGCGCCGATATGCATCGCGCCGCCGGTGGTTTCCTCGAGCCCTGCAACCATGCGCAGCAAAGTGGATTTCCCGCAGCCTGACGGTCCGACAAAGACGCAAAATTCACCGTCTGCGATCTCGAGGTCGATCCCGTGGATCACCTGCACATCACCGTATTTCTTGGTCACATTCGTGAGTGTTACGCCAGCCATTATGCGGTTCCTTTTAGGTTGGAGATTGCCAGTTCCGGGCCTCGGCCCCGATTTGATCTGCGGTTTTCAAAAGCTGCGGGCGGAATGATTCCAGCCCTGCAAGGTCATGTCGCGCCGTTGTTGTGGCCACCGAGACGGCCCCGATCACAACGTCATTGCGGATAAGAATCGGTGCCGCGATGCTGATGATCCCGGATTCGTGTTCCTCGCGATCATAAGCCACCCCGTCGTGCCGGATGCTTGTCAATTCGACCGACAGCGCATCGGCCCCGTCGTGGGTCGCGGCGGTGTATTTCATAAAGGCCTGTTGTTGCAGCGCCCGCGCCCGCAGGTCGTCATCCATGAACGCCAAGATCACTTTGCCGACCCCTGTGCAGTAGGCGGGAGCGATTTGTCCTGCTTGCGCCAAAGTGTCAAATCCCGCGCTGGCGGAGCGTTTGTCGATGAACAAGACCTGTCCGTTGTCGATCTGAGCAAGGTGCACCGCTTCGCCCACGGATTTTGCCAGATTATCGAGGAATGGCCGTGCGATAGGGGCCAGTGACGACTGTTCCCATGCCGCATGAGCCAGCCGCAATAGCCGCAATCCCGGCGCATATGTTTGCCGCTCGCTGTCGTAGGACAGCATGTTCTGATTGGTCAGCGACTGGATAAACCGGTAGAGGGTTGGTTTGGGAAAGTCGGAGTGCAGCAGCACTTCGGAGAACCGCACGGGCCGACCAAAAGACGCCACAAGGTCAAGCACGCGAATTGCTTTGCCCACCGTTCCATCGCCGGTCTCGTAACCCATCGTTTCCTCCCGTGTCCGGCCCGCAGTGCGAAACCGACGTTTCGATCACGAATTGCACCTGACTGTTGACAGGCTAGCAAGTTCGCGATTTAGTATCAACATCCAAAACCAAGTTTCATATAATGAGACTGGCTATACGACTGGGAGCACTAGGGAGGAAACCATGCATTCCATTATTAAGACGTCGTTCGCGGCGATTGTCGCTGCTGGCATCACAGCATCCGCAGCACAGGCAGGGGCGCACAGCCTGTCTGGCGATCTTGTCATTTTCTCGGACATGTCCAACCCTGCGCCGCGCGCGGTGATGGAAGGCATGGTCGCGCGTTTCGGCGAAATGAACCCTGATCTGAATATCGAGCTGACGGTCATCGACCGCGAAGCCTATAAGACCCAGATCCGCAACTTCTTGACTGCTGATGCGCCTGATGTTGCCAACTGGTATGCCGCCAACCGCATGTTGCCCTATGTTGACGCAGGTCTGTTTGAAGACGTGTCCGACATCTGGGAAGGCCAAATGTCCGAAGAGCTGGCATCCACCAAGGGTGCGCTGACCATCGACGGCAAGCAGTATGGCGTGCCTTACACATATTACCAGTGGGGCATTTACTACCGCAAAGACCTGATGGAGCAGTTTGGTCTAAGCGAACCTACAACTTGGGCCGAGGAGAAAGCCAACTGCCAGACCTATCTGGACAATGGCATCAAGTGCTACACCATCGGCACCAAGTTTCTGTGGACGGCTGGCGGCTGGTTTGACTATCTGAACATGCGCACCAACGGCTATGCCTATCACGCGGCGCTGACCAACGGTGAAGCCAAGTGGGACAGCCCCGAGACCCGCGCGACGTTTGCCAACTGGCGCGAGCTGATCGACATGGGTGCGTTTATCGAAAACCACCAGACCTACAGCTGGCAGGAAGCGCTGCCGTTCATGGTGAACGGCGAAGCGGCATCTTATCTGATGGGCAACTTTGCGGTGGCGCCGCTGCGTGAAGGCGGCTTGGACGATAGCAAGCTGGACTTTTACCAGTTCCCTGAAATCACGGCAGGCCTGGCCAAGGGCGAAGATGCGCCCACAGATACGTTCCACATCCCGTCGGGTGCCAAGAACAAAGACAACGCGCGTGCGTTCCTGAAGTTTGTCGTCTCTGCGGAAAACCAGACATTGATCAACAATGGTGAAAACCTTGGTCAGTTGCCTGTGAACGCATTGTCGGCGGTTGATGACGACAAGTTCCTCAACGAGGGCTTTGATATGTTGTCCAACAAGGCACAGGGCGGCATTGCGCAGTTCTTTGACCGTGATGCACCTGCGGAAATGGCCGCTGTTGCGATGGAAGGTTTCCAGGAGTTCATGTTGTTCCCGGACAATCTGGATGACATTCTTGCCCGTCTGGATGCCGCGGCTGTGGATATCTACGCAAAATAATCAAACAAACGGGGTGGGCAGAAATGCCCGCCCCGATCTATAGTTGCCCCCCCGTTATTGGCCCATATGCGAGCACCTTGTGACAGGTTTTCCCACATGCGCCCCAGACCCGAAGGGATATGACAATGAGCAATACCGCACTGCCTGTCTCTGGATTTGATCAGGTCAAACGCGGCTGGTACCGGCGCAATGAAATCACCATCACGCCCTATCTGTTTTTATTGCCCGGTCTGTTGTTCTTTGCGGTCTATGTGATTTATCCGGTGTTTCAGTCGTTCAATATTTCACTTTATAAGTGGGATGGTCTGGGCGAGGCGGACTATATCGGGCTGGAGAATTACCGCAAACTGTTCGACGATCGCGCGTTCGAGACATCGTTGTGGAACAACATGAAATGGCTGGTGCTGTATTTGTTGGCGATCCCTGCGGGCCTGATGATTTCGCTGTTTCTCAACCAGAAAATCACTGGCATCCGCCTGTATAAGTCGCTGTTTTTCTTTCCGTTTGTGATTTCGCAGATTGTTGTGGGTCTGGTGTTTTCGTGGTTTTACGATCCGACGTTCGGGCTGTTTACCAAAGCGATCGGGCTGGTCGGGCTTGAGATCAAGGGCGGGGTGCTGGGCAATCCGACGGCGGTGACCTACGGGATTATTGCCGCCGGTCTGTGGCCGCAGACCGCCTATTGCATGATCCTGTATCTGACGGGGCTGAATTCGGTTGATCCCGAGCAGGTAGAGGCCGCCCGTCTTGATGGTGCCAAGGGCTGGAAAATGCTGTGGTATGTGATCATTCCGCAGCTCAAGCCCGCCACATTCATCGCCTTTGTTGTCACGATTGTTGGCGCGTTGCGGTCGTTTGATCTGATCTCGATCATGACCCGGGGCGGCCCGTTTGGCCAAAGCCGCGTGCTGTCGTATTACATGTTCGAAAAGGCCCTGTCAGAATACGGGTTCCGCATGGGGTATGGCGCGGCCATTGCGGTGGTTCTGTTTATGATCATGCTGGTGTTTATCGCCCATTTCTTATGGTCGATGTATCAAGAAGAAAAGGGCGCCCACTGATGTTTCCGACCCCGATAGAAAAGCGCCCCCGCGGTATTCAGATCGGCTATCAGGCGATGGTGCCTGTTGTGCTGTTTGCATGGCTTTTGCCGCTGCTGGCGGTGATGCTGTTTTCGATCAAGCCAGAGGCCGATTTTGTATCGGGGCAATACTGGACGCTGCCCAAGACGCTGGAGGGTTTCGGGAACTACAAAAAGGTGTTCTTCGAGAGCGACATGCCGAAATATATGTGGAACTCGATCCGCATTACCGTGCCCACGGTGATTGGTGTGATGATCCTGTCGTCGATGACAGGGTTTGCGCTGGGGGTTTACAAGTTCCGCGCCAACCTGTGGATCTTCTTTCTGTTTGTGGCGGGCAACTTTGTGCCGTTCCAGATCCTGATGATCCCTGTGCGTGACCTGACGCTGGATATTGGGCTGTATAACAAGGTGCAGGGGCTGATCCTGTTTCATGTCGCGTTCCAGACCGGATTTGCGACACTGTTCATGCGCAACTTTATCCGCGCGCTGCCGTTCGAGTTGGTCGAGGCGGCGCGCGTTGAAGGCATCGCGGAATGGCGGATTTTCTGGTATGTTGTATTGCCGTTGATGAAGCCTGCGCTGGCCGCGATGGCGGTGCTGATCTTCACCTTTATCTGGAACGACTACTTTTGGGCCGTTGTTCTGACCCAAGGCTCCGAGAGCCAACCTGTGACGGCTGGTATCACCAGCTTTAACGCGCAATATCGCGCCGCGTATCAGTTGATGAGCGCAGGGTCGATTGTTGTCGCCCTCCCCCCCGTGGCGATGTTCTTTTTGATGCAAAAGCACTTTATTGCCGGTCTGACCCTCGGGGCTGTTAAGTAAGAAAACCATGAACCGCACTTATCGCCTAGATGATGGTCGCCAGACGCTTGTTCTGGCGGCACATGCCGACCGTTTGCCTGTTGTGACCTATTGGGGTCCGACGCTGCCCCAGACTGATGATTTACTTGCCTTGCAGGCCGCAGGTCAGATCGATGTCACCGGCGGCATGTTGGATGAAAACCCCGACCTGTCGATCTGTCCCGAGGCCACCCGTAGTTTTCCCGGTCAACCCGGATTGATCGTGCGCGACACAGACGGCACGCCGTTGTTGCCAAAGTTTTGTTTTAACGCCGAGGATCATAGTGATGGTCTGGCCTTGTCCTACGTGGACGCGGACAACGGGTTGACCCTGACCGCGACCTTCAAGGTTGATGTGCAGACCCATGTGATCACTTGTCAGACCGCGCTGGATGCAACACGCCGCGTGCATTTGCACTGGCTGGCAGCCCCCGTTCTGCCCGCCCCGCAGCAGTCCGACGAGATGATAGATGTCTCGGGGCGTTGGTGTGGTGAATTCCAGCTTTCCCGCACCCCGTGGTCTGCCGGAATGCGCTACCGCGAGAACCGCACGGGCCGCACCGGTCATGAGCATTTTCCGGGGCTGATTGTGCCGTGCCGCGGGGCAACCAACACGATGGGCGAGGCTTACGCGTTTCATTACGGCTGGTCGGGTGGCCACCGGATGTTGGCCGAGGAATTGCCCGATGGGCGCCGCCAAATCCAGTGGGGTCACGCCGCCCGCATGGAGACCGACCCGCAGGTGCAGTTCAAGACCGCGCCCTTGTATATCACCTATTCCGATAGGGGTTTGAACGGCTGTGCGGTCGCCTTCCAGCGTCATTTGCGCGACCGGATTGTCACATGGCCCAAGCCTGACGCGCCCAGGCCGGTGCATTACAACTGTTGGGAGGCGGTGTATTTCGACCACAAACTGCCGGTGTTGAAGGACATAGCCGAGCGGGCGGCAAAGCTGGGCGCAGAGCGGTTTGTGCTGGATGACGGCTGGTTTGGCACCCGCGATGATGACACGCGGTCCTTGTCGGACTGGACGGTTGATCCACGCAAATACCCCGACGGGTTGACCCCGCTCATCGCCCATGTGCGCGCGCTTGGCATGACGTTTGGTTTGTGGTTCGAGCCCGAGATGATCAATCCCGACAGTGATATTCACCGCGCCAATCCGCATTGGGCCTTGGGGTCCGAGGATCAGACGTTGGGGCGTCAGCAAAAGGCATTGAATATGGCACTGCCAGAGGTGCGTGATTTTCTGTATGACCGGATGTCTGCAATTCTGCGCGATAATGATATCGACTACATCAAATGGGATCATAACCGCGTGTTGCCGATGCCTGATGCGGCGCAGACCCGTGGGTCCTATGCCTTGATCGACCGGCTGCGCGCCGATTTTCCACATGTCGAGATTGAAAGCTGTGCCTCGGGTGGGGGGCGCATCGATTTTGGCATTTTGCAGCGCACCCAAAGGGTCTGGCTGTCTGACAGCAATGATGCGCTCGAGAGGCTGCGTATCCAGCATGATGCGGCGCTGTTTTTGCCACTGTCAGTCACAGGCAGTCATGTCGGTCCGCGCCATTGCCACACCTCCGGTCGCGTGCTGGATATCAGTTTCCGTGCATGGGTCGCCGCCCAGCGCCATATGGGGTTCGAGATGGACCCGCGTGAATTAGATGCGCATGAAGTGGCGGTTTTGACCGAGGTAACAGCGTGGTGGAAGGCCAATCGCGACTGGATGCAGCGGGCGGATATTTTGCGGCTTGATAGTGCGGATGTCGCCGTGATTGCCGAGCAGCAGATGGCGGAGGACAAGAGCCGTTTTGTGGTGTTTGCCGGCAAGGCCGCGACCAGCGCGCAGATTGCACCGCGCCCCTTGCGCCTGACGGGGCTGGAGCCTGCTGCGATGTACCGGATCGCGCTGATCAACCGCGACACAGCCCCGGGGTTGTCGCGCGGCACACAGGCGTTGAAGTCGCAGGCGCTGGAGCTGTCGGGCACCTATTTGATGCACACAGGTGTGACATTGCCATGGTCATTCCCGGATCGTATGTGGGTTGTTGAGGGCCGCAAACTTTAACGAGAGGTCAAGCGATGCAAAAACCGGATTGGATTGCAGTTGATTGGGGCACCAGCAACATGCGTGCTTGGGCGATGACGTCGGGTGGCTCGGTGCTGGCGGATGTGCGCTCGGATCAGGGCATGGGCGGGCTTGCACCTGACGCCTTTGCACCGGCGTTGCGCCAAGCGATTGCAGGTTGGGACCACGCCGGCGTTCCGATCATTGCCTGTGGCATGGTCGGTGCCCGCCAAGGCTGGATCGAGGCGCCATATGCCGAGACCCCCTGCACCGCCACGCCCCAAGGGTTTACCAAACCCGATGCCGGTGATCTGGACGTGCATATTATCGCCGGTGTCATGCAGGCCAATCCGGCCGATGTGATGCGCGGCGAGGAGACCCAGATTGCGGGATTTCTGGCGCGCAACAAAAATTGGGACGGCGTGATCTGCCTGCCTGGCACCCATACAAAATGGGTGCATGTCAGTGCCGACGAGATAGTTAGTTTTCAGACCTATATGACCGGTGATCTATTTGCTGCCATAGCCGGGCACACCGTGCTGCGTCATTCGGTGACAGCGGATGGTTGGGACGACAACGCCTTTGACGCGGGCATAGCGGACGCGATGGACCGTCCCGAAAGGCTGGCCGCACGCCTGTTTTCATTGCGCGCAGAGGGGCTGTTGAACGCGATGCCCAATGCCACCGCACGCGCGCGCCTGTCGGGGCTTTTGATCGGCGCGGAATTGGCGGGAGCCAAGCCCTATTGGATCGGACAGCAGATCGCGGTGATCGGCGCGGGCGGGTTAAGCGCGCTATATGTGCGCGCGCTGGCTGCCCAATCTGCACCGGCAACCCAAGTCAAAGGCGACGCGATAACACTGGCGGGGCTAACAGCCGCATACCGCCGCTTGAAAGGATAACCCCATGTCACATCTACCATTGATCGCGATTTTGCGCGGTGTCACCCCCGCCGAGGCCGCCCCGATCGCCGCCGCCCTGATTGACACAGGCATCACCCAGATCGAAGTGCCGCTCAATTCACCCGACCCGTTCGAGAGCATCAAGGCGATGGCAGATGCATTCGGGGATGTGGCGCTGATCGGCGCGGGCACCGTTTTGGCGGTCGAGGACGTGAGCCGCGTCGCACAAGCGGGTGGCAAGCTGATCGTTTCGCCGAATGTGGATCCGCGGGTGATTGTGGCGACCAAAACCGCGGGTATGGCCAGTTGGCCCGGCGTCATGACACCGTCGGAGTGTTTTCTGGCGCTGAAATCCGGCGCTGACGGGCTCAAGATTTTTCCCGCCTCCCTGATCGGGCCAGAGGGCATCAAGGCGATCCGCGCGGTGCTACCAATAGGCACACTCGTCTATGCGGTGGGCGGTGCGGGTGCGGACAACTTTGGCGATTGGATGGCCGCAAGTGCGGATGGGTTTGGTATCGGCTCGGCCCTCTACAAACCGGGCTTGTCTGTGGCAGATGTCAAAGCCCGCGCCATCGACATTGTCGCGGCCTATCATGCGGCCAAAGTATGATCTACGACGCGACCAAATGCGCGCTTGGAGAGGGACCGCTTTGGCACCCTGCGCGCAAACAGCTTTTCTGGTTCGATATCCTCGGCAAACGGCTTCATACAACGGATCATTGCTGGGATTTCGACACCTACGTTTCTGCCGCGGGCTGGATCGATCACGATACACTGATCGTCGCCTCCGCCAAAGGCTTGCACCGCTTCGATATCAAAACCGGCGACCATAGCCTCCTGTGCCACCTCGAGAACGACAACCCCGTCACCCGCTCCAACGATGGACGCGCCGACCCGCAAGGCGGCTTCTGGATTGGCACGATGGGGATCAATGCAGAAATGGGCGCAGGGTCGATTTACCGCTACTACAAAGGCTGCGTGCGCAACCTTTATACCAATCTGCAAATCACCAATTCCATTTGCTTTGCTCCTGCTGGAGACACGGCCTTTTTCACCGACACAAACACGCAGATGATCATGAGCGTGGCACTCGACGCGGATGGCTGGCCAAGCGGCGAGCCGCAGCTGCACATCGACCTGCGTGGCACAGATTTTCGCCCCGACGGCGCGGTCTGCGACGCGCAAGGCAACCTCTTTTCGGCACAGTGGGGCGTCGGTCGCGTCGCTGTCTACGACCGACGTGGCCACTTCGTTGAGGCCTTCCCCATGCCCGCGATCCAATCCTCCTGCCCCGCATTCGGCGGTGACGATCTGCAAACCCTCTATTGCACATCCGCCGCCGTCGGGCGTGACGGGACCGACGACGGCAAGACATTCCACATCAAAACCACCTATACTGGACAAGCCGAGCACCGCGTGATCTTGGGCTAACCCCGCCTCGCTTTTTCCTCAAATACTCAAAAAGGCACTCCCATGAAACGCACAGTCGGCGTCTGTTATTATCCCGAACATTGGCCCGAAAACGAATGGGCCACCGATGCTGCCGGGATGGTAGCAGCGGGCCTCACATGGGTGCGCATCGGCGAATTTGCCTGGTCTCGCATGGAGCCAGAGGCAGGCAAGCTCACATGGGCATGGCTGGACCGTGCGATCGAGACACTGGGCCGCGCAGGCCTCAAGGTCGTCCTTGGCACTCCCACGGCCACGCCTCCGCGTTGGATGGTCGACAAACACCCCGACATGTTGCCCGTCGATGCGCAAGCAAACATCCGCAAATTCGGCTCGCGCAGGCACTACGACTTTAGCCACCTGCCCTATCGCGAGGAATGCAAACGTATCGCAACCCTCATGGCCGAACGGTATGGCAAGAACCCGCATGTGGCCGCGTGGCAGATCGACAACGAATACGATTGCCATGACACGACGCTGTCCTATTCGGCGGCCGCCAAGCGCGGCTTCCAAGACTGGCTCGCGCAGAAATACCAATCCACCGACGCGCTCAACCGCGCTTGGGGCAATGTGTTCTGGTCGATGGATTACGACACTTTTGATCAGATCGAACTGCCCAACCTCACCGTTACCGAAGCCAACCACCCGCATCAACTGGCATTTCGCCGCTATTCATCCGATCAGGTGGTGGCGTTTAACAAGGTCCAGGCCGATGCCATTCGCGCGCACTCTGCCGCTCCGCTGATCCACAATTACATGGGCCGCATCACCACGTTTGATCATTGGAAGGTCGGCGCAGACCTGGATATTGCGTCGTGGGACAGCTATCCGATCGGGTTTTTGTCGGACCGTTTAGAGGGCACACCGAAGGAAAAGCTCAAATTCCTGCGCCAAGGGCATCCTGACAACCAAGCCTTCCACCACGACCTGTACCGTGCCGTCGGACGCGGTCGCATGTGGGTGATGGAGCAACAGCCCGGCCCGGTGAATTGGGCGCCTTACAACCCTGCGCCGCTTCCCGGTATGGCGCGGCTTTGGGCGTGGGAGGCCTTTGCCCACGGGGCCGAGACGGTGTGTTATTTCCGCTGGCGGCAAGCTCCGTTTGCCCAAGAACAGATGCACGCAGGCCTGTTGCGCCCCGACCGCGCCCCTGCCCCGGCATTGGCCGAGGCGCGCCAAGTGGCGGACGAGTTTGCCCTGATGCCGGATGTCGGCACAGCCGCATCCCCCGTCGCCCTCGTTTTCGATTACGAGAGCGCATGGGCGTGGGATGTGCAACCGCAGGGAGCGGATTTCGAGATGTTCCGCTTGGCTTTTGCGGCCTATCGCGCCTTGCGCCGTGCGGGGTTGAGCATTGACATCGTGCCCCCAGACATGGCGGACTTGTCTGCCTATAAGCTGGTGCTCGCCCCGGGCTTGATGACTTTGTCAGACAATTTGCGCGCTGCTTTGGCGAAGTTCGAGGGCATCGCATTGGTTGGTCCCCGCACCGACACCAAGACTGCCGAACTGGCGATCCCCGATGTTCTGGGCCCCGATCTTCCGGGCGTCGATGTCACCGTGGCCCTGACCGAAAGCGTGCCGCCCAATGCCACAATCAAGCTGCAAGGCGGCGGTCGGTTTTTGCATTGGTTCGAGCATCTGGAGGGCACGGCAAGCGTGCATCTGTCGACCAAGGACGGGCAGCCGGCGATTATGGGCGAGGACAATATCCGTTATCTGGCGGGCTGGCCTGATGATGCCACGTTTGACAGGATCATTGGCGGGATCTGCGATACGTTGGATATTCCGACGTTTGAACTGCCCGATGGGCTGCGCATTCGCGACACCGATACCCACCGTTTTGTGTTCAACTATGCCCCCAAGGCCCAGAAGTGGGGCGATGTGATTGTGCCTGCGGCGGGTGTGCATTGGGAAGCGCTGTGATGCATTTTGGCACGGCGCCCGAGGGGCAGGCTGTTGAGCGGGTCATGATCGCGGCGGGTGATCTGACCGCCTCGATCCTGACATGGGGCGCGGTGTTGCAAGATGTGCGCGTTGCAAATCTGCCTTATAATTTGACCCGCGGCACCGATGATCTGGCGCAATACGCCGCCGAGTGGCGGTATCACGGCGGGATTATCGGCCCGGTTGCCAACCGCATCGGCACCGCCCGTGTCAAAATCGACGGTATGATGCACGAGTTGGAGCGCAATCAGGACGGTCGTATCCACCTGCATTCGGGCAAGGATGCCACCCATGCGCAAATCTGGCAGATCGTGAAGCAAACCGTGGACAGCGTGTGTTTGCAGCTGACCCTGCCTGACGGAATGTGCGGCTTGCCCGGGCACCGCGTGATCACCGCGACCTATACCGTCAGAGCGCCTGCGACGCTGACTTTGCAAATCGACGCTGTGACCGATGCCGACACGTTGATGAATTTTGCCCAGCACGGCTATTGGAACATGGACGGGTCGGATGACTGGTCGGGGCACAGGCTGCGGATTGCGGCGGACCATTATTTGCCGACCGATGCAGATGCGGTGCCCACCGGCGAGATTGCGGATGTGGCGGGCACGATGATGGATCTGCGCGAGGGACCCCAGATCAGCCGTGCCAGCCACAGCTTTGACCACAACTTTTGTCTAAGCGCGGCGCAAGGCCGCTTGCGAGACGTGCTTTGGTTTACCGGAAAGCGGGGTGTGCAGATGGTGATGGCCACAACGGAACCCGGGCTCCAGGTATTTGACGGACATACCGCTCCTGCCAATTTCAACGCGCTGGCGTTCGAGGCACAAGGCTGGCCGGATGCCCCCAACCACCGCGGCTTTCCTTCGATCAAGGTGCGCGCCGGTGAGACCTATGCGCAGACCACAACGTGGTCGTTTACCGCCTAGCTGCCGCGATAGGTGGAGTAGCTGAACGGCGTCAACAGCAGCGGCACATGATAGTGCATATCGCGGTCCGAGATGCCAAATCTAATCGGGATCTGGTCCAGAAAGCGCGGCCCGTCGCTGGCGGGTCGAAATTTATGCAAATAGTCACCTGCGTAGAACAACAGCTCGAATTGCCCAGTTGTGAACGCCTCGGACGGCAGGATCGGCCCGTCGGTGCGCCCGTCGGCGTTGGTGGTGGCTGTGATCACATGCTGCCAGTGCCCGCGGTCGATGCGGAACAGGTCGATTTTCACCCCGAACGCCGGACGCCCGATTGCCGTATCCAGCACATGCGTCGTTAAATAACCGGTTGCCATTGCGTCTTTTCCTTTGTGTTTTGCCGTCGTGCGGGGCTGTGTAGGATGGGCTTTAATCCACCGTCCCCCAGCCACCACCGCCCGGTGTGCGCATTTCAAATACCGCGCCCGCAGGCAGCACAACCTCGTCATTGCCGTCCAATACACGCCTGTGCCCGTCTGGCATCACCACCGCATTCTCGCCGACGGCACCGCAGCCGCCTCCGTTGCCGCCAAACGGGGCCACCACGCGGTGCGAGCACAGTGTCGTCACGGTCACGGGCACCAGAAAGCGCATTTTCCGCAAGGCCCCGTGCCCGCCGCGCCAGCGCCCCGCCCCGCCAGTGCCTTTCGCGATGGTAAACGCTTCCAACCGGACAGGGAACCGTTTTTCAAGTATCTCGGGGTCGGTCATGCGGGTGTTGGTCATGTGGCTTTGCACCGCGTCACAGCCCGCAAACCCGTCGCCTGCACCTGTGCCCCCCGCGATGGTTTCGTAGTTTTGAAAGTCGTCGTTGCCCCAGATGAAATTGTTCATCGTTGCCTGCGCAGACGCCACAACGCCCAGCGCGCCCAACAGGGCATTACACGCCGCTTGACTGACTTCGGTGTTGCCTGCGATCACAGCCGCCGGGTAGGCCGGATGCAGCATCGATCCCTGCGGCACCACGATATCGATGGGCGCGAGGCAACCTTCGTTCAGGGGGATATCGCTGCCGACCAGCGTGCGGAACACATAGAGCACAACGGCACGGCACACCGCATAGGGCGCGTTGTAATTACCAGGGTGCTGGTCCGAGGTGCCGGTGAAATCAACGGTGGCGCGGCGTGCCTTGCGGTCCACACGCACGGCCACCTTGATGATCTGCCCTTCGTCCATATGATAGGTGAATTGGCCTTCTGACAGTGTGTCGATGACCCGCCGCACGCTCTCGGCGGCGTTATCCTGCACATGCCCCATATAGGCGGTGACGACGTTTGCGCCGTAGTCCGCGCAGATTTTCAAAAGCGCCTGCCGTCCGGTTTCATTGGCCGCAACCTGGGCTTTCAGGTCTGCGATATTCTGGTCGATGTTGCGGCACGGATAGGCCCCCGAGCCCAGCACCGCACGCGCATCGGCCTCTCGCAGGCGCCCGGCGCTGACCAGCTGCATATTGTCGATCAACACCCCTTCTTCAGCGATGTGTTGACTGTCGGGCGGCCCCGACCCCGGCGTGCGCCCGCCGATATCGGCATGATGCCCGCGACTGCCAAGCCAGAACACCGCACGCCCCGCCACAAAAATCGGGGTCACCACTGTGACATCGGGCAAATGTGTGCCGCCGTTATAGGGTGAATTGAGCATGAACGCATCGCCATCCACCGCGTCAGGCCGCAACCGCATGATCGTCTTGATACTGTCGGACATCGAGCCCAGATGCACCGGCACATGCGGCGCATTGGCGACCAGATCGCCGTTTGCGTCAAATATCGCGCAAGAAAAATCCAGCCGTTCCTTGATGTTCACCGACCAGCTTGTATTGGCCAGCGTCGCGCCCATTTCGTCGGCCACTGACATGAACAGGTTGCTCATGACCTCGAGCACGACAGGGTCTGCTTTGGTGCCCGCGGCTTGGGGCCGTGCGGCCGCACCGTCGCGCGTCACGATCAGGTTGCCGGTTTGATCGACGCGCGCGCACCACTGCGCCTCGAGTATATTGGTGCCTGTGGGTTCCAGAATGATCGCGGGGCCTTGCACCTCTTGCCCGACGCCCAGGGTCAGCCGGTCATAGACGGGTGTGGCGCGCCCTTCGACCTGCGCATGGGCGACGGGGTTGGGCGCGCCTGTGGCGATTGGCACGCTGTGCGCAGGTTGCGGCGGGCTGGCCCCCAAGGCCTCGGCGCTGACCATTTCAAACGCGATAGCGCGCTCTGGCGAGATAAATCCAAAGCGCTGTTGGTGCGCGGCCTCGAACGCCACTTGCATCGCGTCTATGCTGCCGAAGGCCACCTCCAATGCCTGATGTGATCCGTCATAGCGAAGATGTGCGTTCCGCGAGACGGTGATATCGTCAAAGCCCTGATCCGCCACCTCTGCACGGACTTGTGCGTCAATCGCATCAAGCGCGTCACCGGCCGCAGTGATGTGTTCAAGCGGCAGGTCGATCTGGACCTCGCGCAGGGCGCGAACCTCTGCCAGCCCCATGCCGAACGCCGACAAAACACCGGCGTGCGGATGCACAAACACACGCGACATGCCCAGTGCGTCGGCGACCAGACAGGCGTGTTGCCCGCCCGCGCCGCCAAAGCATTGCAAGGTATAGCCGGTCACATCATGGCCGCGCTGCACCGAGATTTTCTTGATTGCATTGGCCATGTTGTCGACCGCAATGCGTAAGAAGCCGCGCGCCAGATCGGCGGGGTCGCGTGCGGGTGTGCCGGTGGACGCGGCGATGTCCCGGGCGAGGTCTGCGAATTTCGCGCCGACGATATCTGCGTCCAGCGGCAGGTCGCCATCTGGCCCGAACACCGCGGGGAAATGCGCCGGCGACAATTTCCCCAGCATCACGTTGCAATCGGTGACCGTTAGCGGGCCGCCACGGCGGTAACACGCAGGACCGGGGTCGGCGCCCGCACTTTCGGGACCAACCTGGAGCCGCCCGTCGCGGAACGCACAAATCGAGCCACCCCCTGCGGCCACAGTGTGAATATCCATCATCGGCGCACGCATCCGCACACCGGCAACTTCGGTCTCGAACGAGCGCTCGAATGTGCCCGCAAAATGGCTGACATCGGTGCTGGTGCCGCCCATGTCAAACCCGATCAGCCGCGAAAACCCTGCCGCCTGTGCGGTTTTGACCATGCCGACAATGCCGCCCGCAGGTCCCGACAAAATGGCGTCTTTGCCTTGGAACAGGCGCGCATCGGTTAACCCGCCGTTGGATTGCATGAACAACAGCCGTTCGCAGACCCGCCCGACATCCAAGGCCCCCGCGACCAGATCCACATAGCGGCGCAATATCGGTGACAGATAGGCGTCGACCACGGTTGTATCGCCACGTCCTACAAGTTTTGCCAGCCGCGACACGCCGTGCGACGTGGAGATTTGGGTATAGCCAATGTCGCGGGCCAGTCCGGCCACCGCATCTTCATGGGCGGGGTTCAGATAGGCGTGCAAAAACGCAATCGCCACCGCCCGCAGCCCCGCATCATAGCCCGCTTGCAGGCTGGCGCGCGCATCTGCAAGATCAAGCGGGGTCACAACACCGCCCTCGGCATCCAAGCGCTCGGTGATTTCGGCCACATCAGCATAAAGCAGTTCGGGCCGCTGGATGTTCAGGTCAAACAAACGCGGCCGGTTTTGATAGCCGATGCGCAAAAGGTCACGGAACCCTTGGGTAATCAACAACAGGACCGGCTCGCCTTTGCGTTCCAGCAGTGCATTCGTGGCCACCGTGGTGCCCATTTTCACCGCGCGAATTGAACTCGCAGGCGGGGTGTCGGTGCCCATCAGGTCTTTGATGCCTTGCACCGCCGCATCGGTATAGCGTTCGGGGTTTTCCGACAGAAGTTTATGGCTGACGATCCGGCCATCGGGCCGCAGCCCGACCACATCGGTAAATGTGCCGCCGCGATCAATCCAGAATTCCCACGCTTTTCCGCTCATGTTGTGCCCTTTTTTGTCTGGATCATGTCTAAGCCCGCAAATCGTCAGATGAAACCAAGAATCGGTTTGACACCCACCGCCCCATTGCGTAATCGGTCCCACGTTGGCGCGGTAGCTCAGTTGGTTAGAGCGATCGACTCATAATCGATAGGTCGGGAGTTCAAGTCTCCCCCACGCCACCAACCTGCCCCCGTTTTGATAGCCGACAAGTCACGCCATCCGGTGAGCCCGACTGGCAGGCGTTTGCTGCGCAAGCCACCTTGAGTGCGGGAGTTCAAGTCTCCCCCACGCCACCAACCTGCCCCCGTTTTGATAGCCGACA
>CAXBKX010000024.1:0-24921 GCA_963976475.1 uncultured Rhodobacterales bacterium
AGGACACTATCAATCACTCTCTCTCAGCGGCAGAGCAGTGACGCCGGACGCTTACCTAAATATTGACATACAATCACAAAAGGCCGGGCGATTTGCCCGGCCTTTTGTATTTTACCAACTTAAATTTACGCCAGCATGGTCATCGGATTTTCAAGATTATCCTTGATTGCATTGAGCAAATTTGCCCCCAACGCCCCATCAATCACACGGTGATCGACAGACAACGTGGTCGACATGACGATACCAACCGTCAATTCACCATCCGCGCCAACAATCGGCTTTTTCACGCCAGCACCTACGGCCAAGATGGCCGAGTGTGGTGGGTTGATGATCGCATCAAAATTGTCGATGCCGAACATGCCGAGGTTGGAAATCGCAAAACTACCGCCTTGGTATTCATGGGGTGCCAACTTGCGGTCACGGGCGCGAGTGGCCAAGTCTTTCATCTCGGACGAAAGCGCAGAAAGCGATTTCATCTCTGAATCCCGCAGAACTGGGGTGAACAAGCCCCCCTCAATCGCCACGGCCACAGCCACGTCGGATTTGGTGAATTTCAGCGTGCGATCACCTGCCCAAACTGCGTTGGCTTCCGGCACTTGCTGGAGGGCGAGCGCACAGGCCTTGATGATGAAATCGTTGACCGACAGCTTGACCCCACGGCCTTCGAGTTGCTTGTTGAGCGTCGCGCGGAACTTCATCAGCGCATCAAGCTGGATGTCGCGGCGCAGATAGAAATGCGGCACGGATTGCTTGGCCTCGGTCAGGCGCGCTGCAATCGTTTTGCGCATCCCGTCGAGCTTGACCTCTTCGAACGGACGACCGTCATACATCTTGATCACGGTCTCGGTTGACGGGCCGGCGGCCATCGCAGCGCCAGCAGCAGCGGATGGCGCTGAGGTCGCAGGGGCGGCCGCTGCTTTTGGTGCCGCAGTCGCAGTCGCAGTCTCAACGTCAGCCTTGACAATACGTCCATGCGGGCCCGAGCCTGCAATCGCGGAGAGGTCCAGACCTTTATCGGCCGCAATACGACGCGCCAAAGGTGTTGCGAAAATGCGGTTGCCGTCTTTGGCAGCAGGCGCCGCTGGGGCAGGGGTTGCCGCCGCCGCTGGGGCCGCTGCTTCTGCCTTGGGTTCAGCCGCTGCCGCAGGTGCCGCTGATACGGACCCGATGTCAGACGCGCTTTCGCCGTCTTCCAACAACACGGCGATGACGGCGTTTACTTTTACGCCCTCGGAGCCTTCCGCGATGACGATCTTGCCGATGACACCTTCGTCAACGGCCTCAAACTCCATGGTGGCTTTGTCGGTTTCAATCTCGGCCAGAATGTCACCAGAGGAGACAGTGTCACCCTCTTTTACGTGCCATTTCGCCAATGTGCCTTCTTCCATCGTGGGCGACAGAGCGGGCATCAGAATTTCTATAGACATGCTCTTATCTCCTTAGCGGTAAGTTACTTTTTTGCAGGCATCAGCAACTTCATCAGCGGTCAAAAGCGCGTGCTTTTCAAGGTTGGCGGCGTATGGCATCGGCACATCCTTGCCTGTGCAGACGATCACTGGCGCATCAAGGTAATCAAACGCCTCTTGCATGATCACAGAGCTGATATAGCCACCGACAGACCCCTGCGGCCAACCCTCTTCAACCGTCACACAGCGGTTTGTCTTGCGCACAGATGCCAGAATGGTTTCGGTATCCATCGGACGGATCGAGCGCAGGTTGATGACCTCGGCAGAAATACCATCCGCCGCCAATTTATCCGCCGCCGCCAAGGCATAGCTCACACCGATCCCGAAGGTAACGATGGTAACATCGGACCCTTCGCGCTCGATCTTTGCCTTGCCGAACGGAATGGTAAAATCTTCGACGTCAGGCACATCAAATGTCTTGCCATACATGATCTCGTTTTCGAGGAAGATCACAGGGTTGTTGTCGCGGATCGCGGTCTTCATCAGCCCTTTTGCGTCGGCGGCAGAGTAAGGCATCACAACCTTGAGACCCGGGATCTGCATATACCACGCAGCATAGTCCTGGCTGTGCTGTGCACCCACGCGCGCAGCGGCACCGTTTGGACCACGAAACACCATCGGCGCGCCCATCTGACCACCCGACATATACAGCGTCTTGGCAGCAGAGTTGATAATGTGATCAACGGCTTGCATGGCGAAGTTAAACGTCATGAACTCCACGATCGGGCGCAGCCCCGCCATCGCGGAGCCAACAGCGATACCCGCAAAACCATGCTCGGTGATCGGCGTGTCCACAACGCGCTTGGGGCCAAATTCGTCAAGCATCCCTTGCGAAATCTTATAGGCACCTTGGTATTCGCCGACCTCTTCACCCATCAGGTAAACAGTCTCATCGCGGCGCATCTCTTCCGACATGCCCTCGCGCAATGCCTCGCGCACGGTCATCTGCTTCATCGTTGTGCCTTCAGGCCAATCAGGGCTCTGGGGAACGGACGTCGCAACAGGGGCTTTCGCTTCTGCGGGTGCCTTTGCCGCCGCAGGGGCCGCAGCCTCGGCCGCAGGTGCAGGCGCGACAGCAGCAGACGCATCTTCGCCGTCCTCCAGCAGCACAGCAATCGCCGTGTTCACTTTCACACCTTCGGTGCCCTCCGCGATCAGGATTTTGCCGATGACGCCTTCGTCAACCGCTTCAAATTCCATCGTCGCCTTGTCGGTTTCGATCTCGGCCAGAATGTCACCGCTTGCGACGGTATCACCTTCTTTGACCAACCATTTTGCCAGTGTGCCTTCTTCCATCGTGGGCGAAAGGGCGGGCATCAGAATTTCAATTGCCATGTTCTATAGTCCCCTTACTGGTCAGCATAGATGTCAGTCCAAAGCTCTGACAAATCAGGCTCTGGGCTTGTTTTCGAGAATTCGGCGGCATCGTTCACGACCGCTTTGATCTCTTTATCAATCGCCTTGAGGTCGTCCTCGGTGGCGTGCTTACCCGTAAGCAGCATATCGCGGATTTGCTCGATCGGATCGCGCTCGTCCTTCATCTTTTGCACTTCTTCGCGGGTGCGGTATTTCGCAGGGTCCGACATCGAGTGCCCACGGTAACGATATGTTTTCACTTCCAGAATGTAGGGGCCTTTGCCCGCACGACAATGGGCAACAGCGCGTGTCCCAGCCTCCTTGACCGCCAGCACGTCCATGCCGTCGACTTCCTCGCCCGGAATACCGTAAGCCGCACCGCGCTCCCAAAGCGACGGGGACTTGGTTGACCGCTTTACGCTCATACCCATCGCATATTGGTTGTTCTCGATGACGAAGACGACGGGAAGGTCCCAAAGCTCGGCCATGTTATATGTCTCGTAAACCTGACCTTGGTTTGCAGCACCATCACCGAAGTAGGCAAAAGTCACGCGGCCATTGCCCAAGTATTTATCCGCAAACGCAAGGCCCGCACCCAGTGGCACCTGGGCTGCAACAATGCCGTGGCCGCCATAAAAATGTTTCTCTTTGGAGAACATATGCATGGAGCCGCCCTTGCCTTTGGAATAGCCACCCTCGCGGCCCGTCAACTCGGCCATGACACCCTTGGGGTCCATGCCGCAGGCCAGCATATGCCCGTGGTCACGGTAGGATGTGACGCGTTTGTCGCCTTCCTCTGCTGCGGCCTCCAGGCCAACAACAACAGCTTCCTGGCCGATATAGAGGTGGCAAAAGCCGCCGATCAGTCCCATGCCATATAACTGGCCGGCCTTTTCTTCAAAGCGCCGGATCAGCAGCATCTCACGGTAATGTCCCATCAGCTCTTCAGCCGAGACGTTCGGTTTGGCATCTGCCTTTTTGGCTGACATGCATTTCCTCCATCGCAAAAACAAAATTAGTTTAGCATTAAACTATCTTTATCGCATCATGTCAGGAATTGCGAGAGGCAATCTTGCCGCCGGTCAACATAGGGTTGCAGACCCAGGCCAGGGCTAGCGAATAACGATCTCGTCGGTGCGGATCAAGCCCAGCACATCGCGGGCCTGCTCGTCCAGAAGATCGAGATCAAGGAAAGTATCAGATAGCCTGCGCGTCAGGTTTTCCATTTGCGCCACTTCGCTTTCAACGTCCATCAGCTTTTCTTCCAAAACGCGCTGTTCGGCCAGAATTTCGCTGCGGCGAAACACGCCGTAATCGCCCTGCACGGCGGCAAATGTGAAATAAAGCCCCAACATCAGGGCGCCCAGAAAGTAGAGTGTGGTGCCCATTGCGGGGCGATTGCGTCGGATCATTGGTCTGCCTCACTGTCGTCTCTGCCGGACAACTGGAGGTCAGACTCGCATATTCACCCCGCAAAGGGAATCCCCTTTCTGCACCGCGATGCAGAAAGACGACAGCTTTGTGGGTCAGGCGACAGACGCCGCGTAGATTTCGTCGATGGTGGCGGCAATCGTGGCGTTGAACGCCGCGTCTGATTGCTGCACCGACAAGCCTTGGGTCAATGCCCGCGAGAAACTCGCGATGACGCCGGCGTTCTTGGCCAATCGCGCATTGGCCTCTTGGCGCGTATAGCCACCCGAGAGCGCAACGACACGCAACACCCGCTTATGATTGACCAGTTTGGCATAGATATTGGGCTGCTCGGGCAGTGTCAGCTTGAGCATGACATGCACGTCATCGGGCAGGGCATCAAGGTGGCGTAGCAGTGCGTCAAGCAGCATAACCTCTGCCTGGGCCTTGTCCGCGATGGATATGGTCACTTCCGGCTCCAGGATCGGCACAAGGCCTGCTGCGATAATCTGGTTTGCCACGTCAAACTGCTGGGCTACAATCGCCGCGATGCCGTCGGGGTTTGCCGCAGAAATCACCGCACGCATCTTGGTGCCAAACATGCCCGCCGTCACCGCACGCGCCAGCAATGTGTCCAGACCGTCAATCGGCTTCATCAATTGCACGCCGTTGTGCCGCTCCATCAAGCCCTTATCGACCTTTAAAAACGGCACAACCCGCTGATCTTCCCACAGGCTTTGCGCGGCGGGCTTGCCACCGATCTGTCGGTCCATTGTCATCTCGAAAAGGATCGCTCCCACGATCTTGTCACCGGTAAAGGCCGGGGCATTCACAATGCGGCTGCGCATCTGGTGCATCAGCGCAAACATTTCGTCGTCATTGGTATAGGCGTCCTGGCCGATGCCATAAAGCGCCAGCGCCTTGGGCGTGGACCCGCCCGATTGATCAAGGGCCGCGATAAACCCCTTGCCAGATTGGACTTGCTCGAATTGCGCTTGATTGACCATGTGTCTGGCTCCTGTGACGGTGGGTTAACTTGTCATACGAGCCAGAGTGCTTGGGCACAATTCTGGTTACGCTACCGGTAGCGCAATCAGTGCGAGAGTGCGGCAACACCGGGCAAGTCCTTGCCCTCCATCCATTCCAGAAACGCGCCACCTGCGGTCGAGATATAGCTGAAGTCAGCGGCGACACCCGCGTGGTTCAGTGCCGCGACCGTATCACCGCCCCCCGCCACCGAGATCAATTTGCCCGCTTTGGTCAGGGCGGCAGCGGCTTGCGCGGCCGCATTTGTCGCGGCATCAAAAGGTGCAATCTCGAACGCTCCCAGCGGCCCGTTCCACACAAGGGTCCTGGCGCGTCCCAATACCTCCTCGATATAGGCAACTGTTGCAGGGCCCGCATCAAGGATCATCGCATCCGCAGGGCAGGCGTCGGGGGCCAGTGTTTCGCTGTCGGCACCCGCCTTGAACGCGCGGGCCACTACGATGTCGCGCGGCAAGATAATCTCGCACCCCGCAGCTTGCGCCTTGGCCAGAATCTCGCGTGCAGTATCCGCCAGATCATGCTCGCACAGCGATTTTCCAACGCCAATCCCTTGGGCCGCCAGAAACGTATTTGCCATGCCGCCGCCAATCACCAGATGGTCAACCTTGCCCACCAGATTGCCCAGCAGGTCCAGTTTGGTTGACACTTTTGCCCCCCCGACCACGGCCACGACAGGGCGCTTTGGGTTGCCAAGTGCGGCTTCCAGTGCGCCAAGCTCTTCTTGCATCAGGCGGCCCGCACATGACGGGCGCAGCTTGGCAATCGCTGTTGTGCTGGCGTGGGCCCGGTGCGAGGCGGAAAACGCGTCATTCACATAAATATCACACAGCGATGCCAAGCGTTTGGCAAAGGCCGGATCATTGGCCTCTTCGCCGGGGTTAAACCGCAGGTTTTCCAGCAGTAAAACCTCGTCGTTGTGCATTTCCTTGACAGCATCACGGTAATCGCTGTCGGCAAATGTAACCGGCACGCCCAACTCGTCGGCCACCGCAGGCGCGATATGGATCATCGACAGGGCCTCGACGACCTTGCCCTTGGGGCGGCCGAAATGCGCCATCAAGATCACCTTGCCGCCGGCATCCTGAATATCGTAAACCGTGTCGGCAATCCGCGAAATACGGGTCACGTCCGTGACCACGCCGTTTTCCATCGGCACATTGATATCCACGCGCACAAGCACGCGCTTGCCATTCAGGTCCATGTCGTCAAGCCTCTTCCAAGCCATGTCAGCCTCCGGGGTTTGGGGTATTTATCGTGTCATTGCGGCAGATATCGCGGCAGGTCAACCGCGAGCCTTGGCAAAGCTGCATCTGCGCCATATGTAACGCCTCAAAGTTATTCTGCAAAGGAGCGCCCCAATGGCCGATATCAAAGATCCCGAAAACACAATCATCATGACCCTGACAGGGGGTGACGTGGTTATCCAGCTGCTGCCCGATGTGGCCCCTGCCCATTGTGCGCGTATGAAAGAACTGGCGCGCGCAGGTGCCTATGACAACGTGGCATTCCACCGTGTGATCGACGGCTTCATGGCGCAAACCGGTGATGTGCAGCACGCGAACATGGAAAAAGACTACAATCCGGGCCGCGCCGGCACCGGCGGCTCCGACATGGACGACCTGCCCGCAGAGTTTTCCAAAATCCCGCACGCGCGCGGCTCTTTGGGGGCTGCACGCTCTGCCAGCCCGAATTCTGCAAACTCGCAGTTTTTCATCAACTTTAGCGACAATGATTTTCTGAACGGCCAATACACTGTTTATGGCAACGTCATGTCAGGCATGGAACATGTCGACGCGATTGCCAAAGGCGAACCACCTGCGAACCCTGACCGTATGATCAGCGTAAAGGTGGCCGCAGATGTATAAGCTGGCGGGAATACTTGCGCTTGTAGCCGGCCCCGCGTTTGCGGTTGGCCTTGAAATCGACATCGCGGGTGAAGCGAACGGCACGATCAAGATCGATCTGTTCGAGGACACAGCCCCCTTGCATGTGGCGCAAATCACCGCAATCGCGCAGGCGGGCGACTATGATGGCGTGGTGTTTCACCGCGTGATCGAAGGCTTCATGGCGCAAACCGGCGACGTGCAGTATGGCAAAGGCGACGACACATCGCGCGCTGGCATGGGCGGCTCTGACTTGCCTGACATTCCGGCCGAGTTCTCCGATTTGCCGTTCGAGCGCGGCGTTGTGGGCATGGCCCGCAGCCAAAGCCCGAATTCGGCAAACTCGCAGTTTTTCATCATGTTTGATGAAGGCGCGTTCCTGAACGGGCAATATACCGTCGTTGGTAAAGTCACCGAAGGCATGGAAATCGTTGATCAAATCAAGCTTGGCACTGGCGCCAATGGTGCCGTTGTCGGCATCCCTGACATGATGCAAGCCGTGCGCGTGACCGAGTAACAAAATCATCTAGCCCTCTCACACCTGCGCGAGGGGGCTAGGCTGCGCCAGATTGACGCGTCACACTCCTGTTGACCTGATAGGAGAGCGAGATGCGCCTTTTCCCCCTTGTTGCGGCCTTGTGCGTAAGCGCCAGCCAATCACTCGCGAACCCTGAATTCTGGGCCTTTGAATGGCCCAACACCGACTTTGAAACCACATCGGTCGAAAGCTGGGTCGAGATCCTCTCTGGTGGCCCGGCCAAAGACGGCATTCCCGCGCTGACCGATCCGGGGTTTCATGTGGTTGCAGACGAGGCGGGTCTGACAGGGCGCGAACCGGTGATCACCCTTGAAATGGAGGGTGAAATTCCGCGCGCCTATCCGATCCGCTATCTGACGTGGCATGAGATCGTGAATGACACGGTCGGCGGCATCCCTGTGGCTGTCACTTTTTGCCCGCTGTGCAATTCCGGCATCACATTCGACAGGCGCACCGCTGCCGGAACGCTCTCTTTTGGGGTCTCGGGCAAGCTGCGCA
The DNA here is from genome assembly GCA_963976475.1 of uncultured Rhodobacterales bacterium. Taxonomy (GTDB): domain Bacteria; phylum Pseudomonadota; class Alphaproteobacteria; order Rhodobacterales; family Rhodobacteraceae; genus Yoonia. The sequence goes on from CAXBKX010000024.1 coordinate 8,199, forward strand.
ACTCGGATATGGTCATGTATGACCGCGAAACCGAAAGCTGGTGGCAGCAAGCGATAGGCGAGGCCATCGTGGGTGAACTCACTGGCACCACGCTGCAAACCCTGCCAAGCTGGATGGAAAGCTGGGATACCTTCAAGACCCGCAATCCCGACGGTCTGGTTATGGATACGCCCGCATTCAATCGCAACTACGGCGCCAATCCTTATGTGCAATACGACAGCCTGTTTCGTCCGTTCCTGTATTCGGGCGAATTGCCGCCCTTTGATATTCCCGCCTTGGCGCGGGTGGTGCGGGTCGGCGACCGTGCCTGGCCACTGACGCGACTGGCCGCAGAAGGCACCGTCACCCAAGAAGGCATCACACTGACCTGGGCCGCAGGGCAAGCCTCCGCACTGGACACCGACACCATCGGCGACGGGCGCGAGGTGGGTAATGTGCGGGTGCGCGACAGCGCAGGTCGCGATGTGACCCATGACGTGATGTTCGCCTTTGCCTTCCACGCATTCTGGCCAGACGGGACCTGGATGCTGCCTTGACACACACCGCCGCATCGCAACAAATGCAGGCATGGCTCAAAAACAAAACATAGATACGTTTGGTGCAGTGGCCCTGACCGGCTTTGCCCTATTGCTGGCGTTCAACCAGGTCGTGATAAAAGTGACCAATGGCGGCATCCAGCCGGTGTTCTTCGCGGGGCTGCGCTCTTTGGGGGCGGTGGTCTGCATCTACGCATGGATGCGCTGGCGCGGTCTACCGTTGCAATTCAGCCGTGAAACGATCCTGTTTGGCATCATTACCGGCACGGTTTTTGCTTTTGAATTCCTGTTTCTGTTTGTCGCACTTGATCTGACCACGGTAGGGCGGTCAGGTGTCATCTTCTATTCCATGCCGCTGTGGCTGGCGATTTTGGCGCATCTTTTTGTCGAAGGTGACAAGATATCTGCGCGCAAGGCTTTGGGGCTGGGGTTTGCCCTTTCCGGTGTGGCTTGGGCGATTTTGGTGCGCGACAGCGGCACGCCCAATATCTGGGGCGATTTGGCGGCGCTGGGGGCTGCGATCGGCTGGGCCGTCACCGCACTTTTGGCAAAGGCATCACCGCTGCGCAAATTGCGCCCCGAGATGCAACTGATGTGGCAAGTCGGCGTTTCCGCCCCGATCCTGCTGCTGCTGGCCCCGCTCTTTGGCGACCTGATCCGCGATCTGGCCCCGATCCACCTGTGGGGGCTGGCGTTCCAGATTGTGATCGTGGTCAGCGCGGGCTTTATCTTCTGGCTGTGGCTCTTGTCGATCTATCCGGCCAGTGGCGTTGCCTCTTTCAGCTTTCTGTCGCCGGTGCTCAGCGTCGCGCTGGGCTGGCTGTTGCTGGGCGAAGAGGTCGGCCCGAACCTGACCGGCGCGCTGGTTCTGGTCGCGATCGGCATCATATTGATCAATCGGCCCGCTAAGGCAGCAAGTCAGTCATCACCCGCAAGTCAGCGGTCCGACTGAACCCGACTTTGGCACAAAACCTGACCAGACGCGCATCATCACCCACCCGCACATGCAAGGCGCGGATATCGACCTGACCCAATGACACAGCAACCGCGTGCAGCACCTCGGTGCCGATGCCGCGACTGCGCACGGAAGGGCGAATGAACATTTCCTCGACCCAACCGATCATGCCGCCCAAATCCACCGACCAGCCGAAAGTGACCAGCACATAACCCAAAGGTGCCCGTTGTGGCCCGATCAACCAGACCGCGCCCAAAGGTGATCCCTCCAGCAATGGCGTGGCCGCAGCCGCGCGGTGGGCGTCGTCATAGGTCAAGCCGCGCTCTGCATGATAGCGTTGCATCAAGGGCAACAGAAGTGCTGCCGCATCGGGGCCTGCAAGGTTGATGGCGGTCGTCATAGCCGCGCCAACCTGTCTGCGAGCAAGGCAAAGAAACCGTCTGCATCCAGCCCCCCCATGAACATCGCATTGGGCGCGCGGTCGGTCACCCGCCACCAATCGGCCACGGTCATGCCAAGGGTCAGCTCCGAGACGGTCTCGATTTCTACATTGACGTGGCGGCCCGTGAACAGGTCAGGCTGGATCAGATAGGCAATCACGCAAGGGTCGTGCAATGGTGCGCCCTCGGAGCCGTATTTTTCCTTGTCGAACCTCTCGAAAAAGTTGGTCCAGGCGGCCACCATATCGCCCACTTTGGTGCCCATCGCGCGAAACGCATCGACGCGCGGCTGCGTGGTCAACGCCTGATGCGTCACATCCAGCGGCATCACAACCAACGGGACGCCCGCGTCAAAGACGATCTTTGCGGCCTCGGGGTCGACGTAGATGTTGAATTCGGCCGCAGGGGTGATATTGCCCACCTGAAAATACGCCCCGCCCATCAGCACGATTTCCTGCACCTTTTCAATGATATCAGGGGCCTTGGTAAACGCCGTGGCGATATTGGTCAGTGGTCCCAGCGGGCATAACGTGACCGTGCCTGCCGCGTGGCTGCGCAGCGTGTCGATGATAAAATCAACGCCGTGTTGGGCCTGCAACGCCATGGTGGGGGCATCCATTTGCGGCCCGTCCAAACCGGTCTTGCCGTGCACATGTTCCGCCGTGACCAGTTTGCGCACCAGCGGCGCATCACAGCCCGCAAACACACGCGTCTCAGGCTTGCCCGCCAGCTCGCACACGATGCGCGCGTTCATTTCGGTCAGGGGCAGCGGCACGTTGCCCGCCACCGCCGTGATGCCCAGAACAGTGACATCTTCTGGTGATGCCAGCGCCAAAAGGATCGCCACCGCGTCGTCTTGGCCGGGGTCGGTGTCGATGATGATTTTGCGCGCTGCCATGGTTTTGTCCTTAGAGCCAAACCACACATTGCCTTGGACGCGGGGCAGGGGCAAGGGGTCAGACGCGCCCGTGGGCGTCCAGTCGCGCGTAAAGTGCAGCCGCATCCGGCACGCCAAGCTCGAGCGCGTAAATATACGCGCAAGTCAGAAAGAAACAGGCGGTGTCAACGTCGCGGCTCTGGTCGGCGGCTTGGGCGTAAAGCGTCACAAGGGCACGCCCGTCATCGCGGGCATGGGCGGCAAGTATCGCGTCGTTCAGGTCTGTCATGTGTCCTGTCGGGCGCGGTGATCCTGCACCTTGCCGGCAACCCAGTCGTGGAAATTATGGGTCGGCCCGTCCATGGCGGGGCTAAAACGGCCGCCGTCAAACAGGGGCGACTGCCGGCCCTTTTGCATCCCTTCCACCACAAAGATATCTTCTTCAAACACGGTTTTCCACAGATGGGCATTGCGCGTGCGCATATCTTCGGATGTTTTGGGTTGCGCATAATAGAGGTGGATATGTTCGGTTGTGCGACCGTGGGTATCGGGTTGCAGGATGATCGCAAAACAGTGGTCGCGCTGCGCGCCCAGCAGCACATTGGGATAGATAGCGATATATTCCGCGCCTGTGTTCCATTTTGCGCCAAGGGCCTCAAAGTCGGGGAAAACCGCCTCGTCAGGGCCTTTAAGCTGTTGATAAACAAGCGTGCCCTGACCTGAGTATTTGCCCTGCGCCTGAATGTGATAATGGTCTTCGAGCCGCGAATAGCTGTTCAGCCCGGGGTGAACCCACGGCAGGTGGTAGCTTTCGCAGTAGTTCTCGACCGCAAGTTTCCAGTTGGTTTGCACCTCGAGATCAAAGTGGCTCTCGGGTCCGCCATGGTGCAACGGTTGGTCAAACTCACGCCAGCGGTCCAGCAGATCGGCGTGCACGACCTCAAAGGGATCGGCCTTGCCGTCCACGTTGATGAACACCGTGTCAAAATAGATATGGCTGCGCACTTCGGTCAGGCCCAGCTCGTCTTTGTTGATCGCAGGGTGGGTGTTGTGACCCGCGCCGCCCACATGCGGTGTGCTGACCAGCTTGCCAGCGGTGGAGTAGCACCAGGAATGGTAGGGGCAGCGAATGGCGCCTTCGATTTTCTTGGGCTCGGAGACAAGAATCATGCCACGATGCCGGCAAGAGTTCTGGAACACCCGCACGGCGTTGTCGCGGTCACGCACCAAAAGCAGGGGAATCCCGAGAAATTCAATAGGTTTCGCGTCGCCGATCTGGGGCACATCGGCGGCCACGGCAAGCCCTGCCCAAGATGAAAACAGCACCGCGTGCTTTTCTTCCTCGAATACATCGGCGTCGATGTAATGCGCGTTGGGCAAGCCCTGGGCGTGTTCAATCGGTTTGCGGACAACGGAAAGATCGGTGCGGGCCATGGGCGTTTTCCTTTGTGGTGTTCCCCGATCTTATACTGAATGCGGCGCGCCGGGATCGTTTGGTCGCGACAGCGGGTTTGACCGTTGCGACATTGCGCTGGGCGGAAATCCGGCGTCATGTGGTGAAAAACCGCCCAAAACAGGAGACCCGCGCAAGCGGCGTGGATCGGCTGACGGGTGGGGCGAAAACGGGCAAGTCCGCGCCGTTTTTATGCGCGCATGGGGCGGCCCGTAGATTGCGGTGCGGCTTGCGGGTCATGTGGCGGGGCAGGGCGATCATGCCTTGCATATGTCCAAAGGAGACGATGTTATGAAACTGCGTAAACGACTGATGACGCTGCCAATTGTGGCGCTGGCTCTGCCTGCGCTTGCCCAGGACGTGATGATCGATGTCGACGAGGACGGGATGTATAGCTACCCCGAGGTGCAAGCCGCGATGCCGACCATGTCGATGGACGACTTTACCTTGATGGACACCAACGGCGACGGTCTGCTGGATGCAGACGAGATTGCCGCAGGCGTGCAGGCGGGGATGTTGCCGGCCTCGGACAGCTAGGGACCCGCGCGCGCCCCGCAGATCAGACGATTGCGGGGCGCGCGCACATGATTTATAGGGCGCCGCGAGACAGGGCGGCGACGCCGGTGCGCACCACTTCGGCCAGCCCCAAAGGGCGCATCAACTCGGCAAAGGCATCGATTTTTTCGGAGGTGCCTGTGACCTCAAAAACAAACGATTCCAACGTGCTATCGACCACATTGGCGCGAAAAATATCCGCCAGACGCACGGCCTCGATGCGCGCGTCGCCTTTTCCGGCCACTTTGAAAAGCGCCAGTTCGCGCTCGACCGAGGGGCCCTCGACGGTGAGGTCGTGCACGTCGTAGACAGGCACGATGCGGCCCAGTTGCGCCTTGATCTGTTCGATCACCTGCGGCGTGCCGGTGGTCACGATGGTGATGCGCGAGCGTTTGCCCTCATGGTCGGTTTCGGCGACTGTCAGGCTTTCGATATTGTAGCCGCGCCCTGCAAAAAGCCCGATAACACGGGCCAGAACCCCCGGTTCGTTCTCAACAAGGATGGCAAGGGTGTGCCGTTCAATGACGTCGCTATGCCCCGACCGCAGGTTATATGCGGAGTGGCTGGTGGCGCCTTTTTTGATCTTGAGTGGAGACATGGTTTCGTCCCTTTTATAGCCGTATGATGTGCGTATGATTTGCGTATGACGATTTGGCCTAGACCAAAGCGCCCCCCGCGCCCTGAATTGCGCCAACCGTCGAGGCGTCGCCCAAGAGCATTTCGTTGTGCGGTTTGCCTGACGGGATCATCGGGAAGCAGTTTTCGTGTTTTTCCACCAGACAGTCGAAAATAACCGGCCCGTCGTGATTGATCATTTCCATGATCGCGTCATCGAGGTTTTTCGGGTCGTCGCAACGAATACCTTTGGCGCCGAAAGCCTCGGCCAGTTTCACAAAGTCGGGCAGGGCTTCGGACCACGACGATGAATAGCGTTCGCCGTGCAGCAATTGTTGCCACTGGCGCACCATGCCAAGACGTTCATTGTTGAGGATGAACTGTTTGACCGGCAGTTTGTATTGCGTGACCGTGCCCATCTCTTGCATGTTCATCAGCCATGACGCTTCGCCTGCCACGTTGATCACCAGCGCGTCGCGGTGCGCCATCTGCACGCCGACCGAGGCCGGAAAGCCGTAGCCCATCGTGCCCAGGCCACCCGAGGTCATCCAGCGGTTCGGATCCTCGAAATTCAGGTATTGCGCGGCCCACATCTGGTGCTGGCCCACTTCGGTGGTGATATAGCGGTCGTGGCCCTTGGTCAGTTCTTCGAGCCGTTGCAAAGCGTATTGCGGTTTGATGATGTTGCCTTGCTGGGTGAATTTAAGGCAATCGATACTGCGCCACGCATTGATCTGGTTCCACCATTTGGACAGCCCTTCGGCGTGGGTTTTACGGCCGCGCGATTTCCAGACCTTAAGCAGGTCTTCCAGCACATGGCCCACATCGCCGATGATCGGGATATCGACATGCACGATCTTGTTCACCGAGGAGGCGTCGATATCGATATGCGCCTTTTTGGAATTGGGGCTGAATTTTTCCACCACGCCGGTGATCCGGTCGTCAAAGCGCGCGCCGACGCAGATCATCAGATCGCAGTCGTGCATCGCCATGTTGGCCTCGTAAAGCCCGTGCATCCCCAGCATCCCGAGCCAGTTTTTGCCCGACGCAGGGTAGGCGCCAAGCCCCATCAGCGTCGAGGTGATCGGGAAATTGGTCGCCGCCACCAGTTCACGCAGCAACTGGCTGGCGGCAGTGCCAGAGTTGATCACGCCGCCGCCTGTGTAGAAGATCGGGCGCTTGGCCTTTTCCATGGCGGCCGCGAGATCGGTGATCCCTTCGATGGAGCCCTTGACCTGTGGTTGGTAATGCGATTTGCGCGCCTTTTTCTCGGTGTATTTGCCGGTGGCGAATTGCACGTCTTTGGGAATGTCGATCAGCACAGGGCCCGGACGCCCCGAGGTTGCCACATGGAAGGCCTCGTGCAGCACCCGCGCCAGATCGTCGGTTTCTTTGACCAGCCAGTTGTGTTTGGTGCAGGGCCGCGTGATGCCCACGGTGTCGGCCTCTTGGAATGCGTCCGAGCCGATCATGAACGAGGGCACTTGCCCCGTCAGCACGATGATCGGGATGCTGTCCATCAGCGCGTCGGTCAGGCCGGTCACCGCATTGGTCGCACCGGGCCCCGAGGTCACAAGCGCCACGCCGGGCTTGCCGGTCGAGCGCGCATAGCCTTCGGCGGCATGAACCGCGGCCTGTTCGTGGCGCACAAGGATATGCTGGATGTGGTTTTGCTGGAAGATTTCGTCGTAGATCGGCAGGACGGCACCACCGGGGTAGCCAAACACGACATCCACGCCTTGATCAATCAAAGCTTGCACGACCATTTTTGCACCCGACATGGATTTTGACATAGTTTTGCGTCCTTCTTACGACATTCAATTTTTACACATAAAAAAGCCCCCGAGGATGTCGGGGGCGCATGGGAACCTGATGGCGATACCGTTACCGGCCCATGCGCGTATTTCGGACGAGATTGACGACAGTGTTCATCGTGGGCTCCTTCGTGTGAGCAGACTTTAGGTAATGGGCGGGAGAGGGTCAACAGGGGTGGTGGAGAAAATGTCGCGAAATGGTGAATTTTCGCAACTTTCTTTCTAGAGCTGTGCTGTGAGCCCAATGTAGCCGAGGTATGAGAGCAGCATGATGGCGCCTGTGGGGCGGTTGATCTGGCCTTTGAGTGCGACAAGAGCGCCGAGAAACAGCGTGGCCAAGAGCACGACGGGGGTGTCGACGGGCAGGAACCGCGCGGCCACGGGGATCGGGCTGATCACAGCGGTCAGGCCGAGGATGAACAGCAGGTTGAAGATGTTCGAGCCGATGATATTGCCGATGGCGATGTCGCGCTGACCGCGCAGGGCGGCCGTCAGGCTGGTGGCGAGTTCCGGCAGTGACGTGCCGACGGCCACGATCGACAGGCCGATCATTGCCTCTGATATGCCGAACGTGCGTGCGAGAGTGGAGGCGCTACCCACCAGCAGGTCTGCGCCGTAGACCAATGCCCCGAGGCCCAGCAGCATGAGGCCGATTGATTTTGCCGTGGAGACGGATGTGGGCACAGCGGGGCTGCTGCGGTCGATGTTGCGGATCGACACCAAGAGGTAGCCCGCCAGCCCCAGCAAGAGCAGGCTGCCCTCAATCGCGCCGATGCTGCCGGACCACAAGACGAGCGGCAGGGCGAGTGTGGCGCAGATCATCACGGTGAGGTCGCGCTTGAGCGGGGCAAAGGGGGTCAGCATCGGGGCCACAAGTGCGGTGACGCCGCCGATCAGCAGGATATTGGCGATGTTGGAGCCGATGACGTTGCCGATGGCGATGCCCGACTGGCCCGAGAGTGCGGCCTCCAGAGAGACCAGCAGTTCAGGGGTCGAGGTGCCAAAGCCCACGATGGTCAGGCCCACGATCATCGGGGGCACGTGCAGGCGGGCAGCAATGGCCGATGCGCCTTTGACCAGCCAGTCACCGCCAACAAACAAAAGCACAAGGCCCGCAAGCAGCGAGATATAGATCAGCATGTGCGGGATCCCATGTAAGCACTATGGGTAAGATGTGGATGCCGCTTCCGGATTTACAGGAGGGGCAGCATAATTATTTTGCAGCCGCGGATGTTTTTGCCAGAACCGCATCGATGTCTGCGGCGGCGTGCCGTTCGTGCAGTTGGTCGTCGCCCCATGATTTGTTCACGATCAAGCCGCGCTGGTAGGCGGGGCGAGACGAGACCGTGTTCATCCAGCGGATCACATGGGTGTAGTCTTGCACTTGCAGGAATTCACCGGCGTCGGGGTAGCCTTTGTCTTGCACGGCGCGGCCATACCACGGGGCGGTGGCGATGTCGGCGATGGTATAGGTGTCGCCTGCGAGGTATTCGTGGTCGGCCAGATGCCGGTCAAGCACGTCAAGCTGGCGTTTGGTTTCCATCGCAAAGCGGTTGATCGGGTATTCGAATTTTTCGGGTGCATAGGCAAAGAAGTGGCCAAAGCCGCCGCCAAGGTAGGGCGCGGCCCCTTGCAGCCAGAACAGCCAGTTCAGGGTTTCTGTGCGCGCGGGACCAGAGGCGGGCAGGAAGGCACCGAATTTTTCGGCCAGATACATCAGGATTGCACCGGATTCGAAAACCCGCGCGCCGGTGTCGTGGTCGCGCAGGGCGGGGATTTTGGAATTGGGGTTGATCTCGACAAAGCCGGAGCCGAATTGGTCGCCGTCCTGAATTTTGATGATCCACGCATCATAGTCGGCAGCGTGCCCCGCGGCGAGCAGTTCCTCGAGCATCACCGTCACCTTCACCCCGTTGGGCGTGGCGAGCGAATAGAGTTGCAACGGGTGCTTGCCCACGGGCAGCGGTTTGTCATGGGTTGGCCCGGCGATGGGGCGGTTCAGCTTGGCCCATTCACCGCCATTTTCGGCGTCCCATGTCCAGACTTTGGGGGGGATATAGGGGTTGGTCATGGGGGGTCCTTCACAAAGAGCAATAGCCCCGACAGATAGGTCATTTGCGCGATTGGTCAACGGGTCACAGCGATAAGATTCGGAGGTTTTGATCTGCCTAAAAATGAGGCAAAACCGAAATTTTCCCCTGTTAGCGTATGACAGGATGAAAAATTGGTAAGAAAAAACGACAAAAAACATGATTAGGCTGCGTTGTTTGGCTTTCCTGCTGCGCATTGTGCCGCTAGTCTGCCGGAACGCGAAATGATCGACCCGGGGTTTGGCAGGACCAATTTCCGGGGAAATACCAACGGGAGGAAACTTAATGGATCGTCGTTCTTTTCTAAAAAATTCAGCACTTGGCGGGACCGCAGCCGCGGCCACGGCTTTGGCTGCACCGGCCTATGCACAGGGCAAGCGCACTTTGACGCTGGTCACATCTGTGCCGGACGGATTTGCCGTGTTTGATGACGCAGCTGTCAAGTTCATCGACATGGTGAACACAATGATGGATGGCGAAATCACGATCGAGAAAAAAGCGGCCGGTCAGTTGGTTGGTGCGTTTGAAGTGTTTGACGCGGTGTCGTCGGGCCAGGCGGATATGTATCACTCTGCCGATTACTACTTTGGTGGTCAGCACCCGGGCTATTACTTCTTTACCGCAGTGCCATTTGGCGCGACAGGCGGCGAGATGATCAGCTGGTATCAGCATGGTGGCGGCAAAGAGCTGCACGACGAGCTGGGTCAGATCTTTGGTCTGAAATCCTTTATCGCGGGCAACACAGGTCTGCAGCCGGGCGGTTGGTTCAACAAAGAGATCAAGTCTGCGGCTGACTTGCAGGGTCTGAAGTTCCGGATGCCGGGTCTTGGTGGTCTTGCGCTGGGCCGCACGGGCGCATCTGTGCAGAACGTGCCGGGCGGTGAAATCTATCAGGCGCTGGCCTCTGGCGCGATTGACGGGGCCGAGTGGATTGGTCCGTTTGCAGACGAACGTCTTGGATTCCAGGAAATCACCCAGTTCTACTACACAGCTGGTTTCCACGAGCCGGGTTCGGCACTGACGGCTGCGATGAACCGCGACGTTTGGGACGAGTTGACCGGCCCGCAGCAGCAGATCGTCGAGACCGCTGCAATGGCCACACACCACTGGAGCCTTGCGCAGTCCAACGCAAACAACGGTGCCGCACTGGAGCGTCTGCGGTCGCAGGGCACCAAGATCATGGAATTCCCTGATGATGTCTGGGATGCGTTTGGTAAAGCATCCATTGAGGCGCTTGACGAGTTCATGGGCGACGAATTGTTTGCGCGTATCCGCGCAAGCCAGGAGAAGTCTATCAAGTCGACCTATGCGTGGACCAGCATTTCCGATGGCGAGTACCAGCGTCAGCGCGCACGTGTGAACGGCTAAAGCGACAACAGGTATCAGCCGTAACAGGTTGATCCTGAAGTAAAAAGCAAGGCCTTGAGTTTTCGAGGCCTTGCTGTTTGGTAAGATAAACCACATCTTGGGGGGATGGCCATATGGGACTGGTCGAAGCATGGGGCGGCAATGCGTTTGGATGGTTTTTCGCACATCTGATCGAAGCGCCCTACAATCTGGTATATGCATTTTTGAACCCCGGCACATGGTTGGCGTGGGTGCCACATGTGCAGTTGAGCGGCAGGATCGAAGACCCTGAAGCCGCGGCATCCCTGATCCGGTTCATTTATTACGGCGCCTCTTGGGAGCTGTTTTTTGCGTTATTGTTTGTGTTCATTGTGGTCACGATTGCGGGCCTGTTGAACAATCTGATCATGTGGTCGGTTGTGCGCGGCCTTGAGACGATGGCCAATGTGATCGGTCGCACGGTGGCATGGTTCGGGCTGTTGATGGTTCTCCAGCAGATCTTGATTATCTTTTTGCAGCGCGTTTTCGCCGTCTCGGAGATATCATTGGGATTTGGCATGACATTTGCCAAGGACGTCAGTTGGTGGGCCGAAGAGTTGAAGCTTTTCAACGCGATCATCGTCACGCTTGCGGTGACTTACACCTTTGTGCAGGGCGGCCATGTGCGCGTCGATCTGGTCTATTCGGTCGTCAGTTACCGCACCAAGCGCATCATCGACATGTGCGGCAGCATGATCTTTATGGTTCCAGCGGCGCTGGTCACCTATTTTTACGGCTGGTTCTTTATGTGGCGCACGCTGGTGACGCCCAAATTGTCGGCCTCCGATACGTTCAAGGATCTCGACCAGTTGTTGCCCAAGGCGCGCGCGCTGCGCTGGAACGTGGAGACGATCGGGTTTTCGCCAAACGGGTTTAACGGGTATTTCCTGTTCAAGATCTTGCTGGTCGCCTTTACGTTGCTGGTGGTTTTGCAGGCCGTTGCGTTTTTCTATCGCTCCTATCTGGAGTTGAAAGAAGGCCCCATGAGCGAGGGCCGTTTCATAGACAAAGACAAGTTGGGCGACGAGACCGCCGAGCTTGCAGCACAAATTCACTAAGACAGGGCGGATACCAATATGCTTTTCGGACTAGATGGCGTCGAAATCGGCCTGATCATTGTGTTCCTCACATTATTTGCGGGGATTCTGTCGGGCTTTCCCGTGGCGTTTGCGATTTCCGGATCGGCGGTCATCACATTTGCGGTGATTGCGGCCTTGGACAGCAACGGATTGTTGATCCACATGGCGGTGGATACGGATTCGGCGGCCTATGCCGCACTTGTGGCTGATGGTGTCAGGCCGGACGTTATTTCGGTGTTCCGCAACCCTGATTTGCCGCGTGTCGCCCAGGCCTTGTTCCCGCAAGGCTGGGAGCAGGCGATGGACCGCAATATCGGGTTCCTTGTAAACCGGATGAACGAGCGCGTGCTGGCCGGCCAGTCGATCGAGACCCTGCTGGCGGTGTTGATGTTCGTGATGATGGGCATTGTGCTGGAGCGCTCGAGGATTGCCGACGAGTTGCTGACGACGATGGCCAAGGTGTTTGGGCCACTGCCCGGCGGTTTGGCGGTTTCGATCGTGATTGTGGGCGCGTTTTTGGCCGCCTCCACGGGGATTGTGGGCGCGACGGTTGTGACCATGGGGTTGCTGGCGCTGCCGACGATGTTGAAAAACGGCTATAGTCCAGAGTTGTCCACCGGCGTGATTGCGGCCTCTGGCACATTGGGCCAGATCATTCCGCCGTCGATTGTGATTGTGTTGTTGGGCACGCTGGCGGGAGATTTGTATTCTGCCGCCCAAGAGGAGCGCGCTACGCTTGCGGGCTGTTCGGACGCGTTGACGTTTTTGGGTGAGCCTGCGGTTTTGTCGGTCGGCACCTTGTTCCAGGCGGCATTGTTGCCGGGGATTTTGCTGGCGTTTCTGTATGCCGGTTATGCCTTTACCTTTGCCTTGTTCAACCCGTCAAAAGCACCGCCGGTGCGTCTGGGAAGTTCGGGCAGTGGTGAGGTCATTGCGCTGCGAGAAGGCCTGTTCTGGATGTTGGGCGTGCCTGTCGCATTGCTGGTGCTGTTTATCGGCCTGGGTCAGGTCGGCGTATTGGGCAGCCAGTCGATGATTGTCGACAGCTTTACCGATAGCGGAGAAAGCGCGTCATTGCGCACCCGCGTGAGCGAGGAATGTGCAGTATCAATGAAAGAATTGCACGGTCAGGAAAAGTGGGACCAGGCCGTAGCCGAGCAACAGGCGATCAACGATGCCGGCGGTGTTGTGCAGGGTCGTGCGTTGAGTGGCGAAGAGCAAGCCGCACTGGTGCTTGAGAAAATTGCCGATGCGCCAAAGCTGGGCACGGGCCTGTCGCTGGTCGCATTGTTGCTGGGCATGATGTTTGCCTTGGCCCGCGGTGTCGCCCCAAGTGCCGACCACAGCAAGCTGATTGTCGGGGTCATGGGGGTCTTGTTGATGCTGGCGGTTGACGCGTTGTTTATCAGCGCGGCAACCACGTCGGGCACGACGCTGGTGTTGATTCTGATCCCGTTGATTGTTGTGGGATACGGGGCAAGGCCGGCCATTGCCATGTTGTCGCGCAACGAGATTTTGCGCGTGGTCTTTCCGCCGCTGGTCTTGATCATTGCGGTGCTGGGCTCGATCATGGGCGGTGTGACAAACCCGACGCCTGCGGCCGCTTTGGGGGCTGGTGGTGCCATTTTGCTGGCGACTTACCGCAAGCTCAAGGAGCAGAACCGGTCGGGCAAAGTCGTGGTGTGGACCGCCGTGTCAATCGGGGTGATGTTGTTGATTGGCGTCAACTTTGATCTGCGCATGGGCCAGGATGTGGTCTTGATGGAAAACCGGATCGCGTTCCTGATTGCCTTTGGCTGTTTCTTGTATGCGATGTTCGGTTTGTTGTGGTCGTGCTGGACCTTGTTTTTGGGCGGGGTTTTGTCGCCGGTGGTCCGCGAAACCGCCAAGGTCACCTCGATGGTGTTCACCATTCTGATCGGCTCGCAATTGTTGAACCTTGTGTTGATCTCCTTTGGCGGCGAGGAATACATCCAGCAATTCCTGCGCTCGTTCGACAATGAATGGACGGTGTTCCTGCTGGTCATGCTGGTGTTGTTTGTCCTGGGGTTTGTGCTCGATTTCCTCGAGATCATTTACATCGTGATCCCGATCGTGGGGCCGGTGATTTATGGCGGCACGTTTGATCCCAAATGGGTGACGATCATGATTGCGGTGAACTTGCAGACCTCGTTCCTGACGCCGCCCTTTGGCTTTGCCCTGTTTTATCTGCGCGGGGTTGCCCCCAAAGAGATTACCACAGGCCAGATTTACCGTGGTGTATTGCCGTTCATCGGTATTCAGGTGGCGGGCTTGTTGTTACTGGCGCTGGTGCCCGGATTTGTGACGATCTTGCCAAATCTGCTGAATTAAGCGGCGCGCTAACCGCCGTGCAAGTAAAAAGGGCTGCGGTTAAGCGGCCCTTTTTTATTGGCTGTTGGCGGGGGTGCCGTCGGGCAGGGATATTTTGGCCACCTGTTCGGCGATGGGATCGGTGGACAGCGGGTGCAAGGCGGCGTGGTAGTCGTCGGCTGCGCCGATGGGGGCCCAAGTCCGGTTCTGGTAAACCTCGACCCCTTTGAACTTGGCCTTGTAGTCCATTTTTGCGCTGCCCGGCACCCAGTAGCCCAAGTAGACATAGGGCAGGCCCAGCCCCAGTGCGATCTCGATATGGTCGAGGATGATATGGGTGCCAAGGCTGTCTTTGTCCTTGTCGGGATCAAAGAAGGAATAGACCATCGAGAGCCCGTCATCGAGCACATCCGTCAGGCACACGGCCGTCAGCCGGTTTTGCGGCGCGATGGTGCGGTATTCGATCAGCCGGGTGCGGATCGGTGTTTCCTCGACCATGGCGGCAAATTCGAACATGTCCATATCCGCCATGCCGCCCGTGGCGTGCCGCCCGTCAAGATAGGTGCGAAACAGGTCGTATTGTTCTTCGGTCGCCCACGGCGAGGTGGCGCGCCGGAGCAGTGTTTTGTTCCTTTTGGACACCCGCCGCTGGCTGCGGGTCGGGGTGAAATCCGCGACTTTGATCCGCGCGGACAGGCAGGCAGAGCATGCGGCACACGAGGGCCGGTAAAGCACGTTTTGCGACCGTCTGAACCCTTGTTTGGACAGCGCATCGTTGAGTTTCGCCGCCGCTTCGCCTTGCAGGGCCGTGAACAGCTTTCTTTCCATCCTGCCATCGAGATAAGGGCAGGGCTGCGGCGCGGTTACATAGAACTGCGGAGCGATAGGAAGGGTGTGGCGCATTCAACTGTCCAGATCGTTATAAGAAAACTTACCCCACCGGACATGAAAGGCAATCCTTTCCTTTTTCAGGCCCGGTTTCAGGCCCGGTTTCAGGCCCGGTCTCAGGTATGGGAGCGGTTCAGGGCGGCTGTACCCAACAGGTGATCGGTCAAGCCTTGTTTGCGCGCGGAGCAGATCATCATCAGGATCGAAATCAATTGCAGCGGTGCCATGGCCACGCTGACGGTATAGCCAAAAGTATGCGCCAGAGCGGTGCCCGATTGCAGCCGTAGTCCGTCGCGGTCACGCAGTTCCATCCCCATCATCCGGATCCCCCATGTCGCAGAGTTACCCGAAAGTGTGAACCACCGGTAAACAAAGCCGACAACCAGTATCAGAACCGGAAAAAAGAACACGCCCGTGAAAGCGGTGAACGGCAGCACCAGAAGGCCGAGCAAGACGATAAGCACCACGTCAATGACCCATGCCGCGGCGCGTTTGAACAGGATTCCGTCGTAGAAGTCGGGTTTTGTCACAGGGTCTGGCAAGCCAAGGGGGTGGGCGGACATGATGGATGCTTTCGATGAGGGTGCACTGCGGCGGCCCCATCTGTGTGTGGGGCCACCTTGGGAGGGCCGGTTTACGCAGGTTCAGCGGCTGCGTCGTCGTCTGGGGATGTCGGCGCGTCGGTTGTGGTTGCGCGGTCGTCCATGAACTGGTCAAATTCTGCTTTGTCCTTTGCGTCCCGAAGGCGCGCAAGGAAGGCTTCAAAGTTGGTTTGCTCGTCTTCCAGCCGGCGTAGGGTTTCGGCCTTGTAGGCATCAAAAGCCGCGTTGCCCGAAGAGGCGGTCATGTGGACGCGGCCACGGCGGGTGCGGGTGTTACAATTTTTGTTAAACATGCGTTTGCTCCAGATCATATAGGCGAGAAGGGCGAGGCCCACGGGCCAAAACAAGATGAACCCCAGAACCATAGCGGCGATCCAAGCGCCTTTGCCGCGCTCGTCGAGCCAGCGTTCCGCGCGGGCGAAATAGCCGGATCGATTGTCTTTGACAGACATCAGGGGTGTGGACGGGGATGAGGCGGTGTTCATTGCGGGCTCCTTGCAGTTATGTGTTCATGTGAATGCTTTTCACATTACAGATATTGGGAGTTTGGGTGGGTTGCGCAAGAGTATATGTAAATGTTTTTTACATTTACTTTTATTATGGCGCAAAATCAGCATCTTGACCAGACCATCATATTACACTGTAGCTGTATGTAGCGCGACAAGGATTTTTGCAGTGAATGACAAAGATATCTGCAGCAAAATGTTTTCTGACATGGCTGACTGTAGCGCGACTGTAGCGCGTGTAGCGCGACAAGGATTTCTGCAGTGAATGACAAAGATATCTGCAGCAAACGTGTTTGTTGGCGTAGCCGACCGTTTAAACCCTATTGGAAGTGGCTCGTGACCAGCGCCGTTTTAACACTCCATTTAAAAGGGCGTGGTTTGTGCAGCTTTACTCCAATGAGAATGTCACGCCAAAGGACACGATAGCGTCGGTCCATATCCCATCGGATGGAATGACCTGCATAAATGCTTTACCCTGACGTAGCTGAAAACCTGCGAGGGGCTGTAGCGCGACAAGGATTTCTGCAGTGAATGACAAAGATATCTGCAGCAAACGTGTTTGTTGGCGTAGCCGACCGTTTAAACCCTATTGGAAG
>CAXBKX010000025.1:0-21387 GCA_963976475.1 uncultured Rhodobacterales bacterium
AAGTCACGCCATCCGGTGAGCCCGACTGGCAGGCGTTTGCTGCGCAAGCCACCTTTTTGGCTTTGGGGTAGCTTTCAAACCTGACCGTTGAGACCTAGTGTGCGTCCGAACAATAGGGGCATCTGATGAACATTCTTGATCAACTTCGCGCAGCAATTGGCGGGGCCTTCGTGCTGACCACTGTGGCCGATACAGCCAAATGGGCGCAAGATTGGACCGGTGCCTATATCTCCACGCCAATCGCCGTATTGCGCCCCAAGGACACGGCCGAGGTTGCGGCGATCATGGGAATTGCCTATGCGACCAAAACGCCGGTTGTGCCGGTGTCTGGCAATACAGGGGTGACCGGCGGGGCCTGTGCCAAAGACGCACTGCTGCTGTCGCTTGACCGGCTTGACCAGATTGCGCAGATCGACGCGCAGGGTCGCACGGCAACCGTGGGCGCGGGCGTGATCCTTGCGGACTTGCACAAGGCGGTCGAGACCCATGGGTTGATATTTCCGCTGACATTGGGCGCGCGCGGCTCGGCGATGATTGGCGGTGTGCTGGCAACCAATGCGGGCGGCTCCAACGTGTTGCGGTATGGCAATACCCGCGACCTTGTGATGGGCATCGAGGTGGTGATGGCGGACGGTGCAATCATGAACCTGATGGGCGCTTTACACAAAGATAATTCCGGACTGAACCTCAAGCATCTGATGATCGGGGCCGAGGGCACGCTGGGGATTATCACCGCAGCCGTGCTCAAGCTGTCGCCCGCCCCCGGTGCCTATGCAACGGCGATGGTGGCGACCCCTGATCTAAACTGTGCGCTGACACTGTTGCACAGGGCGCAAACCGCAACGGGTGATGCGGTGGAGGCATTCGAGTTTATGCCGCGCGCGCATATCGACGGGCATCTGGCGCTTGATCCGCAAGCAAAGCCACCGTTCGAGAACAGCTATGACATCAATATCCTTATCGAGGTCGGGGCCACTGCGCCGCGCGATGCCACGCCAAACCCTGACGGATCAGTGCCGGTGGTGCGGCTGCTTGAAGATATATTGGCGCAGATGTTCGAAGCGGGTCTGGTTCTGGATGCGGTTGTGGCACAGAACGCCACACAAAGGGCCGCGATGTGGGCGCGCCGCGAGGCCGCAGCGCAAATTGCCTTTGCCAAACATCCGTTTATCGACACCGATATCGCCGTAGCCCTGCCTGATGTTGCGGTGTTTCTGGACCGTATGACCCTGCGTCTGGCGGACCTGGACGCTGCCGCAACGGATTTGTCGGTTGTTCATCTGGGCGACGGCAATATCCACTATACCGCCTATCCGTCGCGCGATGATCCTGCGCTGACCCAAGCGATCAAGCGCGCGGTCGAGGATGTGGTGCATGATTTGAACGGGTCGTTCAGTGCCGAACATGGCGTGGGATTGTCCAAGCTCACTACGATGCGCAGGTGCAAGGACCCTGTTGCACTGGCCAGCATGAAAGCGATCAAAGCAGCACTTGATCCTGATGGTATTCTGAACCCCGGAAAGATGTATCCCGACTAGCCGTGCAGGAAACCGGGTCCTGCGATTTTCAATAGTTTTGCCGCCATCTCGCGCCCCAATTCCGCACCGTCCGCAATGGGCGCTGTGGCATCATCGCGCAACACCTCTGATCCGTCGGTGCGCAGGATTTCACCGCGCAGCCGCAGCGTGCCGCCCGCTAAATCCGCCAAACCGCCGATCGGTGTTTCGCACGATCCGTCGAGTGCTGCCAGAAACGCGCGCTCTGCCGCCAGACGTTGCCCTGTCGAGCCGTCGTGAATCGCGACCAGCATATCGGCGATGCGGCTGTCGTCCAGGCGCCGCTCGATCCCGATGGCACCTTGGGCGATTGCCGGCAACATCTCGTCCACTTCGATTGCGGTGCGTTTCACGTTGTCCATGCCCAACCGGTTCAGCCCTGCCATGGCAAGGAACGTCGCCTCGGCCAGATTATCCCCCAGCTTCTTCAACCGTGTCTGCACATTGCCGCGAAATTCGACGATTTTCAGATCGGGGCGGCGCGCCAATAGCTGTGCACGCCGCCGCAAGGATGATGTGCCAACCGTGGCCCCCTGTGCCAAATCCGCAATGCGGTCGTGGGTCAGCGAGACAAAGGCATCGCGCACGTCCTCGCGCGGCAGATAGGTGTCGAGCAGCAGACCTTTGGGTTGTGCGACGGGCATGTCCTTCATCGAATGCACCGCAATATCGATGGATCCGTCAAGCAGCGCCTCTTCGATTTCGCGGGTGAACAGGCCCTTGCCGCCGATCTCTTTGAGAGCGCGGTCCTGGATTACATCGCCGGTCACTTTGATCACGACAACCGCAAAGGCGTCATGCGGCAGGTCAAAAGCTGCGGCAAGCCGCGCGCGGGTCTCAAAGGCTTGCGCCAATGCAAGCGGTGATCCGCGTGTGCCGATTTTGAGAGGGCGGGCGGGCGTGGGAAGGGTCATTGTCATACTGCGACTTCTAAACGCGGCTCGCGGCATTGACAACGCTGGCTGCACTTGGGACGAGTGGCGCGACAAAAGGAAGCAAACCATGGTCCAAGAAAAACTCCTCCTTCGCGCCCTCGCTGGCGAAACGCTGCCCGTCCCGCCGATCTGGATGATGCGCCAGGCGGGCCGCTATTTGCCCGAATATAAGGCGACGCGGGCACAGGCCGGTGATTTCTTGTCACTTTGTTACAATCCCGAACTGGCCGCCGAGGTGACATTGCAACCGATCCGGCGCTACAGCTTTGACGCAGCGATCCTGTTTGCCGATATCCTGCTTTTGCCACAAGCGATGGGCGCTGATCTTTGGTTCGTCACCGGCGAAGGGCCGCGCCTGTCCACGATCACGACGGCGGATCAGCTTAAGGCTCTCAAACCGCTTGAAGACATTCACGAGACGCTGAACCCGATCTATGAAACCGTCGCAATCCTGAAAAACGCGCTGCCGAAAGACACCGCATTGATCGGTTTTGCCGGCGCACCCTGGACGGTGGCAACCTATATGATCGCAGGTCAAGGCACCCCGGACCAAGGGCCTGCACACAAGCTCAAGCGCGAAAACCGCCCCGTATTCGAGACCCTTATCGACCAGATTACTGACGGCACGATTGCCTATCTGTCCAAGCAGATCGAGGCTGGTGCGGAGGTTGTCAAATTGTTTGATAGCTGGGCGGGATCATTGCAAGGCGCTGATTTTATTGATTTTTCGATCAAGCCACAGCAGCGGATTATCGCGGCATTGAAAGCCAAACATCCCAACACCCCGATCATCGCCTTCCCGCGTGGCGCGGGCAAGCGCAACGCGGGGCTTCATGCCGCGACGGGTGCCGATTGCATCGCGCTTGATGATGCGGTTGATCCGGTCTGGGCCGCGGCAAACGTGCAAAACGGCGGCTGTGTGCAGGGCAACCTTGCGTCGCGTCACATGGTTTCAGGCGGTGACGATCTGGTCCGCGAAACCCGCACGATCTGCAAAGCCTTTGCCAATGGTCCGCATATTTTCAACCTCGGGCACGGCATCACGCCTGATGCGAACCCCGACAATGTGCAACTGATGATCGATACGGTGCGCGGGGCCTAGGTTTCTTTTGAGCCCAAATATGCCGGGGGAGGCCACAGGCCGGGGGCAGCGCCCCCATCCACCCATGATTCAAACCCACTTGGCCATCGGTGGCAGGCTCATCAAGACCGCATTGGCGTCATGGCCGGTGGACAGGCCAAATTTGGTGCCACGGTCGTAAACAAGGTTATATTCGGCATAAAGCCCGCGGTGCACCAGTTGCGCGTCTTTGTCGGCCTCGGACCAAGCCATGTCGCGGCGGCGATCCACCAGCGGCATATAGGCCGGTAGAAATGCGCGGCCGATGTCTTGGGTCAGGGCAAAGTCAGCGGCCCAGTCACCCGTATTATGGTCGTCCATAAAAATTCCGCCAACGCCGCGAGCGCGATTGCGATGCGGGATGTAGAAATACGCGTCGGCCCATGCCTTCAGGCGCGGATAGAGGTCCGCCCCGTGCGGGTCGAGGTGAGCTTTCTGCGTTGCGTGAAATTCGGCGGTGTCTTGGGCGTATTCGATACAGGGGTTCAGGTCCGAGCCACCGCCAAACCACCATGCGTGCGGGGTCCAGAACATGCGGGTATTCATATGCACGGCGGGTGCATGCGGGTTTTGCATATGGGCGACCAGCGAGATACCCGAGGCCCAGAACCGCGGGTCGGTCTCCATGCCGGGCACGCCGCGCGCGGCCATCGCCTTTTGGGCGGCCTCGCCAAGGTGCCCGTAGACCGTGCTGATGTTCACGCCGACTTTCTCGAACACCCGTCCGCCGCGCATCACCGACATCAAGCCCCCGCCTGCGTCCGAGCCGTCATCAGAGGTGCGCGCGGTGTCGGTCACCTCAAACCGCCCCGCAGGGAGCGATGCGGTTGGTCCGCCCTGCTGGCGGTCCTCCATGGCTTCAAATGCACCGGTGATCTCGTCCCGTAGCCTGCGGAACCATGCCGAGGCTGTGGCTTTTTCCTGCTCCATTGCGTCTGACATCTGCGCTTTCACCTTTGATATTGCATAACAAGCCGCATCGGGCTTTTGATGATCTTAGCACCATAGCTGAACCCGAAGATCAATACTGGAGTCCGATTTATGCGATTTGTCACACTTGGCCTGCTGTCTTTTGCCGCCGCCTGCGCCACCCCGCGCGAGGCTTGTTTGTCCCAGGTCAACAAGGATCAGAGTGTGTTGGAGCGGCTGGTTGTCGAGACCCGGGGCAATCTTGCGCGAGGGTATGCGGTTGAAACACAACAGAAAATGCGCGAAGTGCGGGCGATTTGCAGATCCACCCTGCCCGATGGCACCGAGATCAAGACCCGCTGCACTAAAACCCAAGTGCGCGAGGTGCGGGTGCCTGTTGCCATTGATCTGAACGCCGAGCGCGCGAAACTGGCGTCGCTTGAAGAACGCCAGCAGCAGATGCAGGCGAATGCGCAAGTGGCCCGCCAGCAATGTCTTGCGGCAAACCCTGCGTGATCAATGCGCCGAGACCGCTGCCGGATCGATCAGGGTGCGCCCACCGTCCACGGTGATGATCTGACCGGTTACAAAGCCCGCAGCGTCAGACGCCAGATATTGCACCGCGTCGGAGACTTCGTCCGGGCTCGCGATCCGGTGCAGCGGCGTATTTTCGATAATCGCGTCACGGGTTTCCTCGTCGTCTTTGAGAGAGCCTTTGAGGCTTGCGCTCATCACCGATCCAAAAGCCACTGCGTTGACCCGAATGCGCTTGGGCGCCAAAGCGACGGCCAGAGAGCGTGTCATTTGGTCGAGTGCCGCACAGCTGATCGAATAGGCCAGCAAATCGGGGTGGGTGCGCCGTGCCGCGATTGACGAGATATTCACAATCGAGCCGATCGGTCCGGAGCTGTCGTCTTGTGGCCCGTTGCCCGCTTGCTTGATCATCCGGCGCGCCACCGCTTGGCTTAGCCGCAGGCCCGCGAGCAGGTTCTGCTGAAGCAATTCCTCGACCGAGTTGTCGTCGACCGAGAGCGCGTCCGTCGACATCACCTGACGCGATGCATTCACCAGAATATCGATCCGGTCAAACGCATCGATCGTCGCAGAGAGCAAATTTGCAATTGTCAGCTTCTTGCGCAGATCGCCCGCAAAAATCCGCACGGTTTCTTCTTTATCCGCCGCCTCGCCCATTTCGCGGCGCAGGGCCTCTTCGTCCATATCGGCAAAAACGACATTGGCCCCCTGCGCGATGAAATGAAGCCCGATGGCCAGACCAACGCCGTTGGCGGCCCCGGTGACCAGCGCGGTTTTGCCTGCAATCGAAAATGACATCTGCGTTTCTCCTAGCGGATCGGGCGCGTGGCGTGGAACACCTTGAACGCGCTGGACCCTGCAATTTCTTCAACATTGCGAAAATGATCCCGCAGGGCTTGTTCATAAGGCAAATGGCGGTTTGCCACCATCCATAGTTTTCCGTGCGACGCCAGAACCCGCGCGGCCGATGCGATGAATGCGCGGCCCAGTTGCGGTTCTGCGGCGCGGCCGGTGTGAAACGGCGGGTTCATGACAATCCCGTCATAGGCGGTTTGCGGGGTAAATGTAGTGGCATCCGCCCAGTGGAAGGTCACCCGTGGATCGGTTACATTCAGGCGGGCGCAATCAAGCGACAGGGCCTCTGCCTCAATCAGATCAAGTGATTTCACGCCGCTGCGCGACAGGGCCGGTGCGGCCAGATAGCCCCAGCCTGCCCCTAAATCGGCAAGCCGCGCGGGCAGTTTGTCCGGCAAGGACTGCGCCAAGAGAGCCGAGCCTTTATCAACCGCCCCGTCAGAGAAAACCCCTGCCGTGGTGAAATAGCCGTGCGGTCCTTTTGCAGGCGGCGGGGCAATCCAGTCGGCAAAGGCATCGGTGCCGTCAAACCAGAAGATGCGTCCGTGCCCTTTGGGGATCGAAGCGATATCGCCGATCCGCTTGCGGCAATCCTTGAACAATCCGTCCACACCATCGGTGCGTTGCCCGTCGACCACAACAAGCTGCGCCCAGGACGCGGCCTGCGCCACCATCGAGCGGGCCAATGTTTTCGAGCGCGGCACAACCACAATCGCGACGGTTGCGGGTTCGGGGCGGGCGGTCACAGAGTAACCAGCGTCGCTCCAGCGGGCAAAATCAGGGTAATAACCTTGGCTGATCAAAACGCGGTCACGCGCAAGAGCGCCCACATCATAGTCACCGGGCGGGCGCATGAGCGTGATCTGCCCCGCGGGCAAAACCAAAAGACCATCTTCAATGGCGGTTGAAATGCGCGAATGTGACATGTGACCCTAACAAATAGCCCCGGGGCTATTCTTTTTCCATCGTGCATTGCAGCGGATGCTGGTGACGTTGTGCGAAATCCATGACCTGCGCCACTTTCGTTTCGGCAATCTCATGACTGAAAACGCCGACGACTGCGACACCTTTTTTATGCACCACAAGCATCAGTTCGAAAGATTGGGCGTGCGACAGGCCGAAAAACTTTTCCAACACATGCACCACAAATTCCATCGGGGTGAAATCATCGTTGAGAATCATCACCTTATACATCGGTGGACGCTTTGTTTTAGGCTTGGTTTCCAGCACGACACCGACATCACCGTCGTCGTCATCCTTTTTGTCCGCCATCATATAAACCGTCGCAAGCATCATCGCATCCTATCTGGATTGAAGTCATTATATAGAGCACGGGGCCCGAGTTAAAAGCCCCCGATGAGATCTGCGCCTCGCACTGCAAATGCGACCCATGGGACGTTAACCAATTTGCCACATTCCCGCCGCAATCGCCTATCTAGGGGTTTCGAGGCGCCAGCACCCAACATCTGCCATCATGCACCGGAATGTCACACCGAAAGTCTTTGAAATTAGGGTATTTTCTGAATTTTCTCTTTGTGCTAGCCTTGCGTCAATATAAAGGCACCCGGACTTAATCCGGGGCCAGAGGCAGTAAAAAATCGAGGCAGTCGACGTGAAAAGTCGTTACGGACCATTGGCCCTTCGGTGGGTATTTTTGTGCATTTGTTTGCTTGGCGTCTCGTTTGCGGGATCGCGAAGTAACGCAGCCCCCTACGCGGCGATTGTAATGGATGCCCGCACCGGCGAGGTGTTGTTTTCACGCAATGCCGATACACGGTTGCACCCCGCCTCATTGACCAAAATGATGACGCTTTATATTGCCTTTCAGGCGATCCAGCGCGGCGAGATCGGCTTGGACACCGAAGTTACGATTTCGCGCAACGCCGCCAACGAGCCACCCTCTAAACTGGGTCTGCGCAGCGGTCAGAAAATCAAGCTGCGCTATTTGCTGCGCGCGGCGGCCGTGAAATCCGCCAATGACGCGGCTACGGCGATTGGCGAGGCGATTTCCGGCTCGGAGGCCGCTTTTGCCACCAGAATGAACCGCACCGCCAAAGCGATGGGCATGAACAACACAACCTTCAAGAACGCCAACGGGCTGACCGAGGCAGGGCATCTGTCCACCGCTCGCGATATGACGCTTTTGGGGCGTTATTTGATCTATGACTATCCACAATATTATAACCTGTTTTCGCGCCGGACCGCTGACGCGGGCATCGCCACCGTGCGCCACACCAACCGCCGCTGGCTCGACAGTTATGAAGGTGCCGATGGCATCAAGACCGGCTATACCCGTGCGGCAGGTTTCAACCTTGTGGCCTCTGCACAGCGCGGTCAGGAACGGGTGATTGCCACGGTGTTTGGCGGATCGTCGACCTCCGAACGCGACGCAAAAGTGACCGAATTGATGAACATGGGCTTTAACCGCGCCCCCTCGCGCGCCACCATCAACCGCCCCGATCTTGTGGCCTCTGCCGATCCTGAAACGGTCATGGGAAACTCCCGCCCTGCGACAAACGGCGGCGCGGGTAAAACCGTGCGTGTCACCGGCAGCGTCACCAGTTCCCTGCGCCCGCAAAGGCGTCCAGCGGCCGAGCCGCAAATCCAGTTGGTGGTCAATACCGATGTGATCAATTCCGCACTGGCAGAAGCGGTTGCGGGGGTTGCGGGGGTAGCGCCTGCGCCTGCGCCCCCTGCCACAGCACCGACGCAGGCACAGAATGCTGTTGCGCTGGCGCTTGCCACTGCCGATCTTGCGCCGCCCAGAACGCGCCCGACAAACCTTGTTACCGCAGTCGCTGAAATTCCAGCTGCGGCACCGACCACACCGGAAATCGTCACCCGCGTGTCCACGTCGGGTGGCCGCGATTGGGGCGTCAACGTCGGTCGCTATGGCTCGCGCTATGCCGCAGAACGGGTTCTTTTGAAGCTGGCGCTGAATGAAATGAGCACGCTTGACGGATCATTGCGCAAGGTTGTGTCGACGTCGCGCGGCTATGACGCCAACTTTATGGGGTTGACCCGTGAGACAGCCGACCTTGCCTGTCGCCGTCTGACGGCCCGTGGCACACAGTGTTTCATGATCGGATCCGAAGGCTAGCCTGTCTGAATCGACCGGCCTTCAAAGGCGGCGGCCATCAGGGCGCGGGTGTAGTCGGTTTGTGGTGCATCAAAAATATCGGCGGCGTCCCCTGCCTCGACGACATCACCTTGTTTCATCACCATCACCTTATGTGACAGGGCGCGCACGACTTTCAGGTCGTGGCTGATGAACAGATAGGCCAGCCCGAATTTAACCTGTAGGTCGCGCAGCAGTTCCACGATCTGCACCTGCACCGTCATATCCAGCGCAGAGGTCGGCTCGTCCAAAACCAACAGTTTTGGCCGCAGGATCATGGCGCGCGCGATGGCCACCCGTTGCCGTTGTCCGCCCGAAAACTCGTGCGGGTAGCGGTCCATCAGGGCGGGGTCGAGACCGACCTCTGTCATGATGTCGCGCACCATGTCGCGCTGGTTCTTGCCCGCCTCCAGCCCGTGGACGGCCAGTCCTTCGGCGATGATCTCGGCCACGGTCATGCGCGGCGACAGGGAACCATAGGGGTCCTGGAATACGATCTGCATATCGGCGCGCAAAGGCCGCATCTGGTTCTGGTTCAGCGGGTCGATGTCACGGTCCAGAAAGCGGATGCGCCCTTCCGAGCGGATCAGGCGCATGATTGCCAGCGCCAGCGTGGTTTTGCCAGACCCGCTTTCGCCGACAATGCCAAGCGTCTCGCCGGCGCGCACCTGCAAGGTCGCGGCATTGACCGCCTTGACATGACCCACCGTGCGCTTGAGAAGCCCTGCGTGGATCGGGAACCAGATCTTCAGCGCGTCGGTTTCGGCGATGATTTTGGCGCCTTCAGGCACCGGCGCGGGCACGCCCGACGATTCAGCGGCCAATAGCAGTTGGGTATAGGGATGTTGCGGATTGTCAAAAATATCGCGGGTCAGCCCCTGTTCGACGATTTCGCCGTCTTTCATCACACAGACGCGGTCCGCAATCTTGCGCACGATGGTCAGGTCATGGGTGATAAACAACATCGACATGCCCACGTCGCGTTTCAGGTCTGCCAGCAGGTCGAGAATTTGGGCTTGGATCGTGACATCAAGCGCGGTTGTGGGCTCGTCGGCGATCAGCAGCTCTGGCCCGTTGGCCAGCGCCATCGCGATCATCACACGCTGGCGTTGCCCGCCCGAAAGTTGGTGCGGATAAGCGCCGAGCCGGCTTTTTGCCTCGCGGATGCCGACCTGTTCCAACAATTCTATGATCTTGTCGGCCACCGCAGGGCCGCGCAGCCCTTGGTGCAACTCGATGCTTTCGCGCAATTGCCGCTCGATTGTGTGCAGCGGGTTCAGCGAGGTCATCGGTTCCTGGAAAATAAAGCTGATGTCATTGCCGCGCACAGCGCGCAGGTCGGCCTCTGACGCGCCAACCATTTCACGACCCGCATAGGTGATCGAGCCGCTGGCAGTGGCACTGTCTGTCAGCAATTGCACGGTTGATAGAGCAGTCACGGATTTGCCCGATCCGCTTTCGCCGACCAAGGCCACGGTCTCGCCCTTGTCCACATGAAACGACACCCCGCGCACCGCATAGGTCGTGTCACCGTCTTGCCGGAAGCTGACGTTGAGGTCTTTGACATCCAAAATCGGGGTCATGAAAAGGTTTTCCTCGGGTCAAAGGCATCGCGCACACCCTCAAAGATGAACACCAAAAGCGACAGCATGATCGCAAAGGTAAAAAAGGCGGTGAACCCCAGCCATGGCGCTTGCAGGTTTTGTTTCGCTTGCAAGGTCATTTCCCCCAGCGATGGCGCCGAGGATGGCAAGCCAAAGCCCAGAAAATCAAGCGATGCCAGCCCGCCGATGGCCCCGGTGATCAAGAATGGCAACATGGTCACGGTCGCCACCATTGCGTTGGGCAGCATGTGGCGGAACATGATCACGCGGTTCGAGACGCCCAACGCCTTGGCGGCGCGCACATATTCCAGGTTCCGCGCCCGCAGGAATTCGGCGCGCACCACACCCACAAGCGCAGGCCAGCCAAACAAAATCGTCAGGAACACCAATAACCAGAAACTTCGCCCGACAATCGCAAACACAATGATGATCACATAGAGCGAGGGCATCCCGGTCCAAATCTCGATGAAACGCTGGAACACCAGATCGACCCAGCCGCCGAAATAGCCCTGCACCGCCCCTGCCACGATACCGATCAACGACGAGCCAGCGGTCACGATCAGCGCAAAGACAATCGACAGGCGAAAGCCGTAGATAATGCGGGCCACAACATCGCGTTTGGTGTCGTCGGTGCCAAGCCAGTTGGTGGCCGAAGGTGGCGCGGGGGCGACCCCTGCCACATCGACGATGGTGTCGTAAGAATAGGGGATGACGGGCCAGAGCATCCAGCCGGCCTGAAACCCGTCGATGGCGATATCTTCGCCGTTCGCCACAGCGTCGATCAATGCGTCGGGGGTGTAAAAACAGTCCACCAGCCCGCCGGTGACGATCAGGCATTGCACTTCGGGGTCCGAATAGCCTGCCTCTGTCGGGAAATCGCCGCCAAAGTCTTTCTCGGAGTAGAACGACGCCACCGGCATCCGCAATTCGCCGCGATATGACACAAGGATCGGCTTGTCGTTGGCAATAAGCTCGGCAAATAGCGACAGCCCGAACAGGATTGAAAAGATGATCAGAGACCACACAGCCCTGCGGTTGCGTTTGAAATTGCGCCAGCGCCGTTGGTTCAGGGGGGATAGGATCATGCGCCGCGCGCCTCGAAATCAATACGGGGATCAATGAAAACATAGGTCAGGTCGGTGATGATCCCGATCACCAGCCCCAGAAGCGAAAAGGCAAACAGCGTGCCGAACACCACCGGATAATCGCGGGCCACCGCGGC
This sequence comes from uncultured Rhodobacterales bacterium, assembly GCA_963976475.1. GTDB lineage: Bacteria > Pseudomonadota > Alphaproteobacteria > Rhodobacterales > Rhodobacteraceae > Yoonia. Next base: position 11,854 of record CAXBKX010000025.1, read on the forward strand.
CTCGAAGCCCAAGCGGCCCAGCCCGTCCAGACTGAACAAGGTCTCGATAATCAGCGAGCCGCCAAAGAACACCCCGATGAAAAGTGCCGGGAAACCGGAGATGACGATCAGCATCGCATTGCGGAACACATGGCCGTAGAGCACGCGGCGTTCGGTCAGCCCCTTGGCTTTTGCGGTCATGACATATTGCTTTTTGATCTCGTCGAGAAAGCTGTTTTTGGTCAGCAATGTCAGTGTGGCAAAGGCCGAGATTGTCGAGGCCAGAACCGGCAAGGTGATGTGCCAGAAATAGTCCAGCACCTTGCCGATCAAGGTCAGCTCTTCCCAGTTGTCCGAGGTCAGGCCCCGCAACGGGAACAGCCGCCAGTATGATCCGCCTGCAAACAGCACAATCAGCAGGATCGCGAACAGAAACCCCGGAATGGCATAGCCGACAATGATTGCGCCCGAAGTCCAGGTGTCAAATCTCGACCCGTCGCGCACCGCCTTTTTGATGCCCAGGGGGATCGAGATCATATAGGCGATCAGCGTCGACCAAAGCCCCAGCGTGATCGACACCGGCATCTTTTCCAAAATCAGATCCACCACGGAAATCGACCGAAAATAACTCTCGCCAAAATCAAAGCGGATATAATTCCACATCATATTCAGGAACCGCTCCAGCGGCGGTTTGTCAAAACCGAACTCGCGTTCCAGTTCAGCGATGAAGTCAGCAGGCAGGCCGCGCGCGCCGATATACTCGTCGCTGGCCCCGTCAATGACCTCGCTGCCACCGCCCGAGATGCCCTCAAACACGTCACCGCCGCCCTCCATTTGGGCGATGATCTGCTCGATCGGCCCACCGGGCACAAATTGGGTCAGCGCGAAATTGATGATCATGATCCCGAGCAGGGTCGGAATCACAAGCAGTAGCCTGCGCAAGATATATGCGGCCATGGGGTGTCCTACTTTCCGCTTATTGGAACGCGCCTGCGTCTTTCAACGCCGCCGCTGCATCTGCGTCATACCACCAGAAATCCAGATCCCCCAGCGCGTATGGCGGCAGGGGTTCGGGGTAGCGGTATTGGTCGAAATACGCGACGGTATGGGTGCCTTTGAACCACTGCGGTATCCAGAACCCCTCGGCGCGCAGCACCCGGTCGAGTGCCTTTGACGCGGTCTGGATGTTCTCTAACCCTTCGGCGGCGACCACCGCATCAATCACGCGGTCCACAGCTGGCGAGCGCAGGCGCATGATGTTGCGCGAACTGTCGTCTGCGGCCTCTGATCCAAACCATTGCCGCAACGACTGACCGGGCTCGAAATCTTGGGTCAGGGTGTGGTTCACAAGATCAAAATCACCTGACCGGCGCCGTTCAATGTATTGCGAGGTGTCGACGCGGTCGAGTTTTGCATTCACCCCCAAACGTGTGAGGTTTTCGATCATCGGGTTCACGATCCGGTCAAAGGCCGGTGAATTCTGCAAGAAAGCCGCGTCAAGCGTTTGACCGTCCTTGCGGCGGATCCCGTCATCGCCGGCGATCCATCCGGCCTCGTCGAGCAAGGCAGAGGCGCGGCGCAAATTCGCGCGGTCCAGCGGCCGGTTCACGGTGGCGGATACCGGGGCAATCACGGCCTCGTCGGTCAAAATGGACGCAGGCAGCAACCCTTCGTCGACCAAGGGCTGCAAAATCGCGAGCTCGCCTTGGGAGGGCGTGCCTTTTGCTTCGAGGTCGGAATTTTGCCAGAACGAATCAACCCGCTCATACAGTCCATAAAACAGCGATTCGTTGGACCACTCAAAATTGAACATCAGGCCGATGGCTTCGCGCACACGCGGATCCTGCCATTTTGGCCGGTCAAGGTTGAACACAAAGGCCTGCGCCGATCCGATGGCCCCGTTGGGCAGCTCTTCCTTTTTGACCCAGCCGTTTTCCAGGGCGGGGAAATTATACCCTGTTGCCCATTCTTTGGAGCTGTTTTCATTGCGAAATGTATAGGCACCCGATTTGAAGCCCTCAAAAGCCGCCGAGCTGTCGGCGAAATATTCGACGCGGATGGTCTCGAAGTTATTGCGCCCGATGCTCAGCGGTTGATCGACGCCCCACCAGTCCGGGTCTTTGCGGTAGATGATCTGGCGGCCGATATCGACACTGTCCAACAGATATGGCCCCGTCGCCAGGAACGGTGCGTCGGTTGATTCGTCAAGCCGCGCGCCGGTCTCCTCGAACCACGCCTTGGAAAACGCTGAAGTGCCACCAACCCATGACACCACATCGCGGCGCGGCGCATCATCGGTAAAGCTGAACTTGATTGTATAGGGGTCCAGCACCTCGACAGATTTCACAAACTGCGAATAGATCTCGCGGTATTCGGTGATGCCCTGCTCGAGATAGAGATTGAAGGTGAAGGCCAGATCGTCGGCCGTCATCGGTGTGCCATCGGAAAATCTCACATCGTCGCGCAGGTTGAATATCACCCAATCGCGGCTTTCGGGGTATTCCATTGTGGTGCACAAATAGCAGTAGGACCCGTAGGCATCGTCGGCGGTGCCCATCAGAATGCTCTCGTAGCCGATTGTCGCCAGTGCGGCGGGCGTGCCTTTGCGGGTCGACATATTGAAGCTGTCGAATGTGCCCTGCGCCCATTGCGAAATCTCGCCGCCTTTGGGGGCATCGGGGTTTACATAGTTCAGATAGGGAAAATCGGCAGGATACATCGCGTCGTCAAAGTTGGAATAGCGGTGCGTGACCGTCACGGGATCGTCGCTATCTGCATAGGCCCGCTCTGCCCACACAACTGCCCCGAGCAGCAAAGCCGATGACCCCAGCAAAAGCCGCAGCGCGGTTGCAGGCTTGGCGGTTTGTGCGTCTGCGGTGTGACGTGACTGTTGGCTTTGCATCCCTGTCCCCTTTTTTGGCGGTGTGTTGCGTGAAGCTAACGGGCGAAAGGTGCAACATTCAAGTTGAGAATGCGTGATCGGCCTGTGATCCATCGCGCAATTGCCATGAAAAAGGCCGCGTCACTTGCGTGCGCGGCCTTTCAGGATCCGGTGTAGCGCCGTTTAGCCGCCCAATGTTGCCAGATAGGCAATCAGATTTGCGCGATCTTCAACCTTGGGCAGGCCCTTGAAGCTCATCTTTGTGCCCGGCGCATAGCCTTGCGGGTTTTCAAGAAAACCGTTCAGGTTCTCGGGGGTCCAGACATCGGCGACCAATTCAAGCGCGCCGGAATAATTGTATCCTTGCGCGGAATCAACCGGACGCCCGACAACACCCGCAAGATAGGGGCCAGTGCCGTTTTTTCCGGCTTGCGTAGCGTGGCAAGCCCGGCAACTGCGCCACAGACCTTCACCCAAGGCCGCATCAGCAGATGCAAATACGACAGAAAAATCAATTTCGGGTTCCGGTTCTGCCGCTGGTGCATCCGCGCCGGCCACTTCGATCCGGTAGCCTTGTGCCACATCGCCATCATGATAGCTGCCGATCTTGGTGCTATAGATCGAACTGGCGGCCCAGCCGCCCAGCAGGAAAATCAGGAGGGCGCCGCAAAGGCCGCCGATTGTTTTAGTCATCGTCATTGTGTCGAACATGTCGCGTTCCATTCCGTTCGCAGTTTTATAGTTGTGTATCCGCTTCACACCATTGGTTGCAAGGTATACTCCCGCGACCAATTGCCCATTTTTATATCCTTTAAAGGAAGTGGACGCACAATGCCGCAAAAAATCGCATTTCAGGGCGAATTAGGTGCCTATGGGCATCAGGCCTGCGCCGAGGCCAAGCCCGATTTTACCCCGCTTCCTTGCGAGACCTTTGATGATGCGATTGATTCTGTGCGCAATGGCGATGCGGATCTGGGTATGATTGCGGTTGAAAACTCCACCTATGGCCGCGTGGCCGATGTGCATTCGCTTTTGCCCCAAAGTGGTTTACATATCGTGGACGAATATTTCGTGCGCGTGCATGTCAATTTGCTGGGGAAAAAATCCGCGCCCTTGGCGGGGATCAGACATGCCTATGGGCACCCTGTGATTTTGCCGCAATGCGCGAAATTCCTGCGCGCCCATGCCATCACCCCTCATGCCACGTCTGACAATGCGCGTGCGGCCCGCGAAGTGGCCCAAGGCACCGACATGACCGCAGGCGCGCTTGCCTCCGAGTTGGCGGCCGAAATCTACGGATTGGACGTGTTGGCGCGCCATATCGAAGACAGCGACCGCAATACAACCCGGTTCCTGATTATGGCGCGCGATGCGAATCTTGCGCGGCGCGGCGCACATGGCATGATGACCAGCTTTGTGTTCCGTGTGCGCAATATTCCCGCCGCACTCTATAAAGCGATGGGCGGATTTGCCACCAATGGCGTCAACATGACCAAGCTGGAAAGCTATATGGTTGGCGGGCATTTCACAGCGACGCAATTCTATGCGGAAATCGAGGGACATCCCGACGATGAAAACGTGAAGCTTGCTCTCGCGGAATTGGGGTATTTCACCGACCACCTCCATTTGATGGGCGTCTATCCCGCCGATCCGCGCCGGTTGGAGCGCTAGGCCCGCTTGCCGTAATCGTCCTCTATGTTTTCGGCAAACTCTGCGATCCGCAACTTGAATTTGCGGGTCAGATTATTCTTGGCCAGCTTCAACGATTGCAATAACAGCCGCGCAGACAGGCCCTTTGGCGATAAATCAATCGTCACCGAAAGCCGCGTGCGGTTGCGCGAAAGCGGCACCAAATCGATCACGGTCTCGCCCTCAATGCCATTGGCGGTGGTCTCGATCCGCAGCAATGTCGGCTGGTCCAGATTGGCAATCGCAGCCTTCATCTTGCGGTCCTTGCCGCGGAATTTGAACGCGATATCCCACGCGGCCCCCTGCTGGATCACCGAGGATGCATCAAGGCGCTGCACATCGGCGCCACGCCGCAATGCCTGGCGCTCAAAGCTGTTGAAATCGGCGACCCGCGAGAAAACGTAGTCGATCGGGGCTTCGATATCTTCGCGTGTGCTGAACTTCATGGTGTGCCTTGCCTTGTGGGTCCCGCGTCTGCGCGCGGCGTTGGTTTGCGATCCTGCATCTAGTCCAACCTGTCCGCAAGCCAATGTTCCAGCAGAAAATGTGCAATAGCGCCTTTTCGGGCCGGTTTAATGAAGGTGTGTTGCCCGGCAAAAGCATCTGCCATCTCTTCGCGGCTGACCCAGCAGGCATCCTCGATCTCGGTCGGGTCGATTTTGATCTCTTGGCTGACAGCCTCGCCCGCACAGCCGAACATCAAAGAGGCCGGAAATGGCCACGGCTGGCTGGCCAGATAAGACACGGCCCCCACGCGCACGCCGGCCTCTTCAAACACCTCGCGGCGCACGGCGGCTTCCATGGTCTCACCCGGCTCTACAAATCCCGCCAGCAGCGAATACATCCCCTCTGGCCAACCCGGCGATCGGCCCATCAAAACCGCATTGCCGCAGGTGATGAGCATGATCACAACCGGATCGGTGCGCGGAAAATGCGAGGCACTGCACTCCGGACAATTGCGTTGCCAGCCACCCATTGCAACCGCACTTGGCGCGCCGCACCTGGCGCAGAACCTGTGACTGCGGTGCCATTCCAGAATCGCCTTGGCCGTCACTGCAAGCTCTGCATCGCGCGGGGTCAGCAAGGTCATTGTCGCACGTATTTCGACAAAACCGGCGTCAGGCAGCAGCGGGTGCATCTGCACCGTGGGGTCCAGAAAACCCTGCGCCGCGGCAGGGTCAAGATCATCCGGCTCCCAGCCAGAAATATCCGTCGCAAACAGCGGCTGATCCTTGTCTTTTCCCAGAAATATATTATGACCTGATCCTTCATCCAGGATCGGGTGATCCATCTTGAGGCGGACCAATGTGTTGTTGGGGTCCGCCAAATGTTTACCCCGCCAGAATACGATCGTCCGCGCCTCCGGGTCACCCGAAAGTGCGGCGCAATTGTCTCTTAGATGTGCGGCCCTGTCCAAGCCAGAGCCGCCAAATGTCACTGTTTCGGATATCAACATGCCACGCAAATGCCATGATCTTGACACGATTTCAAACCCTTCATTGGTTACCGCAACCTCAACAACAATTTACACTCTAGGGTTGTATTCATGAGTCTGGACGACAGATTGCCCGACACATCCGACCGTGATGATGCCCCCCTGACCGCGCGCCTGTGCATTCTGGAAACCACCGATCTGCACATGCAACTGTTGGGCTATGATTATTTCGCCGATCACCCGACCCCCGACCTTGGGCTGGTGCCGCTTGCGGGACTGATCGAGACCTACCGCGCTGATCCGACAGTGACGACTTTACTGTTCGACAACGGGGATTTTTTGCAAGGCAATCCGTTGGCGGATTATGTCGTGGGTCAAGCGCGCGAGACTGCACCGCATCCGATGATCGCGACGTTCAATGCCTTGGGTTATGACGCGGTGGCGCTGGGAAATCACGAATTCAATTATGGTCTCGAGGTGCTCGCTCACGTGCTGCAAGACGCAAAATTTCCGGTTGTCTGCGCGAACCTGCATCATCTGGATGGCACACCCGTAAGGCCGCCCTACGCACTGATAAACAAAGACATTATTTGTAGCGACGGCCAGATGCGGCAGCTGCGCGTCGGGGTCTTCGGGGTTGTGCCGCCACAGGTTTTGCGCTGGGACAAGGCGATCCTCGATGGCAGGTTGACGGCGGCAGATATTGTCGAGACGGCGGCCACACTCTCCCCCCAATTGCGTGCCCAAGGGGCCGATATCATTGTGGCGCTGTGCCACTCGGGCATCGGGTCCGCCACATGGCTGCCCGATATGGAAAACGCCGCCGTTCCGCTGGCGGCATTGCCCGAGGTTGATGTGGTTCTCGCAGGCCACATCCACGCAAAATTCCCCGATCCACGCGCCAGCAACACAGGCCCGGTTGACCATGACACGGGCACTATTCACGGCAAACCCGCCGTGATGGCCGGTTTTTACGGATCACACCTGGGGGTCATCACGCTGGATGTGGTCTGGGATGAAACGGGCTGGAAAATCACCCACTCCCAAAGCCAGTTGCAGACCCCCGACCCGACCGGACAATCCGCGTTGCAAATGCACCTGACCGGGCTGACGCAGGTCGCGCATCACGAAACGCTGACACATATCCGGCAGGCGATCACCCGGACACAGGTTGCGATTCATAGCCATTTTGCCACCACCGCGCCGGATCTGAGCCTCGAATTACTGGCGGACGCGCAGTTGGCGCATTTGCGGCACGCCAGCATCGGCACCGATTGGCAAGACCTGCCACTTTTGTCGGTCGCGGCCCCGTTTCGGGTGGGGGGCCGCGGGGGCCCGCACCACTTTATCGATATTCCCGCCGGTCCGCTGACCCTGCGCGATGCCGCAGCGATCTATCCGTTTACAAACAAACTCTACGGTGTATTTCGCGATGGCGCGCAAATCAGGGCATGGCTGGAAAAGGTCGCACGCTATTTCAACAGGCTTGCGCCGGGCGAGCCGGTGCAGCCGCTGATCGACCCCGATGTGCCGCCCTATGATTTTGATGTCATCTATGGGCTGACTTATGCGTTTGATCTGACCCGCGACACGGAGCGCGTGACCGATCTGCGCTACAACGGGCGCCCCGTCAAAGACACCGACCGCTTTGTGGTCGCGACCAATAGTTACCGTGCAAGCGGTGGCGGGAATTTCTTTGCCGCGACACCCGACGAGATTGCCTATGTCTCTGCCGACACCACGCGCAATATCTTGATCGACAGACTGCGCAAGATCGGCACGTTGGACCAGAGCGCCCGCAAGGTCTGGCGCCTTGCCCCGATCGGGCACACTGCGGCATGGTTCACCTCCAGCGCCTCTGCGGTGCCGCCACAAGGGTCCACTATACGCGCAAGTGGCAAAACCCGTGACGGGTTCGGGATTTTCACTTTGAGCTTGTGACATCTTGCGCCTGTAGGCGGCACGGCCTATATAAAGCTTGAGAGGGTGGCGCGGGCGAGTGCCTCGCCAACCTGGTCAGGTCCGGAAGGAAGCAGCCACAACGAGCCCCACTTGGGTCGATGTCCAGCCTCTCACCTAAATTCGCCCGCTTATCTGGGTTGCAATCGTCGCCCGTTGATGGAGGATAGATATGACCGTATTTACACCCTCCCCGGCAGGGTCGCGCTGAAGCATTTGCGTCACCCTCGCTGTTCTCTGGCCACGTTGTGCCTGCGCCCGGCGCCGCCTCATCCCAGGAAAACCAGGTGAAGCAGAATTTCACAAACGCGGACCTTGGATGGACCGCATTTTACAATTCCCAGCTTGATATCGCAGAAATAGGCACGCACACCCCTGCCCGTGTCAGCGGCGTGCATCGCACCCGTATTGCCGCGCTAACCGAGGCAGGCCCTGTTGATCTCGCGCTTGATAGCGGTGTCTCGACGGCTGGGATTGCGGTGGGCGACTGGGTGCTGTGTGACCCGGATGCCGCCAAAATGATCCGCAGGCTGGACCGGATCAGCACGTTGCAACGCGGCTCGGACTATGTGCATGGTGACCGGCAACTGATCGCGGCCAATATCGACACGCTGTTTATCACCACGTCGTGCAACGCCGATTTCAACGCTGCACGGCTGGAACGCTATCTGGCACTGGCCCATGACGCCGACATCACGCCGGTGATCTTGCTGACCAAAGCCGATCAGGTCGATGACCCGGACAGCTACATCGAGCAAGCCCGCGCCTTGGGGCGCAACCTCGAAGTCATCGCACTTGATGCGTTGCATGGCGACGTGGCGCAAGCCTTGGGCCCATGGATCGGCAAGGGGCAGACCGTGGCGCTTGCAGGCTCCTCCGGTGTGGGCAAAACCACATTGGCCAACGCCCTGACGGGCGAAAACGCGGCGACCCAAGGCATTCGCGAAGACGACGCGCGCGGCCGGCATACAACCACGGGGCGATCATTGCACCGGCTGCCTACAGGTGGCTGGCTGATCGACACGCCCGGGATGCGCGGGCTGGGTGTGGCCGATGTGGCCGCAGGCATTGCTGCAACATTCCCCGAGATTTCAGAGATCGAGAACGATTGCCGGTTTCGCAATTGCAAACACGAGGGCGAACCGGGCTGTGCGGTGCAAGCGGCTATTGACAGTGGTGATGTTGACCCTGACCGCTTGAAGCGGTTTCAAAAGCTGGTGCGAGAAGATGCCATGGCCACCGAAACCATCGCCCAAGCCCACGCGCGGTCGCGCAAATTTGGCAAAGTGGTGAAGGCCGCGATGGAAAAGAAAGGGCGGTGAGGGGTTGACCCCCGTCCGACCCGAGGTGTGCCCATACCATTTGCTGCGCGACCTCAACGGCGCGGGCGTATCAGAGTGCCGCATCCCGCTTGCTGTGTAAAAATCGAACATCGGTTAACGTGCGCGTCTGTTTTTGCACCCGTCGCGCCACCCATGCCGATCTGCGCAAACCGGCACAAGACAGGCCGCGCAAATTGCGGTAAACGCGGTGGACGCCGAGTTAAGCCCAAAAGTTGGTGACGGTGTGATTAGGCGGCGTTTTGAAGTTG
>CAXBKX010000026.1:0-19917 GCA_963976475.1 uncultured Rhodobacterales bacterium
ACGTCACGCGTCAGGAACACATCAAATCAATGGGCTGGAAACCGCCGCATACGAAATACCTGCCGTTGTGTTCATGAGGGAGCAGGCCAGAACACGACACGCCTCTACAAATCGGCTACCTCCAAAAGGATCTGCACCAAATTCACTCCCGTTGTCCGACACAGTCATTTGGTGGCGGACACGATAGTTCCAAGTGTCTTTTAAGTTACCAGCCGCCCGCAAAAGGTAGGTTTTGTCGCTATAGCACGACCGCATAGCCTCAAGTGCAGATTGCTCGTTAGGCGCACTGCAAATCGCAAAACCCAAAACAACCCTTGTCGCGGCGTCCAGTGCGACGATGACCCATCGTCGCACCCTTTTTACAGTCGCTTTCTGTTCTTCGGTCATAAACAACCATTCGTGACGAGTTACGTCGAGCGTTGTAACGTGGAAATTCCATGCGTCATAAATCACAGATTGCCCTGGCACTGTTGTGACCATGCCGCCTTCATTCGTTTTGCAAGCTGCCCGCGCGGCCGCAAGCCCCTTTCGCTGCATGAGGATTTCAAAACGAGGCAGGAATTTTTTGATCCAACGCTCATACGTTCTCGTGCTGTCATACTCCCGGATAAAATGAAGGAACCCACATTCTCGCCTGTGGGCATTGATCTCTCGAACGGCTGCCATAGTATCCGCGGCAACGTCTCCCGCTGAAGGGCACGCTTGGTTCGCGTAGTCCATTAACATAGACAAGACCAAAGCCTTGTCGTTGCAGTATTGATCGCTCTGAACTCTGGAAGCTGGTGCCTTTCGCCCGAGCGCCTGCACATTTCCATTGCAGTTCCGGTATTGCCGATAATAGTCGAGCAATGTGGTCACTGTCGGTAACGGCCTTAGGTGCTGGGTCGAGTTGGGCTTGTCGGTCCCATATTTTTCGCGGGATTGATGTTTCGCGTATTCTGCAGCCAAGGAAGCCTCGTATTCCTTTACGCCATCAGGTGTCAAAACCATACCAAGGTCATGGTAGTGCTCCATACGCCTCGCGAGAAATACTTTAAGCGCTACCTTGTCACGCTGCTTTTTACTCGATCCCGCATGGGTCGTATCGCCATAGAGTGCCCTGTCCGTCTGCCGGGGAATGCTGTAATAACCCCGGTCAATTGTCAGGATCTCGGCCTCCTTCAGATGAGCAATTTCATCTGTCCGAAATTTTCTTGGAATGGTCCCTCCCTCGTCATCGGCGACAGAAAACAGGTAATGGGTGACCTCTTTAGTCTTCCCATCAATAAGCGGCGTGATTTTAGAAACTTCGCGGCCCTCGAAGGTAGCGCGATCCATCTTGGTGAAATTTCGGAAATGTTTCATGCTGCTACGCCTTTGCAAACGGTGTTGTCGTTAATGGGGTCAAGAAGATCCTTAGTGATATCGCCATCCCCAAGCAGACGGACGGTCGCCCGATAACCACGAAAGGAAAGGCGCGACTTTTCGACCAATTCCGCGATCTTGAACGGACCCTGAAAGTCATTGGCAGCTTCGAGAACAATGCGGTCCGCCTCAGGGTCCCATTTGAGCCGTTCCGCGTGGATCTTTTGGGCATTTGCACGGTAAGTCGGATGAAAATGGAAGCGTGATGTCACAATAAATCGATCAGCTACCGGAGCGAGGCTCTGGCTGGCAATATCCGCGATCTCGGCAAGATAAGATGACCGCCGTGACTTTTCGTCGTATTTGACCGAAACAAGAACTTCATCGCCGTCACGCATCAAAACGTGAGCATCTGTCTTTGTGAATCTCGGAGTCCCATTTCTGTCGATGTAATCAAGGCGCGTGAATTGCTCCTTCATGGCAATGACATCGACATTTGCGGCGATATTTTTATAGACTTCCGCCTCTTCAAAACTCGCGCACCAAAATTCTTGAGAGCATAATTGCCTGTGCATGCGCATGATCACAGAAAGCTTGCAGGAGCCGCTTGATTTGCCGATTTCATCCTTGTTTAGGTGAGATCGCTGAACCCGATGGGGGTCCTCTGGGTCCGCAAGAGGTCCGGGTTGGATGGCTGGCTGGCGACGGAGATTGTTTAGGCGCATCGCGCCTTCGAATGGATGAGACATTGCTCTTACCTTCAAAATGAATGGGCGGTCACCCGACATTGGGGAACATGCGATATCAGCCTCAGGTTGAGCCCCACTTTTGTGAGCGCTCGACACCTAACTGACGTTTCTGAATGGATCTCGCCGACAAGAAGACGCGCTTCGCGCCCCGCTATCAGTCGATCCAAATTTTGAGGGCAGACGAATTCCTTGAATTCCAAGATTGGATATGCTAAGGACTGGCTATTGCATAAGCGCAGTTTCGGCTGCCGATATACGAACTGACACCCGAACCGGTCCAACGGTTTTGGGTGTTTTCGTTTTTGTGGTCCTAGTCGTCTGGCATGGTGAGCTCCTCTTCGTTGGGTGATGCGAAATGTATCGCGATCAGAAATTTACTGTGTTTAAGCGCGTCTTAAACATAGCGGTAAATCTATCGGTGAAGAAGGTATAACTGTTGTTTTTCAATGGCTTGTGAAAATAGATTCAGCATCCATAATTCACAATGTATTTTAAATTGGCGCCACCACGACCACTTGGGGTCAGACGGCACACACACCACAACAGACAGTATTCTGTCCCGATTTCCCGGAGGGCACCAAAGCAAAAAGCCGCATGTGAAAAACACATTGCGGCCCGGTCTTTGGAAAAATAATTCTGGAGGACACTCTTCAGATGAACGTCAAGCCAGCGAAACGTCGGTTTGGCAAAAGCCAAAAGCACTATGATTCGTTAGCGAAAGTTCAAAAGTAAGAGGAGAAAAACAGAACGATATTCATCACCCAATCCGGGAGGACTAGCCTATCAACCGGACGACGGTGAGGGTGATATGTGTGTTCATGTTCATGAGGCAATTTCTAGAGACACTTTTGGGTTGTGTCAATCGGGATTGCGGAGTTTGTGAGAATTTTCACATCAGAGGATGTTATTCTGGATGTTCTTTCACAACCGGAAGCCTGTGAATTGAAGGCTTGACGGCGCGGCCAGACGATCCCATGTTACCACCATTTCAAAGAATTGCGCACTCATACCGGCACGACGCTGAACGCCCCCGCGAGGGGCGACAATGCTGTGCATGTATTCTGTCGTATCGGATAATCCCTTTGACCAACCTCCTGAACCTGACCTATCGCCGTAATCTGCCGCCTCACCTCATACGCTGATCAACCAACTTTTTTGGGAGACAGCACAGGTGTGCGGCTGGGTCTTATAATCCTAGAGCGCCAGATAAGCGTAGACGGCCGGGATCGTTACCCGGGTCTCCTACCAAATTTTCATGTCAAAACATTCGATAGTCGTGGTTCAGAAACCGACCATGGCTCCGCGCTTACAGGAACACATTTATGAAGCTCTTAGCACTCGCCGACCTCCATCTTGACCGCTATTTCGCGCGGCGGCGGGACCCCTTCCAAGATATTCCCGAAGAACATCTTCGGGGCGTGACGCATTGCATCTTGGCGGGTGACTTGAGCAACAAAGGCTACACCCAGTGGAAGCGCTGTTTGCCTTGGATTGCCGAGCGGCTTCCAGGTGCGCATATTTTTGTGATGCCTGGCAATCACGATTATTACGACGGCAGCATTGATCGCGAAGACAAGTTACGAGACGTTGCCGCGGCGCACGGCGCAACTTTCGTCCAGAAGTCGGAGCTGATCATAGGGCGGCATCGCCTGCTTTGCTGCACCCTTTGGACGGACTTTGATATTTACGGCGAACGATCCGACAACCTTCGCAATGCTGCTACCCAGATGAATGACTACCATTACATTCGGGTTGCCAAGGCTGGTTTCAAGAAACTCATGCCGCTTCAAACGGCGCAAATCCATGTGGATCATAGACAATGGCTGGCTCGGCGGTTGACCGCCCATCCCAGCCTCCGACTGCCTATGATATTTGGTTGGACAAACGGCTGGTGACTGGCATTGATACGACCTGGCTAAAAGATCAGACACTGTTTGCCGCGACCACGTTCTGCCAGCTTTTGGGAATCGAGTTACTGCGGTTTCACACCTCCTCTGGAATTGCAGAGGCTTCTGAAGAGGCCGCCGCGCGTGCAATAGGCTTCGAGGTAGCCAGACACGGCGAAACAGCCATAATGGCCGCCTTAAATGACCTTGCCGCACTAAGCAAAGGAGCTGGCGATGAGCCAAATAAAGCGTTTGGCACTCTGTATACGCAACTTGCTCGAGGATATCGGGATGAGGTTGCCTTCGATCCATTCCGAGACATTATGAGCGATTGCATCTTTGCTCTTTGGCCAATCGCCGGAGGTGAGGTTATATTAGGCAAACCTCTCGAAGAGCGCAGTCTACATTCCGTTTCTTCCGCGGCAAAGGAAACCGGCATCGGACCTGCCCTACTGACGCAATTTCTCGTCAAAGCAGGTGCGTTCTCAAAAGATGATGAGAGGCCAGACGCGCGAAAGACCTTCGATGCAAAAAAATACGCGCCGCTTTTAGATGAAATCCCAGAGTTGATCGGGCCCATCGAGATGCGCAAAATAATGTCCGCAACGCTCAGTCAGTTCAAATCTCTTGTCGACGATGGCGCGCTTGTTCCTGTGATCGACATCCCTACGGTCGAGTCACCCTGGCGGCGTGAGGACGGCATAGCCCTCATCACAGAGCTTTTAGCATATGCACAACAAATCGACATGATCGACCCTCTCTGGGAGAGTCTTCACGCGGCCAAAATTCGATCAGGGATCCGAACTGGGGCAATTATCGAAGCAATCAGAGCGCAGCAGCTTCAGGTCGGTGCACGCGTAGGACAAGTTGGCTATGCAGGATTTTGCGTCTTGAAAAACGAAATTGATACGCTGATAGATGCGCCATTGCGCCCAAAACACGTTCAGGATCTAACCGTATCGGCATTCGGCCGACAAATTGGAATGCGGGACAAAGGAAGGTTCCCAGCCCTCATTGCGGATGGACATGCGACTGCCACGGAAAAAATCAACCCAACCACTGGCGCCGCGCACCTCTACATGACGGAAAACGACATCCAGGCATTCCACCAACAATTTATGACGTCGCCAACAATGGAAGCAGAATTTGGCAAACATCGGCGCAAGCTACTTACGGAAGTTCTAGCCGCAGGCGTGAACCCCTTTGCGCCCAATAGTGAAGATTACGGCTACGTGTTCCTGCGGTCGGAAGTTGAAGCGGTATTCCGTTACGCCAATAGCTAGGAGGATTTGGTTCGTCATAAGCGCCAGAACACCAATTTTATTAAAGATAGTGCATGCTTACGGCAATCCCACCTGCCTAGACGAGGCGGATTACAGCGATCCGAGACTACATCAAAAAACCAACTTTTGTCGGAAAGTCGGTGTTTGGATGTCGGACGACAAAAGACACAACTGGCGAGCCGTGGAGGAATCGAACCCCCGACCTAGAAATTAGAAATTTCTTGCTCTATCCAACTGAGCTAACGGCCCGCACGCTATGGGCATCGTCTAAGTCACTCCGAACAATCAAGTCAAGGTGGTATAAACATGCGACATTGCCGATGTTTTGATTGCCTTACAGCAAGGCCCCGATTGCACTCGGGGGCATATGCGGGGCATAGTCCTGCACTGTCCGACCGAGAAAGATCGTCGCGGAAAGTCTGACCAATCGCCAGGACGGGCCGACTTGTAAAAAGATCGATCCAAACTGAAAAATCAAAAGAACCATTCGCCTGATTGTCAACCGCACAGTAAAATGAGCCCCGATTGCGGTGCAAAACCGGTCGATAAGATTGTCGGTCTCGAACCAGCCGCCAGCGTCACCACAGACGCGGCGTGTTGCCCCGTGCCTATAAAATTTCCAACACAACGGCACTGCGTCAATCGGCTACAGATCACCACACGACCCGCGGCTAAACTGCTTGGGCCGGTGCCTCCTTGGCGCCTGTCATAAATGCCACCGCATCCGACATCGTGTAATCCTTGGGATCGATCACACACAGTCGCTTGCCCAGACGGTGCACGTGAATCCGGTCGGCAACCTCGAAAACATGCGGCATGTTATGACTGATCAGAATGATCGGAATACCGCGAGAACGCACATCAAGGATCAACTCCAGCACACGGCGGGATTCCTTGACACCAAGTGCCGCCGTCGGCTCATCGAGGATAATCACCTTCGAGCCAAAGGCCGCAGCGCGGGCGACCGCCACACCCTGGCGCTGACCACCCGACAATGTCTCGACCGCCTGATTGATATTCTGGATGGTCATCAACCCCAACTCGGTCAGTTTATCGCGCGCAACCTGCTCCATTTTTGACCGGTCCAACTGGCGCAAAATCTTGCCACGAAATCCAGGCTTGCGCAGCTCTCGGCCCATGAACATATTGTCGGCAATCGACAAGGCGGGCGACATCGCAAGGGTCTGGTAGACCGTCTCGATCCCTTCTTTTCGGGCATCTGTCGGCGAATGGAACTGGATCTTTCGACCCTCCAGAAACACCTCGCCCTCGTCAGGGATCACCGCGCCCGACACCGCCTTGATCAAGGTCGATTTCCCTGCGCCATTGTCTCCGATCACCGCCAGAATCTCACCCGGATACAGGTCAAAATCACAGTGGTCCAGCGCTGTCACCTTGCCGTATCGCTTCACAAGGCCGCGGCCCTTCAGGATCGGCTCCATCGCGTAATCAATAGCGGTCATGCTGACACCTTTCTAATCCATTGGTCGACTGCAACCGCGCCGATAATCAGCGCGCCAATCAACAAAAACGTCCATTGCGCATCTGCCCCTGCCAGACGCAATCCAAGCGTAAACACACCCACAATCAACGCCCCGAACAACGGGCCCAATATGGACCCCCTGCCCCCAAACAGGGATATCCCCCCGATCACGACCGCCGTGATGCTTTCGATATTCAACAACTGACCCGATGTCGGGCTTACGCTGCCTATCCGGCCAATCAGGGCCCAACCGGCGATGGCACAAATGAAACCAGTGACCGCATACACAGAAATCAGCGTGCCCTTGACGTTGACGCCCGACAATTGCGCCGCCTCGGGATCATCACCCACGGCATAAATATGGCGGCCCCATGCGGTCTGGCTCAAGACATACGATAGAAATGCAAAAATCAGCACCATGGCAATCACGCCATAGGTAAAGGTCGCACCACCGCGCCCGTCAGGACCGGCACCAATCTTGAACGTCGTGCCCAGCAGTTGCAGCATCGGGGCCTGCGCCTCGATATCCTGGCTGCGGATCGTCTCATTGGCCGAATATAGAAAATTCGCCGCCAGCACGATCTGCCACATGCCCAGCGTCACAATAAACGGCGGTAACCTCATCGCCGCAACCAGCCAGCCGTTGATCGCCCCGATCGCGGTGCCAAACGCCAGCCCAAAGACCACCGCAAGCTCGACAGGCATCCCGTAGCGAAACGTAAACTGCCCCATGATCACACTGGACAGCACCGCAATCGCGCCGACACTCAAATCAATGCCTGCGGTCAGGATCACAAGGCTCTGGGCGGCAGCCACGATACCGACAATCTGGACCTGCTGCAAAATCAGCGTCAGGGCAAAGGGTGAAAAGAATTTCGAGCCCAACAACAGGCCAAATATCACAATCGACGCGACCAGCACAAAAAGCGGCACCAGGGCGGGGTTGACGTGCAGCGCATGTTGCACGCGCGCCAAGACACCCTTGCGCGCGGCGAATGCGGCGACCGCTTCGGACGGAGATGATTTCACGACGGCTTCAAAGTCATCGGCATTGCCAGACATCATGTGACCCCTTTTCGGAAATAATAGTGTTGAGGGGCGCTGCCCCGGTTTGGAAAAAGGGGCGGGAAAACCCGCCCCATTCAACTATTGCACGACGTCAGCCTAACCCCAGCACAAATCCATGCCTTGGGCCACAGAAATGCTTTCAACGCCGTCCACCGGTTGATCGGTCACCAACGCCACACCGGTGTCAAAGAAGTTTTTGCCCGGTGTGTTTTGTGGCAATGACCCGTCCGCAGCATAGGCAACGATTGCCTCGATACCCTTGGACGCCATCAACAACGGATACTGCTGCGATGTCGCGCCAATCACACCATCCGCAATGTTCTGCACGCCGGGACAACCGCCATCAACCGATACAATCAGCACGTCGTTTTCACGACCGATCGACTTGAGCGCCTCATAGGCACCCGCTGCGGCAGGCTCGTTGATGGTGTAAACCACATTGATCTCGGGATCGACCGCCAGCAGGTTCTCCATCGCCTTGCGGCCACCCTCCTCGTTGCCCAATGTCACGTCATTGCCCACAATACGTGGATCAGTTTCATCGCCATTCACGTTTGGATCGGCAAGATCAATGCCAAACCCCTGCAAGAAACCCTGATCGCGCAACACACCAACCGTTGGCTGGCTGACAGCGAGATCAAGCATCGCAATCTTCGCATTGGCCGCCTCTGCACCCAGCGACGCCGCAGCCCACTTGCCGATCAACTCACCGGCCAGAAAGTTGTCGGTCGCAAATGTGGCATCAGCCGCGTCAATCGGCTCCAGCGGGGTATCAAGCGCAATGACCAGCAGACCAGCTTCGCGCGCTTGGGTCACAGCGCCCACAATGGACGACGTGTCAGAGGCGGTGATCAAAATACCCGACGCGCCATCCGCAATACATGTCTCGATCGCGGCCACCTGTGTCTCGTGATCGCCATCCACCTTACCCGCGTAAGACCGCAGCGTGATACCTGCCGCACTTGCAGCCGCTTCAGCGCCTTCACGCATCTTCACAAAGAACGGGTTGGTATCGGTTTTCGTGATCAGACAGGCCGACGTGGTATCACTTCCCGCCATCGCCCCACCCGCTGTCGTGATCGCCACAAACGCAGTTCCGATAAGTAGTTTTTTCATAATGTCCTCCCAGACTGTCAGAGTTCCGGGGCATCCACCCCACTCACGCAGTGGCCTGCATCGTCGCCACCCGCCCCTAGGGAACGCGATTCTCTCGCACCTGTCAATTAATTAGTTAACTTTCTTTATTAATTAATTCGGGTATACTCTATAGTGCCGGAAACAGATAGGTTGCGCGCATGGACGACGGGTTGGTCAGATCAATAAGTGCTGGGCTTAGCCAGAAAGGCGTTCGTGACCATAACGAACGCCTGCTGCTGTCGTTGCTGCAACGCAATGGACCTACGCCGGGCAGTGACCTGTCGCGGCTTGCCGGCCTGTCCCCGCCGACGGTCTCGGGTATCTTGCGGCGGCTCGAGGCAGAAGCCTTGCTTGAACGCGGCGATCCGCTGCGGGGCAAGGTCGGCAAACCCTCGGTGCCCATGCGGCTTGCATCAGACGGGGCCTTCTCTTTCGGACTTAAAATCGGGCGCCGCTCCGCTGATCTGGTCTTGATCAATTTTAATGGCGAGCTTCAACAAGAACAACACCTTAACTACGAAAGCCCAATACCCGAGGCAATTTTCAACTTTGTCGATACCGGCGTGCGGCACATCACCCAAGATATGGGTGCAGCCCTCGCAAACCGGATCTGCGGGCTCGGTATCGCGGCACCCTTCGAGATGTGGAACTGGCCCGACAATCCCGCCGACCCCGACCCCGCATTCGGGGCATGGCAGGACACCGACATCAAATCCATCGCGCAAAACCGCACCGGCCTGCCCGTCTCCTTGATGAACGACGCAACCGCCGCCTGTCAGGCCGAACACACCTATGGGCGCGGAAAAGAGTTTCGCGACTACGCCTATTTCTTCGTCAGCGCCTTCATCGGGGGGGGCATTGTTTTGAACAATTCCGTCTTTGAAGGACGGCAAGGCAACGCCGGTGCACTTGGGTCGCTGCGCAGTATCGGGCCCAACGGCGAAAGTATGCAACTGGTCGATATGGCCTCGATCCACCAGCTCGAATTGCGGCTGCAAGAGGTCGACCTCGACCCGCGGCAACTCTGGATCAATCCTGACAGTTGGCACTCCCTGTCGCGCTATGTCGACCCCTGGCTCGGGCAAACCGCACAAGAACTGGCCAAGGCCCTGCTCTCGACCTGCGCGGTCATCGACTTCGAAGCGATCCTGATTGACGGGTCATTTCCCGCCAGCGTGCGCGAAGATCTGGTCAGCAGGGTGCGGCGCTATGTGACCACACAAGACACCCGTGGGCTAATCCAGCCGCGCATCGAATGTGGCAGTATCGGCGGCAAAGCGCGTGCAATCGGTGCCGCCACCCGCCCGATCGGGGCCCAGTTCATGCTCAATTCGCTTTGATCACCCTGCGATGATCACGTGCGACTAATGGGTCCAAGCGCCACGGCGGTTGGTTGCAAAATTCTCGCCGTAACCACCGGGGCGGATAACCGGCTTGCGCTCTTTGGGCTCTTGCACCGTCACGTCAATCCCCTTGGACGCCGCATACTCCAGCGCCGCCTCTTTGGTCTGAAACGTCAGCTTCACCTGCGCCTGCGTATCAGCCGACGATGTCCAGCCCATCAGCGGATCAACCGACCTTGCGCTCTCGACCACATGCTCGAGCACCCAAACATGGGTCTTGGCGGTTCCCGACGACATGGCCGTCTTGGCCGGCTTGTAGATTCGTGCGCGCATGGCTCATCTCCGATTTGATACAGCCCTTATCGGCAAATCCGCGGCACAGTGCAAGACGCCACGCGCTTGCATCGCTTTGGCGAACCGGCGGGCAATTTTGCAAACCGTGTTTGCACCCTTGTCTGGTGCGCCAACGCTCCGGGCACTGTATCACCGGGGCATTGCAGGCCACCGACGGCCTCGCGTCAGCGACCCCTGAAACACACCCCCGAAAGGACACCCGAATGCCCCTCGAAATTATCGGCACCGGCATGAGCCGCACCGGCACCATGTCGACCCGCACGGCTCTGGAAACGCTTGGACTTGGCCCCTGCCACCACATGATGGAACTTTTTGCCAACCCGCAACAGGTCGATGTCTGGACGCAGGTCGCCACGGGCAAAACCCACGACTGGCAAAGCGTCTTTGCCGGCTACACCTCGCAAGTGGATTTCCCCGGCGGCCGGGTCTGGCAGCAAACAATCGAGGCCTTCCCTGCGGCCAAAGTGATCCACACCGAGCGACCCGAAGACGATTGGTGGGCCAGCTTCAGCAAAACCGTGCTCAAGGTCTGGACCCATCACGCAACATTAACACGGAACATGCCACAGCACATCAAGGACATCTTCGTCACCCTGACGCCCTTCTACATCGATGATACCTTCGGCGGCTTGCCCGACAAGGACATGGCGCTGGATGCCTACAGACGCAACAACCGGCTGGTGCGCGAGATCGTCCCCGCAGACCGGCTGCTTGTGTTCACCCCCTCCGACGGCTGGGCCCCACTGTGCAACTTTCTCGGCACTCCGATCCCCGCGACACCCTTCCCCAAAAGCAACGGGCGCGATGAGTTCTGGGATAATTTCGATCAAGAACCGGCTTAAGTCTCGGGGGGCCAACCTTGCGGCCCCCCAACCTTTACAGATCATGGCGCTTTCGCCAGTCCGGTGATCCTAGCCCGATGCGCCTTGAGATAGGCCGTCACCGCATCCAGCACCACTCGGACCTTCAGCGGTAAAGTGGAACGCGCCACCGCCCCTCACAATCAAAACCGCATCAAACGTCTCTTCGGCAACCGCCAGTCTGCGGCTGACCGTCGAGACATCAACCCCAAGCAATTTCGCAGCACCGCTCAACGATCCGGCCTTGCCAAGCGCAAGGATAACACGGAAATCACTCCAGTTGGGATGGGACATGCGCAGCGCGCCCTTTACAAAAATCCGACCCTAACCGCCAACGCCACAGCCGTCAATTTGACCTCGAGCCGCCCCATCAAGACGTCTCGCGCACCCAAATAAGCTGCCTGACGGTTTCATGCCTTGTGGCTTGCAACCCCGCATCCTTGGCCATTTTGATAATCGCCCCGTTCAAAAACGCGATCTCGGTCTGTCGCCCCGCCTGCAAATCCTGAAGCATGGACGAGCGATGCTTGCCGGCCCCCTTGCCCACAATTGCATCAAGGGTCTCTTGCACATACTGCTGCCCGCTTTGCGCCGGACGATAATCAAACGCGGCGGCAAATGCGGCCAGCGCCTCGTCGGCAAGACCCGCAATCAACGCGCGCGAGGCCGGATTTGCCAACAACTCGCCATAGGTTTGTCCGGTCAGCGCGCCGGTCGGGTTCATACAGGCATTAAAAAGCAGCTTGAACGCAATGGTTTCGCGGATTTTCGGATCATGGAGCATCGGCACAAAACCACCCTGCGCCACGGCCAGCAAAGCGTGCAACGGCCCCGTGTCATCGCCCGCCAATGAACCGCAACAAATCGGCCCCGCAATGCCGGTGATCTCTGTCCTGGTCGGGGTCTCGCGGACCATTCCGATCATCATCGCCGTGGAAAACACCGGCACATCTGGACCCAGAACGTCCCTTGCGATCTCGGCCGCACCGATCCCGTTTTGCAACAATAAAACCGGTGGCACCGTGCCCCGCCCCACAAAAGGCGCAAGCGCCGCTGCCACATCATAGGCCTTGGTGGTCAACACCAACATATCACTGCCGCGCACGGCGTCATCAGGATCGGCCGCATCCACAATCTCAATCGCGCCCACGGGAATGCGATGCTCGCCCAGCGCACCGGAAATTTCAACCGGGGCATTTTGCAACGCAGCCATCGACGCCTTGCGCACCAACAGCGAAACCCGCGCTCCCGCCTTGGTAAAATGCGCCGCCAGCGTGAGGCCCACCGAACCACCGCCAAAAACCGCCACATGAAAATTTGACATCACGATCCCTTTTGGCAGCTCGTCGTCATCAGACCTAAATACAGCACCCGCGCCAGTTTGCCAATCCGGCGCGCTGATCAGGCGTCAAGCCTCCGCTGCATCTGCTGTCGCGATTTAGGCCCCCTCCTGCGCGCTTGGCATGTGGCCGAAATGCGCGTTGCGGCGCGTGTGGCGGCCAAACCGCTCCTCGCCTGGACCGAACCTGTCCTGCGGCACCCTAAATCCAACACCTGCCCGGGTTAAAAATCTCTCGGAAACAGCCCCATCAGCCCCTGCACGCCATACTCCCCGACACAGCCCTCGGCGGCGATGATCCGCATCAAATACTCGCGGCGCAGATCATCTTGCGGCACATCGGGCTGCGGGCTCTGCGCGCGTGCAGATCGGCGAAACCATGAAAACAGCGACAGTCGGGGTATTGGCAAGGCAGTCATCGGTCATCTCCTGTTGAATGTTGCCTCAACCATACGCGGGGCCAAATAAGGCTGGTATCCACCGCGCCGCCGTGCTGTTCTGCAAATATGCAGAGCCAATTCAAAGACTGGGGCGACGTCCGCATATTCCTCGCTGTCTTGCGCGAAGGCTCGACCTTGGCTGCCGCCCGTATCCTTGGGATCAACCAGACAACTGTTGCCCGCCGCATCGATGTTCTCGAACACACGCTCGGCCTGACCCTGTTTGACAAAACCACGCGCGGCGCCTGCCCCACGGTGGCCGCCACCCGCCTTTTGCCTTTCGCCGAAACCCTCGAGGCGGCAGCAAATGCCTTGGCGGATGCGGCAATGTCCGAGCAGGACCGCGGCAATCCGCCAATCCGTATCACCGCTATTGATCGGGCCATGGAGGGAAAAATCGGTCGGGTCATCGCCGCATTTGTCGAATCCAACCCCGCGGCCACCTTTGAATTCGTCGCCGCCGAACGGATGCTGGACCTGATCAAAGGTGAAGCAGACGTGGCACTGCGCATCTCGCCGGCCATCACCGACGACCGGCTCATCGCGCGCAAACTCGGCCAATCCAACTGGACGTATTACGCCGCGCGCAGCTACGCGGAAAAGAACGGGATGCCTCAGACGTTCGCTGATGACATGGGACCGCACCGCATCTTGCTGCTCGCGCACATTGCAACCAAGCGCCACAACGTGCTGCGCTGCGCAAGCTTCGAAGACCTGCGCATGGCGATCCGCACCGGACAAGGGATCGGCCCGCTACCAATTCTGGACGGCGACAACGACCCCGATATGATCCGCTGCTTTGACCCGCCCGAAGGCTCGGACATGTCGGTCTGGCTTGTCACCTCGCCCGAAGCCTACAAGCGCGCGGACGTGCGCCGCTTCACCGCCTTTGCGGCACCGCTACTCTCTCGCAACCTGCGCAAAATCTTTACGTAGCGGCGCCAGACTCATCTTGGGATAACCACCCCCACTCAAAACGCCCATTCACCGGCGCGCATCACCGGCACCACCTCGCCTGCCGGTGTGATCCCGTCGATATCCACCGCATCCGAGCCCATCATCCAGTCCACATGGATAATCGACTGGTTGCCGCCCTTTTGCTGCAACTCCTCGGGCGAAAACTCCGCCCCACCCGCAATCGTATCGGCATAGCACTGGCCCAATGCGATGTGACACGACGCATTCTCGTCAAACAACGTATTGTAAAACAACACCCCCGACTGGCTGATCGGGCTGGAATGCGGCACCAGCGCCACCTCGCCAATCCGGCTTGCGCCATCATCGGTCTGCAACAGCGCGCGCAACACATCTTGGCCCTTGCTGGCCGTGGCCTCGACAATCCGGCCCGCCTCGAACCTGACCGCAATATCCTCGATCACCGATCCCTGATGCGCCAACGGCTTGGTCGCCGCCACCGTGCCATCGACCTTATAGGCGTGCGGACAGGTAAACACCTCCTCGGTCGGAATATTCGGCTGGCAGACAATGCCATTGCGCGCAGGCGACGCCCCGCCCTTCCAGATATGCCCCTCGGCCAAGCCCAGCCGCAAATCGGTGCCCGGCCCGCTATACTGCAAGGCATCAAATTTCTGTTCATTCAGCCATTTGACGCGCTTTTTCAGCTCGGCGGTATGCTCGGCCCAGTTTTTCACAGGATCATCGCCGCCAATCCTTGACGCGTCATAAATCGCATCCATCAATCGGGCCTGCGCCTCCGCGACATCCAGATCAGGAAACACCTTGGCCGCCCAGCCCGCACCGGGATAAGCCACAATATTCCAGTTCACCTCGAACCCCACAATCGGGCCCATCGCAGGCTTGGCCGCAATCGACGTGGCCTTACCCACGCGCGCCACTTTCTCGGGGTCCATCTCGGCCAGCAACATCGGATCATCGCCAGTAATCGCCATCCTTGCCGCGCCAGCCTTGAACGCCGCCCCCAAGCCCTCGAACAGCCACGCGGGCGCTTTATCAAAGCTTTCATCAGCCCCATGCTCGTAGCGCGCGCGGGTGATCTCGCCATCGCTAAAAATCGGCGTCACCAACGACGCGCCAGCCTTATACGCATGAACCACGATCCGGCGCACCAACGGCAACGCCTCGATCGGCGCAGTAATCACCAACTCCTGACCCTGCGCCAAATTCACACCGGTGCGCACCGCCACCTCGGCCAAACGGTCTAGCTTTACGGGATCAATCGTCATCGGGCAGGCTCCTGTTTTACATTTCCTGAAACCTACGCCGAAACACGCCCGCGTCAACCGCGCAACCCTCCCCTTGAATAAGACCAAAAGAAGAACAATTATGGGTTAACCCCCAAAGGATTCCCGCATGGCCTACGCCCACTCCGACAAACGCGACATTGAAGCGATGCCATTCCTGTCCAACCCAGCGCCAGACGTGAAAACCCGCGAGAAACTCGAGGGCGGCAAGAAATTCATCCTGCACACAGACTTTGAACCGGCAGGCGACCAGCCCACAGCCACCGCGGAACTCAGCCAAGGGCTGCGCGACGGCGAACGCGACCAAGTCCTCTTGGGCGCCACAGGCACCGGCAAAACCTTCACCATGGCCAAAATGATCGAGGAAACCCAGCGCCCCGCAATCATCCTTGCGCCCAACAAAACCCTCGCCGCACAACTTTACGGGGAATTCAAAGGGTTTTTCCCCGAAAACGCGGTCGAATACTTCGTCTCCTACTACGACTACTACCAGCCAGAGGCCTACGTCGCCCGCTCCGACACCTTCATTGAAAAAGAGAGCCAGATCAACGAACAGATCGACCGGATGCGGCACTCTGCCACCCGCGCCCTTTTGGAACGCGACGACGTGATCATCGTGGCCTCGGTGTCGTGCATCTACGGCATCGGCTCGGTGGAAACCTACGGTGCGATGACCCAAGACATCCACGTCGGCCAATCTTACGACCAACGCAAAATCATCGCCGATCTGGTCGCCCAAGCCTACAAACGCAACGACGCAGGGTTTCAGCGCGGCTGTTTTCGCGTGCGTGGCGATAACCTCGAGGTCTGGCCCGCCCACCTCGACGACCGCGCATGGTCGCTGTCGTTCTTCGGCGAAGAGCTGGAATCCATCACCGAAGTCGACCCGCTCACCGGCCATAAAACCGGCACATTCGACAAGGTCCGCATCTACGCCAACTCGCACTACGTCACCCCCAAACCGACCATGAAACAAGCCATGATCGGCATCAAAAAAGAACTGAAAATGCGGCTCGACCAATTGGTGAACGAAGGCAAACTGCTCGAGGCCCAGCGGCTCGAGCAACGCTGCAACTTCGATCTGGAAATGCTGGAAGCCACAGGTGTGTGCAACGGGATCGAGAACTATTCGCGCTACCTCACGGGCCGTGCACCGGGCGAGCCACCCCCCACACTCTTTGAATTCATCCCCGACAACGCCATCGTTTTCGCCGACGAGAGCCACGTCTCCGTTCCGCAAATCGGCGGCATGTATAAGGGCGACTTTAGGCGCAAAATGACGCTGGCCGAACACGGCTTCCGCTTGCCATCGTGCATGGACAACCGGCCGCTCAAATTCGAGGAATGGGACGCCATGCGCCCGCAAACCGTCTTTGTCTCCGCCACCCCCGCGAAATGGGAAATGGAGCAAACCGGCGGTGTGTTCACCGAACAGGTCATCCGCCCCACAGGCCTGCTCGACCCGCCGGTGGAAATCCGCCCTGTGACCACGCAAGTCGACGACCTGCTCGACGAAGTGCGCAAAATGAACGCCATGGGGATGCGCACCCTGTGCACGACGCTCACCAAACGCATGGCCGAAGACCTGACCGAATACATGCACGAACAGGGCATCCGCGTGCGCTACATGCACTCCGATATCGACACGATTGAACGCATCGAAATCCTGCGCGACCTGCGGCTCGGCGCGTTCGACGTGCTGATCGGCATCAACCTTCTGCGCGAGGGTCTCGACATTCCCGAATGCGGTCTCGTGGCAATCCTTGATGCGGATAAAGAGGGCTTCCTGCGCTCCGAAACCTCCCTCGTGCAAACCATCGGCCGCGCCGCTAGAAACGCCGAAGGGCGCGTCATCATGTATGCCGACCGGATCACCGGATCGATGGAACGCGCGATAGGCGAAACCAACCGCAGGCGCGAAAAACAACACGCCTATAATATCGCACATGGCATCACGCCGGCCACCGTCAAGAAAAACGTCGAAGACATCCTCGCAGGTCTCTACAATGGCGACACCGACCAGTCCCGCATCACCGCCAAAATCGGCAAAGGGCAAGCAGGTGGCAACATCCAAACCGTGCTCGAAGGCCTGCGCACCGACATGCGCAAAGCCGCCGAAAACCTCGAATTTGAAGAAGCGGCAAGACTGCGCGACGAGGTCAAACGCTTGGAGGCCGTCGAACTCACCATCGCCGACGACCCCCTCGCCCGCCAATACGCCGTCGACAAAGCGGTTGATGAAAGCCGCGTAAAATCAGGGCGCAGCACGGGTGGCAGGCCGGGGCAACGTGGCGGGAAGTCACGGTATGGGGGGAAGAAGTAGGTGGTTAAGCTAACATGATCCCGCAAAACATCAGGAACCAATATTTTGAAGTTGGCGCAATGCTCTCATGCAATCGGGCAAGGGTAGATGCCACTATTGGCATTAAGAATTTACGCGAAAAGCTAAAACAGGAAAGCACGTTTCTATCCGACTGGCGGATTGAGTACATTGGTGTTTGTGCTCTCTTGCGCGCATCCGTTCACCTGATTTCGGTTGACGCAAAGGCATGCCACAACAAGGATATTTGTTATGAGCTCAAAAACGAATGGCAATTGATACGCGAGAATGCTGACCAGCATGACATTTATTGGTATTTCATAAACAAGGAACGTAACTCAATTTTGAAAGACTACCATTGGTCTTCATACGTTGAATACCTAGACGAAAACAAACTCCCACTGACGGGGAATAGTACACTCTTAGGCAGCTTAATACTTAACGCAAAGTCGTCAGATTTAAAAATTCGCGGTGGGCCATTTGATGGACAAAAAACGATAGAAGTACTCGATGACGCAGCCGACTGGCTAGAGAAACGAATAACCACTGCTGTAGGTCGAGCTGGCTTCAATCTCAAAGAACGGATTCACTTTCAAAGCTGGTCCCGAATGCCTGTAAATGAAAAAACCAATTCGCTTTTTTCTCTTGCCGAACCTACAGCTCCCCCCCCCCAAAAATGATGCCTAATCATGGCGTGCCTCTTTCAAGAAATACGAACATTCCGCCCGGCATCGCCGGGCCGCGTCCGACCTCCCCCCGGAGGGCGCGTTTGCAGCGTCTCAACCTAACACACCGCACGATTGTTAAACTGAACCACCAGCAAAAAACGGCCCGACACCCCCTCCAGCTCGGCCGCGGCCCTAATGTTGCGCACATCCAGCCGGCCCTGTGAGGTGCATCTGCAAGTGATTAACGTCGCCCAAACCCCTCACCGCCCCCTCGGGGCTCCGCCCGTTCGCCCCTCAATCGCTCCAGTGGAGCGATTGCAAGACGGGGCTTACCCCCACCTAAAGCGACCGCCACACCACACTTCCGCTCTTCCAAGTCCCGCGCAAAACGCGCCCCTTCCGCCCGACCAGCGGGTATTTCACGGTCCAGTCACGAAACCGGTCATTGCTAACAACACGATACCCGTTCTCGCTCGCCACCTGCAAAATCCTCTCGTCCGCCGTCACACCGCTTTCAACCACAAACACCTGCGCATCGGGCAGACCAACCATGCGCGCCATCGACGCATCCGCCAAATGACGACCCCGCAAAACATACCCGACATTGGCGTCAAAAATCACATAAGGCGTCAAACCACGGTCTTGCAGCGATGCAATCACCCGCTGCAAAACCACCTCCGACGGATCACCGCCCCAATGCATGACATTCGATCCATCAACGATCACAATAGTCTGCGCACGCGCTGGCTTGGCACGACCACGCCGCCCCCACACCACCCGCAACAGATAGACAATAAACAGCGCGCTCGCGCCAAACCCCAACAGGGCCAAATCACTCAATTCACTCATCAGCAGAGTGGTAATCAGGCAATCACCCCCGCGCAACGCAAAAGGGGCCAGCGCTGCGCCGACCCCTTCCGAACTTTTAATACGCTAAATCTAGGCGCGTTTGACCAGCTTGATCACGAACAGCAAAATCACCGCCCCCAAGGTCGCATGAATAATCGACCCCACAATCCCGCCGCCAAAACCAAGCCCGATCACAGGGAAAATCAACCCGGCAACAAAAGCACCGACAATCCCGACAACGATATTGCCCAACAGTCCAAAGCCGAACCCCTTGACGATCTGCCCCGCCAACCAACCCGCGATTGCGCCGATAATGATGACAACCAGAATGCTCTCAATGCCCATTTTGTATCCTCCCAAATGGTCACGCATAAGTGCGCTGTCTTGAGCATATCACAAATATGAAAGGCGCACCGAAATGAATGCGGCGCGCCTTTCATGTTTTGATCAGCCCAGTCCGGGGCTCCGCCCGCAAAGGCTGGTAAAGGTCCCCCGGACCTTTCCCAAGATCAGCCCGGTCCGGGGCTCCGCCCGCAAAGGCTGGTAAAGGTCCCCCGGACCTTTCCCAAGAT
>CAXBKX010000027.1:0-15183 GCA_963976475.1 uncultured Rhodobacterales bacterium
AACGCCATGATATGCCGCCCATCCGGGCCGTCACCAACTTTCGGCTATAACTCGCCAGCACATGGGCGTGGCAATCGGCGAATATGGATGGATATGGGACCGATTAGAGCCTTTTTCAGGCGGCAGCCGCCGATGTTTTCGCTCATTGCGGCGGCCTATAATGTGGCCCCCTATCTTGACGATTTCTTCGCCAGTGTTATTGCGCAGACCTATGGTTTGGACGGCGTCGAGCTGATCATTGTCAATGATGGGTCCACCGATGAGACGGGCCGGATCATAGAGATATGGGCGGCCCGATACCCCAAGCTGATCCGCGTTATCCACCAGGAAAACGATGGCGTTGCGGCGGCCCGTAATGCGGGCCTGGCGCTGGCAAAAGGGGTTTGGGTCGGGTTCCCTGATCCTGATGATATCCTGCACCCTGAATACCTAAGCACACTTGCGCAGGCGGTAAAGCCAGACAACACGCAAGTGGCGCTTGTCGCCAATCTGGTCCGCTATATCGAAGAGATCGACAGCTACGTTGACAGCCACCCGATGCGCTACCGCTTTCAAAAGGGGCTGGTGTCGCGGCCCGTGCTCAAAACCCGCGATATGATTTTGCAAAGCGTGAGCCATGCGGTGTTCCGGCGCGACTGCATCACAGCCCACGCCCTGACGTTTGACCCCGCGATCAAGCCCACGTTTGAAGACGGGCATTTTGCGAATGCTTTGTTGCTACACGAGGCCACTCGCACCATCAGTTTTATCCCCGGTGCGACCTATTATTACCGCAAACGTGCAGCCCTTGGCTCTGCTGTGGATGGCTCGCGTGATGATCCGCGTTGGTATACGACCCAGATCGAAACGGGGTATCTGTCGCTGATCAAACTGGCGCAAGATATTCACGGATTTGTGCCCCCGTTCATTCAGATCAACTGTCTGTATTCTATGATGTGGCGACTTCGGTATCTGGTGGACCAGCCCGACCGTGCCGCTCTTTTGGATGCGCCTGCGCAGGCCGCTTTATGTGGCAATCTGGCCCGCGTCTTTGCTGTGATCGACAAGGACGTCATCATGCGGTTTCACCGAGCGGGATGCTCGGAGATGCATAAGGTTGCCCTGCTTGCCCGTTACGCAAAGGGCCATCGTGATCCGTTACGCATCCAACCCGTCAAGATCGCCGAAAGCCTGTTTGAGTTCCGGTGGTTTGAAGGCCCCGATGCGCCCGTCCCCTTGACCCCTTGGATCAATGATACGCCCGCAGATGTCGTGGCAGACTCCCAACAACAGAGCCTGTTTTTGGGCCAACCCTATGTCTGTCAGCGCGGAATGCAGGTCCGTGTGGGTGATGGGGATACTGTGCGTTTTACAGCCCCTGATGATCGCCCAACCTGTATGCGTGATCGCGGGCTTGATCTGGGGCCGCAGATCAACGCGCACCAGTTGACCCAGCTTAGACCCGTTTGATCAAGTCAAGAGACCGCGCAGCACTGACAATCCGTCGAGCAGTGTTTCACGCGCACTTTCTGCACTGTCACTCTCAACATAGAGCCGCAGTTCAGGCGCGTTCCCCGACGGGCGCAGATGCACAATCCGCCCGTCAGTGAGCGTCATACGCAGCCCGTCTGTGCGATCGACGCCTACCTCAACCCCGTTCATTTGCGCCAGAAATGCAGCGCGTTTAGCAGTATCAGTGACGAATAATGTCACAAGCGCGTTTGATCTTGCGGTTGGCACCTCTTGCAAACGGTCGGCGGCGGTGAAGCGTGCAGGTTCGGCCGCGACCAGTGCCGCGAGCCCGCCCGCATCCCGCGCAAGCGCCAAGGGTGCGACCAGCGGTAGAACCGCATCGCGGGTCATAAGCGGCGGCAGAGCCCCCAGAGGACCAGCCGCACAATATCCCAAGAGAAAACCACCGTTGGCCTCATATCCCACCACATTGCCGATCGCCTGTTCCATGCGTGCAATGACATAGGGGGACCCTATACGGGTGCGGATCACGGTGTCGAATTTGCTCTCGGCCCCTGTGTTGGAAGATAGCGGTGTGACGGCGGTGTCTGCCTTGAGCGTGGCGCCTGTGATCTGGCCAAGGATGTCACCCACGATCACCGTGCCAGTAGCATCAGTCATCAAGGGGCGGTCTCCGTCCCCATCGGTTGAAATGATCGCATCGAGGGAGTGCTCTGCGGCCCACGATTTAAGTTGGGTGCGAATGGTTGGGTCCACGGCCTCGGTATCGACAGGGATGAAATCGAGTGAGCGCCCAAGCTCTACCACCTCCGCGCCAAGCTGTGCAAAGAGATAAAGAAGCAGGTCACGCCCCACGGCCGAATGGCTGTAAACACCAATGCGCAGACCCGTCAGAGCGGAGCCATATGCGGTCACAAACCGTGCAATATAAGCCGCCCCTGCATTTATGTTTTGCACCACGCCTGGGCCTGTTACAGTGTCTGTTTTCCCGTCCAAAGCGGCTAAAATGGCGGCCTCATGTGCTTTGGTAATCTCGCCTGCTGGGGTGTAGAATTTCAGCCCGTTGCGGTCGGAGGGGATGTGGCTGCCGGTGACCATCACGGCAGCGGCGCCTGCTTCCATTGCGGCCAAGGCGAGTGCAGGTGTCGGGACATCGCCACAATCTGTCACGGCCAGCCCCGCTGCCTGTGCGGCCTTTGCTACCATATCTGTAATCGCAGGTGACGACGGGCGCAGATCGCGCCCCACAAATAGTCCTGTGCCAACGGGGCACGCGCGGATGAAGGCCTGCACATGGGCGGCGACAAGATTTGGCGTCATTTCGGTGACAAGACCGCGCAGGCCGCTGGTGCCAAACTTTGGAGGCATATTGCTGTATCCTATGATCGGGTGGGTGTTGCTGACACTTCACGGGGTGTTTGCGCCAAATGAGCGTCACCCTCGACCCAACGGGCAAGTGCTTCGCGCAGCGCCGTTTCATCTCCATGCTCGATTGCGTCTTTGAGGCTGCGCAGTGCAGAGGCCACTTCAATTTCGCTCGGATGCTTTTCATGTGCCTGAAGAATGCGCGGGTGCGCCGTTGTGGTCTGGCCTTTGCCGATCAATAGCTCTTCGTAGATTTTCTCGCCAGGGCGCAGGCCGGTGAATTTAATCTCGATGTCACCGCCCGGATTTGCCTCACTGCGCAAAGTGTACCCAACGGCGCTAATCATCTGGCAGGCCAGATCGTAGATGCGGACAGGCTCGCCCATATCCAAGACAAAAACATCGCCGCTAGCATCAAACGAACCGGCAACGAGCACAAGGCGGGCGGCCTCTGGGATGGTCATAAAGTAGCGGGTCACTTCAGGATGCCTTACGGTGACGGGTCCGCCGTTTTTGATTTGCTCATGGAACAATGGAATGACAGAGCCGGAGGAACCCATAACATTGCCAAACCTGACCATTGAAAACATTGTCTGGTTTTTGGCGCGGGTGGCCAGATCATGCACAACAATTTCAGCGATCCTTTTGGATGCGCCCATGATGTTTGTAGGGCGCACGGCTTTGTCGGTAGAGACCAGAATGAACCGCTCGACCGGCAAGGCGGCAGCGGCGCGCGCCAATGTATGGGTGCCAAGCACATTGTTGGCGGTGCCCACGATCGGGTTTTGCTCGACCAGTGTGACGTGTTTATAGGCGGCGGCATGTAAGACAACCTGCACCCTGTTGTTGGCAAGCGTGCGCGTGACAAGAGCCTCGTCCGTGACAGAGCCAAGCACAGGGACAATCTCGATGTCTCGCCCGACCCCGATATCCCGCAGTTCCATGTCGATATTATAGAGCGCCAGCTCGCTGAGCTCAAACAGGACAATACGCGACGGTGCACAGGCGAAAACCTGTCGGCATAGCTCTGATCCGATAGAGCCCCCTGCCCCCGAAATCAGCACCGATTTGCCTGCATAAGCGTCGGATCCGCCCGAGAGCTCGCGGTCAAGCGCGGGCCGCCCCAAAAGCTGCCCATGTGCGACAGGTTGCATTTGTTCGGTAATCGGCGTCTGGCCGGTGATCTGTGCGAAAGACGGCACTGTGTGCACGTCTAGCCCCAGATCCCGCAGCCTGCGTGACAGTTGTGCCTGTTTTGAGGGCGCCATTGCGGGCATCGCCAAAACAGCCCGGTCAATATTGCGCGCCTTCACAAGCGCTTCGATTGTCAGCGGGGAATAGACGGTCAACCCTTGAATCAAGGAGGTCTGCAACGCCTCGTTGTCGTCAACAAATGCAACGGGTGTGGTTGTCTGATCGGTCTGCAAGGCGGCCGCAAGCTGACGGCCCGTTTGACCGGCTCCGTAGATCAGCAAGCGGCACTGTGGCAGCCCCTGCCGGTAGATCGCCAAAAGCACTTGCAACATTAACATCCGCACGCCGACTGACATAAAGAGGTAGAGCAGCGCAAAGTTGATGAAGGTCGTAAATGACGTACCATACCCTGCAAGATCATCTATCACCGCAGCGGCAAGACCCAACAAACCGGCATGTAAAGCGGTTAGTCCGATAGCGCGGTTTTCAAATGCTTTGAGTTGGATGCGGTGCAGCCCCAGCACGACCGACAAAAGCCACGAGAACCCCATCAAAAGTAGCAGGGCAAGCTCTTGGCGCAACATATTCTCGAACGCCGACCCATGGTTATACTGCAAGAGCATCGCTATCAAAAGAGCGGGCGGAACAAGTATTACATCCACAAACAGCAAAATACGCCGCTTGGTCGAGCGGGCGAGTGTGCTTACAGTGTTATACAGTGCTGTCACGATTGTTCCTTGGCGGTCTGCATCATCCAGTTCTCACACATGTCATAAAAAGCGATGTCCTGAGCATACCACAGTGACAGCTTTTCGAGAGCTTTTCCGCTGAGTGGGGGAATATCGGTATAATCATTGGCGTGTGCCGCTTTGGGATCACTGGTTATTTTGACATTTTTGTTGCCCATATCCAATTTTGCGCGGTTGAAAAACTCCGCAAGATCCGTGTCGAAATGCTCTTGGCGTAAAATCCAGATTGGCGGGCGGGTATACAGAAAACTGCCGCGGCAATAGAACCAGTCGGATTGGTTCTGGGCTGTGTGCCGGATCGATTTCATGGCCGCCCATGCCATGTGCCCGCGCTCTGTTTTTTCAAACAACGATTCTGCCAGATCGTTCGCGTGTTCAAAAGTTTCAAAAGCAAACCGGTCGTCGGTTGTCCATGGGATGTCTAGGCGAGGCGCGCCCTTTCGTTTGCGAGAGTAAAACCCGGAATTAAAGCGGGATACCGGGTGTCGGATGCTGAAAAAATAATCGGCGTGTTTGTTTATGTTCCGCAAAAAAACATCATGTCTATGTTTGATGATCTTACGGTCGCGAGAGGCACGGTTCACTTGTCGTGCGATCTGTGCAACCTGACTGCCTGCGCATTTTCCAATGTGCAAAAAGTGAATATCGCGCGCATTTAACTTGGGATTGGCCCGGGCTTCACGGACGACATTCACAGGATTGGGTGCTTCTTCTGGTGCCGGTTTTTTTTGATGCCACATGGCACGCCCCCTTATTTCTGGGTCATCTCGGCACCCGCAATTCGCTTTTAGATACCCTAGCCCGAGCACTTTTGGCAATGCGCCAATTGGCGGAGTTTTGCGCCGCTACCGGTCTGAATTCAGGCTGGTTTAACTAAATCTTATACCAATTTCACCCGAAGGTCCGCCCTTTGGCCGCATTTGCGACACGCCCAAAACGGCTGCTGCACCCAGAACCGAAGCAAGGGTCTTCGGTTTGCGTGCAAAGGCGTCCAGAGTTTATGTCCACATTCTATCTCGTTGAACACGTTGCGACGACGACGGAATATTCCAATATCACCGACCTTGAGGTGATGATGGTTGAGGGCGAGGCGAGGCTTTTTGCCAGCACGTTGTATGATGGCACCCTGACCAGTTGGGCCCTGACGCAAACTGGCCTCACACTGACCGACACATTCGCATATCGCGGCGGACTTCAGGCCGGCGGGACCAGCAGCATCATGACGGTTTGGACAAACGGCGCGCTGTCATTGCTGACAGGTGGCAGTTCCGGGTCTGGCGCGCTGCAACTGCTCGGCATTGGTTCCTCGGGTCAATTTGCAAGCCGCAGCACGCTGGGTCAGGTTGCCACACCACTGACCGGGCTTATGTATGGCGAGACCCTGATGTTGGGCAGTGGAACCCAAGCTGTTTATGGCGGACTTGCCGGGGCGGATGGTATCGGGCGGTTGACGTTCGACACTGCCGGACGTGCGCAATCGGTCTCTGTCATTGCCGATCGTTCGGATGTTTTTGCGGCCTCCATCTCGGCGGTCGCCACAGTGGAAGTGGGTGGTGCCCAATATCTTCTCACCGCATCTGGCACCGAAAACGGGGTCACGGCTTGGGGTGTCTCAAGCAACGGAACACTGTCGCCAGCGGATAGTCTTGGCGTTGACGACGGGCTATGGATTGCGGCCCCGACGGCGATGGAAATCGCCACAATTGGCGCACAATCTTACGTCATTCTGGCCTCTGCGGGTAGCTCTTCGCTTAGCGTGATGTCGATCAGCCCAACGGGTGATCTGCGCGTCACCGATCAAGTGATTGATAGTCTACAGAGTCGGTTTGCCGGGGTCAGTGCGCTAACGGTCGTTGAAAATAACAACAATATCTATGTGATCGCCGGTGGCGCAGACGACGGGATCAGCGTGTTTCTGCTGCAAGAAAACGGGACATTTCTGGCCCGCGGCCATTTAGCGGACACCACCCAAATGGGGTTGGAAAACGTGAGCGCAATCAGTGCCGTTTCTGCCGGTGACGGGATCGATATTTTTGTGGCCTCGTCGCAGGTTGCGGGGATCACACAGCTTTACTTTGAAACAGGCCCTCTTGGGGTAACCCGGCAGGCGGCATCAGGTGGTGGTGCGATGTCGGGCACAGATGGCATGGATGTGCTGAGTGGCGCGCAAGGCGACGACCGGATCGGCGGCGGGAAGGGCGACGATGTTTTGACCGATGGCGCGGGCGTGGACCGCCTGACGGGGGGTATCGGCGGGGACACATTCATCATCGTCTATGATGACAGCACCGACATGATTACCGATTTCGAGCTGGGCGTGGACCAGATTGATCTGTCTGCATGGCCGAGTTTGCGCAGTAACGCACAGCTGACATTCGCCAGCCGTTCTGACGGGGTCCGCATCTCCTATGGCACCGATGTCTTGCTCGTCAAAAGCGCCGATGGACAGCCGATTGATCCTGCCCAGTTCAGCGCAACTGATTTGATAGGGGATGCGCGAATTGCGGAGAATATCGTGCCGGGATATGCAGGCCCCGCTCAAGAGATTCCCGACCTTCCCGAGCGCCCCTATTATACCCCCTATGTTTACACGCCCGCACCTGTTGATCCAAATCCCGAACCTGTCACACTACCGCCAGCAATAAACAGAACCGATACCAACACCCCGAACCCCGATGTGACCATTATGCAGAACACGACAAGTGGATCAAGTGGCGCAGATAACCTGACAGGGTCCGGTGCGGAAAATAAACTGTTCGGTGGCCGTGGCAATGATACGATTTACGGGCGTGGCGGCGATGACAGCATCTGGGGGAACGAAGGCGATGATCGTCTTTTTGGCAACGGGGACAATGACACCCTTTGGGGGTCTTCCGGCGATGACCTGTTGAAGGGTGGACGCGGGGCTGATGACTTGTCGGGTGGGCGCGGTGCCGACAAGGTGAAAGGCGGTAGCAGCAATGACACTTTGAACGGCAATAAAGGCAACGACAAGGTCATGGGTGGCCGTGGCAACGACACGCTTGTTGGCGATGGCGGCCACGACAAGCTTTGGGGCGGGGCAGGCAATGACCGGATATCGGGTGGCGCCAAAAATGATGCGCTTTATGGGGGCAGCGGTGCGGACCGGCTTTGGGGCGGCGGCGGATCGGATGTGCTTAACGGGAACAAAGGCAATGATGTGCTGACCGGTGGCAGTGGAGCCGATACATTTATTTTCACCGACGGGCGCGACACGATTACCGACTTTTTAATGCGCGCTGACGAACTCCTGCTCGATGATCAAAACTGGCGCGGAAATCTGAATGCCCAAGACATCGTTGATCGCTACGCCGAGGTTGTTCGCGGTAATATCGTTTTCGACTTTGGCGGCAACGATCAATTAACCCTGACAGGCGTCAGTAATCTGGACGCCTTGGCTGACGTGATTTCAATTGTTTAAATTCGTCTTGCGTTGAAACGGCTTTTTGGCGGTTTCCCAGATCAACCACAGATCAAAGCAGAGCGACCGGTTTTCCTGATAGACAATGTCGAGCCGTGCTTTGCGGGGCACGCAGGCTCGCCTGTAAACGGCATCTGTTTCCGCCGCATCCACGCAGCGCGCCAAGAGCGCTTCCTCATGGCGATGATAGACCAGCGAGGCCAGCCCCGTCACGCCGGGGCGGCTTTGTAAGACTTGCGCATAAACCTGCGGAAAGGCCTCGACGTAGACCCGCAAAGGGGGCCGTGGTCCCACCAGAGAAATGTCGCCGCGCAGCACGTTGTAAAGCTGTGGCAACTCGTCGGCCCGTGTCTTGCGCAGCAACCGGTGCAGCCGCGACATCCGCATGGACTTATCACCCCCGGTGACGCCTATGTTCTCGACACTGGGTCGCATTGTCCGCAGCTTTATCAATGAAAACCCCTGTGTTGGGGTCTTCATTCGCTCCGAGATGTAAAAGATGGGCCGCCCTTCGCAGATCGCAAGAATGATAACGAGCGCCACGAATACGGGCCAAAGAACGCACACAAAAAGCAGGCTAATTGCGATATCCATTAGGCGTTTTGAAAAGGTCATATTGCAGGGCACCATCCGCCAGCGCGGGCTTGGGCCACCATGTCGGTGGCGGTGGCAGGTGGCAGGTGAATATGTGCGCCTAATGCCGCCACATCCATCGTCAGAACAGGCAGGGCGCTGTCGGGTGCGGGCTGCCATTGCCATGGGACGCCAGCCTCTTGGACCACTCTATTCATTACAACCAGATCGGGGCGCGCAATGTTCAACACTTTGGGCAGTGCTGTTTGTGTCTGGCTTAAGGTGGCCAAAACACACCCGAGGTCACGCGGCCCGATCATCATCCGCCGCGGCCCCTGCCCGTCTGCAAACTGGTCGATCTTCACAGGGCCGCGCGCCATTGCCTGAAACAACCCGTCACAGCCCGCCACGTTGCCGATCCGCAAACAGGTCACATCTGCGCGCCCGCTGATGGCTTGCTCCATGTCCCGTTTTGCCTGCCCGTAAGGCGTGGCGGGTGTGGGCGTATCTGTCTCGCGCAAGACCCCTGTTTGGCGTCCGTAAACGGCCTGACTTGAGGCGACTAGGGCCTTCACCCCCAACCGCTGTGCCAATCTGCACCCGGCTTGCGCCAGTGTGGTGTTCAAGTGCAAATCTTCTGCCGTGCCTTGGGTGACACCAGCCAGAACGATCACCGCACTGACGCGGTGAGAAAGCACAACATCGGCCTCACTCAGGATGCTCCAGACAAGGTCATTACTCCCGATTGGCGCGGCCCCTGTGCGCCGTTGCCACAATGGCGCGACCATGTCTTCGGGCCAAAGCCTGGCCAGCATCCGCCCCACCCGACCTGTTCCACCAAGAATGAGTGGCCCGTGCGGGCTGTGTTGTGTCTGGGATGTTGAAATTGGCTTACCCTGCGTATAGTCGTGATGTGAATTATGGATAATATATCAGGCAGCCTTATCAGATGACCAGAAAAGTTATTACATACGGCACCTTTGACACTCTGCATTACGGGCATATTCTGCTGCTGAAGCGCGCGCGCAGTTTGGGCGATCACCTTACGGTGGCCTTGTCGAGCGACGAGTTTAATAAAATCAAAGGCAAACAGTCCCACTTCACTTACGCCGAGCGCCACGCGCTTTTGTCTGCGATCACCTATGTTGACGAGATTATTCCGGAGCATGATTGGGATCAAAAACGCAGCGATGTGCAAACCCGTAAAATAGATATCTTTACGATGGGTGACGACTGGGCGGGGAAGTTCGATTTTCTCGCGGACCTGTGTGATGTCACTTATCTCAGCCGCACCCCGCGCATCTCCAGCACTGCAATCAAGACGATCCAAAGGGACGGCTAGGGTCCATGGCACGGCGCATCAAGGTCCAATTTTATGCGCTGTCCTACCTGACAGCGCAGCACTGGGCGCCGATGCGGGCTGTCATGGCCGGGCTCGGGTATGTCTGCGTGCTGTTGCTCACAGGTCGGCTTGTGCTGGCTCAAGATACCGCTCGGCTGTTCTGGATAGATGACTACAAGACTGCGCTGCACCGGGTGGACTGGTTTGCACATTATGGTTGGTTGCGGCGGTTTTTTGCGCGCAAGCCTGCCTTTGATATCTGTCACGACATGCCGCCTGCGGGGCTTGATGCGCTTGATGAGATGCTGGCCAAGCGGGACAGCCCTGCGGATTTGCGAGCCCGGCTTTATCTTGCGTCACATCGCGCCACACAGGCCGGATCGGCCGCCAAGCGGGCAGCTTTCTTTGACAGCTACCGCGATATTGCGGGTCAAATCACCCGCCAAATTCCGGCCCTCTCCCCCGAACCGCCCAAACATGCGCCCGCCTTTACACAGCCCCAAGCGCGCGCCACATTACAGGCCGCAGCTCGGTTGATGCAAAGCCTCGATATGCCGTGGTATATCGTGTCGGGCACATTTCTGGGGGCAGTCCGTGAAGGCGATTTTCTCTCCCATGACTATGACATTGAT
Source organism: uncultured Rhodobacterales bacterium (assembly GCA_963976475.1). Taxonomy (GTDB): domain Bacteria; phylum Pseudomonadota; class Alphaproteobacteria; order Rhodobacterales; family Rhodobacteraceae; genus Yoonia. Next base: position 10,750 of record CAXBKX010000027.1, read on the forward strand.
ATTGGCGTTCATACCGAAGACTTTGATCACGCCCGCTTTGTGTCAGGGCTCCGCGCGGACCCTGCATTCTGCTTGGTGCACATTGACGACTATACGGATTTGCGCGACCCTGACCTGACGCCCGTTCAAGTGCCTGCCCTTTACAAAGTCATGCATAGCTCTGGTGTCGAGGTGGATATTTTTCTGCATCATCTGGAAGACGGGCAACGCTGGCATGGATCGGCCCGTCACCGCTGGTGGAATGTCGCGTTTGAGACCACACCTTATGATCTGGCGGGACTTACCGTGTTCGGGCCTGCCGACGCGAACACATATTTGCGCGAAAACTATGGCGACTGGCGGACCCCTAAAACCGCCTTTGATTGCTCCACAGGCACACCCAACGTCAGCTTCAATCGCAATCTGGTCTCGATCGCGCAATTTCTGACCCAAGCGCAAGCCGGATCCGCTGTCGCGCAAAGCGTACTTGCCACCGAAGGGTATATTCAGGACGGAAAATTCATCCTGCCGTGGGCCTGAATGGTGGGCGATCTGCCACCTTCTCCCAAAAGCCGCCGATGGATAGAATGCAATGATTGACCCCACATGTTGGGGCGGTATCTTGTGGCACACATAACTATCGATTTCTTATTAAGAATAAGGCCTTGGCCAAAAGAGATTCGATTACCTGTCCTTTGGGGGGATCATGGGTCTGATATCAATGCGTGCTTTTGGTGCTTTTCTGCTTTTAACCTTTGTTGCCTCATGCGGGTCTTTGCCGCGTGGTGCCGGTATTCAATCCGAGGTTTTGGCCGCGCCAGACACACAAGTTCAGCCCAACGGCGAACCTGTTTACGGGTTCTCTGTTTTTGAAATCCGCAGCGATATTCTACCCCTCCTTGCAAACTGGCCCAACAAAGACGCGCGGCGCTCTTATTGGATCAATCGCCAAGCGCAGCCTGCGTCGCTCTTGATCGCGCCGGGCGACATGTTGGACGTGACTATCTGGGATGCGGAAGAAAACTCGCTTTTGACCAATGCGGGCCAACGGGTGGCCCAGTTGCAAGGGATCAAGGTCAACTCGGATGGCCGTATCTTTATCCCCTTTGTGGGGAATTTGCGGGTCACAGGCATGTCGCCCCAATCCGCCCGCGCCCGTATCGAAAGTCAATTGATCCAGACAATTCCGTCCGCACAGGTGCAGGTCTCTGTAGCGCCAGGTCGGGCAAACACCGCCAATTTGGTGAGCGGTGTGAATGCGCCGGGTGTCTATCCGTTGCCAGACCGTGACTACACGTTGCTTTCGTTGTTGTCGCAAGGGGCGGGTGTGCGGGCTGGTTTAAAGAACCCCCAAGTCCGCCTGATGCGCGGCTCGCAGGTTTATAACATCGCGTTGAAGCGCATTTATGAGGATCCCAAACTCGACACTACATTGATGGGTGGCGACCGCATCATTATCGAAGATGACGACCGCTACTTCCTATCGCTTGGGGCCACTGGGTCCGAGGCGGTCCACAATTTCCCCAAGGATAGTGTGAGCGCTCTTGATGCGTTGTCGATTGTTGGCGGTGTCTCTGATAGCCGCGCTGATCCGCAGGGCATTCTGATTTTGCGTGAATACGCACCCTCTGCGGTGCGCAGCGACATCTCAGCGGGCCCACCACAAACCCGCGTTATCTTTTCAATTGATCTGACAAGTGCAGACGGTTTGTTCAGTGCCGCCAAGTTTGCCATCGCTCCAGGGGATTTGGTCTATGCGACCGAAAGCCCGGTGAACGCCGCACAAACCGTGTTTTCCATTTTTGGAAGTGTTTTGGGCATTTCAAACCGGCTTTGACATCGACATTTGGAAACAATCTGTTTCAAATTTAAGCGCTCTTTCCACACTTTGGACGTAAAACAGCCCCGCATGTGACCAGCTGGCGTTGTGTTGTGACCCCTCATCTTAAGCCCTGATATGCCTCGGGGTTCACGATAAAGGACACATCTCATGCCGCTTTCTGCCGCCGAACAATATATGCTCGAGTTGATCAACCGCGCACGCCTTGATCCGTTTGCCGAAGCCGAGCGGTATGGCATTGATCCAAATGACGGATTGGATGAGGGTCGGATTGGCCCCGACGCCTTGCAGGTTTTGGCTCAAAATGAGGCTTTGTCTGTGGCCGCCCGAGAGCAAAGCACATGGCTGCTCGACACAGATACCTTTACCCACTCGGGTGAAAACGGCTCTTTTGCCGATGACCGGATGCGCGACGCCGGATATGTTTTTTCGGGAGAATGGGCATGGGCGGAAAATCTGGCCTGGACGGGAACGACAGGCGCGATAGACCTCGAAGAAGCTATTGTGCGCCACTATGACGATCTCTACCTGTCGCCGGGTCACCGCGCAAATACATTCTCGGCCAACATGAAAGAGGTTGGTCTGGCGCAGGTCGAAGGCACCTACATACTCGATGGGACTGCTTATAACAGCTCGATGCTAACCGAAAATTTCGCTATGTCAGGAGAGAGTGTCTTCATCACGGGCGTCGCTTATCAAGATAGTGATCGTGACAATTTCTACTCCATTGGCGAAGGCCAGGAGGGCGTAGTATTTACAGCCGAAAATGCGCAAGGCACGACGGCACAAGCGGGTGGCTACGCCCTTGAGATCGTGCAACAAGATGCAGCCATTGTCGCAATAGATATAGGCGATCAGCGCATAGCCACGGTGCAAATGGATATATCCCGAGGCAACGGCAAGCTTGATGTCGTGACACAGACAAATGGCGCGATGTCGCTCAACCTGTCGGTTGATGGCAGGCTGATCAGCGGGGTTGGTGATGCCACACTGCTTGGCGTAGGTGATCTCGATTTGCGCGGTAACGACAGTGCAAACCGGCTGACCGGCAACGCTGGCGACAATTACTTGAGCGGGCAGCGCGGACGTGATGTTTTGCGCGGGAACGATGGTGAAGATGTGATGGACGGCGGACGCGGCAAAGACCGTCTGTTTGGTGGTAATGACGATGACAGATTAATCGGCGGCAGTTCGCGCGATAAGCTGTATGGCCAATCCGGCGATGATATCTTGAACGGTAACAATGGCCGCGATGTGCTCAAAGGTGGCCGTGGCAATGACGTGTTGGACGGCGGACGCGGCAATGACAAGCTTGTCGGTGGCAGTGGTGCAGATACATTCATCTTTAACAAAGGCGATGATCGGATCACCGACTTTGATGACACCCTCGACCAAATCGAGATTTCGGCTCAACTGTTGGGTAGCTCCGATTTGGCGGACCTGATGGTCATCCAGGGTGATAATGTGGTTATCAATTTTGACGACGGGAGCAGTCTGACGATTGATGACTATAATGATACAGCGCTGCTTCTTGAGAGTATAATCATCGCTTAATACTAACCGGTTAAGCATAGTGACGCGATAAACCGCACCGCTTGGCCCAGAAAGATGGACACATCATGTCGCTAGAAGCTGCTGAACAATATCTTATTGAGTTGCTCAACCAAAGCAGGCTTGATCCCGTCACAGCCGCCAATGAACAAGGTGTCAGCATTAACAGTGGTGTGACCAAGGCGATGGGTGGTCCGTTACAGACCACCCCAATGCAGGTTTTGGCACCGAACGCACAGCTTGAGGCCGCCGCAAAGGAACAAAGCAGCTACCTGTTGGAAAGCGGCACTTTCGGGCATGGCGGCCGAGGTGGATCAAGCCTTTATGATCGTATCATCGACGCCAATTATGAAAACCCGCTCACGTTTCGTGAAAATCTTTCGCTTAACCAAATCTCCCAGAGCAATATGGCCACAGTGGTTGAAAGGCATCATAGCGCGCTTTTCGCAAGCGCACCGCATCGCGCAGCTATCTTGGACGAGAACCAAAGTGATATTGGCATCGGCCTGCAAAGTGGCCAATACCGGGGACGCAACTCCTCTATGTTGACAGAAGTATTCGGCGCCCAAACGGGTGGTCGTTACGTCACGGGTGTCGCTTATAAAGATAGCGACCGGGATGATTTCTATTCAATCGGCGAGGGCCTGTCTGGTGTCGCGTTTCAGACTGCAAATGCTCTGACCCGCACGGCAGCGGCGGGTGGCTATGCGCTTGATGCAAGCGGTGGCACCACCAGCGTCTCGATTATCCGTGACGGCACCACGCTTTCGACCCTGTCTATAGATACCAGCGACGGCAACGCGAAACTTGATCTGATTGCCCAGAACGGCAGCGGCTATAGCCTTGCGGTATCAACCACGACAACACTGATGACAGGGATTAGCGACGCGGCACTTCTGGGCGCCGGAAACCTCAACCTGTCAGGATATGACAGCGACAACCTCCTTGAAGGCAATCGTGGCAACAACATCTTGCGCGGCGGCAAGGGTGACGATGTCATCAAGGGATAGGAGAGTACCGTAAAGTGTGGGGCAGTTGAATTTTGGGATTGATGCTGGCAAGGA
>CAXBKX010000028.1:0-11140 GCA_963976475.1 uncultured Rhodobacterales bacterium
AACGCCATGATATGCCGCCCATCCGGGCCGTCACCAACTTTCGGCTATAACTCCGTCGGGCGCAGGCAATATGCTCACGCCATCAATCTGCCAGCCCTGCGGCGTTTCAATCATCTTGTATTCCAAAACAAACATCGTGCCCGTTGCATCACTGATCAAAAGGCGTTGGTAGACGCTATCACCGCGCTCGGCACGATCAAGAAACCGGACAAAATCATTGTCCCAAACCATCGGATAGCCGCGTGCGACCATCCCGCCAAAATTGTCCGGAGTGCCAAAAAGCCGCTTGATCATCGGGCTGGCAAAAGAAAATGCGCGCTCAGAATCTCGCGCGTTAAACGCGTCCAACTGGTCTGTGATCACGTCTTCGATCGGGTCTGCCTGCACCGCCCCCGAAACAAGCGCCCAAACAAAAACCGCCGCTAGAACATGCCTCATCATCGCCTCCATCCGTTAAATCTAGGCTAGATACGGGTGAAGACGACGATTAGTTTCATTTTCGACCTAAGTCGCGAGCTGGGTCTCGATCAGTGAAACAGTTTCTTCAACACCGTAAAGCGCAATAAACCCGCCAAATCGCGGCCCCTGACTGGCCCCCAGCAGCACCTCATAAAGTGCTGTGAACCAATTGCGCAGCGGCTCAAACCCGTGCTCTTTGCCAACCGCAAACACCATTGATTGCAGGGCTTCGGCATCCAATCCGCCGTCCCAAACCTTCAGACGCGCCACCAGATCAGCCATCGCCGCACGTTCTTTATCGCTTGGCGCACGGAACACCTTGGTCGGCTTCACAAAGTCGTTGTAATACCGCACCGCAAATGCCGCCGCCTGATCCATCTGCGGGTTTGTATCGGCCGAGGCCTCCGGCGCATAGCGCTGGATAAACCCCCACAGCGCATCTTTGTCCTCGGCCCCCGAAACGGAGGCCAAATTCAACAACATCGCAAACGGCACAACCATATCGGACGCTGGCACATCAGCCCCATGAATGTGGAACACAGGGTTGTTCAAGCGGCCTGCATCGTCTTGCGCAGCATAGGCCCGTAATTGCTGGTGATATTCGTCAACCGCCTTCGGGATCACATCAAAATGCATCCGCTTGGCCGTCTTTGGCTTGAGATACATGAAATACGACAGCGATTCCGTTGCCGCATAAGTCAGCCAGTCGTCGATCGTCAACCCATTGCCAGAGGTCTTGGAAATCTTGTGACCCTCTGCATCCAAGAACAATTCATAGGTGAAATGCTCTGGCGCCCGCCCCCCCAGAACACGGCAAATCCCGTCATAGATCGGCGTATTGGTCGCATGATCCTTGCCATACATCTCAAAATCAACGTCCAAAGCAGCCCAGCGCGCGCCAAAATCCGGCTTCCACTGCAACTTGCAATTACCGCCCGTTACAGGCGTCGTGACCTCGGTGCCGTCCACATCATCAAAGGTGATCATGCCGTCCTTGCTGACGTTCTTCATTGGCACATAAAGCACCTGACCGGTCGTGGGGCTAAGCGGCAAGAAAATCGAATAGGTCTCTCGGCGCTCTTCGCGCAGTGACTTGAGCATGATCGTCATGATGTCGTCATACCGCTCGGCACAGCGCAGCAAAATATCGTCCATCTTGCCAGCTTTGTAATAGGCGGTGGAGCTGGCAAACTCATACTCGAAGCCAAAGGTGTCAAGAAACGCATTCAGCTTGGCATTCATATGATCACCAAAGCTCGCGTGCGTGCCAAACGGATCGGGGACCGCCGTCAACGGCTGCTGCATATATGGCTCAAGCGCCTCGGGATCAGGCACATTGCCGGGTATCTTGCGCATCCCGTCCATATCGTCAGAAAAGCACAGCAGTTTTGTCGGAATGTCCGAAATAACTTCAAACGCGCGGCGCACCATTGTCGTGCGGCTGACCTCGCCAAAGGTGCCAATATGCGGCAATCCTGATGGGCCGTAGCCAGTCTCGAACAAAACATAGCCCTTTTCGGGTGCCTTCTTTTCGTAGCGTTTGAGCAGACGGCGGGCTTCTTCAAAGGGCCATGCCTTGGAATTCATCGCAGCGTCACGCAAATTGGTCATAATGTCTCTCAACAGTTGAAATGTCGCCCCAATGGCAACCTACTCGCGCACTCCCTATTGCGCAGCGGCCCAGGCGTCAATAAATCGGTAGGGAATGAAAAAGGAATGTTGACATGACCCCAGACGCCGCAATGACCGGACAAGACGCACTTGTGGCCCTCATGGTCGCAGTGTCCGCCTCCGACGAAGAAATCCGGACCGCGGAATTGGTAAAAATATCAAATTCAATCAATAACCTACCTGTTTTTGCAGATTATGACGCCGAACGACTGCCACGCGTGTCGAAAATGGTTTTTGATCTTCTAGAGCAAGAAGACGGGCTTGAAGCCCTGTTTGGCCTGATCCGCGACGCGCTTGATGAACGGCTGTTTGAAACCGCCTACGCGCTGTCTTGCGACGTGGCGGCAGCCGATGGCACGATCGAAGGCGCAGAATCCCGCATGTTGGAAGAGATTCGCTACGAATTGGAAATCGACCGCCTTCACGCCGCCGCGATTGAACGCGGTTCTCGCGCCCGCCACATGACGTTCTAGTCAGCACTGTCATTTAACGCGGCCCAGCGTTGCAGTAAAAGCTGCTGCAACCGCTTCGCTTTTGTGTTGAACGTGATTGAACCGGCAGGTTGCTCTTCGCCCGTCCGTTTGCCGCGTTCACGGGCCTCCAAATCTGCGGCAAAGATCGCGAAAGCCAAGTCGCGCCCGCTTGCCGTGCGGATATAACCTGCCAGACAAGAGACAAAATTCAACGTCCCCGTCTTTGCCTGAACAACGGCAGGATGATCCTTGATGGTTTTGTTGTCCGCATCCTTCAGCAAGATTTGCTTCATAATTGGAAAAAGCTGCGCCTGCACGTCAGGGGCGGTCAAAAATGTCACCATATCCGCCGCTGTCATCCGCGATGCATCCCCAAGGCCCGAATGATCTGCAAAAACCGGTGCAATGGCTGCACGGCCCCGCGCCCAATGGGTCATCCCCAAAGCAGAGGTTCGCAAGCCGCGTGTCTGCCCCGTGCGGGCCTTTGTCGCGGCCAAACCTGCGGCTTCTGCTGTCAGATTTGTCGAATACTTCATCATATTGCGCAAAATATCACGCAGATCTGCACTGCTATGCTCGGCCACAACCGGTGCATCAGGTAGCCGTGCAACCTCGACCGGTGCCTTTAAATCTAGACCATGGCTGCTTGCGAGCACCGCAAAAACCTCGCCCGCATAAAGCGCTGGATACCGCACAGGCAACCACCGTGAGCCACCATTTCCAAGCCCGCCCTTTGCAACCGTCCACTGATCGAACCCACCACCATCGCGGTAGGAATATAAAGGGGCCGCACGGTCCACAACCTGCATCCGCGCCACGGTCACAGCGGGGCGGTATTTTTCGCTACGCGCATCCATCGTCACCGTATAATTTGCGCCTTGACGTTTCCACTCGAAATACACGCGATTAAAATTCAGGTTCAACCCGGACAGTGCCGGATTATAACCAGATTGATCGAGTTGCGTGCCATCAATTTCGTCCAAATTCGGCAAGGCATTGTCGTAAACCAGAAACGCACCTCTTACCTCTCGCAAACCGGTCTCGGCCACCAATCTTGCCAGATCAGCCAGATCATCAGTCACCAGATTGGGGTTTCCACCGCCCGACAAAATCAAATCACCATCTAATATACCATCCAAAATCGGGCCATTCGCATATACGCGCGTTTTCCATTGGTAATCAGGTCCCAATGAGTCCAGCGCATATAATGCAGTGACAGACTTTGTAACACTTGCCGGCGGCTGCATTACATCGGCGTCGTGCTGGTCTATCACCTCACCTGTCGCCGCATCCGCGATGACGATCCCGACGCGCCCCGCAACACCCGAATTTGCCACGACCTGAGCAAGTGACTGACGCATTTCGGGTGTGACTTGGCCCACATGAACGGGCCGTGCGACAGGCCGCTTTGAAACCACAGGGGCCTGTGCAAACCCCAAGGTCGCAACACTGCTCAACAATGCCGTCAATGCCGCGCGCCGCGAATAGCTGCCCCTCATTTCAACCCTTTCACCGCTTGCCCAGCCTTTGCACGAATGGCGCTTGATGACATGTCCGACATTGGCAAGTTCACAAAACACCACGCGGGCGCGTCACGTCGCCCCAAAACGCCAGACTGTGGGCCTTGCAACATCGCCCCTTTGTAAATGCGTGCCGCCTTGGACAGCCGCGCAGAAATCCGGTCATTTGGCCGCGCCAAAACGCCAATTGGCACGGTTTCCATGATCCAGCGCCAATCGCGCCAGTGGTGGAACTGGGCCAGATTGTCAGCCCCCATCAGCCACACAAAACGCACCTCGGGATACCGTCGCATCAGGCCTGCAATCGTCTGGGCGGTATAGCGGGTGCCCAAACGCGCCTCGATATCGGTCACCGCGACCCTCGGGTGCTGCATGATCGCGCGGGCATCTGCCAGACGCTGGGGCATTGGCGCAGGACCGTTTTGCTTCAACGGGTTCCCCGGACTGACCAGCCACCAAATGCGGTCCAAACCAAACCGTTTCAACGCGGTTTTGGTAATATGGACGTGACCATCATGCGCAGGGTCAAACGACCCGCCCAACAGGCCAACAACCTGTCCCGCCCCTGCTACCGGATCACCTTGCACCAAACCGCCTCATATCACATTCCATGCTCAGACCTACGTGGCGCGGCACGCAAAAGCAAAGGCCGCGCATCATTTTGGAATATAGTCAAAGTGCCGGTAGCGCGCCTCGGCCCCTTGTCCCGTCACGTCATAGGCTACCATGCCAACAAACGCACCCGTAAACGAGGCATGTTCACCACGCCCGCCTTCGTCAGAAATAACCGAAGCATCCAGCACCGGTCCGACCCGCGCCCATTCAGCCCCCTGCCGATACCAGAACTGTTGGGTCGCGCCGTCAACCGTCACGCGCAACTCTACCTGCCCGTCAGCGATCGCAACCGGTTCACACGCAAACGTCAATGCGCCATCCGGCCAGTCTCCGGCACAGGACATCAAACTTAACACGCGGCCCAGACCGGGCTCGTAAGTGACCATCAGCGCATGAAACTTATGGCGGTTATAATAGGTCGTCAGCCCTGCGGCCTGTTGATATGTGGTCGGCGCAAAATCCAGCGCTGTCACCGCTGCATAACAATGATGTTGCTGCCTGCGGGCCACAAGCGCCTGCTCGAACCAACTGCCAATACTCTCACGGCCGATCAGCACCAGCGCATCAGCCTCCTCGCGGAAAATGCGGGCAGTATCAGGCGTGCGCAACCACTGAAACTCCGTGGGCAAGGCCCCGCCAAAGACGCGCCGCACAGGGCTTGCAGGCAACGGGTCCACCGCGACGGGGGCCGTCACATGCACCGCAGGCACCATCCCGCCCCGCTCCAGATAGAGCCAGTCATCGCGCCACACGACGCGCTCGATCCCGGTCTCGCGGCCCAAGGCGCAAAACGGCTTTCCTCGCGCATCAGCAATCGGGCGACCCATCAGAAACGTATGGTAATAATCGCCCCAATGGGTCGCGACATATTGACCGTGCCCCGTGCGCTGGATAGGCCCATCCGCCCCATCGGCACAGATGACATGCAAGTCAGGGTGTGTCTCATAGGGTCCCCAAATATTTCGCGACCGGGCCAAGGTCACGGCATGTTGATACCCCGTGCCGCCCTCGGCGGTGGTCAGGTAATAATACCCGTTGCGCTTGAACAGGTGCGGCGCTTCGGTCAGGCCACGGCGCGTTCCAGTGTAAATCGTCTTTACGGGCCCGCACAAACCACGCTCAGGCGACCATTCCTGCAATAAAATCCCGTCAAAACTGTCATGCGCCGGGTTGCCACCCGTGCCCGCCCCGCGGTGGTTCCATTGCACATTGGCAAACCATTTGCGGCCATCCTCGTCATGGAACAACGTCGGATCAAATCCGCTGGCATTTATGAACCATGGATCGCACCATTCACCATCGATGGTCTCGCAGGCGGTGATGTAATTGGGCGCATCCTTGAACGCCCCGTCCAGCCGCTTCACATCGGTATAAACCAGCCAAAACTTTCCCTGCGCATATGACAGGCACGGTGCCCAAACACCGCAACTGTCCGCGTTGCCGCGCATATCAAGCAGGGCCCTGCGGTTCAAAGGACGCGCCACAAGCGTCCAATTCACCAAATCCCGGCTATGGTGGATTTGCACGCCCGGATACCACTCGAATGTCGAGGTCGCGATATAGTAATCCTCGCCAACACGACAAAATGACGGGTCCGCATGAAACCCCGGCAAGATCGGGTTTTCTATCACTCCGCGGTCTCTGACGATGTAGCCCAAAGGTTGATCTTTTCCTCATCAGCATAGGTATCGATCAAGGCAAGTTCCTCGCTCGTAAAGTCAAGATTGCCAATAGCACCCGCACAATCCACGACCTGCGACGGTTTTGACGCGCCAATCAATGCGGTCGTGATCCCGCCACCCCGCAGCACCCAGGCAATCGCCATCTGCGCCAATGTCTGGCCGCGACTTTCCGCTATCTCGTTCAGCTTTTTGATGTTTTCAATCGCATGATCCGAAATCATCGACGGGAACAACGACTTGCCTTGCGCGGCCCGCGACCCTTCTGGAATCCCGCCCAGATATTTCTTTGTCAGCATCCCCTGTGCCAGCGGCGTAAACGCGATGGACCCAATCCCCAAATCAGCCAAAGTCTCTTTCAAGCCATCACGCTCTACCCACCGGTTCAACATATTATAGCTTGGCTGATGGATCAGACAGGGGGTGCCAAGATCCTTCAAAATCGCAACCGCCTCGCGGGTGCGCTCGGTATTATACGATGAAATCCCGGCATAAAGCGCGCGACCCGACCGCACGATGTAATCCAGCGCGCCCATGGTTTCCTCGAGCGGGGTGTCAGGGTCAAACCGGTGCGAGTAGAAAATATCGACGTAATCCAACCCCATTCTTTTGAGCGATTGATCACATGACGATACCAGATATTTGCGGCTGCCCCACTCTCCGTAGGGACCATCCCACATCTCGTATCCCGCTTTGGAGCTGATGATCAACTCATCGCGATACCCCTTGAAGTCCTCGGTCAAAATCGACCCGAACGCATGTTCGGCCGATCCCGGCGGCGGGCCATAATTATTGGCCAGATCAAAATGCGTGATGCCGTGATCGAACGCCGTGCGGCAAATCTCGCGCTTGGTGTCATGCGGCGTATCATGCCCGAAATTATGCCAAAGCCCCAAAGACACGGCGGGCAATTTCACGCCCGATTTGCCACAGCGGCGATAAACCATTTTTTCATAGCGGTCGGCAGCAGGTTGATACGTCATTCCATTCCCCTAAATCATTGTCGAAAATCAACCAGACCACGCGATATGTGTCAAAGCCTTTCGGCGATTGCCCCTTTCGTCCCACCCCGTTATCTAGGGGCGAATTCCTAAATCCGAGCGGAGCGTCGCAACATGGCCAGCAATCAATTCGTCTACTTTATGGACGGTGTATCCAAAACCTACCCCGGTGGGAAAAAAGTGTTTGAAAACATCCGCCTGAACTTTCTGCCCGGCGTCAAAATCGGCGTTGTCGGCGTCAACGGCACCGGTAAATCCACCTTGATGCGCATCATGGCGGGCCAGGACAAGGATTTTGTTGGCGAAGCATGGGCCGCCGAGGGCGCGCGCGTCGGCTATCTGCCACAAGAGCCGCATCTCAATGAAACACTCAATGTGCGTGAAAACGTCATGCTTGGGGTGGCCGACAAAAAGGCGATCCTTGATCGCTACAATGAGCTGGCGATGAACTACTCGGAGGAAACCGCCGACGAGATGGCAGCCTTGCAAGACGAGATCGACGCCGCCAACCTGTGGGATCTTGACAGCCAGATCGACGTCTCGATGGAGGCTCTGCGCTGCCCACCTGATGACGCGGATGTCAGCACGCTCTCGGGCGGGGAACGCCGCCGCGTCGCCCTGTGCAAGCTCCTGCTCGAAGCGCCCGACATGCTGCTGCTTGACGAGCCGACCAACCACCTTGATGCCGAAACAATCGCATGGCTACAACAGCACCTTATTGATTACAAAGGCACAATCCTGATCGTGACCCACGACCGCTACTTCCTCGACGCCATCACAGGCTGGATTTTGGAACTCGACCGCGGCGCAGGCATCCCGCATGAAGGCAACTACTCAAGCTGGCTGGAAGCCAAGGCCAAGCGCCTTGAAAAAGAAGCCCGCGAAGACAAATCCAAGCAGCGCACGCTGGAACGCGAGCTTGACTGGATGCGCCAAGGTGCCAAAGCCCGCCAAGCGAAATCCAAAGCGCGTATCAGCGCCTATAACGACCTCGCCAACCAGTCCGAGCGCGAGAAAATGGGCCGTGCACAGATCATCATTCCAAACGGTCCGCGCCTCGGCTCCAAAGTCATCGAAGTCGAAGACCTCAAAAAAGCAATGGGCGACAAACTATTGGTCGAAGGCCTGTCGTTCGATCTGCCTCCGGGCGGTATCGTCGGCGTGATCGGCCCGAACGGCGCGGGTAAATCCACGCTCTTCTCGATGCTCACCGGCCAAGCACAACCTGACGCGGGCACCGTGACCTATGGCGATACCGTCAAACTGTCCTACGTCGATCAATCCCGCGACGCGCTCTCTGCGGATGCCACCGTTTGGGAAGAAATCACCGGCGGCGCAGAGATCATCACGCTTGGTGACGCCTCGATGAACTCGCGCGCCTATTGCTCGGCGTTCAACTTCAAAGGCGGCGATCAGCAAAAAAAGGTCGGCCTGCTGTCAGGCGGGGAACGCAACCGCGTGCACATGGCCAAGCTGTTGAAATCGGGAGGTAACGTGCTGCTCCTCGACGAACCGACCAACGACCTCGACGTGGAAACCCTGCGCGCGCTGGAGGATGCACTGACATCCTTCGCGGGCTGCGCAGTCGTCATCTCCCACGACCGTTTCTTTCTTGACCGGATCTGCACCCACATTCTCGCCTTTGAAGGAGACGCCCATGTGGAATGGTTTGAGGGCAACTTTGAAGACTATGAGGAAGACAAAAAACGCCGCCTGGGTGCCGATGCGATGGAACCCAAGCGCATGAAGCACAAGAAATTCGTGCGCTAAGACAATCGGGCGGCCAGTTTGGTCGCCCCCTTTCACTCAGGCTTCGGCTTCAACGTCCTTGGAGTCCGGCGCAGGCAAGGCCAATGCTTCATCTGGCATCTGTTCAGGCAGCTCCAGACTGACCGATCCCGTTGCAGGGTCAATCGTCACCTTCGGCTTGTCATCCAACAGCGCAACCACCTCATTGACCTCTGACAAAGCGCGCTCAATCGTCTGACGCTGGGTCTCAACAATTGCTTGCGCGCCGCCAAGACGTGATTTTATAAAGTTGAACATCTGATTTTCCCCGGATTTTATTGCCCGACTTCATTTATCAAGGGACGTTCGCGGCGTTCAGGGGAAAGCATTGCACATTCTCCCTCCCGAAAACCCACGCCGGAAACAATTTATCAACAATTTTCATCGAATGTCCGGCCAACGCCGATATTTACGAAGAGGGCCCTGTGCGATTTTTAGGTTACGCTATGTCTTGCCTCTTTTTGGCAACCCCCCTGCCGCTGCGCGCAGAACTCGCCTCACTGCTGGGCGGTGCTGCATTCCAGAACGCACGAATCTCCATCCTGCAAAAACCACAGGGCGGCAGCGCCACACAGACGACCCCGCGCAACGCGAGCCTTTTTACCAGCCAAAGCGGTCCAGGTCTTTTTGCGCCTTATCCCGGACGGCCCGCGCCCGGTGAAAATCAGGCAACTGCGGCGCTTGCCCCCTACCCCACATCCACAGCGGCCCATATCCGCAACATCATCAGTCAGGCAGAGGCCGGCATCAAAGGCTATGATGCGGTCCAATACGGCGCGCGCAAACTGCCACGCAAGCCGCCAACACAGATGACGATCGCGGAAATTTACCGCTGGATCGATCAAACGCCTGGACAACCCCATGCTATCGGGCGCTACCAATTCATTCCTGCAACACTTCGGCGGCTAGTCGCGAAACTGGCGCTTTCCCCAAACGAGACATTCAACGCGCGCATCCAGGACAAGCTCGCCGATAGTCTTTTGGCCGAAGCAGGGCTTGCCGCCGCCGCGCGCGGCGACATGACACGGCAAGATTTCATGAATAACCTCGCCAAAATATGGGCAGGTCTTCCCAATTCGACCGGCCGCTCCGAATACGACGGTTACGCAGGCAATCGGGCGACCATGACCTGGGCGCGGTTCAGCTCCGAGATGGAAAAAGTCTTCCCAAGCTGACTATTTCCGCTTCACAAATTCAGTCAAAATGACAATGCGCTGCCCCTCGACGCGCCCCTCGATATGTCCGGCATTCTCATGAACAAGCGAAATACTTCGCACGGCTGTGCCGCGCTTGGCCGTAAATCCGGCACCTTTAACGGGCAAGTCCTTGATCAAAACAACTGTGTCACCTGATGCCAGCACCGCGCCATACGCATCTTTGTGCACCAAGGCGACGTCTTGCGCGCGCGCCATGACCTCCGGCTCCATGATCATGCCAGCCTGCGCATCCGTCGCCCACGCCTCGCCGATCTCGCCCAGCTTGCGCCAAACAGCGATCTGGACCGCGGGCTCGACCGACCACGCCGCACCCTCCAAAGCGCGCCAATGACCGCCCCGCGCGGGTGCTTGGCCCGCACACACCAGACAAAATAGCGCGTCATCACTTGGCGTCACTTCAATGCGGCTCAATCCCTCCACATCGCCACAAATTTCGCAAACACCGCCCGCACGGACCATCAATTCATCAATTTTCAACATTTTTTCCTGCACACTCATGTTTGACAAACTTGCAATGCGACCCAGCGGTCGAAAGGTCAACCTGTTGCCAAAACGACTCTGTAAGGAAAAACCGCACAAACACTTCACAATTTTGCCGCGATTATGTGGCTAGATAACATCATCAGCAGCAAAAGGATCACTCAATTGGGCATATCAATGGTTTGAGTTATAGCCGAAAGTTGGTGACGGCCCGGATGGGCGGCATATCATGGCGTT
>CAXBKX010000029.1:0-5631 GCA_963976475.1 uncultured Rhodobacterales bacterium
GGGCTCCGCCCGCAAAGGCTGGTAAAGGTCCCCCGGACCTTTCCCAAGATCAGCCTTTGCCCTTCCAGGGCACCAGCCAGCGTTCCAGCCAGCGCACCAGCATATCGATGCTGAACCCGATAATACCAATCAGGATAATCCCCATCATAACAATATCGGTCGACTGGAATTTCGACGCGACCATGATCATCATCCCGACACCCTTTTCAGCCGCAACCAGTTCGGCGGCCACAACCGTGCCCCAACACACACCCATCGCAACCCGCGCACCGGTGAAAATTTCGGGCAGCGAATTGGGGATAATGACGTGACGCATGATCTGCCACTTCGACGCACCCAGACTATAGGCCGCGTGCACCTTGGAAATCCGCACACCCGACACGCCGGACCGCGCCGCAATCGCCATAATCCACAATGCCGCAAGGAACAGCAGGATAATCTTGCCAACCTCGCCAATCCCCGCCCAGATAATCACCAGCGGGATCAAGGCAAGCGGCGGCACAGGGCGCATGAATTCGACAATCGGATCAAACCAGCCACGGAACCAGTTCGACAGCCCCATCGCATAGCCCAGCGGAATCCCCACAATCGCCCCCAGCAGAAAACCGACAACCACGCGGAACAACGAATAACTCAAATGCTCCAACAACGTCGAATTGCGATACCCGTCTCTGGAAATATCAACCAGCCGGGCCCATACGGCCTCGGGGGCAGGCAACCAGATCGGCTCCATCTGGATTCCCTTGGCAGGTGCGACATTCAGCGTGCCCTTGGGCGACATCGATACCGTGCCAAAGTCGGTTTTCACAGGGTTGTCAGGCGAAATCGGCACCCCGTTCACAGCCGTAATCGTTACACCATCCTCGCGGCCCAGCTCGTCGTTCTGGTCCACGCGCAGCAACTTGCTGCGATAGGCCGCAACCGCGATGGCATCGTTCTTGGCAAACCCCTCTCCGGGATCAACAACAGGGTCCGCAACCTCCGCGCCCAAAGGAAAAACAACAACAGATACCGTGGCGTCATCGGTGCGGGTGCCGTCAGTCGCCGTATAGGTGAAACTGCTTTCGCCCACATAAGGCCCTGGCATATGCAGGAAACCCGGCAATAGTTTAGAGCCGGTAAACGCGCCCCAGAACACAAAGATCAGCACAATCGACACAACCGACGCCGCCGTGTTCGACGTCACAGCACTTTCGTCGCCAAACGTCACCGTCTTGAGCGAGCCATAATCATGCTTGGGGGTCATCAGCCGTTTGATAAACGACCAGATAAACATGGCCGCAAGGACCACCAGAATATAGCCGACGACATAGGGCAACGCGCCAACCAGGGCCGCAATAACCGCAAACAGCTCGGCACCCAGATCAGATAACAGGCTCATGCGCTGGCTCCTCCCATAATCTCTTCTTCCATGTCCCAGATCATCGACAATATCTCTTCTCGGGTGCTGTTGAAATCGGGATGCTTCTTCACTTCACGCAAATCCTGCCCCACGCCCATCTCGGCAAACGGCAGATTATACTCTTTGTGAATACGGCCCGGACGCGGCGCCATCACGATCAACCGCTCTCCCAACAACAAGGCTTCCTCGACCGAGTGCGTGATCAGGATGATCGTCTTGCCGGTCTCTTTCCACAGCTTCAGCACCAGACCCTGCATCTTCTCTCGGGTCAGCGCATCCAACGCACCCAGCGGCTCGTCCATCAAAATCACATCAGGTTCATTGGCCAGACAACGGGCCAAGGCCACACGCTGCTGCATCCCGCCCGACAGCTCGTAAACCGCCTTTTCCTTGAACTCCTGCAAACCGACAACATCCAGCAGATGATCGACAATCTCGCGCTTGGGCTTCTCGGCCATGCCCTTCATGCGCGGACCAAAGCCTACGTTTTCGCGCACCGACATCCACTCGAACAGCGCGCCCTGCTGAAACACCATGCCGCGCTCGGGACCGGGGCCATAGACGCGCTTTTCATTGAGCGTGATCCCACCGGCGGTGGGTGCCAGAAACCCCGCCACAATGTTCAACAACGTGGTCTTGCCACAGCCCGACGGGCCCAACACCGAAAGCAACTCGCCCGCTTTCAAATCTATGGTCACATCCTTGAGCGCCTGAACAAAACCGCCGCCCGGCAGATCAAAACGCATGGAAAGTTTGTCTATTTGAAGTCCCGGCATGTCCCCGCCCCAATAATTTTCTAGAAAATTATGCGCCCCGCACCGTCACGATGCAGGCCATATGGCTAATTTTCAAGAAAATTCTTGCTGTGGCGCAGGGGACCCCCCGCGCCACCAAGTCATTTGGGTTACATGCTGCTGGCGGCGGTCAGCGGGCCAACATTGACGTTGCCTGCATAGCTTTCTCTTGCACTCGGGATCGAACCGGATTGAACAAACACATCCGCCACACCCTTCATGAAGGTCTGCGCGTTGCCACCCAACCAGGCCTGCGACAACTGATCCTCAATGGACGGGAACACAAATGTCGCCATCGTCTCGGCTGTCGCATCCTCGTCCATACCCGCGTCATTGGCGATCACAGGCAACATCATCGCCGTCATCGACCCGTCGTTCCATGCGGCATTGGCTTTGGCAGTCACAGCCAGAAACTTGGCCACAACATCGGGGTTTGCGGCTACAAAAGATGCAGGCGCGGTTGTGGCGTCAAACACCAGAATGCCCAGCGCTTCTTTTTCGGCCCCCGTCAGCAAGACGTTGCCATAGTCCTTCATGCGACGCAGCGCGCCACCCCACCCACAGGCCATATCGATTTGACCCTGGGCCAACGCTGCCGCACTGTCCGCAGGCGCCATGTCAACAACATCCAATGACCCGACATCTACCCCGAAATAATCCATCTGGCGCAAGAAACCATAATGCGCAGCCGTGCCAAGCGGCACACCAACCTTCTTGCCAGCCAGTTCGCCAGCAGAGGATGCGTCGATTTCCAGAGCAGAGGACACGACACAGTTGTCGTTCTCGGCGTAAGACACCGCCACATCAATCACCTGAATGTCCTGACCTGCGGATGCAGCCACAACAAACGGCGGAATGCCTTGGGATACAGAAATCTGCACGTCACCCGAGGCCATCGCCGCAGACATCGCCGTGCCTGTGTCAAACGAGACCCAGTTGATCGGCATCCCCAAAGCTTCCTCATAGTCGCCGCTCACCTTGGCAAACTGGAATGGCATCGGCCACTCAAGGAAATACCCGACCGTCAGCTCATGGCTTGCGGCCACCGCTTGGCTTGCGCCTGTCATCATGGCGACCGCAGCTGCGGCACCCATCAAAGTTGTCTTCATTGTCATATCGTTATCTCCCGTGTTGAAAGCCCGTTTTCGGGCCGTTTCGCGGACAAAGTTGTCTTTGTCTCATCACTTCTTAGCTGAACATGAAATCTTGCCGGTTGCCATCCCCATCTGTTCACATTCGCGGCCACCAGACCACACTTTCGCATCACGCCGGGTCCGCGGATTTTTGCCTCACACCTCGCGGTGCGGCAATTCTCCGGCCCAACCCAATGGAATTGTTTGCGCTACGTCAATCGGTTTGATCGGCAAATACGCAGTTCACAATTGAACCACATCGCCATGCTTGATATATTTTCGCATAAAAACAATACCTTAATCGCTAAAATCCGCTTGATTGTCAAATTTCGCACTCAGATCTGGCGCTACTCATACGACACAACTGGCCCTATTGAATGCGCCGCAATGATAGGCACAGTGATACCAGAATGTTCGCGCGGGCAACGGATTCGTGACGCGCCACACCCCATTACACCGCGGAGCAAGTAAGATGGATATGAATGCACTGACGAACGATCCTGCTGGCGTCATCGAGGCGGACCGCGCCCATGTCTGGCACCACCTCAGCCAGCACAAACCCTATGCCAACGGCGTCGACCCCCGAATCATGGTCGAAGGCCGCGGGTTGCGGGTCTGGGACATCACCGGCAAAGAACACCTCGATGCGGTCTCGGGCGGGGTCTGGACGGTCAATGTGGGCTACGGGCGCAAACGGATCGCCGACGCTGTTGCGGATCAATTGACAAAAATGTGCTTTTTCGGCGGCACCGCAGGCAGTATCCCCACCTCGATGTTCTCGGAAATGCTGATCGACAAAATGCCCGGCCTTGATCGGGTCTATTACGCAAGCTCCGGCTCGGAGGCCAATGAGAAAGCCTTCAAAATGGTGCGCCAGATCAGCCACAACCAGCACGGCGGCAAGAAATCCAAAATCCTGTATCGCGAACGCGACTACCACGGCACCACAATCACCGCCCTGTCCGCAGGCGGGCAGGAAGAACGCAACGCACAATACGGCCCCTATACCCCCGGCTTCGTCTCCATTCCGCACTGCCTGGAATACCGCTCCCAAGACGGCTCCACCGGCGAAGCCTATGCCGCCGCATCTCTCAAAGCGATCGAGGACGTGATCCTGCGTGAAGGTGCCGACACCATCGGCTCGCTGTGTCTGGAACCCATCACCGCAGGCGGCGGAATCATTGTCGCCCCCACAGGCTACTGGGAAGGCGTGCAAGAGCTTTGCCGCAAATACGACATCCTGCTGCACATCGACGAAGTCGTCTGCGGCCTCGGGCGCACCGGCACATGGTTCGGCTACCAGCACTTCGGCATCAAACCCGACTTTGTCACAATGGCAAAAGGCGTGGCCTCGGGCTATGCGGCAATCTCTTGCTGCGTGACGACAAACGCGGTGTTTGACCAGTTCACCAATGACAGCAGCCACATGAACTACTTCCGCGACATCTCGACATTCGGCGGCTGCACCGGTGGCCCTGCGGCGGCGATCGAGAACATGAACATCCTCATCGAGGAAGACCTGCTCGGCAACTCGACCCGCATCGGCGCACACCTGAAAGACAACCTGCACGGGCTGATGGACAAACACGCCTGCGTCGGCGACGTGCGTGGCATCGGCCTGTTTGCAGGCGCCGAACTGGTCATGGACCGCAAAACCAAAGAACCGATGCCGGAAAAAATGGTCGCCCAGATCGTGGGCGCTTGCATGGCACAAGGCGTGATCATCGGGGCCACCAACCGGTCTTTGCCGGGCTTCAACAACACCCTGCTGTTCGCCCCCCCCCTGATCGCCACGAAAGACGACATGAACGAAGTCACCGAAGCCGTCAGCCACGCAATCACGCGCGTCGTGGGCTAACCCCATACACCACCTCTACCCCCCAAAGGCCCGCACACCATCGCGGGCCTTTCAGCGTTTGCAATGTCAGCTTGGCGCCCACTTTGCCAAGTTACTGCAATGCAGCTAAAATCCGCTTTCAGGTGAGAGCCAAAAACCTTCAACAACTGCTTAGGTTTTGAACCGGGTTTTTGGCGGCCGAAAATACGTCGTTTTTCACCGGTTCCAAAAAGGAGCGTTTTTGGTGAAGATCAACTAGTTTTACGGCGGCTAGCAGACGGTCTTCAAAAAACAGCTGATTATATCTGATATTGGCTGCAATTATAGATTGTGTTTTTATTTTAAGTTGTTTTTGGCAATTTATGTGGATTTGAGTAATTGCAATAAAGTTAGGTTACCAAAAATATGATCGAAACCGCCCGATTGGGACCGCCTGCTGCATGGGTGCCGTGAGTGTTAAGCAAC
>CAXBKX010000030.1:0-5150 GCA_963976475.1 uncultured Rhodobacterales bacterium
TTCGTCCGAAACCGAAATGGCTGCATGATTGCCCCACACTTTACGGTACTCTCCGGATACTCCGGACGTGACAAACTCAAGGGTGGCGCCGACGAGGATAAACTGGTTGGCGGCAACGGTTACGACAATCTTATCGGAAATACCGGCGACGATATTCTGAAAGGTGGCCGCAGCAATGACAAGCTTTACGGCGGCAGTGGTGATGATGTCCTGAAGGGCGGCTCTGGTAAGGATCTGTTAAAAGGCGGCAAAGGCGACGATGTGCTGCGCGGTGGCAGTGGTGCTGACAAATTTATCTTCGATAAAGGCCAGGATATTATTCGCGACTTCAAAGACGACGTTGATACGATTGCCGTGAACAGGTTTGTGATTTCCGGCACGGGCAGCACCGTGGATGATCTTTTGGAGATGGGTGAAATCGTCAACGGCAATGCGGTGTTTGACCTCTCGGGACCGCATCAGTTGACGGTGCAGAGTGTGACAGATCTTGAGAATCTGCGCAATGATCTGATCATCGGCTAAATCTGCTGTCACGCAGGTGATACGGTCTGCATACCAAATAATCCGGGCTCTTGTTCTAAGAGTGTCAGTATGATCTGTAATCGTATGGATACCGAAAACGACACCCTTGCCCACCTTCCCGCGGCCTCTGTGCTGTGGCAGTCTTTGCGCACAACGTTTGCCTTGATCCTGCGTGAAATGGGCACAACTTATGGGCGCTCGCCGGGGGGATATATCTGGGCAATTATTGAACCCGTCGGCATGATTCTTATTCTATCGCTCGCGTTCTCGGTGATCGTGAGGTCCCCTTCGCTGGGCACGAGCTTCATCTTGTTTTATGCAACGGGATATCTGCCGTTTTTTCTCTATGTCACGACGGCCGAAAAAGTCACAAATGCCTTCCGGTTTTCCCGTGCATTACTCACGTATCCCAGCGTGACGTGGCTTGATGCGGTCTTCGCGCGGTTTACCCTGAATTTTCTCACAGGTGCTTCAACATTCTCCATTTTGATGACAGGTATTCTTGCGTTTGTATCCACGCGCGTCAGCCTTGATTTGGTCCCGATTGTGACGGCGATGGTGTTGGCCAGTCTTATCGGGCTGGGTGTTGGGCTGGTAAATTGCCTGTTGATCGGGTTTTTCCCAATTTGGAAAAGCGCCTGGAACATTATCTCCCGCCCCCTTTTTATCGCTTCGGGTGTGTTGTTTGTTCTCGAGGACATGCCCCCGTTGGTGCGCGACATTCTGTGGTGGAATCCGTTGATGCATGTCACTGGCTTGATGCGCACAGGGTTTTATTCAACATATTACGCAAACTATTTGTCGCTATCTTATGCCTTTGGCGTAGCCTTGGTTTTGATTTGTATCGGGCTTTTGTTCTTGAGCAAATACCATAAACCCCTGCTTGAGCGTTAACTTAACACGATAGCCATCTTTCACTTGAGGCCTGAACGCTTCATAACAGCGGAATACAGACGGCTGAGTCAGTGGAATAGAATGCCATTATATAGCAACAATAACCGGACCATTCTTTTGGTTCACATCCCCAAAACAGGTGGATCAAGCCTTGAAGAAATGCTGGTTGATGCTGGCGCGGCACAGGCTCTCAAGTTTCACAAACGGTTGGGATATAGCGCCTGCACCCCGCAGCATATGCATTGGGAAGTGTTATGCCGCTGGGTGCCCAAGAGCTTTTACAGCTTCAGCCTGACTATTGTCCGAAACCCGTTTGAGCGACTTGCAAGCGAATATGCTTGGCGGGAAAAAGTATCGGATACACCTATCTCTGAATTCAACACATGGGTTCGCGAGACACTGATCCGGTATAAAAAGAACCCTTATATCTACGACAACCATATCCGCCCTCAGGTTGATTTTGTTGGTCCGCGGGTCAAAGTATTCAAGCTTGAAGACGGGTTAAATCCTGCGGCCAAAATGGCATTCCGGCGGTTAGGCCTGACATACCGCAAACCCGAAACTCCGCATGTTCGGAAGTCAGATCACAAACTGATTACAATAGAACACTCAATCCTCGAGGATATCCGCGCCTTTTACGCCGCTGACTTCGAGGCCTACGAATACGATCCTGCGGTCGTTCCTACCCATCTGTTCCACGTGGTGCCCGACCCCGAGCCGGAACCAGAGGTGCCCGTGGTTGAGCTCGTGCCACCACCACCTGCCCCGCTATGGCGCCGGGCGGGGAGAAAAGTAAACCGCACACTCAAAACGGCCATCAAGAGAGCCACGCCTGAATGACGCAGTTATTGCACGAAGCGGCAAAGCGCATTGTCGCTTTCCGTCGATTTTTACCAACCGCTGTTTATGAACGTATGCGCACCACTTACCGCGCCTATCGCGCTTGGCGCGATCCGCAAGCTTTGGCCGCCCGCGCCTATGTCACGGCGGTGGCCGAAGATGCGCCCTTGGTTCCGGCGGACGTGCTTTACGAAAGCTTCCACGGTAAATCGTTCAATTGTAGCCCTGCCGCAATCTGCTTGGCGTTGCTGGATGACCCTGCCTATACGCATCTCACTCATATCTGGGCCATCAATGATCCGGCCGTTCTGCCAGACACTCTGACGTCACGGCCAAATGTGAAATGGGTCCAGCGCAAAGACCCGGCTTACGGTCAAGCGCTCGCGACTGCGGGCACCATCATCACCAACACCACCCTTGAGCCGTTTTTCATGCGCCGCGAAGGACAGGTTTATGCCAATACATGGCACGGTGTGCCGCTCAAACGGATGTTCCGGTTTGAAGATGAAGACCTTACCCGTCATGCCAACAGCCAGCGCAACTTTTTGCAGGTTTCTCATCTGTTGATGCCAAACGCTTATACCGCTAACGCGCTGATGAGCTCTGCGGACATCGCCGAGGCTGTGGCCGCGCGGGTCATCTGCACCGGTGCGCCACGCGTTGATCTGACGCTGGGCTCCGAGCGGCAGGCCTTGCGCGAAAAACTGGGTATTCCGGACGGGTGTCAGGTGATTATGGTCGCCCCGACATGGCGCGGCACCATTGGTGATGGCGAAATCGAAACGCCCGAGATTGACGCCCTTCTTGACCGTTTGAACGGGCTGGATCCAGAGCGTTATACGACATTTGTGCAGATGCATGATTTTGTGCCAACCCCAAATACCCGTGCACGCGCGGTGCACGCCGGATGCACGACAAATCAATTCCTCTCTATCGTCGATATTTTGATCACGGATTATTCCAGCATCATGTTCGACTTCTTCGCAACGGGCCGGCAAGTCATCTTGTTTGCCTACGATCTTGAAGAGTATAGCACCACACGCGGCTTGATTGCGGATCTGTCCACATTGCCTGCCCCCGTCTGTCTGGATGTTGAAGCCGTGATCGCCGCCGTGCAAACCCAAACACGCTCTGACGCTGATCCACGCTTTCCTGCGGCGCGTGATTTGTATTTCCCGGATGACGACGGGCAAGCGACAGCGCGGGCCATCGCGCAGGTGTTTACCCCACCTGCGCGCTCGACCCCGACCGCTGTGGCCGCCCGCCCACGTATTTTGATTTTTGGCGGGGCTTGGAAAAACAATGGCATCACATCCTCGATCATCAACCTGCTGGATGTCTTGGGCCGCTATGACGTGGACATCTATGTCGCCACCAATGGCGTGGTGATTGATCTCACCGAAGAATACGCCAACAACATCCGCCGCGTGCATCCGAATATTCACATCATCCACCGCACCGGCAGTATGAACATGACCCCCGAAGAACGCTTAGTGCTTGATGATTTTTATCATGAGAACGTGTTCCGCGATGACGCTCAAGAGGCTCAAATCAAAGACTTTTTCCGACGCGAAGCCCGTCGTATGTTTGGCGACCTGACCTTTGATGCGGCGATTGATTTTAGTGGATACTCCCGGTTCTGGGCGATGCTAATCGCCGCAACACCCGCCAAACGGCACGTTATTTACCAACACAACGACATGCTGTCAGAAGCCGTTGTCCGCTTTGGTATTCTACATGGCGTCTTTGCGGCCTATAAATATTTTGATGCGGTTGCGTCTGTTTCACCAGCTACCTGCGCGCTCAATAGTGCCAACCTTGCGCAATATTATAAAACCCCTGCAAGTGCTGTCTCGGTCCGGAATATGATTGACCCCGCAGGCATTGTCGCTTTGTCACAGGCAGATTTGCCCGATGATCTCGCGTTCCCCAAAGGACCTATCCGCTTTGTTAGCGTCGGACGTTTATCAGGGGAAAAGGCACAAGACCGGATGATCATCGCACTGGCCGCCCTGCGCGCCGAGGGCCATAACACCGAGCTTATCCTGATTGGTGATGGCCCGATACGGGATGATCTGGTCGCTACGGCCCGTGCCCATAAGGTGTCTGATCAGGTGATCTTTACTGGTCACAGGCCAAACCCCTTTGCGATTATGGCCCACAGCGATTGTTTTGTTTTATCGTCAGACTACGAAGGTCAACCGATGGTCCTTCTCGAGGCGCTTTGCCTTGGGATGCCCATTATAGCCACTGATATTGCTGGGGTGCGGTCAGTGCTGGATCAAGAAACCGGTCAACTGGTAGAGACCAGCGTCGCAGGTATCACCTCGGGTATGAGAACCTATTTAACTCGCAGGCAGATTACTCAGTCGTTTGACGGTCATGCGTATTGCGAAACCGTCATGCAGGAATTTATTGAGCGGGTTATTGAGCGTCCGCTTGAATTGCGCACCTCTGCAAAGGATTAGAACCTTGGATAAAACCGCGACACTGCACATTGGCACAACCAAGACCGGATCAACCAGTATCCAAAAATTTTTAACCCACAACCGCACAGTTCTTGCCCGCAATAGTGTTCTTTACCCCGAAGCCCTCGGACCTATAAATCACAATGCTATTCCAGTCTATTTGCAGGGCAAACTGACTAACAGCCAGCTTCAAGCAAAATATAAGATCAAAACGACGACGGACTATGAAGCGTTTGTCAAAGACCGCCCATCCATATTGGCCGCCGAAATCCGAGTTATAGCCGAAAGTTGGTGACGGCCCGGATGGGCGGCATATCATAGCGTTGTTGAAGCGCTGCAATTCTCATTGAGAAAAGGATATGCCACATGACAGAGGTGGTCCTAGATTTTAGACCAGTTTGCAGCCTTGTTAAGGTGGATCTGGGT